>JBNJKM010000004.1:0-291487 GCA_051751085.1 Actinomycetota bacterium | reverse complement strand
GCTAGCACGCGGAGCGCGTGGTCGCGACGACGACCGCCCGGGGCAGCGCGCGCGCTCTAGGCTCCGGGCACGTCCCGCTCCGCGCGGGTCAGCGTCACGAACTCCGACACCGTCTCATCCCACGGTCCCCCCAGCACCCAGTGGGTGATCCGCGCGTACCGCTCGACGTAGTCGGCCTGGGTGAGCCCGCGGTCGACCTCGACGCCCTCCTCCGGCGATGTGCCAGCGCCGTGGACCGCGGCATCGATCGCATCGGCGAGCGCCACCGGATCTCCTTCGGCGACGAGCGTCGCTGAGCCCTCGACGTAGGCGTCGATGCCCCCCGCGCTCGTCACCACCAGCGGACGGCCGGCGCTCAGTGCCTCGATGCAGCTCGTCGCGCCCGATGCGTGACGGTTGTGCCGCAGCGGCACGACGACGCAGGAGGCTTCGCGCATCGACGCGATCAGGGTCTCGCGCGTGGCGGTCGTCACCGGCTCGACCGACTCCGGCCAGTCCGTCGCCCGCGCCGCCCGACTGCCGGACAGGATGCGGAAGCGCACCCCGGGGATGCGCTCCGCCGCCCGCGCGAGCACGGCCCAGTCGCGATCGCTGTCGTTGCCCACCGAGAGCACCAGTGGCGGGCTGCCTGGAGGATCGCTCCGCACGCTCGGCAGCGCCGCGGAGCCGAAGGGCACGAACTCCACCCGGCGTCCCGGCACGCCGCGCCGAGCGTCCGCCAGGTTCTGGTGCGAGAGCACGAGCTCGATCGCGTGCCGCCGCAGCAGCGTGGCGATGAGCCTGCGTCGGACGCCGGAGAGCCCGGGCCATGCGTCCCACAGCCACACCGACTGCGCGATGACCGGCGGAGCGCCACCGCGCAGCACGAAGGAGACCGCGAGGTGCTCGCGCTCGGTGTGGGTCCAGATGACGTCGGCGCTCCGCAGCAGTCCGCGGTTCCGCCAGATGTGCACGACGTCGAATCCGAGCCGTCCTGAGAGCGACTCGCGAGCTCGCCGGACCAGCGGGTGCTCGTGATGCGAGGCGGTCCAGACGACATCGAAGCGGTCGGCAGCGCGGTGGTAGCCGTAGGGGGTCTCGTCGAGCACCTCGCCGCGCTCGTGCCGCTGTCTCCAGCGCTCGACGTCCTGGTCGTGGGACAGCGCGACCACCACGCGCGGTCTCGTCGTCACCGCTCCAGCCAGCACGGTGTCATGACGGCATCCTACGGGCGAGGCGCGACCGCCTCGTGCTGAGCGTTCCCTCAGCGCCACCCGTCGTTCGCTCAACCCCACCTGTCGATCCCCGCACGAATCTCCGCATTGGGGCATCTTCCCTTGTCTGCAAAGTCCCGGCCGACCATTGTTATAGAACAGCGTTACGGCAACCCGACCGGTGAGTGCTCCGGTCGGCGAAGGAGCAGGTGGGGCAGATGCAGCGTGCATGGCAGGGAACATCGAGGAAGATGGCGGCGATCGCCGCCGCTGTCCCCGTGGCACCCCCCTTCGCACTGCCGGGGGCGCAGTCGCCTAGGGCGACGCCGACCCTCGTGCGTCGGCTCCAGCGCGATCGTCGCACCCGTCTGCGGCTCGCGCTCACCGATGTCGCGGTGCTCGTGGCCACGACGCTCATCGTCGCCTTCGCGACCGCCCCGGCCGCCGCGACGCCGCTCGCGCCCGTGCAGCTCGAACAGGCGCTCGCGGCACCCGCGCTCGTGCTGCTCGTCTGGCTCGTCGCGCTCTCCGCGATCCACTCGCGCGACGCCGGCATCCTCGGCGCAGGGGCGACGGAGTACCGACGGGTCGCCCACGCGAGCGGGCTCGCCTTCGCGGGCCTCGCCGCTCCCGCGCTCGTGGTCGACTGGCCCGCGCTGCGGCTGCAGCTGCTCATCGCCCTGCCCGTCGGCATGCTCAGCCTCCTCATCGGCCGGTGGCAGTGGCGCCGGTGGCTCATCGCGCGCCGCCGCGAGGGCGAGTGGTCGTCGCGCACGATCCTCGTCGGCGACCGCGAGGAGGTGGCCTACGTCCTCGAGCGCCTCGCCCGGACGGGCGACCTCAGCTACCACGTCGTCGCCGCCGTCATCGCGGGCGACGACGGCGCCCCGCTCGAGCTGCGCGGCCGCCGGGTGCCGGTGCTCACCGTCGCCTCGACGCTCGCCGACGACGCCGAGCGGATGGGCGCCGACACGGTGATCCTCGCGGCGAAGCCCGACGCCGATCCGGCCTACCTGACGCGGCTGAGCCGACAGCTCGAGGGCACCTGCGCCGAGCTCGTGCTCTTCTCGCGGCTCACCGACGTCGCGGGTCCGCGCATCTCCTTCCGCCCGGTCGACGGCCTGCCGCTCATCCAGGTGCGGATCCCCACGTTCGATGGCGGCGAGCACGTGCTGAAGCGCGCGCTCGACATCGTCGTCGCATCCTTCGCGCTGCTGGCGGTCGGGGTGCTGGCCGTGCCGATCGCGATCGCGATCCGGCTCGACTCCCCCGGGCCGATCCTCTTCCGCCAGCAGCGCGTCGGCCGGGACGGCCGGACGTTCGCCATGCTCAAGTTCCGCACGATGCACGTCGACGCCGAGCAGCAGCTCGCCGCGCTGCGCGCGCAGAACGAGGGCGCCGGCCCGCTCTTCAAGCTCAAGGACGACCCTCGCATCACTCGGGTCGGCGGCTTCCTGCGCAAGCACTCGCTCGACGAGCTGCCGCAGTTCTGGAACGCGCTCAAGGGCGACATGAGCGTCGTCGGGCCGCGGCCCCCGCTGCCCGGCGAGGCGACCACCTACGACGGCGTGGCCATGCGCCGCCTCTACCTGAAGCCCGGCATCACCGGTCTCTGGCAGATCAGCGGTCGCAGCGACCTCTCGTGGGACGAGAGCGTGCGACTCGATCTGCGGTACGTCGAGAACTGGTCGGTCACGCAGGACCTGATGATCATCTTCAAGACCGCCCGGGTCGTCGTGCACCCGGCCGGCGCCTACTGAGGACACACACCATGCGCATCGTCATGCTGGGCACCAGAGGCGTGCCCGCCACCTACGGCGGCTTCGAGACGGCCGTCGAGGAGATCGGGTCGCGGCTCGCCGCGCGCGGCCACGACGTGATCGTCTACGGCGACCGCTCGCACCCCGAGATCACCGAGCACCTCGGCATGCAGGTCGTGCACGTGCCGTCGCTGCCGCTCAAGCAGCTCGAGACGCTGAGCCGCACCGGGATCGCGACCCTGCTCGCGATGGCGGGCGGCGCCCCCGATGTCGCGTTCGTGTTCAACGCCGCCAACGCGCCGTACGTGTCGCTCCTGCGGGCACGGGGCATCCCCGTCGCCGTGCACGTCGACGGCCTCGAGTGGCGGCGCGCGAAGTGGGGCGGCGCAGGCCGCTCCTACTACCGGTGGGCGGAGCAGCGGTCGGTGCGCACCGCCGATGCGCTCATCGCCGACGCGCCCGGGATCGCGGACTACTACGCCCGCGAGTTCGGCGCGCCGACGGAGCTCATCCGGTACGGCGCACCGGTGCTGCAGCGCATCGCCACGGCGCCGCTCGCACCGCTCGCGCTCGAGCCGGACCGGTTCCACCTCGCCGTCGCGCGCTTCGAGCCCGAGAACCACGTGCTCGAGATCGTCGAGGGCTACCGGCGCAGCAGCGCTCGGCTGCCGCTCGTGGTCGTGGGCTCCGCGCCCTACAGCGCGGACTACACGCGAGCCGTGCACGAGGCGGCGGAGGGGGACGACCGCATCCGGCTGCTCGGCGGCGTGTGGGACCAGGAGCTGCTCGACGCGCTCTACGCCCACGCCCGCACCTACGTGCACGGCCACTCGGTGGGCGGCACGAACCCCTCGCTGCTGCGCGCGATGGGCGCCGGCACCGCCACGATCGCCTTCGACGTCGACTTCAACCGCGAGGTGCTCGCCGATGACGCGTGGACCTTCTCGGACGCGACGGAGCTCGCGCGAGCGGTCGAGGCGGCCGAGGCTGACGAGGCGCTCGTCGTCGCCCGCGGCATCCGGGCGCACGAGCGCGCGGCCCGCGTCTTCCGCTGGGAGGACGTCGCCGACGAGTACGAGCGGCTCGCCCGCGACCTCGCCGCTGGCGCGTCGATCCACCAAACGACCAGGTCGGTGCGCAGGACAGTGCAGAATGCGAGGTGAGACACTCTCGGGAAGGTGGCGCGATGACGCTTCAGGAGTACGCCGATGCCCTGCGCAAGCACTGGCTGGTGATCGTCCTGCTCGTCGCGCTCGGTGCCGCCTCCGGCTGGGGGGTCTCCCAGTTCCTGCCTGAGCGCTTCCGCTCGCAGACGAGCGTCATGGTCGTCCCGGCTCGAGGCGACACCTCGATCGAGCTCCTGCAGGGCTCCAGCTACGTGCAGAACCTCGTCGGGACGTACGCCCTGCTCGCGAAGTCGCCCGTCGTGCTGCAGCCGGTCATCGACCGGCTCGGCCTCGAGGAGACGAGCGCACGGCTCGCCGCGCGCACCGACGTTCAGGCGCCGCTCAACACCGTCGTGATCGAGATCGGCGTCACGGATGCGACCGGGGCCGCTGCGCAGCAGACCGCGGACGCGATCGCGGCCGAGTTCGCGGTCGCCGTCGCGGAGACCTCACCCGAGGGTGCGAACGGGCAACCGGCCGTGCGCGTCGAGATCATCGCGCCCGCGCGGACGCCCATCGGCCCCATCGAGCCCACCACACGGCTCAACACCGTGCTCGCCGCCAGCGCGGGCCTGCTGCTCGGCGTGCTCCTGGCGCTCGCCATCCGTCGCTTCGGCAGCCGGCTCAGCAACGTCGAGGACGTGCACGAGGCGGTCGACGCCCCCGTGCTCGGCAGCATCGGCCGGGCCGGTCAGGGCGGCATCGCCACCTCGCTCCGCGAGCACCCCTCGGGCCCGATCGCCGAGTCGGTCCGCCAGACCACGGCAGCGCTCAAGTTCGTCGACATGGACAGCGCCCACCGCGTGCTGCTCGTCTCGAGCGCGCAGGCCGGCGAGGGCAAGTCGTCCACGAGCATCGGGCTCGCGCTCACGCTCGCCGAGGTGGGCAGCCGGGTGCTGCTCCTGGAGGCCGACCTGCGCAGGCCGACGCTCGCCGCGATGACGGGCGTCGAGGGCGGCATCGGGCTCTCCACCGTGGTCGTCGGTGATGCCTCGCTCGGCGAGGCCGTGCAGGTGTGGGGCCACGAGCGGCTGCACCTGCTGCCGTGCGGCCCCACGCCGCCGAACCCCGGGCAGCTGCTCACGAGCAAGCGCCTGCACGCGGTGCTCGAGCAGGCGCGCACCGACTACGAGTACGTCATCATCGACGCGCCGCCGGTGCTCGCGGTGAGCGATGCGCTGTGGCTCGCGCCCGCCGCAGACGCCTCGATCCTCGTCGCGCGCGTCGACAGGACGCGACGGGACGCGCTGCGCAAGGCCACGGCCGCGCTCGACGGGACGCCCGCACCGGTGCTCGGCATCGTGCTCAACGGCGTCGTGCTCGCCCGCACCCCGTACGACCAGCGCGCACGATGAGCGCGCGGCCCGGATCCGAGCAGGCGCCGACGTGCCTGTTCGCGCATCCGGGCGCGGAGCTCTTCGGCGCGGACCGGATGCTCGCCGAGAGCGTCGTCGCCGCGCGCGAGCGCGGCTTCGCGTGCGTCGTCGTGCTGCCCGAGCGCGGCCCCCTCGTCGACGTCGTGCGGCGCAGCGGAGCGAGGGTCGTCATCTCGCCGTCGTTCGTGCTGCGCAAGGAGCTGCTGCGCCCGCGCAAGTGGCCGCGGCTCGCGCGCGACGTGCTGCGCGGCGGCGGCTCCGCCTGGCGGCTGCTCTCCACGGTGCGCCCGGACTGCGTCTACGTCAGCACCGTCGTCCTCCCGCTCTGGCCGATCGTGGCGCGGCTCCGGGGCGTGCCGACGATCAGCCACATCCACGAGGCCGAATCCGGCCGCGCGCTCGCCAACCGCGTCCTGTACGCGCCGCAGCGCGCATCCTCCCGCGTGGTCTCCAACAGCGGGTTCACGCGCGCGACGATCGAGCGGAGCGTGCCGTCGCTCGGCCCGCGCACGCGCGTCGTCTACAACGGCGTCGCCGCACCCCTCGCCGCCGTGCCGCCGCGACCGCGCCTCGACCCGCCGCTCCGCGTCCTCTACGTCGGCCGTCTCTCGCCGCGCAAGGGTCCGGACGTGGCGATCGAGGCCGTCCGCCTGCTCCTGGAGGTCGGCGTCCAGGCGAGGATCGACCTCGTGGGATCGCCGTTCCGGGGCTACGAGTGGTTCGAGGCGCAGCTGCGCGACGCCGTGCGGGACGCGCGGCTCTCGGAGCACGTCGTGCTCCACGGCTTCCGCGAGGACGTCGCACCGTTCCTCGCTGCGGCGGACGTGCTCGTCGTGCCCAGCCGGGAGGACGAGAGCTTCGGCAACACGGCCGTCGAGGGCATCCTCGCGCGGCGCCCCGTCGTCGCGAGCGACCTGCCGGGACTGCGGGAGGCCGTGGGCGACTACCCGTCCGCGCGGCTCGTGCCGCCCGGCGACGCACCGGCCCTCGCCCGGGCGCTCCAGGAGCTCGCCGGATCGTGGGACCGCGTCGTCGGCTCGCTCGCCGAGAGCACGGACGCCGCCACGGCGCGGCACCGGCCGAGCGCGTACCGCGAGCAGATCGGGGATCACCTGCTCGAGCTCGTGACCGGCGAGCGGGAGCGCTCGTGAACTCGTTGCTCGCCGTCGGCGCCAGGGCCATCACCATGGTCATCTCGCTCGTGTGCGGCCTCATCACGACCCGGCTCATCCTCGGCGAGGCGGGCGTCGAGCACTTCGCCCTGTACTCGCTGCTCATCGTGCTGCCGTCGCTGCTGACCTTCAGCGACTTCGGCGCCGGGGCGGTCATCGTGCAGGGCGTGGCCACGAGCGACGAGCCGCGGAAGGACGAGCGGCTCACGGCGCAGCTGACCTCGGTGGGGCGCATCCTCGTGACGTTCGCGATCGTGCTCATGCTCGTGAACACCGTGCTCCTCGCCACCGGGTGGTGGCGGCTCGTGCTCGGCGACGCGGGTGGACTCCCGAACGCGGCGCTCGCGGCCTTCGTGTGCGTGACGGTCTACTGCCTCGGCGTGCCCGTGAGCATCTGGGTGCGGATCATGCTGGGCCTGCAGCGCAACCACATCGTCATCCTCCTGCAGGGGCTCATCTCGCCGCTCACGCTGCTCGGCGTCTTCCTGCTCACCAGGCTCCCCGAGGACGAGGCGCACGGGTACCTCGCCATCGCCTCCTACGGCGCCTCGTTCATCGTGAGCGTCCTCGGCCTGAGCCTCACCTGGCGGAGCACCGCACCGCTCATCCCTCGTGCCGCAGCCGCGGTCCCCCATCCGCGCCGCCACCCCGGCGTCACGGTGATGGACGTCGGCTGGCCGATGCTCGCCCAGCTGATCTCCTACCCGATCGCGGTCGGCGCGCAGCGCTACGTGCTCGCGCAGTCGTCCGGCGCCGATCAGGTGGCGGAGTACGGCGTCGTCGCGCAGGTGTTCCTGGCGCTCAACAGCCTCGTGATCGCCGCGGGCGTGGCGCTCTGGCCCATGTACTCGCGCAAGCGCCACCTCGGCGAGCTGCGACGCGGGCCCGCCGGCATGGCGTGGCTCTTCGCGAGCTCCGTCATCGTCGCGACCGTCCTCGTCTGGCTGCTGAAGGACCCGCTGTTCGGCTTCATCACCGACGGCGAGGTCGAGGTGTCGGGCATGACCGTGCTCGCGTTCGGCGCGATGGTCACCTGCATCGCCGGCGTCTACCCGCTCGGGATGTTCATCATGGACAAGCCGGGCATCCGGTTCCAGGTCGTGCCCACCCTCGCGATGGCGCTCCTCAGCCTGCTGCTGTCGCTCGTGCTCGCCCCCGTGCTCGGTGCGGCGGGTCCTCCGCTCGGCTGCGCGATCGCCCTCCTCCTCTGCCAGATCGTGCCGTTCCCGATCTACATCGCCAAGCACCGCGAGCGACTCACGGCGCCGCAGCGGCAGGACGCATGACCTCGGCCGACCGGCGCGCCGGCAGCGGCGCTGGCAGGCCCCCGCCGTGGCATCATGGCGCCAGCAGTGGAGCGCGGCGAGCGCCGAGCCGGGGAGGGCGGATGGACACGACGCGCGGGCGGGTCGCCGCAGGGCCCCTGGTCGTGCCCGCGATCGCTGCCGCTGCCGCCGCGATGCGCTTCCAGTTCGGGCCCGGCATCAGCATCTGCCTCGTCGTCGCGATCCTGCTCGCGCCGGTGTGGCTCGCCGTCCTCCGCGAGTACCGCTTCGCGCGGCTGCTGCTCGCGCTCGCGCTGATCGCGAGCGCATGGGGGGTGGTCGCGACGCAGCTCGACCGTGCCCGGCCGTGGGACGTCGACCTCATGATCGGGCAGACGAGCGAGCTCATGTCGCTCGTCGGCGGCGCGGGGATGCTGCTCTGGGCGCGCAGCGCGATGGGCCTGCCCTGGACCATCGCCGCGTTCGGCGGCGGCGCACTGGTGAACCTCGCGCTCTCCGGCGGCAACGCCGAGAACCTGTGGAAGTTCTCCCTCGCGGTGCCGGTCGCGCTCATCGTGCTCGGCATCAGCATGCACGCACGGAACCGGATCCTGCCCATCGTCCTGCTCGCGGCCCTGGCCGGGGTCTCCGCGCTCGCGGACTCGCGCTCGATGACCGCGCTGCTGCTGCTGGCGGCCACCGCGCTGCTGTGGCAGGTCTCTGCGCCCAGGCTCTCGGAGCGACCGCACCCGGTGCTGACGCTGCTCTGGATCGCGTCGGCGGGCTTCGGCCTCTACCTGCTGCTGCAGGCGCTCATCCTCGACGGCGCCCTCGGCGAGGCGGCCGCGCAGCGGTCGGAGGCGCAGATCGCCGCCTCCGGCTCGCTCCTCCTCGGCGGGAGGCCAGAGCTCGGTGCCGCGACCACGCTCATCGCCGCGCGGCCGCTCGGCTACGGCTCCGGCACGCTCCCCGCGTCGAGCGACGTCTGGCTCGCGAAGAGCGGCATGGCCGGGCTGGGCTACGACCCGAACAACGGCTACGTCGAGCGGTACATGTTCGGCGGGCACTTCGAGGTCCACTCCGTCCTCGGTGACCTGTGGGTGCGCTTCGGGCCTCCCGGTGCGGCGTTCGTCGCGCTCATCGTGGCGGTCGGCTTCATCGCGGCCGTGTCGAGCCTGACCGCGCGCACCGCGTCGGCCGCGCTGCTCTTCCTCACGCTCCTCGGAGCGTGGGATGCGCTCTTCAGCCCGATGCTGACGTCGTACCGCACGCTCGCGCTGCTGTTCGCGGTCGCGGCGCTGCCGGCTGCCGCTCGCGCCCTCACCGGACCGCTCGCGCTGCACGGGCCACCCCGTCCCTCCCGTCATCGATCCGGACGGTACCGCCGGACGCGATCGACGCCCAGCTGAGCGCTCGCGGCGCGCACCGCAACGAGAGCAGAGCCCCCGGCCGATGGCCGGGGGCTCTTCCGCTCGTGACCGCAGGGCGACCTCAGCGGAGCGCCCGGACCTCCCAGTCGTCGAACCGGATGGTCTGCGTCGGCACGGTCGATGCGGAGCTGAGCGCCGCGCGCACGCCCACGGATCCGGCCGTCTGCATGGCCGCGGCCGAGTGGGTCGTGTCGAGCATCCAGCTGGCCGGCTGCGCGGTGCCGGCGAGCCACACCGACGCCGCGAGCCTCGTCGGGCCCGTGCCGTCGACGAGCATGCGCACGTGCACCACCGCTCCGGCCGTGTACGACTGCGGCAGCACGAACGAGCCGAGCGACGTCTCGTTGTAGAGCAGGTAGACGCGCACCACGCCACCCGGCTCGAGCCGCACGCGGGTCGCGTACACCTCGCTGCCGACCTGCCGCCCGACGACGGTGATGCTCGCCGCCGCTCCCGCGGAGGCGACATCGGAGGAGAACGACACCGCCACCTCCGCCGCGGTCTGCGAGAGCGTCGTCATGCGTGCCTCGCGCGTGTGGGACGGCGCGAGCGCGATCCTGCCCTGACCACCGCTGACGGAGAACGCCGCGCTGCCGTAGAACGGCGTCCACGCGGGCCCGACATCCGGTGTGCCCCACGCGCCCGTCGCCGTGCGCGTGAACGTGTCACGAGCGAGCGCCGTGACGGGCGCCGGCTGCTGCACGGTGACCGAGCGCGTGGTCGTCGCCGACGCTCCCGCGTTGTCGACCACCCGCAGCGTGACGGTGTACGTGCCCGCAGCCGTGTAGGTGCGGCTCGCCGTGGCGCCCGTCGCGGTCGTCCCATCCCCGAAGGTCCACGCGTACGACGCGATCGTGCCGTCGGGATCGCTCGAGGCGCGGCCGTCGACGGAGGCGGTCATCCCCTGCGTCGTCGAGGTGAAGGACGCGGTCGGCGCCTGATTGGTCGCTGTCGCCGTCACCGTCACCTGCTGCGACGACGTGGCGGTCGCGCCGCGGCTGTCCGTGACGGCCAGGGTCACCGTGCGCGTCCCGCCCGTCGCGTAGGTGTGCGTCGCGGTCGCGCCGGTCGCCGTCGCACCGTCGCCGAAGCTCCACGCGTAGGAGGCGATCGTGCCGTCCGGGTCGCTCGAGGCGCGGCCGTCGGCCGAGATCGAGAGGCCGGTGGACGAGAGGGTGAAGCTCGAGGTCGGCGCGGCGTTCGGCGGCGCACCGGACGACGAGGGGCGGCCGGAGGCCACGATGTGCGCGTCGATGTCGGCGCCCGTGAGCACCCGGTCGTACACGGCGACGTCGGCGATGCTGCCGCCGAGGTAGGCGGAGGTGACGTTCGGCCACGCGGTGCTGAGTCCGTCGCCGCCGACGCGCCAGTAGCCGAAGTTGACCTGCGCCGACGTGGTGTCGGCGCGGGTGGCGACCTGCACGCCGTCGACCCACAGCGTCATGCCCGCGGAGCCGAGCGTGCCGACCACGTGGTGCCACTTCCCGTCGTTGAAGCCTGCGCCGCTCTGCACGACGCGCGGCTGCCCGACGCGGTTGCCGAAGGTGATGATGCCGCTGCCGGAGAGGTAGATCTGCCGGTCGTAGCTGTTCGAGCTGCCCGTCGCCCGGTTGCCGAAGCCGACGATCTTGCCTCCCGTCGTGCTCGTGGTGCGGAACCACGCTTCGACCGAGTACGTCTGCGGACCGGCCTGCGGTGTGCCGGAGCTCGCGAACGACGTGGTGGCGCCCGCGAAGACGGTCGCGTTCGTCGAGCCGTCGAGCGCCTGGCCGTCCGCGGTGCGGCTCGCCCCCGTGAGGGTCAGGCTGTCGGGACCGGCCCAGTCGACGCCGGTGGTGCCGCTCGGCTCGCCAAGGGGCCAGTAGTGGCGTGGGCCGTCGTCGAGCACCTCCCGCAGGTAGCTCGGCGTGGAGCTCGCCGTCGCGATCGTCACGGGCGCCCAGTCCGACTGCGTCGTGTTGCCGTTCGCGTCTGTGGCACGGATGCGGTACCGGTGCGTCTGACCCGACTGCACGCCGGTGTCGGTGAACCGCATGGTGGGGCGCACCCAGAGCGTGGACGCGGCGGTCTCGGTGTGCAGCGGCGCGGCGACGCCCTCCCGGAAGAGCTGGTAGGTCAGCTCGGCGTTGTCGGGATCGTGGTTCGCCTGCCACGTGATGCGCGCCTCGGCGGGGCGGTACGAGATCGGGTTGATCCTCCAGGCGCTGCCCTGGATGCGGGGGCCGACCTTGTTGGGAGCGATGTCCCGCGTCGCGAAGCGCACGAGTCCCTGCTGGCGGGTGCCGTCGATCGCGGTGAACTCGCCGCCGTAGAGCACGTAGTTGCCGGAGCTGGCGACGCTCCACGCGGCCTGCGAGAGGCCGGAGTAGGTGCCGGGGGTCCACTTCGGGTACCAGTGCAGCAGCTTCGCTCCCGGGTTGCCCGTGAAGCTGCGGTAGCCGTGGATGTCGGGCGTGATGGCGCGGCCGCTCGGCTGCGCGGCGAACGCGAGCGAGTGGTTGAAGCTCCACGGCTCGACCTGGGGGAACTCCCCGATGTTGCCGCAGTAGTGGCTGTGGGTGGCGGTGTAGACGGTGCCGTTGTGCGGCGCGACGGAGTACGTGTCGCCGTGGCAGTCCTGCATCCACACCATCGTGCCGTCGCCCCAGCTGGCCCGGAACGCCCCCTCGAAGTTGTCGAGGGTCCGGCTGCCGCCGAAGTCGTAGCCGGTGCCGTAGACGCTCGTCGCGTCGGAGGAGAGCGAGTAGATCGCGGCGTTGTTGCCCGCGTTGCGGATCACGCTGTTGACCGCCCACGGCAGGCTCGCACCGGTGGTGGCGTCGAGCGCCGCCATCCCGCGGCCCGGGCTGGACTGCCCGTTCGTGGTGAGGAAGGAGCCGGCGGCGATGACCTTCGTGCCGTCGGGAGAGACGACGACCGCGCGGGCGAGGTAGCCGCCCTCGTGCACGGGGTTGAACGGTCGCAGGGTCCCGTTGCTCGCGCTGATGGCCGCGACGCCGGTGCGGGTCGTGTTGTTGACGGCTGTGTACTGACCGGCCACGTAGACCGCTGCGCTCGTCGCGGCGATGCTGTAGACCGTCGAGTTGGCGGCAGGCGCCCAGCTCGTGAGCGCACCCGTCGAGGTGTTGAACGCCGCGAGGCGGAATCGCGACTGTCCGTTCACGGACGTGAAGGATCCGCCGATGTAGAGCGTGGAGCCGTCGGGCGACACGGTGGCGGCCATGATGCGGCCGTTGACCTGCGGTGCGAAGGAGCCCTCGAGCACGCCGGTCTGCAGGTTGTAGGCGAGCAGGTTGGCGCGAGCCGTCTGCTGCACGCCTGCTGCGGCGCCCGCGGGCCGAGCCTGCGTGAACTCTCCGCCCGCGAAGACGCGGTTGCCCGCGACCGCCTGCGCGTACACGATGCCGTTGACCTGCACGGTCGGCAGCGGGTCGGCGCTCAGGGTGTGGACGGGGTCGGCCGCGACCGCTGGAGGCGGCGCCGCGACCTGGTAGCCGATCAGGAGCGCCGCTGCCGCGACGATCCCCACCGCTGCCCGCATGGGCTTGCTCGACTTGAAGATCATCATTGCCCCACCTCGTCGACCCGTCTGCGACGGGGTCCCGAGCCACGCGCGTTCGCGCGGTCTGTGGGAACAGTAGGCGCAGTCATGGGGGACAGCCAGGCTTTTCCGAACAGCGTTTGCTTGGCGTTGCCGCAGGTCGAGGCGAAGCAGAGCCAACCCTGCGGCACGCCGAGAGCCCCCGGCTGGCGGCCGGGGGCTCTCCTTGGCGAGCTGCGTGTCGTCAGCCGACCGCTCGGACCTCCCAGTCGTCGAACCGGATGGTCTGGACCGGCACCGTCGAGGTCGAGCTGAGCGCGCCGCGCACGGCGACGTAGCCGGCGGTCTGCATCGCGGCGACGGTGTGGGTCGTGTCGAGCATCCACGCGGCCGGCTCCGTGGTGCCGTCGAGCCACACGGACGAGGCGAGCCGCGTCGGGCTCGTGCCGTCCACGAGCATCCGCACGTGCACCACCGCTCCCGCCGTGTACGACTGCGGCAGCACAAACGATCCCAGCGCCGTCTCGTTGTAGAGCAGGTACACGCGGACCGTGCCGCTCGGCTCGAGCCGCACGCGCGTCGCGTAGTTGCTGGAGCCGACCTGCCGACCGATCACCGTCACGCTCGCGGCGCCGCCGCCCGCCGAGACGACGTCCGAGGAGAACGACACCTCCAGCTCCGCGTCGGTCTGCGAGAGCGTCGTCATGCGGGCCTCCCGCGTGTGCGACGGCGAGAGCGCCATCCTGCCCTGGTCGCCTGCGACGGAGAACGCCGCGTTCCCGTAGAACGTCGTCCACGCGGGCCCGACGTCCGGCGTGCCCCACGAGCCCGTCGCGGAGCGCGTGAACGTGTCGCGAGCGAGCGCCTCAGCCGGCGCGTCCTGCTCCACCGTCACCTGCTGCGACGACGTCGCGGTTGCGCCGCGGTCATCCGTCACCGTGAGCGAGACCGTGCGGGTGCCGCTCGACGGGTACGTGTGGGTCGCGGTCGCACCCGTCCCCGTCGCGCCGCCGCCGAAGCTCCACGCGTACGAGGCGATCGACCCGTCCGGATCGGTCGAACCGCTGCCGTCGACCGCGATCGCCAGCCCGTCCGGCGTCACCGTGAACGACGCGGTCGGCGCCCGGTTCTCGGCCGGCGCTGCAGTCACCGTCACCTGCTGCGACGACGTCGCCGTGGCGCCATCGTCATCGGTCACCGTGAGCGAGACCGTGCGGGTGCCGCTCGACGGATACGTGTGGGTCGCGGTCGCGCCGGTGCCGGTCGCGCCGCCGCCGAAGCTCCACGCGTACGAGGCGATCGAGCCGTCCGGATCGGTCGAACCGCTGCCGTCGACCGCGATCGCCAGCCCGTCCGGCGTCACCGTGAACGATGCGGTCGGCGCCTGGTTCTCGGCCGGCGCTGCAGTCACCGTCACCTGCTGCGACGACGTCGCCGTGGCGCCATCGTCATCGGTCACCGTGAGCGAGACCGTGCGGGTGCCGCTCGTCGGATAGGTGTGGGTCGCGGTCGCGCCGGTGCCGGTCGCGCCGCCGCCGAAGCTCCACGCGTACGAGGCGATCGAGCCGTCCGGATCGGTCGAACCGCTGCCGTCCACCGAGATCGCCAGCCCGTCCGGCGACACCGTGAAGCTCGACGTCGGCGCCGCGTTGGGAGCAGGGGCTGCTCCCACCGACCGGACCTGCCAGTCGTCGAACCGGAAGGTCTGGACCGGCACGGTCGATGCGGAGCTGAGCGCGCCGCGCACGCCCACGTACCCGGCCGCCTGCATCGCCGCGACCGTGTGGGTCGTGTCGAGCATCCACGCGGCCGGCTCCGTGGTGCCGTCGAGCCACACCGAGGCTGCGAGCCGCGTCGGGCTCGTGCCGTCCACGAGCATGCGCACGTGCACCACCGCTCCCGGCGTGTACGACTGCGGCAGCACGAACGATCCGAGCGACGTCTCGTTGTAGAGCAGGTAGACGCGGACCGTGCCGCCCGGCTCCAGCCGCACGCGCGTGGCGTACACGCTCGAGGCGATCTGCCGCCCGATCACGGTCATGCTCGCAGCAGCGCCGGCCGAGGCGACGTCCGAGGAGAACGACACCTCGAGCTCTGCGTCAGTGCGCGTGAGCGTCGACATGCGAGCCTCCCGGGTGTGCGACGGCGCGAGCGCCATCACCCCCTGGCCGTTCGCGACGGAGAATGCCGCGGCGCCGTAGAACGGCGTCCAGGCGGGCCCGACGTCGGGCGTGCCCCACGCTCCCGTCGCCGAGCGCGTGAAGGTGTCGCGAGCGAGCACCGCCGCCGGCACCTGCTGCTCCACCGTCACCGTGCGCGTGGTCGACGCCGAGGCTCCGGCGTCATCGACGACCGTGAGCGTGATGGTGCGCGTGCCGTCTGCCGTGTACGTGTGGCTCGCCGTGGCGCCGGTGGCGGTCGCCCCGTCGCCGAACGTCCACGCGTGCGACGCGATCGTGCCGTCGGCATCGCTCGAGGCGCTGCCGTCGACGGAGACCGTCATCCCCTCCCGCGTCACCGTGAAGGATGCGGTGGGCGCCTGGTTGGCGGCCGTCACCGTGACCTCCTGCGACGACGTCGCGGTCACGCCGCGATCGTCCGTCACGGTCAGCGACACCGTGCGGGTGCCGCTCGTCGGATAGGTGTGCGTCGCGGTCGCGCCGGTGCCGGTCGCGCCGCCGCCGAAGCTCCACGCGTACGAGGCGATCGTCCCGTCCGGGTCGGTCGACCCGCTGCCGTCGACCGAGATCGACAGCCCCTCGGACGAGACCGAGAAGGATGCGGTCGGTGCCTGGTTGAGGGCCGAGACCGTCACCTGCTGCGATGACGTCGCGGTCGCGCCGCGGTCATCCGTCACCGTGAGCGAGACCGTGCGGGTGCCGCTCGTGGGATAGGTGTGGGTCGCGGTGGCACCGGTGCCGGTCGCACCGCCGCCGAAGCTCCACGCGTACGACGCGATCGAGCCGTCCGGATCGGTCGAACCGCTGCCGTCCACCGAGACCGTCAGCCCGTCGGACGACACCGTGAAGCTCGACGTCGGCGCCGCGTTCGGCGCCGCCGCCGTCACCTGGCGCACTGCAGTAGCGGTGGCGCCCGCCGCATCCGTCACCGTGAGGGTGACCGTGTAGATGCCGTCGGCCGCGTACGTGTGCTGGGCGGTCGCGCCGGTGGCCGTGGCCCCGTCGCCGAACTCCCACGCGTACGAGGCGATCGGCCCCTCGGGATCGGTCGACGCGGATGCGTCCACCGCGAGCGCGAGTCCCGTCACCGTGGGCGTGAACGCCGCGGTGGGCGCCCGGTTCGTGTCACCGCCGCCGGTCCCGAGCTCGAAGTGGTTGCGGACCTGTCCAGCGGCGAGCGGTGCGGCGTAGACGGCGACCTCGTCGAGCGTGCCGACCCAGAACGGGTCGCCCACCCACGTGGTGTCGCCGGCGATCCTCCAGTATCCGACGTACGGGTTGGCGGTCGTCACATCGTTCGACCCCACGAGCTCCCCGTCGACGTAGAGCTGCATGCCGGCAGCGGACTGCTGGCCGACGACGTGGTGCCAGGTGCCGTCGTTGTAGGTGCCGGCGGTGTCGAGCACGCGTGCGCTGCCGTTCCAGACGCCGAACTGCAGCCGCCCATCGGGCGTCATCATGACGTGCCGGTCGTGGCTGGACGAGGCGTTCACGTTCACGGTGCTGCTGCTGCCGAAGCCGACGAGCTTGCCGCCGGACGTCGACGTGGTGCGGAACCACGTCTCGACCGCGAACGTCGTCGGGCTCGGCATCGAGCGAGTGCTCACGACGGCCTGACGGTTCGTCCACGAGCCGGTCGCGCTCTTCGAGGACGCGAAGCCCACCGCGGTGTCGGCGACGCCGACGAGCGCGCCCGACTGCCCGTACTGGAACGGGGCCGTGCCCGCTCGCACGAAGGTGCCGTTCAAGCCGTCGGGACCGGCGTCGATCGCGACCGTGCCGCTCGGCTCGCCCAGGCGCCAGTACAGCGTCGGGTCGAGGTCGTACACCGCTGCTCCGTACGCGTCGGCCGGGACGCTCGGCAGCCTCGAGTCGCGACCGGAGGCCGTGCGGTGCGCGTCGACATCGGCGCGCGTCAGCACGCGGTCGTAGACCGCGACATCGGCGATGGTGCCGGCCAGGTGGGTGCCGTTGACGTTCGGCCACGACCGGAGGGTGTCGCCGCCGACGCGCCAGTAGCCCGAGTAGGCGTCGGCAGTCGTGGTGTCGGCGCGCGCGCCGACCTCGAGGCCGTCGACCCACAGGGTCATGCCGCCGGCGCCGAGCGTGCCGACCACGTGGTGCCACTGCCCGTCGTTGAACCCGGCGCCGCTCTGCACGACGCGCGTCTGCCCGACGCGGTTGCCGAAGGAGACGGTGCCGTTGCCGGAGATGTAGATCTGCCGGTCGTACATGGTGGAGCTCGTGGTCGAGTCGCCGAAGCCGACGATCTTGCCGCCCCGAGTGCTCGTCGTGTTGAACCAGGCCTCCACGGAGTACTCCTGCGGGGCGGGCTGGGCGATGGTGGAGCTGCCGTACGACGAGCTGGTGCCGGCGAACACCGTCGCATCGGTCGAGCCGTCGAGCGCCTGACCGTCCGGCGTGCGGGTCGTCGTCTCGGTCAGGATCAGGTCGTCACCGCCGGCCCAGTCCGCGGCCGCCATGCCGCGCGGCTCGCCGAGCGGCCAGTAGTGCCGAGGGCTGTCGTCGAGCACCTCCTGCAGATACGCGGGAGGGGCGCCGGGCGACGCGATCGTGACGCTCGTCCAGTCGGACTGCGTCGAGTTGCCGTCCGCATCCGTGGCGCGCACGCGGTAGTCGTAGGTCTGGCCCTGCTGCACGGCGGTGTCGATGAAGCGCATCGTGGGACGCACCCAGTAGGTCGACGCGACCGTCTCGGTGTGGAGCGGCGCGGTCACGTTCCGCCGGAAGAGCTCGTACGTGAGCTGCGCGTTGTCGGGGTCGTGGTTGGCCTGCCAGAGGAGGCGCGCCTCCCCCGGCTCGACCGAGAGGGCGTTCAGGGTCCAGGCGCCGCCCTGCACGCGGGGGCCGACCTTCTCGGGCGCGATGTCCCTCGTCGCGAATCGGACGAGCCCCTGCTGGCGGGTGCCGTTGATCGCCGTGAACTCGCCGCCGTAGAGCACGTAGTCACCGGCCGAGGTCACGCTCCAGCCGGCCTGGTTGAGGCCGGAGTAGGTGCCGGCCGTCCACGTCGGGTACCAGTGCAGCAGCTTCGCCGCGGGGTTCCCGGTGAAGCTGCGGTAGCCGTGCACGTCGGGCGTGATCGCGCGACCGCTCGGCTCCGCGGCGAACGCGAGCGAGTGGTTGAAGGCCCAGGGGTCGAGCTGCGGGAACTCGCCGATGTTGCCGCAGTAGTGGCTGTGGGTCGCGGTGTAGACGGTGCCGTTGTGCGGCGCCACCGAGTAGGTGTCGCCGTGGCAGTCCTGCATCCAGACCATCGTGCCGTCGTCCCAGCTCGCGCGGAACGCGCCCTCGAAGCCGTCGAGGGTCCGGCTGCCGCCGAAGTCGTAGCCGCTGCCGTAGACGCTCGTGGCGTCGGAGGACAGGGCGTAGATCGCCGCGTTGTTGCCGCCGTTGTGCAGCACGCTGTTGACGGCCCACGGCAGGCTCGCGCCCGTCGTCGCGTCGAGCGCCGCCATGCCGCGGCCGGGGTTCGACTGCCCGTTCGTCGTCAGGAAGGAGCCTGCCGCGATGACCTTCGAGCCGTCGGGAGCGACGACGATCGCGCGGGCGAGGTAGCCGCCCTCATGCACGGGGTTGAACGGGAGGAGCGCCCCGGTGCTCGCCGTGACCGCCGCGACGCCGGTGCGGGTCGTGTTGTTGACGGTCGAGTACTGGCCGGCGATGTAGACGGTGGAGCTCGTCGCGGCGAGACCGAAGACCGCCGAGTTGGTTCCGGGCTGCCAGTTGAGCAGCGCACCCGTCGCGGTGTTGAACGCGGCGAGGCGGAAGCGCGACTGCCCGTTGACGGAGGTGAACGCTCCGCCGATGTAGAGGGTGGCGCCGTCGGGCGAGACTGCGGCCGCCATGATGCGGCCGTTGACCTGCGGCGCGAAGGAGCCGTCGAGCACACCGGTCTGCAGGTTGTAGGCGAGCAGGTTCGACCGAGGCGTCTGCTGGGAACCGACGACGGCACCCGCGGGCCGCGCCTGCGTGAACTCGCCGCCTGCGAACACGCGGTTGCCCGCCACGGCCTGCGCGTACACGATGCCGTTGATCTGCACCGTCGGCAGCGGGTCGGCGCTCAGGCTGTGGACGGGCTCGACGGCTGCCTCCAGGTCCTGCGCGACGATCTCCTCGGCAGCCAGCGTGCCGACAGCGGCCGCTGGCGGCGGCGTGGCGACCTGGTAGCCGATCAGGAGCGCCGCTGCTGCGACCATCCCCATCGCGATCTGCACGGGCTTCCTCGCCCACGACCTGGCGGCGAAGACGCCACCGAACGACTGCGATCCCACAATTGCTCCACCTCGTCGGCCCGTGCTGCGACGGGTCCCGAGCCGCGCGCATTCACGCGGTCTGTGGGAACACTAAGCGGCTGCACTGCTGTCGGAGAGGCGTTTACGGACAGCGTTTGCTTTACGTTGCCGCAAGTCGCCGCGTCGCGGGCACGGCGGCGAGCGTCAGCGCAGGTCGCCGCGGAACGTGAAGGTGGGCTGGCCGGGCACGGCGTCGACGCCGATGAGCGCGTCGGCCAGCTCGGCATCGTCGCCCTCGAAGAGGTAGACGGCGGTCGCAGAGGACCCCGGCGGGATGGTGCCGGCGAACGGGTCGCCGCCCGGCTGCATGATCGAGTTCGCGGGCGTCCTGGCGGCGCCGTAGTAGGCGTTGACCGCGACGAGACCGGCGTTCACGGGGTCCGAGGAGCCGTTCGTGATGCGCAGCGTGATCCGCACCGCCGGCCCGGAGATCTCGCCGGGGGCAGACGCGACGCCCTCCACGCGCTCGACCTGGGCGAGCTCGACCTCGACGCCCGCCTGCACGGCGGGCTCGGTCGGGGCGACCGGCTCGGCCTCCGGCGCGATCGGCGCATCCGACGCAGGTGGCCCTGCGGTCGTCGCCGGCGGAGGCGGTATCGCGGCCGGGCTCGCGGTGGGGTCGTCGGCCGGATCGTCGGCCGGATCGTCAGACGGCGCCGCCGTGCTCGCGGGCGCGGCCGATCCGGCCGCGGAGCTCGACGCGGCGGGCGACGACGAGTCGGACGGCGCCTGGGCCGAACCGCTGGCGGCGACGGCCCACGCGACGAGTCCTGCGATGAGCAGCACGGCGATCGCCGTGATGATGGGCCATCTGCGCTTGGCGGCCGGCTTGTCCATGGTCGCCTCCCTTGGCGGTGTGGGCAGTCTATGTGCGAGCTCGCCCGCGGATGATCAAGGCTTGCTCAGCGAGCCGACGGCCGTCGCGCAGTCCGCGCCAGAGCGCCCTGAGGGGCGGCACCGGCTGGAGCAGCAGCTGGCGTCGGCCGCCGCGCAGGATGATGCGCCAGGCGGCCGGCACCGACGCGCGCTGCCAGCGGCGGATGCCCTCGGCGTCGAGGTGCCCGACGGCGAAGCGCATGCGGTTGCGGATGTTCCAGTAGTAGTAGAGCTCGGACTTCGCCTCCGAGCGCTGCCTCGCTCCGCGGTGGGTGCCGCCCTCGTCGTGCACGGCGATGGCGTCCTCGACGACCAGCAGCGATCCGCCGCGCTCGACCACGCGTCGCGAGAAGTCGACGTCCTCCCAGTAGAGGAAGTAGTCGTCGTCGAAGCCTCCGACGAGCTCCCACACCTCGCGGGTGATCCAGAGGCATGCGCCCGACAGCCATGGCACCGGCTCCCCGTCGGGATGCTCCGCTCGGCGCCTCGTCGAGCGCACGTCGCCGTCGACGAGATCGACATCCGCGCCCGCGAACCAGACGCCACCCTCGGGCGTGCGGACGACGGGCGACCGCAGCGTGCGGGCATCCCCCGCCGCCGCGAGCGTCGTGATCCCTGCGCGGTCGATGCTCGCATCCGGGTTGAGCACGAGCACGGCGCTCGCCCCGTGCGCGAGGGCGTCCGCCATGCCGCGGTTCACTCCCCCGCCGAAGCCCGCGTTGCCGTCGACGGCGACGAGGGTCCAGCCCATCCGCTGCGTGAGCGCCTCGACGGCCCTCCGCTCGTCTGCGGTGCTGAAGTTGTCGACCACCACGACGCGCGCCTCCGGGACCGCCGCCGCGGTCGCCGCGAGGTGACGCTCCAGCAGCGCGCTCGAGCCATAGCTCACCACCACGATCGCCAGCTCCGGCATCGGACCCCCCTGTCGTCGCAGTGTAGGCGCGAGCCCGGCTCACCGGCCCTCGACGCGGGTGGACCGTGAGGGAGGCCTGACCCCCCTGCGCGAATCTTGCGCGAATGTAGAGATGCCGGTTTCGTAACAGCGTGATGTAATCATGAGCAGTCGATGGAAGGGCTGGACATGACGGCGATCACGGAGCACCTGGAACGACTGCGGGCGGCGCAGAAGCCGTCGAGGGGCGCTCCGGCCTACTCGCGGTTCGTCAACCGGCCGCTCGGCAGGCCGCTCGCCGCGCTCGCCGCGACGCTGGGCCTCTCCCCGACGCAGGTGACGTTCGCGAGCGCGGCATGCACCTTCACCGGCATCGCCTGCATCGCCCTGCTGCCGCTGAGCTGGTGGGCGTCACTCCTCATCACGGCGCTGCTCGTCCTCGGCTACGCGCTCGACTCGGCCGACGGCCAGCTCGCGCGCCTCACCGGCACCTTCTCCCTCGCCGGCGAGTGGCTCGACCACGTCTTCGACGCGGCGAAGGCCGTCACCGTGCACCTCGCGGTGCTCGCGGCATGGGTGCGGTACCCCGACCTCGACCCCCGGCTGCTCGTCATCCCGGTCGTCTACGCGATCGTCGACAGCACGTTCTTCTTCGCCGGCATCGCCGTCGACCTGCTGCGGCGGGTGCACCGCCTGCAGCACCCCGACGCGATCGCGGTCGAGCGCCGCGACGGCACGTCGGTCGCGTACTCGCTGCTGCTCCTCCCCAACGACTACGGCCTGCTGTGCCTGCTGCTGGCCGTGCTCTGGCTGCCGGGCGTGTTCGTGCCGCTCTACGCGGCGATGGCCGCCGTCAACGCCCTCCTGCTCGTCGTCGCCGCGGTGCGCTGGCACCGCGCGCTCAAGGCCCTGGACGCAGCATGAATCGGATCCGCGTGATGCAGTCGTTCCGCGCCCCTCGCCCGACGACGAATCCGTACATCACCATGCTCGACGAGGCGCTCGCCGCATCGGATGAGGTGGAGCACCTGCGCTTCTCGTGGCGGGATGCGCTGCTCGGCGACTACGACGTCTTCCACTGGCACTGGCCCGAGGTGATGCTGCACGGCACCACCTGGTGGAAGACCCTCGGCAAGTGCGTGCTGACCTGGGCGCTCTGGCGGCGGCTGCGCACCTCGAAGCGGATCGCCGTCGTGCGCACGGTGCACAACGTCGAGCTGCCGGACGACGGCAGGCTGCGGCAGTGGCTGCTCCGGCGAATCCACCGCGACGCCGACCTCCTCATCGCCCTCAACGACGAGACGGCGCTGGACGATCGCCCGAGCGTGCGCATCCCCCACGGCCACTACCGCGACTGGTACGGGCGGCACGCCGAGGCCAAGGCCGAGCACGTGCCCGGCCGGATCGGCGCCTTCGGCGAGGTGCGCCGCTACAAGAACCTCGGGGCGCTCGTCGACGCATACGCCGACGCGGCGGCCCGGCGGCCCGAGATGAGCCTGCAGATCGGCGGCCGGCCCTCGTCGCCGACGCTCGCGCAGTCGCTCGAGGAGCGCGCGACCGAGCTGCCCGGCCTCGACCTGCAGCTGCGCTTCCTGGAGGACGGCGAGCTCGTGCGGCTCGCGACCCAGGCCGAGCTCGTGGTGCTCGCCTACCGCTTCATGCACAACTCCGGCAGCGTGCTCGCGGCGCTCTCGCTCGACCGGCCGGTGCTCGTGCCGCGCAATCCGGTGAACGAGTCGCTCGCGCGCGAGGTGGGCGAGCCGTGGGTGCAGATGTACGACGGCGAGCTGTGCGGCGAGCAGCTGCTGGACGCGCTCGAGGACGTCGCGGCCATCCCGCCCGACGCCGCCCCCGACCTCACGCGGCGCAACTGGGATCGGACCGCCGCCGACCACGCGACGGCCTACCGCGCCGCGGTGCAGGCGAAGCGAGCGCGGTCGTGAGCGTGCTCGGCGACGCGGCGCTCCGCGTGCGATCCGCCGTCGGGCGCCGCTCTGGCATGGACGTCGACCGGATCCCGCCCGCACCCGTCACGGCAGCGGATGCTGGCGGCGATCGAGCACAGGGCACGACGCGCATCGCGATCGGCATCCCGACCTACCGCCGGCCCGAGCGGCTCGCCGAGCTGCTCGCCGAGCTGCCCGCGAGGATCGCCGAGCTCGAGGGCGCGGAGGTCGTCGTGCTCGTCGTGGACAACGACCCCGCCGGCACCGCGAGGGCGACCGCGAGCGCCGCTCCGGTCCCGGTGCACTACGCGATCGAGGCCAGGCCCGGCATCGCGGCGGTGCGGAACCGGCTGCTCGACCTCGCCGGCGACTGCGACGTGCTCGCGTTCATCGATGACGACGAGGTGCCGCGGCCCGGCTGGCTGTCGGAGCTCGTGGCGACCTGGCGCAGCTCGGGCGCCGCGGCGGTGATGGGCCGCGTGATCTCCATGTTCGACGACGACGCCGACCCCTGGGTACTCGCCACCGGCACATTCCGCCGCCCGAGCCGCCCGACCGGGCTCGAGCTGCAGGTCGCCGCGGCGGGCAACCTGCTCGTCGACCTGACGCAGGTGCTCGAGGCCGGCGTGCGCTTCGACGCGTCGCTCGGGCTCGCCGCCGGGGAGGACACGCTGTTCTCGAAGCAGCTCGTCGCTGCGGGCGGGCGCATCGTCTGGTGCGACGAGTCGCAGGCCGAGGACACGGTGATGCCCGAGCGCGTCACCCGTGCCTGGGCGATGCGCCGCGCGTTCAACGGCGGCAACTCGACCGTCCAGATCGAGCTGCGCCTCGAGCCGCGCCCCGCTGCGCGCGCGGCGATCCGCGCTCGGCGCTTCGTCGGCGGGGCGGCGCGCACCGTCGTCGGCTTCGGCCGACACCTCTGGGGCCGCGTCAGCCGCGACCTCACCGCCGACGCTCGAGGCATGCGCACGGTGTGGCGCGGGATCGGCATGATGGCCGGCTCCTGGGGCCACGAGCACCACGAGTACGCACGCTCCACGGGAAAGGCGACCGCATGAGCCCTCGCATCGGCTACGCCGCCGGCGCCTTCGACCTGTTCCACGTCGGCCACCTCAACCTGCTGCGGCACGCTCGCGAGCGATGCGACACGCTCGTCGCCGGCGTCGTGAGCGACGAGATGCTGCGGCAGGTGAAGGGGGTCGATCCCGTCGTGCCGACGCACGAGCGAGCCGCGATCGTCTCCGCCATCCGATGGGTCGACCGCGTGCACGTCGAGACCGCGCCGGACAAGCTCGACGCGTGGCGCGAGGTGGGCTTCACGCACTTCTTCAAGGGCGACGACTGGCGCGGCACCGAGAAGGGCAAGCGGCTCGAGCTCGAGCTCGGCGCGGTGGGCGTCGAGGTGGTCTACTTCCCCTACACGATGTACACGTCGAGCACGGCCCTGCGGCGCGCGCTCACGCTGCTCGACGGCGCCGATGCCGCGGCCCAGTTCCCCGCGTCGGCGCAGCTCTCCTAGCGAACGGTCGGATCCATGCAGATCGAGATCAGGGTGCAGGGCGGGGTCCGGCGCGGTCACGTCCAGATGGCGCGACGGCTCGAGGCGCTGCCCGCGACCGTCTCCCTCGTCTCGGTCGCGTCGACGGCGGACCGCGCGCCGCAGCACGTGATGCGGTTCGAGCGGGCGCTCCATCGGCTCGGCGACGACGCGCACCTCGCCGCGCCCGTGTCGGCCATCGAGCGAGCCGCCATCGCGACGATGGCCGATCGACTCGTGGTCGACCTCACCGACGACCGCCGCGAGGGCTGGTACGCGGCCTTCGACGGCAGGCCGGGCGAGGAGGCGCTGCTCGACGCGCTCGGCCAGGGTCGGCTCCCCCTCGTCGACATCTGCGACGAGTCGGGCCGCGTCGTCGTCTCGGGACGCCCCGGCAGCGAGCAGCCGGGCGTGGTCGCGACCGCGTACGCGGACGCGCTGGCCGGCCTCGCGACGCTCCTGCTGGCGGCGCTCCAGGGCCGCTCCCTCGCGCAGCCGGCGCCCGACCTGCTGACGCCGAGCGATGGGGCGGCTCGACGCCCGCTGCCGCTCACGCTCGCCCGGAAGACCGCCGGTGCAGCGGCCAGGCTCGCGTACCGCACCCTCTACCGCGCCCCGCACTGGCGCGTGGGCTGGCGGTTCGTCGAGCCC
This sequence comes from Actinomycetota bacterium, assembly GCA_051751085.1. Taxonomy (GTDB): domain Bacteria; phylum Actinomycetota; class Actinomycetes; order Actinomycetales; family Microbacteriaceae; genus Agrococcus. The sequence goes on along the minus strand of JBNJKM010000004.1, from coordinate 266,186 downwards.
GGCGAGCCCGACGTGCTCGACACGCTCGCCCACCCCGCGACCGGGTGGCGCGACCTCGCCGACGACGGCCACCACTTCTACGCCGACCCCTTCCCGCTCGTCCACCGAGACGAGACCTGGCTCTTCGTCGAGGACTTCGACCACCGGGTCGGCCGGGGCGTCATCTCGGTCGTCGGCTTCGACGACGACGGACCGGTCGGCACGCCGCGGACCGTGCTCGAGCACGACGCGCACCTCTCCTACCCCCACGTCTTCGAGCACGACGGGGAGGTGTGGATGGTGCCGGAGACATCCGCGGCCGGCACGGTCGAGCTCTACCGCGCGACGTCGTTCCCGGACCGGTGGACCCGTGAGGCCGTGCTGCTCGACGGCGTCGCCGCGAGCGACGCAACGCTCTTCGAGCACGGCGGTCGATGGTGGATGCTCGCGACCGTGCGGTACGGAGGGTCGTTCTCCGACACGCTCCGCGCCTGGTCGGCCGACCGGCTCACCGGGCCGTGGTCGCCGCACGCCCTCGACCCGCTGCTCGTCGACATCGCGAGCGCGCGGCCCGCGGGCCGCGTCGTCTCCCGGGACGGCCGGCTGCTGCGGCCCGTCCAGGACAACCGCACCGGCTACGGCAGCTCGCTGCTGCTGACCGAGATCACCGCGCTCGACGACGCAGCCTTCGACCAGCGGGTGCTCGCGAGCCTGAGCGCCTCGCCGCAGTGGCCGGGACGGCGGCTGCACACCCTCAACCGTGCCGGGCGCCTCGAGGTCATCGACGGCTCCGCGATGTCGCCGAGGCTGCGCCGGACCCGGAGGTGAGGCACCGATGAGCTATGTGGTGCAGCGCGAGGACGAGTTCGACTTCCTCTCCGACGAGTACGCGACGCTGCACGCGGCCGCGGGAGCGACGGCCTTCCAGCACGGCGTCTGGCTGCACCGCCTCTACACGACCCTCGCGCCGGAGCGCGGGGCACGACCCGTGGTGGTGACGGTCCGGCGCGCGCCCGGGGACGAGCTCATGCTGGTGCTGCCGCTCGCCGCCTCGGGATCGATGATGCGCACCCTGACGTTCGCCGACCTCGGGGTCGCCGACTACAACGCCCCGGTCGTCAGCCACGCCGACACCCGCGAGCTCCGCCGCGATCCGCACGTGACGGCCGACATCCGCCGCGCCCTCGGGCGCTTCGACCTGCTCCGCGTCGACCGCGTCGCCGGCTCCGCCAACGACGTCGTGGCGCTGCTGCCCGGTGCGGCCGTCAAGCGCCACCACTACGACACCCACTGGATGGCGCTCGCGCCGACCGTCGGCGAGTGGCGCGGCAGCCTCGACGCCAGGTTCGTGCGCCACCTCGACCGCAAGGTCAAGCGCCTGCGGCCGCGCGGCGAGCGGGCACTGCGCGAGGTGACCGACGTCGCGGAGGTGGCGCCCATGATGCGACGGCTCCGGGAGTTCCGTGCCGCCCGCTTCGCCGAACGGCGGGGCATCGACCTCGTGCAGGACGACGCGTCCTTCGCCTTCTACTGCGCCGTCGCAGAGGACAGCGCCCGCGCGGGAGGGCCTGGCCGACTCATGTCGCTCGAGCTGGGCGGCGATCCGGTCGCGATCGCCTTCGATCTCGTCGAGCCGGAGCGCGAGCTGTTCCTCCTCGTGGGCTACGACATCGAGCGGCTGCGCAACTACTCGCTGGGGCTGCTCATCGTCGACGCCCTGGCCCAGGACGCCATCGGTCGCGGCAAGCGGTGCTTCGACCTCACGGTGGGCGACGAGCCGTACAAGGCCGACTTCGGTGCCGTCCGGGTACCGCTCTACCAGGTGCGCATGCCGCGCACGCTCTCCGGCCGCGCCGCCATGGTGAGCCAGGACCTCGCCCTCGCCGCCCGGCAGGCGGCCAAGCGCCGCCTCGCGTCGTGGCGGGAGCGCGCGCAGGGCGACCCGCCGGTTCCGCCCGTCGAGCCCGCAGCTCCGATCCTCGCCGCCTCGGCCCCGGCCGCGCGGCGGGAGGATGAGGGATGAGGCCCGGCGCACTCGTGCATCGCACGCTGCGACGCCACGTCCGCGTCATGGGATCGATCCTCGCGGTGCGGACCGACGAACCGGTCGTCGTCATGACGTTCGACGACGGGCCGGAGCCACCGCACACCGAGCGCGTCCTCACCGCCCTGCGCGACCACGGCGCCCACGCGACGTTCTTCATGCTGAGCGGTCGTGCCGAGCGCCACCCGGAGCTCGTGCGGGAGGTCGTGAGCGAGGGCCACGAGGTCGCGCTGCACGGCATGGACCACGTGCCGCTGCGGACCCTGTCGTCCGACGAGATCACGCGGCGGACGCGAGCCGGACGGGAGGCGCTCGAGGACATCGCGGGAGCTGAGGTGCGGTGGCACCGCCCGCCCTACGGCGGTCAATCCCCGCGCACCTACCGGGCGGTCCGTCGCGCGGGCCTCATGCCCGTGCTCTGGGGCGGCACGAGTCGCGACTCCGCCGACACGACCACCGCCGCCCGCATGGCGAGCGCGCTCCGCGCCGCGCAGCCCGGGACGATCCTCCTGTGCCACGACGGGCGAGCGGGGCCGGATGCCGGCGTCGACGACGGCGAGATCCCCGCCTTCGACCGCGGGGCGCTCACGACCGGCATCCTGAGCGCCTTCGAGGCGCGCGGGCTCGCCGGGACCTCGCTCGAGCGCGCCCTCGTCAACGGGTCGCCGCGCGCCGGCGCCTGGTTCGGCTGAGCCCGCGGCGGCGCCGCCCGCCCGCTACGAGCGGGAGGCGAGGAAGCTGTAGACCTCGGTCTCGTCCACGCCCGGGAACGCGCCGGGCGGCAGCGCCGCCAGCAGGTGCGAGTGGGCCCTCGCGCTCGGCCACGCCTGGCCGGCCCACGCCGCGGCGAGCTCGGCGGGCGGGGTGCGGCAGCACGAGGGATCGGGGCAGCGCGACACCGAGCGCTCCTTCGTCGCGCGGCCCCGGAACCACTTCGCCTGCGAGAACGGCACCCCGATCGACAGGGAGAACTCCCCCGCGGCGCTGCGCTCCGTCATCGCCGTGCACCAGAAGGTGCCGGCCGGCGTCTCCGTGTACTGCTCGAACGCGTTGACCTTGTCGGCGACGTCGAACACCTCGCGGCTCGTCCAGTGCTTGCACACCGGCTGCCCCTCGATGGCGCCGGTGTGGTCGGCCGGGAACGTCACGCCGTCGTTCTCGTAGGCCTTGTAGATGATGCCCGACTCGTGCACCTTCTGGAAGTGCAGCGGGATGCCGAGGTGCACGGTCGCGAGGTTCGTGAGCCGGTGCGCCGCCGTCTCGTACGACACCGCGAACGCGTCGCGCAGGTCCTCCACCGCGAGCTGGCGCTCGGACTTCGCCGCGGCGAGGAAGTCGACCGCGGCGCGCTCCGGCATGAGCAGCGCTGCTGCGAAGTAGTTCGTCTCGATCCGCTGCCGGAGGAAGCCGCCGTAGTCGGCAGGCACGGAGTGTCCGAGCACGTGGTGCCCGAGCGCCTGCAGCAGCACCGAGCGCGGATCGTGATCGATCCGGCCCGATCGCGAGAGGTAGATGCGCTTGCGCTTCAGGTCGGTGACCGAGCGGGTGGAGTGCGGCAGGTCGCCCACGTGGTGCACGCTGAAGCCGAGCCGCTCGGTGATCGCGGCGATGAGGTGCTGCGACAGCGGTCCCGACTGGTAGCCGACGCGGGCGAGCATCGTGGCCGCCTCCGCCTCGATCTCGGGGAAGTGGTTGTCGCGCGCGCGCATCTCGGCACGCAGCTGCGTGTTCGCGCGCCGCGCCTCCTCCGGCGTGGCGACGCGCTCCTCCGCGGCGCGGTCGAGCTCGTCGACGAGCGCGAGCATCGTCTCGAGCACGTCGTCGGGCGTCCGGGGGCCGATGCGCATCGTCGGCAGCCGCTTCTGCTGCCACGTCGACGACTGCATCGCGCGCTCGAGCCGCAGCTCCATCGCCGCCCGGCGCGACGGGGGCTCGGTGCCGGTGAGCTGCTCGAGCGTCACGCCGTACAGCGCGGCGAGCTGCTGCAGCTGCGAGAACCGCGCCTCGCGCTTGCCGGTCTCGACGCCCGAGAGCTGCGAGGGCGCGAGCCCGATCGCATCGTGCACCGCGTCGAGCGTGAGCCCTGCCGCCTTCCTCGCGTGCCGCAGCGACTTGCCGAGCTGCAGCGCGTCGACCTGCTGCGCGGCGGGCGCGGATCGCGCGGGGCGATCCCAGGACGCGGCGCTGATCTCGGTGGTCGTCATGGCAGCACGATACGACACGAACTGCACATTCTGGCAGGAAGGCAGAACTTCACGAGCGTGGGAGATCCGTGCGGTGCAGAACTGCCGCACAGTGGGATCACGCCGACACCAGGAGGACACCATGACCGAGCAGCCCACCACCCGCCCCCAGGACTCGATGGCCACCGAGGCCGCGGAGCTCGAGCTCGAGTGGGCGGCCGACGCCCGCTGGAGCGGCATCGCCCGCGACTACAGCGCCGCCGACGTCGTCCGTCTGCGCGGCTCCGTCGTCGAGGAGCACACGCTCGCCCGCCGCGGCGCGGAGCGCCTCTTCGAGCGCCTGCACGCGGACGAGACGCCCGTGCGCGCCCTCGGAGCGCTCACCGGCAACCAGGCGGTGCAGCAGGTGCGCGCAGGACTCGAGGCGATCTACCTCTCCGGCTGGCAGGTCGCTGCCGACGCGAACCTCTCTGGCCAGACCTACCCCGACCAGTCGCTCTACCCCGCGAACTCCGTGCCGGCCGTCGTGCGCCGCATCAACAACGCGCTGCAGCGCGCCGACCAGATCGAGCGCAGCGAGGGCTCGCCGACCGTCGCGGACTGGCTCGCCCCGATCGTGGCCGACGCCGAGGCGGGCTTCGGCGGCCCGCTCAACGCGTTCGAGCTCATGCGCAGCATGATCGTCGCCGGCGCCGCGGGCGTGCACTGGGAGGACCAGCTGGCGTCCGAGAAGAAGTGCGGCCACCTCGGCGGCAAGGTGCTCATCCCCACCCGGCAGCACGTGCGCACGCTCAACGCGGCGCGCCTCGCGGCCGACGTCGAGCGGGTGCCGAGCGTCATCATCGCCCGCACCGACGCGGAGGCCGCGACGCTGCTGACGAGCGACGTCGACGAGCGCGACCGCCCCTTCCTCACCGGCGAGCGCACGTCCGAGGGGTTCTTCGAGGTGCGGAACGGCATCGAGCCGTGCATCGCCCGCGGTCGCGACTACGCCGAGTACGCCGACCTGCTGTGGATGGAGACGGGCAAGCCCGACCTCGAGGTCGCGCGGGCATTCGCCGAGGGCATCAAGCGCGAGTTCCCCGACCAGCTGCTCGCGTACAACTGCTCGCCGTCGTTCAACTGGAAGAAGCACCTCGACGACGACCAGATCGCCGCGTTCCAGCGCGAGCTCGGCGCGATGGGCTATCGCTTCCAGTTCATCACGCTCGCCGGCTTCCACGCGCTCAACCACTCGATGTTCGACCTCGCGAAGGGCTACGCCGACGAGCACATGACGGCCTACGTCGACCTGCAGGAGCGCGAGTTCGCCGCCGAGGCGCACGGCTACACCGCCACGAAGCACCAGCGCGAGGTCGGCACCGGCTGGTTCGACCTCGTCGCCAGCGCCCTGAACCCCACCTCGGGCACGCTCGCGCTCGCGGGCTCCACCGAGTCCGAGCAGTTCCACTGAGACACGAAGGAGGATGGATCATGGACGACCGCATCCGCATCACCGACACCGCCGAGGGCCAGGAGCGGGTCCTCACCGACGACGCCATGGCGTTCCTGCTCGAGCTGCACGACCGCTTCGAGTGCACCCGGCAGCAGCTGCTGCAGATCCGCCGCAAGCGTCGCGCCGCGTTCGCCGACGGCGACTCGCCCCGCTTCCTGGAGTCGACGAGGCGCATCCGCGAGGACGGCAGCTGGCGCGTCGCGCCGCCGGCCCCCGGTCTCGAGGATCGGCGGGTCGAGATCACCGGCCCGATCGAGCGCAAGATGACGATCAACGCGCTGAACTCGGGCGCGAAGGTCTGGCTCGCCGACTGCGAGGACGCGTCGAGCCCGCTGTGGCGCAACGTCATCGCGAGCCAGGTCAACCTGCAGGACGCCATCCGCGAGCAGATCGCATTCACGAGCCCGCAGGGCAAGGCGTACCGCGTGACGGCCGCCGAGACACCCACGATCGTCGTGCGGCCGCGCGGCTGGCACCTGGACGAGCACCGCATCCTCGTGGACGGCGTGCCGATGTCGGGCGCGCTCGTCGACTTCGGCCTGCACGTGTTCCACAACGCCGACGAGCTCATCGCACGCGGCCGCGGCCCGTACTTCTACCTGCCGAAGCTCGAGAGCCACACCGAGGCTCGGCTGTGGAACGAGGTGTTCGTCATGGCGCAGCACCTGCTCGTCATCCCACAGGGGACGATCCGCGCGACGGTGCTCATCGAGACGATCACGGCCGCGTTCGAGATGGAGGAGATCCTGTTCGAGCTGCGCGAGCACTCGGCAGGGCTCAACGCCGGACGCTGGGACTACCTGTTCTCGATGATCAAGGCCTTCCGGCTGCGAGGACCCGACTTCGTCCTCCCCGACCGCTCGCAGCTGACGATGACGGCGCCGTTCATGCGCGCCTACACGGAGCAGCTCGTGCGGGCCTGCCACCGGCGCGGCGCGCACGCGATCGGCGGCATGGCGGCGTTCGTCCCGAGCGCGAAGGATCCGGAGGCCACCGAGCGCGCGCTCGCAGCGGTCGCGGCCGACAAGGCGCGCGAGGCGGGCGACGGCTTCGATGGCTCCTGGGTCGCGCACCCGGGACTCGTCTCGACCTGCCGGGACGCGTTCGACGCGGTGCTGGCCGATCGGCCGAACCAGCTCGACCGCTTGCGCGAGGACGTGCCGGTCGACGGGGCGGCGCTCATCGACCTGTCGACGACGCCCGGCGAGATCACCGAGCTGGGCCTGCGCTCGAACATCGAGATCGGCATCCGCTACATGGAGGCGTGGCTGCGCGGGCACGGGGCGGTCGCGATCCACTCGCTCATGGAGGACGCGGCGACCGCGGAGATCTCCCGCTCGCAGGTCTGGCAGTGGATCCACAACGAATCCGTCACGTCGGACGGGCGCACCATCACGCGCGAGCGGTGCGAGGCGATCGTCGACGAGCTGCGCGCCGGCTTCGACCTCGCTGCCGGAAACCGCTTCCGCGAGGCGATCGCGCTCTTCCGCGAGATCGCGCTCGAGGAGACCTACCCGGCGTTCCTCACGCTCGCGGGCACGGAGCGCTACCTCGGCGACGGAGTCGAGCGGCCCACGACCGGGCCGATCGCGGTGCAGGTGCCGACCGCGGCGGTCGAGCAGGACGAGCAGCACGAGCCGATCGAGGAGCTCGAGCCGGCCGCGGCGTAACCGGATGCGCGAGAGGCGGGACCCCATCGGGGCCCCGCCTCTCGCGCTCGCGGTCGTGGTGCGTCAGGCGTGCTCGTCGCGCGCGGCCCGCAGGCTCGCGAGCAGCTTCGCCCGCAGCTCCTCGGGCGCGCGGTCGCGGCACGCGCCCTGCAGCGCGGCGGTGAGCATCTCGCCCACGTGGTGCTCCGCGGAGCACTCCTCGCACGTCGCCAGGTGCGCGCGCACGTCGGCGGCGTCCTCGGCGCACAGCTCGTTGTGGAGGAACTCCTCGAGCGCGGCGCGCGCCTCGGTGCAGTCCTTCTTGGCCTCGAGGGTGTCGCTCACGGCTTCTTCTCCTTCACGGGTTCGTCCTGCACGGCGATGCCCTGCTCTCGTGCGTAGTCGGCGAGCAGACCGCGCAGCAGCTTGCGGCCGCGGTGCAGGCGGCTCATCACGGTGCCGACCGGCGACTCCATGACCTCTGCGGTCTCGGCGTAGCTGAGCCCCTCGACGTCGACCCAGTAGACCGCCATGCGGAAGTCGACCGGCACCTGCTGCAGCGCATCCTTGACGATGCCGGACGGCATGCGATGGATGGCCTCGGCCTCGGCGCTGCGGGACGAGGTGGCGGTGAACGACTCCGCGTCGCCGATCTGCCAGTCCTCGAGCTCGTCGAGCGGTGCCTCGAAGGGACGGCGCTGCTGCTTGCGGTAGGTGTTGATGTAGGTGTTGGTCTGGATGCGGTACAGCCAGGCGCGCAGGTTCGTGCCCTGCTTGTACGAGCCGTAGGCCGCGTAGGCCTTGAGCAGCGTCTCCTGCACGAGGTCGGCGGCATCGGCGGGGTTGCGCGTCATGCGCATCGCGGCGCCGTAGAGCTGGTCGGCGTACTGCATGGCCTGCTCGGCGAAGTCGTCGCGCTTCGCGGCGTCGGTCTGGTCGCTTGTCATCGCCGGTGAGTCTAGTGTCGCGGGCGGCGCCGGCGCGGCGGTCGTCGAGGTCGGCGCAGGAGCGCTCGACAGCGTGGCGATCGGCACTGGCACCTCCTCGGCTGGCTTCGTGACCGATAGATTGCAACCGATGCCCGCTTCAGATCATTCCCGCCCGTGGACCGCACCGACGGCGCACGCGCGCCTGGACGCGCGCGTGCAGCTGCCCGGCTCGAAGAGCCTGACGAACCGCGCGCTGCTGCTCGCCGCGCTCGCCGAGGGCCCCAGCACATTGCACCGGCCCCTGCGCAGCCGCGACACCGCGATCATGGCCGCGGGCCTGCGAGCGCTCGGTGCCGAGATCCGCGAGGCGCCCGGGGACGGCCTGTTCGGTCCCGATCTCGTCATCACGCCGGGCCCTGTCGTGGGCGGCAGCGCCATCGACTGCGGCCTCGCCGGCACCGCGATGCGCTTCCTCCCCATCATGGCCGCGCTCGGCGACGGGCCGGTCGCCTTCGACGGCGACCCGCACGCGCGCGAGCGCCCGATGGACCAGACGATCGCGGCGCTCCGCGACCTCGGCGTCGAGGTGGAGGCGGCGGATGCGCGCCTGCCCTTCGTCGTGCACGGCGCGGGCGCCGTGCGCGGCGGGGACCTCACGATCGACGCGAGCGCCTCCAGCCAGTTCGTGTCGGCGCTGCTGCTCACCGCAGCGCGCTTCGACGAGGGCCTGACCCTGCACCATCGCGGCGAGCGGCTGCCGTCCCTCCCCCACATCGAGATGACGCTCGAGGCGCTCCGCGCGCGCGGCGTGGCGGCGCACGCGACCGGCGAGGCGTCGTGGCGCGTCGAGCCCGGCCCCATCGCGGCGCTCGACGAGCAGATCGAGCCCGACCTCTCGAACGCCGCGCCGTTCCTCGCCGCCGTCGTCGCGGTCGGCGGGCGCGTGGTGCTCGACGGCTGGCCCGCGCGCACCACGCAGGTCGGCCGGTTGCTGCCCGAGCTGCTCGCGCCCTTCGGCGCGACGTCGAGGGTCGCCGACGGCACGCTCACGGTCGAGGCCGTCGGCGGCGCGATCCCCGGCGCCACGCTCGACCTGCGCGCCGCCGGCGAGCTCGCGCCCACGATCGTCGCCCTCGGCGCCCTCGCCTCCGCGCCCGTGGAGGTGACCGGCATCGGCCACATCCGCGGCCACGAGACCGACCGCATCCAGGCCCTCGTCGACGACATCGAGGCGCTCGGCGGCACCGCGGTCGCGCTGCCCGACGGCATCCGGGTCGAGCCCGCGCCGCTCACCGGAGGCGCCTGGCGCGCCTTCGACGACCACCGCATCGCCACGGCCGGCGCGGTCGTGGGCCTGCGCGTGCCGGGCGTCGAGGTCGACGACATCGGCGCGACCGCGAAGACGATCCCCGAGTTCCCGGAGCTGTGGGCGGCGATGCTCGCATGAGCTGGATGAGCGACTACGAGGAGCCGTACGAGCAGTACGACGAGTCGAGCGTGCGCGAGCGGCCGAACCCGAAGGCGAACCGGCCGCGCTCGAAGCAGCGCCCCGAGCACGAGAGCGCCATCACGGGCATCGTCACCGCCGTCGATCGGGGCCGGTACACGCTCGCCGTGCGCCTCGGTGAGGGCGACGAGGCGATCGTCACGGCGGCCCGTGCTCGCGAGCTGCGCAAGCAGTCGATCGTCGCCGGCGACCGGGTCGACGTCGTCGGGGACGCCACGGGCGAGACCGGCACGCTCGCGCGCATCGTGCGCATCCAGCCGCGCACGACCGTGCTGCGCCGCTCCGCCGACGACACCGACGTCATCGAGCGCATCATCGTCGCGAACGCCGACCTCATGCTCATGGTCGTCGCCGCCGCCGATCCCGAGCCGCGGCCGCGGCTCGTCGACCGCTACCTCGTCGCCGCGCTCGACGCGGGCATCACGCCGATCATGGTGCTCACGAAGACCGACGTGGCCGACCCCGAGCCGTTCCTCGCGCTCTTCGAGGGCCTCGACATCGAGGTGTGGCGCTCGTCGCTCGACGACCCGCCGGTCGCGGCGCTGCGCGCACGGCTCGACGGCCACACGACCGTCGCGGTCGGCCACTCGGGCGTCGGCAAGTCGACGCTCGTGAACGCGCTCGTGCCGAGCGCGATGCGCGCCGTCGGGCACGTGAACGCCGTCACCGGCCGCGGCCGGCACACCTCGTCGTCGACCGTGTCGTTCAAGCTCGGCGACGGCTGGATCATCGACACGCCGGGCGTGCGCTCGTTCGGGCTCGGGCACGTCTCGACCGCGAACGTGCTGCGCGGGTTCCCGGACCTCGCGGCGATCGCCGACGACTGCCCGCGCGGCTGCTCGCACCTGGTCGAGGAGGAGTACTGCGAGCTCTCGGTCGCGGCCGCCGACGGACGCCTCGCGCCCCGCCGCGTCGAGTCGATGCAGCGACTGCTGGGCACGCTCGTCGCGATCCGCGAGCAGCGCCACCAGGAGTGATCTCCACGACTGCCGACTGCCCGGCGGCCGTCGAGCGCCGTACGCTGGAGCCGTGACCCGGTACGACGACGATCTCGACCTCGCGCTCCGGATGGCCGACGCCGCCGACGCCATCGCGATGGCGCGCTTCCGCGCCCAGGACCTGGTGGTGACGACGAAGGCCGACACCACGCATGTGACGGACGCGGACCGCGCGGTCGAGCAGCGCATCCGCGACATGCTGCAGGCCGAGCGGCCGGACGACGCGATCTTCGGCGAGGAGTTCGGCTCCACCGGCGCCGCAGATCGGCAGTGGATCGTCGACCCCATCGACGGCACCGCGCACTACCTGCGCGGCGCGCCCATCTGGGCCACGCTCATCTCGCTCGTCGTCGACCACCACCCGGTCGTCGGGGTCGTCTCCGCGCCGGCGCTCGGCGGGCGCTGGTGGGCGGCGCAGGGGCAGGGCGCGTGGACCGACGTGGCGAAGCCGCGGCAGATCCACGTGTCGAAGGTGCAGCAGCTGTCGGATGCGGTGCTGTCGTACAACTCGATCCAGGGCTGGGACGGCGCTGGCCGCATCGACGACCTCGTCGCACTGCAGCGCGACGTGTGGCGCGCTCGCTCCTACGGCGACGCGTGGAGCTACATGCTGCTCGCCGAGGGCACGATCGACGCGGTCGCCGAGTTCGACCTCAAGCCCTACGACATGGCGGCCCTCGTGCCCGTCATCGAGGAGGCCGGCGGCACGTTCACGTCGATCGGCGGCGAGCTCGGGCCGTGGCACGGCTCCGCGCTCGCCTCGAACGGCGCGCTGCACCAGCAGCTGCTGTCGCGCCTCGCGCGCTGACGCGGCTCAGCCCCCCGCCGCCGCCTCGAGCGCGGCGATGTCGATCCTCCGCATCTGCATGAGCGCTCCGGAGACGGCGCCGGCGTGGGGCCCCTCCATGAGCTCCACGAACCGGCTCGGCACGACCTGCCACGAGAGCCCGAAGCGGTCCTTGCACCAGCCGCACATCGACTCCTCGCCGCCGTCGGCCGTGAGCGCGTCCCACAGGCGGTCGACCTCCTCCTGCCCGTCGACGACGAGCACGATCGAGAAGGCCTCGGTGAGCGGGAACTGCGGTCCGCCGTTGAGCAGCTGGTACGGCACGCCGGCGAGCGTGAAGTCCACCGTGAGCGCCGATCCTGGCTCCGGTCCCGGGAAGGCGCTGTCGTCCGGGTACCGCGAGACGGCCCCGAGCTCGGAGCCGGGCACGAGCGACACGTAGAACCGCGCCGCCTCCTCGATCCTGCCGTCGAACCAGATGCAGCTGCGCACGTCCATGCCGGTCATCATGCCCGCGCGGCCCGTGCCGCGCTAGCGTGGATCCATGCGCGACATCACTCCTGCCGAGGTCCTCGACCGCCCGATCGTCGACGTGCGCGAGCAGCACGAGTGGGACGCGGGCCACGCGGACGGCGCGATCCACATCCCCATGGGCGAGGTCGTCGCCCGGCTCGACGAGGTGCCGGACGGCGCAGCGGTCATCTGCCGCTCCGGCGCGCGCAGCGCCCAGGTCGTCGCGTACCTCGAGCAGCAGGGTCGGGATGCGGTGAACGTCGCGGGCGGCACGACCCGGTGGGCGGCCGAGGGCCGGCCGATGGTCGGCACGGTCGTCTGACCGGCGCTGCGCGGAGGACCGAGGCATGCCGACGAGACACCGCGAGCTGGAGCGCAAGCTCGATGCGCCCGCGGAGCTGCCGGTGCCGCAGCTCGACGGGCTCGTCGACGGCGCACGCCTCGACGCCCCGGTCGCCCAGGAGCTGTCGGCGACGTACTTCGACACCGCCGAGGGCGCGCTCGGGGCCGCTGGCATCTCGCTGCGGCGTCGGACGGGCGGCGACGACGCCGGATGGCATCTGAAGGTCCCCGCGGACGGCGGCGCCCGCGACGAGCTGCGGCTGCCCCTCGGACGCGCGACGAAGTCGGTGCCTGCCGCGCTGCGCGATGCGGCGCACCTGTACGCGCGTGGCGCGGCGCTGCTGCCGGTCGCCGAGATCCGCACCCGACGCACCGTGCACCGACTGCGGGCGGCCGACGATCGGGTGCTCGTGGAGATCGCCGACGATGCGGTCGTCGCGCAGGCGCTCCCCGCTGGGGCGCCCGTGGCATGGCGCGAGTGGGAGGTCGAGGTGGTCGACGGCGCGCCCGAGCACCTCGACGCCGTCGTCGCCGCGCTCACGGATGCCGGCGCGACCGCTGCCCGGAGCAGCTCGAAGGTCGCGCGGGTGCTCGGGCGCGGACGCGCGGCGGCCGATGAGCACGGCGAGCCTGCGCCCGAGCTGCTGCCCGAGAGCCCCGCCCGAGCGGTCGTGCACGCCGCGCTGCGCGCCCGGGTCGCCGAGCTGCGGCTCGAGGACCCGCTCGTGCGCGCCGACCTCGACGGCGCGGTGCACCGGATGCGCGTCGCGACCCGGCGGCTGCGCAGCATCACGGCCACCTTCCGTCCGCTCCTCGAGCGCGAGGCGACCGATCCGCTCCGAGCGGAGCTGCGCTGGATCGCGGGCGTCCTCGGCGGCGCGCGCGATGCGGAGGTGCTGCGGGGCCGGCTGGCCGCGCTCGTGGCGCGGCAGCCGGTGGAGCTCATGATGGGAGCGGTCGCGGAGCGCATCGACGACGAGCTCCGCGCTCGCCGTCGCGCGGCGCTCGCGGCCGCGCTCGACGCGATGCGGTCCGAGCGGTACCTGGCGCTGATGGATGGCCTCGAGCGGCTCGCGACGCAGCCGCCCTGGACCGACGACGCATCCGCCACGGCCGACGCGGTGCTGCGGGATCCGGTGCGACGAGCGCACCGGCGGCTGCGCCGGCGGGTGCGGGCCGCCGCGGCCGCCGACGCCGGCGAGCGCGATGCGCTGCTGCACGAGGCGAGGAAGGCGGCGAAGCGCCTCCGGTACGCGGCGGAGGTGCTCGCGCCCGCGTACGGGAAGCCGGCCGAGCGCACCGCGCGGGCCGCGCAGCGGATCCAATCGGTGCTCGGCGACCAGCACGACACCGTGGTCGCGCGGGCGCTCCTGCGCGAGCTCGGCGTGCAGGCGCATCTCGACGGCGACAACGCCTTCGGCTACGGCGTGCTGCACGCCCGAGAGCAGGCCGACGCGACCGCCTTCGAGCACGCGTTCGAGCGCGCGTGGTCGAAGGCGTCGCGCCCGCGGCTGCGCCGCTGGCTCGACTGACCGGGTCAGCCGACGATGAGCTTCTTGTTCATGAACTCCTCCATGCCGTGGGGGCCGAGCTCGCGGCCGAAGCCGGAGCGCTTCGTGCCGCCGAAGGGCATGTCGAAGTCCTCGGAGCCGGCGCCGTTGAGCGACACCATGCCCGCGTCGAGGCGGTCGGCGACGGCGAGCGCGAGCTCGGGGTCGGTGCACCACACGCGCGAGCCGAGCCCGAAGGGCGTGTCGTTGGCGATCCGCACCGCGTCGTCGACGTCCTTCGCGCGGTAGACGGTGCCGACCGGACCGAACAGCTCCTCGCGGTACGCCTCCATGTCGTCGGTCACGCCGCCGAGCAGCGCGGGCCGCACGCGTGCGTCGCCGGACTCGCCGAGCTCGCCCGCGAGCACCTGCGCGCCCTCCGCGAGCGCCGAGGTCGTCTGCTCGCGCAGGCGGTCGGCGGCGGCCTGCGACGAGAGCGCACCGACGAGCGCATCCTCGTCCTCGGGCTCGCCGACCGGCAGCGCGGTGACCGCCTCGGCCAGCTTCGTCGAGAACTCGTCGTAGAGCTCGTCGACGACGATGAAGCGCTTCGACGCGTTGCACGACTGACCGGAGTTCTCCATCCGCGTCTCCACCGCGGCCTCGACCACGGCATCCATGTCGTCGGTCGACAGCACGACGAACGGGTCGGAGCCGCCGAGCTCGAGCACGACCTTCTTCAGGTGACGGCCCGCGATCTCGGCGACCGCGGCGCCGGCGCGCTCGGAGCCGGTGAGCGAGACGCCGCGCACGCGCGGGTCGGGGATGACGATCTGGCCGATCTGGTCGTTCGTCGCGAAGATGTTCTCGTAGGCGCCGGCCGGCAGGCCCGCCTCCTCGAGGATCTCGGCGATCACGGTCGCCGACCACGGGCACTGCGGCGCGTGCTTGAGCAGCACCGTGTTGCCGAGCATGAGGTTCGGGAAGGCGAAGCGCGCGACCTGGTAGTAGGGGAAGTTCCACGGCATGATGCCGAGGATCACGCCCTGCGCCGACTTGCGGATGCGCGCGTCGACGCCGGAGCGGACCTCGAGCACCTCGTCGGCGAGGAAGCGCTCGGCGTTGTCGGCGTAGTACTGGATGATCTCGCCCGAGAACTCGGCCTCGGCGACGCCCTGCGCGAGCGGCTTGCCCATCTCGGTGCGGATGATCTCGGCGAGCTCGCGCGACCGCGAGGCTAACGCATCGGCGGCCCGGCCGAGGACCGCTGCGCGCTCCGCCATGGGCGTGCTCCGCCACGGCTCGTACGCGGCGTGCGCTCGCTCGATGGCCGCACGCACCTCGTCGTCGGTCGCGGTCGGGAACTCCTTGACGACCTGGCCGGTGTAGGGGTCGGTGACCCGGTACTCGCTCACGCCATTGCCTCCTCGCAGCGTCGATGGATCACCAGCGTAGTGGTGCTCGGCGAGGACCTTCACAACGTGCGACTCGCAGCCCGAATGGTGGAGATGGGGGGAATCGAACCCCCGTCCATCGCTCATATCGTGCGGATTCTCCGGGTGCAGCTCAGGGAAGGCGTTCTGCTCGGCTCCGACCTTTGTCCTGAGCACCTAGGTCGACGAGCCCAGTCACAGTTCAAGTCCCGCGATGCCCTGTGACGCAGCATCGCAGCAATCCCTCAATATGACGCCAGGGTCCGGAGCGAGGGCGTCTCCGGTCTGACGGACTTCAGGCTCGCTTAAGCAGCGAGGGCGAAGTCGGTGCGCTTTGCATTGGCACCTATGGTTTTGCAGGGGGCGTTCAAGAGATAACCCTGCATCCTCTACCCGCTTCCCGCAGCAACCGAGACGATGTCGAAACCGATCATCCCCGTGCTGGGTGCGAGTCGCACGCTGTGGAGTTGTCAATGCCGGATGCCTCCGGCAGCGCTGGCGAGGCCAGCCCACCACGATACCGCGGATGCGCGCGCGGCTGCAAGGCCGCGTTGAGGCTCGCCTACTGTGCTCGCGAGAAGCGGCGGGTGCCTCTCGGAGATCTAGTGCACGAAACGCTGGTCAGCGTTTCGGGCGCATACGGCGGGCTACCGGGGTGGGCCGCTCAAGTTGCCCCGCCAATGTCGCGAAAGTGTGGCGCGATCAAGGTGAGCGCCTTCAGCTCGAGAAGTCCCATGCGCCGCCCTGGTCGGTGGTGACGCGCACGTGATCGACGGCGACTCTGGCCGGCACATGAAAAATGCCGACTCCGTCGGTGAAGGATGACCTTTGGCCGCTCTCGAAGAGGTCGTTCTCGGCGTAGAACGGGATCCCGCTGCTCAGTCCGTACTCGTCGCCGGTCGCGTCGTCGACGACGTAGACGTGGAAAGCGTAATAAAAGTCGGGTTCCCCCTCGATGATCTCGGCGTCGATGAGCACCTCGACGAGCTGAAAGCCGGGCGACGCCGCCTTTCCATCGGAATCGGTCGGGACGACGCGGATGCTCGTGACGTCGAAGCTCCACACCGAGCCGTCTTGCCCCTGGGCCGTAATGTCGTACCGCCCCTCCGCCTCCGTCTCCGGCTCCGTCGCGGAGGGAGCGGGCGCCGCGGAGCTCTCGGTGGGGATGACCGGCGGGGCAGGCAGCGAGGGCGGCATGATGACACACGCCGTGACGGGGATGACGGCGACGACGACGACGAGCATCGAGGTAGCACGACGGGATGCGAGGCTCATGGTGCTCCTCATTAGGGTCTGCGAAGAGGATACGATCCCCAGTCTGTCCACACCAGCCCGCGATGCGACTCACCCAAGGCGTTCGTGAATCGGGCCGCATGCCCGGTCTGGGACCTGCCCGGGCGGTAGGCGTACGGCGACCGCGAGGATGGGGCCTCAGCGGCGCGCACCGATGGGTGCTGACCGCGATGCCACTGATCGAGCAGCAGCTGCCGTTCCCGCGGACCGGCATTGACCACGGCGACGAGTCCATCAACGTTGATCGCCTGGGTCGGCGAGCCGAATCTGTTCTTCACCGCGCCACCCCCACTGCAACGACCACGGGCACGTGGAGCAGAAGAACCCCGACCTCGTGCATCGTCAAGCGTTCCACTACCGCGATGACACCGCGATCAAGCCCTGACTGCTGGATGGGCTCTGCGACCTCGTCCGGATCCGGTTCAACATGTGCACCGCGAACACGAAAGGGATGGGCTGGCGCGATAACCGCAACCACCGGCTCCACGAGGCCACCCGCACCCGTACCAGCGAGTCATGAACAGCGGTGTCAGCGATGCGGAGCAGGGCGAGCTCGAGACGATCTTCGGCGTCACCAACCCGACCCACGGCATCGTCGACATGCGGACCCGGCGGGCTCGCCGAGCGCTCGGCGGGCGATAGGCCGGAGACGCCGCAGTGACCGCGCTAGCCGAGACCCGCCCGGCAATCCTTGCCCCGGCTCGACCCTGCCCCCGAAAAACACGGCGATTCGGGAACTTTTCACGACGATGAGGCATCACAGTGCTGTGTTCCGCCATTTCCTCGACTCGGAATCAGTCCTTTACGGCAAGCGCGTCTCGCACGGCGCTGCGAGCGCGATGGATGCGACTCTTCACCGTCTGCACCGGGATGCCCTCGTGAGCAGCGATCTCCTCGTAGCTGAGGTCGCCGAACTCGCGCAGTACCAGAGCGACTCGGAACACGTCCGGAAGAGCGGCAAGCGCCTGCTGCACGAGGTCGCGCGTGGCGACAGCCTCCTCGAAGGAACCGGTGACCGCGTCGATGTCGCCCTCGAGCGACGTGAATTCTCGCCGCCTGCGGATCGCCGCGAGGGATGCGTTCGCGGCGACCCGGTACACCCAGGTCGAGAAGCGGGATGCTCCCCGGAACTGATGGATGCCGCGCCAGATCGCGATCATGCACTCCTGCGCGGCATCCTCGGCGTCCGCACGGTTTCCCGTCGTGCGATAGCAGATGCCCCAGATCCGGTCACGATGCTCAGCCAGGAGCGCCGTCAGCGAGCCGCTGTCCCCGCGCTGCGCCGCGCTGATGAGCGCGGCTTCCTGGGCGCGGTCCAGCACTGGGATCCCCCAAGCTCGAAGCTGCCACCCGCGCCAGTGCGGGAGGCCGGCGCGGTCAGCGTAACGCAGAGGATCGTTCAAGAGAAGGAGCGAGCTGATGGCCTCGAGCGGTGACTCCGTGGATCGCACCGAACTCGGCCTGGGCGATGTCCCCCGGATGCCGGAAGAGCTCTGGGCCCGGATCATGGACGCCCTTGCCGCCGACATGCCTGCCGATCTGAGCCTCCTGCCCGAAGAGGGCGACGATCCGGCCTTCGATGACGACGCCGAGCCCGAGCCGGCCGCGCTCGGAGAGCCCGATCCCGGCGATCTCGTGGTGCCGTGGCAACCCGAGCCCGTGTCGGACGAAGGCGCCCGCGATGACTATGACGCCTGAGCCGCGGCCCGGTGCCGCGCCGACGGCGCTCTCGAACGCGTTCTCGTCGCTGCGTAAGCGCGGTCGCGCCAGGCAGGCCGACCGTATCGAGCAGCGGTATGTCGCGGTCTCCCAGATGCCGGCGATGCTGGTGGTCGTCGGGCAGCTCGCGCGGGGCAAATCGACGTTGGTGAACGCGCTGGTGGGAGACCCGTACGTGTCGCCGACCGGCGACGGGGAGACCACCGCCGTGCCGATCGTCTTCACGCCACCGGCGCCCGACTTCGAAGACCCTGCGGTGCGCCTGCGCTTCATCGGAGGGGACCGACTCGTCCAACGGTCGGATCTGACGGCATGGGTCACGGTGACTGGTGAGCAGGCCGACCATGCGGCTGCGGAGGGCCTCTTGAGCGCAGACGTGGCATGTGACGCGCCCGGACTCTCCGGGATCGCCATCGTCGACACCCCGGGAGCGGGCGGGCTGAGCGAGCTGCATGCCAAGCGAGCAGTGCTGGCCGCCGAGCGCGCCGCCGTGCTCCTGGCCGTGACAGACGCCAACGGGCGCCTGACGCGCGACGCGGTCCATTTCCTCCGCGAATGCGCGGAGTTCGCACATTCCGTGGTCGTCGCCGTCAACAAGATCGACCGCAATCGCGTGGGGTGGCGGCGCGTCGTAGAGGACAACCGAGCGGCCGTCGCAGGCGAGCACTTCCCCGACATCGAGTTCGTCGGCGTCAGTGCCGTGTTCGCGGTTCGTGCGCTCGCCGGCGGTGGCGACGAGTGGATGGAGCTGAGCCGCGTCCCGGAGCTTCGGGCGGCGCTCGCTGCTCGCTTCGCCCGTGCCGACGAGCTCCCCATGCTCGTCGCGCTCCGGCAGGTCGTCATCGAGCTCGCATCGCTCGTCCGAGAGCTGGAAGGGGACGTACTCGCTGCGTCGGGCACCCCCGCCGCCACCGCGGAGCTCGAGGAGCAGCAGTCGAGCGTCGACGCGCTGTCGAAGCAGGTCACGCGCTTCGGGCCCCGGATCTCCAGCAAGCTCACGCACATGCAGGTGCACATCGACACGCTGGCCTCCGAACGGCTCCGCGAGTTCGATGAGCGATGGCGAGCGGAGCTCTCGCGGAAGGTGGGCGGTGTCTCGAAGACCGCGCTGGCGCAGCTGCGCTCGCGGATGGTCGCGGAGCTGGAGGTGATCGGCGCCGAGCTGCAGCGAGACATGCTCGAGAGGTCCACACGGATCACCGCGGAGATGTTCGCATCCGCGGGCGTCGATCTGCCGTCGCACATGCGCGGCGTCGTCGGGTGGGATGGCCAGCTCTCGACGGGCCGCGAGCGCGGCGCGGGACGGCCCTCGGGCGATGTGCGCTCCGTCAGCTTCATGCTCATGGGAGCCGGGCTCGGGCGAGCAGCCGCCATGCCGCTCGGAGGCATGCTGGATCGCGTCGCATCGGGGGCGGTCGGCGGTGCCTTGAGCATCGCCGGCATCGGTGTCGGGCTCCTGTTCGGCGGCCGCATCCAGAACCGGCAGCAGCTGCTCGATGACATCCCTCGAGCTTCGGCGGAGCTGCGGGAGCAGCTGCGGCACGCGCTCACGCTCACGGTCAGCGCGGTACGGGACACCGCCGTGCTGGAGCTCCGAGAAGCCGTCGACGACGAGCTTCGTCGCATGAACGCGCAGCTCGCTGCATCCCGCCAGGCGAAGCGCGCCTCCGACGCCGAGCGGCAGAAGCACATCGGCGACCTGACTGCACAGATCCGCGCGGTGCAGCTCGTGCTCACCAACGCCGAGACCGAGATCGACCGATTGTCGATTGCCGTTGGGAACAATGGGCCCTCGCCTTCCCTCTAACCCTGCATCGGCGACGGGAAGGCACGAGCATGAGCGGCATCGACCAGGACGCGACCACGGGCGATTCGGCCGACTCCACCCCGAGCGGCTTTACTCCCGTCGATTCTGACGGCGACGGCCGCATCGATACGGTCGTCGGTCATCTCGAGGGATGGGGCCAGGCCACGATCACCGACACCGACGCCGACACGACACCCGACCTGATCAGGGTCGATACGAATGGTGACGGATTCGTCGACCTCGTCGTGCATCGGGATGGCGACTCGTATCAGATCGTGCAGGACGCCGACTTCGACGGGGACGCTGATGCAGATGCGGTCTTCTCGAGTGCGGAGCTGCGGGAGCGGTTCCCCGACCTTTGGACGCTCCTGCAGGCAGGAGGAGACGAGCCTTCCGAGCCGACTGCCGGTCCATCGGTGGTGGAAGGCCAGGTGGTCGGCGATCCAGCGGCGTTCGGAGAGCTCTGGTTCGAACAGGCGTACAACGGCTACTGCGTGCCGAGCGCCGTCGCGCAGATCTATGAGCTGTACACCGGTGAGGACGTCTCGGACACCGCCTTCGTCGACCTCGCGAACGAGGCGGGCGCCTGGGGAGTCTCAGAGGGCGTGCCGGGCATGACGACCGAGGGCATGATCACGCTGCTGGAGGCAGCAGGCATCCCTACCGAGGGACCAACCTATGATCACGACCTCGCCGACCTGGTGGCTGCACTGCAAGAGGGCAAGCCGATACTCGTCGGTGTCGATTCCGGCGAGTACTGGTACGGGGAGGCTG
This sequence comes from Actinomycetota bacterium, assembly GCA_051751085.1. Lineage (GTDB taxonomy): Bacteria > Actinomycetota > Actinomycetes > Actinomycetales > Microbacteriaceae > Agrococcus. Next base: position 245,244 of record JBNJKM010000004.1, on the reverse strand, counting down.
AGGACGCCGACCTCGAGGTCGATCACCAGGTGATCGTGACGGGCGTCAGCGCCGATGGCAGCGTGGTGTATCTCAGCGACACCGGCACGCCCGACGGCAACATGCTCGAGGTTCCCGCAGGGATCTTCATGGATGCATGGGCTGACTCCTCCTACGAGATGGTCACCGTGGCTCAGGGGGTCGACGAGTTCCGCGACGGCGACTCCGTCACTCCCATGGTGGACGCGATGACGCAGGATGGACCCGCGACATCGACGGAGGTCGCCCCGACCACCCCCCAGGAACGATCCGTGACCGAGGCGGTCCTCGCAAGCGTGTCGCGGAGTGCCTGGATCATCCTTCCTGTGATGCTGGGAGTCACGGCTGCCGGTGTTGCGTTCGTGAAGCGGTCGCGCTCGTGACGAGGCCGGGCATCGGCTGTCGGGTCGGCGACGCGGGATGCACCCTGGAAGCGACGAAGGGAGCTGCCCCGCCGTCCTGGTCGCTCGTCGTGGCCGTAGCCGCTGTTGCGCTCATCTGCCTCGCGGGTTGGATCACCGCCGCGGTCATCGCCCATCGGCGCGGTGACAGGCTCCGTTCGGCCGCAGACCGATCGGTGCGGTCTCGGCGGGCGGCAGCGGCAGTCGCGCCGCCCGCTCCCTCGGCGTCGAGGTCGGATGTGGACGACCTCGTGTGGGACTTGATCGGGGTGGTCGACCTCGCTCGCTCACCCGCAGTGGAGGCGCAGCTCGAGCGAGCGCTGCGTCGCCTCGACGCGGTCAAGATCGCGAGCGACCCGGGAGCGCCGTTCGATCCGCGCCTCCAGAACGCGGTCGAGCGGCGCGTCGGGCGGCCGGCATCGGCAGGGCGAATCGCAGAGGTCCTGCGCGCGGGGTGGCGGCAAGGAGAGGTCCTCCTCCGCCCGGCCGACGTCGCGGTGTGGGCCGCCGCCGCCGACGTTCCAGCAGAGCAGAGCCTAGGGCAGCCGACGGGCAACGCGAGCGAGGAGACGAGATGAGCAGCGGCGAAGAGGCATCCCCGGACGGCGGATGGAGGCTCGCAGTCGACTTCGGGACTTCGAACACGGTCGCGGTCGTGGCGAGGGGGACGCGGCGGGAGCCCGTGCAGCTGAGCACGCACGGCAGCTCGATGCCGTCAGCGGTGATCGTGGGAAGCGAGGACGGCAGCGGCTACCGCGTCGGCGAGACGGCAGTAAGGATGAGCGCGATGCACCTCGAATCGTACGAGCCGAATCCGAAGCGGTTGATCGCTGAAGGCGGCACGATCATCGCGGGTCGGCGCGTCAGCGCAGAGGAAGTCGTGGGCGCGGTGCTCGCGCACGTGCATCGGGCTTCGCTGTCGCACGCGGGCGGCGCAGAGCCTCGAGAGGTGATCCTCACGCACCCGGCGGCGTGGGGAAGCCTGCAGGTGGGCAGGCTCACCCGTGCGGCCGAACGCGCGGGCATGCGCCGCGAGAGACTCCGCACCGTCGAAGAGCCCATCGCGGCAGCTCACCACTACTCCGACCACGCCGCTCTTCCTGTCGGCTCCCGGATCGCGGTGTTCGACTTCGGCGGCGGGACCCTCGATCTGGCACTCCTGGAGAAGCAGTACGCAAGCGAGTACAAGGTGCTCGACATCGAGGGAGACCCACTGCTCGGAGGGAACACGTTCGACGCGCGACTCTACGCTCACGTGAAGGATTGGCTGCGCGCGAATGGGCACCAGGCGGCGCTGGAGCGACTCGATACCGCGGCGGGTGCCCGCGATCGCCTGAACCTGATGGATGCGCTGCGGTCGACGAAGCACGAGCTCTCGACGAACCCGTCCTCCGAGCTGCCGATCCTCTTGGGCGACGTCGATACCGTCCTGACGATCACTGCAGAGGAGTATGTCGAGCTCATCGAGCCCGATCTTCGCCGCGCCGTGCAGTACGCGCGCGATCTCCTGCAGCGTCACCAGGACCGCCCACTCACGCGGCTCTATCTCACCGGCGGATCCTCGAGCACGCCCGCGGTCGCGCGAGCACTCGCGGTGGCGACCGGGCTCGCGCCCTCGCGACTCGACAACCCGAAGCTCGTGGTCGCTGACGGCGCGCTCATGGTCCCGACGCCGGGCGCGTCGCCGCAGATGCCCGAGCCGAGACACCTGCCATCCGCACCGCGGACGGTTCCCGCGAACATGCAACCTCCGCATCCGGTGCCTCAGACGCACTGGATGCCGCCTCCAACGCCACAGCAAGCGGGTCCGCAGGGACAGCAGTCGCCTCCGCCATCGGCGGTTGGCCCCGATCGAGCGCCATCGCCGGTGACCGACGAGCGACCTCGATACCAGCAGGCGCAGCGCCCGGGTGCGTCGGAGCGGCGTCCCGGTGCGGAGGCGGGATCGTCGGGCTCCGGCATGGCGGACGGGCGGTCGGCGCATCCGCCGCGGCGCAGACGGTGGGTGGTCGGCCTGGTGATCGGTGTCGGGGCGGTGCTCGTGCTGTCGATCCTCGCGGTCGTGGTCGTCATGGGAGCGCTCGGCCGAGGGCCCGTCCCCAGTGACGCGGCATCGACACCGACACCGACACCGACACCGACGGAACCGGAGCTCGTCCTCGTCGCCTGCTGGGACGGGTCGGAGGTCGCCGCTCCGGCGACCTGCCCGACCTTCGAAGGCCAGGAAGCTCTGTACCACGCGTTCCAGCTGGGCGACTCAGCCGGTGGCGACCCCGCCAGCTGTGCCTCGACGGCCACGGCAGTCTTCGGCGAGCAGCTCGCCGAAACAATACGGAGATGCACGTGGCCGGACCTTCCGGGACTGAGTCTGTACCTCAGCGAATACCGGTCGGTGGGCGCCGCCGTGTCCTCGTGGGGCGAGGAGATCGCTGGCGCCGAGGAGTTCGCGTGGACGGTTGACGGGGCGGAAGTGGGCACCTCGTTCACGATCGAAGGGGCTGACGAAGAAGGAAGGTGGTGGAGCGAGGTGGTGATGTACGAGGACTTGCCGTTCGTCGCCAGCTACCTCGCATTCGAGCCGGATGCGTCGCGGGCCAGCATCGAAGCGGCGTGGGCTCGTGTCGGCATCCTCCACCCGGACGACATCACCGAGATCCTCAGCACCACTGAGTAGGTTGGCGGCCATGTCGAACGCGGAAGGGTCAGCCCGAAAGAGCCCCGCAGTGCAGGCGATCCTCGAGCTGTGCGCGCGAGTCGAGGCCATCGGCGGCCACTCCGTCCGCGAGGGAGTGCAGGAGGTGCGCGACCAGTTGTCGGCCCCGCTGCGGATCGCCGTCGTCGGGCAGGTGAAGGCCGGCAAGTCGACGCTCGTCAACGCCCTGATCGGCAAGTGCGTCGCGGCCACGGATGACGCCGAGTGCACCTCGGTCGTCACCCACTACGTGTTCGATCCCCCGGAGCGGGCCGAGCTCGTGCTGCAAGGCGGCCGAGTGATGCCTGTCGCCCTCTCGGGCAGCGGGCTCCCCGACGAGCTGCCGGCCGATCCCTCGCACCTCGACCATGCCGTCGTACGACTCGCCGACGAACGACTCGTGCACTACTCGCTCGTCGACACCCCTGGAATCGGGACGACGACACCCGGCAACGCGGAGCGGACGAGGCGTGCGGTCCTGGGCTCTCTCGAGGCCCCGGCGCTCGCCGACGCCGTCATCTACGTCTTCCGTGACGACCAGTTCGCCGCGGATGTCGACTTCCTTCGGGAGCGGCGGGTGGCGACCGCCGGATCGACTCGGGCCGCCACGCTTGGCGTGCTCAGCCACGCGGACGGCTTCGGTGCAGGTCCATGGGGTGCGGAAGACCCGATCCCGCGTGCGCGGATCCGAGCGGCCGAGATCGCCGCCGACCGCGTGGCCGAGCTGACGTCTGTCGTGGCGATCGCAGGACGACTGGCGGAGTCGGCCTCGACGGGCCGGATCCGAGAAGCGGATGCGGCGATCCTTCGCGCCCTCGCCGGCGCGGGAGATTCCATGCTCGCCGCGGGTCTCGCGCCGGACGGCATCGAGGAGGCCAGGATCGAGCGTCTGGCGGAGCTGCTGGGCGACTACGGCGTGCGCCTGGGGAGGAGCCATAGCTCGAACGCCGCTGAGCTCAACCGGTGGGCAGCCGATGTGTCGGGCATTCGCAGCTTGCGCTCCCTGATCGACAGCACGTTCGTGCAGCGCCACTCTCGGCTGAAGATCAAGCATGCAGTAGAGCGCCTCTACGCGGTGGCACGCCGGTCCTCCGCCGCGATGCGGATGGTCCGTGAGGTCTCGGACGCGGAATCCGATCCGCGGCTGGGTTCGTTGAGGGAGATCCTCGCGTGGGAGCGCATGACCGCCGCGTACCATGACCACCCGCTGGCGACGATGCTCACCGACCTGCTGCGGACTGGCGAAGCAGGTCGTGTCGGTCTGGGTGACGATGCGGCGGCGGCCGATGTTCGGCGCGCCGCGGATGATCGCGCTGCCCGAGCGCTCGCGATGACGCGTGACGTGGATCCAGTGGTTTCGGACGCGGCGCGCGTCGTCAGCCGCTCCTACGCCGCCATCGCACTCGGTCGGTGAACCGCCCTCGCGTGCATCGGGGACGCGAGAGGTCAATACCCGACGTCACCGCTGTTGTCGAGATCGAAGCCGTAGCTGTTTTCGTTGATGTTCACCTGTGACTGGTGGATGTCGTTCATCGCCTCACTGTTGAGGTGGTTGAGGACGATCTGGTTCGCGACGTCGTTCTGGTTCGCGACATCGTTCTGGTTCGCGACATCGTTCTGGTTCGCGACGTCGTTCTGGTTGAGCGCCGGTGCCGTACCGGCACCAGCGACCTCCACGAATACGCCATCTTGATCCGGGTCAGCCCCCACCGATTCCATGACTCCGTCGCCGTTCGCATCGGTGCCATACGCGTCGACAATCCCATCGACGTCGGTGTCGGCCCAAACGGTCTCGGCCCTCCCATCCTGGTCGACGTCGTCGCCCCATCCCTCGAAGTAACCGTCGCGGTTCACATCGACGTACGTGCGGTCGATGATGCCATCCATGTTGACATCCGCCACCCCCCGGTCTGCGACGCCGTCCCCGTCTCCGTCAAGCCACATCGTCATTGCTCTCTCCCCTCTCGTGCAACTGTTGCTGGATGAGATGCCTCGAGTGCTCAGAATGTTCCCGCCTCGCGTGCAGGCTCGACCCGGTCGTGACGCCGTCGGCTGATGACGCCGACGTGGAGCGACCACTCGGGGTCCGCGTTCAGCCGAAGAGCATCTCCGCCTCGCGGTAGCGGTGGTCAGGGACGCGCTTGAGCTCGCCGAGCGCATCCGACATCGGCACCCGCACGATCTCGGTGCCGCGCAGCGACACCATGCTGCCCCACGCCTCCGCGATGATGGCGTCGATCGCGGCGAGCCCGAAGCGCGTGGCGAGCACGCGGTCGGCGCCGCTCGGGGCACCGCCTCGCTGGATGTGGCCGAGCACCGTCGAGCGCGACTCGATGCCGGTGCGCTCCTCGATCATCGGCGCGATGAGCTCGCCGATGCCCCCGAGGCGCGGCCGGTTCGAGGCGTCGACGCCCTTGCGCGAGTACTCCTCGTCCATGCCCTCGAGCTTGAAGCCCTCGGAGACGACGACGAGGGGCGCACGACGGCGGTCGTAGACCGACTGCACGTAGTCGCAGATCCACTCGATCGACCGGGGCTGCTCGGGGATGAGAGTGACGTGCGCGCCGGTCGCGATGCCGGTGTGGAGCGCGATCCAGCCCACGTGCCGGCCCATGACCTCGAGCACCATGCAGCGCATGTGCGAGTCGCCCGTCGTGCGCAGCCGGTCGCCCGCCTCGGTCGCGATCTGCACCGCGGTGTCGAAGCCGAAGGTGTAGTCGGTCGCGTCGAGGTCGTTGTCGATCGTCTTCGGCACACCGACGACGGGGAGCCCGTCGTTCGCGAGCCGGTTCGCCGCGGCGAGCGTGCCCTCCCCGCCGATCGCCATGACGGCGTCGATGCCGAGGCGGTCGAGCGTCTTCGCGATGCTCGCCGCGCCGCCGTTCGGGTGCTCGTACGGGTTCGTCCGGCTCGTGCCGAGGATCGTGCCACCGATGCGCGACGTGCCGCGCACCGACGAGCGGTTGAGCACGCGCACGTCGCCCTCGACGAGGCCGCGGTAGCCGTCGCGGATGCCGACGAACTCGAGGCCGTGGTGCACCATGCCGGTGAGCACGGCGGCTCGGATGACTGCGTTGAGTCCGGGGCAGTCGCCCCCGGACGTGAGGATGCCGACTCGCATTTCACCTTCCGCCGGAGGGCCCTGGGTGAATCCTGCCGGCGACCCCCATCCAACCGGGCGGACACGCGATTGTCGAACCGCGCCCCTACGGGCCCGCGATCACTCGTTCAATCGGTTGCGCGTGCGCATCGCGCGCTCGGCCTCGCGCTTGTCCTGGCGCTCGCGCAGCGCGTGCCGCTTGTCGTACTCCTTCTTGCCCTTCGCGACGGCGAGCTCGACCTTCGCCCGCCCGTCCGAGAAGTAGAGCGAGAGCGGCACGAGCGTGTAGCCGCCCTGGGAGACCTTCGCCGCCAGCTTCTCGATCTCGTCGCGGTGCAGCAGCAGCTTGCGCTTGCGGCGCGGCGGATGGTTGGTCCAGGTGCCCTGGCCGTACTCGGCGATGTGCACGGCGTCGAGCCACGCCTCGCCGTACTCGATGAAGGCGTAGCCGTCGACGAGCGACGCCCTGCCGGCGCGCAGCGACTTCACCTCGGTGCCCGTGAGCACGAGGCCCGCCTCGATGCGGTCCTCGATCGTGTAGTCGTGGCGCGCCTTGCGGTTCTGCGCCACGACCTTCTGGCCCTGTTCGCGAGGCATGGCGTGCTCCTGATTCCTGATGCCCGACCGTCGGGCAGCCGCCCAGTCTAGCGGGCGGTCAGATCTTGAGGTACCGACGGATGGCGACCGCTGCCGCGACGCCGGCGAAGAGCACGCCGATGCCGATGAGCACGGGGGCGACGACGAGCGCGTCGTCGAGGTTGACGATCGCGATCGTCTGCAGCATGGGCGCGACGTAGCCCTGCAGCACGAAGTGGACGACGCCCAGCACCGCGACCGCTGCCATCACCGCCCCCACGAGCGCCGCGACGACGCCCTCGATGATGAACGGCGTCTGGATGAACCGGTTCGACGCGCCCACGAGGCGCATGATCCCCAGCTCCCGCTTCCGGGAGAAGGCGGAGAGGCGGATGGTCGTGGAGATGAGCAGCACCGCGGCGACGAGCATGAGCACCGCCACGCCGATCGCGGCGAGGCTCGCGGTGTTGAGCACTTGGAAGATGGGCTCGAGGAGCGCCCGTTGATCGCGCACCTCCAGCACCCCCGGCAGCGCCGACGTCGCCTCCCGGATGAGGTCGGCATCCTGCGGCGAGGTCGGCCGCACCCAGAGCGCCTCGTTCATCGTCTCGGGGCTCGCGAACTCGGCGCTCGACGTGCCGCCGAACTGCTCGATGAAGTGCTCGTACGCGAGCTGCCGGTCCTCGAACTCCACATTGCTCACGTACGGGGCGATCGCTCCGCTCGACAGCGTGTCGCGCACGGCGTCGATCTGCTCGGGCGTCGCGGCCGTCTGCGTGCACGTCTCGGTCGAGTCGACCGGTCCGCAGAAGTAGATGCCGACCTGCGCCCGGTCGTACCAGAAGCCCTTCATCTGGTTGATCTGCATCTGCAGCAGGATCGCCGCCCCCACGAACGAGAGCGAGATGAAGGTGACGAGGATGACCGAGACGACGACCGAGAGGTTGCGGCGCAGGCCGTTCCAGACCTCCTGCGCGATGAGCTGGACCCTCACGCGATCTCCTCCTCGGCGTGCTCGGCGAGCCGCCGGCGGTAGCTGCCGTGCGCCTCGTCGCGCATGATGACGCCCGCGTCGAGCTCGACGACGCGCTTCTGCATCTCGTTGACGATGGATGCCTCGTGCGTCGCCATCACGACGGTCGTCCCGCCCTCGTTGATGCGCGCGAGGAGCGCCATGATGCCGGCGCTCGTCGACGGGTCGAGGTTGCCGGTCGGCTCGTCGGCGAGCAGGATCGGCGGCCGGTTGACGACGGCGCGCGCGATCGCGACGCGCTGCTGCTCACCGCCGGAGAGCTCGTGGGGCAGCCGGCTCGCCTTGCCCGCGAGCCCGACCGTCTTCAGCACGTCGGGCACGGCCTCGGAGATGAAGCCGCGGCTCTTGCCGATCACCTGCAGCGTGAACGCGACGTTCTCGTAGACCGTCTTGTTGTTCAGCAGCCGGAAGTCCTGGAACACGACGCCGAGGTTGCGGCGGAAGAACGGCACGCGCCGGTTCGGCAGCGCCTTCAGCCGCTGCCCGAGCACGTGCACCTCGCCCTCGGAGGGGCTCTCCTCGCGCAGCACCATGCGGATGAGCGTGCTCTTGCCGGAGCCCGAGGCTCCGACGAGGAAGACGAACTCGCCCTTGAGGATCTCCAAGGAGACGCGGTCCAGGGCTGGGCGGGACTTGCGGGAGTAGGTCTTCGAGACCTCGTCGAAGCGGATCATGGCCTGTCGAGGGTATGGGCGCGCACGCGCCCCGGCGAGGCACCCGCTCGGCGCGCCGAGGGATGCACGACGTCAGGACTGCCAGTCGGCGATCCGGCCGGTCGCCTGCGCGAGCCCGAGGATGCCCACGTGCGTGCGCTCGGGCTGGCCCCAGTAGCTCCGCTCGTACAGCTCGTGACGTGCGCCGAAGCCCGTGCCGATCGCATCCCAGAGCTCCCCCATGACCTCGAGCCGCTCGCGCGCATCCGCTCCCCCGGATCCCCGCAGCAGCGGCTCGATGCGCGCAACCGGCTCCGAGCCGAGCGCCCCGAGCGGCACCGGCAGGTGCGCGAAGGCCGACGACAGGATCGTCTGCAGCGTGATGCGCATGCGGCTGTAGGCGTCGGGGGCCATCGCCGAGAACGCGAGCGCGGCCTCGCTGCCGGGCCGGAGCGAGCTGCCGGACGGCTCCGCCTGCTCGATCATCGCGTCGCGGAGCCCCGCGACCGTGTGCCGGAACGCGATCACCTCGCCGAGCGCGGCCTGCACGCCGCGGCGCTCGCTCGTGCCCATGATCTCGGCCGCGCGCACCGCGAGGCCCGCGATGTGCTCGAGCTTCGCCTCGAGCCGGGTCGAGGCCTGGAAGGCGAGTCGCCGGTTCCAGCCGATCGCGCCCCCGTTGAAGGCGAGCATCGCCTCGGCGTCCCGCACGAAGACGTCGTCCCACGGCACGAGCACGTCGTCGAAGACGACGAGCGCGTCGTGCTCGGCGAACCTCGCGGCGAGCGGCTGGTCGGCGCGCGCGGGCGTGCCGCGCGTGTAGATGCGGATGCCCGGCGTGCCGACGGCGACGGACGCGGCGACGGCGAACGCATCCGTCTGCACCTCGCCGCCGAAGTGCGACACGAGCAGCCGCTGCGCGGTCGCCGCGCCGGTGACGACCGCCTTCGCGCCGCGGATCACGATCCCGGCATCGGTCTCGCGCACGACGTGCAGGAAGACGTCGCCGACCTCGTCGGGCGGCAGGTCGCGATCGACCGGCGGGTTGACGAGCGCTTGCGCGTAGTGGGTGACGTCGCGCTGGTCGCGGGCGAGCGCGGCGTGCACGTTCGGCTCGAAGCGGCCGAACGTCGCCGCGTGGGCGGCCATCGAGGTGATGATGGCGCCCATGAACTCGGGAGTCCGGCCGACCCAGCCGTGCGTCGTGCGCTGCCACGCGCGGATCGCCTCGCGCTGCCGGCGGAGGTCGTCGTGCGACTGCGGCACGGTCCAGAACGGATGCGTGCGGCCCGTGCCGTCGGCGGTGGGCACGAGGTGCGACGCGGCCTCGCCGTCGTGCAGCCCGTCGTAGAGCTCGGCGATCGTGGTCGCGAGACCCGAGAGCTCCGGATGCTCGGCGACGCGCTCGACCTCGATGCCGTCGTGGATCACCACCCGGCCGTCGTCGAGGCTCGCGAGGTAGTCGCTGCCGGTCTGGGGCCGAGTCTCCACGTGCGCGCCTACTCCAGCTCGAGCTGCTGCTGCTTGCGCCACTTGATGCCCGCGGCGATGAAGCCGTCGAGGTCGCCGTCGAACACCGCGGAGGGGTTGTTCACCTCGTGCAGCGTGCGGAGGTCCTTGACCATCTGGTACGGCGCGAGCACATAGGAGCGCATCTGGTCGCCCCAGCTCGCCGAGATCGTGCCCGCGAGCTGCTTCTTGCGCGCCGCCTCCTCCTCGCGCTTGAGCAGCATGAGTCGGCTCTGCAGCACGCGCATCGCTGCGGCGCGGTTCTGGATCTGGCTCTTCTCGTTCTGCATCGAGACGACGACGCCCGTGGGGAGGTGCGTGATGCGCACGGCGGAGTCGGTGGTGTTGACGCTCTGCCCGCCGGGTCCGGAGGAGCGGAACACGTCGACGCGGATGTCGCCCTCCGGCACCTCGATCTCGTCGACCTGCTCGAACAGCGGCACGACCTCGACCGCCGCGAACGACGTCTGGCGCTTGCCCGCTGCGCCGAAGGGGCTCATCCGCACGAGGCGGTGCGTGCCGGCCTCGACCGACATGTGCCCGAACGCGTAGGGCGCGTCGATCTCGAACGACGCCGACTTGATGCCGGCCTCCTCGGCCCAGCTCGTCTCGTAGATGGTGACGGGCATGTCGTGCTGCTCCGCGTAGCGGAGGTACATGCGCATGAGCATCTCGGAGAAGTCGGATGCGTCGACGCCGCCCGCGCCCGCACGGATCGTGACGACCGCGGGCAGCGGGTCGAACTCGCCGTCGAGCAGCGTCTGGATCTCCATCTCGGCGACGAGCTTCTGCAGGCTCGCGAGCTCCTTGCGCGCCTCGATCTGGGTGGCCTCGTCGGCCTCCTCGTTCGCCATCTCGACGAGCACCTCGAGGTCGTCGATGCGCGACTCGGCCTCCGTGAGGCGCCGGAGCGCGGTCTGCGCGTGGCTCAGCCGGCTGGTCACCTTCTGGGCCGCGTCGGTGTCGTCCCACAGGTCGGGGGCGCCGGCGGCCTCCGAGAGCCGCGCGATGTCCGCGGCGATCCTGTCGACGTCGGCCACCGCCTTGATGTCGGAGAACGTGGAGCGGAGGGCGGCGATGTCGCCGCCGATGTCGAGATCGGCCATGATTCCCCCAGCCTACCGACGCGGGCACCGTCCGCGCCGCACGGGCGCAGCGCATCCGATGCGTAGTCTCGCCTCATGAGCGGCGTCGACCAGTCCGAGCGCTTCCCATGGCGGAAGGTGGCGGGTGCCGCGTACGTGCCGACCGCCGCCTTCGCGATCGGCGAGGGCGCCGTCATCCCCTACATCCCGCTCATCGCGGGCGATCTGGGCGCATCGCTCGCGGTGGCGGCGATCGTCGCCGCGATGCTCACCGTCGGCCAGCTCGCCGGCGACCTGCCGGGCGGGAGCGTCGTCGCGCGCTTCGGCGAGCGGCCCTCGATGATCGCTGCGGGCCTGCTCGTGCTCGTCTCGCTCGTCATCGCCTTCTTCTCGACGACCGTGTGGATGCTGGGCCTCGCGATCTTCGTGCTGGGGCTCGGCCACGCGGTGTTCGCGCTCGCCCGCCACGCGTTCATGACGACCTTCGTGCCGATCCAGTACCGCGCGAGAGCGCTCTCGACGCTCGGCGGCATCTTCCGCATGGGCATGTTCGTCGGACCGCTGCTCGGCTCGGCGGTGCTCGGCACCGGGCTGCCGCTCGCCTCGGTGTGGGTCGTGTGCGCGATCGGCACGGTCGTCGCGATCGTCGTGCTCATCGTGCTCCCCGACCCGTCCTCCGCGTTCGAGCGCACGCCGCTCACGACCGGCACGATCGAGCTGCGCGCCGAGCGGACCGGCATCAGCCAGGTCGTGCGGCAGCACGCGCGCGTGCTCGCGACCGTCGGCGTCGGCGCGGCGATGCTCTCGCTCGCGCGCTCGGCGCGCAACGTGCTGCTGCCGCTGTGGGCGGTGTCGATCGGCCTCGACGCGGTCACGACCGGTCTCGTGATCGGCATCGCCGGCGGCGTCGACTTCGCGCTCTTCTTCATCTCCGGGTGGGTGATGGATCGCTTCGGCCGGCTGTGGAGCGTCGTGCCGTCGCTCACGCTCATGGCGGCAGCGTTCGCGATGCTCGCCGTCTCGCACGACCTCGATGCCGCGACCGGATGGTTCGTGGCTGCGTCCCTCGTGCTGGCGCTCGGCAACGGGCTGGGCTCCGGCATCCTCATGACGCTCGGTGCGGACCTCGCCGACCGCCGCAACCCCGCCCCCTTCCTGGGCGCCTGGCGGCTCACGACCGACCTCGGCGGCGCGGCGGCGCCGCTGCTCATCTCGCTGCTCGTCTCGGTCGCGTCGATCGCGTGGGCGGCCGGCGGGCTCACCGCGCTGTGCCTCGTGGGCGCCGGGATGCTGCTGCGCTGGCTGCCGCGGAAGGCGAAGGACTGATGTCAGCTCGCCTCGTCGCCCGCGAGGAGCGTGGCGACGTGCGCGTGCAGGCCATCGTCGTCGCGCCGCAGCAGGTACTCGAAGTCGGCGTCGACGATCGGCGAGCCGTCCGCCTTCCAGAAGTGCCAGCGCACGTGGGCGCGCAGCAGTCGCTCGCTCAGCACCGCGTGGTCCATGAGCGTGTGCGTGGCGCGAGCGAGGCCCTGCGCCCGGTACTCGGGGTGCGCACCGGCGAGGCCCTTCGCGAGCTCCTCGCGCGTCGCCACCGTGCCGATGAAGTCGTCGGTGACCATCATCCCCGGCTCGCCCCACAGCGCCGCGGTCGCGGGCGCATCCATGTCGCCGAGCGTCTGCGCGTAGGCGCTGAAGTACGCGTCGAGCTCGGTCGCGGTCGTCTCGGTCATGCGGTCACGGTAGACCCGCCCGGGGACGTGCGCGAGGGCCCGCTGCTCGCCGCGCAGCCGGCCGGCGCGACAGCTGCGGTGGACTTGCTCTGATCCTGCACGGATCCTGCGTTGTCGCGCACGCCGTCGAGTGGCATCGTGCTCGATGAGGAGCACCCGGTCGGGTGCCCCGGATCAGCGGCGTCACGGGCCGACCGAGGAGGCATCCGTGAGCCGTCGACCCATCGGCCGCATGACGGCCATCGCGAGCGCCGTCGTCGCGGCCCTCGTGGTGAGCCTCGCGGTCCCGACCGCCGCATCGGCGGCCGTCCCGGCCGTCACCCTCGTCGCGCCCGCGGACGGCAGCACCACCGCATCCGCGACACCGACGCTCAGCGTCACCGCGGAGGATCCCGACGGCGGCAGCGTCGACGTGTCGTTCGAGGGCCGCGAGCTCGGCGCGACGGTGCCGGGCGGCTCCGACGAGGAGCCGTTCAGCATCGTCGTCGTGCCCGACACCCAGAACTACAGCGACGGCCGCCAGGCCCTCCTCGAGCAGCAGCTGCGCTGGGTGCGCGACAGTCGCGACGCGCTCGACACCGCGTTCGTGATCCAGGTCGGCGATCTCGTCGGCGACTGGTTCATCCCGCGGCAGTGGGGCAACGTCTCGACCGCGTTCGACATCCTCGACGACGCCGGCGTGCCGAACACCGTCGTGCCCGGCAACCACGACTTCGACTTCGCCTCCGGTGACGTCGGCCCGTTCAACAGCTGGTTCCCACCCGCCCGCTACGCGGAGGCGTCCTGGAACACGGCGAGCACGCGCTACGGCGGCTACCTCGGTCAGGACCAGTTCGGCACGGATCCCATCGACCGGGGCAACGCCGACAGCTACGCCCTGTTCACCGCCGGCGGCCGCGACTTCCTCGTACTCAACCTGGAGTGGGAGGCGCCGCAGTATGCGCTCGACTGGGCCGACCGGGTGCTCGACGCACACCCCGATCGCACCGTCATCATGGCGACGCACAGCTTCCTCACGGTGAACGGCAACCGTCTCACGAGCCCGGAGCGGCCCGGCGGCACGGCCCCCGCCCAGCTGTGGCAGGACTTCGTGCGCACGCACTGCCAGATCCGCCTCGTCGTGGCAGGGCACGAGACCGATGGGGACCTCGGCGAGGCGCGACGCACCGACGCGAACGCGTGCGGGCAGCCCGTGCAGCAGATCCTCACCGACTACCAGTCGCGGGCGAACGGCGGTGACGGATGGCTCCGGTACTACACCTTCGATCCCGCCGCCGACACGATGCGCGCCACCACGTACTCGCCGACGCTCGACCGGTACGAGACGGATGCGAGCTCGGCCTTCACCCTGCCCTTCGAGCTCGCAGCGCCCGAGCCCGCACCCTTCGCGCCGATCGCGACGCGCACGGTCGCATCGGGCGCGACCGCGTCGGTGACGTGGTCCGGGCTCGAGCACGACACCCGGTACGAGTGGCGGGCGGTCGTCGACGACGGCACGACCCGCACCACCTCGGAGCCGTGGACGCTCCGCACCCCGCCGGTACCGACCGTGCCCGAGACGGTGCTGGCCGCCGACGCCTTCTCCCGCACCGCCGCCGGCAGCTGGGGCACCGCGGACACCGGCGGGCCGTGGACACTGAGCGGTGGCAGCGCGGCGTTCTCAGTCAGTGGAGGCCGCGGGATCATGGCGCTCGCGCCCTCCCACACGCGCGAGGCGCGCTTGAACGGCGTCTCCACGACGAACGCGACCATCGACGTGCAGGTGAGCTCCGACGTCGCGTCGGCCGGGGGCACCGCGAGCGCCACCGTGATCGGCCGGCTCGTCGGCACGTCGAACTACGCCGTGCGCGTGCGCTTCGAGGCCGGTGGCGTGCTGCGCGTCTACCTGCTGCGCAACGAGGTGGCGCTCGGCTCGTACGTGACGAGCTGGATCCCCAACCAGGCGTTCACCGCCCGGCTCTCGGTGACCGGCACGAGCCCGACGCAGCTGGCGGCGAAGGTCTGGCCGACAGCAGGGGTCGAGCCGGCGGCATGGCAGATGACGGCGAGCGACGCGACGGCCGGGCTGCAGAGCGCCGGCACGCTGGCGATCAAGTCGTCGGTCAGCGCGTCGTCGGCCGTGCCGACCACGCGCCTTGCGTTCGACGGCTACCGGGTCGTCGCGCCGGGGGCGCCGACGACGAACGCGGCGCCCACCGCGCGATTCACGACTGGCGGCAGCGGCCTCACCGTCTCGGCGGACGCGACCGGCTCGAGCGACCCCGACGGCTCGATCGCCTCCTACGCCTGGGCGTTCGGCGACGGCGGCACCGCGACCGGCGCCACGACGCAGCACACGTACGCCTCCGCCGGCAGCTACAGCGTCCGGCTCACGGTGACCGACGACGACGGCGCCACCGCGACGACCACGCGCAGCGTGACGGTCACCGCTCCCCCGCCCGCCAACATGCCACCCACTGCGGTGATCGGGACGCCCGTGATCGACGGGCGCGCGGTCGCCTTCGACGCCACCGGGTCGACCGACAGCGACGGCACGATCGCGTCGTACGCGTGGCAGTTCGGCGACGGCGCGACGGGCACCGGCGCGACGCCGTCCCATACCTACGCGACCGACGGCACCCGCACGGTCACGCTCACGGTCACCGACGACGACGGCGCCGCCGCGACCGTCAGCCGCACCGTGACCGTCACGGGCACACCGCCCCCGAACCAGCCGCCGACCGCGGTGATCGACACGCCGGCGGTGAGCGGGCGCACCGTCACCGTCAGCGGCGCGGGCTCCGCCGACGCCGACGGCACCGTCGCCTCGTACGCGTGGCAGTTCGGGGACGGCGCCACCGCGACGGGCGCCTCGGCGACGCACACCTACGCCACCGACGGGGCGAGGACCATCACGCTCACCGTGACCGACGACGACGGTGCCTCGACAAGCACGACCCGCACCGTGACCGTCTCCACCGCGCCGCCTCCGACCGAGACCGTGATCGCCGCCGACACGTTCCAGCGCACGGCGACCGGCGGCTGGGGCGGCGCCGACACGGGAGGCGCGTGGAACGCGGGAGGCGGGGCCGCGGCCTACTCGGTGGGCGCTGGCACGGGCGTCGTCGCCCTCGCACCGAGCCAGACGCGCGAGGCCAGGCTCGGGGTCGCGAGCACGAATGCGGTGGTGACGGTGCGGATCAGCGCGGACGTCGCCTCCGCCGGCGGCGCGGCGAGCGCCACGGTGGTCGGCCGGCTCGCGGGCTCGTCGACGTACGCCGCGCGGCTGCGCTTCGAGCCAGGAGGCGTCATCCGCCTGTACCTGCTGCGCAACGAGGTCGCGCTCGGCGGGGGCAGCTACGTCCTGCCGGGCGCGTATGTGCCGGGCGAGGCGATCATGCTGCGGCTGTCCGTCCGCGGCACGTCGCCCACGACGCTCGGCGCCATGATCTGGCGTGCGAACGGCACAGCCCCCGCGACCTGGCAGCTGCAGGCGACCGACTCCACCGCCGCGCTGCAGACCGCTGGGACGCTGACGCTCAAGTCCTCGGTCTCGTCCAGCTCCACCGTCGCGACGACGCGGATCCGCTACGACGACTACCGCGTGACGACCGGGTAACCCCCTAGTCGACGAACACGGCCCTCGCCGTCGAGCTGACGTCGAGGCGGAGGCCTGCCGGCAGGAACAGGGAGACGACCGGCGGCCGCCACGCGCTCGAGACGGTGACGCTGGCGCTGCGGTCATCGGCGCTCGCGCCCTCGACGCGGACGTCGTCGAGGTCGGCGCCTGCCGCGGATGTCCAGTCGCGAGCGGCAAGCTGGACGGCCGAGTCCGCGAGCTCGGGCGCGGCGGCCTCGCCGTCGAAGCGGATCTGCTCGAGCGCGAACGCCTCGGCTGCCGCGAGCGCCGCGCCGTCGGCCACGGTGAAGAGCCGGCGGCGCTCGATGAGCAGGCTCGTCGCCGCGGTGACGGCGACGATGAGCGAGAGCGCGAGCGCTGCGAAGCCGATCGTCAGGACGAGCGTTGACCCGTCCTCCTCGCGAGCGAGGCGACGAGCGACCCGCCTCACGGCACCGCTCCGAACGCCGACACGGGCTGCACCGCCCGAGCGCTCACGGGGACGCCGAGCCCGACGTCGAGACCGAGCACCGGCGGGGCGAGCGGCAGCGGCACCG
This sequence comes from Actinomycetota bacterium, assembly GCA_051751085.1. Taxonomy (GTDB): domain Bacteria; phylum Actinomycetota; class Actinomycetes; order Actinomycetales; family Microbacteriaceae; genus Agrococcus. The sequence goes on along the minus strand of JBNJKM010000004.1, from coordinate 228,292 downwards.
TCGCCTCGAGCCGCACGGTCACGGTGCCGCTCCGCGTGTCGCAGCGCGCCGGGTCGGGAGCGCAGCCGATGGAGACGCGCACCCCGGCCTCGGTGAGCCCCGCGTCTGCCATCGCGACGCGCAGCGCGCGGTCGGCAGCGGCGAGGCCGGCGTCGTGGCTCTCGGCTTGCGCGATGGAGCGCGCCGCGTGGCGGGCGGCGCCCTCGATGCCGAGCACGGCGTGCTGGATCTGCCCGAGCGCGAGCGCGAGGTAGACGAGCGGCACGAGCAGCACCACCCCGATCGTGAGGAGCTCGACCGAGGCGGAGCCGCGCTCACCTGTCAGAGGCTCCGGCCGTCGTCCGACGCGGACGCGCTCAGCCGAGCGACTCGAGCGGCGCATGCCCGGTCACCTCCAGTGCGACGGGGCCGACGAGGCCGAGCACCGGCAGCGGCGCGGCGACACGGATCTCGATCGACTCGACGCCGGCGACCGTCGCGGTCGCGCTCGAGACGCGCTCGGCGTAGCCCGGGCCGATCGCCATGGTGATGAGCTCGCGCGTGCGCGCGACGCCTGCCGATGCATCCGCCCCGACGAGCGACGCGTGGCGCGCACCCTCGGCGGCAGCGTCCGCGAGCGTCGCGCGCACGTGCAGGCCGAGCGAGAGCTGGATGACCGAGAGCACGAGCGCGACGAGCAGCGCCGCGACCATCGCGAACTCCGCCACCGCCGAGCCGCGCTCGTCGGCCAGGCGCATCAGAAGCTCGAGACGCGCGCGATCGCCTGCTCGAAGACCCCGGTGAGCGCGGGACCGGCGACGGTCCACAGCACGATGACGAGTCCCGCGGTCATGAGCGTGACGAGCACCCAGCCGGGCACATCCCCTCGCTCCTCCTCGCGGATGCGCCCCACCGTGCGCGCGTACCTGGTGCTGATCGTCGACATGAGCTCCTCCTTCAGAATCCGACCTGCAGCACGTGGATGCCCGGCCACAGCGCGAACGCCACCGTCGTCGGCAGCAGCCCGAACACGAGCGGCACCAGCATCGAGATCTCCTTGCGACCCGCCGCCTCCAGCAGGTCGCGCCTTGCGGCGTCGCGCGCGTCGAGCGCCTGCGCCTGCAGCGTCTGCGCGAGCGGCGTGCCGCGCTCGAGCGCGCCGCGCATCTGCTCGACGGCCCGGGTCACCGCGGGGTGTCCCAGCTCGTCGGCGAGCGTCCCGAGCGCCCGGGAGAGGCTCGTCCCCGCCGCGGCATCCGCGACGACGCCGGCGAGCTCGCGGCCGAGCGCGCTCGACCCGGCAGCGCCCACGCGCCGGAGCCCGTCCTGGAGCCCTTCGCCCGCCGCCAGGCTGAGCGATAGGAACTCGAGGATCGACGGGAGCTCGCTCGAGATGCGCGAGAGCCGCCGGCTCGCACGGCGCTGCAGCAGCCAGTCGACGGCGAATGCACCGATCGCAGCGCCCAGGACTGCGAGCGCCGCGGGCAGCGCCGGCGGCCCGCCCTGCATCGCGCCCCCGACGCCGATGGCCGCTCCCCCGGTCGCGCCGAGCACGCCCCAGCGCAGCTGCCTGCCGCGCACGTCGGCGACCGATTCGGCCGACGCGGCCTGCCGCAGGCGCCGGCTGATGCCTGTGGGTGCGCCGAGCACCGCATGCAGGACGGGCGCGAGCCGGTCCCCGACGGGCGACGCGACCACTCCGAGCACGCGCGTCGGGCTCACGCAACGGCGCGCCACGAGGTCGCGCGCGCCCGCAGAGACGTCGAGCACGTAGGGCGCGACGCGATGCAGCAGCAGCGGTCGCCGCAGGATGGGGACGAGGCTGACGAGCATCCAGAGTCCGAGCCCCAGGCCCGCGCCGAGGATGAGGCTCCAGCCCGTCCCGGCGGTCACGCGAACCACCGCGCCTCGGTCGGGAGCGCCCCGATGCGGAGCATGACGCGGTAGGCGATGAAGGTGACGACGGCGCCACCGGCGATGAGCAGCAGTCCCCCGGGGGCGTTGTACGCCTGCGCCGCCTCGGGACGTGCCGAGAGGATGAGCAGCACGATCCACGGCGCCGCGACGCCGAGCCGCGCTGCGCTCACGATCCAGCTCTGGCGCGCCTCGAGCTCTGCTCGGGTGGCGAGATCGGCACGGAGGTACGCGGCGAGCTCGCGCAGCACCGTCGTCACCTCGGTGCCGCCGACGTCGCGCGCCATCCGCAGCGTCTCGACGAGACGGTCGCCGACCGGATCGGCCAGCCGCGCCTTGAGGCGGTCGAGCGCATACGCGAACGACCCGGTCGCCCGGTGGTCGGCCGCGTACGCGGCGAACGCCGCCCGCGTCACGTCCGGGCCCGCGCGCTCGAGCTGGGCCACGGCATCCGGCAGCGCGAGCCCGCTGCGCACCGCGGAGACGAGGTGGTCGACGACGTCGGGCCAGACCGCGGCCTGGGCGCGCCGCCGTCGGCGCGCCCGCCATCGCACGGCGAGGGGCGGCGCGGCCGCGCCCGCGACGAGCGCTGCACCCGCGACGGCCACGACCGGCACGAGCGCGAGCGCGACCCCAGCGGCGAGCACGCCCGTCAGGAGCGCGACGGCGACGACGGCGAGCGGCGGGATGCCGTCGAGGCCGGCCTGGGTCAAGCGGTCGAGCACGCGCCGCGGGCGCTGCGATGCGGCCGCGGCTGGCGTGCGCGGCCACAGCCACGGACTGGCCGCGAGCACGAGGCCGAGGCCGAGCGCGGTGCCGAGCAGCCACGTCATGGCGCACCCCGCCGCAGCAGGGTCGTCGGGTCGATGCCGGCGGCGGAGTACTTCGCCGTCCTGGCGGGGTGCGAACCGGTGGGCTCGAGCAGCCCGTCCTTGAGCGCGAAGAGCGTCGACGCCTCGATGATCCCGCCCGAGGCGGAGCCGGTCGGCGCGAGGATCTCGACGACGCTGCGGTTGCCGCGCGCGTCGATCGCGAGGTGCACGACGAGGTCGATGCACTGCGCGACCGTGGGCACGACGAAGCCCGCGTCGATGTTGCGGCCGGCGAGCAGCGGCAGCGTCGTCAGCTTGGCGAGCGCATCGCGCGCCGAGTTCGCGTGGATCGAGCACATGCCGCTCACGCCGCAGTTGAGCGCGACGAGCAGGTCGAGCGCCTCCGCCTCCCGGACCTCGCCGACGACGAGCCGGTCCGGCCGCATCCGCAGGCTCTCCTTCACGAGCCGGCGCAGCGAGATCTCGCCGGTGCCCTCGAGCGAGGGCTGGCGGCACTGGAGCCCGACGATGTCGTCGACCGGCGGGTCGAGCTCGAACGTCTCCTCGACGGTCACGACCCGCTCCCCCGGACGCACCGCCGCGAGCATGGCGTTGAGGAGCGTCGTCTTGCCCGCGTGCGTCGGCCCCGACACCAGGATGTTGCAGCCGGCGACGACCGACTGCCGCAGGAACTGCGCGGCCTGCTGGCTGAGCGCGCCGCGCTCGACGAGCGCCGCGAGCGACGACAGGCGGCGCGCGAACTTGCGGATGTTGACGCTCATCGCGCCGCGAGCGACGTCGGCGGATGCGACGTGCAGCCGGGAGCCGTCGGGCAGCGATGCGTCGACGAAGGGCGTCGAGAGGTCGACGCGCCTGCCGGTGGTCGACAGCATCCGCTCGACGAGGTCGCGCACCTCGGTCTCGGTGAGGTGCAGCGGCACGGGCTCGCTCACGCCCGCGCGGGCGCAGAAGACACGGGAGCCCTGGTTGATCCAGAGCTCCTCGACCTCTGGATCGTCGAGGTAGGGCTGCAGCGGCCCGTAGCCGCTCACCGCCGCGAGCACCTCGCGCTCGGCCTGCCGCTCGTCGACGAGCATCGGCAGGCTGCCGCCGAGCGAGCGCTCGGCGTAGGAGCGCACCGCGTCGCGCACGTACCGCTCGGCCAGGTCGCCGGAGCGCGCGAGGTCGACGCCGTCGCGCCGCACCTTGGCCCGCACGGATGCGGTGATGTCGGCGACGGCCTGGCCCATGCGAGCCAGTGAAGCCGAACGGCCGCGCGGCCCGCGGAAGTTGTCCACAGCGACTCCTTGGGCGATCCCGGGCAATGGATGCGCGGCGTTCGCTCCCTGCCCGCCTACGGTGAGCGAGACGGCCCCTCCCCGCCGCGCCCCATCACGCATCCGGACGGTTCCCATGCTTCGCTCCCGCTCGCGCAGGCTCGTCGCCGCGCTCGCCGCCTCGCTCATCGCTGCCACCGGACTCGTCGCGGTCGGCCCTGCGCCCGACGCGAAGGCCGCCACGACCGTCCGGTACGCGGGCGCCGATCGCTACGCGACCTCCGTCGAGATCTCCAAGTGGTCGTCGTGGCCGGGCGACACCGTCTTCCTGGCGTCCGGCACCAGCTTCCCCGACGCGCTCGCCGCCGGGCCTGTCGCCGCGGCGGAGAACGCGCACCTGCTGCTGACGACCCGGGACAGCGTCCCGGCGTCGGTGATGGCCGAGCTGCACAGGCTGCAGCCCTCCGAGGTCGTGCTCGTCGGCGACCGGAACGCCATCGCCGACAGCGTGAACTGGCAGCTGTACGACGAGCTCGAGGTGCAGGTCACGCGCATCGCCGGCGCGAACCGGGTCGAGACCTCGCTCGCCCTGCTCGACCGGCTGCGCGAGTCCGGTCCGATCTCGGAGATCTGGGTCGTCTCGGGATGGAACTTCCCGGATGCGCTGGTCGCCGGCTCGATCGCCGGCCGCAACGGCGGGGGCATCGTGCTCGACTGGCACGGCTCATCCGCACGCGACATCGAGCAGTGGCGCCAGCAGACGATGCCGTACTACGCGGGCATCCCGGTGCGGATCGCGGGCAGCGGTGCCTCGGTCTCGGACTACGACCAGCAGATCATCGCGTGGTCGGGCGCATCCGAGGTGCGGCGGTTCGCGGGCTCCGACCGCTACGAGACCGCGCGCGTCATCCACGACACCTTCAGCACCTCGGTGCCGAGCTCGACGATGGTGCTCGCGACCGGCCAGAACTTCCCCGACGCGCTCGGCGGCTCGGTCTTCGCCGCGATCCGCGACGTGCCGCTCTACCTGACGCCGACGCACTGCCACGACGCGATCGCCGCGATGCTCCGCGGCGAGCGCGACCAGCGGGGCATCCAGACCGTGATCGGCCTGGGCGGCGTGCCGTCCCTGTCCGAGCGCTCGCTGCACCTCGAGGGATGCCCGCCTCCGCCGCCGCCGCCTGCGCAGCCAGGACCGCGGCCGCCTGCCGGGCCGGCGCCGTCGGGCGACGTGGACTGCGGCGACTTCGCCACCCAGGCGCAGGCCCAGGCATGGTTCAACTTCTACTTCCCCGCGTACGGCGACATCGCCGGACTGGACCGCGACCGCGACGGTCGTGCGTGCGAGTCGCTCCCCTGAGCGCGTCCCGAGCCGCGCTCGCGGCTCAGGCTTCCCCCATGCCGACTGTGCCGAGCGCGAGCCCCCACGCCGCGGTCGTCTACAACCCCGTCAAGGTGCCGCTCGACCGCATCCGGCGCGCCGTCGAGGCGCAGGAGCGGCAGCACGACTGGCTGCCGACGACCTGGCACGCGACGAGCAGCGCGGACGGCGGCCGGCAGGCTGCCGAGGACGCGCTCACCGGCCGACCCGCCGTCGTGCTCGCCGCCGGCGGCGACGGCACCGTGCGGATGGTGGGCGAGGCGCTGCAGGGCGCCGACGTGCCGATGGCGCTGCTGCCCTTCGGCACGGGGAACCTGCTCGCCCGCAACATGGGGCTCCCGCTCGGCGACCTCGACGCATCCGTCGCCGCCGCGTTCGGCGGCGCGACGCGTGCGATCGACGTCGCCATCGCTGAGCTGGAGGACGAGGACGGCACGCACCGCCGCCACGCGTTCCTCGTCATGGCGGGCATCGGGCTCGATGCCGCGATGGCCGAGCAGACGAACGCGCTCGCGAAGCGGCACCTGGGCTGGGTCGCGTACGTGCCGCCGATCGCGCGCTCGATCCTCGCCAACCGGCTGCTGCAGCTGCGCTACCGCGTCGATGGCGGTCCGGCCCGCTCGGCGCGCGCGCACACCCTCATCGTCGGCAACTGCGGCACGCTCGCGGGCAGCATGCTGCTGCTGCCCGCCGCGGCCGTCGACGACGGGCTGCTCGACGTCGTGATGCTGCGGCCCGAGAACCGGGCCGGCTGGGCGGGCATCGGCACCCGGTTGACGATGCAGCAGCTCGCGCACCGATCGGTGTTCGGCCGGCGCATGCTCGAGCTCACGCCCGAGGTGCACGCACTCGCCTACGCGCAGGGCCGGCAGTTCGACGTGCGCTTCGAGATCCCGCACGTCGTGCAGCTCGACGGCGACGGCTTCGGCGCGATCGTGGCGGCGCGGATCACGGTGATGCCCGGCTCGCTGCGCGTCGCCGTCCCGGAGCACGTCGGCGGAGGCCGCGGCTAGCATCGGCCTGACGACGGGGAGACCGCCATGGAGCCAGATCGACGCACCGCCGAGCTGCCGTGGGGCGGCGTCTCCTACCTCGAGTGGCGTCCCGAGGAACCGACCCGCGCATCCACGGTCCTGCTCCTCCACGGCGGCGGCCTCGACTCCGCGTGGCTCTCGTGGGGCGGCGTCGGCGGGGAGCTCGCGGCAGCCGGGCATCGCGTCATCGCGCCCGACCACCCCGGCTACGGGCACAGCCCCAAGGCGCCGTGGACGGCCTCGCAGGAGCACCTGCTCGGCTACGTCGACGCGCTGGTGCGCGCGCTCGGGGTCGATCGGTTCGCGCTCGGTGGCCTGTCGATGGGCGCCGGCCTGGCACTGGGGCACGTGCTCACGCATCCCTCGCGCGTCTCCAGCCTGATGCTCCTGGGCGCGTACGGGCTCTCTCCCCTGATCGTCGAGGGGCGCTGGTCGACGGCCGCGCAGCTGCTGAGCTGGGCCGCGACGCGCACCGGGATGCTCGAGGCGTTCTCGCGCGGGACCGCCCAGCACCGTGCCCTGATGGAGCGCAGCCTGCGACCCGTGCTGCGCAACCCCGAGCAGCGCACGCCCGAGCTGATCGACGCCGTCATGGAGGAAGCGCGCCGAGGCTCCGGCATCGTCGCCTTCGGCGAGTTCCAGCGCGACCAGGTCGGCGCGCGACGCCAGACGACCGACTACAGCGCTCGGCTGGCGGCGATCACGACCCCGACGCTCTTCGTGCACGGCGAGCGCGACACCGGCGTGCCCGCCGCCATCCCGCGCCGTGCCGCCGCCTCGATGCCGAACGCACGCCTCCTCATGGTGCCGGAAGCGGGGCACTGGGTGCAGCGCGACCGCCCGGAGATCGTCGTGCCCGCGATGCTCGAGTTCCTCGATGCCGTCGATCGAGGGGATGCGTAGGGCGCTGTCGGCGCCTACCATCGCGCCATGGCGGTGCAGGAGACCTTCCCCATCCTGTCGACGCGCGAGCCGGAGCGGCTCGAGGCGTTCTACGTGGCGGCGTTCGGTGCCGAGCGCACCTACGCCTTCACCGACGACGGCCGCGACGTCTACGTCGCGCTGCGCGTCGGCGCCTCGACGGTGAGCATCGGGCTCGACAACGACCCGGGCCGCGAGCCCGTCGGTGCCGCGCTGTGGCTCTACGTCGACGACGTCGACGACGCCTACCGGGCGGCGCTCGATGCCGGCGCGACGAGCGTCGCCGAACCGGCGCTCATGCCGTGGGGCGAGCGGGTCGCGCAGGTGCGCGACCCCTCGGGCTTCGTGCTCTACCTCGGCGCCCGAGCGGATTGACCCCGGCTCAGCCCTCCGCCCAGCGCAGCACCCGCAGCGCCGTGAGCGTGATCCAGCGGTTCGGCTCCCCCACCGCGCCGTAGTCGTTCAGGGCGTCACCGCCGTGGCGCACGTCGAGCGCCCACGTGCCGTCGTCGCACCGCTTCTCGCGCACGAGCTCGCTCGCCTCGGCCATCCGTGGGTCGACGTCGGCGCCGACCGCGCGGAAGTGCTCGAGCGCGCGCAGCACGTCGTAGTGCCACCGCGGCGGGAAGGCCAGCTGCAGGTAGTCCGCGTCGACGACCTCGCCCGTCGAGCGCCGCCGCAGCAGGCTGCGCTCGAGCAGGTACGCCTCGCCGCTCAGGCGCGCCTCGCGCACACGTGGGTCGGCGTGCTCGCGCTCGAAGGCGGCGAGCGCCTCGAGCACGCCGATCGTGGTGTCGAACGACGAGCGCACCGAGCCGTGCTCCTGCTCGCAGTTCCAGCCGCCGTCGGCCATCCGCTCGCCGAGCAGCCGCTCGACGATCGGATCGACGGCGACGCCGTAGTAGACCGCGTTCGTGACGAGCGCCGCGTTGATGCACGGCTCCACCTCGCCCTCGAAGAAGGGCTCGTCGTCGTACTCCCATCGGGTGACGCGCGCGACGTCCGCGATCGCGTCGCGCACCGCCGCATCCGCCGGGTCGACGCCGAGCAGCCGCAGCTCCGTGAGCACGTGGGCGGTGGATGTCCAGGGCTGGCCGGGCAGCGTCGGCTCGGCCTTCGGGAAGTGCGCGCCGCCCGCCCACTGCCCGTCGTCGCCGCGGGCGGCGAGCAGCTGCGCGCCCCAGCCCTCGCGGGCGACCCGTGAGCGCTCCGCCGCGACCTCCGACGGGTCGGCATCGAGCAGATCGCGCAGCACCTGCCAGCGGATCGCCGGGTCGCCCTGCAGCAGCCAGTCGACGGTGTCCATGGGGGCATCCTGCCCCGCGGCACCCTCGCGCGCCAGCGATCCGACCGCGCTCGCCCCGCCGGAGCGGCCATCGAACCGCGATATGCGGTCGGATGCGCGCTGCGGCGGGGCGAGCGCTGCGGGTCGTGAGCGCCGCGCGTCAGCGCGAGAGGAAGTCGAGCAGCGCCCGGTTGAACTCCTCGGCGTGGCTGACGTTGCAGCCGTGCGGCGCACCCTCGATGACGTGGAGCTCGCTGCCGTCGACGGCCGCGTGCGTGCGCGCCCCCGACCCCTCGAACGGCACGGTCTGGTCGCCGTCGCCGTGGATGACGAGCGTCGGCACGGAGATCGCGCCCAGGTCGTCGCGGAAGTCGGTCGTCGCCCACGCGTCCATCGCGGCGAGCGCCGCGACCTGCGACGACTGCTGCGCGAGCGCGATCGCCTCCTGGCGCTGCTCCTCGGTGACCTGCAGCCCCTCAGCGGTGGAGAAGAAGCCGGTGGTGAACTCGTCGAAGAACGCGTCGCGGTCGGACTCGAGGCCGTCGCGCAGCTGCTGCCGCGCGTCGTCGGTGAGCGGCCCGTCCGGGTTGTCGTCCGTCTGCAGCAGGAACGGCGGCACCGCGGCGGCGAAGACGACGGACCGCAGCCGGTCCTGGCCGTACGCCGACACGTAGCGCGCCACCTCGCCGCCGCCCATCGAGAAGCCGACGAGCGTGACGTCCTGCAGGTCGAGCTCGGTGAGCACGTCGTCGAGGTCGGCGGCGAGCGTGTCGTAATCGTAGCCCGCCTCGGGCTTGTCGCTGCGGCCGAAGCCGCGGCGATCGTACGAGACCACGCGGTGCCCGGCAGCGGCGAGCGCCTCCGCCTGCTCGTTCCACGACTCGGCCGAGAGCGGCCAGCCGTGGATGAGCACGACCGGGCGACCGTCGCCGCCGGAGTCCTCGATGTGGAGTCGGATGTCGGGCATGGTGCCTCCTCGGTTCGATGCAGCCGTGGTGCGACTAGCGGTACTCGGGGTTCTGGAAGCCGAAGCGGTCGCCCTGCTCCCAGGCGTTGCGGTCGTTGCCCTCGGTGGGGATGCCGCCCTGCAGCATGCGGGCGAGGTGCAGCAGGTTCCACGTCATGATCGTGATGTTGCGCTTCGTGAAGTCGTTGTCGAAGCCGATGCGCGAGCCGTCGTCCTGCTCGTCGCCGTACGACGGCCCGGGTCCGGCCTCCCCCACCCAGCCGGCGTCGGCCTGCGGCGGGATCGTGTAGCCGATGTGCTGCAGCGCGTACAGCCCCTCGCGGGCGACGTGCTTCATCCCGTCCTCGTTGCCGCCCACCAGGATGCCCGCGACCTTGCCGTACAGCAGCGACTGGCCGTGCTCGTTGAGCTCGCCCGACTCGCTGTAGAGGCGCTCGATCACCCGGCGGAAGACGCTCGAGGCATCGCCGAGCCAGATGGGGGTCGCGAGCACGAGGATGTCGGCTCGCTGCACGCGCTCCCAGAGCGCCGGCCACGCATCCACGCTCGCACCGTGCTCGGTCATGTCGGGCTGCACGCCCGGCGCGAGCTCGTGGTCGACGGCACGCACGACCTCGACCTCGACCCCCTGCTTGCGCAGGATGTCGGCGCTCGCCTCGATGAGCAGGTCCGTGTGGCTGTCGTCGGGCGAGGGGGTGAGCGTGCAGTTGATGTACATGGCTCGGATGTCCGTCATGCTCCTCACAGTGGCATGCGCCCCCTGGAAGCGCGACGGGATGCGGGAGGCTCATGGGGGACGCCTAGGTCGGCGGCCGCGAGCGCCGCCTGGGTGGTGGCGAGCGCCTCGACGTAGGCGCCCGGCGTGACGCCGGCGACCACGCGGAAGTCGTTCGTGAGGTGCGCCTGGTCGACGTACCCGAGGTCGGCGGCGATCCGGGCGATGTCGCCGTCCCGCACGGACAGGCGGCGCACGACCTCCTGCAGGCGGATGCGTCGCGCGACCTCGCTCGGGCCGCGCCCGAGGTGGGTGCGCATCGCCCGCTGCAGGGTCCGCTCGCTCGTGCGGAGCCCGGCCGCGACGTCACCGATCCGCCGCACCTGCGGCCGTTCGGTGAGCACGTCCATCGCGGCGTTCGCGAGGCGCTGCGACGGCTGCAGCGGACGCTCGGCGAGCAGCGCGCGCACGAGGCCGTCCGCGCGCTCCGCCCGGTCCGCCGGGTCGCGCACGGCCGCGACCTGCTCGAGCAGCCGGTGCGCGCGGCGGTCGACGGAGGAGGTGAGCTCCTGCTCCGGGGCCAGGGACGACGCGGCGAGATCCGAGAGCACCGCGAGACCCGCGGGCCGCAGCCGCAGGGCGAACACGTCGCCGCGACCGGCGATCGTGCGGGTCCACGCGCGCGCCCTCGACGCGGTCACCACGAAGGGCGCGGCGACGTCGCCGCGCTCGATGCTCAGGGTGATGGAGGGGTGGTCGATGATGCGCTGCTCGATCGCCTCACCGTCGTCGAGCTGCCATCGCACGGCCCAGTAGGTGTCGATGACGTCGCGGACGTCGTCAGCCGGGCTGATCCACTGCGCGGAGAAGCGCTGCAGGTTCGCCGGCTGCAGCACGCCGGATCGTTCGCCGGCGTCGATGGCCCTCGAGCGTGGAGCGTCCATTGTCGCCATTCTGCAAGACGCGCTCCGCCGCCGCGCGCAGGATGGGCGCATGACGACCAACTACCGCAGCACGTTCATCGCCGTCGCGCCCGACTGCCCCGCCGCGGCTGCCGAGGTGCCGCCCGTCGGCGCCACGCCGTCCGTCGCCGCGCTGCAGTACGAGCTGCTCCGCGATCGCCCCTACGAGCTCACGTCCGACGAGATCCTCTTCAGCGTCCACGCTGCCCGCGTCGGGATCGACGACGCCGAGCGAGCCGCGGCGTGGGAGCGCTTCTTCGCGAAGGATCAGGCGTGCCTGCGCGCGTCGCCGCTTTCCAAGCGATACGGCTGGGGCTTCCACCACGATGCCGAGGGTCGAGTGGCGCTCGTGGGCCTCGGCACGCCCGACTACGACGCGCTCGCCGCCCGCGACGACCTCTCGCAGAAGGCCGCCATGCGCTCCTCCCGCCGGTGACCGCTACGGGCGGAGCGCGTCCCGCGCCTCGATGAGCGCCGCGAGCTGCGTGGCGAAGCGGGCGGGCGCATCCGCCTCGCGCACCAGGAACCCCTCCCCCGTCTTCGCGCCGAGGTCGCCGCGCTCGACCCGCTCGCGGAGCATCGCGGGGGCGGCGGACGCGTCGCCGAGGGACGGGAGGATGCCGTCGGTCACGCTCTGCCACACGTCGAGGCCGCCGAGGTCCATGATCTCGAACGGGCCGGCGAGCGCCCAGCGCGGACCGAGCCCGGCCGTGACGGTGGCGTCGACCTGCTCGGGCGTCGCGACGCCGCGCTCGACGAGGTGCATGGCCTCGCGGTAGAGCGCCGCCTGCAGCCGGTTGGCGATGAACCCCTCCACCTGCTGCGCGAGCGGCACCGCCGTCTTGCCCGCGGCGGTCAGCAGCGCGACCATCCGCTCGACGGTCGCCGCCGGCGTCGCGGGCCCGGGCACGACCTCCACGAGCGGCACGGTGTCGGCGGGGTTGAAGAAGTGGGCGATGACGAGCCTGGACGGGTCGCGCATGCCGGCCGCGAGCGCATCCGGCGCGATCGACGAGGTGTTGGAGGCGATCACCGCATCGGCGTTGGCGGCCTCGACCTGCGCGAGCAGCGCGCGCTTGAGCTCGAGCCGCTCGGGGGCGGCCTCGAGCACGATCGTGGCGCCTGCGACGGCCTCCTCGACGGAGCCGTGCGCGGATGCACCGGCGGACTCGGCGGTGCGGGCGGCGGCCGCGGCGTCGACGTCGAAGACCCGCACCTCGTGCCCTGCCCGGCCGAAGACCCGCGCGATGCCCGCGCCCATGACGCCGGCGCCCAGGACGGCGATGCGCTGGTTCACGCCTGGTCCTCGAGCCTGCTGCCCAGGCCGACGCGCGCGATGAGCCGGTCGGGCACGAGCGCCGCGATCGGCGCCGCGAGCCGGTACCGCCAGTCGGCGACGACGATGCCGCGACGCGTGCGCAGGGCGCGCAGTCCGTCGCGGACGACCGACGACGCATCCGCCCACCCGATCTCGGGCACCGTCGACGCGTCGACGCCCATCCGCTCGTGGAACTCCGTCGCGACGAAGCCGGGCAGCAGCGCCGTGACGACGATCCCCTCATGGCGGTGCTGCGCGTGCAGCGCGCGGGAGAGCATGAGCAGCTGCGCCTTCGCCGCCGAGTACGAGCCGCTCGGCAGGCGACCTGCGAGGCTCGCGACGTTGAGGATCCCGCCCCTGCCGCGCGCCCGCATGCCGGGCAGCGCGGCGTGGGCGAGCCGCAGCGGCACCCACGAGAGCAGCTCGTGCATGCGTCGCTCGTCCTCGATGGCGGATGCGTGGAACGCCTCGGCGACGGCGAAGCCGGCGTTGTTGACGAGCACGTCGACGGGCCGCTCGGTGTCGGCGAGCCGCGCGGCGACGCGCTCGAGGTCGTCCTCGTCGAGGAGGTCGGCGGCGAGCACCTCGACCTCGATCCCCCGAGCGGCGGCGAGCTCGTCGGCGAGCTCGCGCAGCCGCGACGCATCGCGCGCCACGAGCACGAGGGCGAAGCCGTCGGCGGCGAGCTGGCGGGCGAACTCGGCGCCGAGCCCGGCCGACGCTCCGGTGACGAGTGCGCGCATGTCCATGGCCCAACCTTGGCAGACGGTGCGCGTCGGCGTGGGTGCTCGCCGGTACGCTGGACGCTCCACGCGGGAGTGGTGGAATCGGCAGACACGCAGGATTTAGGTTCCTGTGCCCTCGTGGCGTAGGGGTTCAAGTCCCCTCTCCCGCACCTGCGACGGACCGATTCAGAAGGAGCGCCCGTGCACGCGCTGCCCGCCGAGTTCCTCATCGACATCGAGGGGCTGATCTCGGGTGCCGGCGTCTGGGCGCTGCTGCTCGTCTGCGCGATCGTCTTCGTCGAGACGGGGCTGCTCGTCGGCTTCCTGCTGCCGGGCGACACGCTGCTCGTGATCGCGGGCGTGCTCTCGTACACGGGCGTCATCCCGCAGCCGATCTGGCTCGTCTGCCTGTGCATCTGGGCGTGCGCGGTCGCGGGCGACCAGCTCGGCTACTTCATCGGGTTCAAGGCCGGACCGCCCATCTTCCAGCGCAAGTCGTCGGGCCTGTTCTCGCATCGCACGATCGAGCGCACGAACCGCTTCTTCCTCCGCTACGGCGCCGCGGCGGTCATCATCGCCCGCTTCATCGGCATCGTGCGCACGTTCATGCCCGTGGCCGCCGGCGTCGGGCGGATGCCGTGGCCGCTGTTCCTGCGGCTCGACATCCTGGGCGGACTGCTGTGGGGCGCCGGCCTGCCGCTCATCGGCTGGGGCGTCGCGCACATCCCGGGCGTCGCGGAGATCGTCACCGAGTACATCGACCTCGTGCTCCTGGGCGTCGTCGCCATCGCGATCATCTTCATCATCGTGCACGCGATCCAGTCGCGCCGCGAGGTCGAGCGCGAGATCCGCGACGGCACCTCGACCGGCCAGGTGCAGACGCTCGACCTCTCCGGCACGAGCGAGCCCGGCCTCGAGCGCTGAGGCCTACGCGGCCAGCCAGACGGCGCGCGCGACCTCGGGGCCGAGGTCGATCGTGCCCGCGGCGGTGCGCACCTGGATCGAGCCCGAGTAGGGCTTCTGCCCCAGCACCGCGATCTCCGCGTCGAGCGCGACGCCCGCGTCGGCGAGGAAGCGCAGCATCGCCGGGTCGGCGTCCGAGATGCGGACGACCGCGCCCTCGTGGCCGACCGGCGCATCCCCGAGCACCACGGCATCCGGTCGGGAGACGCTGCCGTCGGCGGCGGGGATGACGTCGCCGTGCGGGTCGCGGGTCGGGTCGCCGAGCGAGCGCGCGATCGAGTCGAGCAGCCGGTCGCTCATGGCGTGCTCGAGCACCTCGGCCTCGTCGTGCACCTCGTCCCAGTCGTAGCCGTGACGCTCGACGAGCCACGTCTCGACGACGCGGTGCCGGCGCACCTGCCGCACCGCGAGCGCGCGGCCCGAGTCGGTCAGCTCGATGGCGCCGTAGGGGCGGTGGTGGACGAGCCCGGCCGCGGCGAGCTTCTTCACCATCTCGGTGACCGTGGAGTTCGCGAGCCCCAGCCTGCCCGCGAGCTGCGAGGGGGTGATGGGGTCGGGCTGCCACTCGGTGTGGTGGTAGATCGCCTTGACGTAGTCCTCAGCGGCTGTCGACTGCATGACGCCTCGCTCTCGTCGATCGGCTCCTGGCCCACCGGATGACGAGCCCCCGACGGGGCCCGAAGAGCAACGCTAGCCCGAACGCGAGGCCCTGGGTGAGCACGACCGCGCCGCCCGGGGAGATGTCGAGCCAGAACGCCGCGACGAGGCCGCCGAGCGACGCGACCACGGTGACGCCGACCGACCACGCGAGCAGCGCATCCCAGCGTCCGACGATGAGCGACGCGGTCGCGCCCGGGATGACGAGCATCGCGACGACGAGGATGATGCCGACCGCCTGCAGCGCCGTCACGACGGTGAGCGCGAGCGCGCCGAGCAGCACGGCGTGCAGGATGCGCGGACGCAGCCCGATCGCGTGGGCGTGGCCGGGGTCGAAGGCGACGAGCGTGAGGTCGCGGCGCAGCACGGCGAGCGTGACGCAGATGATCGAGCCGACGATGAGCACCTGCGCGATGTCGGCGTCGCTCACGCCCAGCACGTTGCCGAACAGGATGTGCTGCAGGTCGGTGTCGGCGGGCGTCACGGAGACGATCACGAGGCCGAGCGCGAAGAGGGTCGTGAACACGACGCCGATCGCCGCATCCGCCTTGATCCGCGTGGCGGCGCGGACGCCGCCGATGAGGGCGACCGCGCCGATGCCGAAGACCGCGGCGCCGAACGCGAACGGCAGCCCGAGGATGTAGGCGAGCGCGACGCCGGGCAGGACGGCGTGCGAGACGGCGTCGCCCATGAGCGACCAGCCCATCTGCACGAGCCACGTCGACAGCAGCGCGCACGCGACCGAGGCGACGAGCGTGACGAGCATCGCCCGCAGCATGAAGTCGTACGAGAAGGGCGCGAGCAGCGCGTCGACGACGGTCGCGTCCATCTCAGCCCTCCTCGCGGGTCGTGCCGGCGCCGAAGGCCTCGGCGATGCGCTCGGGCGTGAGCACGACGTCGGGCGGCCCGTGGTGCAGGAGCCGGCCACGCAGCAGCAGCGCCGTGTCGACGAGCTCGGCGACGCCCGAGAGGTCGTGGTGCACGATCACGACCGTGCGGCCGCGGTCGCGGAGGCTCCGGAGCACCTCGACGATCCTCGCCTCGCTCGTGCGGTCGACGCCCGCGAACGGCTCGTCGAGCAGCAGCAGCTCGGCGTCCTGCGCGATCGCGCGCGCCACGAAGGCGCGCTTGCGCTGCCCGCCGGAGAGCTCGCCGATGGGTCGATCGGCGAGGTCGTCGATCCGCAGCAGGTCGAGCGCCTCGTCGACCGCGTCGCGGTCGGCGGGCCGGGCGATGCGCAGCAGGCCCATCCGGCCGTACCTGCCGGTCGTGACGACGTCGCGCACCGTGATGGGGAAGTCCCAGTCGACCGACTCCGCCTGCGGCACCGATGCGACGAGGCCGGCGCGCCTCGCCTGCGCGGGCGTGCGCCCGAGGATGCGCACGGTGCCCTCGTGCGGCACGCGCTCGAGCACGGCGGCGAGCATCGACGACTTGCCGGAGCCGTTGACACCGACGAGCCCCGTGATCTCCCCGGCGCGGATGCGCACGGTCACGTCGGCGAGCGCCCGCACCTCGCCGTAGCGCACGCCGAGCCGCTCCGTGACGATCGCGTCGCGCGATGCCGCGCCGCTCATCCGCCGAGCCCCGCGAGGATCGCGTCGATGTCGTGCTCCACGAGCGCGAGGTAGGTGGGCGCCGGCCCGTCGGGCGCCGAGAGCGAGTCGACGTGGAGGCCGCCGTCGAAGCGCACGCCGGCGTTCCGCGCGATCTGCTGCTGCGTGCCCGGATGCGTCGTCGACTCGCAGAAGACGGTCGGCACGCCGGTCTCCTCGACGACCGCCGCGACGGCGGCGATCGACTGCGGCGTGCCCTGGCCGCCGGCGTTGACCGGCCAGAGGCTCGCCTCGCCGAGGCCGGCGTCGCGGGCGAGGTAGCTGAACGCGCCCTCGCACGTGACGAGCACGCGGTGCCGCTCCGGCAGCGCGGCGACGCCCTCGCGGAGCCGCTCGCCGAGCCGCTCGAGCTCGGCGGTGACGGCGGCCGCCCGCGCGTCGATCGCCGAGCGCTCAGCGGGCACGAGGTCGCCGATCGCGACGCGCAGCGCCTCGACGTAGCGCGCGCCCTCGGCAGGCGACACCCACGCGTGCGCGTTCGGGCTGCCCGCGTAGTGGCCGGTCTCGATCGGGATCGGCTCGACCGCGTCGCTCAGCACGACGTGCGGCGCATCCGCCCGCTCCACGAGCGTCAGCAGCCAGTCGTCGATCCCCATGCCGTTCGTCACCACGAGGTCGGCGCCCTCGGTCCGGACGAGGTCGCCCGGCGTCGGCTCGTAGTCGTGCACCTCGACGCCCGGCCGCGTGAGCGACTCGACGCGCACGGCGTCGCCCACGACCTCGCGGGCGAGGTCGGCGATCACGGTGAAGGTCGCGAGCACGAGCGGCCGGCCGTCGCCGGCCACCGGGGCAGCCGCGCCCGGCGTCGCGCATCCCGTCAGCGCGGTGAGCGCGCACGCGACGGCAACGGCGGTGATTCGCCGCCCCGCACGCTGGGCTTTCGGCATGCCGAAATCATGCCACAGCACGTCCGCCCGTGCACCGCAGCAGCGAACCGGACCCGCTCCACCGAGCGGGACCCGGTGCACCGGGTCCCGTTCGGTGAAGCGGGTCCAGATGGCGCCAGGCGGCGCAGCGCCCGCGGGCGGCGTGGCGGGCAGCGAGCGTCAGGCGCGCTGGATGCGGGCGGCGAGCGCCTCGAACGCGAGCCGGCGGTGGCTCAGCGCGTCCTTCTCCTCGGGGCTCAGCTCCGCGGCCGCCCGGCCGTCGGCGTCGTGCGGCAGGAAGATCGGGTCGTACCCGAAGCCGCCCTCGCCGCTCGGCGCATCCGCGACCGTGCCCATCCACTCGCCGCGCTCGACGAGCTCGCCGTCGGCATCGACCCAGGCGGCCGCGCATACGAAGCGCGCCGCGCGGTCGTCGCGGCCCGCGAGGTTCGCGAGCAGCAGGTCGACGTTGTCCTGCGCGTCGCGCGTGCCGGCGTAGCGCGCCGAGTGGATGCCGGGGGCGCCGTCGAGCGCGTCGACGGCGATGCCCGAGTCGTCGGCGAGCGCCGGCAGGCCCGTGCGCTCGTGGGCGGCGCGCGCCTTGATGAGCGCGTTCGCCTCGAACGTGTCGCCGTCCTCGACGGGCTCGGGGCCGTCGTCGGGGACGAGCTCGACGCCCGGGAGCAGCGGCCCGAGGATGCGCTGCAGCTCCTCGACCTTGTGCGGGTTGTGCGTCGCGACGACGACCTGCAGGCCGCCGCCCGTGAGCTCGAGCCCCGTCGATCCGGTGATGCTCACGCGAGCGCCTCCCGCTGCAGCTCGGTGAGCCGAGCGGTGCCGGCGAGCGCGAGGTCGAGCATCGCGTCGAGCTCGGCGCGATCGAAGGGCGCGGCCTCGGCGGTGCCCTGCACCTCGACGAGCAGGCCGCGACCGGTCGCGACGACGTTCATGTCGGTGTCGGCGCGCACGTCCTCGACGTAGGCGAGGTCGAGCATCGGCACGCCGTCGACGATGCCGACCGAGACCGCGGCGACGGAGTCGAGCAGCGGCTTCGCGCTCTTGGGCACCCTGCCCTGCTGCTGCGCCCACGAGATCGCGTCGGCGAGCGCGACGTACGCGCCGGTGATCGCCGCCGTGCGCGTGCCGCCGTCGGCCTGCAGCACGTCGCAGTCGACGGTGATGGAGAGCTCGCCCAGCGCGCGCATGTCCACGCCGGCGCGCAGGCTGCGGCCGATGAGCCGCGAGATCTCGTGCGTGCGACCGCCGACGCGCCCCTTGACGCTCTCGCGATCCATCCGCTCGTTCGTCGAGCGCGGCAGCATCGCGTACTCCGCGGTCACCCAGCCCTTGCCCTTGCCCGACATCCAGCGCGGCACGGTCGGCATGACGGATGCGGTGCACAGCACCTTCGTCGACCCGAAGGTGATGAGCGCGCTGCCCTCGGCCTGCTGGCTCCAGCCGCGCTCGATCGTGACCTCGCGCAGATCGTCGAGCTGCCTGCCGTCCTTGCGGACGACGGTCGTTGCTTCAGCCACTCCGGGCCTCCTTCAGTCGGTGCGACCGGGGAGCTGGATGACCCCGGTCTGGTGGAACTCGACGTGCGTGACCTCCGGCCCGAGGAACCTGCGCGCGAGGCGCAGGAACGGCTCCTGGGCCTCGGTCGTCGCCTCGAACTCGTACACGGGTGTCGCCCCGGGCTCGGCGAGCATGTGCCGGTCGCTCAGGATGCGGTAGACGTCCGCGGCGGTCTCCTCGGCGCTCGACACGAGCCGCACGTCGGGACCGGCGACGTAGCCGATCGCAGCGGCGAGCAGCGGGTAGTGGGTGCAGCCGAGCACGAGCGTGTCGAGCCGCTCCGCGAGCAGCGGCGCGAGGTACTCGTGCGCGGCCTCGAGCACCTCGTCGCCGGTGGTGACGCCCGACTCGACGAACTCGACGAACCGGGGCGCCGCGGCCGCGGCGACGTGCGGCACGCCCGCCTCGGCGAACGCGCGCTGGTACGCACCCGAGCCGATCGTGCCCGCGGTGCCGATCACGCCGATCCGCCCCGACCGGCTCTGCCGCACGGCGGCGCGCACGGCCGGGTCGATGACCTCGACGACCGGGATGCCCATGCCCTCCTCGTAGCGCTCGCGCGCGATGTCGAGGGTGGCGGCGGATGCGGTGTTGCACGCGATGACGAGCATCTTCACGCCCTGGCTCACGAGCGTGTCGAGCACGTCGAGCGCGAGGTGGCGCACGTCGGCCTGCTCGCGCGGGCCGTAGGGGCCGTTCGCCGTGTCGCCGATGTAGGTGATGGACTCGGCCGGCAGCTGGTCGATGATCGCCCGCGCCACGGTGAGCCCGCCGACGCCGCTGTCGAAGACTCCGATCGGGCGCTGCACGTCGGCAAGCCTAGCCGCGCGCCCGACCCGGCTCCGTCCGACTCCCTGTACCTCCGTGTCAGCGGTGCGCGGTATCGTCGGCTCCCCGGCGACCGGGAGGGGTTCGCGTGATCGAGTTCGCATCCGTGCGCAAGGAGTATCCCGACGGCACGGTCGCGGTCGAGGACTTCAGCCTCACGATCCCCTCGCACGCCGTGGCGGTGCTCGTCGGCTCGTCCGGCTGCGGCAAGACGACGCTGCTGCGCATGGTCAACCGGATGGTCGACCCCTCGTCCGGCACGGTGAGCATCGACGGCGTCGACGTGCGCTCGATGGACCCCGTGCAGCTGCGACGGTCGATCGGCTACGTGCTGCAGGCCGGCGGGCTGCTCCCCCACCGCACGATCGCCGACAACGTCGCGACCGTGCCGGTGCTCGAGGGCCGCAGCCGCAGGCAGGCGCGGCAGGATGCGCTCGGCCTGCTCGAGCGCGTCGGGCTCGACACCGCGCTCGCGAACCGCTACCCCGCGCAGCTCTCCGGCGGCCAGCAGCAGCGCGTGGGCGTCGCGCGCGCGCTCGCCGCCGACCCGAACATCCTGCTCATGGACGAGCCCTTCGGCGCCGTCGACCCGATCGTGCGCGACCAGCTGCAGAGCGAGATGCGGTCGCTGCAGGCCGAGCTCGGCAAGACAATCGTGTTCGTCACGCACGACATCGACGAGGCCTTCGCGCTCGGCGACGAGGTGCTCGTGCTGCGCAAGGGCGCGGAGATCGCGCAGCGGGGCACGCCCGCCGAGATCCTCGCGAGCCCCGCCGACGACTTCGTCGCGAGCTTCGTGGGCGCCGGCAGCGCCCGGCGCACGCTGCGCATCCGCGAGGTCGGCGGCCGCAGCGTCGTGGTCGACGGCGACGACCGGCCGACCGGCGTGCTGGCGGGCTGAGGGCTCCGATCGTGAACTGGCTGAGCCAGAACCTCCACATCGTCGGCGCGCTGCTCGTCGACCACCTCGTGCTCTCGATCGTGCCGATCCTGCTGAGCGTCGTCATCTCCGTGCCGCTCGGCTGGCTCGCATCGCGCTACCGCCGCGTGCGCACGCCGCTGCTGACGGGGACGGGGCTGCTCTACGCGATCCCGTCGCTGCCGCTGTTCATCATCGTCGCGCCGCTCGTCGGCGTCGCGGTGCGCTCGCCGATCACCATCATCGTGGGGCTCACGCTCTACGGCTGCGCGCTGCTCGTGCGCGGCGCCGCGGATGCGTTCGGGTCCGTCGCGCGCGAGACGCTGCTCGCGGCCGATGCCATGGGCCACTCGTCGTGGGCGCGCTTCTGGCGCGTCGAGCTGCCGCTCGCGGGCCCCGTGCTGCTGTCGTCGCTACGCGTGGTGGTGGTCTCCACGGTGAGCCTCGTCACGGTCGGCGCGCTCGTCGGCGCGTCGAGCCTCGGCACGCTCTTCACCGACGGCTTCCAGCGCGGCATCCAGGCATCCATCCTCACCGGCCTCGTCCTCACCGTCGTCGTCGCGTACGCGCTCGACGCGCTGTGCGTGCTCGCGGGCCGACTCGCCATGCCGTGGCGACGGGCGGTGGCAGCGTGAACCTCTTCCTCGACGCCATCGGCTACCTGCTCGACCCGGCGCACTGGACGGGCTCGGGCAGCCTCGGGCTCCGCATCCTCGAGCACCTCGCGTTCTCGGGTGCCGTGCTGCTCGTCGCGGCGGCGATCGGCGTCCCCGCCGGCGTGCTCATCGGCCACACCGGCCGCGGGCGCGGGATCGTCATCGCGCTCACGAGCGGGGCACGCGCCGTGCCGACGCTGGGGCTGCTCACCATCTTCGGGCTGCTGCTCGGCATCGGGCTCGAGGCGCCGTTCCTCGCCCTCGTCGTGCTGGCGCTGCCGCCCGTGCTGGCGGGCGCGTACGCGGGTGTCGAATCCGTCGACCGACAGGTGACCGGCGGCGCGCGCGCCATCGGCATGACCGAGCGGCAGATCGTCATGGGCGTCGAGCTGCCGCTCGCGAGCCCGGTGCTCATCGGCGGCCTCCGCTCCGCCGCGCTGCAGGTCATCTCGACGGCGACCCTCGCGGCCTACGTCTCCGACACCGGGCTCGGCCGACTGATCTTCCAGGGCCTCAAGACCCGCGACTACGAGATCATGCTCGCCGGCTCGATCCTGGTCGCGCTCCTCGCGCTCATCGTCGAGCTGCTCTTCCAAGCCGCCCAATCCGCGGCCTCCCGCCGCGCCGAACCACTCGGCACCCCCCGCACCGCGCGCACTCGCGCTCCAGAGAGGAACCACGCATGATCCACATCACCCGCAGGACGGGCGTCACGCTCGCCGCGATCGGCGCCACCGGCGTCCTGCTCGCCGGCTGCGCGAGCGCCGATCCGCTGGCCGAGGGCGAGACCGCCGCGCCCGCCGACAGCGGCGACAGCACGACGCTCGTCGTCGGCTCCCAGGACTACTACTCCAACGAGATCATCGCCGAGCTCTACGCGCAGGGCCTCGAGGACGCGGGCTACACGATCGACCGGCAGCTGCGCATCGGCCAGCGCGAGGTGTACCTGCCCGAGATCGAGGCCGGCTCGATCGACCTGTTCCCCGAGTACACCGGGCCGCTCCTGCAGGTCTGGGCCGACGAGCCCGCGGAGCGCGAGAGCGACGAGGTCTACGACGCGCTCGTCGAGGCGGCGCCCGAGGGCATCACGATCCTCGAGCAGGCGCCCGCGACCGATCAGGACTCCTACGTCGTCACGCGCGAGTTCGCGGAGCAGTACGACCTGACGACGGTCGCCGACCTCGCGAACGTCGACGTGCCGCTCACGATGGGCGCCAACTCCGAGGCCGAGTCGCGCCCGAACGGACCCCAGGGACTCGCCGACGTCTACGGCATCGAGGTCGGCTTCACCCCCATCGAGGACGGCGGCGGCCCGCTCACGATCCGCGCCCTGCAGGACGGTGACGTGCAGCTCGCGATCCTCTACACGGCGCAGCCCGAGATCGCGGAGAACGACCTCGTCGTGCTCGAGGACACCGAAGGGCTCTTCCTCTCCTCCAACGTGGTGCCGGTCGCGAGCGACCGGGTCGACGACGAAGCGCAGTCGGTCGTGAACGAGATCAGCGCGGCACTCACCTCGGAGCAGCTCATCGAGCTCAACCGACGCAGCACGGCCGAGCAGTCACCGGCCGCCGACATCGCGGCGGCATGGCTCGAGGAGCAGGGGCTCGTCGGCTGATCAGTCCTTGAGCATGCGATGCATGGCGATGTGGCCCCACGTGGGGCCCGTCGACACCTGCTCGTCGAGGTGACGGAACCCGCGCCGCTCGTAGAACCGGGCGGCGCGGGCGTTCCCGTCGATGAGCCACAGGTAGTGCGGGCGGTCGTCGACGACCGCGTCGTACAGCACGGCGCCGAGGCCGGAGCCGTGCAGGTCGGCGTGCACGTAGAGGCGGCCGAGCTCGCGCGCGGCCGGGGCCGGCACGAAGCCCAGCTGGATCTCCCACGGCGCCGGTGCCGGCTCGGCCGAGGCGACGCCGACGATCCGGTCGCCGAGCCACGCGATGCGCCGCTGCGCGTCGCCCGGCTCGGCGAACGCCGCGGAGAGCCCGCGGATGTCGGCCTGCGCGAGGCCGTCCTCGCGGAACGCGTCGGGCAGCAGACCCGCGTAGGTGCGCAGCTGCTCCTCGACGAGGAAGAGCGCCCACGCGGGGGCGTCGGCGGGCGTCGGCGTGCGGAGCTCGACGCCATCGGGCAGCGGTCTGGAGGTTGCGGGCACCGAGCCACGCTACCGGCCTCCCGGCGAGCGCGCCGACGCGTCGTCGTAGGCTGGCGACCGTGACCGACACCGCGCTCATGACCGACCGCTACGAGCTGACGATGATCGATGCCGCGATGCGCTCCGGCACCGCCTTCCGGCCATCCGTCTTCGAGGTCTTCGCCCGCCGCCTGCCGGGGGCGCGCCGCTACGGCGTCGTCGCGGGCACCGGCCGCTTCCTCGAGCTGCTCGCCGAGTTCCGCTTCGGCGACGACGAGCTGCGGTTCCTCCGCGAGAACCATGTCGTCTCGGCCGAGCTGCTCGACTGGCTCGCCGACTACCGCTTCTCGGGCGACATCCGCGGCTACGCCGAGGGCGAGCTCTACTTCCCCGGCTCCCCCATCCTCGTCGTCGAGGGCTCGTTCGCCGAGGCGGTCGTGCTCGAGACGCTCGCGCTCTCGGTGCTCAACTACGACTCTGCCGTCGCCAACGCCGCCACGCGCATGACGCGCGCCGCCAAGGGCCGACCGGTCGCCGAGATGGGCTCCCGCCGCGCCAACGAGGAGGCGGCGATCGCCGCCGCTCGCGCCGCGTACATCGCGGGCTTCGGCGCCACGTCGAACCTCGCGGCCGGCTCGCGCTGGGGCATCCCCACGATGGGCACGGCAGCGCACTCCTTCACGCTCCTGCACGACTCCGAGGCTGCGGCGTTCCAGGCGCAGATCGACGTGCTCGGGGTCGGCACGACGCTGCTCGTCGACACCTACGACATCGAGCAGGGCATCCGCACCGCGATCGAGGTCGCGGGCACCGAGCTCGGCGGCATCCGCCTCGACTCGGGCGACCTCGCAGAGGTCGCCGCCGACGCCCGGCAGCTGCTCGACTCGCTCGGCGCGACGGGCACGCGCATCACCGTCACGAGCGACCTCGACGAGTACGCGATCGCGGGCCTGCAGGCGAGCCCGGTGGATGCGTACGGCGTCGGCACCAGCGTGGTCACCGGCTCGGGCGCGCCCGCCGCGGGCATGGTGTACAAGCTCGTCGCGCGACAGGGCTCCGACGGCGCGTGGGTCGGCGTCGCGAAGCACTCCGAGGACAAGGTGTCGAAGCCGGGCGAGAAGGTCGCCGTCCGCACCATCGAGCACGGCGTCGCCGTGGCCGAGACCGTGCTCGTCACCGACCACCAGGCGACGCTCGACGCTGCCGCCGCCGATGGCCGTGCGCTGCAGGTGCCGCTCGTGACCGGCGGCGAGATCGACGAGCGCTGGCTCGGCGCGCGCGGCGTCCGGGCGGCGCGCGAGCGCCACGACGCGTCGGTGGCCGAGCTGCCGCCCGAGGCGCACCGGCTCGCCCGCGGCGAGCCGGTCATCCCGACCGTCTTCCGCTGAGGCGGACTACTCCGAGCGCAGCTTCTCGTAGATCTCCTTGCAGGCGGGGCAGATCGGGAACTTCTCGGGGTCGCGCCCCGGCGTCCACTTCTTGCCGCACAGCGCGCGCACGGGCTTGCCCGACATCGCCGACTGCAGGATCTTCTCCTTCTTGACGTAGTGGGAGAACCGGTCGTGGTCGCCGTCCTCCACCGACTCCTCGTTGAGGAGCTTCTCGAGCTCGCGGTCGAGCACGTCGGTGCCGCCGCCCGCCCCGATCGTGCCGGGGCCTGCCGTGTCTGGTCCGGGGGTCTGCGTCATGCCCCCATGATCCCACGCCCGAGCCCTCCTGCTCGGACCGGGCACGCTCAGCCCGCTCCCGGATCGTTCCGCCATGCTTCTCGATGCGCCGGGATCCGGCACCGCCACGCTCGGCCTTCACACCCAAGGGGAACCCATGCAGGAGATCGACCGCGACGATGACCTCGGCTGGCTCGTCGGCACGCTCGACCGCATCCTCGGCGTCCAGCGACCGCTGGTGATCAACCACCTCCGCTCGCTGCGCCGCAAGCACCCGGAGCTCACCCCGCAGCAGGTGATCGACCGGCTCGAGAAGCAGTACCTCGCCGCGGTCACGAGCGGCGGCGCCGCCGTCGGCGCGACCGCGGTCGCGCCGGGCATCGGCACGGCCGCCGCGCTCGGGCTCACGGTCGCCGAGACCGTCGGCTTCCTCGAGGCGAGCGCCTTCTTCGCTCAGGCGGTCACCGAGGTGCACGGCATCCCGGTGGAGGACCCCGAGCGCGCCAAGGCCCTCGTCATGGGCCTCATGCTCGGCTCCGGCGGCAAGGCGCTCGTCAAGCGCGTGGCGGAGCAGTCGCTCGGCCGCGGCGCGGCGGGCACGGCGTTCTGGGGAGAGCTCGTCACCTCACGCATGCCCACCGGGATGATGGGCCAGGTCGTGGACTACCTGCGCCGCGCGTTCCTCCGGCGGATGGCCCGCAACACCGGGGCGTCGATGGTGGGCCGCGCGCTGCCGTTCGGCATCGGCGCGGTCGTCGGCGGCGTCGGCAACAACATGCTGGGACGGCAGATCGTGAAGAGCGCGCGCGAGGCCTTCGGCCCGGTGCCGGTCGCGTTCGACCCGAGCCTCGCTCCGGTGGTGCGCGAGGTGCGCCCGAGCCTCGGCGAGCGCATCCGCGACGCGCGCGCGATCGAGCGCGAGGGCCTCGGTGGCGGGCTGCGGCGGTTCCGCGAGCGACTCGCCGACCGGCGCGACGCGCCGCCCGTCGACGAGGACCTCCCACTCGAGGACAGCGACCCGCAGATGCCCGATGCGACCGACGGCACGCCGACCGACCAGAGCCGCTGAAGAGCCGGGCCGCTGAAGAGCCGGGCCGCTGAAGAGCCGAGCCGCTGAAGAGCCGGGCCGCTGACTACGTCAGCTCGTCGAGCGTCACCTCGGCCTCGGCCTCCTGGCCGTCGCGCAGGTAGGTGACCGTGACGGTGGTGCCGCCGGCGTGGGCGCGCACCTGTGCCGTCGCATCCGTCGCGCCGGTCACCGGCTGACCCTCGACGGAGGTGATGACGTCCCCCACCTGCAGGCCGGCTGCCGCAGCGGCGCCGCCGTCGACGAGCTCCCGGACGAGCG
This sequence comes from Actinomycetota bacterium, assembly GCA_051751085.1. GTDB lineage: Bacteria > Actinomycetota > Actinomycetes > Actinomycetales > Microbacteriaceae > Agrococcus. Next base: position 201,770 of record JBNJKM010000004.1, on the reverse strand, counting down.
CGCCCACGGTGCCGACCGAGGCATCCGTCACGTCGCTCACCGAGGCGCCGAGCAGGCCGTGGGTCGCGGTGCCCTCGGCGATGATCTCGTCGACGACGCGCTGCACGAGCGTCGACTCGATCGCGAAGCCGATGCCGATCGAGCCGGCGGCGTCGCCCTGCCCCATGCTCGCGATGGCGACGTTGACGCCGACGAGCTGGCCGGATGCGTTGAGCAGCGCGCCGCCGGAGTTGCCGGGGTTGATGGAGGCGTCCGTCTGGACGACCGGGATCGAGATGTCCTGCTGCGCGGCCTGCGTGCCGTCGGGCTGCCAGAAGCCGAAGGGCTGCTGCTGCGACTGGTCCTCCTCGCTGGGCGCGGCGCTCGACGCGATCCGCAGCCCGCGGTCCACCGCCGAGACGATGCCGTCCGTGACCGAGTTCGACAGCCCGAGCGGCGCGCCGATCGCGATCGCGGTGTCGCCGACGCGGACGTCGTCGCTCGCGGCGAAGGTGACGACGGGCAGCTCGGCATCGACCCTGATGACCGCGAGGTCGACGACCGGGTCGGTGCCGACGAGCTCGGCGGCCAGCAGCCTGCCGTCGCTCGTCTCGACCGTGATGGTCGCGTCGGCGGCCTGGCCGTCGAGCGTGACGACGTGGTTGTTCGTGACGATGTAGCCGCCGGCGGCGACGGCCACCCCTGAGCCCTCGCCCGAGCCCGAGCTCGACGATGCCTGCACGGTGACGACGGATGGGCCGGCCGCTGCGGCGACGTCGGCGACCGTCTGCGGGTCGGCGACGGGGACCGCCGTCGCACCCGCGCTCGGCGAGGACTGCGTCTGCGGCTGCTGCTGCGCGGCGAGCGCGCCGCCGCCGAAGCCGGCAGCACCGCCGAGCAGCGCGGCCGCGACGAGCGAGGTGACGACGAGCCCGCCGCGGCGCCGTGGCTTCGGCTCCTGCGCGGTCGGCTGCCGGAAGGCAGCGGTCGGCTGCTGCGGGTACCCGGGCTGCTGGTAGGAGGGCTGCGGGGAGGGCTGCGGCCAGTGCTGGCCGCCGGCCTGCTGCTGCGGTCCGGCGGGGTTCGGCACGCGGTCGTACGGGTTCGTCATGGTCTCGATCGTGCCACCGCAATCCATGCGGATGCCATGCCATCCCGATGTCGACCGTCGGAACCGGCGCAGGAACGAGTAGCGTCGGAGCATGGAGCAAGCACCCTGGCAGCGGACCGCAGCCGGCGCGGGGCTGCTCGGCGCCGACGGGCGGCTCGCCCCGACGATCTTCGCCGAGATGACCGCGCTGGCCTCGAAGACGGGCGCCCTCAACCTCGGGCAGGGCTTCCCCGACGAGGACGGCCCGCGAGCGGTGCTCGACGCCGCCAAGCACGCGATCGACCACGGCAGGAACCAGTACGGGCCCGGCCGCGGCTGCCAGGAGCTCATCGACGCGGTCGTCGAGCATCAGCGGCGCTTCTACGGCATCGGGCTCGGGCGCGGCGACGTGCTCGTCACCGCCGGGGCGACCGAGGCGCTCGCCGCCACGATGCTCGCGTACCTCTCCCCCGGCGACGAGGTGATCGTGTTCGAGCCGTACTACGACGCCTACGCCGCGATCGTGGCGCTCACGGGCGCCGTGCTCGTGCCGGTGCCGCTCGCCGCCCCCGACTTCCAGCCCGACCCCGACCGGCTGCAGCGCGCGGCGACGCCGCGCACGCGCATGATCATCGTGAACTCCCCGCACAACCCGACCGGCGCCGTCTTCAGCGAGGACGCCATGCGGCACATCGTGCGGGTCGCGGAGCGGCGCGACGCCATCATCGTGACCGACGAGGTCTACGAGCACCTCGTCTACGACGAGCGGCACGTCCCGCTCGCGACCTTCGGCGCGGCTCGGGACCGGCTCGTGTCGATCTCGTCCGCCGGCAAGACCTTCTCGGTGACCGGCTGGAAGATCGGCTGGATCATGTCGACCCCGGAGCGGATCGCCCAGATCACCGCGGTGAAGCAGTACCTGACGTTCGTCAACGGCGCGCCGTTCCAGCCCGCGGTCGCGGTCGGACTGAGGCTGCCGGACGAGCACTTCGACACGACCGTCCAGTCCTTCGCCCGCAAGCGCGACATCCTCGCCCGCGGCCTGCGCAGGGCGGGCTTCACGGTGCACGACGCGATGGCCGGCTACTTCCTGCTCGCCGACGCCGCGCCGCTCGGGTTCGACGACGCGACCGCGCTCGCGCGCCGCATGCCGGAGCTCGTGGGCGTCGCGGGCATCCCGCTCTCGGCGCTCGCCCGGCCCTCGCGGCGGGACCTCCGGTCGACGCTTCGCTTCGCGTTCTGCAAGTCGGACGACACCCTGCGCGACGCCGCGTCGCGGCTCGCGGGCCTCAAGGACGCGGTGCTGCAGCCGACGCGCTGACCTCAGGCCACGCGGTAGCGGCGGTTCGCGAGCGAGGGGTTGCGCACCCGGGTCGCGGCGGTCACGGCGGGATCGATGGGGGCGATCGCGACGCCCTCGCCGTCGCCGAGCGCCGCGAGCGCCACGCCCATCGGGTCGACCACGAGCGAGCACCCCACGCCGAGCGGCGGCGCCTGGTCGGCGGCGACGACGTGCACGGTCGACTCGATCGCCCGCGCGGTGACGAGCGTCGTCCAGTGGCGCTCCTTCTGCGGACCGCGCACCCACTCGGCGGGCACGACGACGACGTCGGCACCGGCATCGACGAGCCGCCTCGTCGCCTCCGGGAACCGCAGGTCGTAGCAGGTCTGGATGCCGATGCGCGTGCCGAGCGCCTCCACGACCGGCAGCTGCGCGGGGTCGCCGGCGGTGAGCCAGTCGGACTCCCGGGAGCCGAACGCGTCGTACAGGTGCACCTTCCGGTACGCCGCGCGGACGCCCGTCTCGTCGACCGCCACGACGGTGTTCGAGACGCCGTCGTCGAGGCGCTCGACGAGCCCGGCGATCACGAGCGCCCCGTGCGCGACCGCGCGCTCGGTGAGCATCCGCACGAAGGGGCCGTCGAGCGGCTCTGCCGCGGCGGGCGCGGTCGCGGCGAGGTCGCTCGAGCAGTGCTGCGAGTACTCGGGCAGCACGATGAGCCTCGCACCGCGGACGGCAGCCGCGTCGATCCAGGCGGCCGCGGCGGCGCGGTTCGCGTCGACGTCCTCCCCCGGTGCCCACTGCACGGCCGCGGCGAGCAGCACCGACCGGTCGATCGGCTCCTGCGCCGGCTGCTCGGAAGGGCTCTCGTGGCTCACGGATCCAGCCTACGCGGCAGCCGTGGCGCGCCCGGGCGCGGGATGCCAGGATCAAGACCGACGAAGGGAGCAGGATGCTCGTCGCATTCTCCGTAGCACCCGGTACCGCAGGCCCCGATGGCTCCGTGCACGACGCGGTCGCCGCCGCGGTGCGCGTGGTCCGCGAGAGCGGTCTGCCGCACCGCACCGATGCCATGTTCACGACCATCGAGGGCGAATGGGACGAGGTGCTCGACGTGGTGCGTCGGGCGACCGATGCGGTCCTCGCGCTCAGCCCGCGCGCATCCCTCGTCCTCAAGGCCGACATCCGACCCGGATGGACCGGGGAGCTCGACGGCAAGGTCGTCAGGCTCGAGCACGCCCTGGAGGGGGACGCATGAGATCCGAGCTGTTCGCGGAGGCGAACCAGGAGACCCAGTCGACCGAGCGGTGGGTGAAGCAGTCGAGCAAGATGCTGCGCATCAGCGTCTCGGGCGGCGGCGACGTGCTCGCCGCGAAGGGCGCGATGGTCGCCTACCAGGGGCAGATGGAGTTCCAGCACGAGGGTGCGGGCGCCGCGCGCATGCTGAAGAAGCTCGTCACCGGCGAGGGCGCTCCGCTCATGCGCATCCGCGGGCAGGGCGAGGTCTTCCTCGCGAGGGATGCGGCGAACGTGTTCACCGTGCAGCTCGAGAACGAGGGCCTGTCGGTGAGCGGCAAGAACCTGCTCGCCTTCGACCCGCAGCTGCAGTGGGACATCAGGATGCTGCGCAGCGGCAACATCATGGCCGGCGGCCTCTTCAACCTCGAGCTCGGCGGCACCGGCATGATCGGCATCTCGTGCGAGGGCAACCCGATGCTGCTCGACTGCTCGCGGCAGCCGACCTTCGTCGACCCCAACGCGGCGGTCTGCTGGTCGTCGAACCTGCAGCCGAGCGTCGTCAACAGCATGAACATGCGCTCGCTGCTGCGCGGCGGCACGGGCGAGGCGTTCCAGCTCGCCTTCCACGGCCCTGGATTCGTCGTCGTGCAGCCGAGCGAGGGCCGCCAGCAGGTCTCCGGCTCGAACGGCGGCTCGAGCTCGGGCGGCGGCATCGGCGGGCTGTTCGAGTAGCCGCTCAGCCGCGCTCCCCCCGCACCGCCCACGCGACGGCACGCACCTCGAACGGCGGCTCGGGCAGCAGCGCGCGGCACCGGTCGCGCAGCATCGCGCGCTCCCGGCCGTCGAGCGACGCGACGTGGTCGCCCGCCGGGCCGACGCCGAGCTCGAACGGCGCCCACCACGACTCGACGTCGTCGAAGCGCACCGCGACGGCGATCGGCGCCTCGACGGGCTGCCGGATGCCGGCGGCGGTCATCACGCGCGTCAGGTCGCCCCGGCGCGAGCCGGTCCTGGCCGCCTCGGAGGGCGGCGCCCCCGGCCCGGCGTGGAGCGATGCGACCGCCGCCCAGAACACGCCGAGCGGGCCGGTGGCGTGGTCCCAGACGCACGCGGCGACCGTGCCGCCGGGCCGCGTGACGCGCGCCATCTCGCGCATCCCCAGCTCCGGGTCGCGCATGAAGTGCACGACGAGCTGCGCGAGGGCGGCGCCGAACGTCGCGTCGTCGAACGGCAGCGACTCGGCCACACCCTCGAGCACCCGCACCGACGGATGCCGCGCTCGCGCTGCCTCGACGAAGCTCGGCGACGGGTCGATCGCCGTCACCGCAGCGCCGCGCGCCAGCAGCTCGTCGGTGAGGGCGCCCGGACCGCTGCCGACGTCGAGCAGGTTCCCGCCCTGCACGCCTGCGAAGTCCGCGAAGACGCTCGCGAGCGGCGCGGAGAACCTGCCCATGAACCGGTCGTACGACTCGGCCGAGACCGCGAAGCCCATGCGCCGAGGCTACGCGGGCGCCGGACGACGCAGAAGAGGCCCCCTCTCGGGGGCCTCTTCATGTGCCGCAGTTCGCGGACTTCTGTTGCGGGGACAGGATTTGAACCTGCGACCTCCGGGTTATGAGCCCGGCGAGCTACCGAGCTGCTCCACCCCGCGGCACAAGATGAAACACTACCAGTCGCTTGGCCGCGGGGCAAATCGCTACGGGGCGGTGGTCTCCTCCGGGGTGTCCTCCGGCGCCGTCTCGGGCGCCGGCGTCTCTCCGCCCTCGGCCGGCACGCCCTCGACGGGCGTCTCGCCCGCGATCTGCGCCGACAGCTGGATGGCCTCGGCCAGAGCAGCGGTGAGCCGCTCGTCGGCCTCGGCTGCCGCGACGAGGTCGTTCTCGCCGTAGGCGGCCTGGCGCTCCTGGAGCGCCGCGCCCGCCTGCGCGATGGCCGCGTCGAGCTGCGTCTGCAGGTCGGTCTCCGGGGCGGCAGGCTCGTTCTCATCCCCCGGCACGGGTGCGTCACCGGCGTCGCCGGCGTTCGCGCCGGAGTCGCCGCCGAACAGCGAGTCGAGCGCCTGATCGAGCGTGTCCTCGAAGGCGATGTCGTCACCGAAGGCCACCAGGATCTTCCGCAGCACCGGGAACGACGTCGCGCCCGTGGACTGCAGGTAGACCGGCTGCACGTAGAGCAGGCCGCCGCCGACCGGCAGGGTCAGCAGGTTGCCGTTGAGCACCTCGGTCGAGCCCTGCTGCAGGATGTTGAGCACCTGCGAGACCTCTGCGTCGGTGTCGAAGTTGTTCTGCACCTGCCCGGGGCCGGGGATCGAGCCCTCCTTCGGCAGCATCTGCAGCGTGAGCCTGCCGTAGTCCTCGCTCACCTCGCCGGCCGTGCCTCCCGCATCCGCGTTCACCGACAGGTAGCCGTACAGCACCTCTCGACCATCGCGCGGGATGAACGTCGAGTAGAGCGTGAACGCGGGGTCCTGCCCGTCGACCGACATCGTGAGGTAGTACGGCGGCTGCGGCGGCGCGGTGACCTGCGCGTTCGACCACGTCGGGTCGGAGGGCGTCGCCCACTGGTCGTCGCCGGAGAAGAAGGTCGCCGGGTTCGTGACGTGGTAGTCGCCGAGCACGTTGCGCTGCAGCTTGAACATGTCGGCCGGGTACCGCACGTGGCTCATGAGATCGCCCGACATGGCGCTCATCGGCTCCACGGTACCCGGGTAGATCTGCATCCACGCCTGGAGGATGGGGTCCTCCGGGTCCCACGCGTAGAGCGTGACCGAGCCGTCGTACGCATCCACCACGGCCTTCACCGAGTTGCGCATGTAGTTCACGATGTCGTCGGCCGTGAGCGTGGGGTTCGTGTTCGTGACATCGGCGATCGTCTGCGCGATCGACCGGTGCGACGAGTACGGGTACATGTCCGTGGTGGTCATGCCGTCGACGATCCAGAGGAGCCGCCCGTCGACCACCGCGGGGTACGGGTCGCTGTCGAGCGTCAGGTACGGCGCGACGGCGGCGACGCGCTCCCGCGGGTCGCGGTCGTAGAGGATCTGCGAGTCGTCGGTCACCGCGTCGGAGAGGATGATCTGCTCCGAGCCGAACTTCAGCGCGTAGACGAGCCGGTTGATGAAGCCGTCGAGCTTCGGTCCGCCGTCCTCGGAGAACGTCGTGTTGGCGTTCCCGCTGCCCTCCTCGGTCGAGCGCGGGTAGTCGAGCTCGAGCGGTGCCGAGCCCTCCGCGCCGCCGACGATCGAGTAGTCGGGCGTCGACTCGCCGAAGTAGACGCGCGGCTGGTACTCGCCGAGCTCACCGGTCGTGGGGATGCCCTGCTGCAGGAAGACCGGCTGGCCCTCGGGCCCGCGCTGGTTGCCGTACGCCGCGACGACGCCGTAGCCGTGCGTGTAGACGATGTGGCGGTTGTACCAGCTGTCCTCCTCGAGCCCGGAGAGGTCGAGCTCGCGGACGGCGATGACGGTGTCCTGCGTCTGGCCGTCGATCTCGTAGCGGTCGACGTCGAGCTGCTCGGCGAAGCCGTAGTACTGGCGGTACTCCTGCAGGTTGGCGAATGCGTCGGTGACGAGCGCGGGGTCGATGATGCGGATGTTCGCGGTCGTCTCCGCGTCCGCGCGGAGCGCGCCGGGCTCAGCGGCGGTGCGCGCATCCGACTCGGTCTCGACCATGTCGTCGACGTCCCACGCGGCGCGCGTGGCGTCGATGTTGCGCTGGATGTACTCCGACTCGAGCGTCCTGGCGCTCGGGTCGACCGTGAAGCGCTGGACGATCGCCGGGTAGGCGACGCCCACGACGAGCGACGCGGCGATGAGCAGCGCGGTGCCGACGATCGCGATGCGCCAGCGGCCGATGATGGCCGTGACGATGAAGAAGAGCGCGACGAGCGCGGCGATGCCGGCCATGATCTGCGCGCCGGGGATGGTCGCGTTGACCTCGGTGTAGCCCGCACCGGTCGCGAGGAAGCCCTGCGAGGTCATCGCGAGCGCCGCGTACTGGCCCAGCCAGATCGACACGGCGAGGGCGAGCATGTAGAGCGCGACGATGATGGCGAGCTGGATGCGCGCCGACCGGGAGATGCGGAACTCGCGGCCGGTGACGCGGATCGCGCCGTAGAGGTAGGCGGTCGCGAGGGTCGCGGCGCCGCTGATGAAGAGCACGGCGAGCGCGAAGCCGACGATCTGCTGGTAGAACGGCAGCTCGAAGACGTAGAAGCTGAGGTCGAAGCCGAACTGCGGGTCGGTCTCTCCGAATGGCGTGCGGTGCAGCCACAGCTGCGCCGTCTCCCACTGCGTGGCGGAGGCGATGCCGGCGAAGAGCCCGAGCACGACCGGCGCGGCCCACATGACGAGCTGGCGGAGCGGCTCGACGAGCTCCTGGTAGCGGTCGAGCTGCGAGTTCAGCTGCGCGTAGACGGGGCGCGAGCGGAACGCGATCTGCACGCTGAGCGCGAGCGGCACCGCCATGGCGAGGAAGCCGATGAGGAACATGAGGCCCATGGACAGCCAGCGCGTCTGCAGCACCTGCACGAAGCCGAGCTGGTCGAACCAGAGGATGTCGGCGTAGAACCCGGAGAACAGCACGAAGGCGCCGATGATGGCGGCCACGATCAGGATCGTGATCAGCAGCGGCGATGGGCGCTGCCTCCTGGTCGCTGCTGCGGGCGGTCGTTCGGCGTTGACAGACACGTCGTTTGCTCCAAGCTGCGGTGCGGGCGGTGCCCTCATGGTATCCGCAGCGACTGTGCCCCGGGCGCGGCGACGAGCGCCGAGAGCGAACTACGGGCGTGCGGCCGCGCTCACGCAGGTGGGCAGCGCCGAGGTGTCCTCGTTCATGGCGACCGTCTCGATCGCCTCGATCGCGTCGTCGAGCGTGTCGACCGCGAAGACCGTGAGCCCTGCGGGCACATGCCCGGCGACCTCGCCGCAGTTCTCGACCGGTGCGAGGAAGTGCGTCGCGCCCGCCTCGAGCGCCCCGTGCATCTTCTGCACGATGCCGCCGATGGGCCCCACGTCGCCGAGCGCGGCGATCGTGCCGGTGCCCGCCCACCGCGTGCCGGCCGTCATCGCGCCGGGCGTGAGCTCGTCGACGATGCCGAGCGCGAACATCATGCCGGCGCTCGGTCCGCCGACGTTGGGCAGCTGGATGTCGACCGCGAAGGGGAAGTCGAACTCGTTCGAGGGGTAGATGCCGACGATCTTCTGCTCGCCCTCGACGGCGGGCGTCACCTCGAGCGTCTGCGGCTCGCCGTCGCGCTCGATCTCGAACGTCGCCGGCCCGTCGACGGCGGCGATGGATGCGCGGATCGAGTAGACGTCGTAGGCCTGCGCGCCGTTGACCCGCAGGATCCGGTCGCCCTCCTGGAGCACGCCCTCGGCGGGCGAGCCGGGGATGACGCCCGCGATGCGCACGTCGCTCACGACCGGCAGGCCCTCGTGCAGCAGCGCCGCCGCGACGGCCGCGGACTGCGAGTTCTGCATCTCGATGCGGCCCGCCTCGTTCGACTCCTCGACCGAGAGCTCCGGCGGGAAGGCGGCAGCCATCGGGATGATCGAGTCGGAGGGGTCGAGGTAGGCCTCGGCGACGTCGATCCAGGTGAGCGGGCGCTGCGGGTTGCCGAGCAGCGACACCGTCAGCAGGCGCAGCTCGCCCTCGGTCGGGTAGGTGTCCGCGCCGTCGATCGAGATGAGCGGACCGGCGTCGGTGGCGCCGAGCGTGTCGAAGGTGGGGCCCGGCGTCTCGACGACGTACGGCGACGGCAGGAAGGCGAGCGCGAGCGACGCGACGGCCGCGAGCCCCAGCCCGACCCATCCGGCGCGGCGCACACGACGGGGCCGCACGTCCGGGAACCGGTGCTGCACCGGGTGTTCGCGGACGGCGGAGGACGGGATGGGCGGATTCCCCGCGGGTTCCAACATGCTGCGGCTAGCGTAGTCGCATGCCTGAGGACTCCGAGGATCGACGCCCTGAGGATGAGCTGCGCGAGATGCTGCAGCGATTCCTGTCCGGTGATGGACCGATCGATCCCGCCCGTCTCGCGGGAGCCGCGGGCATGCCGTCCGACCCCGCCCAGCTGCAGGCCCTCATGGCCCAGCTGCAGGCGGCGCTCTCGCGCACGGAGGAGGGCATCGACTGGGAGGCGTCCAAGCGGCAGGCCGCCGCCGTCGTGCAGCGCGACCCGGGCTCGGTGTCGAGCGCGGAGCGCGACGCCGTGCGCCAGGCCGCGGACCTCGCCGCGCTGTGGCTGAGCGAGACGACCGACATCGGTGCCGCCGCGACCGAGCTGCGGCTCCTCTCGCGCCAGCAGTGGGTCGACGCGACGATCCCGGTCTGGCAGGAGATGAGCGAGCCGGTCGCGAACAGCATCTCCGACGCGCTCACCGCCGCGATGCAGGAGCACGCGCCCGAGGAGGCGCAGGAGATGCTCGCCGGAGCGGAGCGCATCCTGCGCAACGTCGGGGGCACCATGTTCGCGATGCAGCTCGGCAACGTCATCGGCCAGCTCGCCGGCGAGACCGTCGCGGGCGGCGACTTCGGCTTCCCGCTGCTCGACGGCGACGCAGCACTGCTGCCCGTCAACCTGCGTGCCGTCGCCGACGGCCTCGACATCCCCGAGGACCAGGTCCGCATCTGGATGGCCGCGCGCGAGCTCGCTCACGCCCGCCTCTTCCACCACGCGCGCTGGCTGCGGCTGCACGTGCTCTCGTCGGTGCGCGAGTACGCCGAGGGCATCCGCATCGACGTCGACCGGCTCGAGGAGCTGGCGGAGTCCTTCGACCCGACGAACCCCGACGAGCTGCGCGAGGCGCTCAAGAGCGGCGCCCTCATCCCGCCGAAGACGCCCGAGCAGGTCGAGACGCTCGCAAAGCTCGAGACGACGATCGCGCTCATCGAGGGATGGGTCGACGCCGTCACCGAGTCGGCCACGGCTCGGCTGCCCAAGCGCGAGTCGATCGCCGAGATGGTGCGCCGCCGCCGGGCGACCGGTGGCCCGGCGGAGAAGGCGTTCAGCACGCTCGTCGGACTCGAGATCCGCCCCCGCAGGCTGCGCGAGGCCGCAGCGTTCTGGCGCACGGTGACGGATGCGGTGGGCGCCGAGGTGCGCGACTCGCTCTGGGACCAGCCCGACCTGATGCCCGGCGGCGACGACATCGACGACCCGTCGCGCGTGATCGCTCGACTGCAGGGCGCGGGCGAGCTCGACGAGATGGACCTCGCGCTGCAGGAGCTGCTCGACGACGCGGAGCGGACCGAGGGCGCTGATGAGCGCACGCAGGGCGACGACGAGCCGCAGGGCGAGGGCGACGAGTCCGGCGACGAGCCGGATGGGGAGCAGCCGAAGCAGGACTGACTCGAGCAGGCTGTGGACAGCCGCCGACGCCGCGGGGCGCGCAGGCGCACCATGCCGCCATGCTGCGACTCGACCCGCACCTCGCCGTCTTCCGCACCGCCCCCGATCGCATCGCGATCGGGGCACAGCATCCGATCGTCGAGCTCGACGCCGACGCAGCGACGCTCCGCGGCATCGCGGCGCTCACGCGCGGCGTCGTGCGGCGCGAGCTCGAGCACCTGCTCGGCGATGAGCCGGCGGCCGCGCTCCTCGAGGCGGTCGAGCCCGCGCTGCATGTCGCGCGGCCGGCGCTCCCGGTGGTCGTGCGCGGACGCATCCCGCTCGCCGCGGCGCTCCACGCCGCAGCGCGGCACGCGGGGCACCCCCGGCCGCTCGGGCCGGATCACGCTCCGGGTGACGCGCTCGTCGTGCCGGTCGCGGCGTGGCGGCTCCCCGATGCCGAGGTCGAGCGCCTGCTCGCGCGCGGCGACGCGCACCTGCCGGTCGTGGTCGGCGACGTGTGGGTGCAGGTCGGCCCCTTCGTCCCCGCGGGCACGGGCTGCCCGCGCTGCCTCGTGCCCGAGCAGCCGACGCTGCTGCCGGGGCACCTGACGCCGGAGCCGAGCGCGATCGCGGCGGCGCAGGCGATCGTGACGGTCCTCGGAGCCCTGCGGAGAGCGAGCGACGAAGCCCTGCCGACCGGCTGGAGCGCGCGGATCAGCCAGCGCGACGCCGCCGTCAGCGCCGGGCGCCGCCCGCGGGGGCGGTGCCCGCACCGATCTCGGCGAGGAACCGCGATGGCTGCCTGACGGCGTGGCCGGAGTGGCGCGCCCACGTGAGCGACAGGGAGCGCTGCGCGCGCGTGATCGCGACGTAGAGGAGCCGGCGCTCCTCGTCGATCTCGGCGAGGGTCGTCGCGTGCGAGACCGGCAGCAGCCCCTCCGCGAGCCCGATGACGTGCACGTGCTGCCATTCGAGGCCCTTGGCCGCGTGGATCGTCGCGATCGTGACGGAGGAGAGGGTCGGCTCGTGCTCGGTCGCGGCCCGCCGCTGCAGGTCGTGCGCGAAGCCGGGCAGGTCGGTGCCGCCGGCCTCCTCGGCGAGCGTGACGAGCGCGTGCAGCGCGTCCCACTGGGCGCGCTCCTCGCCGTGCGTCGCCGGCGGCGAGGCGCTGTAGCCGAGCCCCATGACGATGTCGGCGACGGCCTGGAAGAGCGGCCGCCCGTCGGCGGGCGCGCTGCGCAGCATGAGCACGGCGCGCTTGACGACCGGGATCTCGAAGAACCGCGTCGAGCCGCGCACGGTCGACGACAGGCCGACCCCCGCGAGCGCCTGCTCGACGAGCCCTGCCTGCGCGTGGAAGCGCGTGAGCACCGCGATCTGCCCCGGATCGGCCCCGGCATCCACCTGCGCGCGGCACGCGGCGGCGACCGCGGCGGCCTCCGCCGAGTCGTTGCCGTGCACCGACACCGACGGCTCCCGCCCCGGCTGACCCGACGCGGCGGTGAGCGTGAGCGCCTCCCTTCCGCGCATGAGCCGGTTCGCGCAGCCGACGATCGCGGCCGTCGAGCGGTAGGAGCGCTCGAGCCGCACGACCTCGGCGTCGGGATGGTCGTGCACGAAGCGGCTGAGGCTCGCCGGGTCGGCGCCGGCGAACGAGTAGATCGTCTGGCTCGGGTCGCCGACGACGCACACGTCGCGGCGGTCGCCGAGCCATGCCGCGAGCAGCCGCTGCTGCATGGGCGAGACGTCCTGGTACTCGTCGACCGTGAAGTGCCGGTAGCGGGAGCGGATCTCGTCGGCGATCACGGGCTCGCGCTCGAGCATCCCGGTGGTCGCGAGCAGCACGTCCTCGAAGTCGATCTGGCGACGCTCGTCCTTGACGCGCTCGTAGGCCATGTGGAGGTCGATCATCGCCTCGGGCGCGATGCCCGTCGGCATGGGACGGATGCGCGCCTGCAGCCCGTAGTCCTCCATCGTCATCGCCTGCGACTTCCGCCACTCGATCTCGCCGGCCGCATCGCGCAGCTGGGCGGTCGGCAGCCGCAGCCGCAGCTGCGCGGCGGCGTCGGCGAGCAGCGAGGCCTTCTGCGGCAGCAGCTTCGGCATGCTCGAGCCTGTGACGCGCGGCCAGAAGTGCGACAGCTGGGCGAGCGCCGCAGCGTGGAAGGTGCGCGCCTGCACGCGCCCGGCGCCGAGCCGCGCGAGCCGCGTGCGCATCTCGCCGGCCGCGCGGCTCGTGAAGGTGAGCGCGAGCGAGGCATGCTCGGCCTGCTCGCCCGTCGCGACCGCGTACGCGATGCGATGCGTGATCGCGCGCGTCTTGCCGGTGCCTGCGCCCGCGAGGATCGCGACCGGGCCGCCGAGCGTCGTCGCCGCCTGCCGCTGCTGGTCGTCGAGGCCGGCGAGGATGCGGTCGGCGTCGGTGACCGCCTGATCCGTCACGGCTGCGGTCCCCCGCGGGCGAGCCAGGCGTCGAGGATCCAGGAGGCGATCGAGGTGGGGCCGGGCAGGCGCACGGCCCCGGCGCGCAGCTCGTCGCGCGTGAACCACCGCACGTCGAGGATCTCGACCCCGTCCGGGCGGATGGCCTCCGGGTCGAGCGCGACGCACTCGAAGCCCACCATCAGGCTGCGGGGGAAGGGCCACGGCTGCGAGCCGAGGTAGCGCGGCTCGACGACCACGAGCCCCGTCTCCTCCTGCACCTCGCGCGTGACGGCCGCCTCGAGCGACTCGCCGGGGTCGACGAAGCCGGCGATGAGCGAGTAGCGGTCCGACGGCCAGGCGGCGTTGTGGCCGAGCAGGATGCGCTCGTCCGCCCGGTCGTGGATCGCCACGATCACGGCGGGGTCGGTGCGCGGGAAGTGCGCCCCGCCGGCCGCGTCGCGGCGCACCCAGCCCGACTCCTCGAAGTCGGCGGGCGTGCCGTCGACGGGGCTGTGGCGGCTCTCGCGCTGCCACACGCCGAGCGCGACCGCCTGCACGAGCACGCCCGCGTCGGCGTCGTCGAGCTCAGCCCCCACCTCGCGCAGCGAGCGCCACTCGGCGCCGGGCACGTCGAAGGGGTCTGCGACGAGCATCGAGAGGATGACGCCGCCGCGTCCGCCGTCGGCGTCCACGGCCCTCCCGAGCCAGCTGAGCGGCACGTGCGGCTCGACGGGAAGGGCATGGGCCGGGAGCGCGTCGGGCGAGAAGCGCACGAGCGCGCCGTCGCGCACCGGCGCCCTGTCGCCCGCGATCGTCACGATGCGGGTCGCGGGGTCCTCGAGCGCGCGGACGACCGCGCCGGGCGCGATCCTCGCCGCGTGGTCGCGGTCGAGCGCCGATCTGGCGAGCGGGGGAACCTGCACGTCACCTCCGTCGCGTGGCGCGGCCGCCTGGGGCGCGGGTCGGCCTAGCCTGGCATCCATGAGCACGAACCCCTTCACTCTAGCCGCGCTCGCCACCACCGCCGTCGACGGCCTGACGGTCGTGGGGGCGACGGAGGACGGCTCGGACGAGCACCGCTCGGTCATCGCCGCGCGCCTGGCCGACGGCGAGACCGTGCAGGTCGTGCTGCCGCGCTCCGTCGCGGCGCTGCAGGCGGCGACGGCGCACGCGACCGCGCTCGCCGCGCTGACGCTCGCGACCCGCTCCCGGCTGCCGTTCGAGGTGCCGTCGGTGCTGGGCACGGTGAGCGCCGGTCGCTCGACCCTCTTCGTGCTGACCCGACTGGGCGGCGCGACGATGCGGCTGCAGGACCTCTCCCCCGCTCGGCCCGGGCTCGCGACGAGCGTCGGGCAGGCGATCGCGGCGATCCACGAGCTGCCGACCTCCGTCGCCGCCGACGCGGGACTCCCGCACGAGACCGCGCAGGGGCTGCGGCAGCGGCTGCTCGACACCTTCGACCGGGCCGCCGCGACGGGCTCGGTGCCGGCTGCGCTGCTCGAGCGGTGGGAGGGCGCGCTCTCCGACGACCGGCTGTGGCAGTTCAAGCCCGCGCTCGTGCACGGCGATCTGCAGGCCCCCGCGTTCCGGGTCGAGGGAGCGCGCGTGGTCGGCCTCGACGGCTGGCACGCGCTCGCCGTCGGCGACCCCGCTCGGGATCTCGCGTTCCTGCTCGGCTCGAACGAGTTCGGCAGCGTCGACGAGGCGTTCGACGCGCACGCCGCGGCGCGCGGCATCGGCGACCGGCAGCTGCGGCAGCGCGCCATGCTGCACGCGGAGCTCGACGTCGCCCGCTGGCTGCTGCACGGCGTCGACTCTGCGGACGACGCGGTGGTGGCCGACGCGACCGAGATGCTCGCCTCGCTCGTGCGCCGCGTCGACCGCGACCCGGGTACGGCGATCGCGTCGCAGCATCCCGAGACGATGGACCTCACCGGCGTGCAGCAGTACCTCGGCGAGACCGGGCCCGTCGAGGGCGGCGCGACGAGGGCGCAACCGAGCGACGAGGGCGGCTCAGCCGACCGCTGACGCCTCGGCGACCGCCTGCTGGGCGCGCAGCCAGCGGGCCTCGAGCTCGCCGAGCGACTCGATGCGCGCGGGACGCACGATCCGGTCGTGCTCGACGAAGTAGAGCTCCGCGTCGACGAGCTCGGGATCGAGCCCGGCGTGCGCCGCGTACGCGGCCCGGTAGAGGGCGAGCTGCAGCTGCCGGGCCTCGAGGTCGGCCTCACCCGAGGGCAGCCGGCCGGTCTTCCAGTCGACCACCGTCGCCCGGTCGCCGTCGCGGTAGACGGCGTCGATCTTGCACACGACGGTCGTGCCGGCGAGCGGCAGGTGGATCTCGAGCTCAGTCTCGGCGGGCTCGCGGTCGCCGTAGGGCGAGGCGAGGAAGGTGCGCTTCAGCCGCTCGAGCCGCTCGGCGTCGATGCCCACGAGCTCCTCGTCGAGCGCCTCGTCGTCGACGGCGTCGCCGAGACCGATCGCGCTGCCGCGCCGCTCGACCCAGCCGTGGAAGAGCGTGCCGAGGCGGGTGGCCGCGAACGGCTCCTGCGGCATGGGCCGCGCGATCTGCCGCGCGACGGCCACCGGGTCGGCCGCCCAGTCCTTGAAGCCGGATGCGGCGATGCGGGTCGGGAGCGTCAGCGGCGTGCGATCGCGGTCGGCGAGCAGCAGCGCGATCGCGTCGTCCCACGGCGTCGGCCGCGCGGGGTCGGCCGCCGCGACCCGCGCGGCGGCCTCCTCGACCGCGGGCCGCCTGGCGCCGAGCGGGTCGAACGGCCAGACGGTCGTCGGCGCGGTGCCCGCGCGAGGATTGCCGTGCTCCTTCGTCGCCGGCTCGAGCAGCTCCACGCCCTGCTGCGCCGCGGCGAGCTCGAGCAGCCGGCTGGGCTTCGCGGGCGTGCGGCCGGTGCCGTACCACTGGGCGCCGGAGAGCCACAGCGCCCGACGGGCGCGCGTGACGGCGACGTAGGCGAGCCGGTCGCGCTCGCTCTCGTCGAACGCGGCGAGCAGCTCGAGGAAGCCGGCCCGCGCGTCGAGGTACGCGTGCTGCGTCGGCTGCCGCCACTCGTGGCGCGACAGCATGCTGCGGTCGCCCCGCAGGTCGTAGGGCAGCCTCGCCCAGTCGAGCCAGCCGCGCGAGCGGTCCTCCGCCTTCGACTGCGCGAGCCGCGGCAGCGCGACGACGTCCCACTCGAGGCCCTTCGACGCGTGCATCGTGAGGATCTGCACCGTGCCGGGCGAGGGCTCCGGCTGCGGGGCGTCGGGTCCCCGGCCGCTCTCGAGCGCCTCGAGGTAGCCGAGGAACGCGTCGAGCGTGCCTCGCTCGTCGGCGGCGGCGAACGCGTGCGCCTCGCGGGCGAAGGCATCGAGCACGTCGTGCTTGCGGCCCGGGTTGGCGCCCACCTCGATGTCGAGGCGCAGCGCCTGCTCGACGCTGCGGACGTACTCGGGCAGCGGCATGCCGGCGCGACGGCGGAGCTCGCGCAGCAGCCGCGCCGCCTCGCGCATGCGCGCGAAGCCCTCGTCGCTCGCGCCCTCGAGCTGCCGTGCGTCGGCGAGCGCGTCGAGCGCGTCGACGATCGACGAGCCGGCCTCCGCCACCACGGCGCCCTTGTCGCGAGCGCGCTGCTCGTCCGAGAGGCCCGCGGTCGCGAGCCGCCGCGCGTGCCGCTGCAGCGCCATGAGGTCGGCCACGCCGATGCGCCAGCGGCTGCCCGCGAGCAGCCGCACGAGGCTCGAGCCCTCCTCCGGTCGGCCGAGGACGCGGAGCGCCGCGACGAGGTCGGCGACGGCCGGCTCCTGCAGCAGGCCGCCGCCGCCGGTGCGGGAGACGACGACGCCGAGCGCGCGCAGCGCATCCGCGAGCTCGATGCCGTGGCCGTGCGTGCGCACGAGCACGGCGGCGGTCGTGTCGCCGGTGCCCCGACCCGCGCCGTGGCTCTCGAACCAGTCGCGCAGCTGCTGCGCCTCGTCCTCGAGGGTCGGCAGGTGCCGCACCGTCACGGAGCCGGCGCCCGCGCCGGAGCGGGGCTGCAGCCGCTCGACCGGCACGCCCGGCTGGAGCGGCAGCTCGCGGGCGACGGCGTCGGCGATGTCGAGGATGGCGGCGTCGTTGCGCCAGCTCGTCGAGAGCGTGCGCTTCTCGGTCGCCCCGAAGTGCTCCGGGAAGAGCGCGAGCGTGCCGGCGCTCGCGCCGCGGAACCCGTAGATCGCCTGGTTCGGGTCGCCGACCGCCATCACGGGCATCTCGCGGAACAGCGTGCCGAGCAGCTGCAGCTGCAGCACCGAGGTGTCCTGGAACTCGTCGAGCAGCACGAAGCGGTGGCGCGCGCGCAGCTCATCCACGGCGGCGGGATGCGCGGCGATCGCGTCGAGCGCGAGCCGCACCTGGTCGGAGAACTGCACCACGCCGAGGCTGCGCTTCTCGGCGTCGAACGCGTCGACGAGGTCGACGAGGGCGTCGAGCGCGCCGACCCGCTGCGCGTCCTCGACGAGCGGCTTCGCCTTGTGCTGGCTGAGCGCCTTCTGCTGCCGATCCTGCGGCAGGTCGCGCAGCGCCGCGAACGCCGTCGGGATGCCCGACGCACGCAGCCGGGCGGTGGAGACGCGGTGGTCGCCGAGCTCGCCCGCGAGCTGCACGACGCGGTGGGCGACCTGGGCGGCCGACCCGATCGTCGCGAGCCGCACGTCGCTCGAGGCCCTCGCGACCCGGAGCGCGAGCAGGAACGCGGCCGGGTCGGTGAGCACCTCGGACTCGGGGTCGCGCCCGATGAGCAGCGCCCACTCGCGGAACAGCGCGCTCGCGAACGAGTTGTAGGTCTGCACGAGGGGCTTGCGAGTGCGCACGAGCTCCGGGTCGACGAGCCCCGCGTCGCCGAGCAGCCGCAGCTGCGACTCGAGCCGCTCCGCGAGCTCGCGCGCGGCCTTGCGCGTGAAGGTGAGGCCGAGCACCTCGTCAGGCAGCGCGAAGCCGTTCGCGACGAGCCACAGCACGCGCTGCGCCATCGTGTGCGTCTTGCCGCTGCCGGCGCCCGCGACGACGAGCGTGGGCACGGGCGGCGCCTCGATCACGCGCACCTGCTCGTCGGTCGGCGGCTGCGCCGTGCGGCCGGCCGCCGCAGCGAGCCGGTCGGCGAGCTCGAGCGGGCTGCAGCGCGCGTCGACGATCATTCGGTGACCTCCGGGAGGACGTGGATGGCGCACTGGCCGAACGAGAAGCGGTCGAAGCAGTGCTCGGCGGGCACGGCGCTGAAGCTCGCGCCGCCCATGGTGCCGATGGCGGCCGCGAGGTGCGAGACGAACGCGTCGCGCACCTCGTCGAACGGCGGCGCGTCGACGATCTTGCTCGCGCGCGTCAGCCGCGGCAGGAACAGCCGGGCCTCGGTCGTCGCGCCCGGCTCGACCCCCGCGACGCCCCCGAGCGCGATCGCCAGCTGATACGCGCGCAGCTGCAGGTTGCCGAGCTCGGCGTGCGACTCGGGCGGATGCGCGCCGGTCTTGAGGTCGACGACCCGCACCGTGCCGTCGCCGCCGTGCTCGAGCCAGTCGATCGAGCCGTTCAGCACGCCCCCGCCGTCGAGCTCGACGGCGAACCTCGCCTCGTGCTCCCCCGCCTCGACGGTCCAGCCCTGCCCTCGCAGCACCTGGAAGTACTCGGCGATCACCGCGGCCATCGGCGGGATGTCGGCGCGCTGGCGCGCCGCCTCCCAGCTCGACTCGTGCGCGAGCTCGCCGAAGCGGTCGTCGATCGCCGCCTCGATCGCGGCGGCGTCGGTGGGATCGTGCTGCTCGACCGCCTCGTGCACGATCGTGCCGAGGCCCGCCGCGCGGTTCGAGGTGGAGCCCGCGAGCCGGTCGATGACCCACGCGACCTCGCAGTCGTGCAGCCCCTGCAGCGCGGACGGGCTCACGTGCACGGGATCGGCCGCGTCGAGGCGCTCCGTGGTCGTGACGGGCGCGAGCCCCGACCACTCGGCGGTCGCGGCGCCGGGCACACCGGCATCGGCGAGCCGGCGGAGGGCCGATGCGGCCTCGTCCGCGCGGTCGGTGCCCAGCACGACGTGCGTGCGGAGGCTGCCGACGAGCGACCGGAGCGAGTGCCAGCCGTCGTCCGGCGCGGGGGTCGGGTCGAGGCCCGCGACGAAGGGCGAGCGCTGCTCGTCGTCGCTCTCGACGGCGGTGAGGATGACGGCGGCGCGCGCCGTCGAGACGGCCTTGGCGAAGGTGCGCAGCTCGTCGTGCAGCACGTCGGCGCGGGCGTCCTCCGTCGGCTCGCCGTCGAGCCGGTTCGCCCCGAGCAGCGAGCCGCGCGGCCGGAGGTTGGGCCACACGCCCTCCTGCAGGCCCGCGACGATCACGGTGTCGAGCTCGCGACCGACGAACTGCCCGGGGGTGCCGACCGAGACGCGGGAGCCCTCCGCGCGCGCGGCGAGCGAGTCGTCGTCGACGCTCGACGCGAGCCAGGCGTCGACGAAGCCGGCCGTGTCGGCATCCGGGCGCCGCTCGATGAGCCGCGCCACCTGGTCGAAGAGCGCGACGACCGCGTCGAGGCGGCGGTTCGCGAGCGACTGCTCGACGCCGCTCGCGTCGCCGAGGGCGGCGCGCTGCCAGGCGTCCGCCACGCCGGCGGCGCTCCACACGGCCCACAGCACTCGGTCGGCGGCGGCGGGGTCGTCGCCGTGGAGCAGCGCGCGCGCCTCGGCGAGCATCCGCGCGAGCCTGCGCGCCGCATCCGCCCCGTGCCTCGCGCCGGCGAGGCCGCGCAGCGACTCGGGCTGCTCGACGGCGTCGCGCACGAGCTCGGCGCCCGGCACGTGCACCTCGCCGCCCTCGGCGATGATGCGGTGCCGCAGCGCGCGCTTCAGCCTCCGCACCGCGAGCGCGTCGAGCCCGAGCAGGTCGCTGCGCAGCAGCCGCTCGGCGAGCTCGGCCGTGAGCGGCTCGCGCCCGGTCGCGACGGCCAGCACGCTCACGAGCGCCTCGACGACCGCGGCGTCGCGCAGCCGCGTCGGCCCGCCCGCGGCGATCGGCACGTCGAGCGCGGACAGCAGCGACGACAGCTCCGCGGCGGCCCTGCCGGTGCGGGCGATGATCGCGATGTCGTCGTGCGCGACGCCCGCGGCCCGGCGGTCGTGGATGAGGCGCGCGATGCGGCGCGCCTGGTCGTCGACGGATGCCGTCACGTGCAGCTCGACCCGGTCGGCCGCGATCCCGGCCGCGGTGGCGGCCCGGTGCGTGCCGCCGCCGGCCGTGCCGATGCCCTCGACCGTGGCCGCGACGAGCGCGCGCACGCTCGGGCCGTGCCGGTGGTCGACGCGCAGCTCGATGCGGCAGCCGGGGTCGGCGGCGAAGCCGAGCCGGGCGGGCAGCGCGGCGAGCAGGCCGGCGTCGGCGCCGCGGAAGCCGCCGGTGGTCGTGTCGGGGTCGCCGAACGCGACCACCGCGGCTCCGCGCGCCCGCAGCGCCTCGAGCAGCACGACGGCGCCCTCCGTGAGCTCCTGCGCGTCGTCGACGAGGACGAGCGAGGGCAGCAGCGCCGCGTCGACCGAGCCGACCGCGCGGGCGGCGCGGCGCAGCAGCGACGCGGCGGTCACCGCGTCGGCGCCCCGCCGCTCGAGCCGCTGGAGCCGGTCGAACTCCGCCTTGAACGCGGCGGCCGCGACCCACTCGGGGACGCCTCGCTGCTGCCCGCGCCGCGCGAGCGCATCCGCATCGATGCCGCGCTCGTCGGCGGCCGCCATGAGCTCGCGCAGCTCCGCGCGGAAGCCGGGCTGATCCCGCACCTCGGCGTGCAGGTGCTCGGGCCAGTCGGGGCCCGTCGCGGCGCCGGCCGCCGCGTCGTCGGCGTGCCCGGCGAGCATCGCCGCGATGATCCGGTCCTGCTCGGCGCCAGAGAGCAGCTGCGGCGCCGGCCGCCCCTCGGCGAGCGCGACGGCCGTGAGCACCGCGTGCGCGAACGACGGCATCGAGCGCGCGAGCGGCCCGGGGGTGACGAGCGCGGTGCGCTGGGCGAGCCGGTCGCGCAGCGCCGTCGCCGCCTGCCGCGAGCCCGCGACCACGAGGAGCGACGCGGGATCGAGCCCGCGCGCGAGCCGGTCGGCGGCGAGCTCGACGAGCGTCGTCGTCTTGCCGGCGCCGGAGACGCCCAGCACGATCGCGGACGCGTCGTCGGGCAGCGCGAGCACCGCTTGCTGGGAGTCGTCGAGCGAGGCCGTGCCCTCGGGGATCGCGACGCCGAGGACGGGCTCGAGCAGGGTTCCTGGTGCGGGCACGTCGCCACGGTAGCGGCGGCCGCCCACGCGCCTCGGGAGCACACGCGCCGCCCCCGCTTCGCCCTCGGCGGACGCGGCGGAACCGCCCCGCCGGATCGCCTATCCTCAGAACCATGGACATCCGCATCGGCATCAAGGACTCGGCTCGCGAGATCGCATTCGACTCGGCGCAGACCGCGCAGGAGATCGAGGCGGCGGTCGTCGCCGCCCTGGAGGCCGGTCCCCTCACGCTCGACGACGCCAAGGGCCGCCGCTACCTCGTGCCCAGCGGCCAGATCGCCTACGTGGAGATCGGCAGCGAGACGACGCGCAAGATCGGCTTCGTCGCTTGATGCCCGTCCTCGTCCTCGTGCCGATGGTCATGGGGGCTGCGATCGGCCTGGTCGCGCGCTACCTGCTGCCCGGCCGCCAGTGGGTGGGCCTCTTCCTGAGCCCCACGGCGTCGGCCGCAGCTGCCGGCATCGTCTGGACGATCCTCGGGCTCACCGGCATGACGAGCGAGAACGGCTGGATCTGGGTCGCGAGCCTCGCGGCGGCCGTGATCGTCGCGCTCGTGCTGCCGCGCGTGCTGCCGGCCCGCCGCGCGCGCGCCGACGCCGCCTACCTCGCCGAGCTCACGCGCACGGTCTGAGCCGCTAGGCCGTCAGGCCCAGCTCGTCCATGCGCCGCGTGTGCGACGCGACGATGTCGTTGAACGCCGGCTCGAGCCGCGGCTGGCTCGGTACGGCGCGACCGGCGTCGTCGGGGCCGTTCACGGCCAGGTACATCTGCAGCAGCGCATCCCCCACGATCCTGCGACCCCACACCGCGAGGCGGTCGGAGAGCCGCGGCGTCGCCGCGATCGCCTGCTGCAGCAGCCCGACGAGCAGCGGATGCGTCGTCTCGCTGCGCAGCGCGCGCAGCATCGCGTCCTGGTCGTCGTCCGGCAGCCCGGGCGCGATCGAGACGAAGAAGTCGACGAGCAGCCCGGAGGCGACATGGAGCGCGAGCACCTGCTCGTACCAGTCGGCGCCATCGGTCGCGTCGGCGAAGGAGCGGGTCGTCTCGACGAAGGGGCGCATCGCGTCGGCCGCGTCGACGGGCTCGCTCTCGAGGATGCGGGCGAAGGCCGCCGCGCGGGCGGCGTGGATGCGGACGACCTCGGCGAGCACGACGCGGGTCTCGAGCGAAGGCGCGTCGGCGAGCACCCGGCCGGCCTTCGCGACGAGCTCGAGCTCGAGGCCGAGCGCCTGGCCGACGAACGGCACGAGCGCGGGGCGCACGTCGGACAGCAGCACGCGGTCGCCCACGACCGGCATGCGATGCTGTCGGAGCAGCTGGCGCGTCACGTCGCGCGGCGTCCGGTCGAACCACTTCACCACGCTGAGGAGTCTATGGGCGCGAATCGCCCGGCTCTCGCACGCCGCCGGTAGGCTGGCCCGAGCAAAACGAACAGGCGGAACACTCCCTTGACTTTCCAAGACCTCTCCATCGACGCCGACATGGTCCAGGCGCTCGCCGACCGCGGCATCCTCGAGCCCTTCCCCATCCAGACGCAGACCATCCCGCTCGCCCTCTCCGGCCAGGACATCATCGGCCAGGCGAAGACCGGCACCGGCAAGACGTTCGCCTTCGGGCTCCCGCTCGCGCAGCGGCTCGGCGCAGAGCCCGCGCCGGGCGTCCAGGCGCTCATCGTCGTCCCCACCCGCGAGCTCGCCGTGCAGGTGACCGAGGACATGGAGATCATCACCTCCAACCGGCCCACGACGATCGTCTCCATCTACGGCGGCAAGGCCTACGAGGGCCAGATCGAGCAGCTCAAGGCCGGCGCGCAGATCGTCGTCGGCACCCCCGGGCGCCTCCTCGACCTCTCGCAGCAGCGCATCCTCGACCTCTCGAACGTCACGGAGATCGTGCTCGACGAGGCCGACAAGATGCTCGACCTCGGCTTCCTGCCCGACGTCGAGAAGATCTTCTCGAAGGTCCCCGCGGTGCGGCACACGATGCTCTTCTCGGCGACCATGCCCGGCCCGGTCGTCGCCCTCGCACGGCGCTTCATGTCGCGGCCGCTGCACATCCGCGCGACCGACGTCGACGACACCATCGCGCAGGCCAACATCGAGCACGTCGTCTACCGGGCGCACGCGCTCGACAAGGACGAGGTGATCGCGCGCATCCTGCAGGCCGAGGGCCGCGGCAAGACCGTCGTCTTCACGCGCACGAAGCGCGCCGCCGCGCGCATCACCGAGGAGCTCATCGACCGCGGCTTCCAGGCCGCGGCCGTGCACGGCGACATGAGCCAGGAGGCGCGCGAGCGCGCCATGGCCTCGTTCAAGGCCGGCAAGAAGGACGTGCTCATCGCCACCGACGTCGCCGCTCGCGGGATCGACGTCGACGACGTGACGCACGTCATCAACCACACCATCCCCGAGGACGAGATGGCGTACCTGCACCGCGTGGGCCGCACCGGCCGCGCCGGCCGCACGGGCATCGCCGTGACGTTCGTCGACTGGGAGGACCTGCACAAGTGGTCGGTCATCGACCGCGCGCTGGAGTTCGGGCGTCCCGAGCCGGTCGAGACGTACTCGTCGAGCCCGCACCTCTACGCCGACCTCAACATCCCGCAGGGCGTCAAGGGCCGCCTGCACGCGACGCCGCCCCACAAGGAGGCCAAGCGCGAGGGCGTCGCCCCCGGCAGCCGCGGCGACCGCGGCGGTCGTGGTGGCGAGCGCGGCGGCGAGCGCACGCGCGATCGCGGCGAGGGCGGCCAGCGCCGCTCGCGCGGCGACCGGAGCCGCGGCGCCGAGGGCGCCCCGCAGTCGGCGGATGCGTCCACCGCTCCCGAGGGACGCGGCACGCACGACGGCGGCGGCACCGAGCACCACGACGGCAACGCGGCGCCCACGCGCCGCCGGCGACGCAGCCGCCGCTCCGGCGCCTCGACGCCTCCGCCCGTCCAGGGCTGACACGCAGCCCTCGCTGCGCAGCAGCGCACGAAACGGCCGTCCCTCGCGGGGCGGCCGTTCGTCGTCCCGGCTCAGGCCAGCGGGACGACCGGGGCGAAGCCGGTCGCGCGGCGCACGATCTCGGCGAGCACCGCGGGCTCGGTGGTGTGCTCGCCCAGCAGGTTGGGCTTCCCCGAGCCGTGGTAGTCGCTCGAGCCCGTGACGAGCAGCCCCAGCCGCTCCGCATCGGCGAGCAGCTCGCGCCGTGAGCGCTCGTCGTTGTCGCGGTGCCAGATCTCCACGCCGTCCAGGCCCGCGTCGACGAGGTCGCCGAGCACGCCCATCCGCATGACCGGGCGGCCGCGCGCGGCCGGGTGCGCGAGCACGGCCACGCCCCCGGCGTCGCGGATGATGCCGATCGCCTCCTCGGGCGCGGGCGCGTGGTGCGGCTGGTAGTAGCCGCCCTGCCAGTGGAGGATGCCCTCGAACGCCGCGGAGCGGTCGGGCACGATGCCGAGCGTGACGAGCGCGTCGGCGATGTGCGGGCGGCCGATCGTCGCGCCGGGAGCGGAGTGCTCCTCGACGTGCTGCCAGGTGAGCGGGTAGTCGCGGCCGATCGCGCGCACCATCCGCTCGGCGCGCTCCACGCGCTCGAGCCGGATCCGCTCGCGCTCCCCCACGAACGCGGACGCCTCCGGGTCGAGCAGGTAGCCGAGCACGTGCACGCTCGCCGGTCCGATCTGCGACGAGAACTCGACGCCGGGGATGAGCGCGACCCCGGTCTCGAGCGCGGCGTCCGCCGCCTCCTGCCAGCCGGCGACGGTGTCGTGGTCGGTGAGCGCGATGACGCCGAGGCCCGCGGCCGCGGCGGCGCGCACGACGTCGCCGGGCGCGTCCATCCCGTCCGACTCGCGCGAGTGCGCGTGCAGGTCGATCGGCGCCCTGTGCATCCAGTCCAGGTGCATCCCGTCCGCCGCGCCGTGCTCCATCCCGCCAGCCTATTCCGGGCTGGGGGACGCGCCCCACAGGCCGTGCATCGGAGCGTCATCTACGCTCCCCGATGTGCTCGCGATCCTCGGCTGGCTGCTCGCCATCATCATCGCGGCGTGCCTGCTGGTCGCCGCGTGGCCGCAGGCGCTCGGCCTCGAGCAGGCCCCGATCGTCGCGCAGGTCGTGTCGATGCGCATCGGCGTGGTCGGCATCGCGCTCGTGCTCGCGCTCCTCTTCCTCTGCTTCGTCGGGTGGCGGCGGGTGCGTCCGTTCGTGCTCGGCGTCATCTCGCTGCTGCTCGTGTTCGCCCTCGTCTCGGGCGGCATCCACGCGTCTCGCGGCCTCGACGCCTCGCAGTCGATCGATGCCGACGGCGACGACCTCGTCGTGCTCACCTGGAACACGCTCGGGGACGAGCCGGGCGTGGAGGAGATCGCGCGCGTCATCGACGAGACCGGGGCGGATGCGGTGATGCTGCCGGAGACGACCCTGGAGCTGGGCGTCGGGGTCGCCGAGCTGCTGCGCGAGCGCGGCAACCCGTTCTGGGTGCACACGACCGGCTACTCCCCCGCCTACGGCGCGCTCAACACGACGCTGCTCATCTCGGCGGCGCTCGGCACGTACACGACCGACCCCTCGGTCGGCGGCACGCGCACGCTCCCGACGGTCGTCGCGCGCCCCGACGACGGCGAGGGCCCCGTGCTCGTCTCCACGCACCCGGTCGCGCCGGTGCCGCAGCAGATGCGCAACTGGCGCGCCGACCTCGAGTTCGTCGCGGGCCTGTGTGACGGCTCGTCGTCGGTCGTGATGGCGGGCGACTTCAACTCGACGCTCGACCACTGGGCGTCGCTCGGCGTCGACGGCGGCGAGCTCGGCACGTGCCGCGACGCCGCGAGCCAGGCGGGCGCCGGCGCCGTCGGCAGCTGGCCGACCTGGGCGCCGCCGTGGCTCGGCGCGCAGATCGACCACGTCGTCGCGACGCCCGACTGGGAGCCGGTCGCGGCGCGCGTGCTCACGGGCCTCGACGACGTCGGCACCGATCACCGGCCCGTGCTCGTGCAGCTGCGGCAGACGGGCTGAGCCGCCTCAGTGCGCACGGTGCGCAGGTAGAGGGCAACGTGCTGCTCTGGCGGCGCGATTCGAGCCGATCGCCCTATACCTCCCCGGCGCTGCCCTACGGCAGCGGCGACGCCGCCCAGACGGCCTGCCTGTCGGAGCCGCCGCCGGTGGCTGCCGTGCCTGCGCGGACCGCAGTGTGCCAGCGGCCGTCGAGGAGCACCGCGACGGCGAGCGAGGGACGCGCCTCGTCCTCTGCGAGCGTCCAGCGGTACGCCGCGGCTGCGGCTGCGCCCTCGGCGGGTGCGACCTGCGCGGCCGGCGCCTGCTGCGCGGCGGATGCCGCCTGCTCGGCGGGCGCCGGCTGCTCGGCGGGCGCCGGCTGCTCGACGGGCGCCTGCTCGGCGGGCGCCTGCTGCTCGGCCGGCGCCTGCTGCGCCGCGGCGACGGAGACGGTCCGGCACGCCGGGTAGTGGTGCTGCCCCGCGCCGAACCCGATCGCGACCGAGCAGATCGTGTGCTGCCCGGGCGAGAGCCCGTCGAAGCGCCAGGAGTAGCCGTGCCGGCCGGGGATCCCGTAGGCGAAGAGGTGGTCGCTCGGCCGATCGGCGAGCGTCGCCCCCTTCCACTGCCCGTCGATCGTGACGCCCACCTGGATCGACTGGAACAGGTCGGAGTGGTCGGCCGCCCACCCGGAGACGGTGACGCTCCTGCCGCTCACCGACGCATCCATCGTCGAGATCGCGTCGAAGCGGGCCCGCACCGAGTCGAGCGTCGCGCCGCCGGTGACGAAGCGCTGCAGGAACCGCGCCGACGCCATCTGCCCCGCGAAGTTCATGTGCGTCAGGTCGCTGCTGCTGAGCCAGAAGGAGCGCGGGTTGAGGCCGCGGGCGACCGCGTCGCGGTCGGCCTGCGTCGGCACGATGCCGGCCTCGTAGAGGGCGCCGTTGGCGAGGTACTCGTCGAGCGGGATGTAGCGCTGGCCGTACCAGCGCTCGAGCTGCGCGTTGATCTCGATCCGGTTGCGCCCCACCGCGGTCGAGCTGTCGCTCCACGCGGGCGTCACCGACACGACCCACACGGGAGCGTCGGAGACGGCCTGGTGCGCCTCGACGATCGCGGCGACGTCCTGCAGCACCCGGTCGGGCCGCTCGAGGTTGTTCGTCCCGGCCCAGACGATCGACGCGGCACCCGCTCTCGGCTGCTGCAGCGACTGGATCGGCGTGCCGGCGGGCAGCTGCACCGCGGCGCCGGCCGCGTCGCGCGTGAACCGCCACGGGGCCGAGAGGTCGGGCCGGTGGTTCAGCAGCCCGTGGACGCCGCCGATCGACGCGCGCATCACCACGCGGCCGGTGAGCCGGGCCGACTCGACGAGCCCGACCGGCTCGGCGAGCTCGACCCATCCGGATGCGGGGATCGCGGTCGGGCGCGACAGCGAGAGCTGGTGGAGGCCGGCCGCGATCGCGATCGACGTCGACGTCATGCCGCCGATCGCGTAGTTGCGCAGCTCGATGCCGGGCAGCGTGACGCCGAGCGCCTGAGGGGCGGGCCGGCACAGGTTGTCGAGCATGCTGTCGCCGTAGCACTGGACGACGGTCGGCGCCTGCGCGGTGCGCAGCGGGACCGCCTCGGCGGGTGGTGCCGCGATGGTCGAGGCGAGGCCGACGAGCAGCACGAGGGCGGCGCCGAGCGCGGCGCGCAGCGGGCGGAGCTGGGGCATGGGCGGGTCCTCGCACGGTCGGCGAGCCGGGAGGATCGCGCTGTACCCCTACCATAGTGACGGATCTTCACCCCCGGATCGCGTGTCGCGCGGTCGCGCCCGACCATCGCGAAGGAGCGACATGCACGCTCGCAGCCGGCACGGCCGCTCACGGACCGCCGTCATCACGGCCGTCGCGCTCGCCGCGGTCATGACGTGGGTCTCGGCGGCGCCCGCATCCGCCGCTGTCTACGCCTACGAGCGGATCGGCGGTGCCGATCGCTTCGCGACCTCGAGCCTGATCTCGGAGCGCATGCCGAACCAGCGCAGCAGCACCGTGTTCCTCGCCTCTGGCGTCGTCTCCCCCGACGCGCTCGCCGCCGCTCCCGTCGCGGCAGCGGCCGGCGCGCACCTGCTGCTCACCGACAGCGGCACGCTCCGGGAGCCGACGCGCGCTCGCCTCGCCGCGCTGAAGCCCACGACGATCGTCATCGTCGGCGGCCTCCCGTCGATCAACGGCACCGTCGAGGCGGCGGTGCGCCGGACCGTGCCGGGCGCGAGGATCGAGCGCATCGCGGGCGTCGACCGCGTCGACACCTCGCTGCGGCTGCTCGAGCGGATGCGGCAGTCGAGGACCGTCGACCACGTCTGGATCGTCGACGGGTGGGGCTTCGCCGACGCGCTGAGCGCATCCGCCATCGCCGCGCGCCACGGCCACGCGATCGTGCTCGCGCACGCCGACGCCGCCTGGTGGTCGAGCAGGGCGCTCGCGCGGCTCGGCGCCGTGGCGGACTTCTCGATCGCGGGCGGGCCGACCTCGGTCTCGACGGCGATCGAGGGGCGGCTCGCGCAGCGCTCCGGTGCGACCGTCGAGCGCTTCGGCGGCGTCGACCGCTACGAGACGAGCGCGCTCGTCAACGCCGCCTTCACGTCGTCGGTCGCCGGCTCGCGCGTCTACATCGCCTCCGGCGAGAAGTTCCCGGACGGCCTCGCCGCCGCCCAGCTCGCGGCCGCGAACGGCTCGACGCTCTACCTCGCACCGCGCCTGTGCCACCACCACGACGCGGTGCTGCGCGACGTGCAGCGGCTGGGGGCAACGCGCTTGGTGGCGCTCGGCTCCATCCAGACGCTGTCGGCGGGCACGATCATGCTCACGCAGTGCGGTGCGCAGCCGCCGTCCATCCCGAGCCCGCCGCCGAGGCCCGCGTCGGGTGGCGAGCAGACGGGCTGAGCCGGCTCAGCCCTTCGTGAGCGCGTCGATCGCGCGCAGCACCGCCCGCGCGGCCTCGGTCGTCGCGAGCGGCCGGAAGTGGCCGCTCGCGCGCAGCCGCACCCCCTGCATCCCCTCGGGCACCTCGTTGCCGGGCACGTGCGGATCGATGCGCGGCAGCACGACGTGGATGCGCGCGTCGGCGCTGCGCTCGGCCGCGAGGGCGCGCAGCATGGCGTTCGAGGGGTCGAACTCGCGGATCGCCGCCCCGCGGATGAGGCGCGCGCGCGTGGAGCCGGCGAACGGCGTCGCGAGCGCGACGAGGCCCGCGGGCTGCGGCTGCTCCGGGTGCAGCGCCCGGTCGACCATGAGCCGCTTGCCGATCAGCCCGCCCTTCGAGTGCCCGACGAGCACGATGCGCGCGGTCGGGTGCGCGGCGGCGACCTCGTCGACGACGCGGCCCACGATGGGCACCGACTCGAGCACCGGCGCGAGGTTGCGGCCGAGATCCGGCACGAAGTGCACGCCGAGCCCGGCTGCGGCGAGCCGACGGCCGAGCGGCTCCATGAACGGCCAGCGCTCGACCACCCCGGGGATGAGCACGACGTGCACGCGCGCGCCGGGCGGCCCGGTGAGCGCGGGCGGGCGCGGGTCGAGGTTGCCGCGCAGGTGCATGCGCGCGGCGAAGAGGTAGTCGCGCGCCCAGACCGCCACCTCGCCCGGGATCATCGGGCGAACTCCATCACCATGCGCGCCACCGGCTCAGCCGCCGTCACCATGGCCTCGTGGCCCTTGCCGCGCGCGATGCGCAGCTCGGCGTCGGGCAGCAGGTCACGCACCTCGGAGGCCCATGCCGCCGGCACGACGCGGTCCTCGTCGCCGCGGATGACGAGCGTCGGCTGGAGCACGCGGGGCAGCACGTCGCGTAGGTCGTGGTCGAGCATCGAGCGGAGCTTGCGGAAGTACCAGCGCGCGCCGGCCTGCGCATACATGCGCGCGCCGACGAGCGCGACGATGGGCGGGTCGTTCGAGAGGTCCTGCAGCAGCCGCAGCCCCTGCTGCCAGCCGCTGCGCTCGAGCGGATTGACGGTCGGGGCGATGAGCACGACGCGGCCGACGAGCTCCGGATGCCGTGCGGCGAGCTCGGCGACGACCTGCGTGCCCATCGAGTGCCCGAGCGCGATGATCGGCTCGTCCACCATCCCGCGCAGCGCATCCGCCACCAGGTCGGCCAGCTCCGGCATGGGCAGGCTCTCCGACGGCTCCGGCGACGCGCCGAAGCCCGGCAGGTCGAGCGCGATCACGTCGAGCTCGGCCGAGAGCGCCTCCCGCAGCAGGCCGAAGTACTGCTGGCCCATGCCGATGCCGTGCACGAGCAGCACGACGGGTGCGCCCGCGCGCGGCCAGCGCCGCAGCAGCAGCACGTGGTCGCCGTCGACGTGGGTCATCGCGACCGCGTCGTCGGCGGCGTCCGCGGCGTCTCGCCACTCGGCGACGCCGTCTGGCGTGGGCACATGCATCCCCCAAGCCTACGAGGGCGCGCCTGGGTGTACCCCGGATCGGTCGACCGCGTCGGGCAGTGCGCGCAGCGCCCAGAAGGGCCCGATCACGACGAAGAGCGCCGACACGAGCTGGCCGATCGCGCCGATCCACATCGTCGGAACGACCCCGAGCCACGTGCCGAGGCCGCCGGCGGCGAGCGCCGCGATCGGCATGACGCCCCAGACGCAGAAGCGGACGGATGCGTTCATGCGCCCGAGCAGCCGGGTGGGCGTGATGCGCTGCCGGAAGGTGACCTGGGTGATGTTGTAGAGCAGCACCATCGCGCTCGAGACGAAGAACTGGGCGACGAGCAACGGGAAGGCGATCGCGGGGAAGGTCGCCGCGAGCGGCAGGAAGCACGCGACGACGCTGAAGGCGATCGCGCTCATCGGGATCGCCCGCGCCTCCCCGATCCGGCGGACGATGTGCGGCGTCGCGATGGCACCGAGGAGCCCGCCGATCGCGCCGAGCGAGAAGATGACGCCCATCGCGGCCGGGGTGAGCCCCAGCTCGCGCAGCAGGAAGATCGGCAGCAGGGTGAACGAGAGCGTGCTGGAGAAATTGGAGACCGCCGTGGTCGACACGATGCGTCGCAGCAGCGGATTGCCGAGCACCCAGCGCAGGCCCTCACCGATCTCGCGCAGGATCGGCGCATGGTCGTCGGCGGCGCGCGGCTGCTCGTGGTCGCGCGTCAGCAGGAGCGCGATCGCCGACCCCGCATAGGTGCCGACCGTCGCGACGATCGCGAACGGGGCCGCGACGATGCCGATGAGCCAGCCGCCGACCGCGGGACCGCCGATGTTCGCGAGCTCGTAGGTGGCCTGCAGCTTGCCGTTGGCCTCGGCGATCTGCTGCGGCCGCACGAGCGACGGGATGAGGCTCTGGTACGACACGTCGAAGAAGACCGTGGCGACGCCCACCACGAGGGCGACGGCGTAGAGGTGCCACATCTCGAGCACCCCCGCCCACCACAGCAGCGGCAGCGCGCCGAGTGCGACCGCGCGCACCGCATCCGCCCAGATCATCACGTGGCGCTTGCGCATGCGGTCGATCCACGCGCCCGCGGGCAGGCCGACGATGAGGAAGGCGGCGACGCCGGCGGCGTTCAGGAAGCCGACCTCGAGCTCGGTCGCGCCGAGCAGCAGCACCGCGAGCACCGGGATCGCGAGCTCGGTGACCTGGGAGCCGAGCTGGGCGAGCGCCTGCCCGCTCCACATGGTGAGGAAGTTGCCGTCGCGCCACAGCGAGCGGTGCCCGGATGCTGGCGGGGCCTGTGATTGGGACATGTCGATCAGTGTGCGCTGTCGATTGAGAATTGTCAATCGGTCGGCTACAGTGGCGGCATGGGCGACGAGCGGATCGAGCTGCGAGCGGACGACCCCGACGTCCGAGCGCAGGCCATGGCCCGGGCGCTGAGCTCCCCGCTGCGGCTGCGCGCGCTGCGGCTCTGCGCCTTCGAGTCGCGCACGAACAAGGAGCTCGCCGAGCTGCTCGGGGTCAATCCCGGCACGATGCTCCACCACGTGCGCACGCTCGTGCAGAACGGCTTCCTCGCGGCGGAGCCGGAGCGCGCCGGCGCCGGAGGCGCGCGCGAGGTGCCCTATCGCGCGACCGGGCTGTCGTGGCGCACCTCGATGCCGCAGGCCTCCCCCGTGCTCGTCGAGACCTTCCTGCAGCAGATCGAGGGCCTCTCGCCCGACGAGCTCGACGCCTCCTGGATGGGGCTGCGGCTCGACGACGCGCACCGCGCGGAGTTCGAGGATCGGCTCTTCGCGCTGCTCGACGAGTTCCGCGAGCGCGGACCCGACGAGGGCGGCACGCCGCTCGGCTTCTTCTCCGCGCTCTACGCCGACCGCAACCCGCCCGCCGACCGCGGCTGACGCATCCGCCCGCCACGCCCGTCGCCCGCGGTGGGATGATGGCGGGCATGAGCGACCAGGCGACGACGCAGAGCACCACCAACCGATCGACGACCCCGACGTCGTCGGCCTTCACCGAGCACATCCAGTCGGGCTGGGCCGAGCGCGAGGCGGCGACGCCCGCGCCGCGAGCGGCCGCCGCACCGGCAGCCGAGCGCCGCGCACGGCTGTCGGCGCTGCACGCGGGCGAGCGGCTCGTGATCCCGGCGGGCTCGCTCAAGGTGCGCTCGAACGACACGGACTACCCGTTCCGCGCCCACGCGGACTTCACGTACCTGACCGGCTGGGGGTCGGATGCGGAGCCCGACTCGGTGCTCGTGCTCGAGCCCGCGGACGACGGCCACGAGGCGACCCTCTACTTCCGGGGACCGGCGGGGCGCGGCACGACGGAGTTCTACGCGAACCCGGCGATCGGCGAGTTCTGGGTCGGCCCGCGCCCGTCGCTCGAGCATGTCGCGGCCGATCTGGGGGTCGCGACCGCCGACCTCGGCGAGCTCGACGCGGCGCTCGAGGCCGAGGGGCCGACGCTCGTCGTCACCGGGGCCGACGCCGAGGTGGAGGCGCGGCTCGGCGTCGCGAACCCCGACGGCGACACGCTCGCGCGCGACCTCAGCGAGCTGCGGCTCGTGAAGGACGACTGGGAGCTCGCGGAGGTGCAGGCCGCGGTCGACGCGACCGCGCGCGGCTTCGACGACGTCATCGCCGACCTCACCGAGGCGACGCGGCACGAGCGCGGCGAGCGCGTCGTCGAGGGCGCCTTCCACCGCCGCGCGCGGCTCGACGGCAACGCGGTCGGCTACGGCACGATCGCTGCATCCGGGCACCACGCGTGCTACCTGCACTGGACCCGCAACGACGGCGTCGTGCGCGAGGGCGACCTCATCCTGCTCGACGCGGGCGTCGAGGTCGACAGCCTCTACACCGCCGACATCACGCGCACGCTGCCCATCTCCGGCTCGTTCACCGAGGTGCAGCGGCGCGTCTACGACGCCGTCGTCGAAGCCGCCGACGCGGCCTTCGCGATCGTGCGCCCCGGCATCGTCTTCAAGGAGGTGCACGCGGCCGCGATGGAGGTCATCGCGCGGCGGACCGCCGAGTGGGGCCTGCTGCCGATCTCGGCCGAGGAGTCGCTCGAGCCCGACCAGCAGCTGCACCGCCGCTGGATGGTGCACGGCACGAGCCACCACCTGGGCCTCGACGTGCACGACTGCGCGGCCGCGCGCCGCGACTTCTACCACGACGGGGTCGTGCGCGAGGGGATGGTCTTCACGATCGAGCCCGGCCTGTACTTCCAGGCCGACGACCTCACCGTGCCCGAGGAGCTGCGCGGCATCGGCATCCGGATCGAGGACGACATCGTCGTCACCGCCGACGGCGCGCGCAACCTCTCCGCGGCGATCCCGCGCACGGCCGACGCGGTCGAGGCGTGGATGCGCGAGGTGCGCGAGCGCTGAGGTGCGCGCGAACCTGGACGTGGGCCTGGTGCCCGCGGGCCCGGTTTGGGGTACAAATGGCGCACACGGAGTGCACCGCTGATTCCTCGATCCTCCACAGGCTCGAGAGCATGAGCGGCAGGCCATCCCGTCCGGCCTCCGGCGCGCCGTGAACGAGAGGACCCTCCCGATGTCACAGCACAACACCCCATCGAACGCCTCGCGCTCCGCCAGCAGCCACGTCGAGACGAACGGCGCGCACGCCGTCGGCGGGCACGACGGCGAGTGGAAGCAGAACGTCGTCGGCGACGCGCGCTCCGGCGACGTGAAGAACATCTCGTGGGGCGCCGTCTTCGCGGGCGTCGTCACCTTCCTCGCCATCGTCATCCTCTTCTCCCTACTCACCACCGCGTTCGGCCTCGGCGGCTCGGGGGTGGGCGCAGCGATCATGGGCGTCATCGCACTGCTCGCCGGCTTCTTCGGCGGCGGATGGGTCGCGGGCGCCATGGGCGTGCGCGCCGGCCTCGTGCACGGCTTCCTGACCTGGGCGACGTCCGTGCTCGCGACCGTCGTCATGGTCGTCATGCTGACCCTCGGCACGGCAGGAGCGATCGGCGGCGTGCTGGGCAACGTCGTGCAGGGGCTCGGCGCCGCCGCCGGCCCGGCGATCAGCGAGGTCGACCCCGAGACCGTCCCGACACCGGCGCCGACGGACGTCGAGGATGCCGAGCAGGCAGCCGAGGACGTCGCCGAGCAGGCCGGCGAGACCGCTGAGGACGTCGCGGATGCGGCGCGGACCGGCGCGATCTGGGGCTTCATCGGCCTGCTGCTGGGCGCGATCATCGCCTCGATCGCGGGCACGCTGGGCTCGCGCAGCGTCCTCCGTCGCCGCGAGGCCGACGTCGAGGTCCGCCGCGTCAGCTGAGCGACGCAGCGCTCGCTGCAGTCCGCATCGGCCCGTCCTCCGTCACGGAGGACGGGCCGTCGGCGTTGCCGGGTTCGAGCGGACGCGCGGCGCGCGATCCGCGGCTCAGCCGAGGACGAGCGTGACCGCGATGACGAGCATCACGACGGCGATGCCACCGTCGAGGATGCGCCACGCGCGCTCGGTGCGCAGCAGCGGCGCGAGGAAGCGCGCGCCGTAGCCGAAGCCGACGAACCACACTGTGCTCGCAGCGATGCCGCCGGCGAGGAACCACCAGCGGGCGTCGCCGTGGGTCGCGGCGACGGAGCCGAGCACGACGGTCGTCTCGACGATCGCGTGGGGGTTGAGCCAGGTGACGGCGAGGATCGTCGCGAGGGTCGCGAGGCGACCGGTGCGCCGACCCGTGCGGCGCCGCGTCGCGACCTGCGCACCGCCCCCTGATGCCTCGGGCTCCGCGGGCTCGGACGACTCGTCGGGCGCGGCCTCGAGCGACCCGCCGCCGCGCCACGCGCGTCGGGCGCTGAGCAGCGCGAAGCCCACGATGAAGACGGCGCCCGCCCAGCGCGCGACCGTCTCGAGCCACGGGTGCGCGGTGACGAGCGTCGCGACGCCGGCGACGCCGATGAGCTGGAGGATCGCGTCGCTCACGACGCACACGAGCACCACGAGGCCGACGTGCTCGCGGCGCAGTCCCTGTCGCAGCACGACCGCGTTCTGCGCGCCGATCGACAGGATCAGGCCGAGGCACAGCGCGAAGCCCGACAGCAGGGCGGCGATCCCGAGTTCCATGGCTCTGACGCTACGCGCCGCGACGCATGCAGTCCAACGCATGATCCTGCAGCATCCTAAGCATCCCTTCATCTAGGATCGGGGCGTGGACCTCCCGCTCGACCTGCTCCGTACGCTCGCCGCCGCCGTCGATGCGGGCACGCTCGAGCGGGCGGCCGCGCAGCTGGGCGTCACGCCGAGCGCCGTGAGCCAGCGCATCCGCGCCATCGAGCAGCGCGTCGGCCGCGTCGTGCTGCAGCGCTCGAAGCCCGTGCGGCCGACGGAGGCCGGTGAGGCGCTCGTGCGCCTCGCCCGGCAGCTCGCCCTCCTCGAGCACGACGCGCGCGTCGCGCTGGGCGACGACTCCCCCGCCCAGCGGGTGCCGCTCGCCGTGAACGCCGACTCGCTCATCACCTGGTTCATGCCGGTGCTCTCGGCCGTCGCGGCGGAGCGTCCGGTGACGTTCGACCTCCACCGCGAGGATCAGGAGCGCACCGCGCAGCTGCTCGAGGCGGGCACGGTGATGGGCGCCGTCACGTCGCAGCGGGCGCCGGTCGCCGGCTGCACCGCATCGCCGCTCGGACGGATGCGCTACCTCGCCATCGCCGAGCGCGCCTTCGCCGAGCGCTGGTTCGCCGACGGCCTCTCCCGCGCCTCGCTCGAGGCGGCGCCGATCGTCGACTTCGACCACCACGACACGCTCCAGTCGCGGTTCGCGCACCGCCACGGCGCCCGCGCCGACGCGCCCCGGCACGTCATCTCCGCATCCGCCGAGTACGCCGAGGCCGTGCGCATGGGCCTCGGCTGGGGCATGCTGCTGCCGGGCCAGTTCGAGGCGGGCGTCGCCGACGGCTCGCTCGTGCTGCTCGCCGAGACGGGCGTCGAGGTGCCGCTGTGGTGGCAGCGCTGGAATTTGTCGTCGCCGCTGCTCGACCTCGTGACGGATGCGGTGCAGACAGCGGCGCGCACGTCGCGAGCGCTCGTCTGACCATCAGGATGCCGTGGTGTGATGGAGCGGTGCGCCCGACCGATACCGCCCTCTCGCTCACCGTCGTCGGAGCGCCCGAGCTCGGCAGCGGCGCGCTGCAGGCGCTGTACCGCATCACCGGTCGCGCGACCGGCGAGCTGCGCCGCGCGGTCCGCGCCGGCGAGCCCCTGTACATCGCCGCGCTCTTCGGGAGCGACCACATCGACGTCGTCCCCCGGCTGCAGCGCACCGTCGACTACCTCGACGGCCTCGGGCTCCCGTGCACGATCCACGAGTGGAACGCGGGCGGTCGCACCGAGATCTCGCGCGATGCCATGCGGGCGATCCTCGAGGTCACCGAGGTCGACGAGCGCTGACCGCGCGCCCCGTGCGGGCTGCGCCGCGTCAGTGCGGCGCGGGCGGCTGCTCGCCGGGCGCGGGCACGACCGAGGACGACGGCGTCGCGGAGGCTTCCTCCCGCTGACCGATGATGTGCATCGCCTTGCCCGCGGTGTCCTGGGGCGCGACGACGTCGTAGCGTGCCGCGAGCACCTGCTGCACGGAGGCGTAGTCGCGCTTGCGGCGCGTCATCGCGTGGGAGGTGAGGCCGAGCAGGATGCCGAACGAGATGCCGAGCGCGGGGAACAGCAGCACCGAGGCGATGGCCTCGGGCACGAAGAGCAGGTAGACGAGGCCGATGAAGGCACCGAAGCCGAGGCCGCGCATCGCGCCCTGCAGCGCCACCTTGCCCCACGTGAGCCGCCCGACGATGCGCTCGACGAGCTTGAGGTCGTTGCCGACGATCGCGAGCCCGGCGACCTCGGCCTGCGCGCCCGAGACCTTCGTCACCGCGGCCTGCGCCTGGTCGTAGGTCTCGTACGACGCCACGACGACGCCGCGCGGCAGATGCTGGTCGCCGCTGGCGGATCGCTGGAACATGCTCACGGCTCCAGTCTCCCACGCGCTCCGAGGGCGGGGCCGAGGGGTTCGCTCTGGGCGTCACACCGGGCCGGGGGCCGCCGAGCGGTACGTTGGACGCCATGAGCGCACCCACCGTGTTCGTCGCGCGCCTCGCCGGCGCGGGCGTCTTCGATCCCGCTGGAGAGCGGATCGGCAAGGTGCGCGACGTCGTCACGGTGCCTCGCGTCGCCGCCTCGCCGCGCGTCGTCGGCCTCGTCGTCGAGGATCGCGGCCGCACGCGCGTGTTCCTCTCGATCGGGCGCGTGCTCTCGATCGGCGGCGGCCAGCTCATCGCCTCCGCGATCAGCGACCGCCGCTTCCGCCAGCGCGGCGGCGAGCGGCTGCTGCTCGCCGACGTGCTCGGCCGCACCGTCACGCTGCGGGACGGCTCCCCCGCGATCGTCGAGGACCTCTCGATCGCCGAGCGCGGCCCGGGCGAGTGGGAGGTCGACGAGCTCTTCCTCCGCAAGCCCAAGGTCGGTCCGTTCGGCAAGGGCCCCACGACGCTCGCCCGCTGGACCGAGGTGCAGCACGCCCCCGACGCGGAGCACGACACCGACCACCTGCTCGCCTCGCTCGACGAGCTCGCGGCCGCCGACGCCGCATCCGCCATGCTCGACCTGCCGCAGCAGCGCATGCTCGAGGTGGCGGCGGACC
Source organism: Actinomycetota bacterium (assembly GCA_051751085.1). Lineage (GTDB taxonomy): Bacteria > Actinomycetota > Actinomycetes > Actinomycetales > Microbacteriaceae > Agrococcus. The sequence continues at coordinate 163,101 of JBNJKM010000004.1, read as the reverse complement.
TCTCCGACGACCGGCTCGCCGACATCCTCGAGGAGATGCACGAGGACCGGCAGATCGAGATCCTCAACGCGCTCCAGGACGACCGCGCGGCCGACGTGCTCGACCAGATGGAGCCGGACGACGCCGCCGACCTCATCGCGCACATGTCGACCGACCGCGGTGAGACGCTGCTCGACCTCATGGACCCGGATGAGGCCGAGGACGTGCGCATGCTGCTCTCGTTCGGCGCCGACACCGCGGGCGGCCTCATGACGACCGAGCCGATCATCCTCGCCTCCGACGGCACCGTCGCCGAGGCGCTCGCGCTCATGCGCCGCCACGAGGTGGCGCCGGCGCTCGCCGCCGCGGTGTGCGTGACGCTGCCGCCGTACGAGGCGCCGACCGGCCGCTACCTCGGCATGGTGCACTTCCAGAAGCTGCTGCGCTACCCGCCGAACGAGCGCCTCGGCACGCTGCTCGACGAGCAGATCGAGCCCGTGCTCGCGAGCGACACCGCAGCAGAGGTGACGCGCCAGATGGCCGCCTACAACCTCGTCTCCGTGCCCGTCGTCGACACCGCCGGGCGGCTCGTCGGCGTCGTGACGATCGACGACGTGCTCGACCACCTGCTGCCCGCCGACTGGCGCGCCCAGGAGGACTCGCAGCATGGCTGAGCGCGACGAGCGGTTCGGTCGGCCGAAGGCGCGCCGCCGCTTCACGATGCCGAAGTCGCAGGACCGGTTCGGCCGCTTCACCGAGTCGTTCGCGCGCGCGATGGGCACGCCCGCGTTCCTCATCGGGATGACGATCTTCGTCACCTTCTGGCTCGGCTACAACTCGATCGCCCCCGCCGAGTCGCAGTTCGATCCGCAGGACCAGGGGTTCCCGCTCCTCACGCTCGTGCTGAGCCTGCAGGCCTCCTACGCGGCGCCGCTGCTGCTGCTCGCGCAGAACCGCCAGGACGACCGCGACCGCGTGCAGATCGAGCAGGACCGGCTGCGCGCCGAGCGCAACCTCAACGACACCGAGTACCTCGCGCGCGAGGTCGTCGCGCTCCGCATGGCGATGCGCGACATGGCCACGCGCGAGTTCATCCGGGCAGAGCTCAAGAGCTTCGTCGAGGACCTCGACGAGCGACGCGAGCCCAGCGCCTGATGGAGCCGTGCCTGATGCGGTCGTGATCGATCCCCTGCTCGAGCGCGCGCTCGGCACCGTCATCGACCCCGAGATCCGCCGGCCGCTGCTCGAGCTCGACATGATCCCGGCCGCGACGCTCGACGGCGGTGTCGCGCGCATCCGCCTCGAGCTGACGGTCGCCGCGTGCCCCGCGGCCGACCGGATCGAGGCGGATGTGCGCCAGGCGGCCGTGTCGGTGCCCGGCGTCGACGCCGTGGCCGTCGAGGTCGCGGTGATGGACCCCGCCAAGCGCCAGGCCCTCGTCGAGCGGCTGCGCGGCTCGCGGCCCGCGCAGTTCGGACCGGACACCTTGACGCGGATCATCGCGATCGCGAGCGGCAAGGGCGGGGTGGGCAAGTCGACCGTGACCGCGAACCTCGCCGTCGCGCTCGCCGCCCGCGGCCTCGCCGTCGGCGTCATCGACGCCGACGTGCACGGCTACTCCATCCCGGCGCTGCTCGGCACCCACGCGAAGCCCACCCGGGTGGGCGACATGATGATGCCGCCCGAGGCGCACGGCGTGCGGCTCGTCTCGATCGGCATGTTCGTCGACGGCAACCGCTCGGTCTCATGGCGCGGGCCGATGCTGCACCGCACGCTGCAGCAGTTCGTCACCGACGTATGGTGGGGCGATCTCGACGTGCTGCTCATCGACATGCCGCCCGGCACGGGCGACGTGGCGATCTCGCTCGGCCAGATGCTTCCGCACGCGCAGGTGCTCGTGGTGACGACGCCGCAGCGCGCCGCGGCCGATGTCGCGGAGCGCGCGGCGGAGGTGGCGCGGCAGACGGGCCAGCAGGTGCTCGGGGTGGTCGAGAACATGGCGGGCCTCGCGCAGCCCGACGGCTCGATCCTCGAGCTCTTCGGCGCCGGCGGCGGCGACGAGGCGGCGCGGCGGCTCGACGTGCCCCTGCTGGCGCGCATCCCGCTCTCGGTCGCGCTCCGCGAGGGCGGCGACGCCGGTGCCCCGGTCGTCGCGGCCGAGCCGACCGATCCGGCGGCGGCGGCGATCATCGCGCTCGCCGAGGCGCTCCGCGGCACCCGCCCGATCGCGGGCCGCGCCCTCCCCTTCGCCCCCGCCTAGCCCCACCCGCTGGTCGAGCCGCACGCGCCGAAGGCGCGCGCGAGTCGAGACCACCCACGCTGGTCGAGCCGCACGCGCAGCGCGAGTCGAGACCACCCCACACGCTGGTCGAGCCGCTCGCGCCGAAGGCGCGCGCGAGTCGAGACCACCCCACACGCTGGTCGAGCCGCACGCGCCGAAGGCGCGCGCGAGTCGAGACCACCCCACACGCTGGTCGAGCCGCACGCGCCGAAGGCGCGCGCGAGTCGAGACCACCCCACACGCTGGTCGAGCCGCACGCGCCGAAGGCGCGCGCGAGTCGAGACCACTCACTCGGGACGCCGAGGGCCCCGCACATGCGCCAGCCTCGACATCTCGCTGAAGTCACCGCGGATGAGCGCCTCGCGCTTCGCCCGACTCCATCCTTGGATCCGCTTCTCGAGCGCGAACGCATCGGCGATGCTGCCGAACGCCTCGCACCACACCAGCTCGACCGGCAGCCGGTGCTTCGTGTACTGCGCACCCTCGCCGCGCTGATGCTGAGCGACACGGGCTTCGACGTTGCGCGTGCTGCCGACGTAGTAGCTGCCGTCGCGGCAGCGGAGCATGTAGACCCATCCCATCCCGCCAGGATCGCGCCTGCGGACCCGGTTGCGGGAGCGTGGGCGCAATGGCTGTGGAGCGCGGCAGGCGTGGTCTCGACGCGCGCGCGCCTCCGGCGCGTGCGGCTCGACCAGCGAAGGGGGCGGCAGGCGTGGTCTCGACTCGCGCGCGCCTCCGGCGCGTGCGGCTCGACCAGCAGGCAAGGGCGCAAGCGTGGTCTCGACTCGCGCGCGCCTCCGGCGCGAGCGGCTCGACCAGCGGGCGAAGGAGCAGGAGGGCTAGGTGGCCTCGTCGTCGAAGCGCAAGGGGCCGGCGGCGCGGCTCGGGAGGCCCGTGACCGTCGCGACCGACGACGCCGCGGCCGCGGCCGCGAAGTCCTGCGGCTTCGGGTCGTCGCGCAGAGCATCCATCACGATGCGGCGCGGGTCGTACTGCCGCGGGTCGAGCCTGCGCCAGTCGACCTCGTCGAACTCCGGACCCATCTCCTCGCGCATCCGCTCCTTCGCGCCGCCGGCGAGGTCGCGCAGCCCGCGCACGAGGGCGCCGAGCTTCTCGGCGAGCGCGGGCAGCCGCTCGGGGCCGATGAGGATGGCCGCGAGGACTGCGATGAGCAGCAGCTTGTCGAGGGTGATGCCTGCGAGGGACACGATCCCAGGGTAGTCGAGCACGACTCGGCGGCGAGCCTGGAGGCGGCGGATGCGGCGCACGGCTAGGGTCGTTGGCGGAGGAACCGTGCCTACAGAATCGCTCATCGCCAAGTACCTCGACGACCTCGCGAGCGAGGACGAGGTGCTCACCGCCGCGCGCGACGCCTCCGTCGAGCTCGGCATCACACCGATCGCGCCCGCCGTCGGCGCACAGCTCGCCGCCGTCGCCGCGTCGACCCAGGCCGCCGCGATCCTCGAGGTCGGCACCGGCGCGGGCGTCAGCGGCCTGTGGCTGCTCCGCGGCGCGCCCACCGCGACGCTCACGTCGATCGACACCGAGCTCGACCACCAGCAGCACGCGCGCGCCGCGTTCGCCAAGGCCGGCATCCCGGTGACGCGCGCCCGCCTCATCACCGGCAAGGCTCGCGACGTGCTCCCCCGCATGAACGAGTCGAGCTACGACATCGTGCTCATCGACGCCGACCAGGCGGGGATGCTCGAGTACGTCGAGCACGCGCTCGCACTCGTGCGCGTGGGCGGCTCGGTGCTCGTCGCCCACGCCCTCCTCGGCGGCAAGGTCGCCGATCCCGCGCAGCGCCACGATGCCGTCGCCGACGTGCGCGCGCTGCTCAAGGAGCTCGCCACGAGCGATGCCGTGCAGGCGGCCGTCTCGCCGGTCGGCGACGGCCTGCTGCAGATCGTCCGCAAGCCGGAGCCGCCCGCGCCGCAGCGCTGACGCTCGGCGGCGCGCCGCCACCGACGCGAACGGGGCCGATCCGCCATGGATCGGCCCCGTTGCTCTCGGCTGGTGGGCCGAACGTGCTCAGGCGGTGACGACGACCTCGCCCAGCGCCTTGTGGAGCGCTGCTGCCTCGGCGTCGTTGACGGAGACGACGAGTCGTCCGCCGCCTTCGAGGGGGACGCGGACGACGATGACCCGACCCTCCTTGACGGCCTCGAGCGGTCCATCTCCGGTGCGTGGTTTCATTGCGGCCATAGAGGCACCCCTTTCGGTTCTCTGCTGCCGCCATTGTCTCACGTTCTCGTGCGAGGTTTTTCGTCGGCAGCGCAACGCATGCCGTGCTATAGGCGGATGCGCGCGGCTACGGGACGGTCCAGTCGGCGCCGTTCACGTGCCAGCAGAACCAGATCCACACCGGCTGGAGCACGATGCACGCCGCCAGCAGCAGCGCCCTCGCCCACGTGGGCCGCAGCGCCGCGAGGAGCACGGCCGCCGGGAAGATCGGCATGAGCAGCCGCCAGGTCGACGACTGCGGGAACCAGACCGCCGCGAGGTAGAGCAGGTAGGCGATCGTCCACAGCCGCGGCTCGAGCGCGACGCCGCGGCGCCAGGGGCCCGCGAGCAGCGCGACCGCGGCGCCCACGATGCCGACGAGCCACACCGGCCACCACGGACCGAACCACCACTCGAGCCCGATCGGCCACGGCGTGAGCGGCACGAGCTCCTGCCTGCCGATGTACGACGAGCGCCAGCTCAGCTCCGTCTCGAGGTAGGCGCTCGTGCTGCCGGTGACGAGCGTGCACGCGATCAGCCAGCCGAAGCCCCACAGCGCGCTCCACAGCCCGAGCCCCACGAGCATCCGTCGCTCGCGGGCAGGGAAGGCCGCGCGATCGCGCGAGAGCCGGATGAGGAACCACAGCCCGAGCGCGAGCGCGAACGCGAGCCCGCCCGGCCGCGTGAGCGACAGCACCGGCAGCAGCACCCACAGCCAGTGCCACGCGCGCAGCCGCCACGCGAGCAGCGCGCCCGCGAGCAGCAGCAGGAAGAGCGACTCGGCGTAGCCCAGCTGGAGGACGGGCGCCGTGGGCGAGAGCAGCACGATCGCGAGCGCGAAGCGCTCCCTGCCCGGCGCGATGTCGGCGAAGAGCCGGTAGGCGACGAGCGCGAACGCGAGCGATGCCGCGACCGACACGAGCACCGACGCCGCCTCCCAGGGCAGCCCGACGGCGGTCAGGAGCCGCGCGACCATCGGGTAGACGGGCATGAAGGCCCAGGCGTTCTCGCCGACGTGGCCGTCGTCGTCGAGCGGCAGCTCCGACGGGTAGCCCGCGACCGACACGATGAAGTACCAGTGGGCATCCCACATGGTGGAGTAGTCGAGCAGGTCGGGGCCCGCGGGGGTCCACGAGCTCTGCTCCTGGCGCCCCGCGAAGGCCGCGAGGAACGCGGTGCTGATCAGCCGCGAGACCAGCCAGAGCGCCGCCGGCCACAGCCACCAGCGGCCGGCGAGCGCGGTGAGCGCCGGCCGGCGCTCGGTCAGGCCGGCGAGAGCCACGTCCGGAGGCTCTCCTCGGTCGCGATGATCTGCGCGACCGGCACGGACTCGTCGTCGGCGTGCGCCTTCGACGGGTCGCCGGGACCGAAGTTCACCGCGGGGATGCCGAGCGCGGAGAACCGCGCGACGTCGGTCCAGCCGTACTTGGGCTGCGGGGTCGCGCCGACCGCCGAGATGAACTCGCGCGCGAGCGGGGCGTCGAGCCCGGGACGCGCGCCGGGTGCGGCGTCGACGACGCGCACCTCGAAGCCCTCGAAGAGCTCGACGACGTGCGCCGTCGCCTCGTCGAGCGAGCGCGAGGGCGCGAACCGATAGTTGACCTGCACGATGCACTCGTCGGGGATGACGTTGGTCGCGACGCCGCCGGAGATCATCACGGCGTTGAGGCCCTCCCGGAACGCGAGCCCCTCGACGTCGATCGTCCGCGGCCGGTACGACTGCAGCACCTGCAGCACCTCGGCCGCGTCGTGGATGGCGTTGTGGCCCACCCACGAGCGTGCGGAGTGGGCGCGCACGCCGCGCGTGCGGATCTCGGCGCGCAGGGTGCCGTTGCAGCCGCCCTCGATGTGCCCGTTCGAGGGCTCGCCCAGGATGGCGAAGTCGCCCTGCATGAGCTCGGGATGCGACGCGGCGAGCAGGCGGAGCCCGTTGTGCTCCTCCCCCACCTCCTCGTGGTCGTACCAGATCCAGGTGAGGTCGACGATGGGCTCGGCGAGCTCGGCGGCGAGCTTCAGCTGCACGGCCACGCCCGCCTTCATGTCGACGGTGCCACGGCCCCAGAGGTGCGGCTCCCCCTCCACCTCGACGTCGCGCGTCGGCACGTTGCCGTTGATGGGCACGGTGTCGATGTGCCCGGCGATCACGACCCGGCGCTCGCGCCCGAGCTGCGTGCGCGCGACGACGGTGTCGCCGACGCGCGTCACCGTCAAGTGCGGCACCGCCTGCACCGCGGCCTCGATCGCGTCGGCGAGCGGTCCCTCGTTGTCGGAGACGGAGTCGATGTCGCACAGCACGCGCGTCAGCTCGACGCTGGTCGCGGTGAGGTCGAGCGGGAGGGCAGTCATGGGCCCAAGCCTAGACTTGGAGCATGGCTCGCCCCGCACACGGACATGCGCTCGTCACCGTCTTCGAGGGGCGGCTGCTCGACGCGTGGTTCCCCGCGCCCATGCTCGGCTCGACGGACGGCGACGAGGCGTGGATGGGCGGCGGCGACCTGGGCGATCAGGCGGGGCCCGTGCCGGAGCGCGGGGTGATGCTCGAGCACCGGCACGTCGAGATCGACCTGGATGCGCCGCCCGCCTCGACGGAGGACGCGTACCTGCGCCTGCACCTGCTGAGCCACCGCCTCGCGCAGCCCAACACGATCAACCTCGACGGGATCTTCGCGGCGCTGCCGGTCGTCGCGTGGACGAACGCGGGCGCCGTCGACCCCGAGTGGGCGGCCGCGCACCGTGTGCGGCTGCAGCGGGCGGGCATCCAGGTGCAGCTCGTCGACCGCTTCCCGCGCATGACCGACTTCGTCATCCCCGACGGCGTCCGCATCGGCGACGCCTCGCGCATCCGCCTCGGCGCCCATCTCGCCCCCGGCACGGTCGTCATGCACGAGGGCTTCGTGAACTTCAACGCCGGCACGCTCGGCACGTCGATGGTGGAGGGCCGCATCTCGCAGGGCGTGGTCGTCGGCGACGGCACCGACATCGGCGGCGGCGCCTCGATCATGGGCACCCTCTCGGGCGGCGGCAAGGAGCGCGTGCAGCTCGGCAGGCGCGTGCTGCTGGGTGCGAACGCGGGCGTCGGCATCTCGATCGGCGACGACTCGGTCGTGGAGGCGGGCCTCTACGTCACCGCGGGCACGAAGGTCACGCTCGTGCCGTCGGGCGAGACGGTCAAGGCGGTCGAGCTCTCGGGCAGCCCCGGCCTGCTCTTCCGCCGCAACTCCGTCACCGGCGCGGTCGAGGTCGTCGCGCGCGACGGCAGCGGCGTCGAGCTCAACGCGCTGCTGCACTAGTCGCCGCTGGACTGGGCGCCCGCCGCCGACGCTCCCCTCCACGAGCCGCTCCGGCGCCGGGTGGAGCGCGCTCCGCCGTGCGGCGGAGGCGACGGGACGCCCCGCGCTGGCAGGCTGGAGCCATGACGTCCGCGCACGCCCAGCCCACTTCCCCACCGCCTCCGCAGGGGCCCGCGCTCGAGCTCGTGCAGCTCGCGAAGCGCTTCGGCCAGAAGGTGGCGGTGGATGGGCTGAGCCTCGCCGTGCCGCAGGGGTCGATGTTCGGGCTCGTCGGCCCGAACGGCGCCGGCAAGACGACGACCCTCTCGATGGCGACGGGGCTGCTGCGGCCCGACCACGGCACCGCGTCGGTGCTCGGCCACGACGTGTGGCGCGATCCGGCCGCCGCGAAGGCCATCATGGGCGTGCTGCCCGACGGCGTGCACCTGTTCGACCGGCTCACGGGCGCCGAGCTGCTGCGCTACAACGGGCTGCTGCGCTCGATGCCGGAGGCCGACGTCGTCTCCCGCTCGGCCGACCTGCTCGGGGCGCTCGGGCTCGCCGACACCGCCGGCACGGTCGTCGCCGACTACTCCGCCGGCATGCGCAAGAAGATCGCGCTCGCGTGCGCGCTCATCCACGCCCCGCGCGTGCTGATCCTCGACGAGCCCTTCGAGGCGGTCGACCCCGTCTCGGGCGAGGCGATCCGCGCGATCCTGCGCGGCTTCGTCGCCTCCGGCGGCACCGTCGTGCTCTCGAGCCACGTCATGGAGCTCGTCGAGTCGCTGTGCGACCGGGTCGCCGTGGTCGCCCAGGGGCGGCTGATCGCGAGCGGCACGCTCGACGAGGTGCGCGGCGGCACGAGCCTGCAGCAGCGCTTCGTGCAGATGGTCGGGCAGGACGCGCACGGGACGGAGACGCTCGCGTGGCTGCGCACTTCGTCGCACTGAGGTGGCGGCTGCTGCTCGGCACGCTGCGACAGAGCCCGTGGGCGATCGTCGCGGTCGTCGTCACCGGGCTCGGCGCGCTCTCGCTGCTCGGCATGATGACCGTCGGCGCGATCGCCACCCGCGCGCTGCTGCCCGAGCTCGGCGCGCCGTTCGCGGTGCTCGGCGGCGCGACCCTCGTCGTCTCCCTCACGGCCATCGCGGTGCTCGTGGGCACGAGCGATCCGCTCGCGCCGGAGCGCTTCAGCCTGCTGCCGCTGACCGCGCGACGGCTGCGCCGCGGCCTGCTCGCGGCGCAGCTGCTCGACGCATGGGGCATCGTCGCCGTGCTCGGCGGCGTCATCGGCCTCGTCGTGTGGTCGACATCCGTCGCCGCCCTCATCACCGCCGTCGTCGCGCTGCCGATGGTGGTCGCGACGGCGCTGCTCATCACGCGCGTGGTCGCCGACCTCGTCGCGCGCCAGCTCGCCAGCAAGCGTGCCCGCGACGCGATGGCGATCCTGCTGCTCGTCGCGATCGCAGGGCTCGCGCTCGGCATGCAGGCGCTCGCGGCCGGTGTGCGCGCGGTCGGCGACGTCGGTCAGGCGATCGACATCGCGGCTCGCATCGTCGCGTGGACGCCGCTCGGCGCCGCGTTCGACCTGCCGCGCACGGTCGCCGAGGGGCTGTGGCTCGAGGCGGTCGCGAAGCTCGCGATCGCGCTCGCGACGGTCGCGCTCGCGTGGTGGGGCTGGGGCCGGCTGCTCGAGGAGCGGCTCACGAACCCCATCGTGCTGCGCGGCGGCGGGCGGGTGCGCGAGGGCCGCCTGCTCGACCGCCTGCTCCCCGCGACCCCGGTCGGCGCGATCGCGGCCCGCAGCATCCGCTACCGTCGCCGCGACGTGCGCCACCTCATGAACGTCATCGCCGTGCTCATGGTGCCCGCGATCGTCGGCGGCCTGCAGCTGCTGGGCGATGAGGTGCCGCGCGAGCCGTTCGCGATGCTGCCGCTGCTCATGGGCATCATCGCCGCGAGCATGGTGCAGATCGACGTCGCCTACGACAACAGCGCGTTCGCGTGGCACCTGCTCTCCGGGGTGCGCGGCGCGCAGGACCGTGCCGGCCGGCTGCTCGGCACCGGCAGCGTCTACGTGCCCGCGATCGTGCTGACAGCGGTCGCCTGCACGTGGGCGACGGGCCGCTGGGAGCTGCTGCCCGCGAGCCTCGGCGTCGGTCTCGGCGCGTTCGGGCTGCTGAGCGGCGCGCTGCTGTGGCTCGCCGCGTACCTGCCCGGCGAGGCGCCGGCGCCGGGCGCGAACCCGCTCGGCCGCGGCTCGTCCGGCGGGGTGCAGTCGCTCGCCGGCGTCGCGGTCGCGTTCCCGCTGCTCGCGATCGTCGGGTCGCCGTTCATCGGGCTCGCCATCGCGTCCTACTGGATGCCGTGGCTCGGCTGGCTGAGCCTGGCCGCCGCGCTGGGCCTCGGCGCGCTCTCGGCGTGGTTCGGCATCCGCGTCGGCGGTGCGGCCCTCGACCGCCGCGGCCCCGAGGTGCTCGCGCAGGTCTCGAAGTCGACCTAGCCGTCACGGGCCGAGGCGATCCGGGGCAGGGCGCGCAAGCCGAGGCGTTTCCGCCCTCCGCCCGTGGGATCGCCTCTCCCCGTGACGGGCGAACCCGGCGGCACCGCGCCGCCACGGGCCCGGCCGGGTGCATCGGTGGCCGTCACGAGGAGAGGCGATGCCTCAGGCGGAGGTGGATATCGCCTCCGCCCGTGCGCAGGGGCGAAGATCGCCTCCGCTCATGGCAGGCGACCGCCCGGCGCGTCAGCCGATCAGCGCCTGCAGCGGGCCGCGCACGAAGAAGACGACGAAGAGCGCCGCGACGACCCACAGCAGCGGCGAGATCTGCTTCGCGCGACCCGAGACCGCGTTGACGATGACCCAGGCGATGAAGCCGACGCCGATGCCGTTCGCGATGTTGTAGGTGAGCGGCATGACGACGATGGTGAGGAACGCCGGCAGCGCGACGCGGAAGTCGGTGAAGTCGATGTCGGCGATCTGCGCCATCATCATGGCGCCGACGACGACGAGCGTCGCGGCGGCCACCTCGAGCGGCACGATCTGCGTCAGCGGCGTGAGGAACATGGCAGCGAGGAACAGCAGTCCCGTCACGACCGACGCGAGGCCCGTGCGGGCGCCCTCGCCCACGCCCGCGGCGGAGTCGACGAAGACGGTGTTCGACGAGGCGCTCGCGCCGCCGCCCGCGACGGCGCCGAAGCCCTCGACGATGAGCGCGCGCTTCAGGCCAGGGAACTGCCCGTCGGGCGTCGACAGCCCGGCCTGGCGCGCGAGGCCCGTCATGGTCCCCATCGCGTCGAAGAAGTTCATGAACACGAGCGTGAAGATAAACATCGTCGTCGCGAGCACCCCGATGCGCTCGAACGAGCCGAACGAGACCTGGCCGATGAGCGAGAGGTCGGGCAGCGCGACGATGCTCGTCGGCAGCGCGGGCGCGTTGAGGTTCCAGGCGTCGGGGTTCACGCCCAGCGACGGGCCGACCTTGAAGATCGACTCCAGGATGATCGCGATCACGGTCGTGCCGACGATGCCGATGAGCAGCGCGCCCTTGACCCGCAGCGCGAGCAGGATGCCCATGAGCACGACGCCGATGACGAACACGGCCGTCGGCAGGGTCGTGATGGAGCCGCCGTCGCCGAGCTGCACGGGGGGCGCAGAGATGCCGGTCGTGCGCACGAAGCCGGAGTCGACGAATCCGATGAAGGCGATGAAGAGGCCGATGCCGACCGCGATCGCGCTCTTGAGCGCCGGCGGCACCGCGTCGAAGATCATGCGGCGCAGGCCCGTCGCGGCGAGCACGACGATGATGACGCCGTTGATGAGCACGAGGCCCATCGCCTCGGGCCACGTGAGCTCGCCGACGAGGCCGAAGGCGAGGAACGAGTTGATGCCGAGGCCGGCGGCGAGGCCGAAGGGCACGTTGGCGATGAGGCCCATCGCGAGGGTCATGAGCCCGCCGACCAGGGCGGTGACGGCCGCCACCTGATTGTTGGGGAGCCATCCGCCCTCGACGTCGGTGGCCGCCTGCTCGGGCGAGAACCCGCCGATGATGAGCGGGTTCAGCACGATGATGTATGCCATCGCGAAGAACGTGACGAGGCCGCCGCGCACCTCCTGCGAGACGCTCGAGCCGCGCTCGGTGATCTTGAAGAACCGGTCGACAGCGCTCGATGGCGTCGCCTGCGTGGTGGTGGTCACGGATGCTCCAGGGTGGTGGCCGCGCAGGCGGCGGGGTGCGGGGTGGCGGGGTCGGCGGTCAGATGTGGCGCTCGACCGGGCCGACGTACAGCTGCTGGGGGCGGCCGATCTTCGTCTGCGGGTCGAGCATCATCTCGCGCCAGTGCGCGATCCAGCCGGGCAGCCGGCCGATCGCGAAGAGCACCGTGAACATCCGCTCCGGGAAGCCCATCGCCTTGTAGATGACACCGGTGTAGAAGTCGACGTTCGGGTACAGCTTCCGCTCGCGGAAGTAGTCGTCGGCGAGCGCAGCCTGCTCGAGCTCCTGCGCGATGTCGAGCAGCGGGTCGCGCACGCCGAGCTGCGCGAGCACCTCCTCGGCGGATGCCTTGACGAGCTTCGCGCGCGGGTCGTAGTTCTTGTAGACGCGGTGCCCGAAGCCCATGAGCTTGACGCCCTGCTCCTTGCGCTTGACGCGCTCGACGAAGCGCTCGACGCCCTCGCCCGAGTCGCGGATGCCGCGCAGCATGGTGAGCACGGCCTCGTTCGCGCCGCCGTGCAGCGGTCCGGAGAGCGCGTGGATGCCGGCGGAGACGGAGGCGAACAGGTTGGCGTCCGTCGAGCCGACGAGCCGCACGGTCGAGGTCGACGCGTTCTGCTCGTGGTCGGCATGCAGGATGAGCAGGCGCTCGAGCGCGCGCACCATCACGGGGTTCTGGATGTACTCCTCGGCCTGGATGCCGAAGTTGAGCTTCAGGTAGTTCTCGACGAACGACAGCGAGTTGTCGGGGTAGAGGAACGCCTGCCCGATCGACTTCTTGTGGGCGTAGGCGGCGATGACCGGCATCTTCGCGAGCAGGCGGATCGTCTGCTTGTCGACCTTCTCGGGGTCGCGCGGGTCGTGGTCGTGCTCGTAGTAGGTCGAGAGGGCGCTGACGGCGCTCGAGAGCGCGCTCATCGGGTGCGCGTCGCGCGGCAGCGCGTCGAAGAAGCGGCGGAGGTCCTCGTGCAGCAGCGTGTGGCGGCGCACGCTGTGGTCGAAGTCGGCGAGCTCGTCCTCGTTGGGCAGCTCCCCGTGGATGAGGAGGTGCGCGACGTCGAGGAAGGTCTTCTGCTCGGCGAGCTCCTCGATCGGATAGCCGCGGTAGCGGAGGATGCCCGCGTCGCCGTCGATGTAGGTGATGGCGCTGCGCGTCGCGGCGGTGTTGACGAAGCCGTAGTCGAGCGCGGTGAGCCCCGTGTCGCGCGTGAGCTTCGCCACGTCGATCGCGGAGCGACCGTCCGAGGCCTCGAGCACGTCCAGCTCGGTGGAGCGGCCCTCATGCTGCAGGGTCACGGTGCGGGGCGCACGCTCCTCCACGGAACGGGCGGGCTGCGTAGCGGTGTCCTCAGTCGTCACCAGGACAGCCTAGCGATCGTCGAGACGGCGCTCCGCCAAGCCCCTCCCACGCGCGCACGCCTCATGCGCGCAGGCGCGCCGCGGCCTCCGCGATGTCGTCGTCGGATGCGGTGAGCGCGACCCGCACGTGCGTCCGGTCCCCGTAGAAGCTGCCGGGCGCCGCGAGGATGCCGAGCTCGGCGAGCGCGTCGACCTGCGCGAGCGCATCGGTGCCGTCGGTCGCCCACAGGTACAGGCCGGCGTCGGAGCGCACGGTGGAGCCGCGCGCCTCGAGCGCGGGCAGCAGCAGCGCGCGGCGGGCCCGGTAGCGCTCCCGCTGCGCGTCGACGTGCTCGTCATCGCCGAGCGCGACGGCGAGCGCGTGCTGCACGGGGCTCGGTGCCATGAGCCCGAGGTGCTTGCGCACGGCGAGCACGCGCTGCACCACGTCGGGGTCGCCCGCGACGAAGGCGGCACGGTAGCCGGCCAGGTTCGACTGCTTGCTGAGCGAGTAGACGGCGACCAGGCCGGAGAGGTCGCCGTCGGTGACGCGCGGGTCGAGGATGGAGGGCGCCTCGTCCACGGTCCAGGGCAGCAGCGCGTAGCACTCGTCGCTCGCGACCACGATGCCCCGCTCGCGCGCGGCGCGCACGATGCGGCGGAGCGCATCCACCCCCAGCACGTCGCCCGTGGGGTTCGACGGGGAGTTGAGCCAGACGAGCCGCGTCTCGGCCGGCCAGTCGTCCGGGTCGTCGGCGGGCACGGGCGTCGCGCCCGCGACGCGCGCGCCGATGTCGTAGGTCGGGTAGGCGATCGAGGGGTGCACGACCGCGTCGCCGGCGCCGAGGCCCAGCTGCAGCGGCAGCCCCGCGACGAGCTCCTTCGAGCCGACCGTCACGAGCACGCCGCGCTCGTCGAGGCCCGGCACGCCGCGCACCCGCGCGAACCAGTCGACGATCGCGCGCCGCGCCTCCGGCGTGCCCCAGTTCGTCGGGTAGCCGTGCGCGTCGGTCGCCTCCCGGAGCGCCCGCTGCAGGAGCTCCGGCGTGGGATCGACGGGCGAGCCGACGCTCAGGTCGACGAGGCCGCCGGGATGCGCCGCGGCACGGGCCTTCGCCTCGGCGAGCGTGTCCCAGGGGAAGTCGGGCAGCTCGAGCACGGGGCTACGGGGTGGGCTGCGCCTGCGGGGGCAGGGCGGCCACGATCGGGTGGTCGAAGGGCAGCACGCCGACCTTCGCGGCGCCGCCCGGCGATCCGATCTCGTCGAAGAAGTGCACGTTGGCCTCGTAGTAGTCGGCCCACTCCTCCGGCGTGTCGTCCTCGTAGAAGATCGCCTCGACGGGGCACACCGGCTCGCACGCGCCGCAGTCGACGCACTCGTCGGGGTGGATGTAGAGCATCCGCTCGCCCTCGTAGATGCAGTCCACCGGGCACTCGTCGACGCACGCGCGGTCCTTGAGGTCGACGCACGGGAGCGCGATCACATAGGTCATCTCCGGTCCCCTTCGGTCGCGGTCTTCGACGCCATCCTAATCCGCCGCATCGCCTCCGCGTCCGGCCACGCCAGCGCGACGAAGGATACGGCGGCCGGCGCGAGCGTCCACAGCCAGCCCGGCAGGTTCGCGGCCACGAGCGCGCGCTCGGTGCCGAACGCGCCGCGGCCGAGCGGGTCGATCGCGACGAGCGCGATGACGCCGAGCACGCCGAGCACCGCCGCGAACGTCAGCTGCCGCGAGCCCGACGCGGCGCGCACGCCGACGATGAGCCCGATGGCCGCGAGCAGCGAGAGCGCGATGCCCCACGGCACCTGCTGGTGCGAGAAGGTGCCGACGGCGCCGACGACGGCGCCGGCGAGCAGCGTGCCGATGAGCAGCCCCCAGCGCACCCGGCGGCGCGGCCTCGTCTCGATGAGCGTGTAGTGCTCGACCTCGTCGAGCGCGCGGCGCTGGCCGCCGACGTGCAGCACGTCGTCGCCCTCGACGACGAGCTGGGAGCGGTGCGCGCCGAGCGCCGCGAGCACGCGGTCGCGCACCGGCTCGAGCGCGAACGCCACGTCGCCCGCGCGCTTGGAGCGCACGTAGAGGGGCAGGTCGTAGCGCCGCGCGGCGATGACGGATGCGCGGTGCGCGGCGACGTGGTCCGGGTGCCCGTAGCCCCCATCGGCGTCGTAGGTGACGATCGACGTCGGGTCCACCTCCTCGATGACGGTGCTGAGCGCATCCGCGAGGTCGTCGGGATCGGCCTTGCTCATCGACGTGGGCGGCGCGTCGGGCGCGGCGCCCGCGACGCCGTTCGCGTGCCACGCCATGCCGGAGTCGTCCCAGCCGTGGATGCGTCGGCCGCGAGCGCCGAGCGCCCGGAGCGCGCCCTCCAGCTCGGCGCGGCGCACCTCGCCGACCCCCACCTGCTCGACGTCGGCGAGCCGCTCCTCGCGCACCTCGCCCCGCTCGCCGAGCGTGAAGGTGACGACGACGGGGTCCCCGCCGCCGGCCGCGACAGCCGCGATCGCAGCGCCGGTCGAGAGCGTCTCATCGTCGGGGTGCGCGTGCACGAAGAGCACGCGCTCGAGGCGGGGGTCCATTCCCCCCATCCAACCATCGCGCGCTGTGCATCGACGACGCGACGCGACCCCTCGGGTTTGAGAATGATTTTCATTCCGCTAGGTTGACGCCATGAGATCCACGCACCGCCGAGCCGCGACGCTCGCCGCCGTCCCCCTGTCCATCGCCCTGCTCGCCTCCTGCGCCACGGGACCGTCCGCGCCGGCCTCCCCGGAGTCGGCCTCACCCGCACCGACCGCGAGCAGCGCCCCGTCCTCCGTCGAGGTCGCCGCGACCCGCATCGCGGTCACCGTCCCCGGCGGCATCGCCGTGCTCGATGCCGCGAGCCTCGAACCGGTGGCCGAGCTCGAGCTCGACGGCTTCCTGCGACTGAGCGCGGCCGGCGACGACCGCTCGATCCTCGTCACCGCGCCCGGGGGCTTCCGGGTGCTCGACACCGGTGTCGAGATCGCCGCGCACGGCGACCACGAGCACTTCCATGCGATCCCGCCGGCCCTCGGCGACGTCGCGTTCCCCGCGGAGCACCCCGGTCACGTCACGGTCCACGCCGGCACGACCGCGCTCTTCGACGACGGCACCGGCGAGATCGTGACCTTCGACTCCGCCACGCTGCTCGCCGGCGCCGAGCAGCGGCGCGAGGCGCAGGTGCCGGATGCCCATCACGGCGTCGCGGTGCGGCTCGAGACAGGCGCGCTCGTGACCACGGAGGGCACCGAGGACGCGCGCTCGAGCGTCGTGCTGCGCTCCGGCACGGGCGACGAGCTCGCTCGCACGGATGCGTGCCCCGGGGTGCACGGCGAGACGGTCGCGGCCGACGAGGCCGTGCTGCTGGGCTGCGAGGACGGCGTCGTCGTGCTCCGGGACGGCGCGTTCACCCACATCCCGGCACCGGATGCCTACGGCCACATCGGCAACGTGCGCGGCCACCACGACTTGGCCGTCGTGCTCGGCGACTACAAGGTCGACCGCGACGCGGAGCTCGAGCGCCCCACGCGCGTCTCGCTCATCGACACCGCGACCGGCGAGCTGCGGCTCGTCGAGCTCGGCACGAGCTACAGCTTCCGCTCGCTCGCGCGCGGACCGCACGGCGAGGCGCTCGTGCTCGGCACCGACGGCGCGGTGCACGTCATCGACCCCGCGTCGGGAGCGGTGACGCAGCGCGTCCAGGTCGTCGAGCCCTGGGAGGAGCCGCTCGACTGGCAGCAGCCCCGGCCGACGCTCGTGGCCGCCGACCACACGCTCTACGTGACCGACCCGGCGACGCGACGGGTGCTCGCGCTCGACGCCCACTCGCTCGCGGTGACCGCGGAGACGACGCTCGACGGCGCGCCGAACGAGCTGGCTGCCGCGCGCTGAGGCCGGGCGGCGGGCCGCGCCGGTGCGAGCACCGTGCCCAGGTAGGGCAGCGCGCGGTCCGCCGCCGACTCGATGCGGTCGAGCACCGCGGGGCAGCGCACGCGCCCGTCCTCGAACTCCTCGCTCGCGGCGAAGACGCCGACGGGCAGCGTGAGCGCCTGGAAGAACGCGAACAGCGGCCGCAGCTGGTGGTCGATCGTGAGCGCGTGCCGGTGCGAGCCGCCCGTCGCGGCCAGCAGCACCGGGGTGTCGACGAGCGCGTGCTGCCCGACGAAGTCGAACAGGTGCTTGAAGAGGCCCGTGAAGCTCGCCCGGTAGACGGGGCTGCCGACGACGAGCAGGTCGGCGGACTCGATCGCGGCGATCGCCTCCTCGGCCTCCGCCGGCAGCGCGTCGCGGGACAGCGCGCCGCCCAGCAGCGGACCGAGGTGTGCGAGCTCCAGCACGCGCACCTCCGCGTCGACCCGCACCGCGACCGCCGCCGCGAGCGCCGCGACGAGCGACGTCGTGGCCGACGGGCGGTGCAGGCTGCCGCTCACCGCGACGATGCGCAGGCGCGGCTGGTCGGCATCCGTCATGCCCGCAACGCTACGGGCGCCGCGGGCATGCGCGCGCGGTTGTGACGCGGTGTGACGCGCACCCGCGCTGGGACGCGGACGGCCCCTCCCGCCGATGGCGGAAGGGGCCGTCCGGCGGGTCAGCCCTGCTTCTTGAGCCGGCTCGCCTCGCGGCCGCGCGTCACGGCGTCGAGGTTCACCTTGCGGATGCGCACGTTCTGCGGCGTCACCTCGACGCACTCGTCGTCGCGCGCCCACTCGAGGCTCTCCTCGAGCGAGAGCTGCCGCGGCGGCGTCAGGCGCTCGAGCTCCTCACCGGTCGACGACCGGATGTTGTTGAGCTTCTTCTCCTTGGTGATGTTGACGTCCATGTCGTCGGCGCGGGCGTTCTCGCCCACGACCATGCCCTCGTAGACGTCGTCGCCGGGCTGCACGAAGAACACGCCGCGGTCCTGCAGCGCCATGATGGCGAACGGCGTCGCGACGCCCGTGCGGTCCGCGACGAGCGCACCGTTGTTGCGCGTCGTGATGGCGCCGGCCCAGGGGCGGGTGCCGTGCGCGATCGCGTTCGCGATGCCGGTGCCGCGGGTGATGGTCATGAACTCGGTGCGGAAGCCGATGAGGCCGCGGCTCGGCACGACGAACTCCATGCGCACCCAGCCGGTGCCGTGGTTCTGCATGCCGTCCATGACGCCCTTGCGGGCGGCGAGCAGCTGCGTCACCGCACCGAGGTACTCCTCGGGCACGTCGACGGTCAGGTGCTCGAAGGGCTCGTGCAGCACGCCGTCGATCCGGCGGGTGACGACCTGCGGCTTGCCGACGGTGAGCTCGAAGCCCTCGCGGCGCATCTGCTCGACGAGGATGGCGAGCGCGAGCTCGCCGCGGCCCTGCACCTCCCACGCGTCGGGGCGGCCGATGTCGACGACGCGCAGCGACACGTTGCCGATGAGCTCGCGGTCGAGGCGGTCCTTCACCATGCGGCCCGTGAGCTTCGAGCCCTTGACCTTGCCGGCGAGCGGCGACGTGTTCGTGCCGATCGTCATCGAGATCGCGGGCTCGTCGACCGTGATGGTCGGCAGCGGTCGCACGTCGTCGGGGTCGGCGAGCGTCTCGCCGATCGTGATGTCGGGGATGCCCGCGACCGCGATGATGTCGCCGGGGCCCGCGCTCTCGGCCGGCACGCGGTCGAGCGCCTTCGTCTCGAGCAGCTCGGTGATGCGCACGTTCTGCACCTCGCCGTCGTGCCGCACCCACGCGACCGTCTGGCCCTTGCGGATGATGCCCGCCTTGACGCGCAGCAGCGCGATGCGGCCGAGGAACGGGGATGCGTCGAGGTTCGTCACGTGCGCCTGCAGCGGCGCCTCGTCGTCGTAGGTCGGCATCGGGATGTGCCGCAGGATCGCTTCGAAGAGCGGCTCGAGGTCCTCGCTGTCGGGCAGCGCGCCGTTGTCGGGCTTGCTCGTGGACGCGCGACCGGCCTTGCCGGATGCGTAGACGACCGGCACGTCGAGGACGGCGTCGAGGTCGAGATCGGGCACGTCGTCGGCGAGGTCGGAGGCGAGGCCGAGGAGCAGGTCCTGGCTCTCGGTGACGACGTCATCGATGCGGGCGTCCGGCCGGTCGGTCTTGTTGACCAGGAGGATGACGGGGAGCTTCGCCTCGAGCGCCTTGCGCAGCACGAAGCGCGTCTGCGGCAGCGGGCCCTCGGAGGCGTCCACGAGCAGCACGACGCCGTCCACCATCGACAGGCCGCGCTCGACCTCGCCGCCGAAGTCGGCGTGGCCGGGGGTGTCGATGACGTTGATCGTCACCGGCCCGTCCACGGCGTGGGTGCCCACGTACCGGATCGCCGTGTTCTTGGCGAGGATCGTGATGCCCTTCTCGCGCTCGAGCTCGTTCGAGTCCATGGCGCGCTCGTCGTGGGTGTCGTGCGCACCGAACGAGCCGGTCTGCGTCAGCATCGCGTCGACGAGGGTGGTCTTTCCGTGGTCGACGTGGGCGACGATCGCCACGTTGCGGAGGTCTGATCGCGTGGCGATCGGCATGCAGGTGCCTTCCGTATGAGGGGGTGCGCGACGAACGGCCGCGGCGCCCAGTGTAGCGGGCGGCCGCGGCCGTTGGTCTGGCGTCAGATGTTGCGCTCGTCCTCGACGGCCTGCACGTCCTTGCGCTCCTCCACACGGGCATCCGGATCCGCGGCAGCGGGGGCGTCGCGCTCGGGCGACTCCTGGGCCGTCTGCAGCAGCACCTGCTGGCGCAGACCGCGGCGGACGGCCTGCTGGTCGGGGTCGGGCACGGGGATCGCGGCGATGAGGCGTTGCGTGTACGGCTGCTCCGGCGCCCGCAGGATCGCGTCGCGCGAGCCCTGCTCGACGATCTTGCCGTGGTGCATGACCGCGATGCGGTCCGACATCAGGTCGACGACCGCGAGGTCGTGGCTGATGAAGAGGCACGCGAAGCCCTGCTCGCGCTGCAGCTCCTTGAGCAGCTCGAGCACGGTCGCCTGCACCGAGACGTCGAGCGCGCTCGTCGGCTCGTCGGCGACGAGCAGCTCCGGGCTCATCGACAGCGCGCGAGCGATGCCGACGCGCTGCTTCTGGCCGCCCGAGAGCTCGTGCGGGAAGCGGTTGCGGTAGGCCTGCGGCAGCCGCACGGCGTCGAGCAGCTCCTCGACGCGCTTGTCGAGCGCCTTGCCGCGGTGGATCCTCGCGAGGAACATCGGCTCGCCGATCGACTCGCCGATCGGCAGTCGCGGGTTGAGCGACGACGAGGGGTCCTGGAACACGATGCCGACCTTGCGGTTGAGGCTCCGCGCGATCTTCCGGTCGATGTTCGAGATGTCGACGCCGGCGACCTCGAGCCTGCCCTCGGCGATCGGCTGCAGACCGATGGCCGCACGTCCGATCGTCGACTTGCCGGAGCCCGACTCGCCGACGAGGCCGAGCACCTCCCCCGCGTGGATCTCGAGCGAGACGCCGTCGACCGCGCGGAAGGTGCCGAGCTTGCCCTTCTTGCCGTACTCGATCGCGACGTCCTCGAGCACGAGCACCGGCGGCGTCGTCGACGCGGTCGCCTCGGCCTGCTTCGCCTGCTGGGCGGCACGCGCGTTCGCCTCGACCCGCTGGGCGAGCTCGACGTCCACGACCTCGTCCTTCGCGACGAGCGCGAGCGACGCCGTGAGGTCGATCGCCTCGCCGTCGCCGCTGCCTTGGCCGAGGCGCGGCACGGCCGCGAGCAGCATCTGCGTGTAGGCGGCCTTCGGCGACGCGAAGATCTCGCGCACCGGGCCCTGCTCGACGATGCGGCCCTGCTCCATGACGACGACCCAGTCGGCGAGGTCGGCGACGACGCCCATGTCGTGCGTGATGAGCAGCACGGCGGAGCCGAGGCGGTCCTTGAGGTCGCGCATGAGCTCGAGGATCTCGGCCTGCACGGTGACGTCGAGCGCCGTCGTGGGCTCGTCGGCGATGAGCAGCTCGGGATCGAGCGCGAGGGACTGCGCGATCATCGCGCGCTGGCGCTGACCGCCCGAGAGCTGGTGCGGGTACGACTTGAACGCCTTCATCGCATCCGGCAGCTCGACGAGGTCGAGCATCTCGAGCGCGCGCGCCTTCGCGTCGCTCGGCGACATGCTGCGGTGGATGCGCAGCGCCTCCATGATCTGGGAGCCGACGGTGAAGACGGGGTTGAGCGCCGTCATCGGCTCCTGGAAGATCGCCGAGACGCGGTTGCCGCGCACCTGCCGCATCTCCGCCGGGCTGATGCCGGTGAGCTCCTGGCCGTCGAGCTTGATCGAGCCGCGCACCCGGGCGTTCTTGGGCAGCAGGTCGAGGATCGCCATGGACGACACGCTCTTGCCGGAGCCGGACTCGCCGACGACGGCGACGACCTCGCCCTTGCCGATCTCGTAGGAGACCTCGCGGGCGGCGGGCACCCAGAAGCCGTCGACGGCGAAGTCGACCGAGAGACCGGTGATCTGCAGGGCGGGGGTGTCGGTCCCGGTTTCGTGAGTGCTGGTGTGGGTTGTCATGCCGCCTCCTGCAGCGGGGTGTCGGAGTCGTCGCGCGACGAGGCGCCTGCGACGATGAAGCTGTGTCGAACGACGATCTGCATCCGGTGACCATCCATTCTCGCGTCAACCGCGGGACGGCGATCGCCTGCTGGGCGCTGCTCGTCGTGATCGGTGCGCTGCTCGTGCTGCAGTCGGAGCCGAGGGGTGCCGTGGCCGCCGTCATCGTGGCGCTGTGGCTCGGCTTCGCGGTGCTCGTGTTCCTGTGGTCCCCGTCGCTCGTGATCGACGACCGCCGGTCGCGCATCCGCAACCCGCTCCGCACCATCGAGGTGGCGTGGGAGGCGCTCATCCACGTCGACACGAAGTACGCGCTGACGCTCTTCACGCCGGGCCGCAGCTGGCCCGTCTGGGTCGCGCCGCAGCCCGGCGCGTTCGCCGCGCGCCGCGCGGCGCGGCGCGCTCGGGACGACGACCACTCGGCGCCCCGCAGCCCGCTCGACACGGGCGTCCGGGTCGGCGACCTGCCCGGCACCGAGTCCGGTGACGCTGCTGCGCTCGTGCGCCAGCGCTGGGAGCGGCACACCGATCGCAGCGCCGACGCGGAGGCGATCGCGGTGCCCGTGACCGTGCACTGGGCGCGCGCCGCGGCCCTGGTGCTCGGCCCCGTGCTCGCCGCGACCGTGCCGCTGCTCGTCTGAGGTCACGGCGAACGCAGCGTCCGTCACTGGCGCTGCTCCGAGCCCGCGGGCAGCTCCTTGGTGCGACGCACCGAGAAGCGCTTCTGGCGCGGATCGAACGCGTCGCGGAGGCCGTCGCCGACGAAGTTGATCATGAGCGCCGGCAGCACGATGAACGCGGCCGGGAACCAGAACAGCCAAGGGCGGGTCGCGAAGGCCGACTGGTTCTGCGACACGAGCAGTCCGAGCGATGACTCGGGGGCGCGGATGCCGTAGCCGAGGTAGCTCAGCGCCGTCTCGAGCAGGATCGCCGCCGCCGCGATGAGCGAGGCCGCCACGATGACGACACCGATCGCGTTGGGCAGGATGTGCTTGAAGATGATGCGCATGTCGGAGGCGCCGGCGACCCGTGCCGCCTCGACGAACTCGCGCTCGCGCAGCGACAGGAACTCGGCGCGCACGAGTCGGGCGATGCCCATCCAGGTGACGAGGCCGAGCGTGATGGCGAGCCAGTGCACGCCGAGGCCACCCGTCATGCGGCCGACGACCGCGCCGACGACGATCGCGGGGATGACGATGAAGACGTCGGTGAGGCGCATGAGGATCGCGTCGATCCATCCGCGGTAATAGCCGGCGAGGGCACCGACGACGGTGCCGAGGACGGTCGCGACCCCCGCGAGCAGGATGATGACGAGGAACGAGTTCTGCACCCCTCGCATCGTCATCGCGAAGTAGTCGACGCCGATGCGGTTCTGACCGAACGGGTGCTCGCCGAGGCCGAAGCCCTCACCGGGGACGAGCGAGAGCGTGGGCCTGCCGCCCTCGAACGGGGCGCCGGGCGTCACGTAGTCGTACTTCCACCAGCCGGGGATCGGTCCGAGCCCGATCGCCGAGACCGAGAACAGGAACGTGAGCAGCAGCAGCACGAGCGAGACCATGGCCGTCTTGTTGCGCACGAAGCGCTTCAGGATGACCCGGCTCTGGCTCTCGCCGACGGTGTGATCGGTGGTCTTGCCGTTGTCGGGGGCCACGGTCGTCACTTCACCCTCACTCTCGGGTCGAGGAGCGCGTAGCTCAGGTCTGCGATGAAGTTGAACAGGATCGCCGTGATGCCGATCACGAGGAAGTAGCCCATGATCGGGTTCACGTCGACGCGGTCGAGCGAGACGGCGAACAGCGAGCCCATGCCGCTGATCGCGAAGACTCGCTCGGTGATGATCGCCCCACCGAGGAGCGCGCCGATGTCGGCCGCGACGATCGTCGTGATCGGGATGAGCATGTTGCGGAACGCGTGGCGGGTGACCACGGTGCGCTCCGTCAGGCCCTTCGCGCGCGCCGTCCGGATGTAGTCCTGGTTGAGCACCTCGAGGAGGCCCGCGCGGGCGTATCGCGTGTAGCCGGCGAACGAGATGAGCGTGAGCGAGATCGTCGGCAGCAGGAAGTGCGTGAACGTGTCGAGGCCCATGAACCACATGTCGCCCTGCAGGCCGACCGTCGACTCGCCGACCGTCGCGATCGGACGGTTGTTGATGCGCGGGTTGGCCGTGTAGCCGGGCCATGCCTGCAGGAAGCGGTCGGCCAGCACGAGCAGGAACCCGAGGAAGCCGACGAGCATCGTGACGCGCATGACGAGGCTGCGGTCGGGACCGCCGATGAGCCATCCGACGATGGCGCAGACGACCAGCACCGCCAGGATCAGGATCATCACGGTCCACATGGTCGAGATCGCGAAGAGCGGCTGGAGCGCGAAGAACGAGACGTACGCGAGCACGCCGGCGATCCCGGCACCCAGCAGCACGCGCTTGTTCTCGAAGCCCGACAGCAGCGCGACCGCGCCGAACACGATGCCGCCGATGAGGAGCAGCAGGCCGACGGCGCCGAGCCCAGGCGTCTGGAACCAGTTGACGGCATCCATGTACATGAGCACCGCGACCGTCGACGCCGCGGAGACGCCGAAGGTGATGAGGCGGTTGCGCCTCGAGCCCGCGACGATCGCCTGCAGGATGAACGCGAGCACGAGCGCGGCAATGATCGTCGGCACGAGGCCGAAGCTCGAGTCGCCGCTCGAGAGCCAGTTGTTGAAGCCGATCGCGATGAACTCCTTCAGCAGCACCGCGACCAGGAAGGACGGCAGCGAGTACAGGAAGAAGCTGATGAACGTCATCACGAGGTCGAACGCGGAGTACTGGCGGAGCGCCGACACGATGCCGGTGATGACGCCGAGCAGGATCGCGAGGATCGTCGATGCCGCCACGAGCCTCACCGTCGAGGCCACGGCGCCCGGCAGCAGCTGGGTGACGGGTGTGAAGTTCAGGTTGACGCCCAGGTCGCACGTGCCGAAGGGCACGAGGCAGCCTGCGGCGCCCGCGAGCCAGCCGAACCAGCGCAGCGGCGGCGGCACGTCGAGCGAGAGCCGCTCGATGCGCTGGCCGATGAGCTGCTGCGCATTGGGTGCGTTGGAGCCTTGGAGGTCCTCGAGCGGATTGCCCGAGTTCGCGGCGAGCACGTACATGAGGAACGAGGCCACGAGAAGAGTGAGGATGGAGGCGATGATGCGCCTCACGACAAAGCTGAGCACGGCTCGGACAGCTCCGATCATTCGGAGAACGCGTGGCTTGTGGCTGCGCGGTCGAGGGACGGACATGGGATGGCCGTGATTGCCGGGACCTAGGTCCCGGCAATCACGGCCGGGTCGAACTCACATCGAGTTGATGACCGTCAGACTAGCTGACGGGCGTCCACTCCCACGTGTTCCAGATGACGCCGGTCTGGCCGCCGTTGTACTCGACACCGTCGACGGTGCCGTTCGTCGCCACCAAGCCGGGGACCTGGAAGAGCGGCAGGCCGTAGAAGTCCTCACGGCTCAGGCGGTCGATCTCGACCTGGATCTCGGTCAGTCGCTCCTCGTCACCGATCGTGACCTGCGACTCGTCGGCCAGGGCGTCCACCTCGGGGTTGGAGTACCCGTTGTAGTTGCCGCCGCCGCCGGTCTTCCAGATCTGCGGCAGGGCCGCGTAGCCGACACCGGGCGAGATCCAACCGAAGATCGACGCGTCGTAGCTGCCGCTGCCGAGCAGGCTCGACCAGTCGGGCGAACCGGCGTCCTCGACCACGAAACCGGCCTCCTGCGCGCTCGCCTGGATGAGCTGGAAGGCGTCGACGCGGTTGGGGTTGTTCGTGTTGTAGAGGATGCTGACCGTCGGCGTCGCACCGGCGAGGAGCTCGCGAGCGCCCTCGATGTCGGGCTCGGCGAAGTCGGCGTAGCCGTTGGCGGCGACTGCGTCCTCGTACTGCGGCTGGTTCTGGACGAACTGCTGCGAGTTGAGCACCTCGGCGTCGGGCTGGATCGGCGTGATGATCGACTCCAGGATCGCCTGGCGCGGGACCGTCTTCAGGAAGGCCTCACGGACGGCGGGGTCGGAGAAGACCTCGGAGTCCATCGTCAGGTCGAGGTGGTCGTAGGACAGCTGCGGGCCCTGGATGAGGGTGCCGCCGAAGGCCTCGATCGCCGCGAGCGTGTCCGCGGACGGCTGCGGCTCGATGACGTCGACCTCGCCGTTCTGGAGGGCCGTGATCTGCGCGTTCGGGTCACCGATGAAGCGGATGATCAGCTCGTCGAACGACGGAGCCATCTCGCCGCGCCACTCGGGGTTCGGCTCGAAGGAGATGAAGCCACCGTCGTCGGCCTGGAAGTCCTTGACGATCCACATGCCTGCCGACACGAGGAGGCTCTCGTCCTCCGGCATCGCGGTGATGTTGTAGCCGGTGTTCCACAGCTCGGCCATCGTCGCGAGCTGCTCGTTCGCAGCCGCGGGCGCTGCCGGGTCACCGGCGGGCGCCTCCTCGAGGAAGGTCGCGAGCTCTGCGACGTCGGCGAAGCCGCCCTTCTCGGCGAAGACGTGCGCGGGCTTCGTGATCAGGTTGACGAGGTTCCAGTCGACGTAGGGCTCGCCGTACGTCAGCGTGAGCGTGCCGGCCTCCTCGTCGATCTCGGGGAACTCGGTCGTGTCGAGACCGGCCGTCGAGCCTGCGAGCTGGAAGTACTGGTTGCCACCGGTGACCTCACCGGTCTCCTCGTCGTACGTGGCGTCGTCGTAGTAGCCGGAGCCGATCGCCCAGGAGAGCAGCAGGTCGGCCGTCGTCATCGGCGTGCCGTCCGACCAGACAGCCTCGGGGTCGAGGGTGTACTGGACGACGAGCGGCTCTTCGCTGACGAGCTCGACCGTGCCGTTGGTCTCGTCGGGGACGACGTTGAACTCGCTGTCGACGTAGATGAACGAGCCGGGTCCCGTGCCGTTGCCGGTCAGGTAGTCGACCATGCCGTTGGTGTTCAGGTTCGTGTCGGGGGTGGCCGAGTTGAGCGCGGTCGCGGCATTGGTCTGCGCGACGCTGATGGTGCCGCCGGTGCTCGTGCCCGGGTCAGCCGTACCGGACTCCGAGGGAGCGGGCGTGGTCGTGGTGCAGCCCGCGAGCGCGACCATAGCGGCGGTGCCGATGGCCAGCCCGACGAGCGCGCGACCGCGACGCCTGTTCTTGTCTGTCACTGAATTCCTCCTGTGCAAGGTGAGCCCGCGGCCGCATGAGCCGCACTGCTCGTGGATATCCAGCAGTGTATGCACGGCCCATCTGGCGGACGCGCGCGGCAACACGATCGTTACCAAGTTGGTGCCAACCCCTCACGGGCTGGAGGCCCGTACCGTGGGGGCGTGCATCCGCCCCTGCCCGCTCCCCCGCCCGTTCCCGGGTCGGACCCCGCGCCCGTGCGCACCGCCGCCTCCGTGCCGTCGCAGCGCCGCCTCGTCGCGGAGCTCGCGATCGTGCTGCTGCTGTCGCTCGGCGCGAGCGCCCTCTGGTCGGTGCTGCAGTTCGTCGACCTCAACACGCGGGCGGCGCCGATCGGCGAGCAGCAGGTCGCGCTCAACCCCGCTCGGTCGGATCGCGCGTGGCTCGACCTGCTCTACCAGCTCACCGGGATCTTCCTCGACCTCGTGCCGGTCGCGCTCGTGTGCTGGCTGCTGTGGCGGTCCCGGCGGCCGCACCTGGGCGCGCTCGGCATCGATGCAGCGCGCCCAGCTCGCGACGTGCTGTCGGGCGTCGCGCTCGTCGCCGTCATCGGCATCCCCGGCATCGCGCTGTACTTCGTCGGGCGGCAGCTGGGCCTCACGGTCGACGTCGTGCCGTCGCCGCTCGACGCGCACTGGTTCACGGTGCCGGTGCTGCTGCTGTCGGCGCTGCGGGCGGGCCTCACCGAGGAGGTGATCGTGATCGGGTACGTCTTCGAGCGGCTCCGGCGGCTCGGCTGGGGCGACGGTCGGGCCGGGATGTGGACGATCATCCTCGCGGCTGCGCTGCTGCGGGGCGTCTACCACCTCTACCAGGGGGTGCCGGCGCTCTTCGGCAACATCGCGATGGGTGCGCTCTTCGGCTGGCTCTACGCCCGCACCGGTCGGCTCGTGCCGCTCATCGTCGCGCACACGCTCATCGACGTCGCCGTCTTCGTCGGCTACCCCTGGGCGTACGCGACGTTCCCGCAGCTGTTCGGCTAGCCGGGTGGTCACGACACGCCGTCACCGAGTGCGATGAGACGGCGCGTCGTGACCACCCCGCGACCCTCGCGCGGCGTGTCGTGACCACCCGGGGTGACCGGCGGGTCAGGGGGTCTCGACGCTCCACTCCCACGCGTTCCACGTGAGGGATGCGGGGCCCGGCCTGGGCGAGACGCCCTGGACGCCGGCCGCGCTGATCGTCAGCTGCGCCGGCTCCAGGATGGGCAGCACGACCGCGTCCTCGACGAGCGAGGCCTCGATCTCGAGCAGCGTCTGCTCGAGCGCGTCCTGCTCGGCGGTGGCGAGCGCCTCGGCGAGCAGCGTCTCGCGCGCGGGGTTCGCGACGGCGGCGAGGCCCCCGCCACGCCAGCGCTCGGCCACCGCGGTCGAGTCCGCAGGGCTCGGCACGACGCGCAGCACCGCGTGCCAGTCGTCCTGCGCGAGGCCCGCGTCGAGGTCGTCGACGCCGCAGTCGCGCACGGCCCAGCCCGCGAGCGCGGCCTGCTCGGCGATCGCCGGCAGCACGGCGGCGGCGAACGCGTCCGCCAGGTCGTAGCGGACGCACAGCTCGGTGCCCGCCGCGATGCCGAGCCCGTCGCGCTCCGCGGCGGCGCGCTCCTCGTCCGAGCCGCCGAAGGCCTGCGGGAAGCCCGCGTCCTCGAGCGCGTACTCGTAGATGCGGGTGCCGGGGCGGAAGAGCACGGAGTCGACGCTCGTGGTCTCGGCGGCCGCATCCCCGAGCGCCGCCTCCGCGAGCACTCGCCGGTCGAGCGCGTGCAGGAACGAGCGGCGCGCGTCGACCGGCTGCAGCGGCGCGCGATCGGCGCGCAGCAGCAGCTCCCAGCGCGTGCCGTCGCCCGCGTTCGAGAGCGTCGCGTCGTCGCGGTCGAGGTCGCGGATCGCATCGCGGTCGGCATCGGTCGGGCGGATCGTGGCGATGTCGAGCTCGCCGGCCGTGAGGCCCAGGAGCGCCTCCGCGTCGTCGGCGGTCGGGGCGAGCGCGATGCGCTCGACCTGCGGCAGCTGCGCGCCGACGTACTCGGCGTTCGCGACGAGCTCGACGCGACCGCCCTGCACCGACTCGAGCCGGTACGGCCCGCTCGAGATGCGGTCGGCCTCGTCGAGCGCGGCCGGATCGAGGGTCAGCTCGCTGCTCCACGCCGCGGCGAGCGTCGAGAGCGCGAGCGGGTCGGCGCGGTCGATCGCGTCGAGCACCCGCTGCTTGGCCTCCATGGGATCGGCGACGCCGAAGGCGCGCTCGCCGAGCACGTGCGCGGGCACGGCGACCTCGAGCGCCGTCCGCCAGTCCGGCACCGGCTGGTCGAAGCGCACGTCGATCGCGCGGGCCCAGTCGTCCCGCGCGGGCACCTCGGTCGCGAGCGCGAGCCCTCCGGGCTCGGCGGCGTCGAACCACACCGCGGCCTCGGGGAGCTCGAGCACGCCGTCCGTGCCGCGGAGCTCGTCGAGGTCGAGATCGGGGGTCGAGAGCGCATTGGACGACGCCGCCCACGCGAGCATGAGGTCGGCCGCGTCGATCGGCACGCCATCCGACCAGCGGACGCCGTCGGCGAGGTCGAACCGCACGGTGAAGGGGCTGTCGGCGGCGATCGTCGCGGTGCCGAAGGAGGGGTCCTCGCGCACCTCGCCATCGGCGTCGATGGTCGCGAACGCCGAGCGCGTCACCGCCGCGACATCGAGGTTGCCCGGGGTGCGCCCGGGCACGCTCGACGCGTTCGCGGAGGTGAGCTCGCCCGACCACGCGACGGCGACGCTCGAGCCGGGCGCGACGCGGGGCTCGACCTGCGGGCCGCACGCGGTCAGCAGCATCGCGGCGATCGCCGCGCCGGCCGCCGCGAGCATGAGGCGGCCGGGACGCGTCGGTGTCGACACGCTCAGCGGCCTGGGGGCGCGGAGCGGCTCGACCAGCGGAGAGGGTTCGGCATCAGGCGAAGGCCTCCACGGGCGGGCAGCTGCAGACGATGTTGCGGTCGCCGTAGGCCTGATCGACGCGGGCGACCGGCGGCCAGTACTTGGCGCGCTCGACGCCCGGCACCGGGAAGACCGCGTGCTCGCGCGAGTAGGGGCGATCCCACTCACCGTGCACGATCGAGCCCGCCGTGTGCGGCGCTCGGCGCAGCGCGCTCTCCGCGAGCGGCACCTCGCCTCGCCCGACCGCGTCGGCCTCGCCCTTGATCGCGATCATCGCGTCGATGAAGCGGTCGATCTCGGCGAGGTCCTCCGACTCGGTCGGCTCGACCATGAGCGTGCCCGCGACCGGGAACGACATCGTCGGGGCGTGGAAGCCGTAGTCGACGAGGCGCTTCGCGACGTCGTCGTTCGTGACGCCCGTCGCCTCCTTGAGCGGCCGCAGGTCGAGGATCGTCTCGTGCGCGACGAGGTCGTGCTCGCCCGTGTAGAGCACCGGGAAGTGGTCGCGCAGTCGCACCGCGACGTAGTTCGCCGCGAGCACCGCGCTCGCCGTCGCCTTGGTCAGGCCGTCGAGCCCCATCATGCGCACGTACGCCCACGAGATGGGCAGGATCGACGCAGAGCCCCACGGCGCAGCGGCGATCGGGTTCGCGCCCACGAGCAGGCCGTCGATGCGCTCGCCCTGCTCGCGCGGGTCGCGCGGCAGGAAGGGCGCGAGGTGCGCCTTCGCCGCGACCGGGCCGACGCCCGGGCCGCCGCCGCCGTGCGGGATGCAGAACGTCTTGTGCAGGTTGAGGTGCGAGACGTCGCCGCCCATGTCGCCGAAGGTCGCGTGGCCGAGCAGGGCGTTGAGGTTCGCGCCGTCGATGTAGACCTGGCCGCCGGCGGCGTGCACGAGATCGGTGATGCGACGGATGCCCGACTCGTACACGCCGTGCGTGGACGGGTAGGTGATCATGAGCGCCGCGAGGTCGCCCGCGTGGGTGCCGATCTTCGCCTCGAGGTCGGCGATGTCGACGTCCCCCGTCTCGCCCGTCGCGACCACCACGACGCGGCAGCCGGCGAGCACCGCGGAGGCCGCGTTCGTGCCGTGCGCCGACGCCGGGATGAGCACGACGTCGCGGTGCTCCTCGCCGCGCGAGCGGTGGTAGCCCCGGATCGCCATGAGGCCCGCGAGCTCGCCCTGCGCGCCCGCGTTCGGCTGCAGCGAGACGGTGTCGTAGCCGGTGATGCGGGCGAGCCAGTCGCTCAGCTCGTCGACGAGCGCGAGCGTGCCCTCGGCATCCTCGATCGGCCCGTACGGGTGCAGCTGCGAGAACTCGGGCCACGTGATGGCCTCCATCTCGGCCGCCGCGTTGAGCTTCATCGTGCACGAGCCGAGCGGGATCATGCCGCGGTCGAGCGCGTAGTCGCGGTCGGAGAGCAGCTTCGCGTAGCGCATGAGCTGCGTCTCGGAGCGATGGGTGCGGAACACCTCGTGCTGCATGAACGCGGTGCGGCGCACGAGCGACGAGGGGATGGCGCGCGGCGCGCCTGCGACGTCGGTGCCGGGCGCCTCCGAGATCTCGAGCGCCTCGGTCAGCAGCCGGAAGGCGTCGAGGTCGTCGATCCACGTCTCGTCGAAGCTCACGTGGAGGACGTCGTCGCCGATGCGGTGCACGAGCACGCCCGCGTCGCCCGCGGTGGTCTGCAGCTGCGCGGCACGCCCGGGCACGCGGAGGCGCACCGTGTCGAAGAACGCGTCGTGCACGACCTCGACGCCCGCCTCGCGCGCCGCAGCGGCGAAGCGCGTCGCGACGCGGTGCACGCCCTCGGCGATCGCGGTGATGCCCTCGGCGCCGTGGTAGACCCCGTACATCGAGGCCATGACCGCGAGCAGCACCTGCGCGGTGCAGATGTTGCTCGTGGCCTTCTCGCGTCGGATGTGCTGCTCGCGCGTCTGCAGCGTGAGCCGGTACGCGGGGTAGCCGTTCGCGTCGACCGAGACGCCGACGAGGCGGCCGGGCAGCTGGCGGGTGAGCGAGTCGGCGACGGCCATGAAGCCGGCGTGCGGCCCGCCGAAGCCCATCGGCACGCCGAAGCGCTGCGAGGAGCCGACCGCGATGCGGGCGCCCTGGTGCCCCGGCGCGTCGATGAGCGCGAGCGAGAGCAGGTCGGCTGCCGCGACGGGCACGCCGCCCATCTGGGTCGAGGCGGCGAAGATGCCGCTCGCGTCCCAGACGCGGCCGGATGCGCCCGGCAGCTGGGCGATGACGCCGAACGAGTCGGGCAGGTCGGCAGGGGCGGTCTCGACGAGCGGCAGCTCGACGAGCTCGATGCCGGTCGCGTGCGCGCGGTGGCGCAGCAGCGCCTTCGACTGCGGCAGCAGGTCGGTGTCGATGACGAGCGTCGACGACGAGGACTTGGACGCGCGGCGGGCGAGCAGCATCGCCTCGACGACGGCCGTGCCCTCGTCGAGCATCGACGCGTTCGCGATGTCGAGGCCCGCGAGGTCGGCGACCATCGTCTGGAAGTTGATGAGCGCCTCGAGCCGGCCCTGGCTGATCTCGGGCTGGTAGGGCGTGTAGGCGGTGTACCACGAGGGGTTCTCGAGGATGAGGCGCTTGATCGGCGGCGGCGTGACGGTGCCGTGGTAGCCGAGCCCGATCGCACTGCGCCGCACGCGGTTGCGGCCCGCGATGGTGCGCAGCTCGGCGAGCGCCGCCGTCTCGGACGCGGCGTCGCCGATGCCCGTGCCTGCGGAGCG
This sequence comes from Actinomycetota bacterium, assembly GCA_051751085.1. Classification (GTDB taxonomy): domain Bacteria; phylum Actinomycetota; class Actinomycetes; order Actinomycetales; family Microbacteriaceae; genus Agrococcus. The sequence continues at coordinate 130,410 of JBNJKM010000004.1, read as the reverse complement.
GATGCCCGCGGGCACCGCGGCGTCCATGAGCGCGGCGAGCGAGTCGAAGCCGACGGCCTCGAGCATGCGCTCCTGCGCGGCCGCGTCGGTGCCGATGTGGCGGTCGACGAACGGGCGCATCAGGCGGTGAGCTCTCGGTACGCCGCCTCGTCGAGGAGCTCGGGCTCCTCGCTGAAGCGCACCTTCACGAGCCAGCCGTCGCCCTCGGCGCCCGAGTTCACGAGCGTCGGGTCGCCCGCGACCTCGTCGTTGACCTCGACGACCTCGCCGGCGGCCGGCGCGATGAGCTCGCCGACCGACTTCGTCGACTCGATCTCGCCGATCGCCTCGCCGCTCGCGAAGCTGCGACCGACGCCGGGCAGGTCGACGAACACGACGTCGCCGAGCGCGGCCTGCGCGAAGTCGGTGATGCCGATCGTCGCGACGTCGCCGTCGGTGCGGATCCACTCGTGGTCTGCGGTGTACTTCGTCTCGCTCATGCTCGGGCCTCTCGGGTGTAGAACGGCAGCTCGGTGACGCGCGTGGGCAGCCTCGTGCCGCGCACGTCGACGGACAGGGCGTCGGAGGTCGTCGAGCCGGGCTCGACGAGGGCCATCGCGATCGGATGGCCGAGGGTGGGCGACAGGGCGCCGCTCGTGACGGCACCGACGACGCGATCGCCGTCGAGCACGGGATAGCCGGCCCGCGGTGCGCGGCGGCCGTCTGCCGCGAGGCCGACGAGCACCGGCGCGTCGGTCGCGGGTCCCGCCTCGACGGCGGCGCGACCGACGAAGTCGCCCTTCGTCCTGAGCGCGACGACGCGGCCGAGGCCGACCTGGACGGGCAGCGTGTCGACGGAGAGCTCGTTGCCGTAGAGCGGCATGCCGGCCTCGAGCCGGAGCGTGTCGCGCGCCGCGAGCCCGCACAGGGCCAGGCCGTGCGCGTCGCCGGCGAGCACGAGCGCACGCCACAGGTCCTCCACCGCGTGCGCGGCGATGTACAGCTCGAAGCCGTCCTCGCCGGTGTAGCCGGTGCGCGCGACGAGCACGTCCTCGCCCTCGAAGATCGCGGGCAGGCTGCGGTAGTACCGCAGGCCCTCGAGCGGCTCCGACTCGAGCCCGATCGCGCCGACGATCGCGGCGGCGGCCGGCCCCTGGACGGCGACGAGCGCGGTGTCCTCGGTCTCGTCGACGATCGTCGCGTCGAAGCCGGCGATGCGCGCCTCGAGCGCGTCGAGCGCAGCACGGCGGTTGGATGCGTTGGCGACGACGAGGAACTCCGCGTCGTCAGCGCCGGACCCGGCCGTGCGGTACACGATGACGTCGTCGATGATGCCGCCCTGCTCGGCGAGCAGCAGCGAGTACTTCGCCTGCCAGAGCTCGATCGCCGAGAGCCGGCCGGCGAGCGCGTGGTCGAGGAACGCCGCGGCCTGGGGGCCGCGCACGCGCAGCTCGGCCATGTGGCTGAGGTCGAACAGCCCGGCGCGCTCGCGCACGGCGACGTGCTCGGCGAGGTCGGAGCCGTAGCGGACGGGCATCTGCCAGCCCGCGAAGTCGATGAGCTGCGCCCCGGCAGCCTCGTGGATCGCGAGCAGCGGCGTGCGCATCGCGGGTGCTTCCGGTGCCGTCATGAGTCCTCCTGTGATCTGGACTCCCCCACTGTCGCGGACCGAACGATGGTCCGCTCCAGTGTGGCCTTCCCGCGCGGTTCGAGGACCTGAGAGTTTGGCGGGGAGGCTTGCTCCTTCGGTGCCCCCTGAGGGGCTCTCCCGCGCGGGCGTGCAGCGGCCGGCTGTGCGTGTGCGCCGATCCTATCGGTTCTGCGCGTCCTGGTCGTCGGGTCGCTCGCGGTCGCCGTCGTCGACGACGAGATCGGGCCGGTACTGGCCGGTGCGGTACGCCGCCTTCGCCATCATCTGCGTCGCGACGGGCGCCGTCACGAGCTGGAGGCCGGCCGCGAGCGCGAGCATCGTGGTGGCGCTGCCGTCGCGGAGCACGATCGACAGCCCGATGCAGAGCGCGAGGAAGCCGAGCGTCTGCGGCTTGGATGCGGCGTGCATCCGGTTGAGCACATCCGGCAGCCGCACGAGCCCGATCGCGGCCGTGAGCGCGAGGAACGCGCCGAGCAGGATGAGCACCGCGCCCACGACGTCGAGCACGCCTTCGAGGCTCATGAGCGGTCCCTGTCGTCGGATGCGGGCTGGTCGGTCGCGGCCTCGTCGGGCGCGGGCTCGTCCGCGGTGAGCTCGCCCTCCGGGCGGTCGGGGCCGGCGCCGCCCTGGCTCGGCGCGTCGCCCTCGAGCCCGTCGACGTCGTCGGGCCCGGAGCCGACCACGCCCTCGCGCGCGGCCACGAAGCGGGCGATCGCGACCGTCCCCGCGAAGGCGAGCAGCGACAGCACCAGGACGACGGGGATCGTGTTGCCGTGGTGGTTGATGGCTGCCTCCACCACGAGCACCCCGGCGACCGTCGCGATGAGCACGTCGGTCGCCACGACCCGGTCGGCGGGTCCGGGGCCGCGCACGATGCGGATGAGCGTGAGCGCGGCGGCGACGGCGAGCATGACCCCGGCGATCATCAGCAGGATCTCCATCAGCGCCTCCTCAGCAGTGCGCGGTCGGCGGGCGTGCCGAAGGCGCGCAGCACGGTCGCCTCGGTCGTGAGCACGCGCCGTCGGGCGTGGTCGATGCCGGCCTCGCTCGAGGCGTCGAAGACGTGCACGAGCAGCCAGCCCTCGCCGGCGTCGATCGCCACCGAGCCGGGGACGAGGGTGACGAGCTCGGCGGTGATGGCGGTGATGAACTCGGAGTCGCTGCGCAGCGGCACCCGGATGATCGCGTTGCGGGTCGGTCGCCAGAAGGCGAGCACCTTCGCCGCGACCTGGAGGCTCGAGATGGCGAGTCCGCCGAGCGTGACGAGCACGAGCCGCACGAACCCGAGCGGTCGGAAGGAGTCGAGCTCGGGGACGTCGGGGAGCGGGAAGATCACCTGGACGAAGAGCGCGATCGCGAGCCCCCAGACGACCGCGCCGAGCGACAGCTCGCCCCACAGCATCATCCAGATGATGGTGAGGCCGATGGTGGCGAAGAGCGACACGCGGTAGCGGAGTCCGGGGCGGTTCACGGCATGGCCTCCTCGACCGCGACCTGGTACGCGCCGCGCTGGATGTCGATGGCGGCGCGCTCGGCGTAGGACGTGAGCGGACCCGCGATCGCGGTGAGCGCGACCGTGATGCCGACGAGCGCGGATGCGGCGACCACCCAGATGCGCGGCAGCACGCGCAGCGAGTGCACGCGGTCGTCGTCCTCGCCCCGGTCCTGCCAGAACGCCCGCTGCCACACGCGGATCACGGCGATGAGCGTCAGCACGCTCGTGAGCACGCCGGCGACGACGGCCGCGAGGGCGAGCGGGGTCGGCATCTGGAGCGCGGCGTCGATGAGCGCCACCTTGCCGAGGAACCCGGAGAAGGGTGGGATGCCGCCGAGGTTGAGGGCCGGGAGGAGGTAGAGCACCGCGAGCAGCGGGATGGACGCGAGACCGCCGAGCCGCGAGAGGCTCGTGGATCCGCCCACCCGCTCGATGAGCCCGACGACGATGAACAGCGTCGTCTGCACGAGGATGTGGTGGACGATGTAGAAGATCGAGCCCGCGAGCCCCGCCTGCGTGCCGAGCGCGACCCCCATGAGCATGTAGCCGATGTGGCTCACGAGCGTGAACGAGAGCAGTCGCTTGATCTCGCCCTGCGCGAGGGCCCCGAGGATGCCGAGCACCATCGTGAGGATGGCGACCACGAGCAGCAGCTCGGTGAGCGGACTGTGCGGGAACAGCAGGGTCTGCACCCGGATGATGGCGAAGACGCCCACCTTCGTGAGGAGTCCCGCGAACACCGCCGTGACGCTCGCGGGGGCCGTCGGGTAGGAGTCGGGCAGCCACGCCTGGAGCGGGAACACCGCGGCCTTGATGCCGAACACGACGAGCAGCAGCAGCTGGATGAGCAGCTGCAGGTCGGGGTCGAGCGCGGCGAGCCGCTCCGGCAGCTGGGCGAAGCTCACCGTGCCGGTCGCCCCGTAGACGATCGCGATCGCGAGCAGGAAGAGCGTCGACGAGACGACGCTCACGACGACGTAGGTGGAGCCCGCCCGCACGCGCTCTCGCGTGGCGCCGAGCATGATGAGGACGTACGACGAGAACAGCAGCATCTCGAAGCCGACGAAGAGGTTGAACAGGTCGCCGGCGAGGAAGGCGTTCGCCACGCCGGCCGTCAGCACCAGGAAGGTCGGGTGGAACACCGACACCGGTGCGCCGTCGGCGCCGTCGGCGATGTCGCGCCGCGAGGGGAAGATCACGACGATCGCGGTGACGATGGCCGAGACGAGCACCATGAGCGACGAGAGGCGGTCGGCGACCAGCACGATGCCGAGCCCGTCGGGCCATGCGCCCACCCACAGCACGATCGGCCCCTGCGCATCCGCGCCGATGCAGAGGATGAGCGCGAGCACGGCGACGACCGCGAGCGTGGTGCCGGAGACGACGCGCTGCCACGCGGGGTGGCGCGCGAGGATGAGCGTGATGCCGGCCGCGAGGAGCGGCAGCAGCACGGGCACGGGGACGAGGTTCGCGAGGTCCATCAGCGCGGTCTCCCGTCCCGGGTCGGGCCCCGCGACGGGCCGGAGCGGCCGCCCGACTCGGTGTCGGGCTGCGCCTCGGCGGTCGGCTCGCTGTACGCCTCGCTCGAGAGGTCCGCCTGCGCGCGGCGGCGCACGATCGCATCCTCGACGTCGTCCGCGACCTCGTCGTGGCCCTCGAGCTGGAACGAGCGGTACGACATCGCGAGGAGGAACGCGCTCGTGGCGAGCGCGATGACGATCGCGGTGAGCACCATCGCCTGCGGCAGCGGATCGGCGATCTCGCCCTCGGGCTCGCCGACGATCGGCGCGAGCCCCGCCGGCCCGGCGGAGACGAGGAAGAGCAGGTTCACGCCGTTGCCCGCGAGCATGACGCCGGCGAGGATGCGCATGAGGCTGCGCTCGAGGAGCAGGTAGACACCCGCGGCGATGAGCACGCCGCCGGCGATGGCGAGGATGAGGGTGGGAGTCATGCGCGCATCCCCTCGCCGGGCAGGGAGCGGTCGGAGCGCCACTCGGGTCGCGGCGCGAGGTTCTGCTCGCCGTGCAGGTCGATGCCGGCGCCGAGCGAGCGGACGAAGTCGAGCATCGCGCCGATGATGATGAGCCAGACGCCGATGTCGAAGAAGAGCGTCGTCACGAGCTTCTGCTCGCCGAGCAGCGGCAGCACCGCCTCGACCGCGTAGGACTCCCCGATCCGGCCGCCGAAGAACACGGGCCAGACGACGCTCGCGACGACGACCGCCATGCCGCCGCCGAGCAGCTTGCCGGCGTCGAACGGCACCGCCTCGATGAGCTCGTCCCGGCCGCCCGCGAGGTAGCGCACCGCAAGGGCGACGCCCGCGACGAGCCCGCCCGCGAAGCCGCCGCCCGGTTCGTTGTGGCCCACGACGAGCAGGTAGATCGATACGAGCATCATGATCGGGAAGAGCAGCCGCGTCACGATCTCGAGCACCGGCGACGCCATCTGGTCGTCGGCGAAGGAGCCGCGCAGCCACGAGCGGCGGCCGTTGCCCGAGTCGGTCGGGCGCAGGACGCCCGTGCCGGCCACGGGCCTGCGCACGAAGATGAGGCTCGCGACGCCGGTGGCGGCGGCCAGCACGACCGCGACCTCGCCGAGCGTGTCCCAGGCGCGGATGTCGACGAGCGTCACGTTGACGATGTTCTCGCCGTTCCCGAACTCGTAGGCCCAGCGGTAGAAGCCCTCGGAGATGGGCACGGCGGTGCGCGCCTGCAGCGCGGCGAGCGCGGCGAGCGCGGAGAAGATGCCGACCGCGATCCCGAGCAGGGCCCGCAGGTAGCGCGCCGCCCGCAGCGGCCGGTTCGTGAAGTACTTCGGCAGCCGGCGGAGCACGAGCACGAGCACGACGAGGAACACCGTCTCCGTGAGCACCTGCGTGAGCGCCAGGTCGGGTGCGCCGTGCAGCAGGAACAGCAGCGCGACGCCGTAGCCGACGACCCCGAGCAGCATGAACGCCTTCAGCCGGCCGCGCGTGGTGGTGGCGAAGATCGCGGCAATGCTGATGACGACCGCGACCGCGATCTGCCCGATCGAGTCGTAGAGCCGCAGGTCGGTGGTGACGAGGCCGGTGAGGAGCAGCACCCCGCCGGGGAGGGCGATGACGACGACCAGGATCGTCGTCAGGTGCAGCGGCAGCGAACCCGTCTGGATGCGGCCGGTCACCTCGACGGCGAGACGGTCGAGGCCGCGCATGCTCGCGTGGTAGACGCGCTCGAGCGGGTCGGTCCCGTGCGGCTGGCGCCGGCGGCTGCCGAACCGCATGTGCAGCCCGATGCCGAGGAGCCATGCCAGGGCGGAGGCGATGAGCGCCGGGGTGATGCCGTGCCACAGCGCGAGGTGCGGCGCCTCCGCACCCGCGGGCACCATCGTGACGTGCGGCGCGAGCAGGGCGGAGATGACCTCGCCGCCGAACCCGGTCACGAGCCCGACGATCGCGAGCAGCACCGGCGCGACGACGAGCACCGGCGAGCGCCGCCCGAACTCGGCGGTGCCGGACCCGAAGAAGGTGCCGACGACGAGGCGCAGGGAGTAGGCGACCGTGAGCGCGGCGCCGACCGCGATGCCGACGAACGCGACCACGCCGATCGCCGTCAGCTCCCCGTCGGCGTTGTTGAGCACAGCGTCGAGCGCGGCCTCCTTGCCGAGGAAGCCGAGCGCCGGCGGGATGCCCGCCATCGACGCGCTCGAGAGGATGGCGGCGCCCGCGATGAGGGGCATCCGGCGTCCGAGCCCGCCGAGCTCGCGCAGGTCGCGGGTGCCCGTCGAGCGGTCGACCGCGCCGACGACCATGAACAGCGCAGCCTTGAACACGGCGTGCGCGGCGAGCAGCGCGAGCCCCGCCTGCATCGAGGCCTGCGTGCCGACGCCCAGCACGGTGACGAGCAGCCCGAGCTGGCTCACGGTGCCGTGCGCGAGGAGCACCTTGATGTCGAGCTGGCGCATGGCCCGCAGGGCGCCCACGAGCATCGTGATGATGCCGAGGCTCACGAGCCCCCAGCGCCACCACGGCAGCTCGACGAACGCCGGGGTGAGCGCGGCGATGAGGAAGATGCCGGCCTTGACCATCGCGGCGGCGTGGAGGAACGCCGAGACGGGCGTCGGCGCGGCCATAGCGCCCGGCAGCCAGTACTGGAACGGCACGATCGCCGACTTGGACAGCGCGCCGACGACCATGAGGGCGGCCGCCCACGCCGCGGCCGTCGACTGCGGCGGGTCGGCGAGCGTCGCGGAGAGCGAGAAGGTGCCCGTCTCGGCCTTCAGCAGCATGATGCCGACGAGCATCGTCAGGCCGCCGACGGTCGTCACGATGAGCGCCGTCTGCGCCGCCCGGCGGTTGCTCGCCGAGCGGTGGTTCAGGCCGACGAGCAGGTACGAGAAGACCGTCGTCAGCTCCCACCCGACCGTCAGGACGATGAGGTCGTCGGAGAGCACGAGCAGCAGCATCGAGGCGGCGAAGCCGGTGAGGAGTCCGACGGTGCGGGGCGCGAGCGAGTGGGAGTCGAAGTACCACGCGCAGTAGACGAAGATGAGACCGCCGACGCCGAGCACGACCATGGCGAGCAGCCACTGGAGCGCACCGAGCCGCAGGTCGATGGCGATGCCGAGGGCCGGCATCCACTCGACGCGCTCCTGCAGCACGGCGCCGGCCGCGACGGCGGGTCCCTGCACGCCGAACCACGCGGCCGCGACGAGGCTCACGGCGGCCGGCAGCAGGAAGACGAACCGCCCCATCCGGCTGCTGAGCGCGCTGGCGACGACGCCGAGGACGGCGAGGATCGTCACAGTGAGCAGCACGTGGTGCAGTCCCTCTCGAGCGCGGGCAGGGGCTGTCTCCAGCCTATCGGCGCGCGAGGCGCGGGGATGACGTCGGCGGGCGGCCCTACCGTGGTGGCATGCGGCTCCTGCACACCTCCGACTGGCACGTCGGGCGCACGTTCCACGGTGCAGACACCGTCGATGCGCTGTCGACCGTGCTCGGCGAGATCCCCGGCATCGTTCGCCGAGAGCGCATCGACGCCGTGCTCGTCGCGGGCGACGTCTTCGACTCGGCGATGCCCGCCGGTCGGCACGTCGAGGCGCTGACGCGCGCGCTGCAGGCGATCAGCGATGCCGGCGCGCAGGTGATCCTCTCGAGCGGCAACCACGACTCCCCCGCCCGGCTGGGCGCGAACGCGGGATTCGCCCGCGCCGGCGGCCTGCACCTGAGCACCGCGGCGACCGAGCCGGGATCGTGGCGCATCGACCTCGAGGACGAGCACGGGCCGGTCGCCGTCTTCGCGATCCCCTACCTCGAGCCCGTCGTGCTGCGGGCGGTGCTGCCGGAGGCCGGGATCGGCACGCAGGCCGACGCGATGCGGTGGGCCATGGATGCCGTGCGCGCCGACCTCGCCGAGCGGCCCGCGCGCTCGGTCGTGCTCGCGCACTGCTTCGCGGCCGGGGTCGCCGCCGACGACGACGACGCGCCGCGCGAGATCCGGGCCGGTGGACTCGACGTCGTGCCGCTCGCGGCGTTCGACGGCGTCGACTACGCCGCGCTCGGCCACATCCACTCGCGGCAGCAGCTCTCGACCGCCGTGCGCTACTCGGGCGCTCCGCTCCACTACTCGTTCCGCGAGCGCTCGCCCGAGCGGGGCGGCTGGCTCGTCGAGCTGGGCGCCGAGGGGCTCGCGGCCGTCGAATGGCTCGGACTCAGCGTGCCGCGCGCGCTCACGCAGGTGCGGGGCGAGCTCGAGGCGCTGCTCGCCGACCCCGTGCTCGACGGCACCGAGGACCACTGGGTGCGAGCCGTGCTCACCGATGCGGCGATGCCGCTCGATGCGATGCGTCGCCTGCAGCAGCGCTGGCCGCACTGCGCCCAGGTGGAGTGGGCCGGATCCGCGGGACGGGACGGCGCGGAGGTGCGGGAGCGACTCCACCGACGCAGCGACGCCGAGGTCGTCGACGACTTCCTCGCGCACGTGCGCGGCGAGGGACCGAGCGATGCCGAGCGCGCGCTCGTCGCGGAGGGCCTCGCGCGCGTCGCGGCCGAAGGGGCGGCCCGATGAGGATCCTGCGGCTCGCGCTGCAGGCGTTCGGCCCGTTCCGCGATCGCTTCGAGGTCGACTTCGCGGCGTTCGAGGGCGACGGCGTCTACCTCATCGCGGGCCCGACGGGCGCCGGCAAGTCGACCGTGCTCGACGCGATCACGTTCGCGCTCTACGGCTCCGCACCCCGCTACGGCGAGCGCGCGCACCTGCGCAGCGACCTCGCCGGCCCCACCACGCCGACGCTCGTCGAGCTCGACGTGCAGCTCGGCGATCGCGTGCTGCGCGTGGAGCGCTCGCCCGAGTACGAGCGGCCGAAGGCGCGCGGCACGGGCACGACGCGCGAGCCGGCGCGCGCGAGCCTGCTCGAGCGCACCGACGACGGCTGGGCGCCGATCGCGACGACCACGAAGGAGGTCGGCCACGAGGTGGGCCGCCTCGTGGGGCTCACGAAGCAGGAGTTCCTGCAGGTGATCCTCCTCGCCCAGGGCGGCTTCGCGGAGTTCCTGCGCGCCACGAGCGACGAGCGGAAGGCGCTGCTGCTGCGGCTGTTCGGCACGGGCGACCTCGGCGGCCTGCGCGACCTGCTCGACGCCGACCGGAAGGCGCTCGCCGCCGACCGTGAGGCGCTCGAGGCGCAGCTCGCGGAGCGCGCCCGTCGGGTGCGCGAGGCGGTCGCGGAGCTCGACGCGGCGAGCGACGACGACGGCCCGCGGGTCGCCTCGCTCGACGAGGGTGCGGACGCCACCGCGATCACGCCCGACGAGCTCGACGCGCTCGAGGCGGCGCTCGAGGCGGCGAGCGTCCGAGCCGCGGCGGTGGCGGCGGAGGCCGCCGAGGCGGAGCGGCGCGCGCGCCTCGACCGCGACGCGGCGCGCGAGCGGCTCGCGCTGCTGCGCCGCCGCGACGCGGCGCGCGACGCGCTCGCCGCGCTGCTGCTCGTCGCCGACGAGATCGACGCCGCGAGGGCGCGCCTCGACGAGGCGGAGCGCGCGGCCGAGGCCGGCGGCGCGCTCGACCGCTGGGCTCGAGCCGACGCCGCGGTCGGCAGCGCGGACGCCGGGATCGAGCTCGCCGCCGCGGAGCTGCCCGACGACGTCGCGGCGACCCGGGATGCCGTCGCTGCTGCCCATGCCCGCGCCGGCGACGACGCGGCGGTCGCGCAGGCCGCGGCAGAGCTCGAGCGGGCGCTGCCCCGGCTCGCCGCCGCGACAGCGCGCGCAGCGAAGGATGCCGAGGCCGCGCGCGAGGCGCTCACCGCCGCGCGCGCCGAGCGCGAGCGCCGACCCGCCGAGCGCGAGCTGCTCGTCGGCGCCCGCGAGACGGCGACGACCGCCGCAGCCGGGGCCGAGGCCGCGGCAGCCGCGCTGACGGCGGTCGAGGCTCGGCTCGCCGCCGCGCGCGACGTCGCATCGCTCGACCTCTCGGTCGCCGCCGCCCGGGCGGGGGCGGTCGATGCGCTCGCGCGGAGTCGCGCCGAGTCCTCCCGCGCCGCGGCGCTGCAGGAGGCGCGCCTCGCGGGCATCGCCGGCGAGCTCGCCGCGGCGCTCAGCGATGACGAGCCGTGCCCCGTGTGCGGCTCGACGACGCATCCGTCGCCGGCCGCACCCTCCCCCGACGCGGCCACGCCCGAGACGGTCGCCGCCGCGTGGGAGCGCGCAGAGGCCGCGGCCGCGGCCGCGCGCGAAGCCGACGCCGAGCTCTCGGAGGTCGATGCGCGCCGCGCCGCCCGCGCCGCCGTCGCGGGCGACGACGAGGCGGCGCTCGGCGCGGCGCTCGAGGCCGCGAAGGCAGAGCTCGAGCGCTGCCGCAGCGCCGCGGCGGAGCGGGAGCGGCTCCAGGGCGAGCTCGCCGCGCACGACGCGGCCGCTGCCGCGCTCGAGGAGCGCATCGTCGTGCTCGAGGCCGAGGCGGCGGAGCGCGGCGAGCGGGCTGCGGCCGTCGCCGCGCGCGAGGAGGAGGCGCGCGAGCGGCTCGACGAGGCGCTGGAGGGCGAGGATGCGGCGACGCTCGTCGCCCGCTCGACCGCGCGCCGCGACGCGCTGCAGCGGTGGCTCGACGCCGACGCCTCGCGCAGCGCGGCGGTCGCCGAGCGCGCCGAGGCGGCCGTGGCTGGCGCGGAGGCCCTCGAGGCGCACGGCTTCCCGACGCGCGAGGCTGCCCTCGCGGCTCGGCTCCCCGCGGCCGAGCGCACCGGGCTGCGCACGCGCATCCGCGACCACGACGCGCAGGAGGCGAGCGCGCGCGGCGTGCTCGCGCAGCCGGAGCTCGCCGACCTCGACGGAGCGGCACCCGACCTCGAGCCGCTCGAGGCTGCGCTGGCGGCCGCGTCGGCCGCGCATCGCACGGCCGCGCGAGCGGACGCCGAGGCCGATCAGCGCCGCAGGCTCGCCCTCGCCGACGCCGGCGCCGCGCGCTCGGCGCTCGCGGCGCTCGCGGAGGGGGCCGCGCACGCGCTCGCGCTCCGCGGGCTCGCGGGCGCGCTGCGCGGCGAGAACCCGCGTCGGCAGGACATCGAGACGTACGTGCTCGCGACCCGCCTCGCCGCGATCGTCGACGCCGCCAACCTGCGCCTCGCCGGCATGACGGGCGGGCGGTTCTCGCTGCTGCACGACGAGTCGACCGCGTACCGCGGACGGGCGAGCGGCCTCGGCCTGCTCACGCTCGACGCGCACACCGGCAAGGCGCGCACGACGGAGTCGCTCTCGGGCGGCGAGACGTTCCTCGCCTCCCTCGCGCTCGCGCTCGGGCTCGCCGACGTCGTGCAGGCGGAGTCGGGCGGGGTCTCGCTCGAGACGCTCTTCGTCGACGAGGGCTTCGGCTCGCTCGACGCCGACACGCTCGAGCACGCCATGGCCGTGCTCGACGACCTGCGCGCCGGCGGGCGCAGCGTCGGCGTCATCAGTCACGTGCAGCAGATGCAGGAGCGCATCCCCGCGCGCATCCGCGTCGTGCCCGTGCCGGGCGGCGGCAGCCGGATCGAGGTCGCCCAGGGGGCATCGCCGATGGCTGGGTAGGCTCCGGTCGCATGCATGACTTCGACGAGCGCCCCCAGCACGGCCGCCGCATCGACATCGGCTCCCTCGACGCCTTCGACCGCTTCGCGGCGCGTGCGCACAGCATGCGCGGCTGGCGCATCCAGGACGTCGACCTGCGCGAGCGGGGCGCCGAGCTCGAGCGGCTCCACGGCGAGGGTGCGCTGCTGCTCGGCGCCGACCTCCCGGCGGGCGCTCGCGAGCGGCTCGTCGACGAGGGCGCGCTCGTCTTCGCCGACGTGCCGGAGGTGCCGTTCAACGCCTACCGCCCCACCCTCTACTCCCCCGACGACCTCGTCGACGGCCTCGACGACGGCTATCCCGCGAGCTTCGACGCGCGCGTCTACGCGTGGTCGCGCACGCGGCACCACGACACGGCCCACACGCTCGCCGCCGCGCTCCACGACCACTCGATCGACGAGGCGCTCGCCGACTGGGTGCGGGGGAAGGCCATCGTCGGCATCATGGGCGGTCACGCCCTCCGCCGCGACTCTGCGGAGTACCGGCAGACGGCGCACCTCGCGCACGGCCTCGCCCGCGCCGGCCGCGTCGTCGCGACCGGCGGCGGCCCGGGCGCGATGGAGGCAGGGAACCTCGGCGCCCGGGCGGTCGGCGTCTCGACGGCAGAGCTCGACGCCGCGATCGACGAGCTCGCGGCGGTGCCCTCCTTCCAGGGCGCCATCCCCGACTGGATCGCATCCGCCCAGCGCGTCGCGGCGAAGGTGGGCGACGGCGTCTCCCTCGGCATCCCCACCTGGCACTACGGGCACGAGCCGCCCAACTCGTTCGCGACCTCGATCGCGAAGTACTTCCAGAACTCGGTGCGCGAGGACATCCTGCTGCGCGTCGCGAACGCGGGCATCGTGGTGCTGCCCGGCGCGGGCGGCACGGTGCAGGAGGTCTTCCAGGACGCGTGCGAGAACTCGTACGCGGAGGAGGGCGCGTGGGCGCCGCTCGTGCTGCTCGGCGAGCGCTACTGGACCGAGACCATGCCGGCGTGGCCGCTGCTGCAGGCCGTCATGCGCGGCCGGCCGGGCGCCGCGGGCATCGCGCTCGTCGACACCCCGGACGACGCGGTGGCGTGGATCAGCGCCTTCGAGGTGGCCTCGACCGGGGCGTGAGGCCATGGACCCCGTGACGCTCCCGCCTCACGCCTCCAGCTCCCCCGCGATCCGCCGCTCGAGGTCGTCGGTCGTCGCCTCGGGCAGCGCGATGAGCCCGTCGAGCTCGCGGCGCGCCTGCTTGTAGGCGCTCTGCCGCTCGGCGGGCGTCGACGCCTCGCTCTCGGCGAGCGCCATGAGCCGCTGCGCCGACTGCAGCCGCCGCCGCTCCGGCTCGCTGAAGCCCGACTGCGCGCGCCGCTTCCCCTCGCGCACGGCCGCCTCGAAGGCGACCTCGTAGTCGCGCACCGCCTCCCGGTACCGCTCGAGCGCGCCCGCGGGCCGCAGCGCATCCGGCGACTCGGGGCGCAGGCCGTCGGCGACGCGCTTGGCGCGGTGGAAGGTCTGCGTCAGCGGTTCCCGCATGTCGGTGACGAGCGGGTAGTCGATGAGCTTCGCCACGTCGAGCTCGAAGTCGAGCCAGCGCCGGTCGGTGTCGTCGTGGTCGGCGAGGATGCGCTCGATCTGCCGGTCGCGGTCGGCGAGGTCGACCTCCGCGGGGGTCGGCCCGGGCGGCGCGACGGGCAGGACGGGGGCGCGCCGGATGCGTTCGAGCTCGATGCGGTCGCGCCGGCGCTTCTCGTTGTACTTGGCGACGCCACCGAACCATCCGCCCACGATCGGGCCGACGATGAAGGCGAGCCACCAGTAGTCGCCGGCGAACTGCAGGATGTCATCCACGGTGGCACCGTACCGGGGTCGGGTGCCAGGATCGGTGCCGACGGCCCGCGCGGGCCGGAGGAGGCACCATGACCGACATGCAGCCGCTGCAGGGCCGCACCGATCCGCTGCGCTCGCAGCCGACGCCGCCGTCGACCACGATCGCGGAGTTCGACACCTACGAGGAGGCGCAGGCGCTCGTCGACCGGCTCGCCGACGCGAGGTTCGCCGTCGAGCACGTGCGCATCGTCGGCACCGGCATCACGACCGTCGAGCAGGTGCTCGGGCGGATGACCTACGGTCGCGCGGCGCTCTCGGGCGGGCTGGGAGGCGCGTGGTTCGGCCTCTTCATCGGGCTGCTCTTCGGGCTCATCATCGCCGACTCGTGGAGCTGGGTGCTCTGGGCAGTCCTGATGGGTGCCGCGTTCGGCATCATCGCGGGCGTCGCGCAGCACGCCATGACCGGCGGCAAGCGCGACTTCGCGAGCGTGAAGGGGCTGCAGGCGGCCCGCTACGGCGTGCAGGTCACCGACGCGCACGCCGCAGACGCCGTGCGGCTCATGGGGCAGGCGCGCTAAGCCGCCGCACCCACCTGCTCGACGTGCTCGCGCTCGTCGGGCACGACATCCGCGGGCTTGCGCAGCCACAGGGTCGCGACGACGCCGACGGTCCAGAGCGCCGCCGCGCCCATGAACGCGATGCGGGCGCCCTCGAGCAGCGCGTCACCGGATGCGACGCCCTCGGCCACGAGCTGCGCCTGCCGGGTCGCCATGATGGTCACGAAGGCAGCGGTGCCGGCGGCGCCGGCGACCTGCTGGACGGTGCTGAGGATGGCCGAGCCGTGCCCGTAGAGGTGCTTCGGCAGCGCGCCGAGCGAGACGGTGAACAGCGGCGGGAACGTGAACGCGAAGCCGAGGCTCAGCGTCATCTGCATCACGAGCACGAGGTACCACGGCGTGGAGACGTCGAGCTGCGTGTAGAGCACGAGCGCGGTGAGGATGACGAGCGCGCCGGGGATGACGAGCGGCCGCGGACCGAAGCGGTCGTAGAGGTTGCCCACCACCGGGCCGAGCAGGCCGGTGAGCAGCGCGCCGGGGAGCGTGATGAGCCCCACCTGGAGCGGCTCGAGCCCCATCGAGTCCTGCAGGACGAGCGGGAGCATGATGAGCGTGCCGAACATCGCGGCCATCGCGAGCCCCATGACCACGACCGCCGCGGTGAAGAGCGGGTGGCGGAACGTGCGCAGGTCGAGCAGCGCGTCGTCGCTGCGCTGCAGCCGGCGCTGGCGCAGCACGAAGAGCGTGAGCGACACGACGCCGACGCCGAGGGCGGTCGGCAGCTGCCACGCGGGCAGATCCGCGGCACCGATGAGCGAGAGGCCGTAGACGAGACCGCCGAAGCCGAAGCCCGCGAGCGGGATCGAGACGATGTCGAGGTGCGGGGGCTGCTTCGCCGCGCCGCGCTTGAGGCTCCGCGCGCCGATGATGAGCATGGTGAGCGCGAGCGGCGCGACGCCGAGGAAGATCCAGCGCCACGACGCGAACTGCAGGATCGCTCCCGAGACGGTCGGGCCGAGCGCGGGGGCGACCGACATCACGAGCGAGATCGTGCCCATGAAGGCGCCCCGGCGCGCGGGCGGCACGAGCTGCATGACGGTGGTCATGAGCAGCGGGAAGACGACGGCGGTGCCGGATGCCTGCACGACGCGGCCGAGCAGCAGCAGCGGGAACGACGGCGCGATGCCGGCGAGCACGGTGCCGGCGACGAAGGCGGTCATCGCGGCGATGAAGAGCGTGCGCGTCGAGAAGCGCGCCATGAGCCAGCCCGTGATGGGGATGACGATCGCCATCGTCAGCAGGAACGCGGTCGTGAGCCACTGCGCGGCTCGCTCGTCGATGGCGAGCAGGGGGTCGGCGACGAGCGTCGAGATGGCGACGTTCATCGCCGTCTCGTTGAGGATGACGACGAACGCCGACACCAGCAGGGTGGCGATGATGACGGCGCCGCCGGCTGGCAGTCGCTCGGGTGCGGGGCGCGCGTCGGCGCGCGAGGGCTGGGTCTGTGTCTGCATGGGTTCCGTCTCGCGAGTGATGCGTCAAGGCAACGCGAACCGGGCGCGCGCATTCCCGCGAGGTCCGCGCGTCGGTGCGTGGGAGGCGGGGCAGGTCAGGCCTGCGGCGCCTCCATGTGGAAGAAGTCGATGATGTGGCCGTCCGGGTCGGTGAGCTGGCCGCCGTACATGCCCCACTCGTTCTCCTCGACCGGCTTCGAGAGCCTACCGCCTGCACCGGTGCCGGCCGCCGCGAAGGCGTCGACCTCCGAGCGACTGCCGAGCAGCAGCGCGAGCAGGTTCTCGAGCGTGCCCTCTGGTGCCCTGCGCTGGTCGCCGACGAGGAACTCGTCGAACTTCGCGTGCTCGAGCAGCATGATCGCGACCTGCTCGGAGATGACCATGCAGCTCGTCGTCTCATCGCTGAAGACGGGGTTCTTCTCGAAGCCGAGCGACTCGTAGAAGGCGGTCGACCGCGCGATGTCGGCGACCGCGTGGTTCGGGAACACCATCTGCACTGCCATGACCACTCCTCACACCCGTGTGAACGGCGTTCACATTAGTCGGGCTCCCCTGTAGCGTCAAGGGTGATGGCACGATCCGGCTACTTCCACGGCGACCTCCGCCGCGCGCTCATCGACGCGGGCGTCGAGGCGGCGCGCGCCGGCGGACCGGAGTCGCTCAGCCTGCGCGAGCTCGCGCGCGTCGTCGAGGTGGCGCCCTCGGCGGTCTACCGGCACTTCGAGAGCCGCGAGCAGCTCCTCTCGGCGCTCGTGCTGCGCACGCTCGGCATGGTGGCGGATGCCATGGAGACCGAGATCGCGGCCGTCCCCGCGGCAGGCGGGAGGGCCTGGGCGGACGGCGTGCTCGCAGCGGTGGGCGTGGGGTACCTGCGGTTCGCGTGGCGCGAGCCCGGCCTCTTCCAGCTCGCGTTCCGCGCGCACCGCGACCTCGACTCCGCGCACGACCCCGACGCGCGCGGCGTGACCGGCCGCACGCCGTACGAGCAGCTCGAGCGCGCGCTCGATGCGCTGCAGGAGGTCGGCGAGCTGCGCGCCGAGGATCGGCCGGGCGCGGAGGCGCTCGCGTGGTCGGCCGTGCACGGCTTCGCCATGCTCACCGTCGACGGCCCGCTCCGCTCCCTGGACGCCGGCTCGCGCGAGCAGCTCGCGTCGAGGATCGTCGAGATGGTGCGGCTGGGGCTGTCGGCGCACGACGCGCCATGAGCCTGGGCGAGTACCGCGACGCGCTGCTCGCCTTCGGCCCGCACGCCGGCGCGCACCGGGTCGCGATCCGCGCGACGATCAGCACGCTCGTGCCGCTGCTCGTGCTGCAGCTCGCCGGCCACGGCGAGTGGTCCGCCTGGGCCGCGTTCGGCGCGTTCACCGCGCTCTACGGCCGCAACCGCGTGCAGCTGCCGCGCATCGTCATGCAGTCGACGGCCGCCGGCGTGATGGTCGCCGCGGTCGCCCTCGGCTCGCTCGTGGCGACGCTGCCGGCGCCCGTCTGGCCGATGATCGTCGGCGGTGCCGCCTTCGCCGGCGTCGTCTCGATCGTCTCGGACGCGGAGGACTGGCACCCGCCCGGCCCGCTGTTCGCGCTCTTCGCCTTCAGCGGCTCCGCCTCCATCCCGGACCTGTCGCTCTCGGACGTCGGCATCGCGACGACGGTCGCCGCCGCATCCGCGCTCTTCTCGGTGCTCGTCGGAGCGACGAGCGCGGCGCTGCGGCGCGTGCGCCGACTGCCCGCTCCCGCGCACGACCCGGTGGTGCGCGCCTGGCGCCTCTCCCCCGGCCGTCGCGTGCAGCTGCGCCGCGTCGCGCGCTACGCGATCAGCGTGCTGCTCGCGGGCGCGGTTGCGGCGCTGCTCGGCATCGGGCACCCGTACTGGGCGATGGTCTCGGCCGTCGTGCCCATCGCGTCGGGCACGTTCGCCGCGGGCCTCGCGCGCGGCACCCACCGCATCCTGGGCACGACGCTCGGCGTGCTGCTCGCCGCCGCCGCGCTGCTGCTGCGGCCCGCCGACCTCGTGATCGTGCTGCTCGTCGCGCTGTGCACCTTCGGCGTCGAGATGCTCGTCGGCCGCAACTACGGCATCGCCATGGTCTTCGTGACGCCGCTCGCGCTCCTCGCCGTGCACCTCGCGACGCCGACCCCGGTCGAGCAGCTGCTCGTCGACCGGCTCGTCGAGTCGATCATCGGTGCGCTCATCGGCATCGCCGTGGGCTTCGCCACCCGTCGATGGGGCGCCGCGCCCCGCTGAGGCGCTGTGCTATCAAGGGGGCATGGCGCTCACCCCGGCTCGCGAACGCGATCCGAACGATCCCTACTTCCAGCGCGTCTTCACGGTGGCGAACGCGATCACCCTCGCGCGCTTCGCGCTGCTCGTGCCCGTGTGCTGGCTCGTCATCACGGGCGCCGACGGCTCGTGGGTGCCCGTCATCCTGCTCGCCGTCTGGGCGTCGACCGACTGGATCGACGGCGTCCTCGCGAGGGCGCTCCACCAGGAGTCGCGCCTCGGCGAGGTGCTCGATCCCATCGCCGACCGCATCGGCATCATCGGCGTGACGCTCTCGCTCGCGATCGCCGGGGTCGTCGACTGGTGGATCCTCGCCGTCATCTTCGGCATGGACGTGCTCGCGGTCGTCTTCGCGGGGCGCGAGGCGCGCGACGGCAGCATCCACGTCTCCTGGCTCGGCAAGATCCGCACCGCCCTGCTGCTCGTGGCCATCGTGGTGCTGCTCCTCGCCCACACGGTCCTGCCGTGGACGATGCCCGTCGGCGTGACGCTCATGCTGCTCGGGACGGGCCTCCACATCGTCGCCGCGATCGACTACATGCTCAAGGCGCGTCGCCTCCGGCTGGTGCAGACTGGACCGACCGCGGCAGCGGACGATGGAGCACCGGATGCCGCACCGACCACGACCGGGGAGGCGCGTTGAGCGACTGGCAGGAAGAGCGCGAGCGGCTGGCCGCGCTCGTCGAGGACATCCTCGCGAGCTGGCACGAGTCGGTGGAGCGCGTCCCGGGCGAGGACGGCGAAGAGGACACGATCGTCGCGCGCGACGGCGACAAGGTCGCCGCGATCCTGCCGCTCGACGACGAGAGCGTCGAGGCGATGGTCGATGCCGACGCCGAGGGCGAGCTCGCGCGGTGGCTGCGCGACGAGCTCGCCGAGGACGACGAGCGCGATGACGACGACCTCGATGACGACGAGGACGACGAGCTGGAGACGGCGGCGGATGCGTGGCTGGGCGACGACACGGCCGACGACGACGACGTCGTGGCCGTGCCCGTCGCGGTCGCCGACGACGTCGAGCTCGACGACTGGGACGACCCCGAGGCGGACGCGCTCATCGACGAGCTGCCCCGCTGAGCCCGGCCGACGCATCCGGGGCCGCGTCGCAGGGAATCAGACAGCGGGGCCGCGCGTTGGCCCACAGCATGCAGATCGACATCTGGTCAGACGTGGCGTGCCCGTGGTGCTTCATCGGCAAGCGCCGATTCGAGACGGCGCTCGGCGCCTGGGAGCACCGGGACGAGGTCGAGGTGACCTGGCACTCCTTCCAGCTCGACCCGACGCTCCCCGAGCACTACGACGGCACCGAGGTCGAGTACCTCGCGAGCCGCAAGGGCATGCCCGAGCAGCAGGTGCGGCAGATGTTCGCGCTCGTCACCGAGCAGGCCGCCGGTGAGGGGCTGCGCTACGACTTCGACCGGCTCGTGGTCGCCAACAGCCTGCGCGCGCACCAGCTGCTGCACCTCGCGAAGGCGCACGGCAAGGGCGACGCGGTGAAGGAGGCGCTGCTCGCGGGCCACTTCGAGCAGGGCATCGACATCGGCGACGTCGAGGCGCTCGTGACCCTCGGCACCGCCGTCGGGCTCGACGCGCAGGAGATCCGGGATGCGCTCGCCGACGAGCGCTACGTGCCGGCCGTGCGCGCCGACATCGAGCAGGCGCAGCAGCTCGGCGTCAACGGCGTACCGTTCTTCGTCTTCGACATGCGGCTCGGCCTCTCGGGCGCGCAGCCCGCGTCGACGTTCACGCAGGCCCTCGAGCGAGCGCGCGAGCTGAGCCTCGAGGACGCCACCGCCAGTTGAGGGTTTGCGTCCGAGTTGCCCTCAACTCGGACGCAAACGCTCAACCGACGGTGTCAGGCGGACCGGCGGTTGAGGGTTTGCGTCCCAGTTGACCTCAACTCGGACGCAAAGGCTCAACCGACGGGTCAGGTGGGTCGGCGAGCCAGGTAGACCCACTCGCGACCGGGGCGGTCCGGGGCGTCGCGCACGTCGACGAGCTCGAAGCCCGTCGCGGCGAGCGATCGCTCGATCGCCTCCCGCGGGCGGAACCGCAGCGTCGACGTCGAGTCGATGCGCACGCCGTCCCGGTGGAAGATCGTCGGCGACTCGAACGTGACGAACTGCCCATCGACGTCCGTGACGTCCACCCACTCCTCCACCGCACCCTCGTGCGGCACCTGCACCACCTGGCGGGTCGCGTCGCGGGTCCAGTCCTCCCACGCGCGGCGCTCCAGGCGGCGCGACTCGAACACCAGCGTGCCGCCGGGGCGGAGCGCGCGGTGCGCCGCGACCAGCACCGTGTGCCAGTCGAGGTCGTCGAGGAAGACCTGCGCGACGTTCGCCGTCATGGTGACGACGTCGAAGCGGCCGTCGCCCGGCGCATTTATCGCCGCGGCGTCGGCCGCGCCGACGACCCAGCGCACGGCATCCGCGCCCGGCTTGCCACGCGCGACGTCGACGGATGCGGCGGCCGGGTCGACGCCCGTCACGTCCAGCCCGCGGGCGGCGAGCATGAGCGCGAACGTGCCGGTGCCGCAGCCGATGTCGAGCACCGTCCGCGCCCCGAGCTCGTCGACGACGAGCGACGCGTAGACCTCCAGATCGGAGCGATCGGGATCGAGCGCGTCGTACACCGCCGCGAGCCGCGGAACGCCGAACGCGGCGTCGGGCACGGGCGCCTCAGCCCTGCCGGATGCGTGCCGCGATCGCGTCGTGGAGCATGCCCGAGACCGCCTCGAGCCGCAGGTCGCCGCTCGTCGGCGCGTCGCCCACCGCGCCGTCGATCGCGCGACCGACGAGGCCGGCCTTCGCGTCGAGCAGCTCGGCGATGCGCGTGTCGATCGTCTGCGCGGCGAGGATGCGCCACACCGTGACGGGCATGGACTGCCCGATGCGGTGGATGCGGTCGATCGCCTGCGTCTGCTCCGCGTCGGTCCACGACAGCTCGGCGAGCACCATGTCGGCGGCCGCCTGCAGGTTGACGCCGACGCCGGCCGCCATGAGCGAGCAGACGATGACCTGCACCGAGTCGTCCTCGGTGAACGCGTCGATCGCCTTCTGGCGCTGCGTCGGCGTCTGGTCGCCGCGGATCGAGACCGTCTTGATGCCCGCCTTCGCGAGCGTCTGCTCGGCAGCGTCGAGGACGTCGATGTGCTTCGCGAAGAACACGACCTTGCCGACCGAGTGCGCGAGCTGGCCGGCGTAGTCGGCGGCGAGCTCTGCCTTGGCGCGGCCGATGCGGCGAGCGAGCGCGAAGACGTTCTCGCCCGTGCTGCCCTCCTGGGTCTCGACCTCGCTGCGGGCGATGCGCCGCACGAGCTCGTCGTCGACGTGCGAGTCGTCGCGCGCATCGGCGGAGCGCTGCGACATCGCGGCGTCGTAGCGGGTCACCATCCGCTCGACCAGCACGCGCTCGGCGGTGCGGATCGATCGCACGGATGCCTCGTCGAGCTCGACGGGGATGTCGGCGATCCGGCGGGCAGGGATGTCGGAGGCGACGTCGATCTTGCGGCGCCGGACGATGCCCATGTCGATCACGGCACTGCGCGCTGCCGGGTAGAAACCGCGGTCCATCGGCGTGAGGCCGATCTCCTCGAGCTCGTCGGTGAGGCGCGCGTTGGGCTCCTTCTGGTCGATCCAGCCCAGGAAGCGCCAGATCGCGGCGAAGTCCTCGATGTCGTTGATGAGCGGCGTACCGGTCAGCGCCATGAGCAGCGGGTTGCCGACACGCTCGCGCAGCGCCGAGGCGATCTGCAGCACGTGGCGCGACCGCTTCGAGCGGGTGTTCTTGATGAAGTGCGCCTCGTCGACGACCATGCCGCGGAAGTTGAAGCGCTCGAGCCAGCCGATGTGCCGATCGAGCACCTCGAAGTTGACGATCACGACATCGGCGAAGGCGTCGAGCTCGTCGCCGTCGCCCTGCAGCACGGCGGCGCGGCGGCCGGGCGTCCAGCGCTCGGTCTCGCGCGCCCAGTTGATCTTCACGACGCTCGGTGCGACGACCAGCAGCGGGAAGGCATCCGCCGCCTGCGCGGCGAGGAGCGCCTGCGCGGTCTTGCCGAGGCCCGGCTCGTCGGCGAGCAGGAACGTGCGGTGCCCGTCGCGCGCGGCCTGCACGAGCTGCGACTGGTGGTGCATGAGCTCCTTGCCGCCGGGCGCGATGCGCTGCTTCGGCTCGGGCAGCGGCATGCACGCGGGCCTGCCGTCCGAGGCGACCTCGAACGACAGGAAGAGCGGCGACAGCAGGTCGAAGCCGGCGAGTCGGTCGCGCTCGGGCTTGCGGCGGATGTGGCTGAAGTCGGGCTCGAGGAACGGGTTGGCGAGCTGGACGCGGTGCACCGACGGCGGCACCACCTGCGGCGCGGAGGGCTCCGTGCTCTCGGGGGCGGGCGCCGATGAGACCTCGGGCTCCGGCTCCATGCCGGCGGCCTCGAGCATCTCGCGCTTGCGCTCGCGCACGGCATCGGTGATGGGCGCGCCGTCACCGAGCAGCGGCAGCAGCGTGGGCTCGCGGCTCGCGGCCTTGGCGAGGATGACGGCGATGCCGTCGAGCCGCTTCAGGTCCTCGGCGCGCTCGGCGTCGGTGAGCGCCTTGTCGGCGCGCACGCGGGCGCGCTCCTCGCGCGCCAGCATCGCCACGACCTGCAGCTTCACGCGCGTCGAGCGCGAGGCGCTGCCGCGCTTGACGCCCGCCTCGACCTGGCGCACGGCGCGGGCGAGCTGCGGGATGAGGGCGTCGCGGTCGCGCGCCGGTGCTTCGGGAGACGCTTCGGTCTCGGTGGATGCGTCGGACGGATCTGTCTCCGTCTGGGGCACATCGATGGTTGCGGCGTCGGCCACATGTCCTCCATTCGAGGCGGGGCCACGGGTACGGGCCCCGATGTTCAGGCTGCGACGGGCACCGGACCTCGGTGCGGCGGCTCGTCGTGCCGGTGACGACGACTGCGGTACACGGGCGAACCGCGATGCGGCTCGGACGGTGACCAGCGGGCTGACGTCGCCCCCATGCTAGCCGGTCGTGGTGGGGATGCGCTCGACCACTCCGCCGCGGGCCGCGATCGACTCGACTCGTCGGCCGATTCCGCGGCGCGGCGGACCGGCGGCGGGGCTCGTCGCACCCGCCGCCCGTGGGAGACGTCGTCAGACCTCGAGCAGCCCCGCGAGCCGATCGATCGACGCCAGCAGGTTCGCCGGCTGCGTCCTCCGCGCGCGCTCGAGCCGGGTATCGTCGCGGAGCTCCGTCCAGTCGTACGTGTGCGTGACGCGGGTCCCTTCGCACTCGGGCTCCAGCTCCCAGCGCCAAACGTGGCCGATGGGCGGCTTGCCCTCCTCGGCGGGCTTCCACGCGATGCGCCGGCCCTCCTCGAACTCGACGACGTGGTTCTCCCGCACCGCGCCATTGCCGGTGAGCGTCATCGAGAACACCTCGCCCGTGCCCGTGACGCGCTGCCCCTCCGGCGCCTCGGCGAGGTTGTCGTTGCCGTCCCACGCCGGCTGCTTCGCGGGGTCGGCGATGTGCTCGAAGATGACGTCGGCGGGAGCCGCGATGTGGCGGCTCGCCTGCACGACGCGGACGGCGTCTGGATCGCTCATGGCGCCATCCAAGCATCCGCGGCTGGCCGTGTCATCGGTCGACCGTCGCGCTCGCGTCGTCCATTGAGTCCCCTCCGGAAGCGGAGTAGACATGAGGTACGACGGAGGGAGCCCGAGATGACCGCTGACGCCGCACGCAAGCATCCGGTCTTCCCGCCGTTCACGGAGTGGTTCGACGCCTTCGCGATCATGGGCGGCTGGGACGGCAAGGGCCCGCTGCCGGGCATCCGCGTCGAGGAGGTCGTCGAGGACGACGCGTTCGTCGTGCACGCCGAGCTGCCGGGCCTCGACCCCACGCGCGACATCGACGTGCAGGTGGAGCACGGCGTGCTGACCATCCACGCCGAGCGGCACCCCGGCCCGCGCGAGAAGCAGCGCTCGGAGTTCCGCTACGGCGCCCTCGCACGCAGCATCCGCCTGCCGATCGGCGCGAAGGACGACGAGGTCACGGCCACCTACCAGGACGGCATGCTGACGGTGCGCGTCGCGCTCGACCCGGTGCCAGCGAAGGCCCGGCGCATCGCGATCGAACGGCGCTGAGGGCGGATGCGCGAGGTCACCCGCACCGACGACGGCCGGTGGATCGTCGTCGACGGTCGACGCTGGCGGGCGGAGGACCCATCGCTGCCGACGGATGCGGCAGCCCGACTGCGCTCGCACCTCGGCCGCGCGCGCTCCGCCGTGCGCAACGCCCCGAGCGATGCCGACAGGCAGCGGGCGCGCGACCGCGTGCAGCTCGCGAAGGAGGGCCTCGGCGAGCGCGGCGATGCGTGGTGGGAGCTGACCGAGCCCGAGCGGGCGGCCCGAGCCGCCGACCGGCTCGAGCGGCTCGACGAGCTGGCGCCGATCGCCGGGCCCGCGGAGCCATGACCGAGAAGGCCGGCACCTTCGAGATCCGGCCGGCGACGCACGCGCGCTTCGACGACGTGGCGACCATGGTCGGGCCGAAGCGCCCCGACGCATCCGTGTGCTGGTGCTTGAGCCACCGCATCGACTCGCGCACGAACACCGAGCTGCGCGGCACGGAGCGGGGCGCCTTCATGGAGGCGCTCACGCGCAAGCGGGTCGCGCCGGGCGTGCTCGCGTACGACGGCGATGAGGTCGTCGGATGGGCCGCGGTCGCCCCGCGAGCGGAGCTGCCGTTCGAGCGGTCGACGAGGATCCCGCACGTCGACGACCAGCCTGCCTGGTCGATCTGGTGCATCCGCGTGCGCCCGGGACACCGCGGGCGCGGCATCTCCTACGCGCTGCTCGCCGGGGCCGTCGACTACGCCGCGTCGAAGGGCGCGCCGGCCGTCGAGGGCTACCCGGTGGACAACGGCGACGAGCGCGTCGACCTGACGATGGCATTCGTCGGCACGCGTCGGCTGTTCGAGCGGGCGGGCTTCGAGCTCGCGGCCCGCACCGACGCCGTCGCGGGCGGCTTCCCGCGCGTGGTGATGCGCAAGCAGCTCAGCCCGCGCTGACCTGCCTCAGCTCGTCGAGCGCCCTCTCGAGCCGTCGCTGCTTCGTCTCGGGCGCCTTCGCCTCGCGGATCGAGCGGGCCATCTCCTTGCGCTTGGAGGGCGCCAGTCCCTCGAAGGCCGCCTTGGCCGTGGGATCGTCGGCGAGCGCGTCCTCGAGCTCGGCCGGCATCTCGATCTCCCGCTCGGACGTGTCGAGCGCGATGACGGCATCGACCTCGTCGCCGGCCTCCACCTCGAGCGCCTCGCGGCGCTCCCTGCTGAGGCCGACCATGTTGCGGCCTCCCATCTGGCCGATGCGGGTGCGCACCGTCGCGTCGCCGATCGTGAGCGTGATGGGGGCGTTCCTCGGCCCGCCGAGCGCGGCGACCTGCTCGTCGGTGAGGATGATCGCCGCGGCCGGCGCGTGCCACTCGATCGTGGTGCGGATGCGGATCTCGCTCATGCGCGACAGCGTAGGCGGCGGGCGGTGCCCGCGCCAGGGCCAGCAACCCAGATATCAGGAGTGCCGGGTCAGGAATGCTTGCGCAGCGCTGACTCCTTGTGCGCCGCCTTCGCGCCCGTCTTCGCCGACTCGACGACGTAGTACGGCTCGTCGTCGGACGCCCGGAACTGCTGCCCGGCGAAGGTGAAGTCCCGGACGCGCCGCTCCTGCACGGTGCCGTGCGTCTCCCCCTGACTCGTGTTCCAGCTGACCTCGTCGCCCTTGCGGAAGCCCATGCGCGGTTCTCCTCTCACCGATGTCCCGAAATGTACCCCGTTGCAGGCGCGCGGGCGTAGTGTCCCTGCATGGGTCGGCGGATGTTCGTGGCGGTGGTGCCGCCGGCGGACGTGCGCGAGCACCTCGCCGAGTTCCTCGATCCGCGCGAGGGGCTCCGGTGGACGCCCTCCGACCGCCTGCACCTCACCCTCGGGTTCCTGCCCGACGTGCCCGAGCGCATCCTCGAGCCGCTCGACGAGCGACTGCGAGCCGCCCTGCTCGACCTGCCGTCCTTCGACTGCCGACTGTCGGGCGCAGGTGCGTTCCCGGACCCCGACCGCCCTGCCGTGCTGTGGCTGGGCGTCGACCGTGGGCGCGAGGAGCTCGAGCACCTCGCGCAGCGCGTGCGCACTGCCGCGAGCGTCGCGGGCGCCTCGCCCGACGGGCAGCGGTTCGTGCCGCACCTCACCCTCGCGCGGCCGTCACGGCAGCGCAGCGCCGTCCGCTGGCTTCGCGTGCTCGACACCTACGCCTCCCGGGCGTGGACGGTCGAGGAGGTGTCGCTCATCGAGTCGCAGCCGCGCGGCCGCGGGCAGCGCCCGCGCCACGTCGAGATCTCGGTGCTGCCGCTCGCCGGCTGAGCTCGGGGCGACCTCGGCCCTCAGTGCGCGTTCAGCACGACGTGCGCGATCAGGTGGTCGAGCCGGCGCACGTCGACGCCCTTCCCGACCTTGATCTTGATGTGCCCCGCGCGCGTCCACAGCTCGAGCTCGGCGTTGAAGTCGAGCGTGCCTGCATTCTCGGACGACCACATGTTGATCGCAGAGTACGGGAGTGAGTACATCTCCACCTTCTTGCCGGTCATGCCCTGGGCATCCCGGACGATCAGGCGCTTCGTCGTGAAGACCGCTGAGTCGCGGAACGTCCTGTAGGCAGCGATCGGCTGCTCACCCTCCACGAGCATCGTCCGGACGTCTTCCGGGATCGGCACCTCGGCGACGAAGGTCCAAGCGGTGATGGCGGGCGTCTCGAGCGTCATGGATCATCCTTCGTCAGGGTGTGCAGTCATCCGCAACCTATGCGATGTCGGTGACATCCGGTCGCATCCGCCCGCTCAGCGCGCACGCGTCGCCTCGCCGAGCACAGCGACTCGGCTTCAGTGCCACAATGCACCCGAGTGCGAGGAGGCACGGATGGGCACTGTGACGTGCGATGTCGGGGTCTCGGTCGACGGATTCGTCGCCGGCGTCGAGCAGAGCAGGGAGGATCCGCTCGGGCTGGGCGCCGAGCAGCTGCACCGCTGGATGTTCGAGACCGAGGAGGAGAACGCCGCCGAGATCGCGGCGATCCTCGGTCACGGCGCGTACATCATGGGGCGCAACATGTTCGGGCCGGTGCGCGGCGCGTGGGACGAGGACTGGCGCGGATGGTGGGGCGAGGAGCCGCCGTACCGCGCACCCGTCTTCGTGCTCACCCACTTCGCGCACGAGCCGATCGAGATGGCCGGCGGCACGACCTTCCACTTCGTCACCGACGGCCCGATGGCCGCGATGGAGCGCGCCCGCGAAGCGGCCGCCGGCGCGAGCATCTCGATCGCGGGCGGCGCGAGCACGATCGACCAGTACCTGGCGCTCGGCCTGATCGACGAGCTGCGGCTGCACATCGCACCGATCGTGCTCGTCGCCGGCGAGCGGCTCTTCTCGGCCTCCGGCCCGGTGCACCTCGAACCGATCGCGGCGCGAGCGGCATCCCTCGTCACCCACGTCACGTATCGCGTCGGACCGCTGGGACGGCGGGCGGACTGACGTGGCCGTCAGCCCGCCCGCGCCTCAGCCCTGCCCGGTCTGGTCGCGGAGCCGTTCGATGTGCTGCGACGCCTCCGCCTTCGTGAGGTCGGCCGACAGCTCCTCACCGGCCTGCTTCGCGAGGGTGTCGAGGTAGGAGCGCTGCGCCTCGGTCATCGGG
Organism: Actinomycetota bacterium; assembly: GCA_051751085.1. Lineage (GTDB taxonomy): Bacteria > Actinomycetota > Actinomycetes > Actinomycetales > Microbacteriaceae > Agrococcus. The sequence goes on along the minus strand of JBNJKM010000004.1, from coordinate 102,336 downwards.
TCGTCGCCGCTCACCCAGTCGGCCGGATCCTTCTCGAGGCTCGAGTCCTGGGCGTCACCGGTGGCCCCGATGGTCTCGCCGTGCGATTCGGACGCGGGTCCGGGCTGCTCGTCGGGCTGGGCCTGCGCGGTCGGGTCGGTCATGGTCGTCTCCTCCGTCTCGGGCCCGTCACGCTACTCCGGCGCACCGACACGGGCCTGTGCGTCGACGCGCCCCTACCGCTGCGCGACCGGCTGCGGTAGGAACGCTCCATGACGCCTGCACAGCGATGGCTCGACGGCTACATCCGCGCCTGGGAGTCGAAGGACGCCGTCGACGTGCGCGCGATCTTCACCGACGACGCCGAGTACTGGTTCCGCCCGAACGATCCGGAGCCCGTCCGCGGGATCGACGCGATCGTGACCATGTGGGGGGAGCCGGAGTCACCCGATCCCCAGCACGATCTGCGCGTGCTCATCGAGGACGACGAGCTCGCGATCATCACCGGCACGATCGTCTACCCAGGCCACGAGACGTACGCGAACCTGTGGGAGGTCCACCTCGCGCCCGACGGCCGCGCGCACCGCTTCGTCGAGTGGTACATGACGCCGCGGAAGCCTGACGAGGCCTGACCTCCGCACACCAGCGTCAGTCCCCGTCCGCGACCTCCATGACGCCCCACGGGCTGCCGTACTCGACGAGCTTGTCGAGGAACGGCTTCGGCGGCATCGTCTCGGGCCCCAGCACGCCCGCGCCCGCCCACACGCCCGTCGCGATGAGCTCGAGCGCGATCACCGGGTTCAGCGCCGTCTGCAGCACGACGCACTGGTGCCCGTACTCCTCCATCGCCCAGGCGTTGTCGACGACGTGGTACAGGTACGTCGAGCGGGGCTCCCCGTCCTTGCCGGTGCCGCGCACCCAGACGCCGGCGCAGGTCTTCCCCGTCATGACAGGGCCGATGGATGCGGGATCCGGCAGGCAGGCGGCGACGACGTCGCGGGGCGACACCTCGACGCCGCCGACCCGCACCTTCTCGGTGCGGTCGAGCCCGAGGGTGTGCAGCGTCTGCAGCACGCCGATGAACTCCGACCCGAGGCCGTACTTGAACGTGACGCGGTCGGCCTCGATCCAGCGCGGCATCATGAGCACCTCCTCGTGCTCGACGTTCACGCACTCCACCGGGCCGATGCCCTCGGGGAAGTCGAAGACCTCCGGCTCGCTGAACGGCTCGGTCGTGTACCAGCCGCCGTCCTCGTCGGCGCGCGAGCGCTCCCAGATGACGGGCGGGTTGAGGCACTCCTCGATCGTCGTCCAGATGGAGAACGAGGGCGCGAAGATCTCGTTGCCGTCGTCGTCGTGCACCGCGAGGTTGGCGCCGTCGCGCGTGCCGAGCTCGTCGATGTGGTCGAAGAGCTCGTCCGCCGCGTAGCGCGCGAAGACGTTCGACATCCCCGGCTCGACGCCGATGCCCACGAGCGCCAGCTGCCCTGCCGCCTCCCACTCCTCAGCCTTGGCGAACTGCTCGTCGCCGAGCTTGAGCCCGACCTGCTCGTAGGGCCGCTCGGGGTGGCGCTTCGAGAGGCTCATCGCCATGTCGAGGTAGCCGGCGCCGGCCGCGAGCGCGCCGTCGAAGATCGGCATGACGAAGCGCGGGTCGACAGCGTTCATGACGTGCGTGATGGCGTGCTCCCGGCACAGCGCGGCCACCGACTCCGGGTCGGATGCGTCGACCTGCGCGGCCGAGAACCGCGGGTCGACCGCGGCGGCCTTCTGCGCCCTCGCCTCGTCGTAGTCGGCGATGACCACGCCCTCGAAGAAGTCGCGCCGAGCGATGACCGCCGCGAACGCACCTCCGACACCTCCGGCGCCCACCAGCAGGATCCGCATCGACATCGCTCCTCTCGCACAGCGCCGCGGCATGCGGGATCGCACGGGCCGCCGACGTTGTTGAGCAGGACTCTAGTGGAGCGACGACGGAATCAGTAGTGTCAGCAGCCAAGAAGGACGGATGCAGCACCCAAGACCGGGATGAGGCACCAGATCCGCCGAACTGCGCACCGAGGGAGCAGTCGTGACCGACCACCGCACCAGCCCGGCGACCGCCGACCGCCCGGGCCTCAAGCCCAACGCGATCGGCTTCTTCGACGCCATGGTCATCGGCCTCGCGTCGACGTCCCCCGCCTACACGATCGCCGCCATCATCGGCGGCCTCGTGCTCTACACCGGCGTGCACGCGCCCGGCATCATGCTCGCGAGCTTCATACCCATGCTGCTCATCGCGTCCGCCTTCTACTACCTCAACACCGTCGACCAGGACTGCGGCACGACCTTCTCGTGGGTGACCCGCGCGATGGGGCCGTGGTTCGGCTGGATCGGCGGCTGGGCCATCGCGATGACGGGCGTGCTGATCGTCGGCTCGCTCGCCGAGGTGGGCGTGCGCTACTCGCTGCTGACCTTCGGGCTCGAGGATCTCGCCTACGATCCCGTGGTCATCCGCATCCTGACCGTCGTGCTCATCCTGGTCATGACCGCGATCTGCGTCTGGGGCACCGAGATCTCCGCTCGTCTGCAGAACGTGCTGATCGTGTTCCAGGTCGTGTCGCTGCTCGTGTTCGCGGTGGTGGCCTTCGTGCTCGTCTTCTCCGGCTCGTCGCCGCTCGACTCCCTCACGCCGTCGTGGGAGTGGCTCAACCCGTTCGGCGGTGGCTGGGACGGCGTGACCGCAGGCCTGCTGCTGGGTGTCTTCGCCTACTGGGGCTGGGAATCGGCGGTCAACCTCACCGAGGAGACGACCAACTCGTCGCAGTCGCCGGGCAAGGCCGCCATCTGGTCGACGATCGTGCTGCTCGTCACCTACCTCTCGGTCACGATCGCGGTCGTGGCGCTCGCCGGTGACACGTTCCTCGCCGAGAACGCCGACGAGGAGGACGCGATCTTCCAGGTGCTCGCGAGCGAGACCATGGGTCCGTGGGCGTGGGTCGTGATGCTCTCGGTCGCCACCTCGGCGATCGCGTCCACGCAGACGACGATCATCCCCGCCTCGCGCACCGGGCTCAGCATGGCCCGCCGCGGCGCGTTCCCGAAGATGTTCGGGCGCATCCACCCGCGCTTCCGCACCCCGGACGTCTCGACCTGGTGGGTGGCGGGCATCGCGATCGCGTACTACCTCGTCGTCGGCCTGCTGAGCGAGACGGCGCTGTGGGACACGCTCACGGCGCTCGGTCTGCTCATCGCCTTCTACTACGCCCTCACCGGCATCGCCTGCGCGATCTACTTCCGCAAGCGACTGACGAAGAGCGTCAAGAGCTTCCTGCTCATCGGCGTCGGACCCGTGCTCGGCTCGCTGCTGCTCCTCTGGCTGCTGGTCGCCGCCATCATCGACTACGGCAACCCGGAGAACGCGTACACCGAGACGCCCTGGTTCGGCGTCGGACCGCCCCTGGTGATCGGCATCGGCATCTTCGGCACCGGTGTCGTGCTCATGATCATCTGGTACTTCCGCGACCGCCGCTTCTGGCAGGAGCGGCCCAGCACCGCCGAGCAGCCCATCGTGCGCATCGACGTGACCTCGGGCAGCGGCGAGGAGCCGCGAGCATGACCATCGTGCTCGGCTACGACGAGTCCCCGGGCGCCAAGGCTGCGCTCTCGACCGCGATCGACGTCGCGAGCCGCTTCGGCGAGCGGCTCGTGGTCGTCTACGGCACCGAGCCGCCGGGCAGCCTCGGCGAGGAGTACCGCAGCCACGAGGCCGCGCTGCAGCAGCTGGGCGGCGAGGCCGTGCGCCACGCCATCGAGCAGGCGGCGGAGGCGGGCGTCGAGGCGATCACCGAGCTGGTCTCGGCGAGGCCCGTGGATGCCCTGCTCCAGCAGGCGGAGCAGCACGACGCACGCCTCATCGTCGTCGGCACGTGGGGCGAGAGCCCGATGCGCGGCGCCATCCTCGGCTCGACGCCGCACAAGCTGCTGCACCTGAGCACGCGGCCCGTGCTGTGCGTGCCGGTGCGCGCCTGACGCGCGCCGGCGCATCCGCTCGACCGCACCATCCGACCGTCTGCACCACCCCCGACAAGGAGCATCATGTCCTCCCCCGCTGACCACCTGTGGATGCACTTCACCCGCATGGCGGACGCCGACAGGGCGCCCGTCATCGTGCGAGGCGAGGGCGCGTACATCTGGGACGACCGCGGCAAGCGGTACCTGGACGGGCTGGCCGGGCTCTTCGTCAACCAGCTCGGGCACGGGCGCACCGACCTCGCGGCCGTCGCCGCCGAGCAGGCGTCGACGCTCGCGTTCTTCCCGCTGTGGTCGTACGCGCATCCGAGCGCCATCGAGCTCGCCGACAAGCTGGCGTCGCTCGCCCCCGGCGAGCTGAACCGCGTGTTCTTCACGAGCGGCGGCGGCGAGGCCGTCGAGAGCGCCTGGAAGCTCGCGAAGAACTACTTCAAGCTCACGGGCAAGCCCCAGAAGCACAAGGTCATCAGCCGCGCCATCGCCTACCACGGCACCACCCACGGTGCCCTCTCGATCACCGGGCTGCCGGGGCTGAAGCAGATGTTCGAGCCGCTCGTGCCGTCGACGTTCCGGGTGCCGAGCACGAACATCTACCGCGCGCCGCTGCACGGCGACGACCCCGTGGCCTTCGGCCGATGGGCCGCCGACCAGATCGCGGTCGCGATCGAGCAGGAGGGCGCCGACACGGTCGCCGCCGTCTTCCTCGAGCCGGTGCAGAACTCGGGCGGATGCTTCCCGCCGCCGCCCGGCTACTTCGAGCGGGTGCGCGAGATCTGCGACGAGTACGACGTGCTCCTCGTCTCGGACGAGGTCATCTGCGCCTTCGGCCGACTGGGCACGATGTTCGGCGCGGAGCGCTACGGCTACCAGCCCGACATCATCACCTGCGCGAAGGGCCTCACCTCGGGCTACGCGCCGCTCGGCGCGATGATCGCGAGCGACCGGCTCTTCGAGCCGTTCGCAGAGCCCGGCGCGATGTTCGCGCACGGCTACACCTTCGGCGGCCACCCCGTGGCGACGGCCGTGGGCCTCGCCAACCTCGAGATCTTCGAGCGCGAGGGCGTGCTCGAGCACGTGCGCGCGAACGAGGGCGCATTCCGCTCGACGCTCGAGGGCCTGCTCGACCTGCCGATCGTCGGCGATGTGCGCGGCGAAGGCTACTTCTACGGCATCGAGCTCGTCAAGGACAAGCACACCCGCGAGACCTTCGACGACGACGAGAGCGAGCGGCTGCTGCGCGGGTACCTCTCCGGAGCGCTCTTCGACGCCGGGCTGTACTGCCGCGCCGACGACCGCGGCGACCCCGTCATCCAGCTCTCGCCGCCGCTCATCTGCGACCAGCGGCACTTCGACGAGATCGGTGAGATCCTGCGCGGCGTGCTGAGCGAGGCATGGTCCCGACTGTGAGCCTGCCCGACGCCCAGGACAAGGCGATCATCGCCGAGCTGCAGCGCGACGGCCGCGCGCCCTACTCGGCGATCGCCGAGACCGTCGGGCTGAGCGAGACGGCCGTGCGCAACCGGGTGAAGCGGCTCACCGACTCGGGCGTCATGCAGATCGTCGCCGTGACCGACCCCACCCAGCTCGGCTTCGCGCGGCAGGCGATGATCGGCATCCGCGCGTCCGGGGCGCTCGAGCCCGTCGCGGAGGCGCTCGCCGCGCTCCCCGAGGTCGACTACGTCGTCATCACCGCCGGCACCTACGACGTGCTCGTCGAGGTGGTGTGCGAGAGCGACGCGCACCTGCTCGAGCTCGTCTCGCGGCGCATCCGCTCGATCGAGGGCGTGCGCGACACCGACACCCTGCTCTACCTCAAGCTGCAGCAGCAGAGCTACGCGTGGGGAGTGCGCTGAGCCCCGCTCCTCAAGCGAGTCAGCGACCGCCGTTCGCGCGGGACCACCGGCGCTGCTCGAGCGCGAGCACGAGCACGACGGGACGACCGCGCCGCGCGCGGATCCGCAGTGCTGGGCGGTCTTTGCCTCAGGTGAAGCGCCGGCGCACGCGCTCCGCCTGCTCCGGGCTGAGTCGCCACAGGGTGCTGAACAGGTGACCCGAGAAGGGTCCGTTGCCGTCGTCCGGATTGCGGAGGAAGACGCGGATGGCCCGCCCCTCGTCGGTGTGGCCGAACTCGTGGGCGAGCTCGGCAACGCTGATCGACTCGTTCATCGATGCCACGGTAACCCGGCCGTGCACGCCGCCACCGCGTGACGAGCGCCTCGCGCCCGACGCTTGGCGCAGAGGACGCCAAGGCGCTGAGCGGCCACCCAGCGGAGGCCCAAGACCTGCTCAGACCCGCTGTGTCAGCGCCGCTCGGGGCACGTCGAGGCAGCGGATGCGATACGCGTGGAGGCACGACGCCGACCGGCACCCGCCGCGCGAGGTCAGCCCCGCTGCTCCTCCGCCGTCTCGAGCGGGATCGCGCCGGACCGGATGCCGCGCAGCACCCGCAGGGTGCGTCCGACACGGGGCAGCGAGATGATGAGCAGGCCGCCCAGCATGTTGCACGGGATGACGATCGCGAACCACTGCGCGAAGTCGCCGATCGAGATGGCTGCGCCCGCGAGCATCGCGCCGAAGATCACGATGGCGTTGAGCGCTCCGTGCAGCATGCCGAACCCGATGACGAGCAGACCGGAGATCATGCACGTGATCGCCGTGATGACGTCGTCCGACGAGCCCTGCTGCATCCGCGTCGACAGCGTGATCGTCGCGCCCGCGAGCAGGGCGAGCGCGATCATCACCGGCAGCGACGACTGCTGGATGTAGCCCTCCGCCGAATCGATCATGGTCTGGTGGTAGTCCGGCAGCGCGACGACGACGATCGCCATGAACGCGAGCCCGCCGGCCAGGTTGGTGACGAGCGTGACGCCCCAGAGGCGCAGCATCTGCATCCACGTGCCCTGACCTGCGATCACGGCGTTGAGCGGGAGCAGGAACTCCTCGGTGAAGAGCTCGGAGTGCGCGAGCTTGAGCGCGAGCAGTCCCACACCGAAGGCCATGCCCGCGAGGATGTCGGAACCGGTGGCCTGCTTGACGAGCACCATCGCGAGGATGCCGAGGCCGACGTCGATGCCGCCGAAGAAGCCGGTGATGACGAGCTCCGGCCACTTCCGGTTGAGTCGCTCCCCGCCCTTGACGACGGTCATGACGGCTTCGTCGAGCAGCGCGTCCTCGATGTCGAGATCGCTGTCACCGAGCTTGCGGCGCTGCTCCTGCTCATCCATGGCGGACAGCCTACGGATGCGGTGCCGCGCGGCGGCCGGCGGAAGTGCGAGCGCGCGGGCGGGCGTCAGCGCTCGTCGACCCTCCCCGCCTCGACGTGCCAGCGACGGTCCGTGCGCACCGTCTCGAGCATCCGCCGGTCGTGCGTCACGAGCAGCAGCGTGCCCTCGTACGACTCGAGCGCCTGCTCGAGCTGCTCGATCGCGACGAGGTCGAGGTGGTTCGTGGGCTCGTCGAGCACGAGCAGGTTCACGCCGCGCGCCTGCAGCAGCGCGAGCGCCGCCCGCGTGCGCTCGCCGGGCGAGAGCTCGCCGACGGCGCGATGCACGTGGTCGGCCCGGAGGCCGAACTTCGCCAGCAGCGTGCGCACCTCGCCGGACGCCAGCTCGGGGACGAGCGACTCGAAGGCGAGCGCGAGCGGCTGCGATCCGACCAGCAGCGAGCGAGCCTGGTCGATCTCGCCCACCAGCACGCTCGCACCGAGGCTCGCCGAGCCCTCGTCGGGAGCCTGCTGCCCCAGCAGCGCTCGCAGGAGCGTCGACTTCCCGGCGCCGTTCGGCCCGGTGATGCCGATCCGCTCCCCCGCGTTCACCTGCAGCGACACCGGGCCGAGCGTGAACGAGCCCTGCCTCACGACTGCCGCCGAGAGCGTCGAGACGACGGAGCTCGAGCGCGGTGCGGCGCCGATCGTGAACTCCAGCTGCCACTCCTTGCGCGGCTCCTCGACCTCGTCGAGCCTGGCGATCCGGCTCTCCATCTGGCGCACCTTCTGCGCCTGCTTCTCGCTCGACTCCGTGGCTGCCTTGCGGCGGATCTTGTCGTTGTCCGGTGCCTTCTTCATCGCGTTGCGCACGCCCTGGCTCGACCACTCGCGCTGCGTCCGGGCGCGTGAGACGAGGTCGGCCTTCTTGTCGGCGAACTCGTCGTACTGCTCGCGCGCGTGCCGGCGGACCGTGGCGCGCTCCTCCAGGTAGGCGTCGTAGCCGCCGCCGTAGATGCGGTTCGAGCTCTGCGCGAGATCGAGCTCGAGCACCCGCGTCACGCAGCGGGCGAGGAACTCGCGATCGTGGCTGACGAGCACGACGCCGCCGCGGAGGCCCTGCACGAAGGCCTCGAGCCGCTCGAGCCCGTCGAGGTCGAGGTCGTTCGTGGGCTCGTCGAGCAGCACCACGTCGAAGCGCGACAGCAGCAGCGCGGCGAGCCCGACTCGGGCGGCCTGCCCGCCGGAGAGGGAGGTCATCATCGCCTCCTCGATCGGCGCGCCGTGCAGCTCGAGGCCGAGCTCGGCGAGCACGATGGGGATGCGCTCGTCGAGGTCGGCGGCGCCGCTCGCCAGCCACCGCTCCAGCGCGGCCGAGTACGCGTCGGCCGGATCGACGCCCGGTGCGGCGAGCGACGGGTCGCCGAGCGCCGCGGCCGCCGCATCCATGTCCCGCGTCGCCTCCGCGCATCCGGTGCGCCGTGCGATGTGGTCGGCGACGGACTCGCCGGGCAGGCGCTCGTGCTCCTGCGGGAGCCAGCCGACGAAGGCGTCGGCGGGCGCGAGCGCGACCGTGCCCGCCTGCGGCTCGTCGACGCCGGCGAGCAGCCGCAGCAGCGTCGACTTGCCCGCGCCGTTCGCGCCGACCACGCCGACGACGTCACCCGGTGCGACGGTGAGGTCGAGGGAGTCGAAGAGCGTGCGGTGGCCGTACCCGCCGGCCAGGCCCCGAGCGACGAGTGTTGCGGTCATCCTGCAAGTGTCTCAGCCCGCGCGGCGCGTCCAGCGCCGGGTCGGCCGGTGCAGCGGACGCCGCCGCCGACTCACGCTCGCTCGACGGGCATCCAGAGCTCGCAGTGCGCGTCGGTGTCGGTGAGCTCGAGGTAGCGCAGGATCGTCGGGCCGGGCCTCAGCCGCCACGGGTTCGAGGGGAACCACTCCGACGCCGTCGCCGCCCAGAGCTGCTGTAGCGCATCCGGGAATCGGCCGCGAGATGAGAAGACCGCCCACGTGCCAGCCTCGACGCGCATGACGTCGAGGTCGTCGGGCACCGGGGTCGTCTTCGTGAGAGCGACGCCGTGCAGGTAGGTCAGCTCGGAGCCCTCCGGCGCATCCGGCTCCAGGCCGGCCGTGACGGCCAGGATGCCGGACGGCTCGGTGTTGCCGAGCGCCTTCAGCCGAGCGTGCTCCTCCGGCGCGATGGCTGCGATGTGTCGCTGGATGTGCGGGTTGACACCCTCGTGGATGAGCGGGACCTGCGCTGCGTGCCCCACGAGCACGAGCTGGGGCCGATCGGTGATGGTGACGTCCATCGGTGTGCTCCCTTCGACGCTCAGGCGGAACCTGAGGATGGGTTGTGTGCTGAGCGGGCCGCCGTCGCGGCGCGCGTCGGCCGGGCCGATGCCGTGGACCGATCGGAACGCGCGACCGAAGGCCTCGACCGATCCGTAGCCGTAGCGCACCGCGATGTCGAGCATCTCGGGCTCACCGGCCGCCAGGTCTGCGGCCGCCAGCGTCATCCGTCGGCGCCGCGCGTACTCCGAGACGGGCATCCGGGCGAGCGACGAGAACATCCGTCGCAGGTGGTACTCGGTCGTGCCGTGGTCGCGCGCGAATGCCGCGACGTCGAGCGGCTCGCCGAGGCTGCGCTCGACCAGGTCGACCAAGGCGTTCAGCGTGCCGATCATGCTGCCCTCCGTTCGCAGACGATCCTGCTCCGATGGCCGCCGCTGCGCCCGATCTTGGTGGCCAGATCCGATCGGCGGAGCGCGACCGATCCCAGCGGCGGGCTACCGAACCGAGCAGCCGACCAGGATCACGCGGCGTCGCCGCGACGACGCGGTGCAGCGCAGGCCCGAGCGTCCGAGCCACCGAGCGCAGCGAGTCGGTGAGCGCTCTCGACGCGGATGAGGGCGGTGAGGCCCGCGCGCAGCAGCACGGATCGCCGCGTCTCACCCGTCAACTGGCTCGCGCGAGCCAGCAGCTCATCGTCGATGGTCACCGTCATCCTCATGCGCGCACCCCGCAGCCTCCCCATGATCATCCGACGCGGCGCGCGCCGCAGCAAGGCCTGGCCGGGCGATCGACGCGCGCAGTACGCGCCGCGATCGGCGGCTACCCTGGCCGGATGATCGCCTCGTGCCCGAGACCGGATGCGCTCACGCGCGGGAGAGGTGCACGGTGACGGGCAGCCGGGCGGACGGCATCGCCGAGCGCCGGGCGGAGCTCCTCGCGGCGTTGGCGGACGTCGAGCGCGAGCTCGCGGCGCTGCGCAGCATGCGCGAGCGGCAGCACGACGACGACGAGCACGACCCGGACGGGGTCTCGCTGTCGTCGGAGTGGTCGCGGCTCGAGGGTCTGCGGCAGACGGAGGTCGCCGCCCTCGCCGCGATCGACGCGGCCGCCGCTCGGCTCTCCGCCGGCGACGACGGCATCTGCGCGGTCTGCGGCGGCCCGATCGCGCCCGAGCGGCTCGAGGCCCGCCCGGACGCGACGACCTGCATCAGCTGCGCTCGCTGAGGCGGCGCTCCGCGGCTCGGCCCGCGCGGTCACCGGCGACCAGCGCTCCCTGGATCGACGCGGTCTCGCGGTGGTCGCCCGTGACGAGCACGCGCTCGGACGTCCAGATGGGGCCACGTTGGATCGGCCCGGGTCGCTGGGCCGGCACGGCTTGAGGCACGACGTGGTGCGCGAGCACCTCCCAGCGCCGGGTCGAGGTGCCGAAGAGGCGCGCGAGGTCGCGGCGCACCTCGGCTTCGCTCGCGCGGCCGTCCGGGCGGTCGAGCAGCGTGGTGGCCTGCACGAGGTGCTGGCCGCTCGGAGCGTACGACGGCGCGACCTCGGAGATGACGGCGGCGTTCCAGATCGGTCCCGCCGGTCCTCCGCTCGGGCGCGACGCGTCGAGCAGAAGGAACGGCCCGGTGCGCGGCTGCCCGGTCGCCCGGAACCACCAGGTCGTCAACCCGTGGGTCTCCGGCGCAGCCAGCGGGGAGAGCTCGGCGACGTGCTGCGGCCCGACCGCGACGATGGCTGCCTTCGCGCGGATCGTGCCGGCGTCGGTCGTCACGTGCACGCCGCCTCCCGCCTCGCGGATGTCGCGCGCCGCCGTGCGCAACCGCACCGGCTCGCGCAGCGAAGCGGCCAGCTGCTCGGGCAGCGCCTGCATCCCCTGGCGGGGCAACCCTGGCGCGCCGAGCGCGAAGGAGCGGAGGAGCAGGCGCACGTAGTTCGCCGAGCTCTCCCCGGTGCTCTCGACGAGGACGCCCGCGAGGAAGGTGTCGAGCACGTCCCGCCGCAGGCGGCCGGTCAGCCCGGCGGCGTCGAACGAGGCACGCAGCGTCTCGTCGCTCGTCGCGCGCGACGCGGTGCTCGCGCGCAGCAGCGTCGGTCCGAGCCAACGAGCGAGCGCGAAGAGGTCGGATGCGGGCGTGAGTTCGCTGGCCGCGGTGGCGAGCAGGTGCCGCGGATGCCGGAGCGGATGCGCGAGGGTCACCGCGCGATCCCCGGTGCGCACCACGGCGCCGACGCCGAAGCGCTGCAGCCGGAGCGCATCGACGTCGATCCAGCGCTGGACCGCCGGGTAGGCAGGGTTCAGCAGCTGGAAGCCCCGATCGCACCGGAAGCCGTCGACCACGTCGGTGCGGATCCTGCCGCCGACCGCGTCCTCCGCCTCCAGGACCACGACCGAGCGGCCGCCGGCCTCGAGCCGCCGAGCGCTCCGCAGCCCGGCGAGGCCCGCGCCGATCACGATGACGTCCGCGTCCATGCCAGCCCCCTACCGCGTCGCGGGATCGGCGCCGATCGGCACGAAGCGCGCCCACTCGCCCTCCGACACCACCTCGACCTGGCCGTCCACCACGGTGATGGCCGTCGCGTCGTCGATCGCGTAGGTCGGGACCGGGATGCCAGACGCCCACCGCTCGATGTTGGCCAGCGATGTGTCAGGCATGTCGTCGTGGCCGAGGTGCGGATACAGCGTGAAGTCGACGAGGCCCAGCGGCTCCGCCTGCGACGCCATGTCGCTGCCGTCGGGCACGAACTCGAGGTCGAACTCGGCGTCGCAGTTGTAGGGCGTGACCGCGATGCTGCCCGCACTGACGCCCACGTAGACCGCCTCGAGGGACGGCAGGAGGTCCGCCAGTCCCGACTGCCGCATCCAATGGCACAGGTAGAGCACGTCGCCGCCCCAGACGAGCAGGGCGTCGGCCTCGCGGACCATGGGCACCCAGCTCTCGGGCCGGATGGTCGGCAGCGCCGTCAGCTCCAGCACGCCGAGGGACTTCCAGCCCAGACCGCAGAGCGGGCTCGATGCCGCTCCGGTGACGGCCTCGTAGGCCATCGCCGCACCGCCGGGGAAGGGGTGGATCGCCGTCGGGATGAAGAGGGCGCTCGACTCGGCGATGGGCTTGCGGAGCAGCGTGACGAGCGCATCGGCGATGCTCGGATTGCTGATGCCGCCTGAGGTGAGGAGGAGCTTCATCGGGGCCTTCCGTCGGGGCCGTCAGGCCGGCGTGGACATGAGCTGCAGCGCTGCCGCGAGATACGGCGCCGTCCGGCTCGCCTCGACTGCCGCGACGTGCTCCGGCGTGCCCTCGGCGACGACCGTGCCGCCGGCATCCCCTGATCCCGGTCCGAGGTCGATCACCCAGTCGGCCTCGGCGACGATCCGCATGTCGTGCTCGACCATGATCACGGTGCTGCCGCCGTCGACGAGGTGGTGCAGGTGCGCCAGCAGCCGGTCGGCGTCGGCCGCGTGCAGGCCGGAGGTGGGCTCGTCGAGCAGGTAGAGGGTGTCGCCGCGCTGGCCTCGCCGCAGCTCGGATGCGAGCTTGACCCGCTGCGCCTCTCCCCCGGAGAGCTGCGTCGCCGGCTGTCCGAGCGCGACGTAGCCGAGCCCGACGTCGATCAGGGCGTCGAGGTGGCGATGCACCTCGTCGTCGGAGAACCACGCCCGGGCAGCGGTGACGCTCATGGCGAGCACGTCGGCGACCGTCTTCCCGTCGAGCTCGATCTCGAGCGTCTCCGGGTTGTAGCGACTGCCTCCGCAGGTGGCGCACGGCGCGTGGACCGTCGGGAGGAACAGCAGCTCCACCTCCATGGTCCCCTCGCCCTTGCACGTCGGGCATCGCCCGGCGGCCAGGTTGAAGGAGAATCGGCTCGCGCTGTAGCGGCGGCTGCGAGCCTCCGGCGTCGCCGCGAAGAGGGCTCGCACGCGGTCGAACAGCCCCGTGTAGGTGGCCACGTTCGACCGCGACGTGCGGCCGATCGGCCGCTGGCTCACCTGCACGATGCGTCGTAGGCGGTCCTTCGGGCCGTGTGCACGGCCGCGCGTGACCGACACCGTGCCGTGCGACAGCGGATCCTCGGGCGCTGCGGGCCGTTCGTCGGCTCCGGATGCGTGCTCGTCGACTTCCGCGGCGAGGCTCGCCTGCAGCAGCTCGGGCAGCGCCTGCACCACGAGCGTGGACTTGCCCGAGCCGGAGACGCCCGTGACCGCGGTGAGCGCCCCGAGCGGGAACGCGACCGTGAGGTCGCGCACGTTGTGTCGCGAGACGTCGATGAGCTCGACGCGGTCGTCGCCGGTTCGCCGCGAGCGCGGGTCGCGCTCGGCGGGCGGTGCATCGAAGAGGTAGCGTCGCGTCACCGAGTCGCTCGCCTCGCGGAGCCCGTCGAGATCGCCGCTGTAGACCACGTCGCCGCCCTCGGCTCCGGCACCCGGCCCGATGTCGACGATCCAGTCGGCCTGCCGGATCACGTCGAGCGAGTGCTCGACGAAGTAGACGGTGTTGCCGGTGTCGCGCAGCGTCGTCAGGATCCGGAGCAGCGACTCCGTGTCGGCCGGGTGCAGGCCCGCCGACGGCTCGTCGAGCACGAACACGACGCCGAACAGCTGCGAGAGCACCTGTGTCGCGAGCCGCATCCGCTGCAGCTCGCCCGACGACAGCGTCGAGGTGGCCCGGTCGAGCGAGAGCGAGCCGAGCCCCAGATCGATGATGGGCGACAGGCGTGCGAGCACGTCCGTGACGAGCCGCCTCGCGGCGAGCAGCTGCTCCGGGGCGGCGGTGCCGGACGCCGCATGGGGGGTCCAGTCGGGCTCGAGGACGGCGCGGAGCACCGAGGCGACGTCGTCGAGCGGCATCGCGGCGAGCTCGATGATGTCGCGCCCCTCGAAGGTGACGGCGAGCGCCTCGGGCTTCAGGCGCCTGCCGCCGCACTCTGGGCAGCGGATGCTCACCATGAACGCTGCCGCGCGCTCGCGCATCCGGGCGCTCTTCGAGTTCGCGAAGGTGTTCAGCACGAAGCTCCGCACGCCCTGGAACGTGCTCATGTACCGCGGCTCGACGCGCTCGGCGACTGCCTTCCGCACCTCCGCCGGCCCGCGATCCGTGAAGACCGGCACCTGGGGCGACTCCTCGGTGAAGAGGACCCACTCCTGCTGCTCGCGAGGCACGTCACGCCAGGGGATGTCGATGTCGTAGCCGAGGGAGATGAGGCTGTCGCGCAGCTGCTTGCCGTGCCACGCCGTCGGCCACGCGGCGAGCGCGCCGTCGCGGATCGACAGGGAGTCGTCCGGCACCATGAGCGCCTCCGGCACGTCGTGCACGCGGCCGAGCCCGTGGCACGTGGGACACGCGCCCTGCACGGTGTTCATGGAGAAGTCCTCGGCGAGGAGCATCGGCGCTCCCTCCGGGTACGTGCCGACGCGGGAGTAGAGCATCCGGAGCACGTTCGCGATCGTGGTGGCGCTCCCGACGGTCGAGCGCGCCGAGCCGCCCGAGCGCTGCTGCGGCAGGGCGACGGCCGGCGGCAGGCCTTCGATCGTGTCGACGTCAGGGCTGCCGACCTGGCTCATCAGGCGGCGCGCATAGGGCGCGACGGACTCGAAGTAGCGGCGCTGCGACTCGGCGTAGATCGTGCCGAACGCCAGCGAGCTCTTGCCGGAGCCCGAGATGCCGGTGAACGCGACGAGCGCGTCGCGGGGGATGTCGAGGTCGACGCTCTTGAGGTTGTGCTCTCGGGCACCGCGCACGCGGACGCGCTCGAGCCCGAGGTCGTGCGGAGAGCGCTCTGATGCATCCATCGGACCAGTCTCTCGCGTCGTCGCTGTGACGTCGCGGGCGCCGCCGGGGCGCGACGTCCGGTCAGCCGAGGGCCGTGCCGAAGCCCTGTCCGCTGCCGATCAGCGGATGCGTGAGGAGCACGCCGACGATGACCGCGGCGGTCGCCGCGAGGAGCACGAGCTCGATCGGCGCGGGGCGCCGATCGACGCCTGAGCGCACGCGGTGGACCACGATCGCGAGTCCCAGCAGCGCCGCCCAGCCCAGGAGCACCCATCCGACGACGTAGACGAGCGTGATCCCGGCCCCGTCGGCGGTGGGGATGCCGAACCACATCGCATCGGCCACGGCGATCGCGATCGCAGCCGCGAGCGCCATCGAGATCGCGATGCCCGAGGCGACAGCGCTCGACCGCGGATCGGCTCGTGTCGTTGCCATGCGACGAATGCTAGGCGGGCGGGCCTCCGTCGCGCGAGGGTGCGAGGCTCACGACTGCCTCAGGCTCGCGCTACGGCTTGCGCTTGAGCCGCTTCTTCGTCGCGCGCTCCGTGAGCACGAGGAGGAAGTCCTGCACTGGGCTGTTCTCGAGCTCCGCGAGCTCGGCACGGGCCACCCGCTCG
This sequence comes from Actinomycetota bacterium, assembly GCA_051751085.1. Taxonomy (GTDB): domain Bacteria; phylum Actinomycetota; class Actinomycetes; order Actinomycetales; family Microbacteriaceae; genus Agrococcus. The sequence goes on along the minus strand of JBNJKM010000004.1, from coordinate 86,467 downwards.
ACCTCATCGCGGTCGTAGTCGGGGTGCCTCTCCGTCAGCTTGGCCACGATCTGCGCGACGATCTCGTCCCGATCCACTATTCCGCTCACGCACGAAGATTGGCACAGCGTCGCCGTGCGCACCAATCCGAGCGGTGCGCCGCGCGCATCCCGGGGACGGCGACGATCAGCCGTGCGAACGCCGGATGCCCTCGAGGCGCGCGATGGCCTCGTCGATGCGCGTTGCATCCGTGCCGCGCACGACGATGTTCGTGCCGTAGACGCCGCCGTCGTGGAACGGGTAGGAGCCGATGCTGAGGTCGGGCATCTCGGTGGCCAGGTCGCGCAGCGGCGCGGCGATGCGACCCTCCCCCACCTCGAAGCGCACCTCGCGGGAGAGCACCGGCCGGCCGGCCTCCAGGCTCGGCAGGACCGCATCGAGCATGGCGACGAAGATCGACGGCACCCCGGCCATGACGTGGACGTTGCCGATGCTGATCCCGGGCGCTCCGCTGAGGGGGTTGTCGATGAGCTCGGCGCCGTGCGGGATCCGTGCCATGCGCAGATGCTCGGCAGTGAGCGTCCTCCCGTGACCGACCGCGGCCTGCAGGAGCGCGCGGGCGTCGTCGCGCACGTCGATCCCGACGCCGAAGGCGTCGGCCACGGCATCCGCGGTGATGTCATCGTGCGTCGGACCGATGCCGCCGGACGTGAACACGTGGGTGTGCGCCGCGCGCAGCGCGTTGAGCGCGTCGACGATGACGGCGTGGTCATCGGGGACGACGCGGATCTCGCGCAGGTCGATGCCGACCTTCCCGAGCCGGCCGGCGAGGTGGTAGGCGTTCGCCTCGCGCGTGCGCCCCGACAGGATCTCGTCGCCGATCACGAGCATGGCGGCAGTCGGATTCGTCATGGGTCCAGCCTGTCCTGTCGACCTGAGCAGAAGCCAGAGCGCATCGCAGCGGCGGGGATGGCTGGCACCTGGTTCGCCCTCGCTCGCGGAGCGCAAGCGCAACGCCAGCCGGCGCTGGGGTTTTTCCTGACATCGGCTCAGGTTCGCTGAGGTTCCACGCAGGATGCCTTCCGACCGCCACCACGCTTCGTTCTGCCACCTACTGTTTCAAACATGAACCAGTCTCGACAGAATGAGGTCGACAGCGATCGCGTCGACAACGCCCGCCTCCGCGCGCTGCTGGCCGAGATCGACCGCATGAGTGACGGGATCACGCACGGCGCTCGCGCCGGCCGTCCTATGTCGCTCAGCATGCACGTGGACGACATCCTGCGAACGCGACGTCAGATGCGCGCCGAGCAGCGCACGATCTGAGGTCATGGTGGCTCTCACACACATCCAGGCGCGCGCCGGGATGCACCGTGGGGTGACGAGCGACGTCACCATCCCCGCCTCAGTCGTCGACAGTCTGCTCGCAGGGCTGAACGCATCGGGCGCAGTGCCGAGGACCGTCGAAGACTGGACGGCTCGCTGGAGGATCGACGCCGATCGGGTCATCGAAGGCCCCGACATCACCTACGTCCGCCTCGTGGGCCGGGCCGAACAGGGCGGCCCCATCGTGCTCATGCACGTCGAGGGCGTCTGGGAACGAGCGATGAAGCACTCGCCGGCTGATACGAGCACGGCGAGCGAGCCAGCGCACATCGTTCGCGAACCAGTGTCGCTCGCGGACAGACGCAGCCAGGCGAGCGGGTCTAGAGCGACACCAGCCGCTCGGGTGGTTCTGCGGAAGCTGCGCGTCGCTGCACGGTGAGGCGAAGCTCCACGACGTCGCCGTCGCCGTGACGGAGTCCTCGCCCTCGATGCGCACGTGGTCGGCGGCCTGCGCATCGCCATCGTGCCCGCGGCATCCAGGTTCACGAACGAGACGACCTCGGCTTTGCTGAAGCCGCACTCGATCACCGAACGTACGTGCAGGGCGACTTCCGGCGCACGAGCGATGCGGGCGCTCCGCGCTGATGCCGAGGCGGGCGCTCGACGGGCCGCCTGGCCGCTCCGGAGATAGGGTTCACGCCGTGCGACTGAACAAGACCACCCTGCTGACCATCGCCGCCGACGGCGTCGGCATGGTCTCCACGGTCCTCGGCGGGCTCCTGACCGTCGCACCTCGGAGGAGCGGGCGCTCGCTCGGACTCGTCGGCACCGACGTGACGTGCAGGCGTGCGCTCGGGGTCGCCGATCTGAGCCTCGGCATCGCGATCATGGCCGGTCGATCGCGACCGTGGCGCTGGAGCGCGGTCGCAGCACGAAGCATGCTCCATCTCGTCTTCGCGGGCGAATACATCCGGAGCGGACGCCGTCGCAGCGCTGCCGGGATGTGCGCGCTCTTCGCCATCGACGCAGGGATCGCCGCCGGGCTCCGGGAGCGAACGCCGGTTGGCGGGAGTGCTGACCCGACTCGGCGCTGATGGTCCGACGCGAGGATAGCCGGCGACGAGCATCCAATCCGCGCGGGCAGTGACGCCGAAGGCTGTGGGACATGACAACGCGCACGACTCCCCGCCCGAGAGGTGACGACCTCATCGACGATGCCTGCGTCGACCGGATCCTCGCCGAGCTCAACGCCTCCGCCCCGGGGCTCGAAGGCCTCGACGCATGGGCCGCGAGCGCGCTTATCACGACCGATCGCATCATCGAGGGACCTGACGTCACGTACGTCCGGCTCGTCGGCGAGGCGGAGCACGGCGGTCCCATTGTGCTGCTGCACTTCGAAGGCATGTGGGAGCGAGCCACCAAGAGCTCCCCGCCGTCACCTGCACGACGGGCGGCACTTACACGTTGAAGCGGAACGTTGCCGTGTGCCCTGTGAAGCATTGGGAGACGCTGACTCCCCTGTGTTCTAGCGGAATCGAGGCCCTCAGGCTCTTGGCCCGTACTGACCTGCGCGGGACTTCTTGCGGATTTTCTGCGGACTCAGGAGCGGCCGGCTGTCGCATGGCAGTAGCGTCTGGCGCATGGACTTCTGGGCGGGCCTGGTCGTGGGGGTCGCCTCTGCGGTTGTAGCCGGTGCGCTAGCGATCGTCGGAGTGGTTCTGACGAACCGGGCGGCACAGCGACGTGAGGAAGTCGCTAACCGAGTCACTGAACGTCGAGACGCGGCAGCGAAACGCGCAAATCGGGAACACGAACTGCGAAACAGCTTGCGCCAACTGGCCCAGGCTGTGCGGCGTGCGGAGGCACGGTACGAGATGGGGTTGACGTCGGCCGCAGACATCCGCCTGGACGAGCCGATCGCTGACGTCTCCTGGCGGGTGGGGCGCCTAGACAGGGAGTGCGGCGACCTCGTGGCGAGAGAGCTGGACCGCGCGCATGCCCGAGTACAAGCCGGGTCCGTGCGCGATGGCATCGCGAGATTCGACGTGCTGAATCGTTCCCTGGAAGACTGGGCGCTAGCCTCCGACGCACGTCTCGCACTTCCGCCAAACGTTTGGGCTGTGGAGAGTTAGTGCGCTACCGCAGCCCGTCTGACTACCTTCCCCGCATGGCATGGATTCTCGACGAGCTCGACGACCGCTGCGAGGAGTGCGGAGTGCTCGTGTGGGACGAGCGGTGTCGCGGTTGCGGTCATGTAAGGGAAGCACCACCCCACGTCGAGAAGCCCGACCACGACGGCATCGCAGACATCCGCGGTTGGTAGCTCTACTGACCAGCGAGGATCAGGTGAGCGTTCGCTAGCGAGATGACCGTTCCGACTGCCAGCCCAGTGCCAGCAAGCGACGCGATCATCCCGCCGTCTTCGAGCAGAGCAGCCCATCGCTTGGCACGCAACGTCTTTCCAGCGCCAGCGGCGAGGATTCCGGCGACACCGAACGCAGCGGACCAGCCCGCCAGAGCTAGCCCGGCTTCCACCCACGCACCGAGCAGGGTGCCGACCCACAGCGCGAGCGCACCGGCGAAAATGCCTCCAGCAACGAAGATTGTGGCAGCAACGGGCTTCCGAGGTTCGGTCATGGTGAAATCTTCTCGACTCGAGTCCCAAAATCCGCGCAGGCTCGCCCACCGATCGACAAGGGATACGCTCCTAGACTCCCTCCATGGATGCCACCTCACCCGACCCGATCGAACGTCTAACGAGTATCGCCGCCGAGCTCGAGCACGGGGCCGACGCCGGCCAAATCGCGAGCGAGCTTCGCACGATCGCGGAGGATCTGAACGCGCAGCGCAACCCGCAGTAGCGGCGGACTGGCGAGTCAGAGTCGTTCGAATGTACGTTCGAATGCGTGACGATCAGGCCATGCGAGTGGGACGTGCTGCATCCGCTCGACGGGAGGCCGCTCGCAGTCATCCGGCTGCTCATCCTCGGGCCGAACCGCGAGCCCTACTACCGAGCCGTCTCGCCTGAGCCCGACCGCGCGCAGCGCCGCCTCATTGGCTACTGGGGCAGTCTCGAGCACGCACACGATGGCGTACTCGCGCTGTACGAACATGCCAGCCGGCGATCTTTGGCGGGTGGAGACATGCCGCCGTCACGGCCGCTCGTGCCGCAGAAGCCGCCACCAGGTGTCCCCGAGCCCGGACGAGCTGCACGGCCCGTGAAGCACTCTTCGCGGGCGTGAGCGGCACTTGCCGCATGGACATTAGGGGTGCTAACCTCATAGCAGCAACGCGGGTAGCCCGCCAGGAGTTCTGCTCCTCGCCGGTGAGGCGTTATGCCCCGGATGTCTACGGACTCCCCGGGGCTGCTCTCGTTTTGGAGGCCTGTTGGCGCGCGATCTGGCTAGGCTCTATGCCTCGAACACCAAGCCAGTCGCTTACTTGGATGAGTCGTACGAACTGCGCCAAGACACAGGTACGTTCTACATCCTAGGTTCGGCGCTCGTGTTCCCCGACGAGATGCACGACACTCGCGAGGCGCTGCTCGACTTCTACGACGGCGAAGCTCTGCACGCGGCTCCGATGTACCACCGCAGGGAGTTCGAATCGCTTCGTAGGGCTATCCGGCTGTCCGCGGGACAGCACGATGGCATGGACGTTGTAGTGGTTGCCCCGGTGGCAGCGGACGACGAGTTCGGTGCGGCCGCGAGGGCGAAATGCCTCAGGTTTCTGGCCCCTCACCTGCAGCGCACTCAAGGTGTCGAACTATTCGTCCTCGACCAGCTCGATACGCCGACCGCAGCGAAGAGAGACCAGCACACATTTTCGGACCTCCGCAGTGAGGGCCAGCTTGTTCGCGACACGGCGCTCATCCATGTGCAGCCATCGGAGGAGGCTCTTCTAGGCCTTCCCGACGTACTCGCGTGGTCGTACCGCCAGAAGCAGACACGGGGGGACTCAGAGTGGTTCGACCCACTCTCCGCCGACACCGAAGTGCACGAACTCTAGAAGATCGCCAGCGACACCTCCCGCGCGCAACTGACGAGCTGTGCCCCCACTACCCAGAATCGCTTACACACACGCGCCTGCGCGGGACAGAGCGGGTCGTCGTACTCCTTACCCCTGGGCGCCCCCTCCCTTCGACCGCGTCTTTAGGGCCTCCGGGTAAAGCCGACCTACACACACGGGCTGAAATCCACATCAGGCGACCTGTAGCCGCCATGTCTCTCCGGTGGAAAAAACCTCGGGGGGAGAGCACGGCTATACCCGGAGGGCCGTTGCCTCTCGTCAAGGGGGTGCCCCCGCACGGTGCTCGGGGGCCCGTACGTACGGCACGATGGGCGTATGAGTGCGACAGCGGTCTCCTGGGCCGATGCATCCCTGGTTGCGGCCGCGTGGTGGTCCTTCGGCGTTTCTGCTGCCTCACTCTTAGCGGCTGGAGTCGTGGGCGTCCTCGTTTATCGAACCCTGAAGGCGACTAAGGAGGGCGCGGCGGCGGCGGCGCAGCAGGCGCGAGCGGCGGAGTTAGCGCTCGAGCACTCACGGGACGAACTTGCGATGCAGGTTGCTGAGCGCGGTCGAGCGGTCCGAGATGCTCATCGCACACGAATCGACGACGCGATGCCGACGGTGACGATTCGCGTGTCGCTTGCGCAACTCTCAATGCACGCCAGCACTGCCGTCCTGGAGAACGCGCTGTCCGACTACTGGACCTACGACAGCCGCGAACCGGTGCGCAAGCAGATGGAGGTCTTAGAGCCGCTGGATCTGCGACTCGGCCATGACGGTGAGACGGACCAGTTCGTATGGTTCGATGAAGTCGTGACGGTCGAGTTCGAAAGTCACTCGGAAGTACCCGCGCAAGTGACGATGCCGGATGGGACTTTTGATGCGCTTCGCGTTTGGGACGGGCGGGAATTGCATCCGATGTACTTGGCACCGGGCGAGCGCGTGAGCCTCTCCTACACGCGCCGACGAGACATTGCGCACATCGGTGAGACCGAGCACTCTCGGAAGATGGACTTCCTACACATGGCTTGGAGAGTCGGGGATGTCCGCGGCAATGCGGTGGACGAGTACAACGTCTTCCTGCCGATGGACTTCTACAACTATCGGGCTAACGGCGGAATCCTCAGCATTGACCCCCGACCTGACCACCATCGGTCGAAGAGCCGGGTCGCTTACGCTGGTGATCGCGCCTACTTGCGGGAGGCTCCACTGGAGAGTTCCGGCTAGTCCCCGCCCGCAAGGGAGGTCGGGCCGTCGTCGTGACCGGCCCGACCGTCGTTCAGTCGTCGGGGTTGGTGCTGAACAGTGCTCGGACGTAGGCGTGCATCTCGTCACTTGCCACGGTCGGGTCAGGCGTTGCCGGGTCGGGTGCGGGGCGCTTGGTGCCGAACAGTGCCCGTGCGAACGCCTGCAGGTCTGCGTCTTGCTCGATCATGCGTTCACCGAGGGCGTGAACCGGTAGGGGGAGCTCATCGCGTCTCGTGAGCGCTGGTCCTGGGCACGGTCGGCTTGCGCCTGAATGGCGTTGGCGTGGTCGACGCGCTCCCTCGTCTCGTTCGGCGTGGCGAGACTGACCGTGTAGCCGCGGCTGACGCCCTCCCAGTGGGTGACCTTGGTGCTGGTGGATCGGCGTGCTTCGACTTCGCTGCCGGATGCGTCGCCGGTGTCGAATCGGGAGTGCGTGTTGCCGGTGCGTGAGGCGTTGGCGAGGCTGAGGGAGCTGATGAGCGTGCCGATGGCCGAGTCGATCTCCTCGAGCGTATGGATCGCGCTGACTGCGTTGACGTTCGCGGTAGCGATGTCGAGGCCGGCGCGCTGGATGGCCGGGTTGTCGAGGTCGTCGATGCCCGCGTCGGTGAGGATCGCGTGCGCCTTGGCGAGTTCCTGCCCTGCCTTGGCGTAGGGCTTCTGGAAGGCATTGACGAGCTCGTCGATGTTGTCGCGCAGGGTGGCTGCGAGGCGGTCGCGGGCGGTGTTGGCGATGCTGCCGAACGCGGTCATGGTCGACAGTTGGGCGGCGAGTGCTGCGCGCTGCACGGCGGGGTCGTCGAGCGGGTCGCGGCCTGCGGTGATCGCGTCGACGAGTGCTTCGGAGATGCTGACCGTGCCGAGCGTGATGCTGCCCGCGTCGTCGATGAGTGTGAGCTGCTGCTCGATCATCTTGCGGAGCGTGGCGGGAATGGTGATGCGGTGTTCGTCGGCCGTCTTGAGGGCGGTGCAAGTCAGGTATGGGAGGACTCGTGCGTTCATGATGGTGCCTTTCGTTGGTCAGATGAGGTCGGTGCTGGCCGGCTGGGCGCGCTTATTGCGCGTTGCCGGCTTGCACTCGGGGCAGTAGATGAGCGCGGGCTTCGAGCTGAGGTGGAAGTACTCGCACCCGCCTGCGCATGGCACGTAGGGCGTGCCGGGTCGGACTCGTCGGGTGGAGAGGATGCGCTCAGGGCGTGCCTTGCTCGGTCGGTACTCGTAGTCCGCTGGGGGCGTCTGTGTGGCGTTCTCAGCGTCGGCGGCGGCTTGTGCTTGCGCTTGCCGTTCGAGGCCGTCTAGGGCGATCTGGCGGCGTTCTGCGGTGCTGCTGTTGCGGTACAGGCTGAGGTCGATCCACTCGTCGAGCCAGAGCGGCGGGTTGGGCTTGCGGAGGTCGAGCCGTCCGCGGTCGATGAGCTTGTTGAGCTCGGCGGTCGCGGAGTCGGTTGGGATCACGGGCGTGTGCCGGGTGATGGTCATGCGGGCTCCTTCGTGAGTGCGGCGACCTGTGCCCGCAGCGCGACGGCTTCGGTCTGGTAGTCGTGTGCTTCGCGTTCCCATTCGCGGGCGATGTTGCGCCAGTCGGGTCCGCCGCCTTGCCAGAGGACGGATACGGCGGCGTGCGTGTGCTGGCAGTCGGTGCCGCAGCCGATGCGGTCTAGGCGGTCCAGAGCGTCCAGTGCCGCGTTCTCAGAGGCGTGCAGTGTGATCGCCTGTCCGCGTCCGCAGTGGCTGAGGGTGGCCCAGTCGCCGGCCCCGTCGATGCTGCGGGTACGGGGGTAGATGCAGGCGAGGAAGTCGCGGGCGCTGCCGTGTGTTTCGGTGCAGCGGTGGCTTGTGATGATCTTCACGCTCAGCCCTCTCGGATCGTCTGCCACGGGTCGGCGCTGTCAGTGATCATTCGTTTGCCTCTCGGTTGAGGTTGATGTGTTGGGGGTCGAGGCGGACGTGCACCACGTCATGCCTGGAGCGGCACGGCCGGCCGCAGCCCGTGGCGTAGAGGACGCTTGCCGCGTCCAGCGCCTCGGTTTCGGTCGGCCAAAGGGTTGCCGTCGGTCGGGGTCCGCACCACGCGATGAGCGCCCATGCGCCCTTGCCCGTGATCCATTCCAGGCCGGGGATCTTGCAGCGGAGCATCGTGCGCTCGGTCGGGTGTCGCTTGATGCACCGGCAAGACGTCCATGTCGTCACTGCTGGCCCCGCTTCCTGGCGAGGGTCGGGCAGGTGTCGTCGTGGTAGATGCGGAGCGTGTACATGCCGTCTCCGAACCGGAGCAGCCGCTGGTATGCGTGGCAGTCGTCGCAGCCGCCGGACAGTCGGGACTCGAGGAAGTCGTCGAGCTGAGCAGCCATTACGCCACCGCCTGAGCAACGATGCCGGGGTTGTTGCTCGTTGCTCCCCCTAAAGGGGGGAGCAACGGAGCAACACCGTTACCCCCCGTGCCTAGCAACGTTGCGGTAACGCCAGCAACACTGGGAATTGCACGAAAATCCCGCAGCGCAGCCGACGCCCGATGCGTTCCCCATGCCATGCGCTCAGCGACATCCCTCACCGACTGAGGGGCCGGGTCGAGATCCCGCAGCCGCTCGGCATCACTGATCTTGGGCGCCCTCACGACCGCAGCCGGAACCGAGAAGGTCCAATTGGTCGCACCCTCCCACTCGGACATCTCGAACACAGCTACGCGCGGTTCCTTGCCGGACTCCGACGCCTCTCTCAGCGCGCCATGGCGATCCTTGATGATCGAAAGGTCCGCGCGCCCGCCACTGCCCCTCGAGAAGCCACTCTCCGTCGACACGCGCAAGTAGGCACCGTCTATAGCGCGCTTCTTTGCCACAGTGCCGCCAGCGCCGAACGCTCGCGAGTCGGTGCCCTTAGCCATGTGGTCGAGGCCAAGGACCGCGGAGCCGCCCCTGGCGAGCTTCACGAGCGTCTGCTGATTGACGGCCGTGTATTCGTCCGCGCTGTTGCTCGATGCGCCGAACATGGGGAGCATCTCCCCCACCGAGTCGAGCACCGAGACAGTCGGACGCCATGCGGGAGCGTCCGCGATGATCGACAGCAGCCCCGCAGCATCCTCAGGGATCGCCAGCCGGAAACGAGCCGGGTCGCACAGCCACTCTGCGGGGATGCCGTAGCGGCGAAACCGTGTGAGCGTCGCTGAGGGGCCGTTGTGGTCGAGGTCGAGCCACAGCACGCTCCCGCCCTGGTAGAGCTCGTCAGCGGCGCAGGCGGTCGCTATGAGCGTCTTCCCTGTCTCCGGGTCGCCCACTAGGCCGTTCACCGATCCGGGGTAGAGCAGGTGCAGCCCGTCGCTGCGCTTGCCTCCGCGGGTTGGCTTGGGCGGGTGGAAGTTCCCCGACAGAATCGCAGCAGCGTCGACGTACTCGGCGCTCATGCCGCGACCTGCCGAAACACGCCCGACAGAGCCGCGGCGAAGTACTCCGGGCCGTGAGGGGTGATATCGGCGGGGATCGCCTCGAGCTGACGGTTCAGCCGTCGCTCTATCTCCTCGGCCCGGTCGCTATCGTTCAGCGTCCGCAGCCACGCCCGGTCGGTGTCGTGCTCTGCCTGCCGGACTCTCTCCGCCTGCGCCGCAATCCCAGCATCGAAGCCGAGGAAGTACACCGCGAACAGTGGTCGAGAGCAATGGTGCAGTTCGTTGATCGAGAGGGCGCCCGACGCGATGCCCTCCCAGACGCTCTCCAGCGCGTCGTGTGCCGCTCGCAGTTGCTCGACCGTGAATCGGTCGAGGCCGTGCTGAGCTGTTGCCGTCTGTGAAGTGGTTATCTGGTTCGACAAGTTGTCGTCCTGTTCTCCGCGCCCGGCTCGCGCTCGAAGATGAGTCAGTTAGAGGTTGCGGTTCCCGCGTTGAGGTCGTGCATGATCGCTCGAGCGGTGTTGATGTCACGGAGCAAGAGCGCCGCTTCGTCGTCGCTGTACTCGTCCTGCGGTGTCGCCAGCCACATGCGCCAACCGTCCTCGCCGTCGACCTTGCTCAGCCCGACGTGCGTCAAGAGGATCTGGTGAACGGCGGGCTCCATGCCGGCGGGCATGACGTGCGCGCTGCCGTACTGGTCGCAGGCGCTATCTCGGCAGTCGCTCGAAACGGTGTCGGTTGCTAAAGTCGTGTAAGACATCTGGTTCCTCTCAGGGTTCTGGTTGTGTTGCTCGCAGTCGGTTGCCGCCGCTGCGAGCTTTCTCTTTGTGGGGGTCACGCGACCGCAGCGTCGAACTGCGCGTCAATCCAGGCGAGCACCTGGTCGCGTCGGAACATCCGCCGACCGCCGATGATCGCGCTAGGCGGGGCGGTTCGGGCGTGGATCATCCAGCGCAGTTGCGCGTCCGACTTGCGCAGTAGCTCCGCGGCTTCGGGAAGCGTCAGCAGCACCGATGCTGTGATCTGAGTGGCAGTCATGCGCCGCTCCTCTCTTGTTGATCTCCGTGGCGCTGGTCTGTCAAGCCTGCGCCAAACCCAGTCTGCGGTTGCTGGCGGTGGTTTGTCAAGCCTGTGCCAAAACTTGTTGGCGGAGTGTTGTCAAGACTGTGCCGCATCCGGCATGATGGGTCCATGCAGATGCAGACGAGCGTTCCCGGCGGAGGGAAGCCGAGCCTCAAGGACGCCCATTGGCGCGTCGGTCCCTGGCTGTCGGTCGTGCCCGAGCTCGAAGCGAGGGTCACGGATGACGCCTGGGGCTACGAGGTTCACGTCACCTTGCGCTTCTCACGCACCGATCTGCGCTACCTAGCCCAGCAGGTGTGCATCCACCTCGCGGGAGCTGGGCACAGCGAGGCTGACGCCAACGAGGTCAACGGCGGCGTGCTCAGGCAGGTGCGGTTGGCGGAGATCGTCCGCAGGGTGGCGCTCGGCGGGATTATCTTGAATGGCGAGCAACCGATTCCGGCGTTCGACGACAGCGAAGCATCGACCTTCTCGCACCTCGCGATGATCTACACCTCTGCCCTCATCTCCTCCGAGCCGCCGGCGAAAGCTGTAGAGCGGCACTTTGGATGGCCGCCCCGTACGGCTGCGCGCTGGATCGCGAAAGCGAAGGACGCCGGCGTTCTACAGCGACCGGCAGTGGAGATGCACGAAATGACTGAGGCGGAAGTCGCCGCGATGGACGCCGAGGCAGAGCGCTGGCGCTCGAAACACGAGGAGACCGGACATGGCGAGCGTTCAGAAGCGTCCTAGCGGCTCCTGGCGAGCCCGCTACCGCGACGAGGCGGGACGGGAGCACTCGCGCCACTTCCCTCGCAAGATCGACGGGCAGGCGTGGCTAGATGAGGTGACCGCGGCCGTCGTGACGGGCGCGTATGTCGACCCGAAACAGTCTCGGACCACGCTCGCGGCCTACTTCGCAGACTGGGCGCAGCGCCAGGTGTGGGCGGACAACACCGATAAGGCGATGCGGCTGGCTGTGAAAGGGTGCACGTTCGCGCAGACGCCGCTCGGCAAGGTCCGCCGCTCGCATGTTGAGTCCTGGGTGAAGCACATGCAGTCGTCAGGCCTTGCCGCCTCGACGATCCGCACGCGCGTCGGAAACGTGCGTGCGGTGCTGCGCGCAGCAGCTCGAGATCGCATCATCGCCCGTGACCCTTCCGAGGGCGTCACACTCCCCCGCATCCGCCGCGCCGAGCACGCGATGCGGGTCCCCTCCCCCGAAGCTGTGAGCGCCGCTCTGACGGCCGCACCGGACTGGTTCAGGCTCTACGTCGCACTGTGCGCGTTCGCCGGTCTACGGCTCGGAGAGGCGTCCGCGCTGCAGCTCTCTGACGTGGACTTCCTGCGGCGTCAACTGCACGTCGGCCGGCAGGTTCAGCGTGCAGGTGCGGGTCAAGTTTCGATCACTCCCCCGAAGCATGGGAGCGAGCGTGACGTGTTCCTGCCCGACGAGCTCGTGACGATGATCGCGCAGCACGCGGAGCATGTCGGCGTCCGCGGCGACGAGCAGTGGCTGTTCGTCGGACCGTCGGGCGAGCCGCCGCACCAGAACACCGTCGGCTATTGGTGGCGCAAGACGATCCAGGCCACCGGACTCCCCCATTTCCGCCTCCACGACCTGCGCCACTTCTACGCATCCGGCCTGATCGCCGCGGGGTGCGACGTCGTGACCGTCCAGCGGGCGCTGGGACACGCGAAGGCGACGACGACGCTCTCGACGTACTCGCACCTGTGGCCGACCGCCGAGGACCGCACGCGTGCAGCGGCCGCGGACCTGATGCGCTATTCTCGCGGACTCTCTGCGGACTCGACGCCTGCAGTGGCCGCTACTCCCGCGTGATTCCGCGGAAGTAGGCGCGTTCCTACACGTTGAAGCGGAACTCCACGACGTCGCCGTCGGCCATTACGTAGTCCTTGCCCTCGATGCGAACGCGCCCGGCGGCCTTCGCGTCGGCCATCGAGCCCGCGGCATCCAGGTCCTGGAACGAGACGACCTCGGCCTTGATGAAGCCGCGCTCGAAGTCGGTGTGGATGACGCCAGCGGCCTGCGGGGCCGTCCAGCCCTTGCGGATCGTCCAGGCGCGCGACTCCTTGGGGCCGGCGGTGAGGTAGGTCTGCAGGCCGAGCGTCTCGAAGCCGATGCGGGCGAGCTGGTTGAGCCCCGACTCCTCCTGGCCGAGCGACTGCAGCAGCTCGAGCGCCTCCGCCGGGTCGAGGTCGACGAGCTCCGACTCCACCTGTGCGTCGAGGAAGACGGCCTTCGCGGGCGCGACGAGCGCGGCCAGCTCCGCCTTCCTCTCGGCGTCGGACAGCACCTCCTCGTCGACGTTGAAGACGAACAGCACCGGCTTGGCGGTGAGCAGCCCGAGCTCCTTGATGGGCGTCGTGTCGAAGCCCGCCTGCGAGAGCGTGCGCCCGGAGTTGAGGATCTCGTTCGCCTCGACCGCGGCGGCGAGCACCGAGGCGTCGACCTTCTTGCCCTTCAGCTCCTTCTCGAGCCGCGGGATCGCCTTCTCGAGCGTCTGCAGGTCGGCGAGCATGAGCTCGGTGTTGATCGTCTCCATGTCGGAGGCCGGGTCGACCGCGCCGTCGACGTGCACGACATCGCTGTCGCCGAACCCGCGCACGACCTGCGCGATCGCATCCGCCTCGCGGATGTTCGCGAGGAACTTGTTGCCGAGGCCCTCGCCCTCGCTCGCGCCCTTGACGATGCCGGCGATGTCGACGAACGACAGCGCGGCGGGCAGGATGCGCTGGGAGCCGTGGATCTCGGCGAGTCGCGTCAGCCGCTCGTCCGGCAGCTCGACCACCCCGATGTTCGGCTCGATCGTGGCGAACGGGTAGTTCGCCGCGAGCACGGTGTTCTTGGTGAGAGCGTTGAAGAGGGTCGACTTGCCCACATTGGGGAGTCCGACGATGCCGATCGTGAGTGCCACAGCAGATCAGCCTACCGGCGGCACGCCGACCCTCTTGCTGCGCTCAGCTCGTCTCGTCGCCGATCAGACCGACGATGTTGCCCGCCGGGTCGGTGAACCACGCGATCTCGACGCCCATGCCGCGCGAGACGCCGCGCGCATCCTGGTCGAAGCCCTCGTAGAACTCGAACCGCACCCCCTTGCCGACCAGCTCGTCGACCGCCGTCTCGATGTCGCCCACGACGAAGTTCAGGATCGTGAAGACCGCGGGCTGATGGTCGTCCTTCTGGTAGACGAACACCCGCGAACCGCCCGGCAGCGTGAGCGCGAGCTGCCCCATCTCCTCTCCCACCTCGAGCCCGAGCACGTCGCCGTAGAACGACCTCGCCACATCGAGGTCGGGCACGGCGAAACCGCTGAACGCATCCGTGTACTGCACCATCTCGGCACCTCCTGCGCGCATCCTCCGCCGCATCTGCCTGCCGCGCCAGACGCGACTTGGCCGGCGGCACACGTGCCAGCGCGATGCTCTGTTCACCCCCAGGCGACAGCCGTACCGTGGTGCCACAGCGCCGCCCGGGCGCAGGTTGAGGAGCGATCATGGCCAGGAACGACGACAACCCCCAGCACGACAGCCGCGAAGGCACCCCCGTCTACCGGGGCTCGGACCGGCCCGACCAGGACGTGCGCCAGCCTGAGCGGGGTGATGATGCCCTCGGCCAGGACACGACCGCCACGCACGACAACCGCGAGGACGACCAGACCTTCCAGCAGGCTCCCCCCTCGGGCACCGGCGGCGCCGATTCCTTCGACTCGCGCCACAACGAGTTCGACCCGTCCGAGGGCCAGGCCGGTGCGGGCGTCGACAAGCAGACGGGCGAGGCCGTGCACGGCGACGGCCTGCTGCACGAGCGCGCCGAGGAGCCGCGCCCCGAGGGCTTCGACGCCGACCAGCCGCAGCAGGTCGAGGACGCGGGCAACGAGCCCAACGCCGAGCAGCCGCGGGAGCAGCGCTGACGACCGACCGCATCCGACGCCGCTTCGTCGTGCACGGCAGCGTGCAGGGCGTCGGCTTCCGCTGGGCCGCGAGCGCCGAGGCCGAGCGCCTCGGCGTCGCGGGCAGCGTGCGCAACCGCTTCGACGGCACCGTCGAGGCGGAGGTCGAAGGCGCGGCGGATGCGGTCGGCACGATGGCCGAGTGGCTCGCGCACGGGCCGCCCTCGGCGCGGGTGGACCGCGTCGACGGCGACGAGGTCGAGCCCCGCGGCGAGCAGGGATTCCGCATCGCTTGAGGGCCGGGCTGTCATGGCCCGCTCAGGAAGCGGGGATACGGTCGCGGCAGGCAGCAGCCGCCCTCGCTGGGCGCGGCGGGCCGCACGCCCGCAGCGCAGCGAGGAACCGCACCGATGGAGGTACATCGTGACGTTCCAAGGCAACATCGACGCGCTCCCTGGACGCGAGGTCTTCGGCAGCGACGGCCGCAGGATCGGCAAGGTCGGTCAGGTCTTCGTGCTCGAGGGCACCGACGACCCCACGTGGATGACCGTGCACACCGGGCTCTTCGGCACGCACGAGTCGTTCGTGCCGGTCGCCGAGGCCACCGAGCGCGGCGACGAGCTGCACGTGCCCTACGAGAAGTCGTTCGTGCACGACGCGCCGCGCATCGACGACGCCCAGGACCTGACGGTCGAGCACGAGGCTGAGCTGTACCGGTACTACGGCGTCGAGCCGCCGATGCAGCAGCGCCCGGCGATGGATGCGGCGGCGCACGCCGACGCCGGACGGCGCGACTCGGACGACGACCGGGAGCGCGACGACCGGCACGGCGCGACCGCGGCCGGGGCGGCCGCGAGCGGCGCCGGCGCCCGGGACTCCGACGACCGATCCGCGGAGCGGGTCGGCACGGACGGCGACTCCGGTTCGAGCGGGACCCCCTCGGCCGACGGCCCGCGCCTCCGACGCCGCATCGTGACGGAGATGCAGACCGTCCAGGTGCCGGTGCAGCGCGAGGAGTTCGTCGTCGAGGGCGAGGACGACGACGACTCCCGACTCGACGGCCAGGATCGTTCGCCGCGCTGAGCACCGCGAGCGGCGCTCCCCCGCCGCACTAGCCTCGGAGCATGGCATCGTCTGAGGCTGCTGGAGCGCCCGCAAGCCTCGGGGCGCGGCTGCGGGCGCACCTGCGCGGGCTCGCGGGGCCCGACCGCACCGTGCACTCGAACCGCGACCTCGCGGTGCTGCTCGCGCTGACGGCCGGCATCGTCAACTCGGTCGGCTTCATGGCGATCGCGCTCTACACCTCGCACATGACGGGCCTGACGGCGATGCTCGCCGACATGCTCGCGATCGGCGCGCTCGACGTCGCGCTGCTGTGCGCCATCGGCATCACCGCCTTCGTGGCGGGAGCCGCCGCGTGCGCGATGCTGTTCAACTGGGGCCGCCGTCGCGGCCTGCGCAGCCGCTACGCCAACGTGCTGCTCGTCGAGGCGGTGCTCGTGCTGCTCGTTGGCCTGCTCGCCCAGGAGCTCTCCGCGACCGAGCGCAGCTGGGCGCTCATCGCCCTGCTCGGCCTCACGATGGGCCTGCAGAACGCGATCATCACGAAGATCTCGAACGCGCAGATCCGGACGACGCACGTGACCGGCATGATCACCGACATCGGCATCGAGCTGGGCAAGCTCGCCTACCCCAATCGCCGCGGGGATCCCGAGCCGGTGCGGGCCGACCTCGGACGGCTCGGGCTCCACACGCTGCTCGTCACCGCCTTCTTCGTCGGCGGCCTGCTCGGGGCGCTCGCGTACGGCGCGATCGGGTTCCTCACGGTCGTGCCGACCGCGTGCATCCTGCTCGCGTTCGCGGCCGTGCCACTCGTCGACGACCTGCGGGCGCTCGGGCGGGCACGGTCGACCAGGCGGCGGATGCGGGCGTAGCGCGCTCGCGACCCGGCTCGTCTGCGCAGGCACGCAGGTCGGACTGCGCATTCGGAGCGGCCTATGGGCCGCGAACCTGCGCGTGGTGCGCAATCGCGCGATCCCTGCTTGCGCGCATCGCGCATCCGGGCGATGATCGAGGCAGCCGCGCGACCCGCGGCATCCACTCACAGCGCCGTGAGATCCGCGGCGCCATGCATTGAGGAGAGCTGCCATGAGCGCCATCCCCGAGTTCACGCACGAACGCGTCCTGACGTCGATGGGCGCGAGGAGCGGTCTCGTCATCACCGTCGCCCTGCATTCGAGCGTCCTCGGGCCAGCTCTCGGCGGCTGCCGCATGTGGACCTACCCGACCTGGGCAGACGGCCAGGCGGACGCGCTCCGCCTCTCGGCCGCGATGACCCTCAAGAACGCGGCCGCCGGCCTCGACGCGGGCGGCGGCAAGTCCGTGATCGCGGTCCCCTTCGGCATCCCGGTCGACTCCGACCGCCGGCGCGCAGCGCTGCTCGACCTCGGCGACATGATCGAGTCGCTCGACGGTCGCTACCGCACCGCCGAGGACGTCGGCACGACCGAGCACGACATGCTCGTCGTGCACGAGCGCACCGAGCACGTCGTGGG
This sequence comes from Actinomycetota bacterium, assembly GCA_051751085.1. Lineage (GTDB taxonomy): Bacteria > Actinomycetota > Actinomycetes > Actinomycetales > Microbacteriaceae > Agrococcus. The sequence goes on along the minus strand of JBNJKM010000004.1, from coordinate 68,996 downwards.
CCTCCCGGCGGAGAACGGGGGCGCGGGCGAGCCCGCCGGCGCGACCGCCCTGGGCGTCTACTCGTCGATCGCCCCGACGCTCGAGGCCGCGTTCGGCTCCGACAGCATCGAGCAGCGCTCGTTCGTGATCTCCGGCCTCGGCCAGGTCGGCGGCCGGCTCGCTCGCATGCTCGCGGGCCACGGCGCGACGCTCCTCGTCACCGACATCGACGAGCGCAAGCGGCAGCTCGCCGACGAGCTCGGCGCCCGCTGGATCGCGCCGGAGGCCGCGCTCACGACGCCCGCCGACGTGCTCGTGCCCGCCGGGCTCGGCGGCATCCTCACCGACGAGGCCATCGATCAGCTGCCCGTGCGGGCCGTGGTCGGCCCCGCGAACAACCCGCTCGCCGAGCACTCCGGCGCCGAGCGGCTCGCCGGGCGCGGGATCGTCTACGCGCCCGACTTCGTCGTCAACGCGGGCGGCGTCATCCACCTGCAGGGCATGGCCGACGGCCTCGAGTGGCCGGCCATCGCGGAGCGCCTGACCGGCATCGGCGACACCCTCCGCGACGTCTTCGCGAGCGCACGCGAGCGCGGCGTCACCCCGCTCGCGGCCGCCGAGGCGCTCGCGGCCGCACGCATCGACGCCGCGCGCGGGCACATGACCGTCAGCGCCTGACGCATCCGCCGCCCGGCCGACGACGCCGCTTGCGGCACCGAAGTGCCGCTCGCCCGCCGAGATCGGGGCGACTCGGTGCCGCGAACGACGTGCGGCGGCGGATGCGGTGCCGACCCTCAGGGAGGCGGCGTACGGTCGGGCGTGCGCGGTGACGGAGCCGCGCAGAGGGAGGCAGTGCCATGAGCGACCAGAACCAGCAGACCGGTCACGACCACGCCAGTCAGGATGAGCCCGTCGTCGAGGGCGGCTACGGCGATCCCGGCGAGGCCGAGGCCCTCACCGGCGACACCGACCCGGAGACCGACCCCAAGGGCGACCCGGCCGAGGGCAACGACCCCGAGAACCCGCGCGGGCTGTAGCGGGCTCGGAGGCTGCGCGCGGCAGGATGCGCCGGGCGGCGGGCTGCGTCAGTCGCCCGCCGCCTCGGAGGTCGCCCGGAGCCGCTCGACGTAGGCGGCCCACCATGCGGCGTCGCGATCCGGGAGGTTCGAGACGCCATCGCGGAGGCCCGCCGCGCCGTCGATCGCTTCGCGCACGATGTCGGCGTGGCCCGCGTGCCGCGCGATCTCGGCGATGAGGTGCACGATGAGCCGATGCAGCGTCGTGTCGCCCCGGTCGCCCCACCATGGCACGTGCGCTGGTGCGTCGAGCGGCAGCTCCGCGACCGTGGCGTCGGCGTGCGCCCACACGCGATCCCACAGCTGCAGCACCGACTCGAGCGACTCGTCGGGGCCCGCCCACATGTCGGCGTTGTCCTCGGCGTCGTCGTCGTTCCACGCCAGGTGCTCGGGGAACGGACGCCCGACACAGCCGCCGAGGTAGTCGGCGGTCACCGTCGCAACGTGCTTCACGAGCCCCAGCAGGTTCGTGCCCGTCGGCGTCATCGGCATGCGGGCATCCCGCTCGGACAGGCCATCGAGCTTCCAGCGCAGCGCGTCCCGCTGCGCATGGAGGTATCTGACCAGCGTCTCCTTGGCGTCTTCGCTCATGCCCGCATCCTCGCAGGCGGCGCCGTGCGGTCTCGGTAGTTGACATGTCTCCTAGTCGCATGGTCGACTAACGCCGTGATCCTCTCGCGCATCATCCTCGGCCTCCTCGCCATCGCCCCCATGACGGGCTCCGACCTCAAGCGCCACTTCGACGCCTCCATCGCCCACCTCTGGGCCGCCGACAAGGCGCAGATCTACCGCACGCTCGCCTCGCTCGTCGACCAGGGCTTCGCGACCGTCACGGTCGTGCCCGGCACGAACGCGCCCGACCGGCAGGAGCACCACCTCACCGACGCCGGCCGCGAGGCGCTCGTCGCGTGGCTGCGCTCCGAGCTCGACCGGCAGCCGGAGCGCGAGCCGTTCCTCGCGCGCGTCTTCCTCGCCGACGCGCTCGACGACGCCGGCGTCGCGGCGCTCGTCGACCGGCGCCGCTCGGCCGCGCTCGAGCAGGTCGCCCTCTACGAGGGCATCCGCGACGCGACGCCGGCCGCCGAGAGCCGCGGCGACCGGCTGCGTCTGGCGACGCTCGACAACGGCATCCGCCACGTCCGCACCGAGCTCGCATGGCTTGATTCGCTCGAGGAGCAGCTGGCATGATCCACTTCCCCGAGGCGCATCCGACGGCCGATTCCGGCGAGCACCGTCCCGTCGTGCTGCTCCACGGCGGCAACGTCGCGAACTGGATGTGGGAGCCGCAGCTCCCAGCGGTCGACGACCGGCTCGCGCTCACGCCGCATCTCCCGGGCTTCGGCGCCCGGGTCGACGAGCTGTGGCCCGGGCTCGCGGGCGCCGCAGACGACCTGGCCGCGCGCATCCGCAGCCTGCTGGGCGACCACGAGCGGTCGGTCGACGTCGTCGGATTGTCGCTCGGCGGCGTCGTCGCGCTCCACCTCGCCGCGCGCCACCCCGACCTCGTCGCCTCGGTGCTCACGAGCGGCGCGGCCGTGGAGCGCATCGGCGGCGTGCCGCGCGCCACCTCGGCGCTGCAGCTCGCCCTCTGGCGCCGCCGCTGGTTCTGGAAGGCGCAAGCGGTCGCCTTCGGGCTGCCCGGCGACTCGCACGCGCCCTACGTCGCCCACGGCGTCTCGATCCGGCGCGACACCGCGGCGGCCATGCTCGACGAGGTGTACGCCGGCGGCATCCCCGACGGTCTGGCCGCATATCCGGGCCGGATGCTGCTCGTTGCGGGCGCGCAGGAGCCGGCGGTCATGCGCCGCTCGCTCGCCGCCCTGCAGCGCGTCGTGCCGCAGGCCCAGGTGCGCATCGCCCCCGACATGCACCACGTCTGGAACGTCGAGGACGTCGAGCGGTTCAACGGCATGCTCCGCGCGTGGCTGCGCGGGGACGTCGACGAGTGGCTGCTCGAGCCCGCGGTCGCGCCGCGCTGAGCGGCGCGCTCGGCCGCGCGGGTGCCGCGTGGCGGGATCTTGCCGAAGCGCGGCCGCCCTGCCGCTCGTCGCCGTGCCGCGGCGACCGTAGGCTCGCCGAGTGACCGCACCCCCGCTCCGCGCTCGAGCATCCGTCGTCGCCGCCATCGCGGTGGCGCTCGTGGCGTGGGCGTCGGCGTTCGTCGTGATCCGCGCCGTCGCCGACGACTTCGACCCCGGAGCGCTCACGCTCGGCCGGCTCGGCGTCGCGGTCGTCGTGCTCGCCGCCGTGCAGGCGCTGCGGGGCACGTGGGTGCGGCCCACCCGCAAGCAGTGGCTGCTGCTCGTCGTCTTCGGACTCTCGTGGTTCCTCGTCTACAACCTCGCGCTCAACGCATCCGAGCACCTGCTCGACCCGGGCACCGCGGCGCTGCTCGTCAACGTCGCGCCGCTCATCGTCGCCCTCGTGGCCGGCACGGTGCTCGGCGAGGGCTTCCCGCGGTGGCTCATCATCGGCGCGATCGCCGCGTTCGGCGGCATTGCCATCATCGGCGCCGCCACCGCGACCGGCTCGCTGAGCCTGCTCGGGGTCGTCCTCGCGCTCGTCGCCGCCCTCACCTACGCGATCGCCGTGCTGCTCCAGAAGCCCCTGCTCGCGCAGCTGCCCGGCCTGCAGGTGACGCTCATCGGCGTCGCGATCGGCGGCGTCGGCAGCCTGCCGTGGAGCGGCGCGCTCGTCGCGCAGGTCGCGGCCGCGCCGCCGGCAGCGACCCTCGGGGTCGTCTACCTTGGCGTCGTCCCCACGGCGATCGCGTTCCTCGCCTGGGCCTACGCGCTGCAGCGGATGCCGGCGGGCCGGCTGGTCATCACGTCGTACCTCGTGCCCGTGCTCGCGACCGGCATGGCCTGGCTGCTGCTCGGCGAGGTGCCGCCGCCGCTCGCGCTGCTCGGCGGGCTCATCTGCCTGACGGGCGTGGCGCTCACGCGCATCCACACCGCGGCGCCCCGCGGCGCGGCCGCCGCACGCGCCGACGTCGCGGCGGGCGAGGCACGCTAGGGCGCTACAGCGCGGGCCAGCGCACGGCGCCGTCGACGACCGTCGCCGTCTCGCTCACCGGATGCGGCCGCAGCGATCCCTCGTGCATGAGGTGCTGCACCTCGACGCCGTGCAGCACCGTCGCGACATCCGCGACGACGCGGCGGTGGCAGCGCCACCACACGGCCTCCGAGCACATCACGGCGGTGCGGCGCTCGGCGGCCTCCGCGAGCACCGCGGCCATGCCGGCGGCGAAGTCGTCCTCGCGCGTCCACGCGGCGTAGGCGCGGAAGGCCGCGACGCGCCACCAGTCGTCGGGTGACACCGCGTCCTCCGCGGCCTTCAGCCGACGCCGGCCGCCGAGCGGCTCCTCCCAGCGCCAGTCGATGCCGCCGGCGCCGAGCTCGACCGCGATGGCGTCGCGGGACGCCGCGGGGTTGGCGCGGCTGCCGGGGAAGCGACGGATGTCGACCACGAGCTCGACCCCCGCATCCGTCAGCAGCGACCGGAGCGCATCCCCGTCGAGCCGGCCGTGGCCGACCGTGAGCAGGGTGGCGGCTATCGGTCCTCCTGCATGCCCAGCTCGATGAGCTCCGTGATGAGGTCGGCGTAGCCGATGCCGCTCGCCTCCCACAGCACGGGGAACATCGAGATGGCCGTGAACCCGGGCATCGTGTTGATCTCGTTGACGACGATGCCGTGCTCGGGCGAGACGAAGAAGTCGACGCGGGCGAGCCCTGCGCCCTCGATGGCCTCGAACGCGCGGATGGCCGTGCGCTGCAGCGCGACGAGCGTCTCGTCGTCGAAGGGCGCCGGGCACACGATGCGCGCCCCCTTGCCGCCGAGGTACTTGAGGTCGAAGTCGTAGAAGCGGCCCTCGTCGAGCTCGATCTCGCCGGGCAGGGATGCCCGCGGCAGCTCGCCGGCACGGCCGGAGAGCACGCCGATCTCGATCTCGCGACCGGTGACCCCGACCTCGACGAGCGCACGGGAGTCCTCGGCGAGCGCGACCGCCATCGCGCGGTCGAAGTCGAGCACCGACGCCACACGGCTCACGCCGACGGACGATCCGGCGCGCGCCGGCTTCACGAACACGGGCATGGGGAAGTCGCCGAGCCGGGCGCGCACCGCGTCCGGGTCGCGCTGCCACTCGCCGCGCGACACGGTCATCCACGGAGCGACGCGGATGCCGACGTGCTCGAGCACCGTCTTCGTGTAGTGCTTGTCCATGCCGACGGCGCTCGCGAGCACCCCGTTGCCGACGTAGGGCAGCGCGGCGAGCTCGAGCGCGCCCTGCAGCGTGCCGTCCTCGCCGAACGGCCCGTGCAGGATCGGGAAGACGATGTCGACCGGCACGGTGCGCTCGCCGCTCTCGTCCTGCACGTTCAGCTCGCGCTCCCCCGCGACCTGCGGCAGCCGCACGCGGGTGCCGTTGTCGACGACGACGGGCATCGCCTCGAGCGTGAGCTCCGCCGGGTCGCCGTCCCACAGCGTCCAGGCGCCCTCGGGCGTGATGCCGACGACCACCGGCTCGAAGCGCTCGCGGTCGAGGTGGCGCAGCACGCTCCCGGCGGTCGCGCACGAGATGGAGTGCTCGCTCGACCGCCCGCCGAAGAGCAGGGCGACGCGGATCCGCTGCGGGGGTCCAGGCTGGGTGTCGGGCACGGTGCTACTCCTGGATCGGCTCGTCGTCGGTCGTCAGGTGCGGGGCGATGTCGCGCGGGTCCATGCCGCCGTCGAGCACGAGGCGCACCTGCTCGAGGATGGGCATCCGCACGTGCTTCGCCTCGGCGAGCTCGGCGACCGGGTCGACGGATGCGAGCCCCTCGGCCACCTGCTCCATGCGCGCGATGACGTCGGTGCGCGAGTAGCCCATGCCGAGCAGCCGGCCCGCGGTGAAGTTGCGCGACAGCGGCGAGCCGCACGTCGCGATGAGGTCGCCGAGGCCGGCGAGGCCGCGCAGCGTCTCGCGCTCTGCGCCGTGCGCGACGGCGAAGTCGGTCACCTCGGCGAGCCCGCGCGTGATGATCGAGGCCTTCGTGTTCTCGCCGTGGCCGACGCCGTCGACGATGCCGATCGCGAGCGCGACGAGGTTCTTGAGCACGCCGCCGAACTCGGTGCCGATCACGTCGGTGTTGATGAACGAGTGGAAGTAGTCGTTGCGAGCCCGCTTCGCGACGTCGCGGGCGGTCATCGCGCTCACCGACGAGACGACCGCGGCGGTCGGCTGCTCCTGCGCGATCTCGAGCGCGAGGTTGGGACCCGAGACGACCGCGATGCGGCCGGCGTCGATGCGGAGCTCCTGGGCGATGACCTCGCTCATGCGCAGCCGCGTGCCGGCCTCGACGCCCTTCATGAGGCTCACGACCGGCGCCTCCGGCTCGATCGCGTCGCCGTGGTCGCGCAGCAGCTGGCGCAGCTGCTGGCTCGGCACGGCGAGGTAGACCTGGGATGCGCCCTCGAGCGCCGCGCGGATGTCGCTCGTCGCGTGCAGCGACGCGGGCAGCGTGATGCCCGGCAGGTAGCGCGTGTTGCGGCGCGACTCGTCGATCTCGCGCGCCGCCTCGGGACGGCGCGCCCACAGGACGGTGTCGGCTCCCCCGTCGGCGAGCACCTTCGCGAACGTCGTGCCCCAGCTGCCCGCGCCGAGCACCGCGACGTCAGCCACCCAGCTGCCCGTCGCCGTCCTCGAAGCGTCCGATCTCCGACTGCCCGGCCGAGGCCGGGTTCCATCGCTCCGCCGGCGGCGTCTCGCCGCGCAGCTCGCCGAGCAGGCCGGCGATCGCGGCCATGAGCCGGTCGGTCGCCTCGGTCATCGCCGCCTGGTCGTTGCGGCCCGCGAAGTCGCTGAGGTCGATCGGGGCACCGAAGAGCACCTCGATCCGCTTGCGCGGGAAGGGATGGATGGCCTTTCCGTATCGCGGCATGAGGTGCTGCGTGCCCCAGTGGGCGGCGGGGATGAGCGGGATGCCCGCCTCGAGCGCCATGCGGACGGCGCCCGTCTTGCCGCGCATGGGCCAGAGGTTCGGCTCGCGCGTGAGCGAGCCCTCGGGATAGACGATCACGCCCAGCTCGTCGCGCACGACCTGCCGCGCGGCCTCCAGGGACGCGCCCTGCGCCGTGCGGCCGGCCCGCTCGACCGGGATCTGCCCCGACGCGCGCAGGATGCGGCCCACGATCGGGTTCTTGAACAGGCTCGCCTTCGCCATGAAGCGCGGCATGCGCCCGGCGCGGTAGATCGCGACGGCCATCACGACCGGGTCGATCTCGCTGTAGTGGTTCGGCGAGAGCACGAAGGCGCCTCGCGCCGGCAGGTGCTCCTGGCCCCGGATGACGAGCTTCGCCATGCCGCTGACCGCGGGCACGACGACCGCGGCGAGCCCCCAGTGGACCGCCTGATGCTCCGATCGCGGCGGCCTCCCGGGCAGCCCCATCAGCCCTCCACGTCGAAGTCGGCGCCCAACGTCTCGAGCTTCTCGATGAAGCGCTCGTAGCCGCGCGCGATGATGCCCACGTTCGAGATGCGGCTCGTGCCCTCGGCGGTCAGCGCCGCGACGAGGTGGCTGAAGCCGCCGCGCAGGTCGGGCACGACGACGTCGGCGCCGTGCAGCTGCACGGGTCCGGCGATGACCGCGGAGTGCTGGTAGTTGCGGGCGCCGAAGCGGCAGGCGTGGCTGCCGAGGCAATCGGTGTGGATCTGGATGCGCGCACCCATCTCGACGAGCGCCTCGGTGAAGCCGAAGCGCTGCTCGTAGACGGTCTCGTGCACGATCGAGATGCCGTTCGCCTTCGCGAGCGCGACCACGAGCGGCTGCTGCCAGTCGGTCATGAAGCCCGGGTGCACATCCGTCTCGACCACGACCGGCTTGAGGTCGCCGCCCGGGTGCCAGAAGCGGATGCCGTCGTCCTCGATCTCGAACGCGCCGCCGGCCTTGCGGTAGACGTTGAGGAACGTCGTCATCTCGGGCTGGCGCGCGCCCTCGAGGAACACGTCGCCACCGGTCGCGAGTGCAGCGCACGCCCACGAGGCGGTCTCGTTGCGGTCGAACAGCGCCGTGTGGCTGTAGCCGAAGAGGCGGTCGACGCCCTCGATGCGGATCGTGCGGTCGGTGTCGACCTGGATCTCTGCGCCCATCTTCTGCAGGATCGCGATGAGGTCCATGATCTCGGGCTCGACCGCGGCGTTCTTCAGCTCGGTGCGGCCCTTCGCGCGCACGGCGCCCAGGAGCACCTGCTCGGTCGCGCCGACCGAGGGGTAGGGCAGCTGGATCTTGGCGCCGTGCAGGCCGTTCGGCGCCGACATGCGGATGCCGCTCGGCAGCTTCTCGACGACGGCGCCGAAGTTGCGCAGCACCTCGAGGTGGAAGTCGATCGGGCGGTCGCCGATGTGGCAGCCGCCGAGGTCGGGGATGAACGCCTCGCCCAGCTGGTGCAGCAGCGGGCCGCAGAAGAGGATCGGGATGCGGGACGAGCCCGCGTGCGCGTTGATCGACGTCTCGTGCGCCGTGCGCACGTTCGACGGGTCGAGGCGGAGCGTGTCGCCGTCGCGCCGGACGGTGACGCCGTGGAGCTCGAGCAGCCCCTCGACGACACGCACGTCGCTGATCTCGGGCACGCTGCGCAGCTCGCTCGGCGTCTCGCCGAGGAGCGCCGCGACCATCGCCTTGGTGACGAGGTTCTTCGCGCCCTTCATCTGGATGCGGCCGTTGAGCGGCTTGCCGCCGCGCACGGTGATGCGATCGACGTTCATGCCGACGGCGGCTCCCGCGCTCTTCGAGAACTCGGTCAGGTTCACTGGGTTCCTTCTCTGACGGGCTGCGTCGTGGGCAGCCACGCCGGTCGGTTCGCTTCGAACGCGGTGATCGCGTCCTCGTCGCGGAGGGTGAGGGCGATGTCGTCGAGGCCCTCGAGGAGCCGCCAGCGAGTGTAGTCATCGATCTCGAAGTCATGGCTGACGCCGCCCGCGGTGGCGGTGCGCGCCTCGAGGTCGACGGTGACGGGCGCGCCGGTCTCGGCCTTCGCGACCGCCCAGAGCGCCTGCATCGCCTGCTCGGAGATCTGGCCGACGAGCAGGCCCTGCTTGCCGGCGTTGCCGCGGAAGATCTCGCCGAACCGCGGGCCGAGCACGGCGGTGATGCCGAAGTCGCGCAGCGCCCAGACGGCGTGCTCGCGGCTCGATCCGGTGCCGAAGTCGTGGCCGACCACGAGGATGCCCCCGTGCCGGTACGGCTCCCGGTTGATGACGAAGTCGGGGTCCTGGCGCCACGAGTGGAAGAGGGCGTCGTCGTAGCCCGTCTTCGTGACGCGCTTGAGGAACACCGCCGGGATGATCTGGTCGGTGTCGACGTTCGAGCGCTCGAGCGGGATGATCGGCCCGGTCAGCGTGCGGATCTGCTCCATGTCAGGCCTCCTCGGTCTGCTGGCCGTGCTGGGTGTCGTGCGCGTCGGAGCTCTGCGCCTGCAGGTCCCACGGGCTCGACAGGGTGCCGCGGATCGCGGTCGCCGCGGCGACGAGCGGCGACACGAGGTGCGTGCGGCCTCCCTTGCCCTGCCTGCCCTCGAAGTTGCGGTTCGAGGTCGAGGCGCAGCGCTCCCCCGGTGCCAGCTGGTCGGGGTTCATGCCCAGGCACATCGAGCATCCGGCGAAGCGCCACTCGGCGCCGAAGTCGGTGAACACCTTGTCGAGGCCGGCTGCCTCCGCCTCGAGCCGCACGCGGGCCGAGCCCGGGACGACCATGACGCGCACGCCCGGCGCCTTCTGCTGACCGCGGAGGATGTCGGCCGCGGCCGTCAGGTCCTCCATGCGCGAGTTCGTGCAGGAGCCGATGAAGACGGTGTCGACCGGGATCTCCTTGAGCTTCGTGCCGGGAGCCAGGTCCATGTACTCCAGCGCGCGCTCGGCGGCGGCGCGGTCGTTGGGGTCCTCGAACGTCGCCGGGTCGGGCACCTCGCCCGAGAGCGACGCACCCTGGCCGGGGTTCGTGCCCCACGTAACGAACGGCTCGAGCACGCTCGCGTCGATCGTGACCTCGGCGTCGAAGACGGCGTCGTCGTCGGTCGGGAGCGTGCGCCAGTACTCGAGCGCCGCATCCCAGTCCGCGCCCTTCGGCGCGTGCGGCTTGTCCTTGACGTAGGCGAACGTGGTCTCGTCGGGCGCGACCATGCCGGCGCGCGCGCCCGCCTCGATCGACATGTTGCAGATCGTCATGCGGCCCTCGATCGAGAGGGCGCGGATCGCGCTGCCGCGGTACTCGAAGACGTAGCCCGCACCACCGCCGGTGCCGATCTTGGCGATCACGGCGAGGATGATGTCCTTCGCCGTGACGCCAGGGCGCAGCTCGCCCTCGACGTTGATCGCCATCGTCTTGAACGGCTTGAGCGGCAGCGTCTGCGTGGCCATGACGTGCTCGACCTCGCTCGTGCCGATGCCGAAGGCCATGGCGCCGAACGCGCCGTGCGTGGAGGTGTGCGAGTCGCCGCAGACGACGGTGACGCCGGGCAGCGTGAGGCCGAGCTGCGGGCCGACGAGGTGCACGATGCCCTGCTCCTTGTCGCCGAGCGAGTGGATGCGCACACCGAACTCGGCCGCGTTCTGCCGCAGCGTCTCGATCTGCTTGCGGCTCGTCGGGTCCTGGATGGGCTTGTCGATCGCGAGCGTCGGCGTGTTGTGGTCCTCGGTCGCGACGGTGAGGTCGGTGCGGCGCAGGCCGCGGCCGGCCTGGCGGAGTCCGTCGAAGGCCTGCGGGCTCGTCACCTCGTGCACGAGGTGGAGGTCGATGTAGATGAGGTCGGGCGCGCCATCCTCGCCCTTGACGACGACGTGGTCGTCCCACACCTTCTCTGCGAGCGTCCTGCCCATATCCGTTCCCCCCGCGATCGTCGGCCTCGACCGGCCATCTCCCAAGTCTACGCAGGGGCACGGTCCGCTCCTCTGACGGCGAACGTCCGCGGCACGGCGTCGCGTTCCCGACCGGCCGGGGGACGTACATTGCTCTCATGCCCATCGCCGACGCCTCCGTCTGGGCGCTCGGCGCGCGCATCGCCGGCGCCGTGCCGTTCGACCGGGTCTTCGAGACCGCCGCGGAGCACCACGGGTTCGCGTGGGTCGACCTCGTCGACCCGACCGAGGCCGAGCTGCGCGAGGTCGCCGACGAGCTCGACCTGCACCACCTGCTCGTCGAGGACGTCGTGTCGCGGGGCCAGCGCCCGAAGCTCGAGGCCTACGGCGGCACGGAGTACTGCGTCGTGCACCGCGTGGAGCCGGAGGATCACGGCCTGGACGACGAGCTCGTCGTGCGCGAGGTGCACGCGATCGTGAGCGACAGCTGCATCGTGACGGTCACTTGGAGCGGCGACGACGTCATCCGGCGCGTGCGGGCGAGGCTGGAGGGCCACATCGAGTCGCTGCCGCTGGCGCCCCACGCCGTGCTCTACGCGATCCTCGACGACGCAGCCGACGCGCACGAGCGGCTGGCGATCGAGGTGCACTCCCAGATCGAGCGCGTCGAGGACGTGTTCTTCCGGGAGGACCACCCGCCGACCGTCGACATCTACCGCGCGATGCGCCGCGTGCTGACACTGCAGCGGGCCGCGGATCCGATGAGCGACGTGGTGGAGCGTGTGGCTGCCCGTGTCGGCGACGACCGGCTCGAGCTGCGACGGCACCTGCGCGACGTCGACGACCACGCGCGGCGCACGGCCGCTCGACTCAACGGCGACCGCGATCTGCTGGCGAGCATGCTGCAGCTCGCATCGGCCCGTGTGGCGGAGCGGCAGAACGACGAGCTGCGATCGATGACCGAGCACCAGATCGAGCAGAACGACCAGACGAAGAAGGTCACCTCGTGGGCGGCGATCCTCTTCGCGCCCACGCTCATCGCCGGCATCTACGGCATGAACTTCCGCCATATGCCCGAGCTGCACTGGCTGCTCGGCTACCCCTTCGCGATCGTGCTGATGCTCGCGTTCGCGGGCATCCTCTACGTCGTCTTCAAGAGCCGGCGCTGGCTCTAGGTCCGCGCGCCCTGGCCACGCTCGGGTCGAGGGTCCACGATGGGTGCATGACCGCACCCATCACCGTCGCCGTCACCGGCGGCGCCGGCCAGATCGGCTACCAGCTCCTCTTCCGCATCGCGGCCGGCGACATGCTCGGGCCAGAGCAGCCCGTTCGGCTGCGCATCCTCGAGGTGCCGCAGGCGCTCACCGCCCTCGAGGGCGTGGTGATGGAGCTGCAGGACGCCGCCTTCCCGCTGCTCGCCTCGGTCGACACCACCGCGGATGCGGCGGTCGCGTTCGAGGGCGCCGACCACGCGCTGCTCGTCGGCGCGCGGCCGCGGGCGAAGGGCATGGAGCGGGCCGACCTGCTCGCCGCGAACGGCGCGATCTTCGCCGCGCAGGGACGCGCGATCCAGGAGCACGCGGCCGACGGCATCCGCATCACGGTGACGGGCAACCCCGCGAACACGAACGCGCTCATCGCCGCCGCGGCCGCACCCGACATCCCGCGGGAGCGCTTCTCGGCGCTCACGCGGCTCGACCACAACCGGGCGATCGCGCAGCTCGCGGCGAAGACCGGTGCCGCGGTCGCCGACGTGCGCCGCGTGATCGTGTGGGGCAATCACTCCGCGACGCAGGTGCCCGACATCACGCACGCGACCGTCGGCGGCGAGCCGGCCGTCGACCTCGTCGAGCGCGAGTGGGTGAAGGACGAGTTCGTGCCGACCGTCGCGAACCGGGGGGCGGCCATCATCGAGGCGCGCGGTGCCTCCTCCGCCGCATCGGCGGCATCCGCCACGATCGACCACGTGCGGGACTGGGCGCTCGGCACCGCTGAGGGCGAGTGGACGTCGATGTCGGTCGTCTCGCGCGGCGAGTACGGGGTGCCCGAGGGGCTCGTCTCCTCGTTCCCCGTCACGACCGCCGAGGGCGACTGGACGATCGTCGAGGGCCTCGAGCTCGACGCGGACGTCGAGGCGCAGCTGCGCGCATCGGTCGCCGAGCTCGACGACGAGCGGTCGCAGGTGCGGGAGCTCGGCCTGCTCGGCTGAGCGCGCGCTGCTCAGCCGAGGATGTCGCCGAGCCAGCCACCGCGGCTGCCGCGGCGCTGCTGCGGTCGCTGATCGCGCTGCCCGCCTGAGCGCTCCTGCACGGTGCGCATCACCTTGTCGGCGATCTTGCTGACCGTGTCGCTCGACCCAGCGCGCGGGTCGTGCTGCTGCTGGCCGTACGGGGGCTGCTGGTCGTAGGGCTGCTGCTGCTGGGACGGCTGCTGGTCGTAACCCGTCTGCGGCTGCTCGGATCGCTCGATGAGCTTGTCGAGCTCGCCGCGGTCCAGCCAGATGCCGCGGCACGTCGGGCAGTAGTCGATCTCGATGCCGCTCCGCTCGCTCATCACGAGGGTCGCTGCGTCATTGGGGCACTGCATGGGCGTCTCCTCTCAGACCGGCCCACCCTCGCGGGTCCGCCTGTGCGGGAGCCCTGCGCACGAGAACGGGACCCCTCCCACCAATCCGGACCCGGTGCACCGGGTCCGCGGGGGTGGAAGGGGTCCCATTGCTGTGCTGCCGTGCGTCCGCCGATCGTGCGCAGACCGACGCTTGTCGCGCATCCGCTGCCGCCGTATGCTCGTAATCAGTAATTGAAGCCGGTGTTCATATATCGAACACTGCCAGACGATGTCGTCCGTCGTCCCCACAGAGAAGTGAGGAAGCAGCCGTGCAGTTCCACCACCACGGATACGTGTCCACCGACCCGCGCATCCAGCCGGCTGCCGGGATCGGCCTGGACCGGCCCGCAGACCTGCCGGACGAGGTGGACGTGCTCATCGTCGGCACCGGCCCCGCGGGCATGATCACCGCGGCGCAGCTCGCGCAGTTCCCCGACGTCAACGTGCGCATCATCGAGCGCCGCCCCGAGCGCCTCGCGATCGGTCAGGCCGACGGCATCCAGGCGCGCAGCGTCGAGACCTTCCAGGCCTTCGGGTTCGCGGAGCGCATCACCGCCGAGGCGTACCACCTCACCGAGATGGCGTTCTGGGCTCCCGACCCCGAGAACCCCTCGCGCATCATCAAGACGGCGAGCCCGGCCGACGACCCGACCGGCGTCAGCGAGTTCCCGCACCTCATCGTCAACCAGGCGCGCGTGCTCGACTACTTCGCCGAGGCCGCGCTCAACGCCCCCGGCCGCCTCACGCCCGACTACGGCTACGAGTTCAAGGCGCTCGAGGTCACGCAGGAGGGCGACTTCCCCGTGCGCGTGACGCTCGCGCACACGTCGGGCAGCCAGAAGGACGTCGAGCGCGTCATCCACGCGAAGTACGTCGTCGGCGCCGACGGTGCCCGCAGCGGCGTGCGGGCCGCGATCGGCTGCACGCTCGCCGGCCAGTCGGCGAACCACGCGTGGGGCGTCATGGACGTGCTCGCGAACACGGACTTCCCCGACATCCGCACGAAGAGCGCGATCCAGTCGAGCACGGGCGGCAACATCCTGCTCATCCCTCGCGAGGGCGGCTACCTCTTCCGCATGTACGTCGACCTCGGCGAGGTGCCGGAGGACGACCAGGGCAATGTGCGCAAGACGACCATCGACCAGATCATCGCGAAGGCGAACGCCATCATCGCGCCGTACACGCTCGACGTGAAGAACGTCGCGTGGAGCAGCGTCTACGAGGTGGGCCACCGCCTCACCGACCGCTTCGACGACGTGCCCGCCGACGAGCGCGGCACCCGCACGCCGCGCGTCTTCATCGCCGGCGACGCGTGCCACACGCACAGCGCGAAGGCCGGCCAGGGCATGAACGTCTCGATGCAGGACGGCTGGAACATCGGCTGGAAGCTCGGCCACGTGCTCGACGGCCGCGCGCCGGAGGCGCTGCTCGACACCTACTCGCTCGAGCGCCAGGTCGTCGCGCAGAACCTCATCGACTTCGACAAGGAGTGGTCGACGCTCATGGCGAAGCCCGCTGCCGAGCTCGGCAGCCCGCAGGAGGTCGCCGACTTCTACACGCGCACCGCGGAGTTCCCCGCCGGGTTCATGACCGAGTACGAGCCGTCGATGATCGTCGGCACCGCCGACCACCAGGAGCTCGCGACGGGCTTCCCGCTCGGCAAGCGCTTCAAGTCGGCCCGCGTCGTGAAGGTCTGCGACACGAACCCCGCGCACCTCGGCCACTTCCACACGGCCGACGGGCGCTACCGCATCTACGTCTTCGCCGACCGCGCGGCACCCGCCGATGCCTCGGCGGTGCGTGACCTGGCCGACTGGCTGCAGGGACCCGAGTCGCCCATCACGGTGCACACGCCTGCCGATCGCGACTCGAGCGCGCTGTTCGACGTGCGCGTCATCTACCAGCAGGGCCACCACGACGTGAACCTGAACGACGTGCCGGATGCGTTCAAGCCGACGGTCGGACCGTTCGAGCTCGTGAACCTGGAGAACGTCTACGCGCGGCACCCCGACGTGGACATCTTCGAGGAGCGGGGCATCTCGCGCGACGGTGCGATCGTCGTCGTGCGGCCCGACCACTACATCTCGCAGGTGCTGCCGCTGACCGCGCGCGACGAGCTCGCGGCGTTTTTCCGCGGGGCGCTGCTGCCCACCTCCTAGTCGAGATCGACGACGGCCCTCGGCGCGACGCCGGGGGCCGTCGCGTCGAGCAGGGATCTTGACGCGGCACTTGCATTTTGCAAGTGTCAGCCGCATGAGCATCTTCATCACCTGTCCGGTCGACAGCGTCGAGCGCGCGACCTCCTTCTACACCTCCCTCGGCTGGACCCTCAACGCCGAGATGTCGGACCACAACGTGGCGTGCTTCGCCATCGCTCCCGAGCAGTACGTCATGCTCGGCAGCCACGAGATGTACGCGAGCGTCGGCGGCGTCGAGGAGCTGACCGGCGGCCCGGACACGCCCTCGAAGGTCACCGTCTCGTTCGACCTCGGCAGTCGCGAGGCGGTCGACGCGCTCGTCGAGCGCGCGGGCGCCGCCGGCGGGCGGGTCGGCGACGTCGACGACTACCCCTTCATGTACCAGCGTCAGTTCGACGACCCCGACGGCTACCACTACTCGCCGTTCTGGATGAAGCCGGACGCAGATCCCACCGCGTGAGCGACCTCGCCGCGGCCCTCGACGTCGTCGGGGCACGGTGGGCCCTGCGCATCGTGGAACGGCTGCTCGACGGGCCGCAGCGCTACGGCGATCTGCAGCGCGACCTCGGAGTGCCGACGAACATGCTCGCGACCCGTCTGCGCGAGCTGGAAGCGGAAGGCGTCCTGTCCCGACTGCCCCTCCGGCACAACACCCGGGCCTACGCGCTCACCGAGCGGGGGCTCGCCCTGCGCGAGGCGATCGTCGCGCTCGAACGCTGGGGAGCCGAGGAGGCCCAGCGCTCGCCGAGCTCGACGGCCGCTCACGGCGCGACGCCGGGCAGACAGCGAAGCGCCCCCGGTCGCTGACCGGGGGCGCTGTCTCACTGTGACCCCAGCGGGATTCGAACCCGCGTTACCGCCGTGAGAGGGCGGCGTACTAGGCCGCTATACGATGGGGCCGTGCTGCTCAGGCTTGCGAAAGCAACCTGGATAGTGTGCCACACGGGAACATCTTGTGCCAAATCGTGGGCGAATGTCCCGGATCCGGCACATCGTCACGGCAGC
Source organism: Actinomycetota bacterium (assembly GCA_051751085.1). Lineage (GTDB taxonomy): Bacteria > Actinomycetota > Actinomycetes > Actinomycetales > Microbacteriaceae > Agrococcus. The sequence continues at coordinate 52,298 of JBNJKM010000004.1, read as the reverse complement.
CGGAGCACCTGCAGGGCACCCGGCATGACGCTGCACCGCACCGGCAGGCGGCCGACGATCTCGCCGTCGGCGCAGACGATGACGGTCTCGTCGCTCGCGATCTCCGCACGCTCGCACTCGGTCACCGTGACCCGGCGATCGCTCGTGTGCGTGCCGCGGAACACGCGCGCGAGCAGCCCGAGGAACGCGGGGTAGCTGAGCTCGTCGGCGAAGACGGCCGTCAGCCGGCCGTCGCGCAGCGAGGCGCCGGGCGCCACCGGGATGCCGCCTCCGAAGGTGCGGTTGTTCGCGATCGCGGCGACGAGCGTGCGCCACGAGCGCTCCGCTCCCCCGTCGAGCCGCACCCGGAACGTGCGATGGCGCGGGCGCAGCAGGGTCGCGAGGATCGATGCTGGGTAGCGGATGCGGCCCGGCACGCGGGTGAGGCGGAACGAGCGCACGTTGACGTCGGCGTCGAAGCCGACCGAGACGATCCCGGCCGCGATCGTCACGCCGTCCGGGTGCTCGATGCGGATGAGGTCGACCCGGTCGGGCTCCGCGGCGAGCAAGCCCTCGAGCCCGTCCAGCGCGGCCTTCGTCGACCGGATGCCGAGGCCGGTCGCGAAGTCGTTGCCGCTCCCCGCGGGGATCACGAGCAGGCGCTTCGAGGTGCCGCCGACGATGTTGACCCCGAGGTGCACCATGCCGTCCCCGCCCACGACGACGAGCGCATCCGCCCGGATCATCGCGAAGCGGGTCTGCTCCAGCTGGCCCGCGTAGTCGGCGGCGGCGATGTGCTCGACCTCGTGGCCCAGGTCGGCGATGCGCGCCGCGATGAGCGCGCCGAGCGCGCCGTTGCGCGCGAGGCGGGCGGCGGGATTGGAGGCGACGACGATGCGCACGGGAGCGAGCCTAGGCATCCGCGGGGCGGCAGTCGCCGCGACTCGCGCGCCGCGGCCGCTCAGCGCCTATCGTGGACGCCATGCGAGTGACCAAGCGAGAGCACGCCTGCATGACCCTCGACATCGATGGCCAGCAGCTCGTCATCGATCCCGGCAACCAGACAGGCCCCATCCAGGCCCGCGGACTCGTCGGGATCGTGATCACCCACGAGCACCCCGACCACTGGGATGCGCCGCACCTCGAGGCGCTGCGGGCCGCGCGCCCGACGGTGCCGATCTTCGCGCCGGCCGGCGTCGCCGCCGCGGCCGAGGGCTTCGACGTGACGGTGGTGGAGGCGGGCGAGCGCGTGAATGCCGGCCCGTTCCGGCTGCGCTTCTTCGGCGGCAAGCACGCCGAGATCCACCGCTCGATCCCGCTCGTCGACAACCTCGGCGTGCTCGTGAACGAGCGGTTCTACTACCCGGGCGACTCGTACACGACCCCCGATGTGCCGGTCGCGCTGCTCGCGGCGCCCGCGGGCGCCCCGTGGCTGAAGATCGGCGACGTCATGGACTTCGTCGCCGAGGTCAAGCCCCGCGCCACGTTCGCCGTGCACGACGCGCCGCTGTCGCCGATGGGCCTCGCGATGGCGCACGCGCGCATCGAGGGCGCCGTGCAGGACGGCGGCGGCGAGCACCACCGGCTCGAGCCGGGCGACTCGGTCGAGGTCTAGGAGCATGGCGCCGGCGCGCCGTCCCGCTGCGTCGCCCGCGTGATCGACCCCGTCACGCTGCTGCTCTACGCGGCGGCGCTCCTCGTCGCGACGGTCGCGCAGCGGGTCATCGGCCTCGGCTTCGGGCTCGTCATGGGCCCGGTCTCGGTCATGGTCGCCGGGCCGATCGCCGCGGTGCCGCTCAACTGCATCTTCGCCGCGATCGGCTGCACGCTCATGCTCCCGAGCGTCTGGCGCGACGTCGACTGGCGGCGCCTCACCTGGCTCGTCGTCCCCGCGATCCCCGCGAGCGTCGCGGGCCTGCTCGTGGCGCGCGTGGTGCCGACGGATGCGCTGCGCATCGCCGTCGGCGTCGTCACGATCGCGGGCCTGCTGGTCTCGATCGCCTTCACCCGCTCCCGCCACACGCTCGACGGCCCCGCGACCCGCATCGCATCCGGCCTCGCGATCGGCGGGCTCAACGCCGCAGTCGGCGTCGGGGCCCCGCCCGTCGGCGTCTACGCGCTCGTCAGCCGGTGGGAGCCGCGCGTGCTCGCGGCGACGATGCAGCCGTTCTGGGTCGTGCTCAACCTCGCGACGCTCGCCGGTCGGCAGCTGCTCGTGCCCTCCGGGTTCCCCGAGTGGCCGTGGTGGGCATGGCTCGGCGCGGCCGCCGCGGCCGCGCTCGGCACGCTCCTCGCGCACCGGATCGCGCACCGCGTGCCCGCCCGCGTCGCGCGCACCACCATCGTCGTGCTGTCGCTCGCGGGCGGCGCCGCGGTGATCGTGAGCGGTGTCGCGGGGCTGCTCGCGAGCGCGTGACGCCCCGCCGCGCGATCCGGGTCAGCCGATCAGCGCGCGCACGACGCCGAGTGCAGCCATCTGGCCCGCCGCGGCGCTCAGCACCACCGAGTGCCCGGGACCGGCGGTCGCCCGGTGCGCAGCGTCCCCCGCGGCGAACACCCGCGGCACGCTCGTGGCGCCGATCTCGTCCACCTCGATGGCGCCGTCGGGCAGCATCGCGCACCCGAGCGACGCGGGCAGCGCCGAGCGCTGCACCCACGCGCCGCCCGCGAGCACGCCGTCGCACGCGAGCTCGGTGCCGTCCTCGAGCGCGATGGCGACGAGCACGCCGTCCCGCTCGACGACGCCGGTCGCCCGCCGCTCGTCGACCGCGACGCCGAGCCGCTCGAGGGATGCGACGACGTCGGGCTCCTGCCGCACGCCGTCCGTCACCCACGTCAGCTGCTCCGCGACACCGACCATCATGCGCACCGGGTGCTCGCGCATGGGCTCGCCGCCCAGCACGATCACGCGCCTCCCCAGCTCGTGCCCGTGGCAGAAGGGGCAGTGCGCGACCTGCCCTCCCCAGTGGCGCTGCAGCTCCGGCAGCGGCAGCGGCAGGTCGGCGACGCCGGTCGCGAGCACGAGGAATCGCGCGTCGAGCCGCTGCCCGTCGGCGAGGTCGACGACCACGCCCCGCTCGTGCACGGAGGCCGCCACCGCGCTGCCGTCGACGAGCCGCACGGTGCCGTAGGCCGCGAGCTCGTCGCGCGCGATCGCGCGGAAGGCAGCCGGCGGCGTGCCGTCGCGCGTGACGACGTTCTGCATGTGCGCCGCGGTCGCGTTGCGACCCGCCCCCTCGTCGACGAGCGCGACCGAGCGGTGCACGCGCGCGAGCGTGAGGGCTGCCTGGAGCCCGGCGGGGCCGCCGCCGATGACGACGCAGTCGATGATCTCGGAGTTCAGAGTTGCCATGTGCACCAGGATGTGACTTCATGTCGACATGAGGTCAAGTCTGCTCTCGATCGGCGAGCTCGCAGCGGAGTTCGGGCTCGCGCCGCACGTGCTGCGGCACTGGGAGTCGCAGGGCGTGCTCGAGCCCGCGACGCGCGTCGGCGGCAAGCGCCGCTACGACGAGTCGGCCCGGATGCGCATCGGCACGATCCTGCGCGGGCAGGACGCCGGCATGTCGCTCGCGGCGATCCGCGCGGTGCTCGCCACCTCGAGCGCGGCCGAGCGGCACGCGATGCTCGCGGGACAGGTCGCGGCGCTCGAGCAGCGGCAGGCGGAGCTCGAGGCGGCGCTCGCGGTCATCCGCCACCTCCAGTCGTGCGAGCACAGCGACTTCGCGCAGTGCCCGGGCTTCCGCGAGCTCATCACGGCAGAGCCGCAGCCCATCGCGCACGAGGGTCGGCTGCATGGGCGACCGCATCCCAGTCGTCCCACTATCTGAACGCCCTGTTCTATGCTTGCGACAGCACCCACCGACGGATGCGACGACGAGAGCGAGCGACGATGCCCGAGACCCGTGCCGCACGGGCGCCGAGCGGCGCCGACACGAGCGGCTCGCAGACGCTCTCGCGCGGACTGACCGCGCTCGCGCTGCTCGCCGATCACGGCAGCCAGTCGATCCAGTCGCTCGCCGACCTGCTCGGCGTGCACCGCTCGGTCGCCTACCGCCTCGTGCGCACGCTCGAGGAGCACCGGCTCGTGGTGCGCTCGGGCGGCACGCTGTCGCTCGGCCCGCAGCTCGTCGTGCTCGCGCGCGACGTCGAGCACGACCTCCAGTCGGCCTCCCTCCCCCACCTGCAGCAGCTCGCCGACGAGCTGGGCATGACGGCGTTCCTCGCGGTGCGCGACGGCGACGACGCCGTCACCCTCGTCACCGCCGTGCCCCGCGGCGTCAACGCATCCGTCGCCCAGCACCCCGGCCACCGGCACCCGATCGCCCTCGGCGCCCCGGGCATCGCGCTGCAGGCCATGCTCGACGACGCGACGTGGCGGTCGCTCGGGCACGACGAGCCGATGCACCCGGAGGTCGACGCGGTGCGCTCGCGCGGCTGGGCGGTGAGCGCCAACGAGGTCATCCAGGGCATCACGTCGGTCGGCGCCCCGCTGCGCGGACGCCGGTCGACGGACGCGTCGGTCGCGGTGGTGACCGTCGGCGCGCCCGACACCGACGTGCTCGGGCGAGCGGTCGTGGCGACCGCCGCCGCGATCGACGCCGAGCTGCACTAGCCCGGTGGACGTGCTCTCGTTCGTCGTCGCGCTCGTCGCCGTGCTCATCGGCGCGGTCGGGCAGCGCATGATCGGCATGGGGTGGGGGCTCATCGTGACGCCCGCGGTGGCGCTCGTCGCCGGGCCGCTCGCGGCGGTGCTCGTCGTGAACCTCTACGGTGCGCTCGCGTGCGTCGTCATCCTCCCGAAGGTGTGGCGCGACGTCGACTGGGGGCGGCTGCTGTGGATCGCGATCCCGGCGCTCGCGCTCATGGTGCCCGGGATGCTGCTCGCGAAGGGCCTCGACACCGACCTCCTGCGCGTGCTGGTCGGCGTGATCGCGATCATCGGCGTGCTCATCAGCGTCGCGTTCACGCGCACGGCGCGCACCCGCGACGGGCCCGTGCTGCGCGTCGCGACCGGGACCGCGATCGGCGTGCTCAACGCGAGCGTCGGCATGGGCGCGCCCGCCGTCGGCGTCTACTCGCTCCTCTCGGGCTGGCAGGACCGCACGTTCGTCGCGACGATGCAGCCCTTCTGGGTGCTCATCAGCGGTGCGGTCGTCGTGGCGCGGCCGTTCGTGGCGCCGGAGGGCTCACCCGACTGGCCGCTGTGGGCGTGGCTCGCGCTCGCGGTGCCGGTCGTGGCGGGCGTGCTGCTCGGCAACCGGCTCGCGCACCTCGTCGATCGCACCGTCGTGCGGTGGGCCATCATCGGCCTGTCGATGCTCGGCGGCGCGGCGCTCATCGTGACGGGCGCGATGGGGATGCTCGCCTGAGCGAGGCTCAGGCCGCACCGGCCAGCGCGAAGCACGCGAGCGCACCGATCGAGAGCACGACCCGCACGTGGTTCCACGCGACCCAGCGCCGCTCGTCGAAGGCGGCTCGCACCGCAGCCACGTCGATGGCGCCGGGCTCGCCCGCCGCCTTGAGCGCGTCGTTGCGCGGCACGTGCACGCCGACCGTGATCGCCATGACGCCGAGGTGCAGCACGCCCGCGGCGACGATCCAGCCGAGCGTGGTCCGCGCGTCGGCGCTCAGGTTCGCGAGCGCCGACGCGATCGCCAGCACGAGCGTGCCGACGAAGCATCCGCCGAGGAACACCGGATTGACGATCGCGCGGTCGACCGCCTGGAACGCCGCGACGAAGGCCCGGTCGTCGACCCGGCGGAGGCCGGGCATGATCGCGTTCGCGTAGAGGAAGAAGGCACCGGCGGTCAGCCCGGCGGCGATCGTGGCGAGCGCCAGCAGGACGATGGAGAGCATGTGCCGAGCGTAGGACCGGCGTCAGCGGATGCGCTCCGAGCGGGCGCGGATCAGCGCTCCACCGGCACCTCTTCGAAGCGCTCGAGGTCGGTCTCGAGCTCCCGGTAGACGTCCGGGCGGCGCGACCGCAGGAACGCGGCGTACGCGATGCCACCCACGACGGCGAGCACCAGCAGCCACGGCATGAGCTGCACGTAGAGCGCATCGGAGCCCGCGACGAGCGTGAAGTTGAAGATCGCGCCGACGCTGAAGCCGAACAGCGCCAGGAAGCCGAGGCCGGGCGCGATGAGCGTGCTCCACAGCCGGCGATCGGAGCGCCTGCGGAAGTAGACGACGACCGAGAGCGCCGCGATCGTCTGCACGATCATGATGGCGAGCGTGGCGAAGCCGAGCCCCACGGGCACGAGCGTGAGCACGGGCGGCAGCGGGCTGCCATCGGGACCCGTCTCGACGGCGAGCGCGAAGATGCCGGCGACGACGACCGCGAAGACGAAGTTCGTCAGCTGCGCGCGCTCGGGAGCGCCGTTGCGGTTCGTCTTCGCGAGCCAGCCGGGGAGCACGCGCACGCGACCGAGCGCGTAGAGGTAGCGAGCCGCCGAGTTGTGGAACGCGAGCTGCGCGGCGAACAGGCTGACGACCAGGAGCACGAGGGCGACCATGCCGACGATCGGACCCAGGTAGGTGTCGATGAGCACGAGCGTGAGGTCGCCGGCCTCGAGGCTCTCGAGCGCGGCCTGCTGCGACCCGGGGACGCCGACAGCGCTGACGATCGCCCAGCCGACGAACGCGTGGATGACGCCGATGCTGATGATGGCGGTGTACGTCGCGCGCGGCACGGTCTTGCGCGGCTCCTTCGCCTCCTCGCCGAACAGCGCCGTCGCCTCGAAGCCGATGAACGCCGTCGCGACCAGCAGGAAGGCGATCCAGATCGAGCCGCCCACGAGGATCTCCGGGCTGAGCGCCAGGGTGAAGGCCTCGACGCTGAACCCGGTCTGCACGAGGACGGCGATCGCGAACGCGACGAGGATGAGCGTCTCGAGCACGAGCGCGATGCCGAGGACGACGGCGCTCATGTGGATGCCGGACCGCGCCAGCAGGAAGACGATGATGAACAGCACCACGCCGGCGACGAACCAGTGCACCTCGAACCCGAACAGCGCCGGGAGGGCGACGGCTCCCGTGAAGAAGCCGATCGTGCCGAGCGCGCCGGCGACGAAGAAGTTGTAGCCGAGCGTCGCGATGAGCCCGGTGACGAGCCCCGCTGTGCGCCCGAGGCCCTTCACGGCGATCGCGTAGAAGCCACCGGCGTTGACGAGCTCCTTCGACATCTGCGCGTACCCGATGGCGAACAGGAGCAGCGCAACCGCGACGACGATGACGGCGACCGGGATGCCGCCTCCGTTGCCGAATCCGATCGCGAGCGGGAGGACGACGATCGCGACCGTGAGCGGCGCGACGGCCGCGAGGACGAGGAAGACGATCGCCGGTACACCGAGCTGGTTCGGCTTGAGTGCACCACGTTGTGCTTCGGCAGCCACGAGACTCCTTCGTTCATAGGGCTTGGTGCGACTCATCGTGCCGGGCCGTGCGACGGCTCGGTTGCCTGCCAGCGCCCATGCGTTGACGATGAGCGCGCCGACAGTGCGCTCGGAGTCAGAGCCCCGCTCGGGAGAAGGCGATCGTGGGCACATCGACGCTCGTCGCGCCGCCGTCGACCGGCAGCACGGCTCCCGTCACGTAGGAGGCGCGGGACGATGCGAGGAAGGCGATCACCTCGGCGACCTCGGCCGGATCGGCGGGACGGCCGAGCGGCACGTCGCGCGTCACCTCGGCGTACGCCTGCTCGCGCCCGGCGAGCCCGCTGGCCTGTGCAAACTCGTCCATCTCTGCGTCTGCCATCGGCGTCCGGACCCAGCCGGGGCAGACGGCGTTCGCCCGCACGCCCGCGGTGCCGTAGTCGCGGGCGACGGAGCGCATGAGCCCGATGAGCGCGTGCTTGGCGGTCGTGTAGCCCACCGTGCTGGGGCCGGCGGCGAGGCCCGCGAGCGAGGAGACGAATACGATCGAGCCTCGTGCGGCCTGCAGCGGGGCGATGGCGTGGCGCGCGATCACGAAGGCGGAGTCGAGGTTGCCGCGCATGCTCTCGGCCCACGCCGCATCCGAGGTGTCGGCGAGCGTCGCGAACCCGTGCCCGCCGGCGTTGGCGACCAGCGCATCCACGCCGCCGAGCTCCCGGACGACACGATCGATCGCGGCCTGGGCGTCGCCGGGATCGGCGGCGTCCGCGACGATGGGCATCGCTCCGGTGCGCTCCGCCACGACCCGGAGCGGCTCCTCGCGCCGACCCACGATCGCGACGCGCCAACCGTCGCCCACGAGGCGCTCGGCCACTGCCGCGCCGATCCCCGTGCCGCCGCCGGTGACGATCGCGACGCGGCCTCGCTGCTCGCTGCTGTCCATGTCGATGCTCCTTCTCCTGCGGATTCGGCGCTCGCGCTCCGCGCGACCTACTGCTCGGTGTCAGCTACTGCTCGGTGTCAGCTACTGCTCGGTGGCCCCGCGGCGCACGGCGATCCCGTCGAGCAGCAGCCCGATCGACGCCATGACCGCGGACGTCGTCGTCTCGTGCCGAGCGAGCGCGATGCCGGCGTCGCGGAGGCTGCTCGTCAGCAGGATCGCGAGCGCCTGCGGGTCTGCGCCGGGCGCCAGCTCGCCGGCGTCCGCCGCGTCGACGAGCGCGTCGCGGAACGTCTCGAAGTAGCCCTGGGAGCCCACGCCACGCGAGCTGCGGAAGCCCATCAGGTGCGGGCCGGAGACGCTGTAGAAGTGCCCGAGCGACGGCGATGCGGAGTACTCGATCATGGTGCTCGCGTAGCTCAGCATGCGGCCGCGCCAGTGCTCCTCCCCGACGGCGGCACGCTCGGCGAGCTCGAGGAGGTCGCGGCCGGCACGGTCGTAGGCGGCGCGCAGCAGCGCATCCCGACCGCCCGGGAAGTGCGCGTACAGCGTGGCGCGGGCCATGCCGCACTCGCGCAGCACCGACTCGATCGTGACCGCCGGGAGTCCCTCGCGCGCGATGACATCGAGCGCGGCCTGCAGCAGGTCGGCGCGAGCGCGCTCGAGCTGCCGCTCGCGGAGCGTGGCTGCACCCATCCGCCGACCCCTCTCCTCGTCGAGACTCCGAGTCTAGCGAGCAGACTCCGATTCTGGCAGAGTGGCTCGCACGAGCCCCGGCGGGGCGAGGAAGGAGTGCGCATGGAGATCGACGAGGCCACAGCGGTCGCCCGCCTCGCCCTCGGCGCCTACGGGCTGCCGGACGACGCGCCGATCACGTTCGTCAAGCACCGCGAGAACCACGTGTTCCGCGCCGACGCCCCTGGCGCCTCCTACGCCGTCAGGGTCCACCGCTCCGGATACCACTCGGAGGGCGAGATCCGCACGGAGCTCGAGTACGTGCGCGCGCTGCGCGACGCCGGCGTGCCGGTGCCCGAGGTGCTGGCGACGCTCGACGGCTCGCCGTTCGCCCGGATCACGAGCGGCGACCGCATGCACCTCGTGTCGCTGCAGCGCTGGCTCGTCGACGCGGTGCCGTTCGGCGACATCGATGCGGCACTCGCGGGCACCCACGCGCCGGAGCCCGCGGAGTTCGAGGAGATCGGCGCCATGCTGGCGAGGCTGCACGTCACGACCGCGCGCATCGGGGTGCCGGATGGGTTCGAGCGTGCGGCCTGGGACGCCGACGGGCTCGCGGGCCGAGCGCCGCTGTGGGGCGACCCGCGCGCCCTGCGGGCGCTCGACGGCGACGCGCGAGCGCTGCTCGACATGGCCGTTCCCGCCCTGCACGACCGGCTGCGACGGCTCGGCACCGACCCTGCGCGCTACGGCGTCGTGCATGCCGACGCGACGCCCGAGAACATCCTGCGCTGCGGCGACGGGTTCGTGCTCATCGACTTCGACGACTTCGGCACCGGCTGGTTCGTCTTCGATCTCGTGACGGCGCTCTTCCACCACACCGGGCATCCGCGAGCGGCCGAGTACGAGCGAGCGCTGCTCGCGGGCTACGAGGCCATCCGTCCGCTCTCCGACGCCGAGCGCAGCTCGTGGGACGCGCTCGACCTGGCGAGGGGCCTCAGCTACCTGGGGTGGGCCGCCGAGCGGCCGCACGACCCGGCCTCGGCGTTCATCGCGGGCACCGTCGCCCCGATCGTGCTGCGCGCCGCGGCCGCGTTCGTGGCTGGAGACCGTGCACCGTGGCGGGCAGCGGATGCGCGCCACCCCGAAGGGACACCCGGATGAACGCATCGCTGCTCGACCGCAGGTTCGCGACGATCGGTCGCCACTCCCCGCTCTTCTACGACGAGCCGATCGAGCTCGTCTCGGCGAGCGGAGTCTGGCTCACCTCGGCCGACGGCACGCGGTACCTCGACGCGTACAACAACGTCCCGCACGTCGGGCACAGCCATCCCCGCGTCGTGGAGGCGCTCCGGGCACAGGCCGCGACGCTCAACGTGCACACGCGCTACCTCAACGATCGGGTCGTCGCCTACGCGGAGGATCTGCTGTCGCGCTTCGAGCAGGGGCTCGATCGTGTGCTCTTCGCCAACAGCGGCTCCGAGGCGAACGAGATCGCGTTCCGGCTCGCGGCGCAGCACACCGGCGCGACGGGCGTGCTCGTCACCGACTGGAGCTACCACGGCAACACGCGGCTGCTGGCCGGCATCACGACCGGGCTGCGCACGTTCGAGGGCCTCGACCCGAACGTGCGCGCGGTCGCGGTGCCCGATCTCGACGCGCCCGCGAACCGCGAGCGCCCTGAGGCGGACGTGCTCGCGGCGTCCCTGGACGCCGTCGACTGTGCCATCGAGCAGCTGGTCGCGGACGGCCACGCGATGTCCGCGGTGATCCTCGAGACGATCTTCTCGACGGAGGGCCTCCCTCGAGTCCCGGACGGCTACGTGCGCGGCATCGCGGAGCGGGTCCGCGCCGCGGGTGGGCTCGTGATCGCGGACGAGGTGCAGGCGGGACTCGGCAGGACCGGCGGCCACCTCTGGGGCTACCAGCGCCACGGGCTGCTCCCCGACCTCGTCACCCTCGGCAAGCCCATGGGCAACGGCCACCCGCTCGCGGCGGTGATCACGACCGAGGCGCTGCTCGAGGAGTTCGGCTCCCGCAACGAGTTCTTCAACACCTTCGCCGGCAACCCGGTGTCCGCCGCGGTCGGGCACGAGGTGCTGCGCATCATGGACGACGAGCGCCTCGTCGAGCGCGCGGCACGCCTCGGCGCCGAGGTGCGCCGCGACTTCGATGCGCTCACCGCCCGGCACGACCGGCTGGGGCCGACGAAGGGCGACGGGCTCTTCTTCGGCTTCGGGGTGTTCAGCGACGCCGACGGCGAGGTCCCGGACGCGGCGGCGGCCAAGCGCATCGTCGAGGGCGTGAAGGCTCGTGGCGTGCTGCTGAGCCGGATCGGCCCGCATGGCCACGTCCTGAAGATCCGGCCGCCGCTCGCCATCGAGGACGAGCACCTGCCCCAGCTGCTGGGCGCCATCCGAGCATCCGTCGCGGACTCGCTCGGCTGACGGGAACTCAACTATCCTGGACTCGCGGCCGCGACGCAGCGGCCGTGGCCGCAGGAGGACCGTTGGCAGACATCTTCGACTTCCCGCCCCTGCAGATGCCGTTCATGGGCATCGCCCAGTGGCGGCGCGACGTGACCGATCACTTCGTGCCGCTCGACGTGCATCCGCTCGGTGACGGGCCCTTCCGAGCCCGGGCCAGCCGCGTCGACGTCGGCGAGGTGTCGGTCTTCCGCATCGAGCACACCGCGAGCATCGTCGCGCGCACGCCGGCGCTCGTGAGCCGCGGCGCCACCGACCTCATCAAGGTGAGCCTCCAGCTCTCGGGCGAGGAGCTCATCGAGCAGGACGGCCGGGTGGCGCTGCTGCACGCGGGCGACCTCGCGATCTACGACACCTCCCGCCCGTACTCGCTGCGCTTCGAGGGAGACACGAGCCTCGTCGTGCTCACCTTCCCCCACGGCTACCTCGACATCCCGCGCGAGGAGCTCGCCGCCGTCACCGCGACGGTCTTCCCGTTCGAGTCTCCGCTCGGCCGGGTCGTGAACCCCTTCCTCGTGGGGCTCGCGCAGAGCCTCGGCGAGCTGCCCGGTGAGCATGGCCAGCGCCTCGCGCGCACGGGGCTCGACCTGCTCATGACGCTCATCCGCACGCAGCTCAAGGAGGGCGTGCGCCGCGACCCGCGGCGGCAGCTGCTGCACGAGGTGCTCGGCACCATCGATCGGCTGCTGGGCGATCCCGAGCTCTCGCCCACGCAGATCGCCGCGGCGCACTTCATCTCCACCCGGCACCTGCACGCCGTCTTCGCCGAGCACGACGTCACGGTCGCCGGCTGGATCCGTGAGCGCCGGCTCGAGCACATCCGTCGCGATCTCGCTGACGCGCAGCTGGCCGAGGTGCCGATCGCCCGCATCGCCGCCCGCTGGGGGCTCGTCAACCCCGCGCACTTCTCGCGCCTCTTCCGCGCCACCTTCGGGCAGAGCCCGACGGAGTACCGAGCGGCCACCGCGCACGAGCCGGCCCCGCCGGTCGCGAGCGTCGCCGAGCCTGGTGCCGGCGCCTCCGAGACCGTCGAGCGGCGGCCCGCAACCGCCCTGCGCTGAGGGGCAAGCCGACGCCCGCTCGGCCGCCTAGCCTGGAGGGCACGCTGGACGAGGAGGTCCCATGCCCCGCACGACCATGCCCGACGCAACGCACACCCACGGTGCCCGCGACTCGCACGCACGGGAGGCGACGCATCCGCTCGACGGGTTGACGCCGACCGAGATCGATCGCGTGCGCGCCGTGCTCGACGAGGCCGGTGCGCTGCTGCCCGACACCCGCTTCCCGCTGCAGCTGCTCATCGATCCCCCGAAGGCCGCGATCGCCGACTGGCGACCCGGTCAGCCGCTCGCGCGCCGCGTGCTGTCGACACTGCTCGACACCGCCACCGGTCGGGTGCGCGAGGCCGTCGTCGCGCTCGACGAGGGCCGCGTGGAGTCGATCGAGGTGCTCCCGACCACCGAGCCGCCCTACGGGCAGCCGCCGTACCTGCTCGAGGAGTACGAGACGGTCGACGCCGTGGTGAAGGCGGATGCGGGGTGGCGGCGCGCGATGGAGGCCCGCGGTCTCACCGAGATGGATCGCGCGCTCGTCGTGCCGCTCGCCCCCGGCCAGTTCGGCGAGGCGGACGAGGTCGGCAAGCGCATGATGCGCTCGCTCACGTTCATGCCGCCGCGCGAGGGCGACAATCCGTGGTCGTTCCCGGTCGAGGGCCTCGTGCTCATGGTGGACGTGACCGGCCGGCGGGTCGCGAAGCTCGTCGACGAGCGCCAGGTGCCGATGCCGGTGCTCGACGCGAACTACGACGACGCGTCGGTCGGCGAGCGGCGCACCTCGCTCAAGCCGCTCGAGATCACGATGCCGGAGGGCCCGAGCTTCTCGATCGACGGCTCGGCGGTCGCGTGGGAGCAGTGGCGGTTCCGCGTCGGCTTCTCGATGCGCGAGGGCCTCGTGCTGCACCAGCTCGGCTGGCAGGATGGCGAGGAGCTGCGGCCCGTGCTCCACCGGGCGAGCGTGCCTGAGATGGTCGTCCCCTATGGCGACACGACCGAGACGCGGCGCTGGATCAGCTACTTCGACGCGGGCGAGTACAACCTCGGCAAGAACGCCAACGCGCTGCAGCTCGGCTGCGACTGCCTGGGCGCGATCCACTACTTCGACGCGCACCTCGCCGCCGACACGGGCGAGTCGATCACGATCCCCCGCGCGATCTGCATGCACGAGGAGGACTACGGGGTGCTCTGGAAGCACCGCGAGCTCGACGGCGAGACGGTGCACGGGCGGCGCTCGCGCCGACTCGTGATCTCGTACTTCGCGACCGTCGGCAACTACGACTACGGCTTCTTCTGGTACCTCTACCTCGACGGCTCGATCCAGTTCGAGGCGAAGGCGACCGGCATCGTCTTCGCCGGCGCCGATCTCCCGGGGCTCGACCTGCCGCACGCGACCGAGATCGCGCCCGCGCTGTACGCGCCCATCCATCAGCACATCTTCTGCGCGCGGCTCGACTTCGACGTCGACGGCACCGACAACTACGTCGACCAGGTCGACCTCGTGCGCATCCCGATGGGCGAGGCGAACCCGTGGGGCAACGCCTTCGGCTACCGGCGCGATCGCGTCGGCGAGGCCGCGGGCCTCGAGGGCGAGGGCGCGCTGGGGCGCACCTGGCACATCGGCTCGTCGAGCCGCACGAACGCGGTGGGCAGGCCCACGGAGTACCAGCTCATCCCCGAGGCGCGGGCGACGCTCATGGCCGATCCCGCGTCGACGGTCTGGGACCGCGCGACCTTCGCGACGAAGCACCTCTGGGTGACGGCGCACCAGGACGACGACCTCTTCCCGGCCGGCCGCTACCCCAACCAGCACTCGGGCGGCGCCGGCCTGCCGGCATCGGTCGCCGCCGGCGGCGACGTCGACGGCGGCGATCTCGTCGTCTGGCACTCGTTCGGCCTCACGCACATCCCGCGCCCGGAGGACTGGCCCATCATGCCCGTCGACTACTCGGGGTTCTGGGTCAAGCCCTACGGCTTCCTCGACCGCAACCCCGCGCTCGACGTGCCGGAGGCCGGCCACGGCTGCGGATGCGTCGGCGCGTGCACGTGCGCCGGCCACGACCACGGCGCGCACGCGCATGCAGACGGCGGCGACGAGCGCGGCGGCCACGAGGGTCACCACGGCCACGACGGCGAGGACCACGTCGTGATCCGCTGACGATCGCGCCGCACGCCACGAGCAAGGGCCCCCGCAGTGCGGGGGCCCTTGCTCGTGCGTCGGTGCTCAGCCGTGGATGACCTGCGGCACACCCATCGCCTTGAGGCCCTCGACGCCGAACTCGAGGCCGTAGCCCGAGCCCTTCACGCCGCCGAACGGTGCCATCGGGTGGATGGTGCCGTGCGAGTTGATCCAGACGGAGCCGGCCTGGATGCGCGACGCGACATCGCGCGCGGCCTCGGGGTCGGACGACCACACGCTCGCGCCCAGTCCCGCGTCGCCGCGGTTCGCGCGCTCGACGGCGTCGTCGATGTCGGTGTACTTCAGGATCGGCAGCGCCGGCCCGAACTGCTCCTCGCGCACGAGGTCGGCGTCGTCGTCGAGGCCCTCGACGAGCGTCGCCGGGTAGAACCAGCCCGCGCCGGCGCGGTCCGGCTCGCCCCCGAGCAGCACCTTGCCGCCCCGGGCCTTCGCATCCTCGACGAGGCGGTCGACGACGTCGAACTGCTGCTCGGTCGTGAGCGGCCCGAGCACGTTCTGCTCGTCGGTCCCCGGCCCCATGGGCATCGCGCCCGCCACCGCGGCGAGCTCGCGGACCACGTCGTCGTAGACGTCCTCGTGCACGTAGAGGCGCTTGAGCGCCGCGCACGTCTGACCGGTGTTGATGAACGCGCCCCAGAACAGGTTCTCGGCGATCGCCTTCGCGTCGACGTCCGGCAGCACGATGCCCGGGTCGTTGCCGCCCAGCTCGAGCGTGAGGCGCGTGAGGTTGTCGGCCGACGCCCGCATGATCGCCTGCCCCGTGGCGGCCGATCCGGTGAAGGTCACCTTGCCGAACGCGGGGTGGCTGCCGATGGCCTCGCCGATCTCGCGGTCGCCCGCGAGCACCGAGAACAGGCCCTCGGGGAGGTGCCGGTTCACGAGGTGCGCGGTCGCGAGCACGCTGAGCGGCGTGTACTCGCTCGGCTTCATGACCACGCCGTTGCCCATGCGGAGGGCGGGCGCGAACTGCCAGGTGGCGATCATCGCGGGCCAGTTCCAGGGGCCGATCGCGCCGACGAGGCCGATCGGGCGGTAGTAGACCGTCGCCTTCGACTGCCCGTCGTCGACGACGACCTCGGGCTCCAGCTCCGTCGCGATCGTCGCGCGCAGCCAGCCGACGACCGCGCCGACCTCGAAGCGCGCGCCGGGGCCGCTGAGCGGCTTGCCCTGCTCCCGCGCGATGAGCTGCGCGAGCGCCTCCGCGCTCGCCTCGACCTCGTCGGCGGCGGCCGACAGCGCCGCGCGGCGCTCGTCGTCGCTGCGCGCGGCCCAGTCGACCTGGGCGGCGCGAGCGGCCTCGATCGCGCGCTCCAGGTCGTCGATCGTCGCTCGCGGGGCGTGGGCGAAGGCCTCGCCCGTCGCCGGGTCGATCACCGGCATGCCGTCCTCGACGCTGACCGCTGCCAGCAGGCTCTCGTAGGTCTCCATGATCCCTCTTCCTCTTCCTTGGGTCTCGCCGCTCACCGGTCGGCGGTGAGCACGTCGGATGCGCGCTCGCCGATGAGGATCGACGGCGCGTTGGTGTTGCCGCTCGGCACGCTCGGCATGATCGAGGCATCGGCGACGCGAAGCCCCTCGAGGCCGTGCACGGCGAAGCTCGAGGGGTCGACGACCGAGCCCTCGTCGGTGCCCATGCGGCACGTCCCGGCCTGGTGGTGGTAGGTCGTGAGCCACTCGCGCATGTGCCGATCGAGCGCGTCGTCGTCGAGCCCGGCGGCCGGGCGCGGCAGCACGAGCCGCGCTCCCCACGCGTCGGCGAGCGCCGAGTGCGCACCGACCTCGAGCACCTGCTGCATCGAGGCGCGGAGGCTCGCGACGTCCTCCGGTCGCTCCAGCAGGTGCGGGTCCATGAGCGCGAGCGCGTGCGGGTCGTTCGAGGCCAGTCGCAGCGTGCCGCGCGACTCGGGGCGCACGAGGCCTGCCTGCAGCGTGAAGCACGTGCCGGTGACGTCGTCGCCGGGCGGCGCCATCGGCACCGAGAAGCAGATCGGCTGCGTGTCGGGCACGTCGAGGCCGGGGCGGAAGGTCGTGAACGAGTGGACCATCGCGACCGGCTCGTACTCGACGCGTGTCGGGATGGCCCTGGCGGTCGTCTCGAACACGAAGGGCACGAGCAGGTGGTCGTGCAGGTTCTCGCCCACGCCGGGCAGGTCGGCGACGACCGGGATGTCGACGTCCCGCAGGTGCCCGGCCGGGCCGATGCCCGAGTGCAGCAGGATGCGCGGCGAGTCGAGCGCGCCGGCGCTCAGCACGACCTGATCGGCGCGCAGCTCCTCGAGCTCGCCGTCGACCTCGACCTGCACGCCCACGACGCGGCCACCCTCGACGAGCAGGCGGTGGACCCACGCGCCCGTCCGCACGGTGAGCGCGGGGTGGTCGGCGACCGGGAGCATGTAGGCGCGCCAGGTGGACAGCCGCACGCCGTCGCGGGTCGTCAGCTGCATCCAGCTCACGCCGTCGATCTCGGCCCCGTTGTAGTCGGGGTTCGCCGGCACGCCGACCCCGACGAAGGCGTCGTGGATCGACTCGAAGATCGGGTTGCGCGGGTACCGGTCGGTCACGTCGAGCAGGCCGTCGCCGCCGCGCAGGTCGCTGCCGCCGCCGGAGTAGGCCTCGATGCGCCGGAAGACCGGGAGCACCTCGTCCCATCCCCAGCCCGTCGCGCCCTCGCGCACCCATCGCTCGTAGTCGCCGCGCGCGCCGCGCACGTAGATCGAGGCGTTCAGCGAGTGGGATCCGCCGAGCACCTTGCCGCGGGGCCAGTGGATGCGGCGACCCAGCACGTGCTCCTGCGGCGTCGTGTGGTAGCCCCAGTCGTCGGGGCTCAGCCAGAGCTCGCCGAGGCGGCCCAGGTCATCGATCGTCGGCTTCGTGTCCGATCCGCCCGCTTCGAGCAGCGTGACGGTCGCTCCGGCATCGAGCAGGCGGCGCGTGATGACCGAGCCTGCAGATCCCGCTCCGACGACGATGACATCCGACATGCTTCCTCCGTCCGCCGCGCTCCATCGCACGGCTACGGCCATGCTCACAGAGCCCGGTCGCTCGGGCTATCGCCTGCCGGTGATGGGGTTGCCGATCCGCGCACACCGGCGCGGATCCGGATCAGCGGACGATCTCGGCCGCTCGCCGCTCGAGCTCGAACGCCGCCTCCCAGCGCGCGAACCAGTCGGCGCACTCGCGCAC
The DNA here is from genome assembly GCA_051751085.1 of Actinomycetota bacterium. Lineage (GTDB taxonomy): Bacteria > Actinomycetota > Actinomycetes > Actinomycetales > Microbacteriaceae > Agrococcus. Next base: position 34,407 of record JBNJKM010000004.1, on the reverse strand, counting down.
GAGCGCGGCGTCGGGCTCGACGGTCTCCCCGCCGTCGCCGGCGAGCTCGACGAGCCACGCACCGAGCGCATCCCTGGGCGCATCCGGGTGGACGACGCGGAACGCGCCGAGCAGCGCCATCCCCCACGCGCCTCCCTCGGACGCGCCGCTGCGGAGCACCACCGGGGCATCGAGCGATGCCGCGAGCAGCGCCTGCGCGGCACCCGCGGTGCGGAAGACGCCGCCGTGCGCGACGATCTCGTCGACGCGCACCCCTTCGTCAGCGAGCACGCGCATGCCCCGACGGAGCGTCGCGAACGTGCTGAGCAGCTGCGCCTTCGCGAAGCCGCCGAGCGTGAGCGGCGTGCCGGGCAGCCGGACGAGCAGCGGCCTGCCCTCGTCGACGCCCATGCTGTGCTCGCCCGCGAGGTAGTTGTAGAGCACGATGCCCTGCGCATCGCCCTCGACCGCGGAGCCCAGCAGCGCCTCGAAGACGGCGTCGGGCTCGACGGGATGGCCGATGGCCGCCGCGAAGGAGCCGAGCATGCCTGCCCACGCGTCGAGCTCGCCCGCCCCGTTGTTGCAGTGCACCATCGCGACGGGATCGCCGGACGGCGTCGCCACGATGTCGATCTCGGCGTGCGGATGCGCGAGCGGCGCGTCGAGGACGAGCATGGCGAACACGCTCGTGCCGACGCTCACGTTGCCCGTGCCGGGCGCGACGGCCGCGGTGGCGACCATGCCCGTGCCGGCGTCGCCCTCGGGCGGGCACAGCGGCACGCCCGGCTGGAGCGCGCCGGTCGGGTCGAGGTACGCGGCGCCCTCGTCGGTGAGCGATCCCGCGTCGGCGCCGGCGAGGAGCACCTCGGGCAGCAGCTCGGCGATCGCCATGCCCGGCGCGCCGTGGCTCGCGGCGCGCTCGTCGAAGGCCGAGACCGCCGCCGGGTCGAAGCGGGCGCCCGACGCGTCGAGCGGGAGCATGCCGGAGGCATCGCCGGCGCCGAGCACGTGGCGCCCGGTGAGGCGGCGGTGGACGTAGCCGGCGAGGGTCGTGAGCGACCGGATGTCGGCGACGTGCGGTTCGCGGTCGATGACGGCCTGCAGCAGGTGCGCGGCCGACCACCGCAGCGGCACGTTGCTGCCGAACGCCGCCGACAGCTCTGCCGCGGCCGCGCCGGTGCTCGAGTTGCGCCAGGTGCGGAAGGGCACGAGCAGCCGGTCGTCGGCGTCGAACGGGAGGTAGCCGTGCATCATCGCCGAGACGCCGAGCGCGCCGAAGGTCGTCGGGCGGATGCCGTGCGCGCGCTCGGCCTCGCCGAGCAGGCGCGCGTAGACCTCGCGCACGCCGGCGTCGACGGCCTCGAGCGCATACGTCCAGCGGCCGTCGCGCAGCTCGCTCTCCCAGCCGAAGGATGCGGTCGCGAGCGTCGACCCGTCGAGCGCGACGAGCACCGCCTTGATGCGCGTCGAGCCGAGCTCGATGCCGAGCGACGTGCGACCGCCCTCGATCGCGGCGCGCGCGGACGCTGCCGCGGCGCTCATCGGCGTCTCCTCGTGACGACGCGCTGCAGGATGACGAAGGTGAACAAGATGCCTCCAGTGATGATCGTGGTCATCTCGGGCGGGATGCCGCCGTCGCGGGTGATGAGCACCGTCATGAGTCCCAGCACGAGTGCGCCGATGACCGAGCCTAGGACGAATCCCGCCCCTCCGGTGAGCAGCGTGCCGCCGATGACGACGGCCGCGATGGCGCTCAGCTCCCAGCCGATGCCGGTGATGTTCTGCGCGGTGCCGAGCCTGGCCGTGTAGACCACGGCGGCGAGCCCCGCGAGCGCGCCGCTCAGCACGTAGATCCAGAGCTTCGTGCGGCCGACGGGCAGCCCCATGAGGGCGGCGGACTGCTCGGAGCCGCCGATCGCGTAGACCGTGCGGCCGAACCGCGTGCGGTGCAGCACGAGCGCGGCCACGACGACCACGGCCACGGCGATGAGCAGCCCGGCCGACGTCGTCAGGTCGTTGACCTTCGGCCCGTCGATGAGCTTCCAGCTCTCGCCCAGCACGCGCAACGAGGAGTCGTCGGGCAGCCGCTGCGGCACGGTGCTGAGCATCGATGCGAGGCCTCGGGCGAGGAACATCATCGCGAGCGTCGCGATGAAGGGCTGCACGCCGAAGACCTGCACGAGCACGCCCGAGACCGTGCCGAAGAGGGCGCCGAGCGCGATCATGACCACGATCACGACGGTGTCGTCCCAGCCCGCGTTCACGAGCATGACGCCCGAGACGCTGCTGAAGGCGACGACCGCGCCGACCGAGAGGTCGATGCCGCCGGTGAGGATCACGAAGGTGAGCCCGACCGCGAGGATCACGATGTGGGCGTTGTTGACGAGCAGGTTCGAGACCGTGTTGAACTGCAGGATCTGGCCGTACGCGAGCTCGCCGTAGGCGAGCATGATGACGAAGATCGCGGCCGCGGCGAGCGTGGGCAGGGTCCGGATGTCGAAGCCCTTCGCGCGCAGCGACTCGAGCGCTCGCCGCCAGCGGGGCGGGCGCGGAGCGTCGGTGACGGTCTCGACGACAGCGGTCATGCCGCCACCTCCCTGGGGGCGAGCGCTCTCGACTGGCGCAGCTGCTGGAGCCACGTCCTGACGCGCTGGGACTGCAGCAGGCACACGACGATGATCACGGCCGCCTTGAACGCGGGCGTCGCCGACGACGAGATCCCGAGGAACACGACCGTCTTGTCGAGCGTCGCGATGAGCAGCGCGCCGACGGCCGCGCCGCCGAGCGAGAACGTGCCGCCCGCGAGCGAGGTGCCGCCCACCACGACGGCCAGGATCGCGTCGAGCTCGAACTGGTAGCCGGTGTTGGAGACGTCCACCGTCATCACGGTGCCCGTCGCGAACACGCCAGCGATCCCGCCGAGCAGGCCGCTCGCGATGTAGACCGTCATGAGCATCGCTCGCCGGTCCACGCCCGCGAGCCGCGCGGCGCGCGCATCCACGCCGACGGCCTCGACGAGCATCCCGAGCGCCGTGGCGCGCACGAGCACGGCGACCGCGACGACGATGAGGAGCGCGAGCAGGAAGACGACCGGCAGCCCGAGCACGTAGCCGTTCGCGATCCACCGGAAGGTGTCGTTGCTCGCGGAGGTGTTCTGGCCGCCGGTGATGACCTTCGCGAGGCCACGGCCGGCCAGCATCGTGACGAGGGTCGTGATGAAGGGCTGGAGCCCGACGAACGAGACGAGCACGCCGTTGATGGCCCCGAGGGCGGCCGCGATGAGCAGCGCCATGAGCAGCGCGGCCATCGCGGAGCCGGGCGAGCCGTCGCCGGCCCGCAGCAGCTCCATCGACACGGCGCCGGCGACGACCATCGCCGATCCCACGGAGAGGTCGATGCCGCCGGTCGCGACCACGAGCGCCATCCCGATGGCGATCATGAGCAGGGGCGCGGAGGTGCGGAGGATGTCGACGAGGTTGCCCGCGAGGTTGCCGTTGGCGGGGTTGACGGTGAGCGAGAGGTAGCCCGGATCCCGCATGGTGTTGAGGGCGAGCAGCAGCACGATGGCGACGACCCCCCAGAAGAACGGAGCGCGGGTCACCTCGACGAGTCGGGTGCGCCAGCCGGCGGCGTCGCTCATGCTGCCTCCTCCCGGCGCTGGACGTCGCCGTCCTCGCGAGCGATGAGCGCGACGATCGTCTCGGCGGTGACGTCGGGCCCGTTGTGCAGCTCGGCGATCACGCGGCGGTCCTTGAGCACGACGATGCGATCGCTGAGGCGCACGACCTCCTCGAGCTCCGACGAGATGAAGACGACGCAGACGCCTCGAGCCGCGAGCTCGAGCACCGCGGCCTGGATGTCGGCCTTCGCGCCCACGTCGATGCCGCGGGTGGGCTCGTCGAGGATGACGACCTCCGGGTCGGTGGCGAGCCAGCGACCGAGCAGCACCTTCTGCTGGTTGCCGCCCGAGAGCGTGCGGATGATCCGCTCGGGCTGCGCCGGACGCACGTCGAAGGCGGTCATGTAGCGGTCGACGATCGCGGCCTGCTGCCGCCGCGGGAGCCGCCGCAGCCATCCGCGCTTCGCCTGCACGGCGAGCACCATGTTCTCGCGCACGGTGAGGTCGCGGACGATCCCCTCGTCGCGGCGGTTCTCGCTCGAGAAGGCGATGCGGTGCGCGAGCGCCTTCGCCGGGCTCGAGAGCGTCACCGCTCGGCCGTGCACCTCGATCCTGCCGGCGTCGAGACGATCGGCGCCGTAGAGGAGGCGCGCGAGCTCGGTGCGCCCGGAGCCGAGCAGGCCGGCGAAGCCGACGACCTCGCCCTTGTGCAGCTCGAGGTCGACGGGCTCGATCGCGCCCCGCCGGGCGATGCCGTGGGCAGCGAGCACCGGCTCGGAGTCCACCTCGCGCTCCGTCGCCTCACGCCGCTGGGCGATCGACGCGAGCGCTCCGGCATCCTTGCCGATCATCTTCGCGATGAGCGTGCCGCGGTCGATCGCGTCGATCGCGAACTCGCCCTCGTGCCGGCCGTTCCGCAGCACGGTGAGCCGATCGCTGATCGCGAAGACCTGCTCGAGGAAGTGCGAGACGAAGAGGATGGCGACGCCGCGGTCGCGCAGCTCGCGCATGACGCCGAAGAGCCGGTCGACCTCGCTCGCGTCGAGGCTCGAGGTCGGCTCGTCGAGGATGAGCACCTTCGCGCGCCCCACCATGGCGCGGCTGATGGCGACGAGCTGCTGCACCGCGAGCGAGAGGGACGAGAGCGGCTGCCGCGTGTCCAGCGCGCCGAGGCCCAGCGCGTCGAGCGCTTCGGAGGCGCGGGCGTGGAGCGTCCGCCAGTCGATCCCGAGCGCGTTCCGCGGCTCCTGCCCGAGCATGACGTTCTCGCCGATGCTCAGGTTGTCGCAGAGGTTGACCTCCTGGTAGACGGTCGAGATGCCGGCCGCCTGGGCTGCCGCCGTGCCCGTGAGGCGCACCTCGCGGCCGTCGACGCGGAGGGAGCCGGAGTCGACGCGGTAGACCCCGGTGAGGGCCTTGATGAGCGTCGACTTGCCCGCGCCGTTCTCGCCCATGAGGGTGTGGACCTCGCCGGGGAAGAGGCGGAGGTCGACGCTGTCGAGCGCCTTGACGCCCGGGAACGAGACGGTGATGCCGTGCATCTCGACGATCGGCTCGCGGTGCTGCTGCATGGGATTCCTCACTGAGGTTCGCGGGCCGGCCGCCGCGCTCTCGCGCGACGGCCGGCCGGGCTGCCGGATGTCAGAACTGACGGTCCGGCAGCGCCTCCTCCGCGGCCTCGGGCGAGTCGAAGGTCAGGCTCGGCACGATGATGTACGGCTCGACCTCGCCGCCGTCGAGGATGGTGTTCACGGCCTCGAGCGCCGTCTCGCCGAAGAGCGGGTTGTACTCGGCGACGAAGCTGAGCCTGCCCTCCGCGAGCGCCTCGAGCGCGCCGCGCGTGCCGTCGATGGTCGCGATCTGGACGTCCTCACCGGGCGTGAGCCCGGCCTCCTCGACGGCCTGCGCCGCACCGAGGCCCATCTCGTCGTTCTGCGCGAAGACGACCTGGACGTCGTTGCCGTTGGCGCGGAGGACCGTCTCGAAGACGCTGCGCGCCTCCTCGGTCGACCAGTTGGCCGTCTGCGCGCCGAGGCTCTCGAAGCCCGCTGCACCGTCGATGACCGAGCTCCAGCCCTCGTTGCGCTCGTTCACGACCGAGACTCCCGCGGGGCCCTCGAGCACGAAGTACTTCGCGCCGTCCGGGAAGGTCTCCGTCGCCCACTCGGCGACGCCCTTGCTCACCTCGAAGTTGTCCGGAGCGATGCGCGTCGCGTAGAGGCTGCTGTCGTCGGGCTCGATGCCGCGGTCGATGAGCACGACCGGGATCTCGGCCTCCTGCGCACGCTGCAGCGACGACTCCCAGCCGCTGCCCTCGGTCGCCGAGAGCAGGATGACGTCGACGCCCTCGTCGACGAAGGAGGTGAAGGCATCGATCTGCGACTGCTGATCGAGGTTCGTGGCGGGCGCGTAGCGGAGGTCGAAGCCCGCGTCCTGCGTGAAGGTGTCCTGGATGTTCGCCTCGTTGGCCTCGCGCCAGGCACCCTCGGGGCCCACCGCCACGAAGCCGACCGTCACGACCTCGTCGCCCGCCGCCTCGCTCCCTGCGGGCGCATCGCTCCCCGCGCTGCATGCCGCCAGGCCGAGCGCGAGCGTCCCAGCCGCCACGAGCGCGACCGACCGCGCGATTCGTCGCTTCATCATCATTCTCTCCTTTGAGACGCAGCCGCGCCGATGCGCAACTGTCTGACGTGCTGTGATGTTACCGCTCACATGCCCGTGGAGCAAGCGGCGCGGCGCGCGGCCGGGGAACGCGTCGCTGCGCCTGTCAGCGTCGGTCGCGCGGCGGCGCCGTGGAGGCCCGCACCACGAGGGTCGGGGCGATGAGGGAGTGCCGAGCGGGCTCCTCGCCGCGCAGCTCGGCGAGCAGCGTCTGGAGCGCTCGCTCGCCGAGCGCCGCGAAGTCCTGCCGGACGGTCGTGAGCGGGGGTCGGTAGTGCCGCGCCTCCGGCAGGTCGTCGAACCCGACGATGCTGACGTCGCCCGGCACGTCGAGCCCGCGCTCCGCGAGAGCGTGCGCGAGGCCGAGCGCCATCTGGTCGTTGGCCGCGAAGACGGCGGTGAAGTCGATCTGCGCGGCGATGCCCGCTCGATAGCCCGAGTCGGCCGTCCAGTCGCCGATCCAGTGCTGCGACGGCGGCAGGCCGAGCGCGCGCAGCTCGGCGGTCCACGACTCGGACCGGGCGATCGCGTCGAGCCAGTCGGAGGGCCCCGCGAGGTGCGCGATGCGACGATGGCCGAGCGCCGCGAGGTGCCGCACCGCGAGCGCCGCGCCCTCCGCCTGGTCGACCGCCACGGTGTAGAAGGTCTCGTCGGCGTCGGCCGTCACCACGAGCGTCGGGACGCCCGTGTGGAGCTCTCGGACGAGCGCGAGCGACGACGAGCGCGGGGCGATGACGCACAGCGCGTCGACGCCCTGCGCCACGAGGTGCTGGAGGGCGCCGTGGGCGCTCGACGTCGCCGGGTCGCTCACCATCGCCGAGGTGACGCGATAGCCGGCGAGCTGCGCCGCCATCTCGACCGCGCGCGCGGTGCTGTTGGGACCGACCTCGAGCGCGCTGTCGATGAGCACGCCGATCCGATCGGCACGGCGGCTGGCCAGCGCTCGAGCGTCGCTGTTCGGACGGTAGTCGAGCGTCCGCATCGCCTCGCGCACCCGCTCGCGGGTCTCCTCGCGGAGGCTCGGATGATCGTTGATGACCCTCGACACGGTCATGTGCGAGACCCCGGCGAGCGCCGCGACGTCGCGCATGTTCGGGCGCACGCGCCTGCTCGAGGCCATCGTCCGCCCTCCTCGCGTCACCTGGGGTCGACCCTAGCAATGCGAGCGCGCGGCCCGGATCACGCCTCGGTGGGCCCCAGCCGCCACGACGCGGCGCGCGTCCCACCCGGCTCGAGCACGGCGAGACCGGTGTCGAAGGGGTAGCGCTCGTCGTTGAAGGCGTCGGGGGCGCAGGTCATCGGCTCGACCGCGAGCCCGGCGCGATGCCCCGGATGCGAGGGGCCGGCGGGCAGGTCGGCGGTGTGGATCTGCACCCACGGGCACGACGCATCCCACGCCATCTCGACGCCGTCGCCCGACGCCGGGTCGGTGACGCGCACGCGCGCGATCCCACCGGCATCCCGATCGACGTCGGTGTAGGCGTGGTCGATCTCGACCTGCCCGATCGCCCGCGGCTCCCGGAAGTCGAACCGCTCGGCGTCCTGCTGCAACGGCGCGAGACCGGTCGGCACGAGCCGGTCGTCCGTCACGAGCAGCACAGTGGATGCGGGCAGCGACAGCTCCCACTCGTCGAGCGGCGCGTCGCCCGCGCGCAGGTAGGGGTGGGGTCCCGTGCCCCAGGGGGCGGCATCGTCGCCGAGGTTCGTCGCCCGCACCTCCTGCTCGAGGCCGCCCTCGCCGAGCGCGAAGGTGGTCTCGACGCCGACGCGCCAGGGGTAGCCGAGGCTCGGCTCGATCTGCAGCCCGAGCACGACCCTCGACTCGTCGTGCTCGAGGACCGACCACGCGAGCCAGCTGCCGAAGCCGTGCAGCGCGTGCCCGCGCTCCGGCTCCGTGAGCGGCAGCTGCCGCTCCACGCCGCCGAACGCGTAGCGGCCGTCGACGACCCGGTTCGGCCACGGCACGAGCGTCGTGCCGCGGTAGGCCGGCCGCACCTCGTCGGCGCCGAAGGGCACGACGAGGTCGCGCCCGGCCGCGGTGAGGCGCCGCAGCGACGCGCCCACATCGGTGACCACCGCTCGCAGCTCGTCGTGTCGCAGCTCGAGCTGCAGGCCGGAGCGGGGTCGTCGCGTCATGAGGGCGACGATAGCCTGCGCCAGCCGCCCCGGTCGGTCAGACGGAGCCGACCGCCGCCGTCGACAGCACGCCCTCGGCCCACTCCCGCGCCGCCTCGGTGGCCGGCACCGGCCCGCCCGCGTCGTGACGGCCGTACTCCCCCACCCGAGCGGCGCCGCACGCAGCCATCGCCTCGTCGATGAGCTCGCTGCCGCGCGAGTACGTCTTCGTGTAGCTGCGATCCCCCATCCCGAACACCGCGTACCGGATGGCTGCGAGGTCGGGGCGCTCCTCGACGAGCGACCGGTGGAACGCCCTCGCCGCCTTCGGCACCTCGCCGTCGCCGTACGTCGAGCACACCACGAGGTGGAGTCGGGATGCGTCGAGGTCGGCGGGTGCGACGTCGGCGAGGTCGCGCATGTCCACCTCCGCTCGATCGGCGAGCGCCCGGCGCAGCTCGTCGGCGACGAGCTCCGCCCCGCCCGACTCGGTGCCGTACAGCACCGTGACGGGCAGCCCGCCGCCGGATCCCGAGCCCTCCTCGGCCAGCTCCGGCAGCGGGATGCCGGAGTCGGCGGCGACCTCGAGCATGCGCTCGACCGCCTTGAGCTTTGCCCGCTCACGGCCGGGAGCCGCTCCCAGCCGCTCGAGCACGTCGATGCGGCGCCAGCCGTCGAAGCCGATCTCCGCAGGCCTCGGCTCGAGCCCTGCGGCACCGAGCGAGACCGCGCCCGAGTCGAGGTCCTCGGCGATCATCCTCGCGAGCTCCCGCGCGTCGGTCCGCTGGTCCGGGATCGTGCCGCGCGGTCCGCGGCGCAGCCAGCCGGCGACGTAGAGGCCCGGCTCGACGCGGCCGTCGGGGTGCGCGCCCGGCGCGGTCGGCGCATCCGGATCGGCCGCGAAGCCGACGGCGGTGACGACCGAGTCCGCGGGCAGCGCGACCTCGCCGTCGGCGCCCAGGAATGCGATGCGCTCGACGCGGCCCTCGCCCTCGATGCGCAGCGGCGCGAGCCCGAACCACCAGTGGATCTCGACCCGCGGCGCTCGCGGCGACTGCGCTCCGAGCGCCCGCACCGCGTCGGCGCGGGCGTCCTTGCCCGCCTCGATCGACTCGAGCTCGGCGCCGTGCACGCGGTGCGCGACGCCCGGCAGGCCCGCGAGCTCGCGCACCATCACCGGGTCGAACTTGGCCACGGTCGGCCCGCTGCGACCGACGACGTGGATCGTGCGCAGCCGACCCGCGAGGCGCTCGTGAGCCTCGTCGTCGACGTCGGTGCCGTCGAGGCCCTCCGCGTCGCGAGCGAGCAGCCGCACGAGGTCCATGGCGACGTTGCCGTGGCCGACGACGACCACGTCCTCGCCGAGCGACGGCGCGTCGCCCTCGTCGGCGTGCGCGTTGAGCAGCCGCGTGATGCGGCCGGCGCCGTGCACCCCCTCGAGCTCCGCGCCCGGGATGCCGAGCTCGCGGTCGGCGTGCATGCCCGTCGCGAGCACGACGGCGTCGAAGGCGCCGCGCAGCTCGTCGAGGGAGACGTCGGTGCCGAGCCGCAGGTTGCCGCGGAAGCGCACGCCCTCGCGCAGGAAGAGCCGGTCGAACTGCGCCGTGACCGACTTCGTGCCGCGGTGGTCGGCGGCGACGCCGGAGCGCACGAGGCCGTACGGCACCGGCAGCGCGTCGAGCACCTCGAGCTCGGCGCGCGGGAAGCGGCGCCGCAGCGCCTGCGCGGTGAAGCAGCCGGCCGGCCCCGAACCCACCACGGCGATCCTCGGCGCGGGGCCCTCGGCCGCGACCGTCGGCGCGGCGGATGCCCGGGGCGCGACCGCGTCCCACCGCACGGGCAGCTTCGTCATGCCGCGGAACACCCATCCGGCGATCTCCGCCGGGTCGTCGGGCACGAGGTCGAGCCCGCGCAGCCGCTCGAACAGCATCGGCAGCGCGACGTCGGCGACCTCCGCGCGGGCGACCCACGCGCCGAGGCACACGTGCACGCCCTTGCCGAAGGCGAGGTGCGGCTTCACCTCGCGGCGCACGTCGAACGCGTCCGGCTGCTCCCAGACCCGCTCGTCGCGGTTCGCCGAGATGATGCAGATGCCGAGCTTCGCACCGGCCGGCAGGCGCACGCCGGCCAGCTCGGTGTCGCGGGTGACCTGGCGCGAGTACAGGCCGATCGGCGCGATCCAGCGGATCGTCTCGTCGAAGGCCGCGTGCCACAGGCTCGGATCGGCCTCGACCGCGCGGCGCTGCTCGGGGTGGGCGAGCAGCCCCCAGGCGGCGACGCCCAGAGCATCGCGCGGCTCGTTGAGCCCGCCGCCGATCGTCATCTTCACGTTCGCGCGGATGCGCTCGATGGGCATCGCGTAGTCGGGGATGCGCAGCAGCTGCGACAGGAGCGACGCGTTCGGGTTGTCGGCGTGCCAGCGCAGCATCTCGTCGAGGGCGATGTCGACCTCGTCGAACGAGCGCTTGCCGCGCGCCCAGACCTCGGGGTCGTCGGCGTAGTTGCCGGTCGCGTCGATCAGCGTCTGCGACCAGCGCTGCATCTCCTGCTGCGTCGCGTTGTGCAGTCCGATGATCTCGCGCAGGCTCTCGGCTGCGTAGGGGGCGGCGAAGTCCCAGATGAGATCGGCGCCGGGGCCCTTCTCGATCATCTCGTCGAGGTAGCGCTGGGCGTTCCGCTCGAACATCGACATCCACTCGCGCTTCACGACGCCGGGACGCAGCGCCGGCTGCCAGGCCTTGCGCTCGAGGTAGTGCTCCGGGTCGTCCCGCCGGAGCATCGAGTGGCCCATCGCCCGGATCTGCAGCGATCCCTCCTCGTCGGCCGAGAAGAGCTCCTGGTCGAGCTCCGTCTCGTGGACGGCCTCGTAGGAGGTGACGAGGTACCGGCCCACCTGCGGCACCCAGTGCACGCCGCCCTCGGCGCGCAGGCGCTCGTAGATGGGGAACGGGTCGCGGTGGAGGTCCGGGATCGTCACCCAGTCGGCGACAGGAGCGTCGTTGCTCGGCATGGCACATCCTCGTGGTCGGGCTTCCTCCCGAGTCTCGCGCACCGGATACTGTTGCGAAAGCGGATTGATCGCGCGTTCATCGTCGGAAGGACCGCAGTATGGAGCGCCTCGACGCCCCGGTCTTCACGCTCCGCCAGCTCTCGTTCCTCGTCTGTGCGGCGGAGGCGGGCACGGTCGCGGGCGCGGCCGCGCGCCTCCACGTCTCCCCCTCTGCCGTCTCTGAGGCGCTCACCGAGCTCGAGCGCTCGCTCGGCGCGCAGCTCACGGTGCGCCGCCGCGCTCGCGGGCTGACGCTCACGAGCACGGGGGTGGATGTCGTGGCCCGCGCCCGCGCGCTGCTGGCGTCGGCGCGCGAGCTGGAGTCGTCGCTGAGCGCGGCGCTCGGCGAGCTCGTCGGCCCCATCACGATCGGCTGCTACCCGACCCTCGTGCCCATGGTGCTGCCGCCCATCCTGCAGGGCTTCGCCCGCGAGCATCCGCGGGTCGAGCTCGAGATCGTCGAGGCCACCCACGACCGCCTCAAGGGCAGGCTCGAGTCGGGGCAGGTCGACGTCGCGTTCGTCTACGACACGCTCGTGCCGGGCGAGCCGCGCCGCGCACGCCTCTTCGAGCTGCCGGCGCACGCGGTGCTGGCCGCCGACGATCCGCTCGCCACCGAGCCGACGGTGCGCCTCGAGCAGCTCGTGGAGCGCGACCTCATCCTGCTTGACGCCCCGCCGTCGAGCGAGCACACGATGTCGCTGTTCGCGGCGCGGGGCCTCGTGCCCCGTGTGCGGCACCGCGTGCAGAGCTACGAGGCGGTGCGCGCCCTCGTGGGGCGCGGGCTCGGCTACGGGATCCTCGTGCAGCGGCCCGCGAACCGCGCGAGCTACGAGGGCTACCCTGTCGCCATGCTCGAGATCGTGCCCGCGGTGCCGCCGGTGGGCATCGACGTCATCTGGCCCGCGACGCCGGAGCCCACGGAGCGGGCGCAGGCGCTCATCCGGTTCGCGAGGTCGCTCGCCTGGCCGCAGCCGCGATGACCGCGCCCGTCGGCCGCTCGCTCCTCTGGGGCATCAAGGCCTCGCTGCTCGGCTACGTGCGCGGCATGGCCGACGGCTCGGTCGAGGCCGGCGACGGAGCGACGCTCGAGGAGGCGGGCATCCGCTTCCCCGGCACGGCGGGCCTCGCCTTCCGGGGCTCCGTCACCCTCACCGGCCACGGCGGCATGCTCCGCGTGCGGGTCGCCGACCCGGCGCTCGTGGAGCGCGCGACCGGCTGGGTGCTCGAGATCGCCGACCCCGACGACCCGTCGCAGCGCCTGGCCTTCGCCACGATCGGCGCGTTCGACGGCCGGCGGGCGACCGGCACCGCGCTCACGCAGGACGGGGCCGACCTCTTCTTCGGGCCGTATGAGCGCGGCACGCCGCTCGACGACCCGGTCGTCGAGGGCTGACGCCCGCCCCAGGACGCGCGAACGGGGCCCCGCCGCAGCGAAGCCCCGTTCGGTCAGGTCAGGTCAGTTCGACGAGCGCGCGGCGCGGTCGACCTCGGAGAGCTCGACGTACTCGTCGCCCTTCTCCCAGGAGTCCCACTTGCCCGAGTGCTCGAACTCGATCGAGAGCGGCACGCCCGTGCGGTCCTTCATCAGCAGGGTGCCGATGACGGAGATGACCACCGTGACGAGCAGATAGCCGACGATCGCCCACGTCGTGCCGGTCGCCTGCAGCAGCGCCTGCGCGATCGTCGGCGCGAAGGCGCCACCGATGATCGCACCGATCGCGTAGGCGATCGAGACGCCGGAGTAGCGGACCGAGGCCGGGAACGACTCGGCGTACCAAGCGGCCTGAGCGCCGTAGGTGAGACCGAGGCCCGCACCCAGCAGGATCGTGCCGAGCGCGACGCCCCACACACCCTGCTCGACGAGGATGAACAGCGGGATGACCGTGATCGCGAGCACCGTCCAGCCGATGAGGTAGAGCTTCTTGCGGCCGATCTTGTCGGACGCCCAGCCGGCGACGAAGGTGAACACGAGCCACGAGAGCGATCCGGCGAAGGTCGCGAGCTGCACGCCCACGGGGTCGAATCCGAGCCCGGGAGGCGTGCCGTCGGTCGGACGGGACGCGAGGCCCTGCACGTAGCCACCGGTCGTCATGTAGCCGGTCGCGTTGTTGGCCATGAAGACCATCGCGGCGAAGAGGACGACGAGGCCGTACTTCTTGAAGACCTGGACGATCGGCGCGGACTCCTGCTGCGCCGTCTGCTTGATCTCCTGGAACACGGGCGACTCGTCGACCGAGCGGCGGACGACGTAGCCGACCACGACGAGCAGGATCGAGACGAAGAACGGGATGCGCCAGCCGACCTCGAGGAACGCGTCGCCCGGGAAGGCCGCGCGGATGCCGGCGAGCACGCCCGTGGCGAGCAGCATGCCGAGCGGCACACCGGCCTGCACGAACGAGCCGTAGAGGCCGCGACGGCCCTGGGGCGCGTGCTCGATGGCCATGAGGACGGCGCCGCCCCACTCGCCACCGGCCGAGATGCCCTGCAGGATGCGCAGGAAGATGAGCAGCACCGGAGCGATGAAGCCCGCCTGCTCGAAGGTCGGCAGCGCGCCGACGAGCGTGGTCGCGATGCCCATGAGGAGCAGCGTGAGCACGAGCATCGGGCGGCGGCCGATCCGGTCGCCGAAGTGGCCGGCCAGGAATGCGCCGAGCGGGCGGAAGAGGAACGAGATGCCGATCGTGATGAGCGACAGGATCTGCATCATGCCCTCGCCGGCGGGCTGGAAGAACAGCTGCGCGAAGACGAGGTTCGCCATGAAGGCGTAGATGAAGAAGTCGTACCACTCGATGGTGGTGCCGACGACGACGGCCGCGAGGACCTTGTTGCGCTCTTTCGGAGAGGTATGGGACGTGTGCTGGGACACGCTGACTCCTTTGTCAGGGGTTGGCCGGACCGGCGGTCGGGCTCGGGACTGAGTGGAACATATACGATTTCATGCACGACGGCAAGGGCCTGTCGCACCCCGCGGTCGCGAGTCGGAGACCCGTCGCTTCCCATCCTTGCAGATGAGATTCGGAATCGTATACGATGCCCGCATGGATGCATCGTCGCACCGCACTGCGGACTCCCCCTCGGCCGCCGATACCGCCTGGCGCCTCATCGGCAGCAGGCCGGCGAAGGTCTTCGCGATGCACATCGGCTACGCCGCTCGTGCCGCCCAGAAGGGCCGCACCCCGGAGGCGCCAGGCTTCTTCCTCAAGCCCGCCACGTCGCTCTCCACGGGCGGCGAGGTCGAGGTGCCCGCCGGCACCGAGATCTTCGGCTTCGAGGGCGAGATCGCGATCATCATCGGCACGCACGCGCGCCGGGTCGACGAGGCGGATGCGTGGTCGCACGTCGCCGCCGTGACCGCGGCGAACGACCTCGGCGTCTTCGACCTCCGCTGGGTCGACAAGGGCGCGAACCTGCGCTCGAAGGGCGGCGACGGCATGACGCCGATCGGGCCGGCGCTGCTGCCCGCCGACCGCCTCGACCCGAAGGCGATCGAGGTGCGCACGTGGCTCGACGGCGAGCTCGTGCAGGCCGACTCGACGTCGACGCTCCTCTTCTCGCTGCCGCAGATCGTGAGCGACCTGTCGCAGCTCATCACGCTCGAGCCCGGCGACGTCATCCTCACCGGCACGCCCGCGAACGCCTCCACCTTCTCCCCCGGCCAGTCGGTCGAGGTCGAGGTGACGGCGACGGCGCTCGACGGCGAGCAGCTCGCGACCGGCCGCCTCGCGACCACCCTGCGCATCGGCGAGCACGCGCTGCCCGCGTACTCCGCGCAGCCGAAGCCGACCCCCGAGCAGTGGGCCGACGCATCCGGTCGCCCCATCGCCGACTTCCAGGCGCCCGCGACGCACGTCCTCGATGACGAGCTGCGCGCGAAGCTCGAGCGCGTCGCCCTCGCGACCCTCTCGTCGGGCCTGCGCAAGCGCGGCCTCAACAACGTCTCGATCGACGGCCTGCGCTCGACCCAGCCCGGCAAGCGCCTCGTCGGCACCGCCCGCACGCTGCGCTACGTGCCCAACCGCGAGGACCTCATCAAGAGCCACGCGGGTGGCTACAACGCGCAGAAGCGGCTCTTCGACTCGCTGCAGCCCGGCGAGGTCGTCGTCATCGAGGCGCGCGGCGACAACCGCTCCGGCACGCTGGGCGACATCCTCGCCCTCCGCGCTCGCCACCTCGGCGCCGCCGGGCTCGTCACCGACGGCGGCGTGCGCGACCTCGACGTCGTCACCGAGATCGGCGTGCCGACCTACCACGCGGGCGGCCACCCCGCCGTGCTCGGCCGCCTCCACGTGCCGTGGTCGCACGACGAGACGATCGCATGCGGCGGCGCCACCGTGCAGCCGGGCGACATCATCGTCGGCGACGGCGACGGCGTGCTCGTCATCCCGCCGGCCCTCGCCAACGAGCTCGTCGACGAGGCGATCGCGCAGGAGCGCGAGGAGGAGTTCATCGCCGCCCAGGTCGACGCCGGCCACCCGGTCGACGGCCTCTTCCCGATGAACACCGAGTGGCGGGCGAAGTACGAGGCGTCGCTCACGGATGCGGCATCCGAGTGAGCGTCCGACGCGCACGCGCCGCCGCGGTCGCCGAGGCGGGCGGCACGGTGCAGCCCTCGAAGTCGCAGCGCGCCTACGACCTGTTGCACGACCGGATCGTCGACGGCACCTACTCCCCCGGCTACCGGCTCGTGCTCGACGCCATCGGCCGCGAGCTCGACATGAGCGTCGTGCCGGTGCGCGAGGCGATCCGCAGGCTCGAGGCCGAGGGGATGGTCACGTTCGAGCGCAACATCGGCGCCCGCGTGGCCGAGATCGACGAGCTGCAGTACCACGACACGATGGAGACGCTCTCGATCGTGGAGGGCGCCGCGGTCATGCTCGCCGCCGGCCTCTACTCCAAGGCCGACGTCGACGAGGCGCGCGCCATCAACGCGCAGATGCGCGAGACGCTCGTCGCGTTCGACCCGGTGCGGTTCACCGCGCTCAACGAGGCCTTCCACCGCCGGCTCACCGACGTGTGCCCCAACGAGGTGCTCGGCGACGTGATCGACAACGGCTGGAAGCAGCTCTCGCGCCTGCGGCAGTCGACCTTCTCGTTCGTGCCGAGCCGCGCCGTCTCCTCGGTCGACGAGCACGAGGCGATCCTCGACCTCATCGAGGAGGGCGCCGACCCCCGCAGGATCGAGCTCGCGGTGCGCGCGCACCGCCTCGCCACCCCCGACGCCTACCTGCAGCGCGTCCGCCCGACCACGCCCTGACCTTCTCGCACGCAGCGCCCTCCGGCGCACGAACCGACAGAAACGGAGCCATCATGGCCACCCAGCCCGCAGGCATCCCCGACCTGATCCCCCACTACATCGACGGCGAGCGCGTCGCCTCCGTCGACGGCGACACGTTCGGCGTGCTCGACCCCGTCACGAACCAGGACTACACGCGCGCCGCCTCCGGCAAGCAGGCCGACATCGACCTCGCCGTCGCCGCCGCGACGCGGGCCTTCCACGAGGGCCCGTGGCCGCGCATGAAGAACCGCGAGCGCGCGCGCATCCTCAGCCGCATCGCCGACATCGTCGAGTCGCGGGACCAGGAGCTCGCCCAGTTCGAGTCGTGGGACTCCGGCCTGCCGATCACGCAGGCGAAGGGCCAGGCGCAGCGCGCGGCCGAGAACTTCCGCTTCTTCGCCGACCTCATCGTCGCCGGCCGCGACGACACCTACAAGGTGCCCGGCACGCAGGTGAACTACGTGAACCGCAAGCCCAAGGGCGTCGCCGGCCTCATCACGCCCTGGAACACGCCGTTCATGCTCGAGTCGTGGAAGCTGGGCCCCGCGCTCGCCTCCGGCTGCACCGTCGTGCTGAAGCCCGCCGAGTTCACGCCGCTGTCGGCGTCGCTGTGGGCGGGCATCTTCGAGGAGGCAGAGCTGCCGCGCGGCGTCTTCAACCTCGTCAACGGCTTCGGCGAGACCGCGGGCGATGCACTCGTGAAGCACCCCGACGTGCCGCTCATCTCGTTCACCGGCGAGAGCAGCACGGGCAAGCTCATCTTCGGCAACTCGGCGCCCCACCTGAAGGCCCTCTCGATGGAGCTCGGCGGCAAGAGCCCCGCCGTCGTCTTCGCCGACGCCGACCTCGACGCCGCGATCGACTCGACGCTCTTCGGCGTCTTCTCGCTCAACGGCGAGCGCTGCACGGCCGGCAGCCGCATCCTCGTCGAGCGCTCCATCTACGACGAGTTCGTCGAGCGCTACGCCGAGCGCGCCAGGAGCATCGTCGTCGGCGACCCGGGCGACCCGAAGACCGAGGTCGGCGCGCTCGTGCACCCCGAGCACTTCGACAAGGTCATGTCGTACGTCGAGATCGGCAAGGGCGAGGGCCGCCTGCTCGCCGGCGGTGGCCGACCCGAGGGCTTCCCCGAGGGCAACTACGTCGCCCCGACGGTGTTCGCCGACGTCGCCCCGGACGCCCGGATCTTCCAGGAGGAGATCTTCGGACCGGTCGTCTCGATCACGCCGTTCGACTCCGACGAGGAGGCGCTCGAGCTCGCGAACAACACGAAGTACGGGCTCGCCGCCTACATCTGGACGAACAACCTCAAGCGCGCGCACCTGTTCTCGCAGAACGTGGAGGCCGGCATGGTCTGGCTCAACAGCCACAACGTGCGCGACCTGCGCAGCCCCTTCGGCGGCGTGAAGGCGTCCGGCCTCGGCCACGAGGGCGGGTACCGCTCGCTCGACTTCTACAGCGACCAGCAGGCCGTGCACATCACGCTCGGCGACGTCCACACCACCCGCTTCGGCGCATCCGCCTGACCCTGACTGCGAAGGAGCAGCACCATGAACGAGATCCCCAAGCCTGAGATCCTCAAGCCCAGTGTCCCCGCGCCCGACATCATCCGCTGCGCTGCGATGGACCTCGTCGTCACCGACCTGGCCGCCAGCCGCGCCTTCTACGTCGACGTGCTCGGCCTGCACGTGACCGAGGAGGACGACGAGGCGATCTACCTGCGGTCGTTCGAGGAGTTCATCCACCACAACCTCGTGCTGCGCCAGGGGCCGGTCGCCGCCGTCGCTGCGTTCGCGTACCGCGTCCGCACCCCCGAGGACGTCGACCGCGCCGAGGCCTACTACCAGGAGCTCGGCTGCCGCACCGAGCGTCGCCCGGACGGCTTCCAGAAGGGGTTCGGCGACAGCGTGCGCGTCGAGGACCCGCTCGGCTTCCCGTACGAGTTCTTCTACGCCACCGAGCACGCCGAGCGCCTGCACCAGCGCTACGACCTCATCTCTGCGGGCGAGCTCGTGCGCCTCGACCACTTCAACCAGGTCACGCCCGACGTGCCGCGGGGTCGCAAGTACCTCGAGGACCTCGGGTTCCGTGTCACCGAGGACATCCAGGACGACCAGGGCGTCACCTACGCCGCGTGGATGCAGCGCAAGGGCACCGTGCACGACACTGCGCTCACAGGCGGCAATGGCCCGCGCATGCACCACATCGCGTTCTCGACGCATGAGAAGCACAACATCATCCAGATCTGCGACAAGCTCGGCGCTCTGCGGATGTCCGACCACATCGAGCGCGGCCCTGGCCGTCACGGCGTCTCGAACGCCTTCTACCTCTACATCACCGACCCCGACGGGCACCGCGTCGAGATCTACACGCAGGACTACTGGACCGGCGACCCCGACAACCCGGTCATCACGTGGGACGTGCACGACAACCAGCGCCGCGACTGGTGGGGCAACCCGGTCGTGCCCTCCTGGTACACCGAGGCGTCGCCGGTGCTCGATCTGGACGGCAACGTCGTCGAGGTCGCGGAGCGCACCGACTCCAGCGAGATGGAGGTGACGATCGGCGCCGACGGCTTCTCGTACACGCGCGTCGGTGACGACGACGGCACCTACCGGGGCGAGGCGGCGAAGGGCTTCAAGATCGGCAACCAGCTGTGACAGCCGGTCCTGCCGCCCCCGGATCCGGCGCACCCGGTCGCGGCCTCGACGACGCGACGGTCATGGCGATCGCCGACGAGCTCGCCGAGGCCACCCGCACGCGCGGCACGATCGAGCGGATCTCCGCCCGGTACCCGGCCGCGACGATCGAGGACTCCTACGCGGTGCAGCGCATCTGGCGCGCCCGTCGCGAGGAGGCGGGCGCGCGCCTCGTGGGCCGCAAGATCGGGCTCACGAGCAAGGCGATGCAGTTCGCGACCGGCATCAGCGAGCCCGACTATGGCGTGATCTTCGCCGACCAGGCGTACCCGTCGGGTGCGACGGTCGAGCACGCGCAATGGTCGAACGTGCGCGTCGAGCTCGAGCTCGCGTTCGTGCTGCGATCCCCGCTCGAGGGCGAGGGCCTCACCGTCGAGCAGGTGCTCGACGCGACCGAGGTCGTCGTGCCCGCGCTCGAGATCCTCGACTCGCACATCCAGCTCGAGGGCCGCACGATCGTCGACACGATCAGCGACAACGCGGCCCTCGGTGCGATCGTCGTCGGTGACGTCGAGGTCGGGCCGTTCGACCGCAACCTCGCCTGGGTCGGGGCGCAGTGCCTCGTGAACGACGAGATCATCGAGACCGGCGTCTCGGGCGGCGTGCTCGGGCACCCGGCCAACGGCGTCGCGTGGCTCGCCGGCAAGCTCGCGCAGCACGGCGACCGGCTCGAGGCGGGCGAGCTCATCCTCGCCGGCTCGTTCACCCGGCCGGTGTGGGTGCAGCCCGGCGATGTCGTCCGCGCGCACTTCCAGGACATGGGCACGGTCGAGGTGACGTTCCGGTGAGCACGTTCCGCGACGCCCTCGCCTCTGCCGACGCTCCGCTCGTGGGCCTGTGGAACGCATCCGGCAGCGCCCTGGCCGCCGAGATCATGGCGGGCTCCGGCGCCGACCTGCTGCTCGTCGACGGCGAGCACGGCCCGATCTCCATCTCGGAGATGCTGCCGATCCTGCAGGCCGCGGCCGCGTACCCGGTGACGACGATCGTGCGGGTGCCGTGGAACGAGCCCGTGATCATCAAGCAGGCGCTCGACCTCGGCGCCGTCAACGTGCTCGTGCCGATGGTGTCGACGGCGGCGGATGCGGCGGCCGCCGTGCGCGCAGCCCGGTACCCGGGCGCGGAGGGCGAGCGCGAGGGTGCGCGCGGCATCGGCTCGGCGCTCGCGCGGTCGTCCCGCTGGGGCCGGATCGCCGGCTACGTGCCGGGGGCGGATGCGCACGTGTCGGTCACCGTGCAGATCGAGACCGCCGAGGGGGTCGCGAACGCGGCCGAGATCGCGGCGGTCGACGGCGTCGACGCGGTGTTCATCGGGCCGGCCGACCTCGCGGGCTCGATGGGCTTCCCCGGCCGCCCCTCGGAGCCGGCCGTCGTGGCCGCGGTCGACACGGCGATCGACGCGGTGCGCTCGGCCGGCACCCCCGTGGGCGTGAACACGTTCGCGGAGGCCGACGCCGACCGCTGCATCGCCCGCGGCGCGGCCTTCGTGTTCGTGGCGGCAGACGTGACGCTCATGGCGCGCGGCTCGGAGGCCGCGGTCGCGCGGCTCAAGCGCACCGGCGGCCCGACCGACGCGTACTGAGCCCGCGTCGCAGGCCGACCGATCTTCCCGAAACTGCGGGTTCTCGAGTCGAGAACCCGGAGTTCGGGGAAGTTCGGCGCATCGAGAGCGGTCGTGCGGGGGCGGCGCCCCTTGTGCTCTTTGGCTAACGGGATTAGCCTAGGCGCATGGACACGACCTCCACCCTCGAGCTCGACCATGTCGCGCTCGCCTACGACCTCGCCGGCCCCGCCGGTGCCCCGCTCGTCGTGCTCCTGCCGGGCATGGGCGACCTCCGCAGCGCCTACCGCCACCTCACGCCGCTGCTGACCGCCGAGGGCCTCCGCGTCGCGGTGCTCGACCTCCCGGGGCACGGCGACTCCGGCATCTCCCCCGAGCCCGTCGGGCAGACGCAGATCGCCCGCGCCGCCGTCGCGCTCGTCGAGCGGCTGGGCGGCCCGGCGATCGTCGTCGGGCACTCGTTCACGCCCGACTCCGCGCTGCTCGCCACCCAGCTCGCTCCCTCCTCCATCGTCGGCGCCGTGGCCCTCGCGCCGTGGGCCACGACGCCTGAGCCGTCGCGCATCATGGCTGCGATCACGCGCCTCGTGACACGCACACCGATGCTGTGGTCGCTCTTCTACCGCTCGCTCCACAAGGCGCCTCCCACGGACCTCGCCGAGCACCGCCGTCGCATCGTCGCCTCGCTGCGACGCCCGCACGGCACGGATGCGCTCGTCGCGATGGGCACCGGCACGACCAAGGATGCGATCGGCGCGCGCGCGACGCAGATCGCCCCGGTCGCGGTCGTCATGGGCGACGCCGACCCCGACTTCAAGGACCCGGCCGCTGAAGCGCGCGACTACGCCGACACCACTCGGGGCGAAGTCGTCATGATCGCGGGAGCCGGGCACTACCCGCACGCAGAGCGCCCCGCCGAGACCGCCCGCGCGATCCTCGCGTTCGCGCGCCTCGTCGGCTGGCAGGTCGGCGCGCGTGCCTAGGGCCGGGCTCTCCCCCGACGCCCTCGTCGACATCGCGCTCGCCGAGCTCGACGCCACGGGCGGCGCACCGCTCTCGATCGGCGCGGTCGCCGCCCGGGCGGGCGTGAAGCCGCCCTCGATCTACAAGCACGTCGCCGGGCTCGCCGAGCTCGAGGCACTCGTCGGCGCGCGCATCACCGACGACCTCGGCGCGGCGGTCGACGCGGCCGTCGACGGGCGACGGGGTGCGGATGCAGCGCGCGCGTTCCTGCACGCGTACCGGGCGTTCGCGGTGCGGCACCCCGCCCGCTACCGAGCGCTCCCGGCTCGGCCGGTAGGCCATCCGGCGCTCGAGGCGGCCGGCGCCAGAGTCATGGCGATCGCGGAGCGCGCGGTCGCGGACCGCAGCGGCGACGATGCCGTGCACGCCCTTCGCGGGCTGCGCGCCGCCGCCCACGGCTTCGCGACGCTCGAGGCCTCTGGCGGCTTCGGACTGCCGACCGACATCGACGCATCCTTCGACCGCCTCGTGGAGCAGCTCGTCGATCACTGATCGGGACGGCGCGCTCGGCGCCCTTCCAGGGCGCGTGGGGTACAGTTCTGCGCCATCGAGACACTCCGGCGAGAGGACATCCCGTGTCGAGCAGAGACCCCATCGACGCCACGCTCGACGCAGCGGATGCGCCGGCGCCTGACCACGACGAGAAGCCCGACGACCCGCAGAAGCTCGAGGGCTCGAGCTGGAAGTACGCGTTCAAGCGCGCGCTGAAGGAGTTCGGCAGCGACGGCGCCACCGACCTCGCGGCGATGCTGACCTACTACATGGTGCTGTCGCTCGCGCCCGGCCTGCTGGCCGTCTTCTCGATCATCTCGCTCGTGCTCGCCAACAACGCGTCGACCGTCACGGGCATCGTCGACGACGCCGTGCGGCAGGTGCCGGAGGACTATCGGGATCTCGTCGTCAACCTCGTCGAGACGATGACGGACTCGGCGGCCGGCGGTGTGATCGCGCTCATCATCGGTATCGCGACGGCAGTGTGGTCGGCATCCGCATACGTCAAGTCGTTCTCGCGCTGCATGAACATCGTCTACGGCATCGAGGAGGGCCGCGGCTTCATCAAGCAGACGGCGACGATGCTGCTCATCACGGTCGCGCTGCTCGTCGGCGTCGTCGTCATCCTCGTGTCGCTCGCCGTCAACGAGGCGCTCGTCACGGGGGTGCTCGGCCCGATCGCCGAGCCGCTCGGCCTCGGCGGCTTCCTCGCGTTCATGACCCAGACCTTCCTGCCCATCTGGGCGTGGGTGAAGTGGCCCGTGATCCTCGCGTTCGTGATCGCGATGATCGCCCTGCTCTACTACCTCGCCCCCAACCTGCAGCAGCCGAAGTTCACGTGGGTCAGCATCGGCTCGATCGTGGCCATCGTGGGCATCGCGATCGCCGCCGTCGCCCTCGCGCTCTACTTCACGTTCGCCTCGGGCTACAGCTCCTACGGAGCGATCGGCACCGTCATGGCGCTGCTGTTCGCGCTCTGGATCTTCAACATCGTGCTGCTGCTCGGCGCCGAGGTCGACGCCGAGGTCGAGCGGGCCCGCCAGCTGCAGGCCGGCATCGAGGCCGAGGCGATGATCCAGCTGCCGCCGCGCGGCACGAAGAAGGTCGAGAAGAAGGCCGAGGCCCGCGACAAGCTCGAGGCCGAGGGCCGGGAGCTCCGCGAGGAGCACGCCGACGACGGCTCGAGCGGCGACATGCACGACCGCGACGGCTCTGCTGCGCGTGACCGCGCGCGGGACGATGATGAGGATCGGCGTGCCAGCTCGCGGGAGGATGCCCCGGATGGGCGCGACGGCGAGCGGTCCCAGGCCCGGAGCGCTCGCCTGGCGCGAGAGGCTCGTCGCAACACCGCTCGTGCCGTCGGCGGTCAGCCCCGCGGCTCGAAGCGCAAGTTCCTCGGCATCATTCCGCTCAAGGACAAGGACGGCCGCTGACCCGACCGGTCAGCGGCGCGTCCGCGTCGACCACAGCGCCCAGGCGATGAGCACGGGCTGGAAGAAGAGGCGGCCGAAGCGTCGCTTGTCGGTGTCGAGCCCGAACGCGTCGCGGTGGTGGATCCACTGCGAGACGTTGCCGGGGAACACGGCGGCGAAGAACGCGGCCGCGACCGTGCCGACGAGCGTTCGGATGCTGTGGGGCGCGAACGCGATCGCGGTGCCGAGCGCCACCTCGACGACGCCCGACGCGAGCACGACGGCGTCCTCGTCGAGCGGCGCGAGCTCGACCACCGTGTCGGGCACCTGCGCGCGAAAGTCCGTGCGTGCGAACGTGAGGTGACTGACGCCGGCGAAGACGAGCGCGCCGCCGAGCGCGAGGCGGGCCGCGGCGCGGAGCACCGTCAGACGACCTGGCCGAGCGCGATGAGCCCCGTCACGACGGCGACCGCCGGGAAGAAGCCCTGCACGACCGAGGCTCGTCCCTTCGTGCGGTCGGAGACCACGAGGTAGAGCGCGGCCGCGAGCATGATGCCGGTCGCGGTGAGCAGCACCGCGAGCCCGGCGGCTCGCGCCCCCGCGAGGATCGTGAGCACGCCCGCGAGCGCCGCGAGGCCGAGGAGCAGGTTGTACACGCCCTGGTTCGCGGCGAGCAGCTTCGAGTGCGCCGCCTGCTCCGCGCTCGTGCCGAAGACGCGACGCGTCCCCGGCTCCTCCCACCGCAGCGTCTCGAGCACGAAGATGTAGCCGTGCACGGCCGCGGCGAGCGCGGCGGCGATGCAGGCGATGACGGCCAGGTCCATGAGCGGCAGTCTAGGCGCGACGCCCGCGTTGCGCGTTGGTGTCGCGCTTCGGGATGCCCCGATTGCGGCAAAGTGCTGCGCTCCAGACGCCATTTTTGGGGAGCACGAACTCGAGCACTGCGGGGCGCCCCTGTCGGCAGTGAGTATGCTTCGCGTGTGAACGCGTCGACCCAACTCGGATCGACCTTCTTCGTGTTCGGCCTGCCCTGGTGGCCCTTCGACGGCGCCGTAACAGCCGCTCTTATTGCAGGTATCTTTGCGATTGCGACTGGGTGGTGGAGCTATCGCCGCCTCATAGCGTCCGAAGCACGGCAGCTCGAAGCGCAGCGTGAGTTGCAGGACACCGCTCAGGTTTTTCAACGAGGGCTGCACGAAGAGATCATCATCGCCACCTCCAAGACCTCGGAGCGAGAACAACTTCTGATCGATCTCCGTCGAGCGGAGGACGCGCTCGCACAAGCAGACCCCGCTGGGTGGGTGTTCGCCGCTGTAATCTGCAAAAACGCAAAGAAGCATCCTGAGGCGACGCTCGCAGAGCGCAGGCGCGCCAATGCGGCTCTCACTGAACTCCTCAAGCGAAACTCTGTATAATGACGGGCCCGACTGCGCGACCTGACTCGGTTGACGCGGATCGTGCAGGCCCTGGAGGGAGCACCCATGATTAGCAAGTGGGACGCGCTGTCGCTTGTCGCCGAGGTCCAGGCTGAGCTAGCGGCAGAGTTGGGCGAGCCGGCGTTCGTAGTGGAGTCTCGTGATCAATCTGCCCCGCGACCCCGATCCGAGGCGGATGTGAAGGTCATCGAGGCGGCCGAGCATCGGGCGATCCAGGCGGAGAAGCGCGCAGCGTCTGCGGAGAAAGCTCTGCGCGTCGCGAAGCGGAATAATCGGTCGGTGATCACCAAGCGCGGCTCAGCTACACCGAACGGCGGGGTGGTTGTGGTGAAGGTGGATGGCGAGAGGGTGATCGTCAAGCCCGGCAACACTGTTGAGGTAAGGGACGGATCGATCGACCACATATCGCCTACGCCAAAGCAGCCCTTCCACGCTTATAGCGTTGGCTCCATCATTCATCGCGACAAGAACCAGTGAGCGACGGGCAGGTGTACGGCTCTTGTGTTGCGCCCAGCGCTTGGCTCTCCGATGGACTGCGTCACCCGCTGTTGTAGCCGACGAACCAGCGACGCGGCTCCGCCGGCCTTTGCCAACGAGCGACGGCGAGGTTCATGCGCCCGAGTTCAGGCGGGCCAGTCTCGAGACGTTCCTCCGGGCGAGGTCGTTTCGGCGCTTGCACTACCGGGGGATGCCGAGCTCGCACTCCATCTGCGGCGTGCGGTCGGCGAGCAGCAGGAAGGCGATGAGACCGGCGACCGGGAACGCGAGGATCGCCACCGCCCAGATCACCTTGGTGATGAGCGCGACATCCATCCGCAGCAACCTCGAAAGCGCCCCCACAGGCAGGTCGCGGCCCAGAGCACGATGCAGATCGCGGGCGCGATCCACCAGTGGGTGCCGCCAGCGAAGTCGCCCATGCCTGCTCCGATCTCGATGGCCGCATCATGCGATGCGTCGGTGCGCAGCGCTCAAGCGGGGATGCGGCTCCGCTGCGCCACGAGCGCGCACGTGAAATCGCGCAGCTCATGGTCGTCGACTGCCTCTTCACCGGCGTCGCGCAAGCGCACTACGAGCACTCCATCGCGGCGCTGCGGCGTACGCGAGACGCGATCAGCCAGCGCTCCGCGCACTGATCGCCAGGCCCGCTCATGACGAAAGCCCCCGCATCGCGGGGGCTTCTTCACTGCTGGGGTACCTGGACTCGAACCAAGAACAAAGGTACCAGAAACCTCCGTGTTGCCAATTACACCATACCCCAATGGTCGCGCACCGAAGCACTGCGAGCCAAGAGTCGAGCATAGCGGCTCGCGTTGCCGGGCGCCAATCGGGCGGCCCGGTCAGCGCTCGCGCGCGATGAGGTCCCGGTTGATCACCGATGCCGCGACCGTGCCTGCGCCGGCGGCCACCGCCAGCTGCCGGAAGCCGGGGGTGATGTCGCCCGCGGCGTAGATGCCGTCGACCGACGCGCGCTGGCTGCGGTCGACGACGACGAGCCCGTCGGCATCCCGCTCGAGCCCGAGCGACTCCGCGAAGCCGAGCTGCGGGTGCCACCAGGGGCGCACGAAGCCGCCGGTGCGGAGGCTCCGCTCGCCGTCCGCGAGCACGACCGCGCGCATGCCGTCGCGGTCGCCCTCGATCGCCGCGATCGGCGTGCGCACGAGCGTCACGCCATGGTCGGCGAGCCGCTCCGCGCCCGCGCCGTCGACCGCATCCGACCCGTTCGTGAAGACCGCGAGGTCGTCGGTGTGCCGGCGGATGACCATGGCCCGGTCGACGAGGTCGGCCGTCTCGCCGATGAGCGCGAGCGCCTGGCCGCGCTTGTCGTAGCCGTCGCAGTCCATGCACGAGTGCAGGCTCGTGCCGTACCAGGGGCGGACGTGCTTCGAGGCGGGCAGGGTCTCGGAGAGCCCGGTCGCGATGAGCACCGCGGCGGCTCGCGTCTCGCTCTCGGCGCGCGATCCGGGCTGCTCCGCCTGCACCGCGAAGCCGCCGTCGACGGCGACGATCTGCTGCACAAGGGTGCGCTCGTGCGTCACCGTCGGGTAGCGCAGCACCTCCTCGCGACCGAGCGAGCGCATCTCGAGGGGCGAGATGCCGTCGCGGGTGATGTAGCCGTGCGACTGCAGGGTCGCCGCGTGCCGGGGACGGTTGGAGTCGAGCAGCGCCACCGTGCGCTGCTGGCGAGCGAGGTTGAGCGAGGCGGCGAGGCCCGCGGGACCGGCGCCGATGACGACGACGTCGACGTCCATCAGACGCTCGCGGCCAGCCGCTCGATGCGGGCGAGCACCGCGTCGCGGCCGAGCAGCTCCATCGACTCGAACAGCGGCGGCGAGATGCGGCGGCCCGTGACGGCCACGCGCAGCGGCGTGAACGCGAAGCGGGGCTTGATGCCCAGCCCGTCGACGAGCACGTCGCGCAGCACCTGCTCGATCGCGGCGGTGTCGAAGGTCTCGAGCTCGGCGAGCGCGCGGCGGGAGGCCTCGAGCACGGCGAGCGCGTCCTCGGGAAGGCCCGCGACCGCATCCGGGTCGTGGCGGATGTCCTCGGTGTCGAGGAAGAGGAAGCCCAGCATGTCCTCGGCCTGGCCGAGCAGCTGCATCCGCTCCTGCACGAGCGGAGCGGCCTGCGCGAGGAGCGCGCGCTCGGCGTCGCTCGGCGGGCCGCCGAAGACCTGGCCGAGGTACGGCTCGAGCCGCGCGGCGAAGTCGTCGGGCCGGAGCTGTCGCACGTGGTCGCCGTTGATCGACTCGGCCTTCTTGGGGTCGAAGCGCGACGGGTTGGGGTTCACGTCGGCGACGTCGAACGCCGCGATCAGCTCGTCGCGCGTGAAGACGTCCCGGTCCGGGGCGATCGACCAGCCGAGCAGCGACAGGTAGTTGAGCAGCCCCTCGGGGATGAAGCCCGCCTCGCGCAGCAGGAACAGGTTCGACTGCGGGTCGCGCTTCGAGAGCTTGCGGTTGCCCTCGCCCATCACGTACGGCATGTGGCCGAAGCGCGGGATCGCGGTCGCGACGCCGATGTCGGCGAGCGCCCGGTAGAGCGCGATCTGGCGCGGCGTGGAGGAGAGCAGGTCCTCGCCGCGCAGCACGTGCGTGACGCCCATGAGCGCGTCGTCGACGGGGTTGACGAACGTGTAGAGCGGGGCGCCGTTCGGGCGCACGACGACGAAGTCGGAGAACGAGCCGGCCGGGAAGGTGATCTCGCCGCGCACGAGGTCGTCGAACGAGAGGTCCTCGTCGGGCACCCGCAGGCGGAGGCTCGGCTGGCGGCCCTCGGCGCGGAGCGCCTCGCGCTGCTCGGCGGTGAGGTCGCGCTCGAAGTTGTCGTAGCCCTGGCGGGCATCGCGACCGGCCGCGTGGTTGCGGGCCTCGATCTCCTCGGCGGTCGCGAACGACTCGTACAGGTGGCCGGAGGCCAGCAGCCGCTCGATGAGCTCCGCGTAGATCTCGCCGCGCTGCGACTGGCGGTACGGCGCGTGCGGCCCGCCCGTCTCGACGCCCTCGTCCCAGTCGATGCCGAGCCAGCGCATCGCCTCGAGCAGCTGCTCGTACGACTCCTGGCTGTCGCGCGCGGTGTCGGTGTCCTCGATGCGGAACACCATCTTCCCGCCGTGGTGACGCGCGTACGCCCAATTGAACAGCGCCGTGCGGATGAGGCCGACGTGCGGGGTGCCGGTGGGCGACGGGCAGAAGCGGACGACGACGTCGCCGCCCGTGGCGGTCGAGAAGGGAACGCTCATGATGGCTTCCATCCTAGGCGTGGGAGAATCGACCACGATGCCCGCCTCCGATCCCGTCACCGAGCTCGTCTCGCTCCTCGAGCGCGCCGTCGTGGCACCGGGGCGCCAGCGACGCGACCTCGCGCGCGAGATCGAGGGCGACCTGCGGGAGGCGGTCGCGGCGCGCACCGCCGCCGGCGCGCGGGAGCCGGACGCCGCATCCGCCGTGGTGGCCGAGTTCGGCGACCCCGCCTCGATCGGCGCCGAGCTGTCGCGCGAGCTGCTCACCGACGTCGGCCGCCGCTACTCCCCCGTCTCGGCCGGACTCGTCGGCGTGCTCATCGTCGCCTGGGTGGTGGGCATGACGATCATCGCGGGGCTGCCGGGCTTCCGCGTGCCGATCGAGGCCGCGTGGATGCTGCCCGTCTCGCGGGCGCTCGACGTCGTCGCGCCCATGGTCGCGATCGCGGCCGCCGTCGGAGCGGTCGCCATCCGGCGCGCCGGCTCGATGGCCGCGCTCGTCGCGGTCGCGAGCATGCAGCTCGCGCTCGCCCTCGTGCTCGTCGGAGGTGCGATCGCGCTCGCCGTCGCGCTGCCCGTGCCGCCGGCGGGCGCCGCCGTCGCGGTCTCGCTCGTCACGGCGACCGTCGTGGTGGGCACGCCGGTCGGCATCGGCGCCGGCGCGCTGCTCGTGCGCTTCGCGGCCGTGCGCGCCGCTACGCCTGCGCCGGGCCCAGCACGCGCGTGATGACCGCGGCGGTCGACGCCCACTCGTCGCGCTCGGTCGCGAGCGACGCCGTGCCGGCCGTCGTCAGCCGGTAGACGCGCTTCGAGCGACCCTCCGACGCCCACTCGCCCTCGATGAGGCCGCGGCGCTCGAGCCGCTTGAGCGCGGGATAGACGGTGCCGCTCGGGAAGTCGAGCTCGCCGCCGGACCGGTCGCGGATGCGCTCGATCGCGCCGTAGCCGTGGACGGGCCCTTCCGAGAGCACCGACAGCAGCATCGCGTCGACGTGGCCGCGGAGGGCGTCGTGGGAAGCCATGCGCCGAGTCTAGAGGAGCCTGCCTGCATATGCAGACAGGCTCCATCCCGTGCGCTCCGCCGAGCTTCCCCGAATCGCGGGATCTCGCTCCGGAATCCCGGAGTTCGGGGAAGCTCGGCGTCGGGGGCGCGGGTCGGTCAGCGCCGGCCGCCGCCGAGCAGGCCGCCGAGGATGTCGCCGAGCGGGCCGAGCGGACCGCCGCCCTGCTGCTGGCCGCCGTGCTGGCCGCCGCCCTGCTGACCCGCGCCGCCGCCGAGGATGCCGCCGAGCAGGTCGTCGAGGCCGAATCCGCCCTGGTCGGGTGCCTGGGCCTGGCCCTGCGGCTGCGCGCCGCGGAAGCGGTTGGCGATCCAGGCGATCACGATCGGGGCCACGATCGGCAGCACCTTCTGGATGACGCCGCCGAGCGCGGAACCGCCGCCGGCCGCGCGGGCGACCTCCTCGGTCCTGTCGCCGAAGACGTTGTGCACGATCTTCTGGCCGTCCGCGGGATCGATCGATCCCGCGAGCCGCTCGTCGAGGCGACCGGCGTGGGCGCCGAGCGCACCCGCGAGCGACTGCGCGCCCGCGGGATCGTGGGCGTTCGCCTGCATGCCGCCGACGAGCGCCGGCACGATCGCCTCGACCGCCTGCCTCGCCTCGGCCTCGCCGACGCCGGCCTGCTGTGCGATCTGCTGGATCGGCATCTGGCCGAGCAGCTCCTGGATCTGAGCCATGGCTCCTCCTCGATTCCCGCGGCGGCACCTGCCACCGCGCCCCGATGCTAGGCGACGCCCCTGGGACTCCCGGCTGGGGCGTCGAGCTTCCCCGGATCGCGGGGTTCCGCCCCGGAGACCCGGAGTTCGGGGAAGCTCGACGGCGAGTTGGTGCGCGGTCAGGCCGTGGTCGCCTGCGCGACGACGGGGTTGCGGAGCGTGCCGACGCCTGGCACCTCGACCTCGACGGTCTGGCCCGCCGCGAGCGGGCCGACGCCCTCGGGCGTGCCCATCAGCACGACGTCGCCCGGCAGCAGGGTCATGGATGCGGTGATCCACTCGAGCACGGTGGGCGCGTCGAAGATCCAGTCGCTCGAGACGCCGTCCTGGCGCACCTCGCCGTCGACGCGGGTGATGAGCCGCAGGTCGCTCCAGTCAGGCTCGGTCTCGATCGCCGGGCCCAGCGGGCAGAACGTGTCGAAGCCTTTGGCGCGCGCCCACTGCGGCTCGCGCTGCTGCAGGTCGCGTGCCGTCACGTCATTGGCGACGGTGACCCCGAAGACCGCGTGCAGGGCGTTCGCCTTCGTGAGGCGGCGCGCCACCCGGCCGATGACGATCGCGATCTCGCCCTCGAAGTGCACGTCCTTCGACTCGGGCGGCATCACGATCGCATCGCCCGGGCCGATCACCGAGGTGTTGGGCTTGAGGAACACGAGCGGCTCGACCGGCACGTCGTTGCCCAGCTCGGCGGCGTGCTTGGCGTAGTTGCGACCGACGGCGACGACCTTCGAGCGCGGGATGACGGGCGCGAGCAGGCGGGCCTCGCCGAGCGGGATCCGCTCCCCCGTCGTGTCGAAGCCGGCGACGATGGGGTCGCCGACGAGCACGACGAGCGCATCCTCGTCGACGACGCCGTAGCCGATCCGGTCCCCGTGCGAGAAGCGAGCGACGCGCATGTCAGCGGCCCCCCGTCAGCTGCACCATCCAGCCGTGCGGATCGTCCGCTCGGCCGTACTGGAGGTCGGTGAGCGCCTTGCGCAGGGCGAGCGAGACGGGGCCGGCGGGCGCTGCCGGGTCGCCGATCGTCTCGTCGGTGCTGCGCAGGGCGGCGATCGGCGTGATCACGGCGGCGGTGCCGCACGCGAACGCCTCGGTGATGGAGCCGTCGGCGACGCCGTCCCGCCACTCGGCGAGCGTCACCGGTCGACGCTCGACGGCGTGCCCTGCATCAGCGGCGAGCTGGAGCAGCGAGTTGCGCGTCACGCCGTCGAGGATCGACTCCGACTCCGGCGTGACGAGCGTGCCGTCGGCCTTGACGAGCACGACGTTCATGCCGCCGAGCTCCTCCAGGTCGGTGCCCTCCTCGTCGAGGAACAGCACCTGCGCGCAGCCGTTCGCGACCGCGATCTGGGTGGGCAGCAGGCTCGCGGCGTAGTTGCCGCCGCACTTCGCGGCGCCGGTGCCGCCCTTGCCAGCCCGGCTGTACTCGCGCGACAGCCAGATCGAGACGGGCTTGACGCCACCCGGGAAGTAGGGGCCAGCGGGGCTCGCGATGACCATGAAGCGCACCGTCTGCGCAGCGCGGACGCCGAGGAAGACCTCGTTCGCGATCATGAACGGACGCAGGTAGAGCGAGTCCTCGCCGCCCTCGGGCACCCAGGCCTCGTCGACCTCGACGAGCCGCCGGATCGCCTCGAGGAAGAGCTCCTCCGGGATCTCCGGCAGCGCGAGGCGCGCGGCCGACCGCTGCATGCGCTTGGCGTTCTGGTCGGGCCGGAAGGTCCACACCGAGCCGTCGGCGCGTCGGTATGCCTTCATGCCCTCGAAGATCTCCTGGCCGTAGTGGAGCACCGCAGAGGCGGGGTCCATCTGCAGCGGGCCGTACGGCTCGATGCGGGCGTCGTGCCAGCCGCCGTCGGTCGTCCAGTCGATGGAGACCATGTGGTCGGTGAAGTGCTTGCCGAAGCCGGGCTCGGCGAGCACGCGGGCGCGCTGCTCGTCGGTCACCGGCTGGTCGTTCCGCGTGAGGGTGAAGTCGAGTGTCATGCCTGCTCCTTCGAGGTGCTGATGCGGTCGACGATGGCGGCGCCCACCTCGCCGGTGGTGCGCCGCTCGGCGCCGCGGGCGTCGATGTCGGCGTCGACGGCGTCGCGGATGCGTCGGCCGGCGTCGGGGTGGCCGGAGTGCTCGAGGAGCAGGGCGGCCGAGAGGATCGCGGCGGTGGGGTCGGCGATGCCGCGGCCGGCGATGTCCGGGGCCGAGCCGTGCACGGGCTCGAACATGCTCGGGAACGTGCGCGCGGGGTTCAGGTTGCCGGAGGCGGCCGTGCCGATGCCGCCGCCGACAGCGCCGGCGAGGTCGGTGAGGATGTCGCCGAAGAGGTTGTCGGTGACGATCACGTCGAAGCGGCTGGGCTGCTCGACGAGGAAGATCGTGGCCGCGTCGACGTGCAGGTAGTCGACGGCGACGTCCGGGTGCTCGGTCGCGACCGCGTCGACGATCCGCTGCCAGAGGGCGCCGGCGTGCACGAGCACGTTCTTCTTGTGCACGAGCGTGAGCCTGCGGCTGCGCTGCTCGGCGAGCTCGAAGGCGAACCGCACGACGCGCTCGACGCCGAACGCCGTGTTGACGCTCGTCTCGTTGGCGATCTCGTGCGGCGTGCCGGTGCGGAGCGAGCCGCCGTTGCCGACGTAGGGGCCCTCGGTGCCCTCGCGCACGACGACGAAGTCGATGTCGCCGGGCTCGCGCAGCGGGCTCGCGACCTTCGGGTGCAGGCGGGTCGGCCGGAGGTTCACGTGGTGGTCGAAGGCGAAGCGCAGCCGCAGCAGCAGCCCGCGCTCGATGATGCCGCCGGCGAGCCTCGCGTCGGCCGGGTCGCCGCCGACGGCCCCGAGCAGGATCGCGTCGTGCTGCGCCAGGCGCTCGAGGGTCGTGTCGTCGAGCACCTCGCCGGTGTCCAAGTAGTGCGCGGCACCCAGCTCGAACTCGGTCTCGACGAGGTCGACGCCGTCGAGCGCGGCGCGCATCGCGCGCCTGGCCTCGAGCGTGACCTCCGGGCCGATGCCGTCTCCTGCGATCACCGCGAGGCGCAGCTGCTGCACTCTTCCTCCTTGGGGCGCACCGGGTGCGCGTCGGACGGCACCGCATCCGCGCGGGCCGCGCGCCCAAGCCTAGCCGCGCCGATGTTCGCATCCGGGTCCCAGGCGCGAGGCAGTACATTCGGCGCACAGGCAGCCTGCCTTCCGGGCGGCCGCAACGAACGGAGAGCACCTTGAGCATCGGCTTCGGCATCTTCCTCATGGCCGTCGGCGCGATCATCGCCTGGGCGGTCCCCGCCCTGTGGGAGGTCGAGGGCGCCAACTGGGCGCTGATCGGCTACATCCTGCTCGGCGCCGGCGCGCTCGTCACCCTGATCGGCATCATCATGGCCGCTCGCTCCGGCCGCACCTCGCAGGTGTCGCGGACGGCAGTCGACCCCGACACGGGCACCCGCGTCGAGCGCACCGAGCGCCGCGACGACGTGCTCTGACCCAGAGCTCCATCGCTCGAGAGGGGCGCCACCCGCGGGTGGGGCCCCCCGCGGGGGCAGGCGCCGGGGGGCGCGCGCCGCGCGATGACGACCGCGGC
>JBNJKM010000003.1:0-325256 GCA_051751085.1 Actinomycetota bacterium | reverse complement strand
CGAGGCCCCGCCGTCGATCACATGCCGCGGATCTGCTCGACCCAGGTCTGCACCTGGTCGGGCAGGCCCTCGACGACGGGCTGGGTCGCCTCGACCCATGCCTCGCGGTCGGTGATCTCGTGGAACTCGGCGCCGGCCTCCTCGAGCTGCGAGCGGTAGTCGGCCATGTTCGTGACGGTGTTGTCGGTGTACTCCTGGCCGACCTCATCCGTCACCTCGAGGATCGCCTCGCGGATGTCCTCCGGGTAGCCCTGGAGCGCCTGGTCCCACATGATGAAGTGGTAGTTGGCGAACATGTGGTCGGTCTCGGCGATGTGCGGCGCGACCTCGTGGATCGAGTTGAAGAGGATCGCGTCGAGCGGGTTCTCCTGGCCGTCGAGCACGCCCGACTCGAGCGCCGAGTAGACCTCGTTGAAGGGCAGCGCCTCAGCGCGGGCGCCGAGGGCGTTCCAGGTGTCGAGCATCGTCTGCGCGCTGGGCGTGCGGATGGTGAGGCCAGAGACGTCGCTCAGCTGCGTCACGGGCTCCTTGGTGGTGAGCTCGCGCGGGCCGCGGTACATGTTGCCGAGCAGCGAGTACCCGGAGGCCTCGGTGACGGAGGCCTGGATCTCGTCGCCCAGATCGCCCTCCCAGACCTCGAAGAACTGCTCCTCGTCCTCGTAGAGGAACGGCGCGGTCTCGACCGACGCGAGGTCGGTGTAGGCCTCGACCGAGAGCATGGACTCGATGACGATGTCGACGCTGTCGATCTGGAGGCCGTCGATCATCTCCTCCCACGTGCCGAGCGTGGAGTCGGAGTGGATCTCGACCGTGACGCGACCGTCGGTCGCCGTCTCGATCCGCTCGGCGAACTGCTCCGCGGCCCACTGGCGCGGGTCCTCGGTCGAGCCGGCGTGGCCGAGGACGAGCGTCATCGTCTCGCCTTCGGCGCCGGAGCCGGTGCCGCCCGAGGTGGACGGGGCAGCTGCTCCGCCGCCGGACGAGCAGCCGACGAGAGCGAGGGCGACGATGCCGACGCCCGCGATGAGCTTGGTGGTGCGCATGGTGATTCCTTTCATGGTGGCGTGAGGTGCGGTCACCCGCCGAGCAGCACGGATGGCAGCCAGAGCGAGATCTGCGGGATGTAGGTGATGAGCAGGAGGTAGATGAGTCCGACGAGCAGGAAGGGCCAGGAGGCGCGCACGGCGCTCACGAGCGTGACCTTCGAGATCTCGGCGGAGAGCATCAGGGCGATGCCGACGGGCGGCGTGATGAGGCCGATGCCGAGGTTGACGACGATGATGACGCCGAGGTGGACGGGGTCGACGCCGAGCGAGGTGAGCACCGGGAGCAGGATCGGGGTGATGATGATCAGCGCCGCGTTCGCCTCGATGAACATGCCCGCGATGAGCAGCAGCAGGTTGACGAGCAGCAGCAGCACCACGAGGTTGTCGGTGATGCCGAAGATGGCGTCGGCAGCGGCCTGCGGCACGCCCCCCGAGGTCAGCGCCCACGAGTAGAGCTGGGCCGCTGCGAGCACGAGCATGATGAGTCCGACCATGAGCGCCGACTCGGCGAAGGCCGTGACGAGCTTCTTCCACGTGAGCTCGCGGTAGATGACGGCGCCGACGACGAGTGCGTAGATGACGGCGACCGCGGCCGCCTCGGTCGGCGTGAACCAGCCGAAGCGGATGCCGCCGAGGATGAGGAGCGGGAGCAGGAGCGCCGGCAGCGAGCGCCACAGCGCCCTCCAGAAGTGCGGCCGCTCCTCCTTCGGCGTCTTGCCGATGAGCTTCATGTTCGTCGTGTTGGCGACCAGCTCGTCGGTGAAGCCCTGCTTCCGCACCGTCAGGTGCACGGCGACCATCAGCATCGCGATGTAGAGGATCGCGGGGACGATGCCGGCGAAGAAGAGCGCGCCGATCGAGGTGCCCGAGACCACGCCGTACACGATCATCGTGATCGACGGCGGCATGATCGGCGCGACGATCGGGGCTGCCGCGGTGACGGCCGCGGTATAGGCGGCGCGGTAGTTGCGGGCCTTCATCGCGGGGATCAGGATGCGGCCGAGGCTCGAGATGTCGGCGACCGCCGACCCGGAGATGCCCCCGAAGAACAGCGCCGACAGCACGTTGGTCTGCGCGAGGCCGCCGCGCATCCCGCC
This sequence comes from Actinomycetota bacterium, assembly GCA_051751085.1. GTDB lineage: Bacteria > Actinomycetota > Actinomycetes > Actinomycetales > Microbacteriaceae > Agrococcus. The sequence goes on along the minus strand of JBNJKM010000003.1, from coordinate 323,113 downwards.
GACGATCGAGTCGGCGAGCTCGAGCAGCCGCTTCGTGATGCCGCCGGCGTTCATGATGCCGCCGGCCAGGATGAAGAGCGGGATCGCGAGCAGCGCGAACGGCGTGATGCCGGCGACGATGCGCTGGGCGCCGATGGTCAGCGGCGTGTCCGTGACGAGCCACAGCGTGATGATGGAGGCCAGCGCGAGCGCGAAGCCGATGGGGACGCGCAGGAGCATCGCTCCCGCGAAATTGCCGAGCAGCAGAGGACCCATGGGTTACACCTCGCCCTTCACCATCGTGTCCTCTTCGGACTGGAACAGGACCCTGGAGGGGAGCGGGTCGACCTCCGGATCGGGATTGCGGACGAGCCGCCACCACGCCTCGATCGCGAAGAGCGCCGAGAGGGCGGCGCCGACGGGCACCGCCAGCGAGATGAGGCCGAAGGGCAGGTCGATGCCCGGCATGTTGCGGCTCATCGCGCTGGGCAGCGCCTCCGTGCCGAACCAGACGAGCACGACGAGCGTGATGAGCACGAGCGCGCTCGCGATCGTCGAGAGCGTGATGCGCAGCCAGCGATGCTTGGGCAGGTACTCGGAGATGTCGAGCACCATGTGACGCCCCTGCCGCACGCCCAGCGCGATGGCGAGCATCGAGAGCCAGACGAACGAGAGTGCGGCGACCTCGGTGGTCCAGGAGGAGGACTCGCGCGTGACGTACCGCGCGATGACCTGCCAGCTGACCGAGACGGTCACGATGGCGAGGAAGATCACGCACAGCACTTGGACGATGACGTCGAGCGTCGACATGATCCGATCGATCAGTCGTGGCATGGTTCGCTCCTTTGCGAAGGTTCCGGCGGTGGCCGTCGGGTCGATTCAAGCAAGCCCGCGTCCTACTGTCAACAGTAGAACGTGACCGTTACGAAACAGTGATGCTGTGCTCGGCGCGGAACTCCGCCTCGAGCTCGCGACGGAAGCGCACGGCCGCCAGCGACGCATCCGCATCGACGTCGTTCCAGGAGACCGAGCGGTCCTTCGGGACGTCGCGGATGAGCTTCGCGCCGTGCGCGAGGCCGAGCGGCAGCGCCTCCTGCTCGAGCGAGAAGCTCGCGGGGCGCAGCTTGCCGAAGACCGTGAAGCCGCCCTCCCCGTCGAGCGTTTCGCCTGCCTTGAGGTCGCGCTTGGCTGTGGTCACCACGTCGCCGCGGAAGCCGGTGGGCGATCCGGTGGCCTCGCCGCGCAGCACCGCGCTCGCGATCGAGACCCCGAGCTCGAGACCGATCATGTGGTACGGCCTGTAGAGCGACCCGTAGCGGCCGGTCTCGTCGGTCTTGACGCCGTACTCGGCGAAGCACTGCACGGCGTAGTCGGTCTTCGCCTCGAAGGTGACGTAGACGCCCCAGCGCAGATCGCGCTCGACCTCGGAGCCGTCGCGATGGAGGCTCGAGGCGATCTCGACGGTGCCGCGGCGATCGAGGGAGCCGCCGATGTCGTGCGGTCGGAAGACGTGCGGCAGGTCGTCGACCCCGGCGGGCGGGAAGTGCAGGCCCTCGAGCTGCGGCTCGAGGCCGGTGCCGTTGGCGACCGCGGCCATCTCGATGGCCGACTTCGTGCCGTCGAGGAAGGAGTTGAACATCTTGGGGTTGAAGTCGCCCGAGTCGAGCTGCTCGGCGGTGAAGCCGTAGTAGTCCCAGACGGTGTCGGGGGTCGAGTAGTGGTACTCGGGGAGGTACTTCGTGCCCTTGCCCGCGGCGACCACGTCGAAGCCGACGGTGCGGCACCAGTCCACGAGCTCGGAGATGAGGGCGGGCTGGTCGCCGTAGGCCATCGAGTAGACGACACCGGCGGCCGCCGCGCGGCGCTGCAGGAGCGGTCCGACCATGCAGTCGGCCTCGACGTTGACCATGATCACGTGCTTGCCGTTGTCGATCGCGGCGACCGCGTGGTCGGTGCCGACGATCGGGTTGCCCGTGATCTCGAGGATGACCTCGACCGAGGGGTGCGCGATGAGCGCCATGGAGTCGTCGATGACGGCGGTGAGGCCCGTGCGGGCTGCCTCGTCGAGGGTGCTCGCTGCATAGCGGTCTGCGCTCCAGCCCGTGCGGTGGAGCGCGTCCTTCGCCTTCGGCACGTTGATGTCGGCGACGCCGACGACGTGGAACTCCGGGGTGACGGACGCCTGGGTCAGGAACATCGACGCGAACTTGCCGGCGCCGATGACGCCGACGCGGATGGGTCCGGCCTCGGCCGCTCGACGCCGCAGCAGGCTGTGCAGGTTCATGACTGCTCCTTTGCAGTGGTGGACTCGGTGCGCTGTCCTACTGTTAACAGTAGAACGAGTCGGGCGGACGCGTCAAGTACGAGTTGCGCAGAGCTGTGGAGAGGGCTGACCGCGCGGGCCCCGACTGACGTACTCTGCCGCCATGCTCCGGAGGCTCGCATCAGGCGCCGCGCTCGTCGCAGCGGCGGTGCTGCTCGCGGGATGCACGCCGCCGGAGCCGGTCGAGACGACGCCCGCGCCCACCCCGGGCCCGTCGTCGTCGACTTCCCCCTCAGTTGACCCCGAGGAGCGGCTCGTAGAGAGGTCCTTCCAGGTGTCGACCGAACTCTTGGATCTTGTGGACCAAGGGTTCCGAGACGGCTCCTTGCCTGAAGAGGACCTACGTCGAATTGCGACCGACGAACTGATCGCAATGATCAACACGGATCTTGCCCAGTTCCAAGAGCAAGGGCTGCAAGTCTCAGGCTCTTCCGACTTAGACAGCCCATCGCTCGTGTCGCACGAATCGAGCGGTGACGGTAGCGGCGCACTGGTGCTGGCGACGTGCTGGGACACGTCGGGCACACGCACCGTCGGTCCTGATGGTGAAGTTGTGTCCGGTGGCGTCACACGTCAGCCGCGGCTTTTCGAGATTCAGTACTCGACAACCGAGATGCGCGTGACGCGCACTGGGCCTCCTTCGGACTCGGCGGAGGTACCGGGATGCGGTTAATGGACGCTGTCGTCTTCGCCGCCTTCACCGCGGTCGTCACTTCACAACCTTCGTCCGGATCTTCAACCCAACCCATTTGCGACGGACTCGGCACCGGATTCGGACCGGGATACGTTGCTGTTGAAGTTGGTTGCGCCGGGCCAGGATCCGGAGGAGGAGATGCGCCCCCAGTGGAGGCCGAGGGCGCAGCTCTGCCCCCGCTGATACCGCTCTGCGATGCGTTCGCGCAGATGGGACGAGATTGCATTGGAGTCATCGACAACCGACCAGGCGCTGCGGAGGTAGGGCAGCCGATCACCATCAGTGACCTCGCGCAGTTCCGCCCCGTCGTCGGTGAACTCATCGTCGAGCCTGAGGGATGGGGCGTGGTCGGAACGCCGACCAACTTCTACGCCACGGCAGAGACCCACACGATGCCGGGCGAGCTGTTCGACACTCCGATTCAGGTCAGATGGACGCCGACCTCGTACGTCTTCGACTACGGCGACGGGACCGTGGAGACGAGCGAGGCATCCGGTGCGGCCTGGCGAGGCACCGAGGAGTCGTGGACCGAAACGGCCACGAGCCACGCGTACTCGGCGCGGGATGACGTCGTCGCATCCCTCTCGGTGGTCTTCACCGCGGAGGTGGACGCCGGTGCCGGCTGGTTCTCGGTGCCTGGCACGCTGCCGGTCGCGGCGCCGGCCGTAGCGGTCAAGGTCTTCGAGGTCGAGACCGTGCTCACCGCCGGCGATTGCACGGCGAACCCGACGGCCGCTGGGTGCGGCTGATCAGCCCTCTGGCTGGTCGGGGTCCTCGTCTTCACCGCCCTTGGCGCTGAACGCGACGCCGAGCGCAAGGCCCACGGCGATGCCGACGCCGATGCCCAGCGCCAGATTGTCGAGCGCCATGCCGAACGCGACGCCGAGGCTCACCCCAAGGGCGATGCCGACGCCGATGAAGTTGGTGCGACCCTCGTTCTTCGGCATGCGCTCACGGTAGGCGCTGCTCTCCCCCGGTGCCTCCGTCGGTCGGTGGAGATCGTCGGGCTAGAGTCACCGCATGACGAACACCTCCCCCGGCTGGGGCATCCTCGCGCCCGGCGGCATCGCCGGTGCCTTTGCCCGCGACCTCGCCGTCGGCGGCCACCGCCTCGTCGCCGTCGGCAGCCGCGACCAGGGCCGCGCGGATGCGTTCGCGGCGACCCACGGCATCCCGAACGCGTACGGCAGCTACGAGGCGCTCGTCGCCGACCCGGAGGTCGACATGGTCTACATCGCATCACCGCATTCGCACCATCGCGAGCACGCGCTGCTGGCGATCGACGCAGGCAAGCACGTGCTCGTCGAGAAGGCGTTCACCACCACGGGCGACGAAGCGCAGGCCGTGGTCGACGCAGCGCGCGCCAAGGGCGTCTTCATGATGGAGGCGATGTGGACGCGGTTCCTGCCGACGATGGTCGCCGTCCGCGAGCGCATCGCGGCCGGGGATCTCGGCGAGGTCGTCAGCGTCACCGCGGACCACTCGCAGATGCTCGACCTCTCCCCTGGCAGCCGCATGATCGAGCCGTCCCTCGGCGGAGGCGCGCTGCTCGACCTCGGCGTCTACTGCGTCTCACTCGCGCACGCGCTGCTCGGACCCGTCACGCGCGTCCAGGCCGCCGGCGTCGTCGACGCAGCGGGGGTCGACCACCGCGGAGCCGCCATGCTGACGCACGAGGGTGGCGGGATGTCGACCGTCACGTTCTCGATGGAGACGCTCGGCTCGAACCGCGCCACGATCGCCGGCACCGAGGGCGTCATCGAGCTCGACCCGGCGTTCTACGTGTGGACCGGCTTCACGCGACGCCATGCCTCCCTCGACAAGGACGCCTTCGTGCCCGAGATGCAGGGGCGCGGCATGCAGTTCCAGGCGGCCGAGGTCGAGCGCTGCGTCGCGGCTGGCGAGCTCGAGAGCGCGATCATGCCGCTCGACGAGACCGTCGCGATCATGCGCGTCATGGACGAGATCACCACCCAGATGCGCGCCTGATCTCTCAACGTCGCGGGTGGTCGTTCGGCTCGCAGAGCGGCACGGGCGACCACCGGCGACGTTGAGGAAGCGGGTCAGCTGGCGACGGCCGCTGCCGCCTCCCGCTCCGCGATGCGGGCGCGCACCTCGGGGCGCCGCAGCGGCGGCACCGTCTGCGGCGGCTGGCGACGGTCGGGCAGCTCGTCGAGCAGGTGGTGCGTGATGTGCGCGATCTCGGCGACCGCGCGCTCGAAGGCGTCGCGAGTGCGATCGGTCGGATGCGTGATGCCCGAGACCTTGCGCACGTACTGCCGCGCAGCTGCCTCGATCTCCTCGTCGTTCGCGGCCGGCTCGAGCCCGCGCAGCTCGGTGATGTTCCTGCACATGGCGATCACGGTACCGCCGGCCAGACGCGGAGGACAGGGGAATGTCCGCTCCACTCGAGTTGTCCGCAGCCCACCCCGACCGGCCCCTTGAGTCGGTGGCATTCGATAGTCTGTTCCCAACAGAGATTCGATGGAGTGGGATCCAGGGAGCGACCATGGCGATGGTGCAGCGAGCGGCAACGGCGGTCACCGCAGCCCGAGCTGCCTTCGCCGACGCTGACACCCTCGCCCGCTGCACGCACCAGGAGCTCGTCGACCTGTTGACGCTGACGGCCGAGCTGGCCCGCGTCGTCGATGCACAGCGAGTACGGCTCGCAGGAGCGATCGCAGAGCGCTCGAGAGCGGCCGACGATGCGTCGATCTGCCGCCTGCTGGGCAGCCGCAACGCGAGGGATGCGGTCGGAAGGGCGTTCGGCATCCGCACCCGCGACGCGGCCGAGCTGCTGTCCCTGGCGGCGGCGACCGCTCCCGCCGTGAGCATCACCGGTGCGCCGATCGCCACTGCGTTCCCCCGGGTCGCCGAAGCGCTCGACGCGGGGGCGGTGTCGCTGGCGCAGGCGCGGGCGATCGTCGGCACCCTCGCGCCCGCCGCCACTCGTGCCGATCTCAGCCAGCTCGCATGGGCCGAGGGCTGCCTGGTCGATGAGGCGGCCCACGTTGAGCGTCGGCTCGCGCCCGAGCTGCTGGTGACGCAGGCGCAGGCCTACGTCGCGGTGCTCGATCCTGACGGCGTGCTGCCCGAGAGTGAGCGGCTGCGCGCACTCCGCTCGCTGCGGATGCGGCAGCGTCCTGACGGCTCGTGGCTCATCGTGGTGCACTCGACAGCCGAAGGAGGCGCTGCGCTCAAGGCCGTGGTGGATGCGGTCACGGCGCCGCGCGTCGATGTCCGGTTCACCGATGACGCGGAGGAGAGCGCCGAACCGGCGAGGGATGCCGACGCACCGACGCCGGTCGATGATCGCTCTCTGGAGCAGAAGCGCCACGATGCACTGATCGCCATGGCCGAGGCGCATGCAGCCTCCGGCGGAGCACCGGTCGCTGGCGGCGAGGTGCCCCGGCTCGTGCTCACGGGCACGATCGAGGCGTTCAACGCGTACCTGCACGACGTCGAGCACGCGGATCGCACCCTCACGGTCGAGCACACCGGCTCGGTCGTGCCGATCGAGACCGTGGACCGACTGCTCTGCAACGGGGTGGTGCAGCGTGCGGTCACCGATGCCCGCGGCCACGTGCTCGAGCTCGGCCGCACGGTGCGGCTGTTCACGCAGCCCCAGCGGCGGGCACTCGCCGCCCAGTACCGCGGCTGTGCGACACCCGGCTGCGGCTTCCCGGTCGCGTGGACGGAGACCCACCACGTCGTGTGGTGGCAGAGCGGCGGCCCGACCGATGTCGCCAACGGCATCCTGCTCTGCAGCCACTGCCATCACGAGGTGCATGCCGGCCGGCTCCTCGTCGTCGGATCGCCCGGCGACTGGCGCGTCGTCGCCCAGCTGCGGCCCGCCGACCCCTATGCCCGGAACACCCGCTCCGTGGCACCGCCGTGCGAGCCGGTCACCGCGGCCTCGGCGGCCGCCGCGCCGCTCGCCGTCAAGCTTCCCGAACTGCTCGCGACGGACTCGTCACCAGCACCCGACCTCCGGTCGGCGTGGGATCCATCGGAGTCGCCCGTGGCGCGGCGGCCGCGCGGCGCGGACTCGCGCGGCGCCCGCTCGCACGGCTCTCGTTCGCCGATCGAGGGTCGGATGCACCGCCGACGGTCCCGCGACGGTCGGCGCAGGTCCTCCGGCGCGACGCTCGAACTGCATCACCCGTCGCGCCACGTCCTGCTGCGCTGCTGAGCAAGCCGGCTCGCCTGAGCGAGCGCGGCTCACGCCGGTCACGACTCCTTCGTGATCTCCACGCTGACGAAGAGCTGGCTCTTGCCGGCGCCCGCATAGACGCCGCGCAGCGGCGGCACGTCGTTGTAGTCGCGGCCGAGGCCCACCTTCACGTGGCGCTCACCGATGTCGATGAGGTTCGTCGGGTCCCACGCGTTCCACTCGCCCGTGAACCACTCCACCCACGCGTGCGACTCGCCGCGGATCGTCTCGCCGATCTGCGCGTTCGGCCGCGGGTGCAGGTAGCCCGAGACGTAGCGCGCGGGGATGCCGACCTGCCGCAACGCGCCGATCGTGATGTGCGCGATGTCCTGGCAGACGCCCTTGCGGTTCACCCACGCCTCGGAGGCGAGCGTGTGCACGTGCGTCACGCCCGACATGTACTCCATCTGCTCGCCGACCATGCGGGCGATGGCCGCGGCGGCGGCGCCCGGCGTAGGCGATTCATCCTTGATCTCCTGCGCTGCAGCGACGAGGTCGTCGGTCGGGCGCGTGCGGACGGTCTGGCCGAGCTGCTCGACGTACTGGGTGGCACGCAGCGACACCTTCTCGAGCTGCTCCCACGACAGGTCGTGCCCGCCGATGAGGCGCGGGCGCACCTCGACGAGGCTCGTGGCCGTCAGCTGCAGCTCGGTGTGGGGCGCGAGCACGTCGAACGAGACGACCTTCGTGCCCCAGTAGTCCTCGTACGTGTTGATCGAGGTGTTGGGGCGGATGTCGAGGTTGGAGTAGAGCACGAACTGGCCGTCGGAGGTCGACGGCAGCATGCGCGACTCGTTGTACGACGCGACGGCGGGCTGCTCGTAGCGGTAGCCGGTGGTGTGACGGATGCGGATGCGGCTCACGATGCCTCCCTGGTCCAGGCGGGCATGTTGTGGGTCGGGAAGTAGCGCTCGCGCACGGCGTGCGACACCTCGGTGGTGGTCGTCTGCACCTTGTCCATGACGACCGGCAGGTCCTCGATGATCTCCTGGATCGGGCGGAACTCGAGCTCCGCGCGGATCTGGCCCAGCATCCGCTGGGCCTGGTCGACGTAGCCGATGCGATCCTGCCGCGGCTCGATGTCGAGCAGGCACTGCTCTGCGCCGCGCACGGAGAAGAGGATGGAGCGGGGGAAGAGCCGGTCGAGCAGCAGGAACTCCGCCGCGTTCGTGCTCGACGGCACGCCGCGGTAGGTGCGCAGGTACGCCTCGTAGGCGCCGACGGAGCGCAGGATGGTCGTCCATGACGGGCCGGACGCCTCGGTCAGCGCGCGCGTCGCGAGCAGCCGGGCCACCATGTCGGCGCGCTCGATGAAGCGGCCGAGCGTGAAGAAGCTCCACGCGTCGTCGCGGCTCGCGGTCGAGTCGGCCATGCCGCCCGCGAGCGCAGCGCGCTCGCGCACCCAGCCGAACATCTGGTGCACCTGCTCGGGGTTCACGCGCCGGGGCATGTTCGCGTAGGTGGAGTTCAGCACCTCCCACAGCTCGGTCGAGATGATCTCGCGCGCACGGCGGGCGTTCTCGCGCGCGGCGTTGACCGAGTAGGCGATCGACGCGGGCTGCGTGCGGTCGGTCGCGAGCGAGTTGACGACGTCGACGCGCGTGAGCTTGCGCTCCGGCGGGGCGTCGTGACCCATGACGCCGAGCAGGGCGCGGCAGGCGGTGTCCTCGTCGACGGCGACGTCCTCGAGCAGCAGCTGGAGGTAGACGTCGAGGATGCGGGCGGTGCCGTCCGCGCGCTCGATGTAGCGGCCGATCCAGAAGAGGCTCTCGGCGATGCGGCTGAGCATCATGGCTGGGTGCCTTCCGTGGCGGGGCGGCTTCGTCTCGATACGCGGTCGGCTTCGCCGACTGCTACTCGACGAGCGTGGGAGGACTGCGACTGCGACTGTCGCCCCGACCGGGACGACTGCGACTGCTGCTGCTGCTCGCCCTGACCGCGCGGGGCATCCTGCGGCGACTGGTCCTGCGGGTGCTCGTGACCGCCGACGATCGTGATCGGCCTCGTCATCGGCTCGCCCGAGGCGCCGAACTCGGCGTCGTGGTCGACGAGCGGCAGCTGCTCGCGGGCACCGGCGATGACCCAGGTGTCCTTCGAGCCGCCGCCCTGCGAGGAGTTGACGACGAGCTGGCCCTCGGGGAGCGCGACGCGGGTCAGCCCGCCCGGCAGCACCCACACATCCTTCCCGTCGTTGACGGCGAAGGGGCGCAGGTCGACGTGCCGTGGGCGCACGCCGTCGTCGACGAGCGTCGGGATGGTCGACAGCTGCACGACGGGCTGCGCGATCCAGCCGCGCGGGTCGTCGAGCAGCCGGTGCTTGAGCGCCTCGAGCTCCTCGGGGGTGGCGTCGGGGCCCACGACGAGGCCCTTGCCGCCGGAGCCGTCGACGGGCTTCACGACCAGCTCGTGCAGGCGGTCGATGACCTCGTCGAGCGCGCCCGGATCCTCGAGCCGCCAGGTGTCGACGTTCTTGAGGATCGGCTCCTCCGACAGGTAGTAGCGGATGAGGTCTGGCACGTAGGTGTAGACGAGCTTGTCGTCGGCGATGCCGTTGCCGACCGCGTTCGCGATCGTGACGTTGCCGAGGCGCGCCGCCAGCATCAGCCCGGGGCTGCCGAGCATCGAGTCGGCGCGGAACTGCAGCGGGTCGAGGTAGTCGTCGTCGACGCGGCGGTAGATGACGTCGACGCGGGCCGGCCCCTCGGTCGTGCGCATGTAGACGCGGCCGCCGGAGGTGAACAGGTCGCGGCCCTCGACGAGCTCGACGCCCATGAGCCGCGCGAGCAGCGTGTGCTCGAAGTAAGCGGAGTTGTAGACGCCGGGCGTGAGGACGACGACGCGCGGGTCGTCGACGCCCGCCGGCGCGGCGGCGCGCAGCGCGTGCAGCAGCTTGTCGCAGTAGTCGCCGACCGGCCGCACCCGCATCGTGGCGAACATCTCGGGCAGCGTCTGCGCGATCACGCGGCGGTTGGAGATCACGTAGCTCACGCCCGAGGGCACGCGCACGTTGTCCTCGAGCACGCGCCACTCGCCCTGCTCGTCGCGGATGAGGTCGATGCCCGAGACGTGGATGCGCACGCCGTTGGCGCCGACGACACCGGCGGCTTGGCGGTGGAAGTGCTTGGAGGTGGAGATGAGCTTGGCGGGGACGATGCCGTCCTCGACCGCACGCTGCGGGCCGTACATGTCGGCGAGGAACGCCTCGAGCCCGCGCACGCGCTGCTGCACGCCCGACTCGACGTGGCGCCAGTCCTCCGCGGTGATGATGCGCGGGATCGCGTCGAGCGGGAACGGCCGCTCCTCCCCCGCGAAGTCGAACGTCACGCCCTGCGCGAGGTAGGAGGTCGCGAGCGCGTCGGCGCGCGCCCGCAGATCGTCCTTCGTCAGCTCGCTGAGCGCGTCGTGGAGCGGCTTGTACGGACCGCGGGCGCTGCCCTCGGCCTCGAACATCTCGTCCCACGCGAGCCCCTCGCGCTTCCGAGGGTTCGCGAAGGGCTTGTCGTAGTCATCGAACAGATCGCCCATGCAGCGAGCCTAGCCGCGCGGTGTTTCGCGCAGATCAACGCCCGCTGGCGGCCCTGAGGATGCGTGCGGTCGCCGTCACCATGTGCCGCGCCATCGCCGCCTGGGCGCCCGCGCTGTCGCCTGCGGCGATCGCCTCGGCGATCGCGTGGTGCTCGGTGACCGCCGCCTCGATGTCGTCGGGAGCGTCGACAGCGTGCTCGAACCAGATGCGCAGCAGCGAGCGCGAGGTGGAGAGGAGGTCGCTCAGGATGGGGTTGCCGGCCATCGTCGCGAGGTGCTGGTGGAACGCGATGTCGTGCTCGACGTAGTCGCCGGTGCCCGCGGCCGCGCGCTGCGCGCGCACGAAGCCGCGCAGCTTCTCGGCGTCCTCGGGCGTCACCACCTCGGCAGCGCGCTCGGCCGCCGCGCGCTCGAGCGCCCCGCGCACGAACGCGACGTGCTCGGTCTGCTCCTGCCCGACGAGCATCGACCACGAGAGCGTCTGCGGCAGGAGCTCCGAGGTCGACGAGCGCAGGTAGGTGCCCGAGCCGGCGCGCGTCTCGACGACGCCGAGCACCTCGAGCGCCGCGAGCGCCTCGCGCACCGCGGAGCGCCCGACGCCGAGCGCCTCCGTGAGCTTGCGCTCGGACGGCAGCCTCTCGCCGGGCTGCATGCTGTCGCCGAGGAGGAGCTTCAGCAGCTGCTCGGCGACCGACCCGCTCGCCGACTTCGAGGCGGTCGCAGAGAGCCGGAGCGCGTCGAGGATCACGTCGTGGGTCACGGGTCGAGCGTAGCGACATGCTGGAACGAAATTGGTCAACCGGTTGCGAGGTTCGGGTGCTTCGGGCTACCGTGTCGCAAGGCAACGCGTACGACTGGCGCGGCCACGGCACACAACGGAGTTTGCGATGGACATCGGGATCGGCTCGTACGCGCTGTTCTGGGAGTGGCACGACCACCCGGATCCGCTCACGATCCAGGCGATGGTCGACCGCGCCGCCTCCCTCGGCTGCACCGTCTTCGAGATCTGCGACGACCCTCGCATCGAGACCCTCTCGCCGTCGCAGCTCGACGCGCTCCGCGAGCGGGCCCGTGCGCTCGGCCTCCGCCTGCAGGTCGGCACCCGAGGCATCGCGCCGGAGCACCTCGCCCGTTACATCGCCATCGCCGCGGCGCTCGACGCCCGCGTGCTGCGCTCGATGGTGCTGCGCGACGATGCCGATCGGGGCGTCGAGCACGTCGTCGCCACCCTGCGCGACTCGCTCCCGCGGCTGCGGTCCGCCGACGTGCGGCTCGCGCTCGAGACCTACGAGCAGGTGCCGACCGCGATCCTGGTCGCCGCCGTCCAGGCGATCGACTCGCCGCTCGTCGGCATCTGCCTCGACCCGGCCAACTGCATCGCTGCGCTCGAGCGCCCCGCAGACGTCATCGACGCCGCGGCCCCGTACGCCCTCGACCTGCACGTCAAGGACTTCGCCTTCGCGCGGCAGGACGGCTGGGTGGGCTTCACGCTCACGGGCGCCCGCATGGGCGAGGGGCAGCTCGACCTCGAGCACGAGCTGCGAGCCGTCTACGCCGACGGCAGATCGCCCGCCGCGATCGTCGAGCACTGGCTGCCCTGGCAGGGCGACAGCGCGACGACCGTCGCCCTCGAGCGCGCCTGGACCGAGGCCACGCTCGCGGCCCTCACCGCATCCGCTTCCGCCACCAACTCATCCACCACCACATCCAACGAAGGAGCAGCATCGTGAGTTCACGAGAACTGAACCCGCTCAAGGGCAAGCACGTCGAGCTCGACGCCTCGCTGACGGTCGCCGTCATCGGCGCGGCCGGCAAGATGGGCATGCGCGTGTCGAACAACCTCGACCTGACCGACGCGACCGTCTACTACTGCGAGGCGTCCGAGGCCGGGCAGCAGCGCATCGCCGACCTCGGCCGCTCGGTCTCGACCGTCGACCAAGCCGTCCCCGACGCCGACGTCGTCATCCTCGCGGTGCCGGATGTCGTGCTCGGCAAGGTCTCGGAGCAGATCGTGCCGATGATGCAGGCGGGCGCGGTCCTCCTCACCCTCGACCCGGCCGCCGCCTACGCGGGCCTGCTCGCCACGCGCGACGACGTGCACCAGGCGTGCGCGCACCCGTGCCACCCCTCCGTCTTCCTCGAGCGCACGACCGTCGAGGAGTACGGCGACACCTTCGGCGGCATCGCTGCCGACCAGGACGCCGTGGCCGCCTTCGAGGGCGACGACGACGCGGCGAAGGCACGCACCGAGGACGTCATCCGCGCGATCTACGCACCGGTGATCGACGTGCACTGGGTGACGATCAAGCAGCTCGCGCAGCTCGAGCCGACGCTCGTCGAGACGACGGCGTGCATGATCGGGCAGTTCCTCAAGGACTCGATGGACCACGCCATCGAGGAGGTCGGCATCCCGGAGGACGCCGTCAAGGCGATCTTCTTCGGCCACATCGGCATCGCCCTCACGAACGCGCTCCGCGGCTCGAACCCCTTCTCGGAGGCCTGCCACCTCGCGATGGACTACGGCCGCGAGGCGATCATCAAGGACGACTGGAAGCGCATCTGGGATGACGAGGACCTCGACCGCGTGCTCGTCAAGATGCTGAAGATCGACAAGATCGAGCGGGTCGAGCGATGAGCCCCCTGTACCTCGTGCTGGTCGCGGTGGTCGCGATCGCGCTGCTGCTCTTCCTCGTGATGAAGCTCAAGTGGCCGGCCTACCTGGCGCTGCTCGCCGTCTCGGTGCTCACCGCGCTCGCGGGCGGCATCGCCATCCAGGAGGTCATCCCCACGATCGTCGCCGGCATGGGCACGACGCTCGGCAACGTGGCACTGCTCGTCGGCCTCGGAGCGATGCTCGGCGGCATCATCGAGAAGACCGGCGGCGCCGAGATCATCGCCCGCAAGGCCGCGAAGGTGCTCGGCAAGGACCGACTGGGACCTGCGCTCCTCATCGCCTCCGGGCTCGTCGCGATCCCGATCTTCTTCGACGTCGCGTTCATCATCCTCGTGCCGATCATCTTCAGCTTCGCGAAGGCATCCGGCCACAAGAGCCCCATCGCCCTCGGCGCACCGGTCGCCGTCTTCATGGTGTTCATCCACAACGCCGTGCCGCCGCACCCGGGTGTCGTCGGGTCGACGACCCTGCTGAACCCGGATGTCATGGGTCTCGTCACGATCCTCGGCATCCTGCTCGCGATCCCCATGGGCTTCGTCGTCTGGTGGCTGTCGAAGCGCATCATGGCGCGGGGCGTCTGGGAGATGTCGCCGGAGATCGCGGAGAAGTACGCGGATGCCGGCGCTGCGAACATCGCGTCCGGTGGCACCACCGGCGGCATCGGCGGCGCCACCTCGGGCCTCGGCGCCTCCTCGGAGGCGGCGCCCACGACGACGGCGGTCGACCCCGGCACCTCGACCTCGGTGCGCGAGCGCCCGATCACGACGCCGAGCGCCGGCGTGGTCGTCGCGCTCATCCTGCTGCCGATCATCATGATCGCCATCGGCACCGTGGGGAAGCTCATCGTCGAGCCCGAGACGCCCGCGGCCAACGTGCTCGCGTTCGTCGGGGCTCCGGCGCTCGCGCTGCTCGTCGCGTGCGTGCTGGCGATGTACATCCTCGGCATGCGCCATGGCTGGGGCCGCCAGGACATGAGCACCATCATGGACTCGGCGCTCGCGCCCGCGGCGATCGTCGTGTTCGTGACCGGCGCGGGTGGCGTCTTCGCCCGCGTGCTCACGGAGTCGGGCATCGGCGACGCCGTCTCCGGCATCCTCGTCGACGCCGGAGTGCCGATCATCTTCCTGGCGTTCATCCTCGCGCTCGTGTTCAAGGTGGCGCAGGGCTCCGGCACGGTCGCGACGCTGACGGCGGCGGGACTCGTGCAGTCGACGGTGCTCGCCGGCGGCTACAGCGAGTTCCAGGTCGCGCTCATCATCCTCGCGATCGCGATGGGCTCGGTCTCGCTCTCGCACATCAACGACTCCGGCTTCTGGATCGCCACGAAGTTCCTCGGCCTCTCGGTCGCGGGCGGCCTCAAGACGTGGACGTTCATGTGCACGGTGGTCGGCTTCCTCGGCATGGCGATCGTCGCGGTCGCCTGGCTGGCGGCCGCAGCGCTCGCCTGATCGATCCGATGTCGACGGCGGTGGCGAGCGTGCTCGTCACCGCCGTCGCTCGTCTGCCGGGGGTGCGGCCGAACGCGGCTCGGCCGGAACTAGGCTGAGAAGGTGCCGACGCCCAGCCCCGCAGCGCTCGCGCGCGCCGAGTCCCTCATCGCCCTCACGCCCGACTTCCCGGAGCCGGGCGTCCTGTTCCGCGACATCGGGCCGATGCTCGCCGACGCCGAGGCGCTCGCCGCCGTCACGCGCGCGCTCGCCGCGCCGTTCGAGGGCGGCTTCGACCTCGTCGCGGGCGTCGAGGCGCGCGGCTTCCTGCTCGCGGGAGCCGTCGCGGCGAGCCTCGGCACCGGAGCCCTGCCCATCCGCAAGGCGGGGAAGACGCCGCGACCCACGGCATCCGTCGACTACGCCCTCGAGTACGGCGTCGCGACGATCGAGGCCTCCGGCGACCTCCGCGGCCGGCGCGTGCTGCTCGTCGACGACGTGCTCGCGACCGGTGGCACGCTCGTCGCCGCGGCGACGCTCGTGGAGCAGCTCGGCGGACAGGTGGTCGGCGTCGCCGTCGTGCTCGAGCTGCTCGCCCTCGACGGGCGCGAGCGCGTGCCGTCGGCGCACGCCGTCTTCACCGCCTGAGGGCCGTCCGGAGCGGTCCGAGTCGGGGGATGCGCCGCGGCGCGGTCGGGTGCACCCTGTCGGGCATGGATGCCATCACCCGACTCCGCCCCGACGGGCTCGTCCGCTCCCCCGCCTTCAGCCACGTGGCGATCGTGCCGCCCGGCGCGACCACGATCTACGTCGGCGGGCAGAACGGCGTCGACGAGACCGGCGCGCTCGTCTCCGCCGACGCCGCCGAGCAGTCGGCGCGGGCGATCGACAACGCGACCACCGCGCTCGCCGCGGCCGGAGCGACGCTCGCCGACGTCGTGCAATGGACGGTGCTGCTCGTCGAGGGCGCCGATCTCGGTGCCGCGTACGGCGCGGTCGCGCAGAAGCTGGTCGGCGACGGCGAGCCGGCGCTCGTCACGGCCGCGATCGTCTCGGCGCTCGGCGTGCCGGGCGCGGTCGTCGAGGTGAGCGCCGTCGCGGCCGTCCTGCCCCGCTGACGCGCCGCATCCGCCATCATGACGGGCTGACGAGCAGGTAGCGCTCGTCGGTGATCGGCCCGCCCCAGAGGCGCTCCTCGACGAGCGGCCGAACGTCGACCCGAGTGCGCGAGCGACGCACGATCGCGCCTGCCTCGTCGGCGGTGAGGCCCGCGCCGGTCGACCAGCGGCCCTCGACGAGCACGAGGATGCCGCCCGGCCGCAGCAGGGCCGCCCAGCGCTCGATGGCGAGGACCGGATCGTCCATCGCCCACAGCACGTGCCTCGAGAGCACCGCGTCGTACTCCGCTGCGGGGAGGTCGGGCACCTGTGCATCGCCCACCGCGAAGCGCGCCGACGGCACCTTCGCCGCCGCCCGCCGGATCATCTCGGGCGACAGGTCGAGCCCGTCGACCCCGTGACCGGCCGCGGTGAGGAGCGCGGTGAGCGTGCCGGTGCCGCAGCCGAGATCGGCGATGCGCGCCGGTGCGGGCGGCAGCACGGGCAGCAGCAGCTGGCGCCAGGCCTCACGGATCGACGGGTCGGCGAGCCCGTGATCGGGCGCGTCGTCGAAGGCGGCCGCCTCGCGGTCCCACAGCTCGCGATCCATGCGCACACCCTGCCACCGCCCGCCGACGTTGGCCGGACGCTCAGTGGAGGGCGATCGTCTCGACGCTCCGCAGCTGGTCGCGGATGAAGCGGTTGGCGTGCGCGGCAAGGTCCGCGGAGTCGTCCCACAGGTTGCGCCAGATGCCGAGCGTGTTCGAGAGCGACTCGGAGACGACGGCGCTCGAGAACGACTCGAAGACGATCGGGCCGTCGTAGCCGAGCCGCGCGAGGCCGCGGAAGAACGACCCGAAGTCGACCGAACCGGTGCCGAGGTAGCCGCGGTGGCTCTCGCCGATGTGCACGTATCGGAGGCGATCGCCGGCGTCGAGGACGGGCTCGAGCATCCCCGACTCCTCGATGTTCATGTGGTACGTGTCGAGGTGCAGGTGCACGTTGTCGTGGCCGACCTCCTCGAGGAAGCGCAGCCCGCCCCGCGCGGTGTTCGCGATGTTCGTCTCGTAGCGGTTCACGATCTCGAGCGAGAGCGTGACGCCCGCAGCGGCTGCCCGGTCGCCGAGCCGCCCGAGCGCCGCGGCGGAGCTCGCCCTGCCCGCCTCGGTCGCGGGCGCCATGTACTTCCGCATCGCGGAGTAGATGACGCCGCACAGGTGCTGACCGCCGGCCTCCGCGACGACGTCGATCGCGCGCTCGAGCAGCGTCTCGCCCTCGCGGCGGACCGCGGCGTCGTCGCTCGAGAGGTCGTGGGCGGCATCGAGCCCGAGGCTCGAGCTCATGGCGACGACGTGGTCGTCGAGCATGCGCCGCACGAGGGCGCCGTCGATCGCGAAGGGATCCATGAGCGGCAGCTCGAGCAGGTCGAAGCCCGCCGCCTGGGTGCCGGCGATGGCCGTCTGGAGGCCCGCCTCGTCGAATGTGCCGGTGAAGACGAGGCCGTGGACGCCGATCTGCATGGGAGCTCCTTCGCTCAGGTGGTTCAGGTGGTGGTGGGTCAGCGCGCCGTGTCGAGCAGGGCGCGGCGGAGGTGCTCGTCGTCCCGGCCGTCGATGCGGTCGAGGACGTCGTCGGGCAGGAACCGCGGCTCGCCCGCCGCGAGCGCACCGAGCAGGATGCGCGCGAACTTGTCGGCCATCTCGGTGATGCGGAGGCACTCGGCGGGGCTCGCGCCGATCGCGAAGATGCCGTGGTTCTGCAGCCAGGCGACCTTGGGCAGCGCGCCGTGCCGATCGGCGAACGCCCGCAGCTCGTCGCGCATGCGGCGGCCCAGGGTGAGCCCCGGATCGACGTAGGGCACGAGCAGGCTGTGCGTGCCGAGCACGACGACCTGGTCGGGGAAGAGCGCGCCGGCGATGAGCAGGTCGGCGCGGTCGGAGCACAGCAGGGCATTGACGGCGACCGGATGCGTGTGGCACGCCGCGTCGGCGCCCGACGTCAGCACGACCGCATGCAGCAGCGCCTCGACGCTCGGGCGCTTCGCGTCCGGGTCGACGCGCGACGCCATGAGCGCCTCGGCGACCCGGGCATCCCCGTCGCCGCCCTCGAACGCGGTCGGGTCGTCGAGGAGCTCGAGGATGGGCTCGAAGCGGCACTCGACGAGGTCGTCCGGGCCCGCATCGGCGAGCGGCGAGCCCGTCGCCTTCACGAGCATCCGCTCGTCGTCGAGCCGCACCGAGACGTTGCCCTCTGCCAGGATGGCGAGCTCGCGCCGCGGCTCGCCGACCGCGTGCGCGAGGGCGAGCAGCGACGCGTGCGCGGCCGTCACGAGCCGACGCCCCGCGCCGTCCCCGGCACGGTGACGGGCTTCGCCAATCCGCTCGACCCCCTTCGGCGCACCGAGGCGTTCGAGAGGAGCGACGCGCCGAGCAGCACGATGCCGAGCGCGAGCAGCTGCGCCTGGGCACCCTCGTTGCCGGGCACGACGAGCAGGATCGAGGCGTTGAGCCACACGATGAGCAGCGCCGCGAGCACGATGCCGCTGAGCCGCCCGATGCCGCCCGTGATGGCGACACCGCCCAGCACGGCGATCGTGATGGCGGGCAGCGCCATGCCGCTGCCGGCGGTGCCCGCATCGGGTCGCGCGGACGCGAACTGCGCGACGGTGTAGACGCCGACGAGGCCGGAGAGGGCGCCGGCGGTGACGAACGCCATCATGCGCGTGCGACGCGTGTCGATCCCGGCCCACTGCGCCGCGGTGTCGTTCGTGCCGATCGCGTAGAGCTTGCGGCCGAAGGTCGTGCGGTTCAGCACGAACCAGGCGACGATCGCGACCGGGAGCAGGAACGTGACGACGCCGAGCGGCACGAGCGGCAGCGAACCGCCGATGACGGGCAGCTCGACGGCCTTCGCCGCGTCGTAGAACGCCGAGATCTCGGGACCCGAGATGGGGCGCTGGTCGCTCACCACGAGGGCGATCGAGCGGTAGGCGTAGAAGGTCGCGAGCGTCGTGATGAGCGCCGGGTAGCCGAGGTAGGCGGTGAGGAAGCCGTTGATGGCGCCGAGCACGGCGCCGAAGAGCACGCCGAGCACGATCGCGACCGGCAGCGGCAGCCCCACCTGCTGGTAGAGCATCGCGAACACGATGCCGGTGAGCGACACCATCGAGCCGACCGACAGGTCGATGCCGCCGCGCCCGGAGACGATGACGAAGAGCTCGGCGAGCGCGAGCAGGGCGAGCGGCACGAAGGCGATGAGGCTCGAGGCGAGGTAGTCGCTGTTGAACCGCCCGCTCGTCGCGCCGACCGCATCGAGGATCGACATCACGACGAGCAGCACGATGATGAGCCCGAGCAGCAGGGCGGCGCGGTCCTTCAGCAGTCCCGAGGCGAACCAGTCGCGGATGCCTCCTGCCGCACCGCGACGCTGGTCGGCCGGGGTGGTGGTGACGGCGGTCATGCGCGCCTCCTCGCTCGCTCGCGGATCAAGTCGGTGCCGACGGCGATCAGGATGAAGATGCCGACGAAGAGGAAGCCGAGCTGGGTCGGCCAGCCGAGCTGCGTGACGCCCGAGACGACCGTCTGCACGAGGATCGCGCCCAGCAGGGTGCCGACGACGCTGCCACGGCCGCCGATGATCGACGTGCCGCCGATCACGACGGCGGCGATCACCTGCAGCTCCTTGCCCGAGCCGACCGACTGGTCGAGCGTCGAGGTGCCGCTCGCGATCATCATGCACGCGGCGAGCCCGGCGAGCGCGCCCGTGACGGCGTAGACCGCCACGAGCCGCGGCTGCACCTTGATGCCCGCGAGCCGCGCGGCGTTCTGGTTGCCGCCGATCGCGTAGAGGTTGCGGCCGGCCTTCGCGTAGCGGAGGAACCACCACGCGGCTGCGACGGCCACGACCGCGATGACGAAGGCGTGCGGCACGCCGAGCGTGGATCCCTCGCTGCCGCGGCCGAGGAAGTCGAGGGTGCCGGGGATGCCGTTGACCGTCGAGGAGTCGAACACCCGGAGGCCGATCCACTGGAAGATGTTGGCCGTGCCGAAGGTGATGATGATCGGATGCACGCGGCCGTAGCCGACGAGCACGCCGTTGAATGCGCCCAGCGCGAGGCCGACGGCGATCGCGACGAGCAGCGCGAGCACGGCGGGGAGGTCGAAGGCGACGAGCAGCTGCGCCGTCGTGACGGCGGAGACCATGATCATCGCGGCGACCGACACGTCGATCCCCGCGGTCAGGATCACGAACGTCATGCCGACGCCGACGAGCGCGATCGGCGCGACCTGCACGAGCAGCGGACCGATCGAGCCGGGCGTGAGGAACGCGGGCGTGAAGATGCCGAGCAGCACCCACAGCACCACGAGCACGCCGAGGAGCACGATCTCCTGACCGGTGACGACGGGCGGCAGGATGCGCCGCAGGCTCAGCTGCGCAGGTCTCTCGGGCGCGGTGGTGGCGGTGCTCATCGGGGCTCCTCCCCAGGGGTGGGTCGCGTGCTGCCGTCGGGGCCGCCGATCGGCTGGCCGCCGATCGGCTGGCCGGTGATCGTCTGGTCGTCGCCGGGGTGGTCGACCGCTCCGGCGGCCGCGGCGAGCAGCGAGGCCTGGCTCGCAGTGGGCGGGAACTCGTGCGCGACGCGACCGGAGCGGAACACGAGGATCCGGTCGGCGATGCGCTGCACCTCGGCGAGGTCGGTGGTGATGACGAGCACCGCTGCGCCGCGCTCGGCGAGGTCGGCGATGATGCGGTGGATCTCCTCCTTCGCGCCCACGTCGACGCCCTGCGTGGGCTCGGCGAGCACGAGCAGGTCGGGCTGCTCGACGATCTGCCGCGCGAGCACCACCTTCTGCGCGTTGCCGCCCGACATGGCGCCGATCGGCTGCTTGCCGGAGGGCGTCTTCACCGCGAGCCGGCGGATGAGGTCGTCGGAGACGCGGCGCTCGGCCTTCGGCGAGACCCATCCCGGAAGCCTGCTGAGCAGGCCGAGCGAGCCGATGGTGATGTTGAAGGCGATCGACTGGAAGGAGAACGAGCCCTGCGAGGAGCGGTTGGCCGGCACCATGCGGATGCCGCGGCGCTTCGCCTCGGACGGGTTCGCGGGGTGCCGCTCGTCCCCGGCCGCGCGCATCCGCCCCGACGTCGCGCGACGCATGCCGTACACGACCTCGCCGACCTCGGCGGCGCCGGAGCCGACGAGGCCGTAGAGCCCGACCACCTCGCCGGCGCGAACGGAGAAGGAGACGTCGGCGAAGGCGCCGTCGAGCGTCAGGTGCTCGAGCTCGAGCACGAGGTCGCCGTGGTCGCGCGCCTCGTGCACGCCCTCCGCGATCTCGCCGCCGACCATGCGCTCCGCGATCTCGCGCACGCTGAGCTCACCGATCGGCTGCGACGAGACCGTCTCGCCGTCGCGCATGATGGTCACCTCGTCGGCGATGCGGAAGAGCTCGTCGAGGCGGTGGCTGATGTAGATGATCGAGACCCCGTCCGCGGCCAGGCGGCGGACGACCCCGAACAGCACCTCGATCTCGGCGTCGGTGAGGATGGCGCTCGGCTCGTCGAGGATGAGGATGCTCGCCCGCTCGAGCAGCGCCTTCGCGATCGAGACCTGCTGCTGCTTCGCGATCGAGAGCGCGCCGAGCGGCTGCGAGGCGAGCGAGCGGTCGAGGCCGACGGTGTCGAGCAGCTCGAGCATGCGGGGCGCCTGCGCGCGCCAGTCGATGGTGGGGCCGCGGGTGATCTCGCGGCCGACGAAGAAGTTCTCGGCGACGGTGAGCTCCGGGAACAGCTGCGGCTCCTGGTAGACCGTCTGCACGCCGAGCGCGATGGCATCGGTCGTGGCGTGGATCGAGACGGGCTCGCCGTCGATCGCGATCGTGCCGGTGTCGGGGCGCTCGGCGCCCGCGAGGATCTTGATGAGCGTCGACTTGCCGGCGCCGTTCTCGCCCACGAGCGCGTGGACCGTGCCGGGCCGCACGGTGATGTCGGCGTGGCGGATGGCGCGGACGCCGCCGTAGCGCTTCGAGATGTCACGCATCTCGAGCCTCGGCGTCGCCTGTGGCGCGGGCTCGATCCGTTGCGCGGTGTCGGTCATGGTGCTCCTCGTCGGCGCCGTCGCCGTGGCGGTGGATGCGGTGGTCGGGGGTGCCGGGGCGCGGCGCGAGCCGCGCCCCGGCGTCGGGGCCGTGAGGCCCCCGGTTCAGCCGAACGGGCGATCAGTAGTCGTAGTCGCCCGCGTTCTCAGCGGTGAACACGGTCGGCGGGCCGAGCAGCAGGACGCCCGACGCCTCGTCGTACTCGACCGCGGAGAGCGCCTCGTTGTCGACGCCGCTCAGGTCGCCCAGGTCGCCGTCGCTGGCGAGCTGCATGCCGGCCCAGCCGGTGAGGTAGCCGAGTGCCTCGACGTCCCACAGGATGGAGCCGCTCGACGAGCCCGACTCGAGGTAGGGCAGCATCGACTGCGGCGTGCCGAGGCCCACCGTGAAGACCTCGCCGATGCGACCCGCGTCCTCGACGGCCTGCGCGACGCCCGGTGCGCTCGAGGTGCACTCGCCGACGAGACCCGTGAGGTCGGGGTTGCTGTTCATCAGGTCGGTCGCCATCTGGGTGGCCATGGCCTGGTCCTCGCCGGCGTAGACGACGTCGACGATCTCGGCGTCCGGGTACTCGGAGGCGGTGTACTCCTCCTGCACCTCGATCCACGCGTTGAGGTTCGCCGCGGTCTCGCCGCACGAGACGATCGCGTACTTGCCGGAGCCGCCCATGGCCTCCAGGAGCGTGTCGGTCAGCGCCTGGCCGATGCCCTCGACCGACGCCTGGTTCACGAACACCTCGCGCACGGAGTCGGGTGCGTCGGTGTCGGTCGTGGCGACGTGGATGCCGGCGTCCTGCGCCTCCTGGAGCAGCGGCGCCATCGAGTTCGGGTCGTTCGGCGCGACGAAGAGCACGTCGACGCCCTGCTGGATGAACGAGCGCACGATGTCGGCCTGCGCGGCCGCGTCAGCCGTGGTCGGGCCCTGGTAGAGCCACTCGAAGCCGAGCTCCTCCGCCGCCTGCTGGCCGCCCGTGTTCATGGCCTCGAAGTAGGGGATGCCCTGCAGCTTGGGGACGAACGCGATGGTGAGGCCCTCGGCGCTGGCGCCGTCGGTGGCGCCGGGAGCGGCGGTCTCGCCGGTGTCGTTGCGCGACGTGCAGCCGGCGAGCACGACGGCAGCGGCCGCCGAGAGCGCCAGTGCACCCGCGATCTTGCGTGAGATCTTCATCGATGCTCCTTCTGGGTGGGGCGACGGGTGGTTCCCGTCCGCGCCTGGACCGGCGCCGTGCCGGTCGTCTGGCCGCCGGGGATGGGGACGCGCGTGACGGGCACGCCGATCGCCTCCCACTCCTCGACGAAGTCGTCGGATGCTCCGGCATCCGTGATGAGGCTCGTCACCTGGTCGGCGCGAGCGAACGAGTGGAGCGCGAAGCCGCGCGTCTTCGTGGCGTCGAACAAACCGTGGACCGCGTCGCTCGCGGCGACGAGCGCCTGCTTCGAGACCGCCTCGTCGGTCGCGAGCTCGAGCAGCCCGCGCTCGCGCGACAGGCCCACGACGCCCACGAAGGCCTTGTCGATGCGGCCGCGGCCGACCAGCGCGTCGGTGATGGGGCCCACGAGGCCGGAGCTCTCGCGCCGGAGGGTGCCGCCGGGCATGATGACCCGTGCGTCGGAGCGCTCGAGCAGCACCATCGCGGTCGGCAGCGACTGCGTGATGACGACGAGGCCCTGCCGGTGCAGCAGCTCGAGCGCGAGGTGGTGCGCCGTGCTCGAGGTGTCGAGCGCGATGACGTCGCCGTCGGCGACGAGCCTGGCCGCCTCTGCGGCGATCGCGCGCTTCGCTGCGGACTCGCGGTGCATGCGGTCGCGGAACGCGCCCTCATCGCCTCGCTCCGGCAGCACGGCGCCTCCGCGCGTGCGCCGCAGCAGCTGCCGGCGCTCAAGCGCGTCGAGATCCTTGCGGATCGTGACCTCCGAGACGCCGAGGGCGCGAGCGAGGTCTGCGACGAGCACGGAGCCCACGGCTCCAAGCTCCTCGAGGATGCTCGCCTCACGACCGATCACTACGTCTCCCTTGCCGCTGGTGTTCGTGACAGTACGCATCCGAAAGCCGTTTCGCAATCCAGCGTTACCGAATCGCAACCTTTTCACTTGCGTTCGTAAGCGGCAGCGGGCATGCTGACTCGCACGAGCGCCGTGCGAACCCACGGCAGCCACCACGTCGACGAGGACAGGAGACCGCCATGGGCACGCCCGCCGCCGCCTCGCCCATCTGCTTCCGCCTCCGCGTGCGCGCCGAGCTCGTGCCCGCCTACCGCGAGCGCCACGCGGCCGTCTGGCCGGAGATGCTGCTCGCGCTCGCCGAGACCGGCTGGCTCGACTACCGGATCTTCGTCGCCGACGACGGCACCTGCATCGGCACCTTCCGCACCCACGACCTGGAGGCATCCCTCGCCGGCATGGCCGCGCGCGACGTCAACGCGCGCTGGCAGGCAGAGATGCAGCCGTTCTTCGAGGGGCTCGAGCGCCCCGCGGACGAGTCCTTCGAGCTCATCCCGCTCGCCTTCGACCTCGACGCGCAGCTCGCAGCGCTCGACCCCACCGCCGCACACCACGACAGGAGCTGACATGGCCGTCACCCCCACCACCGAGCAGCTCGACCGGTTGCAGATCGAGGTGCCCAGCTGGGCCTACGGCAACTCGGGCACGCGGTTCCGCGTGTTCACGACGCCCGGCACGCCGCGCGACCCCTTCGAGAAGGTCGCCGACGCCGCGCAGGTGCACCGCCACACCGGGCTCGCCCCGACCGTCGCGCTCCACTACCCGTGGGACAAGGTCGACGACTGGGATGCGCTGCGGCGGCACGCCGAGGACCTCGGGGTCTCGCTCGGCACCGTCAACTCCAACACCTTCCAGGACGAGGACTTCAAGTTCGGCTCGCT
The DNA here is from genome assembly GCA_051751085.1 of Actinomycetota bacterium. Lineage (GTDB taxonomy): Bacteria > Actinomycetota > Actinomycetes > Actinomycetales > Microbacteriaceae > Agrococcus. The sequence goes on along the minus strand of JBNJKM010000003.1, from coordinate 298,205 downwards.
CGCGCACCCGGACGCCCGGGTCCGCCGCAAGGCCGTCGACCACCACCTGGAGTGCATCGAGGTCATGAACGCGACCGGTTCGCGCGACCTCAAGGTCTGGCTCGCCGACGGCACGAACTACCCGGGCCAGGACTCGATCCGCGAGCGGCAGGACCGCCTCGCCGAGTCGCTCGCCCAGATCTACGCGGCGATCGACGAGGAGCACCGCATGGTGCTCGAGTACAAGTTCTTCGAGCCGGCGTTCTACCACACCGACATCCCCGACTGGGGGACGAGCTACGTGCACTGCCTGGCGCTCGGCGACCGCGCGAAGGTCGTGCTCGACACCGGTCACCACGCCCCGGGCACGAACATCGAGTTCATCGTCGCCCAGCTGCTGCGGCTCGGGAAGCTCGGCGCGTTCGACTTCAACTCGCGCTTCTACGCCGACGACGACCTGATCGTCGGCGCCGCCGACCCGTTCCAGCTCTTCCGCATCGTCACCGAGCTCATCGCGGGCGGCGGCTACGGCGACCCGGACGTGCAGCTCGTGCTCGACCAGTGCCACAACATCGAGGCGAAGATCCCCGGCCAGATCCGCAGCGTGCTCAACGTGCAGGAGGCCGTCGCGAAGGCGCTCTCGATCGACACCGAGGCGCTCGCCGCCGCGCGCCGTGACTGCGATGTGCTGCTCGCCAACGAGATCCTCATGGACGCGTACGCGACCGACGTGCGGCCGCTGCTCGCCGAGCACCGCGCGGCCAAGGGGCTGCCCGAGAACCCGATGCGCGCCTTCCTCGACTCGGGCTACCTCGAGCGCACCGCCGCCGAGCGCGTCGGCGGCACCCAGGCCGGCTGGGGCGCCTGAGCGGCGCCCGGACACTTCGAGACCACGCAGGGAACCCATGAACAGCACTGAGACGACCGGCGCCGCGACGAACGACTCCGTCGCCGCGCTCATCGCACGCTCCAACCGGCTCGGCAGCGATCCGAAGAACACGAACTACGCAGGCGGCAACACGTCGGCCAAGGGCACCGACGTCGACCCGGTGACGGGCGAGGAGGTCGAGCTGCTGTGGGTGAAGGGCTCCGGCGGCGACCTCGGCACGCTCAAGGCCGCGGGCCTCGCGGCGCTGCGCCTCGACCGGCTGCGCGCCCTCGAGGGCGTCTACCCCGGCGTCGAGCGCGAGGACGAGATGGTCGCCGCGTTCGACTACTGCCTGCACGGCAAGGGCGGCGCCGCTCCCTCGATCGACACCGCGATGCACGCGCTCGTCGAGCAGCCCCACGTCGACCACCTGCACCCGGACGCGGGCATCGCGATCGCGACCGCGGCCGACGGCGAGGAGCTCACGCGCCGCGTCTACGGCGAGAAGGTCGTGTGGGTGCCGTGGCGCCGCCCCGGCTTCCAGCTCGGCCTCGACATCCGCGACATCCAGCGCGCCAACCCCGACGCGGTCGGCTGCGTGCTGGGCGGCCACGGCATCACCGCCTGGGGCGCGACGAGCGACGAGGCCGAGACCAACTCGCTCTGGATCATCCGCACCGCCGAGGCGTTCCTCGCCGAGCACGGCTCGGCCGAGCCCTTCGGCGCCGCGCTCGAGGGCTTCGGCCCCCTGCCCGAGGCGGAGCGCCGTGACCGCGCCGCGCAGCTCGCCGCGCACGTGCGCGGCATCGCGAGCCAGGACCGGCCGATGGTCGGCCACTTCACCGACGCGGACGTGGTGCTCGACTTCCTCGCACACGACGCGCATCCGCGGCTCGCTGCGCTCGGCACCTCGTGCCCCGACCACTTCCTGCGCACCAAGGTCAAGCCGCTCGTGCTCGACCTGCCCGCCGACGCCCCGCTCGAGCGGGCGGTCGAGCGGCTCGGCGAGCTGCACGAGGCGTACCGCGCCGACTACGCCGCGTACTACGACGCGCACGCGAGCGACGACTCCCCCGCGATGCGCGGCGCCGACCCGGCGATCGTGCTCGTGCCCGGCGTCGGCATGTTCTCGTTCGGCAAGGACAAGCAGACCGCCCGCGTCGCCGGCGAGTTCTACATCAACGCCATCAACGTCATGCGCGGCGCCGAGTCGGTCTCCACCTACACGCCCATCTCCGACGCCGAGAAGTTCGCCATCGAGTACTGGGCGCTCGAGGAGGCGAAGCTGCAGCGGATGCCGAAGCCGCGCTCGCACGCCGGTCGCGTCGCGCTCATCACGGGCGCCGCATCCGGCATCGGGAAGGCCATCGCCACGCGCCTCGCCGCGGACGGCGCCTGCGTCGTGATCGCCGACCTCGACCTCGAGAAGGCGCAGGCCGCCGCGGCCGAGCTCGGCTCGACCGACGTCGCGATCGGCGTGCAGTGCGACGTGACGAAGGCCGAGCAGGTGCAGGCCGCCGTCGATGCGGCGCTGCTCGCGTTCGGAGGCGTCGACCTCGTCGTGAACAACGCGGGCCTGTCGCTGTCGCGCTCGCTGCTCGAGACCACCGAGGCCGACTGGGATCTGCAGCACGACGTCATGTCGAAGGGCTCCTTCCTCGTCTCGCGCGCGGCGGCCCGCGCCCTCATCGACCAGGGCATGGGCGGCGACATCGTCTACATCTCGTCGAAGAACGCCGTCTTCGCGGGCCCGAACAACATCGCCTACTCGGCGACGAAGGCCGACCAGGCCCACCAGGTGCGGCTGCTCGCGGCCGAGCTCGGTCAGCACGGCGTGCGCGTCAACGGCATCAACCCCGATGGCGTCGTGCGCGGCTCCGGCATCTTCGCCGGCGGCTGGGGCGCGTCGCGCGCCGAGGTCTACGGCGTGAAGGAGGAGGAGCTCGGCAAGTACTACGCCGGCCGGACCCTGCTGGGCCTCGAGGTGCTCCCCGAGCACGTCGCCAACGCGGTGGCCGTGCTCACGGGCCCTGACCTCAGCCACACGACGGGGCTGCACGTGCCGGTCGACTCAGGCGTCGCGGCGGCGTTCCTGCGATGACGGCGACCGTCGCCGCGATCGACCTCGGCGCGACGAGCGGGAGGGTGCTGCGTGCCGAGGTCGGTCGCGACACGCTCCGGCTCGACGAGGTCGCGCGGTTCGAGAACCGGCCCGTGCGCGTCGGTGACGGGCTGCACTGGAGCGTGCTCGCCCTGTACGACGCGGCGCTCCAGGGCGTCGCCGCAGCGTCCCGCGGCGCGTCGCTCGCATCCGTCGCCGTCGACTCGTGGGCGGTCGACTACGGCCTGCTGCGGCGCGGCAGCATGCTCGGGATCCCCTTCTCCTACCGCGACGACCGCACCGCGCGAGGGCTCGAGCTCGTCGACGCGGTGATCGCGCAGCCCGAGCTCTTCGCGCGCTGCGGGCTGCAGCGCATGCCGTTCACGACCATCAACCAGCTCATGGTCGACCGCGAGCGGGGGCTCCTCGAGGTCGCCGACCGGCTGCTCATGCTGCCCGACCTGTTCGGCTACTGGATGACCGGGCGGATGGTGACCGAGCGCACGAACGCGTCGACCACCGGCCTCATGCAGCTCGACGGCAGCTGGGACACCGAGCTCATGGAGCGGCTCGGCATCCCCTCGTCGCTGCTCGCGGAGCTCGTGGCGCCCGGCGCCGCGATCGGCCCGATCGACGCGGTCACGCGGGAGCACTTCGGCATCGAGGGCGCACCCGACGTGCTCGCCATCGGGTCGCACGACACGGCATCCGCCGTCGTCGCCGTGCCGATGGAGGCCGGCGGCGCCTACATCTCGAGCGGCACGTGGTCGCTCGTCGGCATCGAGACGCCGGCGCCCATCGCGACGCCGGAGGCGCTCGAGGCGTCGTTCACGAACGAGGGCGGCGTCGACGGGCGCACGAGGTTCCTCAAGAACGTGATGGGCCTGTGGATCCTGAGCGAGGCGATGCGCACCTGGCAGGCGGCGGGTGAGCGGATGGGGCTGCCCGAGCTGCTCGAGGCTGCCGCGGCCGTCGACTGGCGGGTGCCCGTGTTCGATCCGACCGACGCGGTCTTCTACCCGCCCGGCGACATGCCCGAGCGCATCCGCAGCTGGTTCGAGGAGCGCGGGCAGCGGCCGCCGCGGGGGCGCGCCGAGGTGGTGCGCTGCATCCTCGAGTCGCTCGCCGAGGGCTACGCCGTGACGCTCCGCGACGCGGCGCGCATCAGTGGGCAGCGGATCGAGCGCGTGCACATCGTCGGCGGCGGCTCGCGGAACGCGCTGCTGTGCCAGCTGACCGCCGACCGCACCGGCCTGCCGGTGGTCGCCGGACCCGTCGAGGCGACCGCGATCGGGAACGTGCTCGTGCAGGCACGGGCGCTCGGCGCGGCACCCGAGTCGCTCGAGGAGCTGCGCGCCCTCGTGCGCGCGACGCAGTCGCTGCAGGAGTACCGCCCGCGCGTGCGCTGACCTCGCCCGCGGGCATCGCGGTCAGCTGGCGGTGCCGGTGGCTGCCTGCGCCGCGGCGGTGTCGGCCTCGCGCTCGGACTTCTCCCACGGCGCGCGGATCGGGAAGTACGACTCGAGGAACGCGCGCACCGCGGCGGTGCGCTCCTCGACGGAGATCTCGGGGAACGAGCCGTCGTTGAGGCAGAACATGTCCTGATTGCGCTTGCGCAGCAGGCGCTGCATCGCCGGCAGCGCCTCGCGCAGCGTCGTCTCGATGTACTGCACCTTCGCGCCCGTCTGCTGCACCGCTCGCCCGGTCATGAGCGCGTAGTAGTGGTACAGCGAGTTGGTCACCGAGATGTCGGTGGACGACCGGAAGCGCGACGCCGCGGTGCGGCGGAACTCCTCGGGGAACTCCCGCTCCATCTCGGCCATCACGCCGCGCGTCAGGGGCGCCGCGCAGTGCTCGAGGTGCCGCGTCGTGATCGCGCCGAAGCGGCGGTGCAGCACCTGCCGGTTCGTGCGGGCCGCGTTGTCGTGGCCGGAGCGCTCCGGGGTGGTGTCGCCGAGGCCGATGCGCGTGGTCGCCTCGACGAACTTCGTGATGCCGCCGGGCGAGAAGAAGACGTCGGGCTTGAGCGGCCTGCCGAAGAACATGTCGTCGTTCGAGTAGAGGAAGTGCTCGCTGAGCCCCTCGATGCGGTGCAGCTGGCACTCCACGGCGTGCGAGTTGTGGGTGGGCAGCACCGACGGGTCGGCGAACATCGCCTCCGCGGGCACGATCGTCACCTTCGGGTGGTCGGCGAGCCAGGCGGGCGCGGGCGAGTCGGTGGCGATGAAGATGCGTCGCACCCACGGCGCGTGCATGTGCACCGAGCGGAGCGCGTACCGGAGCTCGTCGATCTGGCGGAAGCGCGCCGCCGAGTCGTCGCCCTCGCCGACGACGTACGTCTGCATCCGCTTCGCGCGCTCGCGCTGGAACTCGTCGCTCGAGCCGTCGACCCACGAGAAGACCATGTCGATGTCGAAGCCCACGTCGCTCGCGAGCGGCTCCCACATGTGCTGGATCGTCGCCCACTCCCGGCCGAACCGCTGCACGGTCGCCTCGATCGCCTCGTGCCGCGGCATCGTCGCGCGCATGAGCGCGTTGGGCAGCGGCGCGGTGAGCGACTCCTCGCCGAACCGCCACAGCTCGAGCTGCACCGCGGTCTCCCTGCCGTACCGCAGCCGACCGGCCGGCTCGACGCGGGGCCGGTAGATGCGCATGACGGATGCCTTGGTGTGGCCGCCGAGGCGGCCGTCGGCGAGCAGCACCGGGCCGCGCACCGCCTTCTTGGGTGCGATCGCCTCGGCGTAGAACGGCTCGCCCTGGAACGCCTCGGCGAGCGCAGCCGCGAGCGCCTTGCGCTGCGCGCGATCGACGGCGATGATCGGCCGGCCGTCGTCGTCGCGCACGAGCAGGAACGGGATGCCGGCGTCGTCGAGCGCCCGCCCGATCGCGAGCAGGTCCTCGACCATCGACTCGTACGGCGTCATGTGGCCGTTCGCGAGCGCGTACAGCCCCTTGCGCACCACGACGTCGTCCCGATCGAACCTCGCGAGCCGTCCGTCGATGTGCACGAGCACGAGCTCGGGCGCGGTCGACACCTGCGGATCGATGGCGTCCGCGTCGGATGCGCGCACGAACGCCGGGGCGTCGGCGGGCTGCAGATCGGGGATTCGGTTCTTCACGTGCGGGGTGGCTCCTGTCTGCCGGTATCACCCCATGGTACGTCCGCGACCCGCGAGGGACGGATCCGGCCATGTTCACCTTGCGTACACGCCGCATCCACGCCACGTTCGGGTGGGTGGCCTGGACTAGGTTTCGACCAGCGCCCGATGCAGAGCGCACCCGACGTCAACGGAGGGGAAGCACCGTGCAGATCCGATCGGCCGAGCACCCGAGGCCGAACCACTTCCTGCTCCACATCTCCGACACCCATCTGCTCGCCGGCGGCGGCAGGCTCTACGACCGCGTCGCGAGCGAGGAGCACCTGCACCGGCTCTTCGACGAGTTCGAGGCCTCTGGCGCGCGGCCCGATGCCATCGTCTTCACCGGCGACCTCGCCGACCGCGGTGAGCCCGACGCCTACCGCCGGCTGCGGGGCATCGTCGAGCCGGTCGCGGAGGATCTCGGCGCGCGCGTCGTGTGGGTGATGGGCAACCACGACAAGCGCGCCGCCTTCCGCACGGAGCTGCTCGACGAGCCCGCCTCCGACGCTCCGGTCGATGCCGTCACCGATGTCGACGGCCTGCGCATCGTGACCCTCGACTCGACCGTGCCGGGCAGCCACCACGGCGAGGTGAGCCCCGAGCAGCTCGAGTGGCTCCGCGACGTGCTCGCCACGCCGGCGCCCCACGGCACGATCCTGGCGATGCACCACCCGCCCATGCCGAGCGTGCTCGACCTCGCCGCGAGCGTCGAGCTGCGCGATCAGTCCGCGCTCGCCGCGTCGCTCGTCGGCACCGATGTGCGATCGATCCTCGCGGGCCACCTGCACTACTCGTCGACCGCGTCGGTCGCGGGCATCCCCGTGTCGGTCGCCTCGGCCACCTGCTACACGCAGGACCTCAACGTGCCGGTGGGCGGCACCCGGGGCCGCGACGGCGCCCGGGCGTTCAACCTCGTGCACGTGTACCCGACCACCGTCGTGCACTCGGTCGTGCCGCTCGGCGAGTTCGCCGCGCTCGACTGGATCGACGCGGACGAGTCGGCTCGGCGCCTCGAGGCCGCCGGGGTGCGCCTCGCGGAGCGCAGGCGTCGGGCGGCGCTCGTCGGGGTCTGACGCCCGAGCCCGGCGCGCTGCCTAGACCAGCCGAGCCTCGAGGATCACGTCGTCGGTCACCCGCACCTGCACGTCGGCGAGGCGGATGCCCTCTGGCAGCCTGGCCGCGAGGTCGACCCGGCGGCCCTCGTAGCCCTGGATGCGTCCGCGGGTCGCGGCGAGCAGCGCGGCGACGAGCGGGTTGCCGCTCTCGAGCTTGATGTCGGTCAGCGTGACGCCCATCCGGTCGTCGACGCTCACCGACGCGGAGCCGTGCACCGAGGCGCCCAGCATGCCCTTGCGGACCTTGCCGTCGACGACGACCCGCAGGCTGCGCGGACCCAGCGCCTCGACGTCGAGCTCGAGCTTCGAGACGCTGACGCCCATCTCGAGCAGCGACGACTCGGCCAGGCCGAGGATCGCGGCGCCGAGCTGGTGCTTGGGCACCGACACGAGCGCGTGCCCGTGCAGCGGCCGCTCGTTGCTCGGCCTCGCGAGCTCGACCGCGAGCTCGCGGTTGTCGGTCTCGATCCAGCGGAACGGTGCGTCGCGGAGCTCCGCATCGAGCGTCACCTCCGCGCCGGAGACGCGCATCGGCGACGCCTTCACGGTGAGGTTCCGCAGCACGGCCGACTCGCTCGAGACCGGCGCGCCCTGCGGCTCCAGCCGCGCGCGATCCCGGTCGACCTCGCCCGCGAGGATGAAGTCGGTGAGGTCGAGGTGCAGGCGCGCGATGTCCGCGCCGTCGAGCTCTGCGTCGATGATGGAGGTGCAGGCGATGCCCGCCGGCTCCGCCGCGATCACGAGGGTGCGGATGCGCTTCGCAAGCTGGGCCCCGTCAGTGGGCCTGGGTGCGTGCCCGAGGAGGATGGTTTCAGCCACCCCGCGAGCGTACGCCGGTCTTGCTCGGAAGGCCATTCAGCCGGTCAGGGCCGCCCGCATCCCCCGCTCCGCCGACCGCATCACGGCGCCGTGCTGCCGCGCGAAGGCGCCGTGCAGCAGCGGGCTCGCGGCGCGCAGCAGCGGCGCCCGTGCCTCCACCTCCTGCGCGAAGCCGACGCGCGTGCCCGCGCCCTCGGGCTGGATGCGCCACGAGCACCAGCCCTCGAGGTCGCCGCCGATCGCCGCCCGCAGCTCGAGCGGCCCTCGCTCCCGCTCGGCGAGCGCGATGCGCAGCCGATAGCCGAGCGGGGCGCGCACCTCAAGGTCGGCGGCGTGCGCGGTCCCCTCGAGCGAGCCGCCCGTCACGCGCACCGCGGGCCACCACGCGCCGTAGCCGCGCACGTCCCCGAGGAGGGCGCGCACCGCATCCGGCGCCGCGTCGACATGCCAGGAGTGGTCGAAGCGGTAGTGCGTGCGCATGCCGACATCATGCACACTGGCGACGCTCCGCAGGCTGGCGTACCGTCGCGCGCACAGAGCAAAGGAGCCGGCATGAGCCTCGTCGTCCACTTCGAGATCCACGCGAGCGAGCCGCAGCGGCTCATCGACTTCTACGCCGAGCTGCTGGGCTGGAGGTTCGAGCAGTTCGGCGCGTGGCGCTACTGGTCGATCTCCACGGGCGAGGGCGCGATCGGCATGGACGGGCCCGGCATGGGCATCGACGGCGGTCTCACCCAGCGCGAGGGGCCCGCGCCGGAGGTGGGCGCCCCGATCAACGGCACGACCATCATCGTCGGCGTCGACGACGTGGACGCCTCGTTCGCGAAGGGCATCGAGCTCGGCGCCACCGCGGCGGTGCCGCCGGAGGACCTGCAGGGCGTCGGCCGCGTCGGCTACCTGCGCGACCCCGACGGCAACGTCTTCGGCATGATCTCGGAGGTGCTCTCCGACGGCACGGACGTGCGCGCCGAGGCCGTCGCGGTCGACCCGATGCAGGTCACGCCAGAGCCGTAGCGGCAGCCGCTCCCGGACCGGCGCTACGCGCTGAGCGCCTCGCGGAACTCCGCGACGAGCATGTCGAGGTCGGCCTCCTCGATCACGATCGGCGGCGCGAGGCGCACCGTCTGGCCGTGCGTGTCCTTCGCGAGGATGCCGCGCTCGAGCAGCCGCAGGCACACGTCGCGCGCCGTGCCGACAGCCGGATCGATGTCGATGCCGGCCCACAGCCCGACGCCGCGCACGGCGGTGACCCCGTTGCCGATCAGCTCGGCGAGCCCCGCGTGCAGACGGGCGCCCAGCTCGCGAGCGCGAGCCTGCATGTCGCCCTCGGCGAGCATCCGCACGACCTCGAGGCCGACGGCCGCCGCGAGCGGGTTGCCGCCGAACGTCGAGCCGTGCGAGCCCGGCGTCAGCACGCCGAGCACGTCGGCGTTCGCGACGACCGCCGACACCGGCACGACCCCGCCGCCGAGCGCCTTGCCCAGCAGGTAGACGTCAGGCACGACGCCCTCGTTGTCGCACTGGAAGGTGGCGCCGGTGCGGCCGAGGCCCGACTGGATCTCGTCGGCGATGAAGAGCACGCGCTCGCGCTCGGTGATCTCGCGCACGCGCTGCAGGTAGCCCGCGGGCGGCACGAGGATGCCGGCCTCGCCCTGGATGGGCTCGAGCAGCACGGCGGCGGTGTTCGGGGTGATCGCGGCGGCGAGCGCATCCGCGTCGCCGTACGGCACCCGCACGAAGCCGGGCGTGAACGGCCCGTAGCCGGTCGTCGCATCCGGGTCGTCCGAGAACGACACGATCGTGGTGGTGCGGCCGTGGAAGTTGCCCTCCATGACGATGATCTCCGCCTGCCCGGCGGGCACGCCCTTGACCTCGTACGCCCAGCGGCGAGCGACCTTGATGCCCGACTCGACGGCCTCGGCGCCGGTGTTCATCGGCAGCACCATGTCCTTGCCGGCGAGGCTCGCGAGCGCCTCGACGAACGGGCCGAGCGCGGCCGAGTGAAAGGCGCGGCTCGTGAGCGTGACGCGATCGAGCTGCGCGTGCGCGGCGGCGAGCAGCCGCGGGTTGCCGTGGCCGAAGTTCACCGCCGAGTAGGCCGCGAGGCAGTCGAGGTAGCGGCGCCCGTCGACATCGGTGACCCAGGCGCCGGATGCCTCCACGACCACGACCGGGAGCGGGTGGTAGTTGTGCGCGGCGCTCGACTCGACCTGCTCGATCGCCGACCGCGTGGCCTGGCTCAGCGCATCGACCGTCGTCGTCTCGCTCATCGTCGCAGCTCCAGCGTGCAGCACTTGATGCCGCCGCCGCCGAGCAGCAGCTCGGAGAGGTCGAGGCCGATCGTCTCGTAGCCGCGCTCGGTGAGCTGGCGGTCGAAGTCGGTCGCCCGGCCGGCGATGAGCATGGTGCGGCCGTCGCCGAACGAGTTGAGGCCGAGCACGGATGCGTCCTCCTCGTTCACGTGCAGGGCGTCGGGGTAGCGGCGCTCCAGCTCGGCCCGGCTCGCGTCGTCGAACGCGTCGGGGAGGTAGGCGATGTTCTCCTCGTCGAGGATCGCGATCGCCGTGTCGAGGTGGTAGAAGGCGGGATCGACGAGGCGCAGGCTCACGACCTCGCGGTCGAAGATGCGGCGCAGCTCGTCGTGCGACTCGAGCGAGGTGCGGAAGCCGTGGCCGGCGAGGATCGCGCCGTTCGAGAGCAGGAAGTCGCCCTCGCCCTCGTTGATCTGCTGCGGGTCGTGCACCTCGAAGCCGTGGTCGGCGAACCAGGCCATGTAGGCGGGACCCTCCGGCACGCGCTGCTCGTAGGTGAACCTCGCGCCGTAGGCCTTCCCGTCGAGGGTGAAGCCGCCGTTCGCGGCGTAGACCATGTCGTTGAGGCCGGCGATGGGGTCGATGAGCTCGACGTCGTAGCCGAGGCCGACGTACGCGTCGTGGAGCGTCTGCCACTGCTGCACGGCCGTCGCGGTGCTCGTCGGGATCTCGGGACGCATCCACGGGTTGATGCGGTAGCTCACGGTGAAGTGCTCCGGGCGGCACATGAGCACGGTCTTGTGCACGGCGGAGCGGGTGGTCGGGGCTGCGGTCTCGGGGCGCGCAATGATGGTCGTCTCAGGCTGCATATGGCCATGGTCGCAAAGAATCGACGCACGGGGACCGGTCAGAGCGCACGTTCTTTGCGAGGAGGGCGCGCTTCGTCGTAGATTCGTGCACATGGACCGCACCGACCACGGCATCATCGACCAGTTGCGGCTCAACGCCCGCGCCGGCTACGCAGACATCGGCAACGAGGTCGGCCTCTCGGCGTCGGCCGTGAAGCGGCGCATCGACCGGCTGGTCGCCGACGGCGTGATCCGCGGCTTCACCGTGCAGGTCGACCCCGCCGTCGAGGGGCTCGCGACCGAGGCGTACGTCGAGCTCTTCTGCCGCGGCACGGTCTCGCCCTCCGACCTCAAGCGCATCCTCGCCGGCATCCCCGAGATCGTCGAGGCGGGCACCGTCACGGGCGAGGCGGATGCGTTCGTCATCATGCGCGCGCGCGACGTCATCGCGCTCGAGGAGGCGCTCGAGAAGGTGCGGGCGGCCTCGAGCGTCGACCACACCCGGTCGGCGATCGTGCTCTCGAAGCTCATCACGCGCAACGCCGGCTGAGGCCGGCGCCGGCCGTAGCCTGGTCGCATGCGCGTCATCACCGTCTCGGCGATCTGCTTCGAGCGCGCGGATGGCGCCGTGCTCACGGTGCGCAAGCGCGGCACGACCGCGTGGATGCTGCCGGGCGGCAAGCCGGAGGCCGGCGAGACCGCCGCGGAGTGCGCGGTCCGCGAGGTGCTCGAGGAGCTCGGCGTCGAGATCGCGCTCGAGCGGATCGAGCCGATGGGCGAGTTCGAGACCCGCGCCGCAAACGAGGCGGGCTTCGCGCTGCGCGCGAGCGTCTTCCGCACGCGCGACCCGATCGCCCCGGAGCCGCGCGCCGAGATCGAGGCCGTGCGCTGGATCGAGCCGAGCGTCGGCATCGACGACGAGGCGGAGGCGCCGCTCAACCGCGAGCTGGTCTTCCCGCTGCTGCTCGCGGAGCACGCGCGGTCCGTCTAGCCCTGAGCTGAGAAGGGGGCCCGGCCTCGACGGCCGGGCCCCGCTTGCATCGGCGGACGGCAGCGTCACGGCTGCCGCGCAGAGCCTCGCTCCATGGTCGAGGATCCCGCTCGCGTCCCGGAGCCGAAGCACCGGGGTCCCTGTCTGGCCCGATTCCCCTCGACCTCGCGGTGTCAGGGCCCCAGCCGGGCCGTTGCCTCACCGTACGGTCGCCACCTAGGTATCCGCGATGGGCAGAACTACCCATCTCTGGGAATGGCGATGCTCGGCGCGCCTGCCGGCTCAGTCGCGCAGGAATGCGGGAGGCCCCTCGGTCGGCCTGCGCGGCCGGTATCGCCGCCACGCCTCGCGGTAGCCGAGGTAGCCCAGCCACATCGCCCCGACCAGCCACGCCGCCCCGGCCACGACGCCGGCGGCGACCGCCCAACCCACCGCGCCCGTCGCGGTGACCACGACCGCGCCGACCAGCAGTCCGTCGACGCAGGCGTTCACGACCACGATGAGCACCATCGAGCTCGCCAGCAGGTGGTTGAGCGAGCTGCGGCGCACGATGAAGGAGTAGGTCCGGTCCATGCCCGCCAGGTCGTCGGTCACGGATGCGAGGAAGTACTGCGCGACCTTCGGATCGAGGTCGACGTAGCCGCCCCGCAGCCGGTTCATCGCGACGACGTACATCAGGTCCTCGCCGCCGACGTTGATCACGCGCAGCTGCGTCATGAGGCCGATGACGGCCAGGAACGCGAGGATCCCGAGCATCGCGGGCGAGAACCATCCCCGGAAGCCCGAGGCCTGACCCAGCAGCCCCATCGTGACGAGCCCGGCCGAGACGAGGGTGAGGAAGATCGTGATGCGCGTGAGCACCTCGCTCTGCGCCGTGCCGCGCGCGGCGAGGAGGCTCCAGTGCTCCGTCGCCAGGATCTGCGCCCGCCGGCCCAGCACGGCATCGCTCTCCGCAGCGGCGGGTGCAACCGCTGCGTGCCCCTGCTCAGGCTGCGGATCCGCGGCCGGGTCGTCGGCCATGGCCCATTGTGCGCCCGACGACGCCGCGTCGCCAAGGGGCCACCTGCCGGTGCGCGTCAGCCGGTGGGCATCAGTCGGTGTGCCGGGGCGAGCGCCAGCCGAGCATCCAGTCGCCGGCGACCTCGGCGAGCATCGTCGGCATGAGGTTGACGGCGCCGTTGCGCGCGGCGACGAGCACCGGGCTGCGGGTGCTCAGGGTCGTGCGCGCGAGGCGGTGCGAGCGCTGCTGGAAGCGCTGCGTGCGGCCGACGCGCGCCTCGTCGTAGCGCCGCAGCGCCTCGTCGAGGGCGTGGTCCTCGACGAGGATGCCGAGCGTCGCGGCGTCCTCGAGCGTGAGGTTGCCGCCCTGCCCGAGGGTCGGCAGCATCGCGTGCGCGGCGTCGCCGAGCAGCACGACGCCGGGGCGCGTGAAGCCCTTGAGCCTCGTCGCGAGCGACCAGAGGTCGCGCCGCACGATCGCGGCCTGGGGCGTCGCGGCGATGTGGTCGCGCACCTCCGGCGCCCACGTGTCGAAGCGCGCGCGGGCCGCCTCGACCTCGTCGACCTCGCTGCCGCCCATGCGCGCGTGCGCCATCCCCCACCAGTAGACGCGACCGCCGTCGATCGGCTCCATGCCGAACTCGGCGCCGCGGCCGAGGTACTGCCGCACGCCCGAGGGCGAGTCGGCCTCCGCCTGCAGCACGCCGTACCAGCACGTCGCCCCCGAGTAGTCGGTGCGCGCCCTGGGCCACAGGGCCTTGCGCACCGCGGAGTCGATGCCGTCGGCGCCCACGACGAGGTCGGCCTCGATCGTCTCGAAGCGGGCCGCCTCGACGGCGCGCACCTGCGCCCGGCTGGCCCGCGCCTCCGCCCTGCGGTCGATGGGGTCGTCGCCCGGCTCGAGGGCGCGGTGGATGCGTCGGCCCAGCTTGGTGCCGCGCGCGCGGTCGCGCCGGCGGTGGCGCTCGTCGCGCGCATCCGCCGAGTCCGGGTCTGCGGCGCCGTGCTCGATGGTCACGCTCGGGCGGCCCTTCGAGCCGTCGGTGACGCCGACGACGCGCATGCCGGTCTCGACCTCGCGCCCCTCGCGCAGCGCATCCACGAGGGTCGACCGGTGGATCGCGTGGACGGCGCTCGAGGGCAGCTGGAAGCCCTGCTGCAGCGGCGAGCCCTGGTCGGTGAAGATGCCCTCGGGCAGCGCCCGCACCGCGCGCTCGCGCACCGCATCGCCGACGCCGAGCTCGTCGAGCGCGGCGAGGCCGTTCTCGGTGATGCTGATGCCCGCGCCGAGGCTGCGCACGTCGCGCGCCGCCTCGAGCACCCGCACCTGCCAGCCTGCGGCCTCGAGCCCGCGTGCCGCGGCGAGGCCGCCGAGTCCTGCACCGACGATGATGGCGGTCTGCGTCATGCCCCCGAGGCTAACCCTTCGGACCTCAGTCCTGCTGGGGCGCGTCCGCCTCGCCCGCGCGCTGCGACACCCGCCGGTCCCAGACGAGCCACTTCTCGTCGATCGCCTGCTCGATGTCGACGCCGGTGGCCTCCGCGAGCGCGAGCAGCATGCCCACCGCATCCGCGAGCTCGAGCGCGAAGCGGCGATCGATCTCCTCGGGGCTGTGGCCCTTGTCGCGCTGCCTGCCGGTCTTCGCGAGCCACGCCTGCACGACCTCGCCGACCTCCTCCTGCAGCTTGAGCACGAGCCAGTCGGCGTCGCGCTCGAAGCCGTAGACGTCGGCGTACCGACGCGAGATCGCGTCGATCTGGCGGGCGGTCGCGCGGATCTCCATGCGGGCCATGCTCGCACGCAGGGATAGATTCGAACCCATGGAACATGCCTTCGACGATCTGCTCGCCCACAACCGGGACTTCGCCTCCGCCTTCGACCTGCAGGGCTTCGACGGCGTCGCGAAGTCGGGCGTGGCGATGGTGACGTGCATGGACTCGCGGATCGACCCGCTCGGCATGATCGGGCTCGTCCCCGGTGACGCGAAGATCCTGCGCAACCCCGGCGGCCGAGCCACCGAGCGCACGCTCGTCGCGCTCGTCATGGGCGTCAACCTGCTGGGCGTCGACCGCGTGCTGCTCGTGCAGCACACGCGCTGCGCGATGGCCGCCAAGTCGGAGCGCGAGCTGCTCGTCGACATCTCGGAGGCCGCGGGCGTCGACGCGTCGTGGCTCGACCTCGGTGCGATCGAGCACCAGCGGCTGTCGATCATCGAGGACGTGCACCGCGTGCGCTCGCATCCCCTCATCGGCGACCGGGCCCGCATCGGCGGCTTCCTCTACGACGTCGACTCCGGGCTGCTCGAGCAGGTCGCCTGAGCCTCGGCGTCGCGCCGCGGGCGCGCGGCGGCCAGGATGGGGGCATGCACCCCTTCGAGCAGGTCGCCCTCACCGATCTCCGCGACCGCACGAGCATCAAGTGGCGGTTCTTCGAGCCCGACGTGCTGCCGATGTGGGTCGCCGAGATGGACGTGCTGCCGGCCGAGCCGATCACCGAGGCCGTCCACGCGGCGATGCTGCGCGGCGACACGGGCTACCCGCACGGCACCGGCTACGCGGAGGCGTTCGCCCGCTTCGCCGAGGCCCGCTGGGGCGCCGCCGTCGACGTCGCGCGCACCGCGCTCGTCAGCGACGTCATGATGGGCGCGTTCGAGCTCATCCGCTGCCTCACGCCGCCCGGCGGCTCCGTCATCGTCACGAGCCCCGTCTATCCGCCGTTCCACGCGTACTCGACGCACGCCGAGCGCCAGGTCGTGGAGGCGTCGCTCGGCGCCGACCTGCGGCTCGACCTGCAGGCGGTCGAGGATGCGTGCGCGCGCCTCGGCGCGTCGGGGGCGGTGCTGCTGCTGTGCAACCCGCACAACCCGACCGGCACCGTGCACACCCGGGCGGAGCTCGAGTCGCTCGCCGCGATCACCGCCCGCCACGGCGTGCGGGTCGTCGCCGACGAGGTGCACGCGCCGCTGCTGTTCGACGCGACGTTCACGCCCTACTGGACCGTCGACCCGCGCGGCTTCTCGCTGACGAGCGCCTCGAAGGCGTTCAACCTCGCGGGGCTCCGCACCGCGCTCATCGTGGGCGGCGCCGAGACGGCCGACGACCTCGCCGGCATCGCGGAGGTCGTGAGCCACGGCCCCTCCCACATCGCCGCCATCGCGCACATCGCCGCGTTCGACCACGGCCGCGACTGGCTCGACGACGTGCTCGGCGGCCTGCGCGACAACCGCGCGCTGCTCGCGCGGCTGCTCGCCGAGCACGCGCCCACGATCCGCTGGCGTCCGGGCGAGGCGACGTTCCTCGCGTGGCTCGACTGCCGCGGCACCCGCGCGGCCGACCCGGAGGCGAGCGCCGACGCCGGCTACATCGGCCTCTCGACCGGCCCAGCGCGCTTCTTCCTCGAGCACGCGCGCGTCGGGCTGAGCGCGGGCGAGGCGTTCGGCACCGGCGGCGAGAACCACGTGCGCTTCAACCTGGGCACCCGCCCCGACCTCATCGAGGAGGCTGTCCGGCGGATGGGCCGGGTGGCGTAGCCCGGGGCCCTACCCCCGGAGTGCGGGCCCCTCGCTCACACCCTGCTCCAGCACCGCGGCATCCGCCGCTCGTCGCGCCGCGCGGCGGGCGGCGATCGCCTCGGTCACGAGCAGCGCCACGACGACGACGATCCCGACCGCGAACCACGCGAGCGGCGTCCCCACGTCGCCAGAGGGCGCGAGGAGCCCGCGATCCTCGGTCTGCCAGGGCCAGAGGGCGCGGAGCGAGCCCGCCATGAGGCCCGTCATGATCGCGAGCGTCACCCGGTGGTGGTGCGACAGCAGCCACAGCAGCACCTGCACGAACGCCGCGAGACCGAGGACCGCGCCCGCGATGAAGAGCGCGACGTAGCCGAGGTCGCCCGAGTTCAGCGCGCGGAGGGTCGGCTCGTACATGCCGGTGGTCACGAGCACGAAGGAGCCCGACACCCCCGGCAGCACGAGCGCGCACACCGCCACCGCAGCCGACACGACGATCATCAGCGGCGCGGGAACGATCGCGGCGGCGGACGGCAGGCCCGTGAGCGCGAAGCTGAGGACGGCCGCGAGCGCCGCGAGCGCCACCTCCCGTGCGCGCCAGCGCCGCCCTACCATGCGGGCGGGCACGATGAGCGAGGCGGCGATGAGGCCCGCGAAGAGCGCGCGCGACGCCTCGGGATGCGCCTCGACGAGCGGTGCCACCACGCGGGCGGCGACGAGCACCGCGGTGACCATGCCGATGCCGACCGGCACGACCGTCGCCCACGAGACGGCGCGCAGGTGCTCGCGCGCCCGGGCTCCGCCGCGCCCGCGAGGCAGGTCGACGGCGGCGCTGACCGCGCCGCGGATGAGCTCGCCCGCGGAGGCGATGAGCCGCTCGTACACGCCCAGCAGCAGCGCGATCGTGCCGCCGCTCACGCCCGGGATGATCTCGCTCACGCCGATGAGCGCGCCGCGGACGAGGTTGAGGAGCAGGTGCAGCGGAGCCAAGCCAGAGCCGTTCCCGGCGCCGCGACGGCGCCGATCGATGTCGCGCGCGGCAGGGCGGCCGGGCGCGAACGACCCATCCTGCCAGTCGCGCGTCAGCGCGCGGCGGTCAGCAGGTCGATCATGCGCTCCTCGAAGCCGGGCTCGACCTCCATCACCACGCGGTGCCGGGCGCCCTCGCGGTCGGGCCACATGCCCCACTCGCCCTCGAGCCGGGTGACCGTGCGGCCCCGGGCGGGGCCGTCCGTGCAGTCGACGGTCACGTCGACGATCGGCGACAGCGTCGTGCGCACGAGCCCGGTGGCGACCGCGAGCGCGAGCGCGTCGTGGTTGCCGGAGGCGCGCTCGCCCGTGTACCCCTCGTAGAACGCGAGGTAGAAGTCGAGGATCGACGACGAGAAGCGGCCCACCGCTCCCCCGGCCGCGAGCCGCGCCCTGTGCTCGTCGGTGATGAGCGACGTCATCGTCACGTCGAGGCCCACCATCGTGAGCTCCCAGGGGGCGTCGAAGACGACCTGCGCGGCCTCGGGGTCGTGCCAGATGTTCGCCTCGGCCGTCTCGCTCACGTTGCCGGGCGCGAGCGCCGCGCCGCCCATGATCGTCACCTGACGGATGCGCTCCGGCAGCGTGGGATCCGCGTCGAGCGCGGCCGCGAGGTTCGTGAGCGGCCCGACCGCGACGATCTCGAGCGCGCCGGCGTGCTCGTGGCTCAGCCGCAGCATGAGCTCGACCGCGCTCTCGGGCGCGAGCGTCGGCTCGTGCGCCGTGTCGGCGCATCCGCCCAGTCCGTCGGCGCCGTGCACCTGGGGCGAGAACACGGCCGTACGACCGTCGCGCGGACCGGCCGCGCCGACCGCCACCGCCACGTCGCCGTGCCCGGCGAGCCGCAGCACCTCCGAGGTGTTGCGGGCGCCCTGCGCGACGTCGACGTTGCCCCACACGACGGTGCAGCCGACGAGGTCGATCTCGTTCGAGAGCGCGGCGGTGAAGATGGCGAGGGCATCGTCGATGCCGGTGTCGACGTCGAGCAGCACGGTGGTCACGCGCTCGAGCCTAGGCCTGGCGAGCCTCTCGCGCCGCGAGAGCCGGAGGACGACACTGGGGGCCATGATGCACATGCCGGATGTGCCGCAGCGCGACCGCACCCAGCTGCGGGTCGCGTGGGCGGAGGCGGTCGGCATCCCCGTCACGGGCTTCGACGGCGAGGGCGTCACGTGGATCGCGCGCGACGACCTCGACTCCGTGGTCGTCGTCGAGCTCGGGTCCGCGATGGCGGTCGCCGCACCGCGGCGCGCGCTCGCCGTGCTCGAGACCCGGCACCGCTCGAGCCTGCGCGACGCCGCCGAGATCGCCGCCGCGCTGCCCGGCTCGACGCCGGTCGGCACGGCGCACCTGCTCTTCACCGGCACCCGGCCGGCAGCGCCGTCGCACCCGGTGGTCGCCGGCGACGACCGCGACCTCGTGAAGGTGCGCGACGCCGTCGCCGAGGAGGAGTGGGCGGAGGCGGGCGTGGAGCCGATGGCGCGGCACTGGGCGGTGCGCGAGGGGCGGGAGCCGCTCGCGGTCGCCGGCTTCCAGCCGTGGCACTCGACGATCGCGCACATCGGCGTGGTCGCGTCGGCCCGCCATCGCGGGCGGGGCTACGCCACGGCCGCCGCGACCGCCGCCGTGTGCGCGGCCATCGACGAGGGCCTCGTCGCGCAGTGGCGCTGCCGCGTCGGCAACGCCGTCTCGCTGCGGCTCGCCCATCGGCTCGGCTTCACGCGCCTGGGCGCGCAGTCGGCCGTCGAGCTGGCGGGGTGGCGCTGATCGGTCAGCTCGAGCAGAGGCAGAACGGGTGCCCGGCCGGGTCGAGGAAGACGCGGAACGTCTCGCCCGGCTGGTGCTCGTGCTTCGTCGCGCCGAGCTCGACGACCGCGCGCTCGCCCTCGTCGAGGTCGTCGACGATCACGTCGAGGTGCATCTGCTGCGGGTGCTCCTGACCGGGCCAGTCGGGCGCCGCGTACGACTCGACCTG
The DNA here is from genome assembly GCA_051751085.1 of Actinomycetota bacterium. Lineage (GTDB taxonomy): Bacteria > Actinomycetota > Actinomycetes > Actinomycetales > Microbacteriaceae > Agrococcus. The sequence continues at coordinate 278,580 of JBNJKM010000003.1, read as the reverse complement.
CTGGAAGCTCATCACCTGGCCGTAGTCAGCCTTGATCTCGACCCAGTCGTCCTCGGATCGGACGACGGGCCAGTCGAGCAGCGCGCCGTAGAAGCGCGCGAGCGCATCCGCGTCCGGGCAGTCGATGACGAGCGTGGGGAAGCGAGCGATGGCCATGGCGGCGACCCTACGCTCCAGCGCCCACATCCCTCAACGGTCAGAAGCCGTGGACGAGGGGGAAGATCGGCAGCGCCTCCTGGTGGTGCGCGTGCACGATCACGAGGAACACGACCGCGTCGAACAGCAGGTGCACCGTGACGACGTAGAAGAGGTTCTTCGTCCAGGAGAAGATCGCGCCCTGCACGAGCGCGAACGGGATCGTCAGCAGCGGGCCCCACGACTGGTAGCCGAGCTCCCACAGGAACGAGACGAAGATCGCCGCCTGCAGCAGGTTCGCGATCCACGGTCGGAAGTGGCGCAGCAGCAGCGTGTAGACGGTGCAGATGAAGAACAGCTCGTCCCACAGGCCCACGGCGTTCACGCCCATGAACAGGCGCCCGATCATGTCCCACTCGGTGACCGGCGGCCAGTTGCGGTAGACGCCGGAGGTGAGGAAGTAGAACGGCAAGATCAGGTAGCCCGCGACCACGACGATGATGAGGTACGTCCACATGCGCCGCGTCCAGCGGCCGCCCTTCCACGGGAACCGCACCGCGTGATCGCGGTAGATCCAGCGCGAGATCGAGTACGGGATGAGCACGGCACCGCCGAGCGCGATCGCGAAGCGCAGGATCCCGGCATCCGAGATGTCGGCGTGCAGCGAGATCATGCTGATCCACGCGAGCGCGATCGCGATGATCGCGAGGTCCTGCCCGAGCTTCGACGAGCGGCCGGTGCGGTCGGTGACGATCCCGCCGATGACGCCCGCGATCATGGGCAGGTAGCCCCAGTCCGTCATCACCCAGAACTGCAGCACCGCACCCAGCGAGACGAGCGCCGCGGGGATGATGGCGATCGGATGCGTCTGCGTGCCCTCTGCATGGATCCCCCGGGCTGCGATCGTCACGCCACCAGCCTACGGACCGTGACCTGTCAACCCAGCGGATGATCCTGCATCCGCCTGCCGATGCAAAGGCACCGCGATCGCTGGGCCGCGGCCGGCGCGGGTGCTCGGATGGGACGCATGCAGACCAACAGACTCGATGCCCAGCGGCTCATCCACACCTACGGCCAGGGCGAGGCCGCCGCACCGGCGCTCGCCGACGTCTCGCTCTCGATCGGCGCCGAGGGTCCAGAGGCCGTCGCGATCATGGGGCCCTCGGGCTCCGGCAAGTCGACCCTCCTCCACGTGCTCGCCGGGATCATCGCTCCCGCGCAGGGCACCGTCGTGTGGCGCGGCCGCGACCTCGCCACGATGCGCGACGGCGAGCGCACGAGGCTGCGCCGCAGCGACTTCGGCTTCGTCTTCCAGTCGGGCCAGCTGCTGCCCGAGCTGCCGGCCGTCGAGAACGTCGCGCTGCCGCTCATGCTGGGCGGCGGCTCGCGCTCCGCGGCGGAGGCCAAGGCCGGAGCGCTCCTGCACCGGCTCGGCCTCGGCGGCATGCTGAGCCGCCGGCCGGGCGAGCTCTCGGGCGGTCAGGCGCAGCGCGTGGCGATCGCCCGCGCGCTCATCGGCTCCCCCGGCATCGTCTTCGCCGACGAGCCGACCGGGGCGCTCGACCGCGGCACGGGAGGCGCGGTCATGAGCCTGCTCATCGGCGCGACGCTCGGCCACGGCGCCTCGCTCGTCGTCGTCACGCACGACCCGGAGGTCGCCGCAGCGTGCTCGCGCATCGTGCGTCTCGAGGACGGCCGGATCGTCAGCGACGAGCGCGCCCGGGGGTGGTCCGAGACGGAGCACCTCGCGGTCGAGCGCGGCTCGGAGGTGCGGCGATGACCGCGCTGCGGCTGTGGGCGAGGCTCGCCCGCGCCACGGGGCCGCGAGCGACCGATGTGCTGAGCGCGATCGCCTTCGCGTTCGCGACCGCCGCGCTGCTCGCGGTGCTCGGCGGGGTCAACGCGTTCCGCATGCGCCTCGAGCACGGCGTCGTCGAGCCGGGCGACGGCGGCTTCGTGCTCACCCTCGCCTTCATCGCCGCGGCGCTCCTGCTGCCCGCGGTGTGGACGCTCGCGCAGGCCGCGGTGCGGCTCGCGATCGCGCGCCGCGACGACCGGCTCGCAGCGCTCCGCCTCGCGGGCGCCACCCGGGGCCAGGTCACGGCGATGGCCGTGCTCGACGCCGCCGCGCAGGCGCTCGTCGGCGTGCTCGCCGGCGCGGTGCTGGCCCTCGCGGTGACGCCCGCGATCGCCCGCATCGAGTTCCAGGGGATGCCGTTCACGGTCGGCGAGCTGCTGCCCCCGCTGTGGGTATGGCTCGCGGCCGCGGGTGCGGTGCTGGCGATCGCCCTCGCCGCGGCGCTCGCCTCCCTGCGGCGCGTGCACGTGACGCCGCTCGGCGTCGCGCAGCGGGTGCGCGGCAAGCGGCTGTCGCTGTGGCGCATCGGCGGCTTCGCGCTCGCCGCGATCGCGTACATCGCCGTCGTCGTGCACAACCTCATCCCGGTCGAGCTCGGCGTCTCGGTCGCGCTGCTGGCGATCGTGGTGCTCTCGTACACGCTCATCGGCCCGCTCGTCATCCAGGGGATCGCGTGGCTCGTGGCGAAGGGCGCACGGGCACCCTCGACGCTGCTCGCCGCGCGCCGCGTCGTCGACGACCCCCGCGGCGCCTTCAACATCGTGGGCGCCATGTCGATCGCCGTGATGGCGGGCGGGCTCGCCTCGCTCGCCCCGGTGTCCGCCGCGCCCGACGACCCGCTCGCCGTCGACATCGCGACCGGAGCGGTGCTCACCATCGCGATCGCCGGCGTGCTCGGCGCGGTGCTCGCGGGCATCGCGCAGTCGGCGAAGGTGCTCGACCAGCGCCGCGAGCACCAGGCCATGCACCGGATGGGCGTCGACCTGCCGGTGATGCGCGCCGCGCTCGTGCGCCAGGTGGCGCTGCCGCTCGTCGTCGGCGTCGGGGGTGCGGCCGGCGTGGCGCTGCTGCTCATCCTGCCGATGTTCGCGTTCTGGATCGCGAGCCCCCAGTCGATCATCACCTGGGCGCTCATGGCCGTCGGCGCGGTCGTGGTCACCCTCGGCGCGACCGCCGCGGCGCTGCCGCTCGTGCGGCGCGTGGCCACGCACCACGCGGCGGCCTGACGCCGCTCGCGGACGGGTCAGCGCGGCGGCAGCAGCGGCAGCACGTCCTCGGAGAACTGCTCGAGGAAGCGCCGCTGGTCGTCGCCCGGGCCGTGGAACACGAGGTGCGTGAAGCCGAGCTCGACGTAGTGGGCGATCGCGCCCGCGACGGCCGACGCATCCGACCCCACGATCCAGCGCTTCGCGACCTGCTCGATCGGCAGCTCGTCGGCGAGCCGCTGCATCTCGATCGGATCGTGCACCGCGTGCTTCTGCTCCTGCGTGAGCGAGAGCGCGGCCCAGAAGCGCGTGTGCTCGAGCGCCGCGTCGGCGTCGCGGTCGTACGACACCTTGATCTCGATCATGCGGTCGACGTCGGCCGAGTCGCGGCCCTCCTTCTCGAGGCCCTCCTCGAGGTTCGCGACGATCGTGTCGCGGTAGTACTCGTCGCCCTTGCCCGAGGTGCAGATGTGGCCGTCGGCGAAGCGCGCGGCGTAGCGGGTGGTCGCGGGGCCGCCGCCGGCGACGTAGATGGGGATGGGCGTCTCGGGCCGGTCGTAGATCGTCGCGCCGCTGGTGCGGTAGTAGTCGCCCTCGAACTCGACGCGCTCCTCCCGCCACAGCTGCTTCATGAGCCGCACCGCCTCGCGGAGGCGCGCGAAGCGCTCCTTCAGCTCGGGGTACTCGACGCCGATGATCTGCTCGTTGAGCGCCTCGCCCGTGCCGATGCCGAGGATCAGGCGGCCGGGGTGCACCTGCCCGAGCGTCGCGAACTGCTGCGCGACCACCGCCGGGTGGTAGCGCAGCGTCGGCGTGAGCACCGAGGTGCCGAGCACGATCCGCTCGGTGCGCTCGAGCGCCATGCCGAGCCACGCGACCGCGTTCGGCGCGTGCCCGCCGTCGTGCCGCCACGGCTGCAGGTGGTCGGAGATGAACGCGCTGTCGAGCCCGACCTGCTCGGCGAGCTGCACGAGCTCGAGCAGCTCCGCCGGGGCGAACTGCTCGGCGCTGGCCTTGTATCCGTACCGCATGGGAGCCAGTCAAGCACTCGATTCAGACGCGGAGCGCGAGCAGCTGCTTGTCGGGGTAGCCGAAGCGGTGCGCCGTGATCGAGATCGACTGCTCGTGCAGGAAGGGCAGCAGCTCGATGCGGCCCTCGGTCGTGACCGGTCCGTCGTAGACCGCCACTCGCGCGCTGCCGGCGAGCGCGGCGCGCAGCTCCGGATCGGTGCCGACGAGGCGGATGCGTCGCACCGGCTCGGAGACCCGGACGAGCCCGAGCGCGTCCTCGTTGTGCACCGGCTCGAGCGCCTCGCCGGAGCGGATGCGCTCGTGGAACTCGGCGTCGGACTCGGCGACGACCTCCTCGATCCGCACGCGCGGGATCGGCAGCCGCCCGAGCTTCAGCACCCCGCTCGGCAGCTCGAGCGCGGTCGAGATGCGCACGACCGCTCGGGTGCGCGCGGCGGCCGCGAGCATCCGCACCGCATCGCCGAGCTCGCCGTCGTCGGCGATGCGGATGAGCACCTCGGCGGGTCGGTAGCGGAGGACGTTGCGCTCGACGCCGAGCTCCGAGACGTCCTTCGAGACCCCGAACTCGTCCTGCCACCAGCGCTCGTCGCTGTTGGCGCCGGCGCGCACGCGGTCGAACTCGATGAAGTCGAGCTGCGGGGTCGCCGCCTCGATGAGGCTCGCGACGCGCCGGTGCAGGCCGTGCAGACGCACCGACTTCTTCGGCTCCGTGCGCACAGGCTCCCAGTCGACGAGCGTCGCGAGGCGGTTCGGCCCGCCGGCCTTCGCGCCGGGCCCGACCTGCGAGAGCTTCCACCCGCCGAACGGCTGCCGGCGCACGATCGCGCCCGTGATGCCGCGGTTGACGAACAGGCTGCCTGCCTGCACCTCGTCGAGCCAGTGGGCGACCTCGTCGGGATCGAGCGAGTGGATGCCCGCGGTGAGCCCGTGCTCGGTCGCGTTCTGCACGTCGATCGCCTCCTCGAGCGAGTCGACCTCGATGAGGGAGAGGTGCGGGCCGAAGAGCTCGGCGACGTGCGCCGCCGAGCCGGGCAGCACCGCGTCGCGGATGCCGGGCGACCAGAGCCTGCCGGACTCGTCGAGCTGCCGGGGCTCGAGCAGCCACTCCTCGCCCTCCTCGAGCGTGGTGAGCGCGCGCAGCAGCTCGCCCTGCGCGGGCTCGATGAGCGGCCCGACGTCCGTGCGCGCATCGAGCGGCGAGCCGACCCGCAGCGCCGTGGCCGCGTCGATGAGCTGGTGGCGGAGGCGCTCGCTGTCGCCCGCGGTGCCGACCAGGATCGCGACGGATGCGGCCGAGCACCGCTGCCCCGACTGCGAGAAGGCGCTGCGCACGATGTCTGCGGCGGCGAGGTCGACGTCGGCCGACGGCGTGACGATGATGCTGTTCGTGCCGCTCGTCTCGGCGAGCAGCGGCAGGTCGCCGCGCCACGTGGTGAACCGCTCGGCGGTGCGGGCGGATCCGGTGAGGATGACGCGGCCGACGGCCGGGTGCGCGATGAGCCGCTGGGAGAGGTCGCCCTCGTCCATGTCGCAGAGCACGAGCACGTCGCGCGGCACGCCCGCCTCCCAGAGCGCCTCGAGCATGACGGCGGCGGAGCGGCGCGCCTGCGGCGCGGGCTTGACGATGACGGCGGAGCCGGTCGCGAGCGCGGCGGTGACGCCGCCGCACGGGTTCGCGACCGGGAGGCTCCACGCGGGCGCGACGACGGTGAGCGCGACGGGCCTGGGCGCCGCCGCCTCGACCTGCTCCAGCAGGATCGCCTGCTCCGCGTAGTAGCGGGCGAAGTCGATCGCCTGCGACACCTCGGGGTCGGCCTCGGCGAGCGTCTTGCCCGTCTCGGCGATCATCACCTCGATGAGGCGCCCGCGGTACACGCCGAGGGCCTCGGCCGCGTCGCGCAGGATCTCGGCGCGGCGCCGCGCACCCAGCCCGGCCCATCCGCCGCCCGCCTGCGCCGCCCTGTCGATGCGGCGCTGGAGCGTCGGCCAGTCGTCGATGCGGTTCATGTCGAGCGTGCGCTCACCCAGTCGGGACTCGGCGGCGCGCGCGACGATCTGCCGCGCCCAGTCCCGGTTCGGCGCGAGCGACGGGTCGGTGTCGGGCTCGTTCTCGAAGGCGAGCGGATGCGTGACCGACACCGAGAGGTCGCCCAGCCGGTTCTGCGTGCGGTTGGGCCGAGGCTCGCGGGCCGCTCCCTCGCGGTCGAGCAGCGCGAGCGACCGGAGGAAGCGGTCGCGCTCGCGCTGGAGCACGGCGGGATCGACGAGGTCGGCCATGCTCGACATGAAGCCCTCGCCCGACGCGTGCTCCTCGAGCCGGCGGATGAGGTACGCGACAGCGGCGTCGAACCGGTCGGGGCGCACGACGGGTGTGAGGAGGATGAGGCCGGAGAACGCCTCGCGCACAGCGTCGCGGTGCTCGGCGGCCATGCCGAGCAGCATCTCGGCGTCGACGCGCTCGAGCGTGCCGTGATGCCGGGCGAGCTCGGCCGCGTAGGCGAGGTCGAAGAGGTTGTGGCTGCCGATGCCGAGGCGCACCGCGACGGCGTTCTCGGGCTGCAGCGCCTCGCGCAGCACCCGCTTGAAGCTCGCGTCGCTCGCCGCCTTCGACCGGGTGACCGCGAGCGGCCACCCGTGCACCGCGGCGTCGACCCGCTCCATGGCGAGGTTCGCGCCCTTGACGAGCCGCACCGCGATGCCGGCGCCGCCGTCGGCGCGGCGCTGCTTCGCGAACGCGGCGAGCCGGCGGTAGGCGCCGAGCGCCTCGGGAAGGTAGGCCTGCAGCACGATGCCGGCCTCGAGCCCCGCGAGCTCCGGGCGGGTGAGGAGGCGCTCGAAGACCGCCATGGTCAGGTCGAGGTCGCGGTACTCCTCCACCTCGAGGTCGATGCGCTTGTGCGGGCTCGACTCGGCCGCGAGCCGGTAGAGCGGCAGCAGGCGCTCGACCGCGTGGTCGACGGTCTCGTCGAACGCCCACAGCCGCGGCCGCGGCGCGATCTCCGACACCGTGACCGAGACGTGGTCGACGTCGTCGCGCTGCAGCAGCGCCATGGTGCCCTCGAGGCGGCGCTGCGCCTCGCGCTCGCCCAGCACCGCCTCGCCGAGCAGGCGCACGTTGAGCCGGGTGCCGCCCTCGCGCAGCCTCGCGAGCGGTCGCGCGAGCCGGTTGGGCGATGCGTCGATCACGAGGTGCGACACCATGTCGCGCATCGCGCGCTTGACGATCGGGATGACGAGGCGGGGCGTGACGATGCCGAACCCGCCGCCGACGGTCACGCCGAGCTTGAGGTACCAGTCGAGGAAGCCGGGGATGTCGCGGCTGAGGATCTCGAAGTTGCGAGCGCTCACGCGCGCATCCTCTGGGCGGACGACCCGGTCGACGAAGCCGACGGCGAAGTCGAGGCCGGCCGGGTCCTTGAGCAGCCCTGCGAGGCGCTCGGCCGGCTTGTCGGGCTTCCCGTGGGGCCGCGCCACCCACTCGCGCACGCGCTCGATCGCCGCGAGCGCGATCGGGTCGTCGGTGTCGGGATCGGTGAGCTCGACCGGTGCGGCCTGGGGCGGGGCGCTCGCCGACACGGGATTGCGGACGCCCGCGGCCGCCGCGGGTGCGGCGGGCGGCTCCGGCTTCGGCTGCGGGGAAGGCTCGGGCCGCGGCTGCGGCTCGGGCTCGGGCTCGGGCTCGGGCTCGGGCTGCGGCTCGGGCTCGGGCTCGGGCTGCGCCGCCGCCGCTGCCGCAGCCCTCGCCGAGACGGCCGCGGCGAGTCCGCCGATGCGGGGACGATCCGACGGGGGCAGCGCAGCCGTCTCGGTCGTGACGGTCTCGGGCGCCACCTCCCGGGGCGCCTCCTCCTGGGGCGCGACCTCCTGTGGCGCGACCTCCGGCGAGACGGTGTGGTGCTCGCGGGCAGCGGCATCGCGGGCGTCCGTCGGAGCGGCGTGGCTCGCAGCACGGAGCTCGGCCTGCAGCGCCGCCGCGTCCATCTGCACCGTCGGCACATCCGCGACGTCGCGCGACAGCGACCACCCGCTCGCCGGCGCGGAGGCGCGCTCGACGCCCGGCATCTCCACCGGCTCGTAGGGGTTCGTCGCCGCCGCGAACGTCATGTCGTCGACCTCGAACGCAGGCAGCGAGTCCGCGGGCCGGAAGACCGAGAGCGGCTCGTCGGCGCGCTGCTCGTCGACGACCTCGACGTCCTCCGGCTGCGGGAGCGCGGGCGACGCGTCCGCGCGCGCGGCGTCGCCGTCGGTCTTGGCGACCGCGTCCGCGATCAGGGCGTCGAAGTCGTCCCTGCGCTGGTCGCTCATGCCGCATATCGTATGCGTGCGGGCTCTCGGTGCCGACGGACGCCGCGCCCTTGCGCGACCTCGGCCCGACGCAACCGCCGAGCCGAGAGGGAGCAGCATGCCACGCGTCGCCATCATCGGCGGGGGTCACAACGGGCTCACCGCCGCCGCCTACCTCGCCCGCGCGGGCGTGGATGTGACCGTGCTCGAGCGCCTGCCGCACGTCGGGGGCGCGGCCGTCTCGGCGCAGGCGTTCGACGGGCTCGAGGCGCGGCTGTCGCGCTACTCCTACCTCGTGAGCCTCATGCCCGAGCGGATCATCAGCGACCTCGGCCTCGACGTGCGGCTCGCGCGGCGCCGCTACTCCTCGTACACGCCGGACCCCGGCACCGACCGCGGGCTGCTCATCGACGCCGGCGACGAGGCCGCGACGCGAGCGTCGTTCGCAGCGATCGGCGCGGCGGGCGATGCGGATGCGTTCGCCGGCTTCTACGACCGGACCACCCGGCTCGCCGCCGCCCTCTTCCCCACGCTCACCCGCCCGCTCCCCACCCGGGAGGCGGCGCGCGCGGCCGCCGGCAGCGCATCCGCGTGGTCGGAGGTCGTCGACGCACCGATCGCCGACGCCATCGAGCGCGCGGTCGCCCACGACCTGGTGCGCGGCGTCATCGCGACCGACGCGCTCATCGGCACCTTCGCCGCGCTCGACGATCCGGGGCTCGAGCAGAACCGCTGCCTGCTGTACCACGTGATCGGCGGGGGCACCGGCGACTGGGACGTGCCGATCGGCGGCATGGGACAGGTCTCCGGCGAGCTCGAGATCGCCGCTCGGCAGGCGGGGGCGACGGTGCTCACCGGCGTCACCGTGACGCGCGTGACGCCCGACGCCGAGGTGACGTGGGAGGAGCGCATCGGCGGCCTCGCGACCGACAGCGAGGGCCTGCCGACGGGCACGGAGCTCACCGCGCAGTTCGACCTCGTGCTCTCGGCGGTCGCGCCGCACGTGCTCGGGCACCTGCTCGGCGACGAGGCGCCGGCGCCGCGGCCGGAGGGCGCGCAGGTGAAGGTCAACATGCTGCTGTCCCGCCTGCCGCAGCTGCGCGACGGCGTCGCCCCGGAGGCGGCGTTCGGCGGCACCTTCCACATCAACGAGGGCTACGCGCAGCTCGATCGCGCCTACGCGGCGGCGGTCGCCGGCCGCATCCCCGACCCGCTGCCGTGCGAGATCTACTGCCACTCGCTCACCGACCCGTCGATCCTCGGGGACGACCTGCGCGCATCCGGGGCGCAGACCCTCACCGTCTTCGGGCTGCACGTGCCCGACCGGCTGCTCACGCGCGAGTCGAACGATCGGATGCGGGACGAGCTCGAGCAGGCGGTGATCGTGTCGCTCGACTCGGTGCTCGCGGAGCCCATCGTGCCGCTGCTGCTCGAGGGCTCGCACGGCCCGGCGATCGAGACGAGGACGACGCTCGACATCGAGGATGCGCTCGCGATGCCGGGCGGCAACATCTTCCACGGGCCGCTGTCGTGGCCGTGGCTCGAGCACGAGGCGACGTCGATCGCCGAGTCGTGGGGCGTCGAGACCGCGCACCCGCGCATCCTCATGGCGGGGTCCGGCGCGCGCCGCGGCGGTGCCGTCTCCGGCATCGGCGGGCACAACGCGGCGCACGCGGCGCTGGAGCTGCTGCGCCCCTAGCGAGTTGAGGGTTTGCGTCCGAGTTGAGGGCAACTCGGACGCAAACGCTCAACAGGGTCAGCGCGGGATGCGGCCGTTCCAGTCGGATGCGTGGCTCGCGCGGGCGGGCGGCAGCGCGTTCAGGCGCGCCCACTCGGCGACGCGCTCGTCGAGCTCCGGCAGCTCGACCTCGATGCCGGCGGCCTCGAGCACCTCGATCACGCGCGCGATCTTCGCCGTGCCGACGCCCTTCTCGATGAAGCGGCCCTGCACGACGCCGCGCGCGTGCAGCTCGCCGTCGACGACGAACCGCTGCTGCAGGTAGATCGCCCGCTCGTCGCCGCCGAGCACCGCCGTCTCGATGTCGAAGCGCTGCCACAGGTCGAGGCTGCGCCGGAAGACCATCGACGACTGCCCGACGACGGCGTAGATCCCGGCCTTCGACAGCGCGTCGGACATCCCGGTGCGATTGGTCATGTCGACGCGCGCGAGGTCCATGTACGACGGGTAGCGGCCGTTGTTCATGTGCCCGAGGAAGTCGATGTCGCTCGGCAGCACGCGGAACGACGTCTTCGCGACGTCGTCGATCGCGAGCGCCGGCTTCCCCGTGCTCTTCACCGTCATCGCCATCAGCCACTGCAACCACATGTTCACGAGGAGCCATCCTGCCCGATCGCGCACGCGCATCCGCCGCCCTTTGGCCCTCTCGCACAACCGGGGCCTCGACTCCTGGGAGAATCGTCCGATGCACAAGGTGCTGCTCTACTACCGCTTCACGCCGATCGCCGACCCCGAGGCGGTGCGGCTGTGGCAGCACGCGCTCGCGTCGTCGCTCGGCCTGACCGGCCGCATCCTCATCTCCCCGCACGGGATCAACGGCACCGTCGGCGGCGAGATGGATGCGTGCAAGCGCTACGCGCGCGCCACCCGCGAGTACTCGGGGTTCCGGGGCATGGACATCACGTGGTCGACGGGCACGGGCGACGACTTCCCGCGACTGTCGGTGAAGGTGCGCGACGAGATCGTCACGTTCGGCGCGCCCGAGGAGCTCGAGGTGGACGTCGACGGGGTCGTGGGCGGCGGCACGCACCTGCAGCCGGCCGAGCTGCACCGGCTCGTCGAGGAGCGCGACGACGTGGTCCTCCTCGACGGCCGCAACCGGTTCGAGGCCGACATCGGCCGCTTCCGCGGCGCGATCGTGCCCGACGTCGAGACGACCCGCGACTTCGTCGACCTGCTCGACTCGGGCGCGTACGACCACCTGAAGGACACGCCGATCGTCACCTACTGCACCGGCGGCGTGCGCTGCGAGGTGCTCTCGTCGCTCATGACGAAGCGGGGCTTCACCAAGGTGTACCAGCTCGACGGCGGCATCGTCCGCTACGGCGAGACCTTCGGCAATTCGGGGCTCTGGGACGGGTCGCTCTACGTCTTCGACCAGCGGCAGACGATGGACTTCGGATCGGGTGCGGCGATCCTCGGCACCTGCACGCGCTGCGGCACGGCGACGAACGGCATGGGCAACTGCGCGGTGTGGTCGTGCCGCAAGCAGGTGACCACGTGCGAGGCCTGCGAGCCCGCGTGCGCCGTGCATGCATCCGCCGCCTGACCCCGCTCACCGAGCCCGCCGCTACGCTGGCGCCATGGGCGACGGCGACACGGGTGATGGCGACATCGGCATCCGGCAGGCGACGACTGCCGACGCCGCCGCGCTGCTGCCGCTCTTCGCCGCCCACCGCGGCGCCGATGAGCCCGACGAGAAGGTCGACCGCTACCGCGAGCGCCTCGTCGCGCTCGTCGAGAACCCGGCGCACCACATCGTGGTCGCCGAGCTCGACGGTCGCGTGATCGGCTACGCGGCGGCGCAGGACTACGGCCCGGCCCCGCATCGCGACTGGTCGATCGCCCGCATGCACGATCTGTGGGTGTCGCCGGATGCGCGCGGCCACGGGGCGGGCACGGCGCTCTTCGAGGCGGTCAGGGAGTGGGCGCAGCTGCACACGCGCGTGCGCGTGCTCGAGTGGCAGTCGCTCGACGTCGCCGCCGACTTCTACCGCCGGCTCGGGCTGTCGGGCGAGCGCGCGGACGACGACCCCCGCGCGCGCTACGAGCTCGAGGTGCACCTGCCGTCGCGGGGCTGAGGCCCGCCTACGCCGCCGCGCGCAGCTGGCCCGCGGTCGCCAGGTACCGGTCGACGACCACGTCCACGATGCGCGAGTCGATGCCGAGCGGTGCCGAGACCCGATCAGCGCCGGCACCGAGCACGCGCGACTGGAAGAAGCCGGGCGCGAGCAGGTACGAGGCGACCGATACCCGCGCCGCGCCGTCCCCGCGCGCGAGGGCGACCGCGTCCGGCACGGTCGGCTGCACGGCCGAGCCGTAGCCGAGCACCGGGTCGGTGCCGGTGAGGGCGGCGAAGCGCCGCTGCACCGCCTCGACGGCCGGCACGGTCGACGAGCGGCTCGAGCCCGCGACCGCGAGCACGACCGGATGCTCCGGGGGCAGGCCGAGCGCGCGCCAGCGATCGGCGAGCACGGCGGTGATGCGATCGTCCGGCCCGAGCGGCGGCGCCGCCGCGACGCCCGAGCGCAGGCGGGCGGCGCGGCGGACGTCGATCTCGACGTGGAAGCCGGTCGACAGCAGCAGCGGCACGATCACCGCCGGCCGCGGTCCGAGCGACTCGACCACGTCGGGAAGCGCCGGCTCCTGCACGTCGACGAACGCCTCGACGACGTCGACGCCCGGGAGGCGGTCGGCGGTCAGCTCGAGCAGCGCTCGGATCGTGGCCCTGCCGGCCGGATCGGCGGTGCCGTGCGAGCAGCCGATGAGCGCGGGCATCATGCGCGCGCCCCGACCGCCGCCGACGCCTCGACCTGCGGGCCCAGCAGCCCGAAGCGCGCCACCTCGCCGATGACGATCACGGCGGGCGAGGCGACGCCCACGTCCTGCGCGACGCGTGCGATGCTCGCGAGCGGTCCGCGCACGGTCCGCTGCCGTGCCGTCGTGCCCTCCTCGACGATCGCGACCGGCAGCCCCGGGTCGACCCCCAGCGCGAGCGCCGCGGCGGCGATCCGCTCGAGCATCGCGACGCCCATGAGCATGACCACGGTGGCATCGCCCGAGCGCATCTGCTCGAGCACCGACGTGGCGAGCGCCTCGTGCCCCGTGACGACGGTGAAGGCGCGGGCGACGCCTCGGTGCGTGACGGGGATCCCGGCTGCGGCGGGCACGGCGATCGCGCTGGAGATGCCGGGCACCGTCTCGACGCGCACCCCGGCCGTCGCGCAGGCGATGTGCTCCTCCCCGCCGCGGCCGAAGACGTAGGGGTCGCCGCCCTTGAGCCGCACCACGACGGAGCCCGCCCGCGCACGGTCGACCAGGATCCGGTTGATCTCGTCCTGCGGCACCGGATGGTGACCCGGCCGCTTGCCGACCTCGATGACCTCGACGCCATCGGCGAGGTCGTCGAGCACCCCGCGGGCGCCGAGCCGGTCGACCACCACGACGTCGGCCTCGGCGATCGCGCGGCGGCCGCGCACGGTGAGCAGCTCGGGGTCGCCGGGACCGCCGCCGACGAGCACGACGCGCCCCTCGCCGCCCGCGCGGCGGCGGCGGAGGTCGATGCCGCCCGCGTGCACGACGTCGGCAAGGGCCCGCGCGACCTGTCCGGCGCGCCGCGGGTCGGCGCCCCCGGACGACGAGACGCCGATGCGCAGCTCGCCGGCACGGGCCGTCGCGACGGTGCGCGCGCTGCCCTCCGACCCGCTGCCGGCGTTGATGCACCAGAGGCGTCGCTGCTCGGCCCACGCTACGACCTGCAGGTCGACGTCGGGGTCGCCGGTCGCGGTGTGCGCGAGCCATGCGCCGTCGAGGTCCGAGGGTCGGATGCGCTCGGCGCGGTGGCGCACGAGGTCCTGCGCGACGAGCGCGGCCAGGTCGTCGCACAGGGCGGGCGCGACGACGAGCACGTCGGCGCCGTCGTCGGCGTACGCGCGGGCACGGCGCGCGCCCACCGTGCCGCCGCCGGCCATGACCACGAGCCTGCCCTGCAGGTCGAGCGCGACGAGGCTCATCCGGCCACCTCCACGACGCCGTCGACGATCCGCACCGGATAGGCGCGGAGCGCGAGCGCCGGCCCGCCCTTCGCGTCGAGGCACTCCCCCGTCTCGAGGTCGAACACGTGCTTGAACATGGGCGAAGCGACGCTCGGGCGACCCGCGCGGGTGCCGACGAGGCCACGGCTCATGACGTTGGCGCCGGCGGCGTACGGGTCGGCCTGCTGCACGGCGCGGACCGTGCCGTCGTGCAGCCGGAAGACGGCCACCTGCTGGCCGCGCACGATCGCGGCGACGCCGCGCTCGGAGCGCAGGGCGTCGAGCGCGCAGATGCGCCACCAGGACGCCGGGGGCGTGGGAAGGGCTCGGACGGGTGGGTCGGCGATGAGGGTCATGCGTGGATCTCCAGTCCGCTCGTGGCGAGCACCGCGCCGCTGGCGCGCTCCTCAGGGGTGGCAGGTCGGTGCTGCCCGCGCTCGGGCACGTAGGCGAGGTCCGAGTCGGGGGCGTCGGGGGCATTGACGAACGAGACGAAGCGCTGCAGCTTCTCGGGGTCCTCGAGCGTCTCCTTCCACTCGTCGCGGTAGGTGTCGACGTGCCGCCGCATGGTGGCGTCGAGCTCGTCGCAGATGCCGAGCGCGTCGTCGAAGATGACCGCGCGGAGGCTGTCGATGCCGCCCTCGAGCTCCTCGATCCAGCGGGCCGTGCGCTGCAGTCGGTCGGCGGTGCGGATGTAGTAGACGATGTAGCGGTCGATGGCGCGCACGAGCGCCTCGTCGTCGAGGTCCTCGGCGAGCAGCTCCGCATGGCGGGGCGTGAATCCGCCGTTGCCGCCGACGTACATGTTCCAGCCCTGCTCGGTGGCGATGATGCCGACGTCCTTGCCGCGCGCCTCCGCGCACTCGCGCGCGCATCCGGAGACCCCGAACTTCAGCTTGTGCGGCGAGCGGAGCCCGCGGAAGCGCAGCTCCAGCAGCACCGCCATGCCCACCGCGTCCTGCACGCCGTAGCGGCACCAGGTCGAGCCCACGCACGACTTCACGTTGCGCAGCGCCTTCCCGTAGGCCTGGCCCGACTCGAAGCCGGCGTCGATGAGCTTGGCCCAGATGGTGGGCAGCTGCTCGATGCGAGCGCCGAACATGTCGATCCGCTGGCCGCCGGTGATCTTCGTGTAGAGCCCGAACTCCTTCGCGATCGAGCCGACCGCGATGAGCCCGTCGGGCGTGACCTCGCCCGCTGGCATCCGCGGCACGACGGAGTAGGTGCCGTCCTTCTGCATGTTCGCCATGACGTGGTCGTTCGTGTCCTGCAGCGCGCCTCGGTCGCCGTCGAGCACGTGACCGGTGCCGAGGAACGCGAGGATCGAGGCGATCGCCGGACGGCAGATGTCGCAGCCGCGGCCGCCCGCGCCGTGCCGGTCGAGGATGTCGCTGAACGTGGCGGCGCCCGACACGCGCACGGCGTCGAGCAGCTCCCGTCGGGAGAGGGCGAAGTGCTCGCACATCGCCCGGCTCACCTCGACGCCGGTCTTCGCGAGCTCGGCGTTCACGAGCTTCGTCGCGAGCGGCACGCAGGAGCCGCACGCGGCGCCCGCACCGGTGCAGGCCTTCGCCTCGCCGAACGTGGCGCAGCCGTCGACGTGCACGGCGTCACGCAGTCCGCCGACGGTCACGCCGTTGCAGGAGCACACGATCGCGTCGTCGGGCAACCCGTCGCCGGCGATGGGCGCGCCGTCGCTCGGCAGCAGGTAGGCGGCGGGATCGGCGCCGAGCGCGCGGCCGACGAGCGGGCGCAGTCCCGAGTAGGCGCTCGCGTCGCCGACGAGCATGCCGCCGAGCAGCGTCTGGCCGTCGTCCGACATGACGAGCTTCTTGTAGACGCCCGCGGTCGGGTCGGCATAGACGACCTCGACTGCCCCGTCGGCGTGCCCGAAGGCGTCGCCGAAGCTGGCCACCTCGACACCGGCGAGCTTCAGCTTCGCGGATGCGTCGACCGGCCCGAGCGCGCGCGCACCGCCCAGCAGGCGGTCGGCGACGACGTCCGCCTGCTCGTTGCCCGGTGCGATGAGGCCCCAGATCTGCCCGTCGACGGTGGCGACGTCGCCGATCGCCCACACCCCGTCGACGTTCGTGCGGCAGGCTTCGTCGATTCGGATGCCACCGCGAGGCCCGAGCTCGACGCCGGCGAGCGCGGCGACCTCGTCGCGCGGCCGGATGCCCGCGGCGACCACCACGAGGTCGGCGTCGAGCGTGCCCCCGTCGGGGAACGCGACGGTGCCCACCCTGCCGGCGTCGGACTCGAGCAGCGCGGCAGCGCGCGAGCCGGTGCGCACCGCGACGCTCCCCCGCGAGAGGAGCTGCCGCGTCGCCTCGCCGCCGCCCGCGTCGAGCTGCGCGGAGAGCAGATGGCCGGAGGACTGCGCGATCGTCGCGGCGGCGCCGAGGTCTCGCAGTGCTCCCGCCGCCTCGAGGCCCAGCAGCCCGCCGCCGAGCACGAGGGCGCGGGGGCGCTCGCCCGGCCGGGCGGCGGCCAGCAGCGCCTCGACCTCGCGCTCGATCGCGACGACGTCGTCGATGGACCGATAGACGAAGACGCCGGGCAGGTCAGTGCCGGGGATGGGCGGTACGGCCGCAGCGGCACCGGTCGCGAAGACGAGCTGGTCCCACTCGTGGACGGCACCGGACGCCAGCACCGCGGTCCGGGCGGCGAGATCGACGGAGGCGACAGCGTCGCCCAGCACGAGCCGCACGCGCGGGTCGGACCACAGCAGCGGCCGGCCGAGCTCGAGGCCAGCGGCCGGCGTGCCCGCGAAGTACGAGGTGAGGGCCACGCGGTCGTAGGGGCGCCAAGGCTCGTCGCCGACCACGGTGATCACGAACGCGTTGCCACGATCCTCCGCGCGGAGGCGCTCGACGAACCGGTGGGCCACCATGCCGGCGCCCACCACGAGCACGCGCTGCGGCCGGTCCTGCGTCTCGTCCATCATGGTTCCGACGCTAGGCGGCGGGCGTTTCGTCGGGCGTCCGCCCCCGTTACGATCCTGCGACCTCGCCGTCACAGCGCCGTCGAGGCCGCTGTGAGGACCGGCCGAGACTGCGGTCGCGGTCGCGCCGTGCGGCTAGGCCGACGGCGCTGCCTCGTGGTCGAGCACGAGCCGGTAGCCGCGCTTGACGACCGTGCGCACGAGATCCCGACGTCCGAGCGCCTCGCGCAGCCGCGCGATCGCCACCTCGACGGCGTGCGACTCGGTCGAGTCGCCGGGCAGTGCCGTGAGCACCTCCTCGCGCGTCACGACGGATCCCGCCGCGCGCGCCAGCAGTCGGAGCACCGCGAGCCCCGAGGGCGAGATCGCGAGCACCCGTCCATCGAGCACGGCCACCCGCGCGCGCACGAGGAGCGGACCGGCGACGGTGGCGAGCGCCACCGACTCGGCCTGCTCGTAGTGCGTGACGAGGGCGCGGACGAGCGCTCCGAGGCGCCCCCGCTCCGGCATGAGCGGCTCGAGCCCGCGACGGAGCAGGGGCTTCGCGGTGACCGGGCCGACCACCGCGAGCACGAGGTGACCGTCGCGGCATCGCGCCGCGACCGCATCCGCGACGCCCTCCGCGTCGACGGTCGCGAGCCATGCTTCGGCGCTCGGCGCCGACGTGAAGACGACGGCGTCGATCTCGCCGGCAGCGGCCGACCTGGCCGAGGCGCGCACCAGCTCCGGGTCGGGCGCGGGACCCCAGCGGTAGACCACGAGCTCCGTCACCCGCGCGCCCGCCGCCGCGAGCGCCGCCTCGAGGCCGTCCGCGCCCGCGCCATGCATCTGCACCGCGATGTGCAGCCCGACCACGCCCTCGCCGAGCAGCACCTCGGCGACCTCGGCGGAGGTCTCCGACTCCGCGACCCAATCGGCCTGCAGGCCGGCCGCCTGGATCGCGCCCCGTGCCTTCGGGCCGCGCGCGACGATGCGCGCCCTCCCGAGCACCGGCAGCAGCTCGTCGGCGAGGCCCTGCGCGTCGGCCGCCTCCACCCAGGCGCGGAAGCCGACGCCGGTCGTGACGACGAGCACATCGGGCGGCGTGCGCAGCAGCGAGCGCGTGGCCGCGAGCAGCGCCGGCTCGTCGGCGTTCGGGATGATGCTGAGGGCGGGCGCATGCCGCACGGTCGCGCCGCGGCGCTCGAGCGCCGCGGCCAGCTCGCCCGCCCGTCGGTCGGCGGTGACGAGCACGGTGCAGCCCGCCATCACCTGGCGCAGTCCCGCGGTCTCGGCCATCCGCGTCACCACCATCCCCGCTCGCACGTGCACCAATGATGGCCCGTGCGGCGCCGACGCGGCGAGACGCCGCCGAGCCGCGGGGGCTCGGCGACGTCATCGCGGTCGCGCATCACCGGATGATCGCGTCCACGTCCGGCTTCGGCAGGCGCACGCCGTGCGCCGGCGTGCGGAGCGGGGCCGTGCGCCCGTGGGTCGCGTACATCGTGAGTCCCACGAAGCTCAGGCCGCCGACGATGTTGCCGAGCAGCGTCGGGATCTCGTTCCAGATGAGGTAGTCGCCGAGCGTGAACGCGCCGCCCATCATGAGGCCCGAGGGGAACAGGTACATGTTCACGATCGAGTGCTCGAAGCCCATGTAGAAGAAGAGCATGATCGGCATCCACATGCCGATCACCTTGCCGGTGACGGAGTCCGACATCATCGCCGCGGCGACGCCCGTCGAGACCATCCAGTTGCAGAGCACCGCCCGCACGAACAGCGTGAGCATGCCGCCCGCGCCGTGCTCGGCGTAGCCGAGCGTGCGGCCCTCGCCGATGTGGCCGATCGCCTCGCCCACCGCGTCCGGCGGCTGGGTGAAGCCCTGCGTGAAGTAGATGGCCATGAGCAGCGCGACGACGACCGCACCGGCGAGGTTGCCGACGAAGACGAGGCCCCAGTTGCGCATCATGCCGCCGAACGTCACCCCTGCGCGCTTGTCGAGCCAGGCGAGCGGCACAAGCGTGAAGACGCCCGTGAGCAGGTCGAAGCCCAACAGGTACAGCAGGCAGAAGCCCACGGGGAAGAGGATGGCGCCGAGCAGCGGGTTCTCGGTGCGGGTCGAGACCGTCACCGCGAACGCCGCGGCGAGCGCGAGGATCGCCCCGGCCATGAACGCCCGGATCAGGGTGTCTCGGGTGGACATGAGGACCTTCGCCTGACCCGCATCGATCATGCGGACGACGAGATCGGCTGGCTTCACGTACGACATGCCCTGCCTCCGGGAGTCGGGGTGGCCCGCACCGGTTCGGCGCTGGGCTCTGCCATGACTCTCTCGGGATGCCGTTTCGCCGTGACGGCCTGCGCGTTACGTTCGCGACGCGGCTTGCTCTCAGCCCCGGTCGGGCGAGCGAGAGGCGGTGCGCTCAGACCCGGCCGGTCGCCTTGTCGATCGCCATGCGCAGGATGACGCGATCCGGCGCGTCGGGCGGCGCCTGCTCGGACGGGTTGCCGTACCGGTTCTGCAGCCGCACGTAGAAGGCGCCCGTCGGGTCGTCGACCACGCCGGCGAGGTGCCCGCGGATCTCGACGTACAGGTGCGGGCTCTCCGGGTCGACGATCGAGAGGCTCATCGTCGGGTTCGCCTGCAGGTTGTGGAACTTCTGCCGCGTGCGGGTGTGCGTGAAGTGCACCTCGTCGCCGATCAGCTCGAACCACATCGGGTTCGACTGCACGGAGCCGTCGGGCCGCACCGTCGCGAGGTGCGCGAACAGCGGCTGGTCGGTGAGGTAGCGGTAGCGCTCGGGGATCGCCGTCATGCGCTCAGCCTCGCAGGTCGGGCTCGAACGCCGTCTCGCCGAGGCCGTCGAGCTGCCAGACGAGCGTGCGCGCCGGCAGCGAGACGGTGGTGACCGAGCAGTTCGGCAGGATCACGTCGGGCGTGAGCTCGGGCACGAGCTGGCGCAGCAGCGACGTGATGAACCCGCCGTGCGAGACGACGAGCACCTGCACCTCGCCGTCGCCCGGCACGGCGGATGCGGCGCGCACGATGCGCTCCAGCGCCGCGTCGGCGCGCAGCACCGTGCCGGCCGCCTGCTCGGCCTGCCCGCTCGTGTCGAGCTGCGCGATCGTGTCGAAGAGCCCGCGCCAGCCGACCTGCTCGCCGATCGAGCGCAGCGCGCTCAGCTCGCGGTCGATCTCGAAGCCGTGCTCGACGATCACCTCGCGCCAGACGTCGGCAGCCGGGCGCTCCTCGTGGCTGCCGAAGTTCCACTCGCGCAGCACCTCGTCGTACTCGATCGGCGGCTGCGGGTCGAGGCGGGCGAGGATGCCCTCGGCCGTCGTTCGGGTGCGCTGCAGGTCGGAGGAGAAGGCGAGGTCGAAGCGCTCGGTGGACAGCCGCTCGGCGACCGCCACGATCTGGTCGCGACCGCGCTCCGTGATCGGCGAGTCCGACCAGCCCTGCATGAGGTGGTTGGTGTTGTGCTCCGTCTCGGCGTGCCGCACGATCCGCAGCCGCAGCGCCCTGCCTGCGGCCAGGGCGGCGAGCTCCTCCGGCAGGCGCTGCTCGGCGTGCTCGGCCGCGTCGCGCATCCGGTCACGTGCGTCGTTCATCGCTTCCCCATCCGTTCGAGCATGTCGTTGTAGGCGTGCAGCTCGGCGTCGCCGTCGCGCATCGCGGCGCGGTCGGTGCGCACCTGCTCGCGCTTGTCGCTGCGCCACCACAGCACCACCGTGACCATCGCGAGGATCACCGTGGGGATCTCGCCGATCGACCAGGCGATGCCGCCGCCGACCCGCTGATCCTCGAGCGCGTCGACGCCGTTGCCCATCGCGCCGAACCAGTCGGCGAGCAGCAGCGCGTCGCCCGTCATGAGCGTGAGCCCGAAGAACGCGTGGAACACCATCGCGCCGAGCAGCAGCACGAGCCGCAGCGCGTACGGCGGCCGCACCGGGCCGGGGTCGATGCCGACGATGGCCTGCACGAACAGGTAGCCGGAGCCGACGAAGTGGACGACCATCCACACGTGGCCGAGGTGATCGGTCATCGACCACTCGAAGAGCGGCGTGTAGTAGAAGATCCACAGGCTCGAGACGAACAGCCCGGCCGCGACGAGCGGCGAGCTGAGCACCTCCATGTACTTCGAGTGCACGATCGCGAGCAGCCACTCGCGGCCACCGCGCGAGCCGTCGCGACGCTTGCGGATCACGCGCATCGCCAGCGTGATCGGGGCGCCCGGCACGAGCAGCACCGGCACCGCCATGCCGAGCAGCATGTGCACGAGCATGTGGTGCGAGAACTGGAACTCCTGGTAGAGGTTGAGCGCCCCGCTCGTGCACCACCAGAACAGCGCGATGCCCGCGAGCCACGAGATCGTGCGCCCGATCGGCCACGCGTCGCCGCGACGCGCGAGCCGCACGACGCCGGCGACGTAGAAGAACGCGAACATCGCCAGGACCACGGTCCAGAGCGGGTCGAGCGCCCACTGGTCGACGAGCCTCGCCGGCTCGAACGGCGCCGGCAGCGGCCGGCCGGTGAGGATCTCGGCGGGCGTCGCCTCCGCGCCCGGCGGGGTCTCGGGGACCGGTGTCGGCGTGCGCGCGAGGCCGGCTGCGACGCCGGCGGTGACGCCCATGACCGTCAGCTCGAGGGCGAGGAGGAACGCGATCGCGCGACCGGTCACGCGCGGCGCCTGAGCCTGCCGAAGGGCGTCGACGGTCCTCGCAGGGCGCAGCACGCGCATCCGCTGCCACGCGCCGAAGACGCCGAGCACGACGAGCAGCGCGGCCTTCGCGAGCGCGAGCAGGCCGTACTCGCTGAACCAGTCGCCCTCCATGCGCACCCAGGCGGAGACGATCCCGGTGAACGCGACCACCAGGAAGCTCGCGAGCGCGAGCGACGAGTAGCGCAGCAGCACGTCGCCGAAGGCGGCATCCCGGGCGGATGCGCCGCCGGATGCGCCGTGCCCGTCGGCGTCGCGAGCGCGGGCGAGCAGGCCGACGTGGAGGAGCCCGCCGAGCCAGATCGAGACGAACAGCAGGTGCAGCAGCAGCGACGAGACGGCGATCGTGTGGTTCGCGGTGCCGCCCGCGTGGCCGCCGG
The DNA here is from genome assembly GCA_051751085.1 of Actinomycetota bacterium. Taxonomy (GTDB): domain Bacteria; phylum Actinomycetota; class Actinomycetes; order Actinomycetales; family Microbacteriaceae; genus Agrococcus. Next base: position 256,270 of record JBNJKM010000003.1, on the reverse strand, counting down.
AGGCGATCAGCCAGAACGGCACGGCCCAGAGCGCCACCGTGAAGCCGGCCGCGACGGGGCTGCGGGCGACGAGCAGCAGCACCGTCAGCAGCGCGAGCGAGAGCAGCGTGCCGAGCAGGAGCCTGCCCGTCTCGACCTCGACGAAGAAGAACTGGAGCAGCTCGCCGAAGTCGTTCGTCGCGGTGACCGGGTTCGAGACCACCTGCCGGAACGAGCCGAACGCGATGAAGCCGTGCGCGACGGTCGCGACGCCGGCGGATGCGGCGGCGAGGTCGAGCGTGCGGTGCCAGTCCCGGCTGCGGGGCACGAGCGCGAAGCAGGCGAGCACGATGCCGCCGAAGGCGGCCGCGATCGCGACGTTGCGCAGCATCGACGCCATCGGGACGCCGTAGCGGACCGCCGCGCCCGGGTCCTGCAGCGCGGGGGCGGCCGCGCCGCCGCCGAACTCGAGCGCCGCCCAGGTCGTCGCCAGGCCCGCGAGGATCGCGAGCGCCGGCGCGAGGAGACGGATGCGCTGCACCCATCCAGGGTAGTCGCCGCTCCTAGGCGTCAGCGCTGTCCGGCCGCTCGTCCACGACCACCGCTGCCGGCGGCGCCTCCGACCGCAGGAAGTAGGCGCCGAGCGACCCGGCGAGCGCCGCGAAGACGCCCACCGAGTAGATCGCGAGCACGAGCTGCACGACCTTCGCGAACGGGTCGGTCGCGGTGATCCCGGCGCCCGTCACCGTCGCCATCGCGGCCTCGTAGAGCGCGGTCGTGAAGTCCGAGTGCGACTCCAGCGCGTACAGCAGCTGCCCGGCGGCCAGGATGACGACCGCCGTCACGCACGCGAGCCACCCGATGCGGCTCGACAGCAGTCGTCCTGCGGACCGGGAGCCGCGGACGCCGGCGGAGACGATGCCGCCGACGCGCGCCACCCTCGCCACGCGCAGCACGCGGAGCGACTGCAGCACGCGCACGAACCGGAGGAACGGGACGAGCAGGAAGACGAGCTGCCACCAGTTCCGGCGCCAGAACGTCGCGCTGAAGCCGGCGACGTACGCGCGGAGCACGAACTCGGCGACGAAGACCGCCCAGAGCACCCAGCCGGTGATCGCGAGGATGCGGGTCCAGCCCGGCTCCGTGACGAGCAGCTGACCGAGCACCACGAACAGGAACAGCACGCCGAGCAGGCCCATGGGGCGGTCGAGCCGGGCCGCGAGGAGCTCTGCGGCCTCCACGCCCCTCGACCGAGCTGTCTCCTGCTCGCGCATGGGCACACCCTACGCGGCAGACAGGAGGGGCCCCGCCTCGCGGCGGAGCCCCTCCTGGTGCTGCGGTGGTGGGAACTACTTGACGGCGGCCTTGAGCTTCGAGCCGGCCGTCAGCTTGACGCGGTGGCCCGCGGCGATCTGGATCTCGTCACCCGTCTGCGGGTTGCGGCCCGTGCGCGCGGCGGTCTCGGTGCGCTCGGCGCTGAAGAAGCCGGGGATCGAGACCTTGTCGCCAGCGGCGACGGCCGTCGAGACCTCGTCGAACAGCGCGTCGAGCACTGCCGTGACCTTGGCCTGCGAGAGGTCGGTCGTCGCTGCGATCTTCGAAGCGAGGGTCGTCTTGTTGATGGTCTCAGCCATGATGTCCTCCTGATGGTGGCATGTCCGTCCCGCCTGGGGCGGGCATCCGTCGGTGCCCGATGGGGCTCCGACCAACCCCGAACGTAGCCCCGCGGCCCAGGATCACGCGGCAGAAGGTGGGCGACACGCCGCAGTTTCCGCGGTTTTCCGCGGTTCGCGAACGGATCGGGGCCCGAGGCGGTCTCCAGCGCGGCCGCTCAGCGGTCGAGCAGGCGAGCGACCCTGGCCTCGCGACGGCGCGCGAAGAACGGCAGGAAGAGCCCGATGAGCGGCCCGATGCCGAAGGCGAAGATGACGGTGCCGACCCCGACCGGACCGCCCAGCAGCCAGCCGATCAGCAGCGCGGTGCCCTCGATGAGGGTGCGCACGATCCACACGGGCCAGCCGGTGACGCCGACGAGCCCGGTCATGAGGCCGTCGCGCGGTCCCGGCCCGAGCTGCGCGGCGATGTAGACGCCCGTCGCGAGCGCGAGCAGCACCATGCTGCCGGCGAGCAGGAGCGCCTGCGCCCAGAGCGCATCCGCCTGCGGGATGAGCAGCAGGCCGAGGTCGGCGCTGGGCCCGACGAGCGTGGCGTTCAGCAGCGTGCCGATGCCGGGCCGCTGGCGCAGCGGGATCCAGACGAGCAGCACGAGCCCCGACACGACGATCGTCGCCATGCCGTAGCTCATCGGCAGGTGCGTCGCGATGCCGAGCGAGAGCACGTCCCAGGGGCCGACGCCGAGGTCGGCGCGGATCAGCATCGCGAGCGCGATGCCGTAGAGGAACAGGCCCACGAGCAGCTGCACGACGCGCCCGGTCGTGTCCGCCGCGCCGAGCGAGCCGATGGGCAGCAGCATCCGGCCGATGCGGGGCGCGCGAGCGCTCGTCGCCGGCGGCGTGGCCGCAGGTGGGGTGCTGCGTGGTGCTGTCGTCACTGCACCATTCCACCGCATCCGGCATGCCGCGAGCGCGGGCCACTCCCCCGCAAGTGGCTCGTGGTGCGCAGTCCACTGTCGGGCAGGATGGACGCATGGCATCCCGGCTCGGCACCCAGCTCGGCCAGTGGCGCGCGACGACGGCGGTCGCGCGGTCGCTCGCCGACCGCATCCGCATGCTGCTGCTCGACGGGCGGATCACCGTCGGCGAGCGGCTGCCGAGCGAGCGGGCGCTCGCCGCCGAGCTCGGCCGCTCCCGCGCCACGATCGCCCGGGCCTACGAGCTGCTCGAGGCGGGCGGCTACGTCGTCCGCACCCACGGCTCGGGCACGCGCGCGGCGCTGCCGGCCCGGCGCATCCAGCGACCGGCCGCAGCGGGCGACGACGTCATCGACCTCACGATCGCGTCGGTCGGCTCGGCGCCGGGCCTGCACGCCGCGACCGTGCGCGCGCTCGACCGGCTCGCCGGGCTGCTCGGCACCCCCGGCTACTCGCTCGACGGCCTGCCCGAGCTGCGGGCGCGCATCGCCGAGCGCTACACCGCGCGCGGCCTGCCCACCGAGCCCGAGCAGATCATGGTGACGAGCGGCGCGATGCACGCGCTCACCGTCGTGCTCGCGGCCTTCGGGGAGCGCGGTCGCGCGGCGGTCGTCGAGCAGCCGAGCTTCCCGCACGCGATGGATGCGCTGCGGCGCACCGGGCACCGGCTCGTGCCGACCCCGGTGACGCCGGATGCGGGCTGGGACGCGGGCCACCTCGTCGAGACGCTGCGGGCGCAGCGTCCCGCCCTCGCGTACCTCATCGCCGACTTCCACAACCCGACCGGCGCCACGATGCCCGAGCTCGAGCGCGCTCGGCTCGCTGCGGTCGCGCGCGCCACCGGCACGCTGCTCGTCGTCGACGAGACGTGCGCGGAGCTCGACATCGACCGCGGCTGGACGCCCCGACCGTTCGCCGCGCACGGGCCCGCCATCCTCATCGGCTCGATGTCGAAGATCGCGTGGGGCGGGCTGCGGATCGGCTGGATCCGCGCCGCCCCCGAGCAGGTCGGGGCGCTGCTGGGCGCGCGGCCGTCGATCGACCTCGGCACGCCGCTGCTCGAGCAGTGCATCGCGATCGAGCTGCTCGACGACATGGACGCGCTGCTCGCGCGCACCACCGAGCGCCTGCGCGAGGGCCGCGCGGCGGTCTCGGCCGGGCTCGCCGCGCACCTGCCGGGCATCGCGATGCCGCCGATGCCGGGAGGGCTCGCCGCCTGGATCGACCTCGGCGGGCCGTGGTCGACCGCGCTGTCGCTCGGCGCGCGCGACCGCGGGCTGCTGCTGCCGCCGGGGCCGCGCTTCTCGGCGTCGGGCGTGCTCGACCGGTTCGCGCGCATCCCGATCACGTGGGAGCCGGAGCTCACCGCCGAGGCGATGGCCCGCCTGGGCGCCGCCTGGCGCGCGCTGCACGCGGGCGAGCTGCCGTCGGCGACGCGACTGAGCGCATCCGCCGTCGTGTGAGCCGATCCCATGATGGATGAGCGGGGCATGGCACACCTGGCTGGGAGTCACCGCGCTTGACGGCCCGGCGCATCCGCGCTTGCGTGGATCGCATGTCTGTCATCGGCTTCCACTGCTCGCACGAGCAGATCCCGCCCAGCACCCTCCTGCGCGACGTGATCCACGCGCACGAGGCCGGCTTCCAGGCCGCGATGTGCTCCGACCACCTCGCCCCCTGGCTCGACGCGCAGGGCCACAGCGGCTTCGCGCTGTCGTGGCTCGGTGCCGCGCTCGCCTCGACGCCGCTGCGCTTCGGCGTCGTGCACGCGACGGGGCAGCGCTACCACCCCGTGATCACGGCGCAGGCGATCGCGACGCTCGGCGAGATGTTCCCCGGCCGCTTCTGGGCGGCGCTCGGCTCGGGCGAGAACATGAACGAGCACGTCACCGGCGATCCGTGGCCCGACAAGCCCACGCGCGAGCGCCGCCTCGTCGAGTCGGTCGACGTCATCCGCCGGCTGCTGGCGGGCGAGGAGGTCTCGCACGAGGGCACGTTCACCGTCGACCGCGCCCGCGTCTGGTCGCTGCCGGCCACCCCGCCGCCGCTCATCGGCGCATCCGTCACGCCCGAGTCCGCCGCCCGGCACGCGCAGTGGGCGGATGGGTTCATCACCGTCGCCGGCGACATCGCGGCCCTGCGCGACGTCGTCGCCGCCTACCGCGACGCGGGCGGCCGCGGACCGGTCGCGGCGCAGCTGCACCTGTCGTGGGCGCCCGACGAGTCGGAGGCGCTGCGCATCGCTCGCGAGCAGTGGCGCGCGGGCACCCTCTCGCCGCCGGAGGCGTGGGACCTCGCGTTCCCCGACGACTTCGACCGGCGCACGGTCGACGTCACGGAGGAGCAGATCCGCAAGGCGGTCACCGTCTCGAGCGACCTCGGCGCGCACCGCGGCCGCATCGCCGAGATCCTCGAGGTCGTCGACGACATCTACCTGCACCACGTGGGCCAGGAGCAGTCGGCCTTCATCGACACCTTCGGCGAGCACGTGCTGCCGGGGATCGAGGTCGCGCGATGAGCCCTCGCCCGATCGAGGCGGCCGACAGCTGGTGGCGCAACACGGTGCTGTACTGCCTCGACGTGCAGATGTACCAGGACTCGGACGGCGACGGGGTGGGCGACCTGCAGGGGCTCGTCTCGCGCATCCACACCCTCGCCGACCTGGGCGTCACGTGCCTCTGGCTCATGCCGTTCTTCCCGACCGCCGACCGCGATGACGGCTACGACATCACCGACTTCTTCGGCGTCGACCCGCGGCTGGGCACGCTCGGCGACCTCGTCGAGGTCATCCGGGTGGCGCGCGCCCACGGCATGCGCGTGATCGTCGACTTCGTCATGAACCACACCTCGGCCGACCACCCGTGGTTCCGCTCCGCGCGCTCGTCGCGCAGCTCTCCGCACCGCGACTGGTACGTCTGGCGGGATGCGCCGCCGCCGCAGCCGGACGCGCCCGTCTTCCCGGGCGAGGAGGACTCCACCTGGACCGAGGATCCCCGCACCGGCCAGTGGTACCTGCACCACTTCCGCGCGCACCAGCCCGATCTCAACATCGCGCATCCGCCCGTGCAGGAGCAGATCGAGCGCAACCTCGGGCTGTGGCTCGAGCTGGGCGTCTCGGGGTTCCGTGTCGACGCCGTGCCCTTCCTGTTCAGCAGCGCGCCGGCGCACGGCACGGAGACGACCGGCGCCGCTCCCGACTACCAGGGCGCGGACCACCTGCGCGCGATCCAGCGCTTCGTCTCGCGCCGCAACGGCGACGCGATGCTGCTCGGTGAGGTCAACCTGCCGCACGAGCAGCAGCTCGAGTGGTTCGAGGCGGAGGGCGACGCGAACGGCCTGCACCTGCAGTTCGACTTCGTCTCGATGCAGCAGCTCTTCCTCTCGCTCGCGCGGAAGGACGCGGCGCCGCTCGCGAAGGCGCTCCGCGACCGGCCGGAGCTGCCGCCCGCGAGCCAGTGGGCGAACTTCGTGCGCAACCACGACGAGCTCACCCTCGACAAGCTCGCCCCGGACGAGCTCGAGGAGGTCTTCGAGGCGTTCGCACCGGACGAGGGGATGCGGCTCTACGGCCGCGGCATCCGGCGCCGGCTGCCGACGATGCTCGGCGACGACCGCGCCGTGCGGCTCGTGTACACCCTCATGTTCTCGCTCCCCGGCTGCCCGGTGCTCTTCTACGGCGAGGAGATCGGCATGGGCGAGGAGCTCGAGGTGGAGGGCCGGTACGCCGTTCGCACGCCCATGCAGTGGGAGCCGGATGCGAGCGGCGGGTTCTCCACAGCCCCGCAGGGCCGCTGGTCACGGCCCATGCCCGACGGGGACTTCGGCCCGCAGCGCGTCAACGTCGCCGACCAGAAGCGCGATCCGACGTCGCTGTGGCGGCACATCCAGACCCTCACCGACCTCTACCGCGGCAACCCCGAGCTGGCGTGGTCGGGGCTCGAGGTGATCGGCGTGCGGCAGCGCTCCGTGCTCGCGCACGTGTGCCGCGGCAGCGACTGGACGATGCTCGCGCTGCACAACCTGGGCGACGAGCGTGCCGCGGTCAAGCTCGAGCTCGCCTCGGAGGACGGCCCGGTCACCCTCTTCGACCGGTTCGCCGGGTCGACGATGACGGTGGAGGGCCGGCTCGAGATCGAGCTGGATCCGTACGGCTGGCGGTGGCTGACCGTCACGCCGGCCGACGCGACGATCCGGCGCGTGTAGCGGCGAAGGCTCAGCCGCACCCGCCCGGCGACGACGAAGCCCCCGACCTCGCGGTCGGGGGCTTCGTGCGATCAGGTGCTTACCAGCTCGACTTGGTCACGCCGGGCAGCTCGCCACGGTGCGCCATGTCGCGGAAGCGCACGCGCGAGATGCCGAACGCGCCGACGTGGCCACGGGGGCGGCCGTCGATCGCGTCGCGCTTGCGCACGCGGACCGGCGAGGCGTTGCGGGGCAGCTTCTGCAGCCCGATGCGAGCGGCCTCGCGCTCCTCATCGGTGCTCTTGGGGTCGACGAGCGCCTTCTTGAGCGCGGCGCGCTCGTCGGCGTAGCGGGCGACGATGATCTTCCGCTGCTCGTTCTTGGCGATCATGCTCTTCTTGGCCATTACCGCTCCTCTCGGAACTCGACGTGCTGACGCACGATGGGGTCGTACTTCTTCAGCACAAGTCGGTCGGGGTTGTTGCGACGGTTCTTCTTCGTCACGTAGGTGTAGCCGGTGCCCGCGGTGGAGCGGAGCTTGATGATCGGACGGACGTCCTGGGACTTCTTCGCCATCAGAGCTTCACCCCTCGGGACTGCATGTCACGGACGACGGCCTCGATGCCACGGGCATCGATGACCTTCATGCCCTTGGCCGAGACGTTGAGCGTCACGTTGCGCTTGAGCGACGGGACGAAATAGGTCTTGCGCTGCACGTTCGGGTCGAAGCGTCGCTTCGTGCGCCTGTGCGAGTGCGAGATGTTGTGCCCGAAGCCGGGAACGGCTCCGGTCACCTGGCATACGGCTGCCATCGGTGCCTCCATGTGGTTACCGTGGGCCGAGGCCCACCCAAGATCACTTGCCTGCGCACGCTGGACCCGATCCTCGCGGGGTGGGAGGCACGTGCGCGATGCGGCCGAGGCCGCACCAACGAGCAATCCTACGCCATCGGGCAGGTGCGCGGCAATGCCGACCTCGGATGCGGTTCAGCGGCTGGGCGGGAACACCGGCTGGCCGTCGGGACCCATGGGCAGCGGCGTGCCGTCGGCGTACGTCGGCCACGGCAGCAGACCGGCCGGCGGCGGCGCCATCTGGGGCGCCATCGGCTGCGGCGCGACCTGCTGCGGCGGCGCCGCGGTCGGCTGCGGCTGCGCCGGCCACTGCGTGACCTGCTGCGCGGGCCACGACTGCCCCGTCCTCGGCTGCTCTGTCCTCGGCTGCCCTGGCGCGACCGCAGGCTGCACGTGCTCGCCGCGCGCCTCCGCCTCCTGCCAGTCGATGTTGCGGCGGTTCCAGTAGAGGAGCACCGTGATCGACGCGGCGAGCGCGGTCACCACGATCGCGGCGACCGTCGCGCGCCAGTACCCCTCGCCGACCTCGATGCCGAAGGCGTCGATCGCGAAGTGCAGCGTCAGGAGCACGCCGACCAGGCCGAGCAGCACCGCGGCGATCATGCCGATGACGCGCGCCATCGATGCGCGGCCGCGGCTGCCGAGCCGGATGAGCCCCCACGCTCCCGCGGCGGCGGCGCGCACGACGAGGATCGTCAGCAGCACGATGCCCAGCAGCTCGGCGAACAGGAAGTCGTCCTCCCAGGGCTCGCGGTCGCCGCCGCCGGTGCCGTTCATCCAGATGGAGATCATGAGCACGGCGAGCAGGTAGACGTTGGCGGCCACGCCGATGATGAGCGGCGTCGCGGAGCGGCGGGCGAGCACGAGGTCGAGCGCGAGCAGCGCCGTGAACGCGAGGAACACGACGACGGTCCAGACCACGCGCGACGCCTGGCTCTCGAAGTCGCCGACGAAGATGAGCACGACCGTGATGATCGTGACGATCGCCAGCAGGCAGATGCCGATGAAGAGCACGGGCTGGATGCCCAGGATGCGCCGGGGCGCGGACTGCGCGCCGCCGGGCTGACCCGGCTGGCTCGACTGGCCGGGCTGCTGCTGCGGCGCGCGCCGCTGCGTGTCGGCGGGGACGCTCGGGGGCTGCTGCGCGCCGTAGGCGCTCGACTGGTTGCTCACGGGGTCAGTCTCACAGCATCCGCGCCCGTCGCGCGACGGTGGCGCTGCGCCCTGTCAGCGGTCAGCGCTGGGCCGCGCACACGGCGCAGAGCCCGAAGATGTCGACGACGTGCTCCGGCTCGATGAATCCGTGCGCCGCCGCCACCTGGCCCGCCCACCGCTCGACCGCGGCCGCCTCGAGCTCGACCGTGCGTCCGCAGCGGCGGCAGATGAGGTGGTGGTGGTGCGAGGGGGTGCACGCGCGGTAGAGCGCCTCGCCGCCCGACTGCAGCGCATCCGCCTCGCCGTCCTCCGCGAGCGCCGCGAGCGCCCGGTAGACGGTCGCGAGCCCCACGGTCGATCCCGCCTGGCGCATCGACTGGTGCAGCGCCTGGGCCGAGACGAACTCGGCGCTCGCCTCGAGCGCCTCGCGCACGGCCTCGCGCTGCTTCGTGGTGCGGCGCGGGCCGGGCTCGGGCTGCGTGAGCTCGGTGTCGTGGGTGGTCGGGTCGGCGTGCGTCATGGTGTCTCCGCTCCGATCGTCCCACGGACCCGCGGGCGCCGGGCCGGGCGGCGCTCGCGCGGTCGGCCGACGACCCACGCCGCCGCGTACAGCAGCGCGGCGACGAGCGCGATCGTGCCGCCCGCGGCGATGTCGAGCCAGCGCGACGCGAGCAGCCCCACCACGCCCGACGCGATGCCGATCAGCGGTGCGAGCACGAGCATCCAGCGCCAGTCGCGCACGACGAGCCGCGCGGCCGCGGCCGGCGCGACGATGAGCGCGACGCCGAGGATCGCGCCCACGACGGGCATGATCGCGACGACGGTGGCCGCGATGAGCGTGAGCGAGACGGCCTCCGGCACCCAGGGCGTGAGCCCGGCGCGGCGATAGCCGGCCTCGTCGGCGCTCGAGAAGATGAGGTGCTGCCCGGCGACGGCCCACACCGCGACGGCGACGACGAGCAGCACCGCCGTGAGCGCGATGTCGGCGCCGGTGACGGCGAGCACCTGGCCGACGAGGAACGACTCGACGTCGATCGCGAGCGGCGCGAGCGACTGCAGCAGCGCGCCGAGCGCGAAGCCCGCGGTGAGCATGACGCCGGATGCGACTGCCGGACCCTGCGAGCGGATGCGCCCGATGCCGACCGCGACGGCGATGAGCGCGACGGCGGCGACCGCCGCCCCGAGCGGCACCGAGACGCCGAGCATCGCGGCGGCGACCGCGCCCGGGAAGGTCGCGTGCGTGAGCGACATCGTGAAGAACGCGCGCTCGCGCAGCACCACGAGCACGCCGACGATGCCCGCGAGCGCCCCCGCGAGCACGACCTCGAGCATGGCGAGGCCGAAGAAGTCGAACCAGGGCATCAGCGCCCGCCCACGGGGGTGGCGGCGGAGGCGCTGACGGGCACGGGTCGGGAGGCGACCCGCCCCGCGCGCCCGCGCACTGCGCCGATGCCGAGCGCGAGCACGTAGCCGGCGATCATCGTGAGCGCGACCGTGGCCCCGGGCGCCGCGTTGACGCCGAGCTCTGCGAGCTGCACGACGAGCCACAGCCCGAGCCAGCCGGTGAGCGCACCGAAGGCGATCGCGACCACGACCGCCGCGCGCAGGGTGCGGGTCACGGCGCGCGCCGCGGCGGCGGGCACGATGATGACGGCGAGCGCGAGCAGCGTGCCCACCGACGCGGATGCGGCCACCACCACGAGCGCGACCGCGACCGTGCCGACCATCTCGAGCGCGAGCACCGGTAGCCCGGCGCGGCGCGCGCCGGCCGCGTCGAACGCCGAGAAGAGCTGCTGCCCGGCGGTCGCGACGACGAGCGCCACACCGATGGCGATGAGCGCGATCGCGACCCAGAGACCGCTCCAGGTGATCGTGAGCAGGCGGCCGAAGAAGAAGTCGGAGAGGCTGCCGGCGACGCCCTGCGAGGCGGAGACGAGCACGACGCCGAGCGAGAAGAAGGTCGTGAGCACGATCGCCACGGCGGTGTCGCGAGGCTGCCCCCGCTTGGCGATGAGCGCGAGCACGACCGCGGCGACGAGCGCGGCCCCGATCGCGCCGGGCAGCAGCCCGGCCGCGCCACCGAGCGCCGCGCCGATCGCGAGCCCCGGGAAGACCGCGTGCGTGAGCCCGTCGGCCGAGAACTCGAGCCGCCGCAGGTGGACGAGCACGCCGACGGTGCCCGCAGCGACGGCGAGCGCGATGAGCAGCAGCAGCGGCCGCGCCAGGAACGGCACGGCGAACGGCGTGAAGGGGTCGAGCAGCGCCGCACCGAGCGGCGTCATCGGGCGTCGAGCCGGTCTCGACCGGCTTCGTCCGCCTGCAGCCGGTTCGGGTGGCGGCCCGCGTGCTCGGCCTCGTGGTGCTCGGTCGTCGCGAGCGTGTGGCCGTCGATCTCCATCACGTGCGATGCGAACGCGGCCTCGACGCGCTCGAGCGTGAGCACGCAACCGGTCTCGTCGAAGGCGATCTGGCGCTGGTTGACGAGCAGCGTGCGGTCGCACACCGCGCGGGCGAGGTCGAGGTCGTGCGTGGTGATGAGGAGCGCGACGCCGCGCGCCTTGAGCGCGCCGATGGTCTCGAGCAGCGCCTCGCGGGAGCCCTGGTCGAGCCCGTTGAACGGCTCGTCGAGCAGCAGCAGCTGCGGCTCGCTCGCGAGCGCCCGCGCGAGCAGGCCGCGCTGCCGCTGGCCGCCCGAGAGGTCGCCGAACCGCGTGCGGCGGAGCTCGGCGAGGCCGACGGTCTCGAGCGCCTCGGCGACGATGCGACGGTCGCGACCGCCGGGCCAGCGCAGCCCGAGGCGCGGCGTGCGGCCCATCGACACGACCTGCTCGAGCGTGACCGGGAAGGCCGGGTCGATCTCGCTCGACTGCGGCAGGGCGCCGATCTCGCCGCGCCCGCTCGGCACGCGGAAGACGCGGGCGTCGTGCTCGGCGAGCCCCAGCAGCCCGGCGAGCAGCGTCGACTTCCCCGCCCCGTTGGGGCCGATGAGCGCGACCGCCTCGCCGGCACGCACCTCGAAGCTGACGTCGGTGAGCACCGGTGCGCCCCCGTACCCGAAGGCGGCGTCGGCGATCTCGACGACGGGGGCGCTGCTGGCTGGGGTCACGAGAGCGATTCTGGCACCGGCAGCGGCTCCCCACCCCATGCGGTCACGAGCGCGGTCGTGTTGTGGATCTGCGAGCCGATGTAGGTGCCGGTCTCGGAGCCCTCGACGCCGAGCGCATCCGCGGCCAGCGCGTCCTCGCCCTGGCGCAGCTCGACCCCGGCCTCGCGGGCGATGGTCGCGGCGAGCTGCGGGTCGATCGCGTTCTCGCTGAAGACGACCGGCGCGCCGCTCTCGCGGATGTCGGCGACGAGCTCGTCGATGTGGGCCGCACTCGCGTCGGCGCTGTCGTCGAGGCTCGGCAGCACCGTGCCCACGACCTGCACGTCGAACGCGCGCTCCATGTAGCCGAACGTGTCGTGCGTCGTGATGACGAGGCGCTCCTCGACCGGCACCTGCTCGATCGAGTCGCGCATCCACGTCTCGAGCGTCGCGAGCCGCTCGAGGTAGGCGGCGGCGGATGCGTCGATGTCGGCGTCCGGGTCGGCGGCGGCCACGGCGTCGCGCACGGCCTCGCCCTGCACGATCGCGTTGGCGGGGTCCGTCCAGACGTGCGGGTCGAAGGCGCCGTGATCGTGGCCCTCGTGGCCCTCCTCCGCGTGCTCCTCGTCCGCGTGCTCGGCGTGCTCCTCTGCGGTCTCCCCCTCGTGCGCGTCGCCGTGATCGTGACCCTCGTGCGGGTCGTCCTCCGCGGCGATGAGCTCGATCCCCTCGGAGGTGTCGACCACCGTGCCGGCGAAGCCCGCAGCCTCGACGGTGCTGTCGAGCCACGTCTCGAGACCGGCGCCGCTCACGACGAGCAGGTCGGCGCTCGCGAGCGCGGCGAGCGCGGCGGGGCCCGGGTCGAAGGCGTGCGCGGAGCTGCCCGGCTCGAGCAGGCTCGTCACGGCGGCGGCGTCGCCGACGATCCCGCGCGTGATGTCGGCGAGCTGCGTCGTCGTCGCGACGATCTCCAGGCCGTCGTCGGCGCCGCCGTCCGAGCCCGACGCCGCACCGGCGCATCCGGTGAGCACCAGTGCCATGGCGCCGATCGCGCCGACTGCGGTGAGCGTGTGCATGAGGTCCCTGTCCAGCGCGGCGCCCTGCCGTGCGGATCAACGCTACGACTTGTTGAGAACGATTGTCAATTTCGGAGGCTCGCACCGCGCCTCAGACCGAGCGGGGCTAGGCTTCCGGCCATGGATCGCTCCACCGGCACATCGCAGTCCGACATCATCGCCGCTCTCGGCGCCCAGCCCTCGATCGACCCGGCCGCCGAGCTCGAGCGCCGCGTCGGGTTCCTCGTCGACTACCTCGCCGCGACGGGGGCCAAGGGCTACGTGCTCGGGATCTCGGGCGGCCAGGACTCGACCCTCGCGGGCCGGCTCGCGCAGCTCGCCGTCGAGCGCCGTCGCGAGGCGGGCGCCGATGCCTCCTTCGTCGCGGTGCGGCTCCCCTACGGCGTGCAGCACGACGAGGACGACGCGCAGCTCGCCCTCGACTTCATCCGGGCAGACCGCGAGGTCGTCGTCGACGTGAAGCCCGGCGTCGACGCCCTCGAGGCGTCGATCGAGGCGGGCGTCGGCGAGGTGAGCGACTACCACAAGGGCAACGTCAAGGCCCGGGCGCGGATGATCGCGCAGTACGCGATCGGCGGCCAGCTCGGCCTGCTCGTGCTCGGCACCGACCACGCCGCCGAGGCGGTGACCGGCTTCTACACGAAGTTCGGCGACGGCGGCGCGGACGTGCTCCCGCTGTCCGGGCTGACGAAGGGCCAGGGCAAGGAGCTGCTGCGGCTGCTCGAGGCACCGGAGCGGCTGTGGCAGAAGGAGCCGACCGCCGACCTGCTCGACGGCAAGCCCGGGCAGGCCGACGAGGCGGAGCTCGGGCTGCGGTACGAGGAGATCGACGCGTTCCTGCAGGGCGAGGAGGTGCCCGCCGAGACGGTGGCCGCCCTCACCGATCGCTACGACCGCACCGAGCACAAGCGGCGGATGCCGGTGGCGCCGGACGACGACTGGTGGCGCTGACCTCGCTCGTCGAGTAGCACGCCGAAGGCGCGCGTGTCGAGACGACTGCCTGATCGGAGCGGTGACCCTAGTCGAGCAGCAGCGCCGGCTCCTCGAGGATCGACGCGACATCCGCCACGAAGCGGCTGATCACGTCGCCGTCGATCGCGCGGTGGTCGAACGAGCCGCCCACCGTCGTGACCCAGCGCGGGCGCACCTCGCCGTCGACGACCCACGGCTTCTGCCGGATCGTGCCGAGCGCGATGATGCCCGTCTCGCCCGGGTTCAGGATCGGCGTGCCGGTGTCCATGCCGAAGACGCCGATGTTCGTGATCGTGAACGTGCCGTGCTGCATGTCGCCGGGCTGCGTCCTGCCCTCGCGAGCCGTCGTGGTCAGCTGCTGCAGCGCCCTCGCGAGCTCGAGCAGCGACATGCTCTGCGCGTCCTTGACGTTCGGCACGAGCAGCCCGCGCGGCGTCGCGGCGGCGATGCCGAGGTTGACGTAGTGGTGCACGACGAGCTCGTCGCCCGTGAACGTCGAGTTCACCTGCGGTGACCTGCGGATCGCCCACAGGATGGCCTTCGCCATGATGAGCAGCGGCGAGACCTTGACGTCGGCGAAGTCGGTGGATGCCTTGAGCCGCTGGACGAACTCCATCGTGCGCGTCGCATCCACGTCGGTGAAGACCGAGACGTGGGGTGCCGTGAACGCGGAGTCGACCATGCCCTGCGCGATCACCTTGCGCACGCCCTTGACCGGGATGCGCTCCTCGCGGCCGCCCGACCACTCGGGCGTCTCGAGGTTGCGGAAGACGCTCGCCTGCTGCGCCGACTGCACGACGTCGTCGCGCGTCACCTCGCCGGCGAGGCCGGTGCCGGTCACGAGCGACAGGTCGACGCCGAGGTCCTTCGCGAGCTTGCGGATCGGGGGCTTCGCGATCACCGGGGACGCGGATGCGGCGGGCACGGAGGCGGGCGGGTTCGGCCGGCCGCCGCTCCCGCGAGCGGGCGCCGGCACATCGCGCACGGTGTGGGGCTTGCGACGACGGGTCTCCGCTCCGCCGCGGACGCCGTAGCCGACGAGCACGGCACCGCCGTCCTCGTCGCGATCGACGGTCTGCTGCGTGTCGAGGGTCGTCTCGACCGCCTGACGATCGCCGCCGGAGACGCGGATGATGGGCGTGCCGACCTCGACGGTCTGCCCCTCCTCGACGAGCAGCGCCTCGACGGTGCCGTCGAAGGGGCTCGGCAGCTCGACGAGCGACTTCGCGGTCTCCACCTCGAGCAGCACGTCGTTGACGTGCACGGTGTCGCCCGGCTGGACGCGCCACGTGACGATCTCGGCCTCGGTGAGGCCCTCGCCCGGGTCGGGCAGCCTGAACTCCTGCATGGATCGTCCTTCGGTAGGTGGGCGTCAGTACGCCAGCGAGCGGTCGACCGCGTCGAGCACGCGGTCGGCGTCGGGCAGGTAGATGTCCTCGAGCTGCGCGGGCGGGAAGGGCGTGTCGAAGCCCGACACCCGCAGCACCGGCGCCTCGAGCGAGTAGAAGGCGCGCTCGGCGATGGTCGCGGCGACCTCGGAGCCGACCGACACGTGGCCCGGCGCCTCCTGCGCGACGATCACGCGCCCGGTGCGCTGCGCCGACTCGACGAGCGGCGCCCAGTCGATCGGCGACAGCGAGCGCAGGTCGACGACCTCGCAGGAGGTGCCCTCGCGTTCGGCGATCTGGGCCGCCTGCAGCAGCACGTGCACCATGGCCCCGTGGCCGACGAGCGTCACGTCGCTGCCGGGCTTCGCGACGACGGCACGGTGCAGGTCGGCGGTGGGCGCGGCGAGCACCTCGCCCTTCGACCAGTACTTCGACTTCGGCTCGAGGAAGATCACCGGATCGTCGCTCTCGATCGCCTGCCGCAGCATCCAGTGGGCGTCGTTCGCGGTCGACGGGCTCACGACCCGGAGGCCCGCGGTGTGCGCGAAGTACGCCTCCGGGCTCTCCTGATGGTGCTCGACGGCGCCGATGTGGCCGCCGTAGGGGATGCGGATGACGACCGGCATCGACAGCCGGCCGCGGTGCCGAGCG
Organism: Actinomycetota bacterium; assembly: GCA_051751085.1. GTDB lineage: Bacteria > Actinomycetota > Actinomycetes > Actinomycetales > Microbacteriaceae > Agrococcus. The sequence continues at coordinate 240,341 of JBNJKM010000003.1, read as the reverse complement.
GTCATCTTCGCGAGCTGCGAGACGATCTGGTCGAAGCCGGGGTAGACGAAGCCGTCGAACTGGATCTCGATCACCGGCCGGTAGCCGCGCATCGCCAGGCCGATCGCGGTGCCGATGATGCCCGCCTCGGCGAGCGGGGTGTCGAGCACCCGGTCGCCGCCGAACTCGGCGTGCAGCCCGTCGGTGATGCGGAACACGCCACCGAGCGGACCGATGTCCTCGCCCATGAGCAGCACCTTCTCGTCGGCGCGCATCGCCTCGCGCAGCGCCGAGTTCAGCGCCTTCGCGATGGGCATCGTGACGGATGCCGCGGGCTGCGTCGGTCGGGTGGGCCCGGTCTGCGCCGGCGCCTCCTGCCGTGGTTCGATCTGGGTCATGCCTCGCCTCCGAAGCCGGACTCGAAGTCGGCGAGCGCGCGCTTCTGCTCGAGCATGAGCGGGTGCGGCTCGCTGTACACGTGGTCGAAGATGTCGTCGCTCGCGGCAACGCCTGCGGCGAGCGTGCGACGGCGCATGTCGGCGGCGAGCTCTGCCGCCTCGCGCTCCTGCTCGGCGAGGGTCGCGTCGTCGACGCCGAGCTCGCGCAGGTGGGCGGCGAGCCGCGCGATCGGGTCGCGCCGCCGCCACGCCTCCTCCTCGTCGGAGGGGCGGTAGCGGGTGGGGTCGTCGCTCGTGGTGTGCGCACCCATCCGGTAGGTGTCGGCCTCGACGTAGCCGGGGCGTCCCTGCCGCGCCGCGTCGAGCATCCGCCGCGTCACCGCGAAGGAGGCGAGCGGGTCGTTGCCGTCGACCCACGCGGCGTCGAGCCCGAAGCCGCGCGCGCGCTCGTGCAGCGGGAACCGGCTCTGCCGCGTCGACGGCACCGAGATGGCCCACTTGTTGTTCTGCACGAAGAAGACGACCGGCGCCTCGTAGCTCGCGGCGAACACGAGCCCCTCGCTCGCGTCGCCCTGGCTCGCTGCGCCGTCGCCGTAGAACGCCATGACGGCCTCGTCGGTCGACGCATCCCCCGTGCCGCACTTGCCGTCGAAGCGGATGCCCATGGCGTAGCCGGTCGCGTGCAGCGCGTGGGTGGCGATCACGAGCGAGTAGATGCGCATGCCGCGCGTCTCGAGCGGATCCCAGCCGCCGTGCACCGCACCGCGGAAGATGTCGATGATCTGCAGCATGTCGACGCCGCGGTGCAGCGCCAGCAGGTGCTCGCGGTAGGAGGGGAAGAGCGTGTCCTGGTCGCGGGACGCCCATGCCGCGCCCACCTGCGCACCCTCCTGCCCGATCGACGGCACCCAGAGCCCGAGCTTGCCCTGCCGCTGCAGGTGGCCGGCCTCGATGTCGAAGCGGCGCGTGCGCAGCATCTCGCCGTGCATCGCGAGCCGGTCGCTCGTCTCGAGCTGCGACGCGAGCTCGCGCCACTCGGCGTTCGCGTCGGACTCCACGAGCGAGCCGTCGGCGCCCAGCAGCCGGATGGGCTCGGTCGGGGCATCCGGTCGGGTCACTGCAGCGCCTGGATCTCGATGGCGGCCGCGACGATGTGGTCGTCGGCCTCGGGCTCGCCCACCGAGATGCGCACGCCGTCGGCGAAGACCTTGGCGACGATGCGGTGGGCGAAGAGGATGTCGTGGATGGCGTCCTCCTGCCCGGGGCGGGAGGGGACCCACACGAAGTTGCCGTACGGCTTGGGCACCGGCACGCCAGCGTCGACGAGCCGCTGCCACAGCGCATCGCGCTGGGCGACGAGCACGTCGATGCGCGCGTAGGTCTCGTCGCGGTGGGCGAGCGCCGCGATGGCGGCGGAGGAGGCGAGCGCCGTCTGGGACAGCGGCACGCCCGTCAGGTCGGCGCCGCGCAGCACGCCCGGATCGCCGACCGCGAAGCCGACGCGCAGCGCCGCGAGGCCGTGCGCCTTCGAGAAGGTGCGCAGCACGACGACGTTGTCGTGCGCGCGCTGGAGGGCGATCCCGTCGACCGTGGGCTCGCGCACGAACTCGATGTACGCCTCGTCGAGCATGACGAGCACATCCGCCGGCACGCGGGTGAGGAACGCGTCGAGCGCGGGCCCGTCGACGACGGTGCCGGTGGGGTTGTTGGGGCTGCAGACGATGACCGCGCGGGTGCGCTCGGTGATGGCATCGGCCATCGCATCGAGGTCGTGCGCGTGGTCCGCGTCGACCGGGACCTCGACAGGCGTCGCGCCGCCGGTGCGGACGAACAGCGGGTACGCGTCGAACGACCGCCAGGCGTAGATCACCTCGTCGCCGGGGCCTGCGACGGCGTGGATGAGCTGCTGCAGCAGCGAGGCGGAGCCGTCGCCGATGAGGATGCGCGCGGCGTCGACGTCGAGCTCGGTCGCGAGCGCCGCCTTGAGCGCGGGTGCGCCGGGCGCCGGGTAGCGGTTGACGCGCAGCGCCTCGCGCTGCACCGCCTCGACCACCGCAGGCAGCGGCGGGAAGGGGTTCTCGTTGCTCGAGAGCTTGAAGCCCCCCTCGGGCGCGGGTCGTCCCTGCTGGTACGGCGGCACGGCCGCGATCTCGCTTCGAAGTCGCACAGTCACCGGTTCAGGCTATTGGGCTCCATGGCCACCGTGGGGATATGGGTGGGAGGATCACGGCATGCGCTTCCTGCTCCGCGTCATCTTCACCGCCCTGGCGATCTGGCTCGTGACCCTCTTCGTCCCGGGCGTCGGCATCGTGTCCATCGGCGATGCCTGGTGGCAGATCGCGCTCACGACGCTCGGGGTCGCGCTCGTCTTCGCGATCGTGAACGCGACGATCGGCAACGTCATCCGCATCGTCGCCTTCCCGCTCTACATCCTGACGCTCGGCATCGTCGCGCTCTTCGTGAACGCCTTCCTGCTCATGATCGTCCACTGGATCTCGGAGCTCGTCGGCTACGGCATCCGGGTCGAGTCGTTCTGGTGGGGCATGCTCGCCGCCGTCTGCATCGCCTTCCTCACCTGGCTCATCACGATCGTGACGCGCCCGATCTTCGGCAAGGAGCGTCCCCGGGAGCGTTGAGCGCGGAGGACGCAATGCCGCGGAGCGGCGTTGCGTCCAGAGCGCTCAAGGTCGAGTAGCACGGCCGCAGGCCGCGCGTATCGAGACCCCACATCACCGCCGCAGCTCCACGCCCCACCCCGCGACCCCGGTCGCGCCCGCCGTCGCCTCGCGCAGCCGCGCCGCGTAGCTCGCGACCATGACGTCGTCCGTCGCAGCGCGCGACAGCGACTCGGCGTACTCCTGCCCCGAGTGGCGGGCCGCGATGCCCGTGCCGTGACCGCCCGCGCTCTCGAGCGTCACGGTCGTCGGCCCGTCGCCGTCGCCGATCCCGTCGAGCGCGGCCGTCGGGTCGCCCGCGTGCGCGACGGAGAGCACCGCGACGTCGGGCGGCAGCGCCGTGCCCGCGACCGGGCCGCCCACGAGCATCGCCGTGTCGACCCGGAACCGTCCGCTCGCGGCCACGTTGGCCGCGGCCGCGGCGCCCTGCGAGTACGCGAAGAGGTCGACCGGGTCGTCGTCGCCGATGCCCGCCGCGTCCATCGCCTCGGCGAGCGCCGCATCCGAGCCGAGCAGCGCCTCGGGCGTCGACCCGGCGTTCTCGAGGTTCGCGAGCCCGTCGAGACCCGTCGACGGGTCGGGCGCCCAGGACTCGGTGCCGCGCACGAACACCTGGAACCGCCGGCTGCCGTCGGGCATGCGGTGCTCGTGGATGGCGACCTGGTCGTCCTGCGCGAGGATGACGCGCATCGCCTCCCCCGGCGCCGTCACGGGGCGCGGTCGCAGCTGCGCGGGACGGACGGCCGCCGCGCGCACGGGCCGCAGCCCAGCGCCGGCCCGCACGCCGAGCCCCACGCCCGCGGCGAGCGCCGTGAGGAGCTCGTCCTGCCCGATCGTCGCCTCGAGCTGCGCGGCCATCGGCTCCGGGATGCGCAGCAGTCCCGCGAGCGCCTCGTCGGTCGACTCGACGGCGATCGCGAGCGCCGGCACGAAGCCCGGCGTCGCGAGCAGCGCCTCGCCCGCGCGGTCCCAGAAGCCGGCGGCCTGCGCCAGGAAGCGGTCGAGCGGCACCCCCGCGGCACGGGCATGGGCGACGACGGCGTCGACGTGGTGCGGATGCGTGGCCGCGAGCCGTGCGGCGAGCGGCACGACGACGAGCCCGACGGCCAGCGTCGCGCCGGCGCCGAGCAGCAGCAGCGACGACCACGGCGCGAGGATGCCCGCCCCGGCGATGAGGAGCGCCGGCGTCGCGGCGCCGAGCGCGTGCGCCGCGGTGCCCGCGACCTCCTCGACGAGCCCGAGCACCGCGTCGGAGGCGAGCTCGTACGCGCGGCCGGCGAGCATCGTGTCGTCGTGCAGCCGGTCGAGCTCGGCGACGAGCGCGGTGCCGGAGGCGATGCGCGCATCGAGCTCGGCGGAGCACGCGGTGAGGCCCGCGACATCGATCCCGGGTGCCGCCACGAGCGACAGCGCGGGCGCTCCCCGCAGGGTGAGCACCGCTCGACGCGCCAGCCACGCCGCGTCCCGCAGCCGCGCGCACGCGATGCCCGTCACGGTGCCGTCCCAGGCCATCGCGCCCGCCTTCGCGCCGAAGCCGAACGTCGCGCCGCCGATCGAGCCGCCGCCGCCCGCGCGGCCGAAGGCGGCTCCGCCGAAGAAGCCGCCACCGCCGTCCCACCCCTCGTCGGTCACGATCCGGCCCTCACAGCGAGCCCTCGATGGCGAGCGCCAGCAGCCGCAGGCCGTGCTCCTCCGCCGCCAGCCGGTCGTGCAGGCGGAGCCCTCGGGCGTCGAACGCATCCCTCGCGGGGCCGAGCCAGCCCTCCTGGCCGCGCAGCAGCACGACCCCGGCCGCCTCGTCGAGCAGCCTTGCGGCGCGCAGCACCGCGGTCTCGACCGACTGCGCCTGCGCGACGGCCTTCGCGCGCTCGGCCGCAGCCGCATCCGTCATGCTCATCTCCGCCTCCCGAGCACGCACCCTGGCATGCCGCCGCGGTCGCTGTGGCGGTGACGGCGGGCCGCTGTGGAGAGATCCGATCGAGACCCGGGCTCGGCGCGGCCCGGGGTTTGCCAGAATGGGGCCGTGACCATCGACCGGGAGCTCGCCGATGCGACGCGCTTCCGCGTCTGCTTCGTGTGCACGGGCAACATCTGCCGCTCCCCGATGGCCGCGATCGTCTTCGAGCAGCTCGCGAAGCGGCACGGCGTCGCCGACCGGCTGCACATCGCGAGCGCCGGCATCAGCGACTACCACGTGGGCGAGATCGCCGACCCGCGCACGCTCGCGGTGCTCACCGAAGCCGGCTACGAGGGCGGCGCGCACCGCGCGAAGCAGTTCCAGTCGCGCTGGCTCGAGGACTTCGACCTCGTCATCGCCTTCGACCGCGGGCAGGAGCGGGCGCTCCGCTCGCTCGCGCGGGGCGACGAGCAGCTGTCGAAGATCCGCCTGCTGCTCTCCTTCGACCCCGACGCCACCGGGCAGGACGTGCCCGACCCCTACTACTCGGAGGACGCCTTCTTCGGCACCGTCCTCCGCCAGATCGAGACCGCCGTCGGCAGGCTGTTCCGCCAGATCCAGCCCGCCATGCGCCCCTGAAGGAGTCCCATGCCGCTGCCCATCCAGCCCCTCTCCCCCCTCGACGGCCGCTACCAGCGGCAGACGTCGGGGCTCGCGGAGCACCTCTCGGAGGCGGGCCTCAACCGCGCCCGCGTGCACGTCGAGGTGGAGTGGCTGCTGTGGGTGGCCGAGCACCGCCTCTTCGGCGCCGCGCCCGTCGAGGCGGCCGACGCCGAGGCGCTGCGCGCGTGGGCCGCGGGCTTCGGGCAGGCGGAGATCGACTGGCTCGCCGAGAAGGAGGCCGTGACCCGCCACGACGTGAAGGCCGTGGAGTACCTCGTGCGCGACCGGCTGCGGCAGCAGGGCCTCGAGCGGCTCTCCGAGGCCGTGCACATCGCGTGCACGAGCGAGGACATCAACAACCTGTCCTACGCGCTCACGATCCGCGCCGCCGTGCACGAGGTGTGGATGCCCGCCTTCCGCGCCGTCATCGACCGCCTCCGGGAGCTCGCGCTCGAGCAGCGCGAGCGCTCGATGCTCTCGCTCACCCACGGCCAGCCGGCCACGCCGACGACGCTCGGCAAGGAGCTCGCGGTCGTCGCGTGGCGGCTCGAGCGGCAGGCGGCGCGCATCGAGCAGGTCGAGGTGCTCGGCAAGTTCTCCGGCGCGACGGGCACCTTCTCGGCCCACGTCGTCGCCGAGCCGGGCGCGGACTGGCCGGCCACCGCATCCGCGTTCGTCGAGCACCTGGGCCTGACCTGGAACCCGCTCACGACCCAGATCGAGTCGCACGACTGGCAGGCCGAGCTCTTCGGTGCCGTCTCGCACGCCGGCCGCATCCTCCACAACCTCGCGACCGACGTGTGGACCTACATCATGCTCGGCACCTTCACGCAGATCCCGGTCGAGGGCGCGACGGGCTCGTCGACGATGCCGCACAAGATCAACCCCATCCGCTTCGAGAACGCGGAGGCCAACCTCGAGATCGCGTCGGCGCTGCTCGAGTCGCTGTCGGCGACGCTCGTCACGAGCCGCCTGCAGCGCGACCTCACCGACTCGTCGACGCAGCGCAACATCGGCGTCGCGCTCGGGCACGCGCTGCTCGCGCTCGACAACCTGCGGCGCGGGCTCTCGGAGATCGCGGTGTCGGATGCGGCGCTCGACGCGGCGCTCGAGGGCAACTGGGAGGTGCTCGCCGAGGCGATCCAGACGGTCATCCGCGCCGAGGTGCTCGCGGGCAGCTCGTCGATCGACGACCCCTACGCGCAGCTGAAGGAGCTCACCCGGGGCCAGCGCGTCGGGCAGCAGCAGCTCGTCGCCTTCGTCGACGGGCTCGACATCTCGGATGCGGCGAAGGAGCGGCTGCGACGGCTCACCCCGAGCACGTACACGGGCGTCGCGAGCGAGCTCGTCGACCGCTTGCCCTGAGGCGGTCAGTCGCGTCGTGGCAGGCTGGACGCATGCGAGCGACGATCCTCCACGCCCCCGGTGACATCCGCGTCGAGTCCTGGGCCGACCCGACCCTCGAGCAGCCGACCGACGCGATCGTGCGCGTGGTCGCCGGCTGCGTGTGCGGCTCGGACCTGTGGTCGTACCGCGGCATCAACGAGGTCGCGGAGCCGCGGACCGTGGGCCACGAGGCCATCGGGGTCGTCGAGGCGGTCGGGGCGGGCGTCGAGCGCGTGCGCGTCGGCGACTTCGTCGTCGTGCCCTTCAACCACTGCTGCGGCCGCTGCGTGCACTGTCTCGCCGGGCAGACGCAGGGCTGCGTCGAGCTCGCGATGACCGCGAGCGGGCAGGCGGAGCTCACGCGGGTGACGAACGCCGACGCGACGTGCTTCGTGCTCGACGAGGCGCCCTCGCCCGATCGCCACGCGGCCGTGCTCGCGCTGAGCGACGTGTTGCCGACGGGCTTCCACGCGGCGGTCTCGGCGGGCGTCGAGCACGGCACGACCGCGGTCGTCGTCGGCGACGGCGCGGTCGGGCTGTGCGGCGTGCTCTCGGCCCGCCGGCTCGGCGCCGAGCGCATCATCGCCCTCTCGCGCAACCCCGAGCGGCAGCGCATCGCCACCGCCTTCGGCGCGACGGACCTCGTGCCGGAGCGCGGCGAGGACGCCGTCGAGGTCGTGCGCGAGCTCACCGGAGGCGTCGGGGCGGATGCGGTGCTCGAGTGCGTCGGCACCGAGGAGTCGATGACGACGGCGTTCCAGGTCGCGCGTCCCGGCGCGACCGTCGGCTACGTCGGAGTGCCGCACGGCGCCCAGGTGCCGTGGCGCGTCGCGTTCCGCAACAACATCGGGCTGCGCGGGGGCATGGCACCGGTCGCGCGCTACCTGCCGGAGCTCGTGCCGGCCGTGCTCGCGGGCGAGCTCGACGCATCCGCCGTCTTCGACCTCGAGCTGCCGCTCGACGATGCCGCCGAGGCCTATCGGGCGATGGACGAGCGTCGAGCCGTCAAGGTGCTGCTGCGCCCCTGAGGCCTTCGGCGCGCAGCACTGACGCGGCCCGCGCCGGTGGGAACCAGCGCGGGCCGCGTCGTGCACGCATCCGTCAGTCGGAGCGCGGCGCGCCGATCACGTCGTCGCGACGGAGGCGGGGACGCGGTCGCCCGCGAGCGCCGTGCGCACCTCGGTGATGGGCGTGAGGCCTGCCTCGACGCGCGCGCCGAGCCCTGCGTCGACGTTCTTCCAGTACTGGATGGCCCGCGCGCGGATCTCGGGCACGCGGGTCTTGCTGACGTGACCGACGATGTTGCCCACCAGGCGCTCGCGCTCCGGGTCGCTCAGCACCTCGCGCACGAGCGTGCCGGCCTGACCGAAGTCGTCGTCCTCGGGGTGCAGGGTGACCGCGGAGCGCACGAGCTCGCCGTCGCTCTCCCAGCCCCGGTCGTCGCCGGCCGCGGCCGGATCGGCCGCCGGTCCGCCGAACGAGTTCGGCGCGTACACGGGCGTGCTCGGCGAGCGGAAGGTCTGGCGCAGCTGGCCGTCCTTGTCGTAGGAGCTGACCTCCGCCGCCCTGGCGCGGTTGACGGGCAGCTCCGCGTGGTTCGCGCCGATGCGGTACCGCTGCGCGTCGGCGTAGCTGAAGATGCGCGCCTGCAGCATCTTGTCGGGGCTCGCCGCGATGCCCGGCACGAAGTGCGCGGGGCTGAAGGCCGCCTGCTCGATCTCGGCGAAGTAGTTCTCGGGGTTGCGGTCGAGCGTCATCTGGCCGACCTCGATGAGCGGGTAGTCGCCGTGCGGCCACACCTTCGTCAGGTCGAACGGGTTGAAGCGGTAGGTCGCCGCGTCCTCGTAGGGCATGACCTGCACCGACAGCGTCCACGAGGGGTGGTCGCCGTCCTCGATCGCCGCGTACAGGTCGCGGATGTGGTGGTCGGCGTCGCTGCCCGCGAGCAGGTCGGCCTCGTCCTGGGTCAGGAAGTCGTTGCCCTGGTTCGTCTTGAAGTGGTACTTCACCCAGAAGCGCTCACCCGCGGCATTGATCCACTGGTACGTGTGCGAGCCGAAGCCGTCCATGTTGCGCCACGTCTTCGGCAGGCCGCGGTCTCCCATGAGCCAGGTCACCTGGTGCGCCGACTCGGGCGACAGGCTCCAGAAGTCCCACTGCATGTCGTTGTCGCGCAGGTTCGAGCCCGGGAGTCGCTTCTGCGAGTGGATGAAGTCGGGGAACTTGATGCCGTCGCGGATGAAGAAGACGGGCGTGTTGTTGCCGACGAGGTCGTAGTTGCCCTCGCTCGTGTAGAACTTCAGCGAGAAGCCGCGCGGGTCGCGCCACGTGTCGGGGCTGCCCTGCTCGCCGGCCACGGTGGAGAAGCGGGCGAGCATCTCGGTCTCGACACCCGGCTGGAAGAGCGCCGCTCGCGTGTACCGCGAGACGTCGTGCGTCGTGACGAAGCGACCGTAGGCGCCGCCGCCCTTGGCGTGCACCACCCGCTCCGGCACGCGCTCGCGGTTGAAGTGCGCGAGCTTCTCGACCAGGTAGTGGTCGGTCAGCGCGATCGCGCCGTCGGGGCCGACGCTCTGCGAGTGCGCGTCGCTCGCGATCGGGGTGCCGACGCTGTTCGTGGTGGGAGTCGTCATGCTTCCTCTTCCTCTTCGTGTCATGGATCTGTGGGCACGGCGCAGCTGGCCGTGCGGGGATGGGCGACGGTGCCCGGGTGCAGCGGTGGCGGTCAGGCAGCGCGCGCGCAGTCGGCGCACACGCCGACGAACGTCACCTCGGCCGCCGCGACCGTGAAGCCGGGAGGCGCATCCGCGTGCATGCAGGGCGCCTCGCCGACGATGCAGTCGACATCGTCGACGCGCCCGCAGCTCGAGCACACGGCGTGGTGGTGGTTGTCGCCGATGCGGCGCTCGTAGCGCGCCGCAGAGCGGGCCGGCTCGAAGCGCCGAACGAGCCCCGCGGCGGCGAGGTCGCCGAGCACGTTGTGCACCGATTGCACCGAGGTCTCGGCGCCCGCGTCGGCGAGCGCGCGGTGCACGCCCTCCGCGTCGGCATGCGGCAGCCGATCGAGCACGCCGAGCACCGCGAGGCGACCCTGCGTGACGCGCAGGCCGCGCGCTCGCAGCAGGTCGGCATCGGGCTCGGTCATGCCCTCACCGTATCGCTTATCGTGACTGAGTCAAAAGAACGCCGTGCTGCCTCGCACCGCCTACCAGGCGGTGACCCTGACCGAGGCGGTGAGCGGCCACGGGACGGCGACGTCGCCCAGCGCGAGGGCCTCCCAGCCGGGCGCACCGGGCGAGAAGGAGCGGATCCAGAGGTAGCCGCCGACGAGCGCAGCGACCGTGAGGACGACGATGGCCGCGAGCGCGAGGGTGCGCACCGCGTGCGCGACCTCCGGCGCCACGCGCGTGAGCGACGTGCAGGCGATGACGCCCACGGCGACCCCGACCGCGATGCCGAGCACGAGCGCCGAGGGCTCGAGCACGACCATCACGGATGCGAACGGGCCCGTCCGCTCGACCACGCCGGTGCAGCGGCGGGCGCGGTCGGCGACATCGACGTCATGGTCGGATCCTGTCAGCGCGAGGCGCCGGCGTCCAGGCCGGCGACCGGCTCAGTCGCCCGTGACGACCGGTCGGCCCGAGTCCTCGCGGCCCCACTCCGACCAGGAGCCGTCGTAGACCGTCGCCTCGCGGCCCGCCACGGTTGCCGCGAGCGCGAGCACCGCCGCGGTGACGCCCGAGCCGCAGCTCGCGATGATGGGCCGCTCCCCCGCGGCATCCCGCAGCGTCGCGGTGAGCTCGTCGACGGGCAGCAGCCGACCGCCCGGCGCGATCGCGGCGTAGTGCAGCGACCGGCCGCCCGGCATGTGCCCGGCCCTGACACCTGCTCGCGGGTCCGGCTCGTCGCCCGTGAAGCGGCTCGGCGAACGCGCGTCGAGCACGGCGGCGTCGCCGGTCGCGAGCGCCGCGGCCGTGGCGCCGGCATCGACGAACGCCGACGCATCCCACGCCACCGTGACGTCGCCGACGCGATCGAGCGCGGCAGCGACCGGGGCGAGCGGATGCCCCGCGGCGACCCACGCGGGCAGGCCGCCGTCGAGCACGGCGGCGTCGATGCCCGCGGCGCGGAGCATCCACCAGGCGCGGGCGCTCGAGAACATCCCTGCGGCGTCGTAGGAGACGACCCGATCACCGGCGCGGATGCCGAGGACGCGCAGGGCGCGCTCGAAGTCGTCCGGCGCGGGCATGTCGTGCACGCCCACGGGACCCAGCCCGTCGCTGTCGGACCCGCGCGACATCGCGCCCTCGATGTCGAACCGCACGGCCCCCGGGATGCCCTCGACCGGAAGCGGGTCGCTCGAGCCGGGCGGCGCCATGCTCGCGTCGAGCACGACGAGGGCCTCGTCGTGCAGGTGCTCGGCCAGCCAGTCGACGTCGACGAGATCGCGCATGCGACCCATGGTGCCAGGCGCGGCTGCGGCATCTGCCGCTACAGCACCGGCGCGATCGAGCCCATCAGCGGGAAGGGCACGAACGCCTCGACGCCGCCGCTCGCGACGGCCGCGATCCAGGCCCAGGCGCCGAACACCGCGAGCCCGACGAGCACCCAGACGACGATGACGCCGGCGATCTTCGTGTCGACGGCGCGCACGGGGTCGGTCGCCCACAGGTTCCGGGCAAGGCCGTGCGCCACGAGCGCAACGGCGACGGCGATGAGGAAGACCCAGAGCGAGGGCACCAGCCGCATCTCCACGAGCCCCGACGACCAGGTCTCAACATCGCGCACGGCGGACGTGAGGTGCCAGCCGGTGCCGGTCGCCATCCCGTGTCCCACGATCACGTAGATCAGCAGCGGCGTGATCGTCAGCATGGCCGCGCGCGGCAGCCGATCCGCGGCGCGGACGCCGTCGCCCTCGAGGCGGATGGTGCTGCGGTCGCTCATGCTCGGATCATGCCACCGCGCCGCGGCCGTGTCGAGGATGGCTCGCGACCTTGCTCCATGGGTCGACGTGCGGTCAGCGCTGCTCGTCCGGGAACGACGTGATGATCTGCCCGGAGCCGAGGCCGACGCCGACGGTCACCATCCACGACCGCTCCACCTGGCCGACGTCGACGTACTCGACGAGCACGTCGTAGTTCACGATGTCGTCGCGGTACCGCTCGACGACGGTCGGCTGCTCGAGCGCTCGATCGATCGCGAACCACGCGACGTCCTCCCAGCCGGCGCCGACGAGTGCCGCGAGCTCGTCGAAGTCGCCGGTGTGGCCGTCGGCGATGTGGCGCCAGCCGGCGCCGTCGGCGTGGCCGCACCGGAGCACGGCGTCGCCCGCAGCGACGTCGAGCTCGGGCCAGGCCGCGCGATCGAAGGCCTCGAGCGTCTCCCTGCCGTCACGGCCGTCGCACACCTCGGTGCCGCCGACGTCCTCGGCGACCGGGTCGAAGCCGTGCCCGGCGACGCGCAGATGCGGGCCGGTCGGTGCGGACTCCGCCGACCGGCCCTCGGCCGACGACGTCGCGCCCGGTTGCGCGTACGAACCGAGCTGCGGCGAGCAGCCGCCCAGCGCTGCGACGGCGATCGCGCCGAGCAGCGCCGCCCACCTCACGGCTCGAAGCCCTCGCGCTTGTCGAGGTCGGCTGCGGCGCGGCCCTTGGGCTTGATCGCGAGCATGAGCGTGGCGGTGATGAGCAGCGTGCCGATGAACGCGACGCCGAAGAAGATGAGGGCGAGCACGACGTCGCGCACGCTCAGCAGCACGACGAGCGCCGTGAAGATGCCTGCGACGGCCGCGAAGGAGAGGTACTCGAAGGGCTTGAGCTGCTGCCGACGCGTCGGCTGCACGGGCCCGTCGGGGCGCCGGTGATCCCGGCCGTCGGGACGCTGGTGATCGGTCATGCCTTGCTCCGCTCGATAGTGGTCCGCGCCGGACGCGCGGAGAGCGCCGCGAGCGCGTGATAGACGCCGACGATGACGGCGTAGGCGCCGACCAGTCCGGTGAGGGTGACGGCGTCGCGCACGAACAGGAACACGATGCCGAGCGCGATCGTCAGGATGCCGACCGCTCGCCAGTCGTGCACGAGCCGCAGCGTGCGCGGCTCGGTCACGCCGCGCATCCGCGACCAGCCGAGCAGCTCGAGCGCGCCCGCCGGGACCGCCCACGCGGCGACGGTGAGCGCGAACGTCAGCTCGGTCGCGCCGAGCAGCGCGACCGCGAGCGCGACGACCGCGAACAGCGCCGTCCATGCCGCGGCGAGGATCGGCCAGCGACCCGCCTCTGCCGGCACGAGGCCCCGCCCCAGCCACAGGGCGGCTGCCGTGCCGGCGAGCAGGACGACGAGCGCGATGGACCCGACGACGGGAGAGTGCAGCTGGATGAAGGGCAGCGGCAGCCCGACGACGAGGGCGGGGACGGCTCGCATCGCAGGGAGGTGCCAGGGGTGCCATCCCTGCGAGGGGCTCGGCGTGGCGGTCACGGCTCTCCTCACAGTTCCCCTCGATCCTACCCGTCGCCGCACGGGGCGCCCGGGGCGAGCGCGGCGTAGCCTGACCGCATGACGCTCGAGAGCCACCGCCCGTTCATCGAAGACCTCTACCGAGAGCTGCACGCGAGCCCGGAGCTCTCAGACCGCGAGCACCGCACCGCGGCGCGGATGGCGGAGCTGCTGCGCGAAGCCGGCTTCGAGGTGCACGAGCAGGTCGGCGCATCCACCGGCGTCGTGGGCGTGCTGCGGCGCGGGGACGGCCCGACGGTGCTGCTGCGCGCCGACATGGACGGGCTGCCCGTCACCGAGGTCGAGCAGGTGCCGTACCGCTCGACCGCGACGGATGTCTTCGACGGGCAGAGCACAGGGGTGATGCACGCGTGCGGGCACGACACCCACATGGCGGCCCTGCAGGGCGCCCTGCGCATCCTCGCCGAGCAGGAGGACTGGTCGGGCACGATCCTCGCCGTCTTCCAGCCGGCCGAGGAGATGATGGTCGGCGCCCTGGGCATGCAGGAGGCGCTGCGCGAGCGCTTCCCCGAGGGCGTCGACGTCGCCCTCGGCCAGCACGTCATGCCGGGCGCGGCCGGCGAGGTGCGCAGCGCCCCGGGACCGGTGATGGCGGCGAGCGACCACCTCATCGTGACCGTGCACGGTCGAGGCGGCCATGGCTCGCAGCCCGAGAAGACGATCGATCCGATCGTGCTCGCCGCGACGATGGTCGTGCGGCTGCAGACGATCGTGGCGCGCGAGGTCGCGCCGTCCGACCGCGCGGTCGTCACCGTCGGCACGTTCCACGCGGGCACGAAGCAGAACATCATCCCCGACTCGGCGCGGTTCGAGATCAACACGAGGTCGTTCGAGGAGCCCGTGCGCCGGCGCATCCTCGCGGCGATCGAGCGCATCGTGCAGGGCGAGTGCCAGGCGGCGGGCGCACCGCCGGCCACGATCGAGCGGGGCGACATCGCGCCGCTGACGATCAACGACGAGGCCGCGGCAGCGCGGGTGGGCCAGGCGTTCGACGAGGCGTTCGGCGAGATGCACGACCTGCAGCAGCCGCTGCTCGGCTCCGAGGACTTCAGCTACCTCCCCGACGCGTGGGGCGCGCCGTACGTCTACTGGATGTACGGCGGCTTCGACCCCGAGATCGTCGCGGCGGCACGGGCGCGGGGCACCTTCGACATCGACGTGCCGTCCAACCACTCCCCCGACTTCATCCCCGTGATGCAGCCGACCCTCGACACCGCGACGACCGCCATGGTCACCGCGGCGCGCGCGTTCCTGGCCTGACGCCCTCCGCGCGCAATGCCGCACGTGGCAGCGCGGAATATCTGACATCCGACACGGTTGGCTCTCTGCGGCGCCGTCGACGGCGCCGCGCAGCCCAGACTTCCTCGAGGAGAGCCATGTCCGCACGTCCCCAGATCGGCATCATCGTCGGCAGCACCCGTCCCGTCCGCGTCGGCCGCCCCGTCGCCGACGAGATCGCGACGCTCGTGGAGGCCGCAGGCGGCGATCCGGTCATGCTCGACCTCGCGGAGATCCGCCTGCCGCTCCTCGACGAGGCGCTGCCCCCCGCCTCAGGCGTGCGCACGCAGCCGCACACGATCGCGTGGGCCGAGCAGATCGACGCGCTCGACGGCGTCGTCTTCGTGACCCCCGACTACAACAGCGGCTACCCCGCGGCGCTGAAGAACGCGATCGACTACCTCAAGGCCGAGTGGGCCGCACTGCCCGCGCTCGTCGTCTCCTACGGCTGGGCGGGCGGCGCATCCGCTGCCGCGCAGCTCTCCTCGGTGCTGCGCTACATCGGCCTCGACCTGCAGGGCGAGGGCGTGCAGATGCCGTTCCAGCCCGGCGACTTCGACGAGTCGAAGCGCATGGCCGACCCCGCGGCGTTCGTCGGCCGCTCGGAGGAGGCGCTCCGCGCCGCCGTCGCGCAGGTCGTCGGGGCATCCGCGCAGGAGCTCGTCTCCGCCTGACGCCTAGGCTGAGGGCATGATCGCCGTCATCCTCTCGTTCACCGACGACCCCGCCCGCCTCGAGCTGCGCCCGCGCCACCGCGAGCTGCTCGGCGAGATGCACGAGCAGGGTCTGCTCGTCGCCGCAGGACCCTTCGGCGACCAGTCGGGTGCGCTCCTGCTGTTCGCGAGCGACGACGCGGCCAAGGTGAAGACGGCGCTCGCCCGTGACCCGTACTACCAGGCGCCCGGCGTGCAGATCGTCACCATCCAGCCCTGGAACGTGGTGACCGGAGCCGTCTGACCGGCGCGGCGCGGGATCAGCGCCGCACGCCGAGTCGCGAGAGCACCCGGTCGGCGAGCACCTTGCCGCCCGTCTGGCACGTCGGGCAGTACTCGAAGGTGCTGTCGGCGTAGATGACCTGCCGCACGGTGTCGCCGCACACCGGGCACGCCTCGCCCTTGCGGCCGTGCACGCGCATCCCCTGCCGCTTCTCGCTCTTCAGCGACGACGCCTTCACGCCGTGCGCTCGCTCGACGGCGTCGCCGAGCACCTGCCGGAGCGCTTCGTACAGCCGGTGCACGTCGTCCGGCGGCATCGACGCCGGATGGAAGGGCGACATGCGCGCGACGTGCAGGATCTCGTCGGAGTAGGCGTTGCCGATGCCTGCGATGCGCCGCTGGTCGCGCAGCACGCCCTTGATCTGCGCTCGTCCGGCGTGCGCGAGGATCGCGGCGAAGCGCTCCTCGGTGAAGGATGCGTCGAGCGGCTCCGGCCCGAGCGTCGCGACGGAGAGCACCTGCTCGGGGTGCGCGACGACGTGGATCGCGAGCCGCTTCTGCGTCGCCTGCTCGGTCACGTCGACGCCGTCTCCACCGATGCCGTCGTCGCCCTCGACCCGCTCGAGGATGAGCCGCGCCGCGAGCGGCCCCCTGCCCTTGCCGGCGGTCGGGGTCGGCGGCGCGTCGCGCCAGCGGATCCAGCCGGAGCGGGCGAGGTGCAGCACGAGGTGCAGGCGCCGAGGGTCCTCGTCGCGCTCGACGTCGATGATGAGGTGCTTCCCGCGCCTGCCGATGCCGGTGATGACGGCGCGCTCGAGCGCGTCGACGGGCGGGTCGAAGGTCTTCAGCGCGGCGACCTCGGCGATCTGCACGCGACGGATCGTGCGGCCGACCAGGCGCTCGCGCAGATCGGCCGCCAGCGCCTCCACCTCCGGCAGCTCCGGCATGCGGTCATCCTGCCCGATGCGGCTGACCTGCGCATGAGCGCTGCTGCGCTGCACCGACGCGGCGTGAGCTCGTGCTCAGTCTGATCCGCGGAGATCCGGTTCGGCGCTCGGGAAGGTCGACTTCGCGGATCGCTTGAGCGTCGATGCGACAACGTGCTCACGCAGATAGTCACGGAGGTAGGGCAGCGCGAACTCGACCTTGCCCCATTCCGCGCCGTCGATGAGGCCAGCGGTGATCAGTCGCTGGCGATAGACCGACGCGTACTTCGTGTCGACGCCCATCCGGTTCGCGACCTCGCCGAGCCGGGATGGTCCTTCGTCGTGCGCCATCGCGGCCAGGAACGTCCGATCCGTGGGCGAGAGCCTGCTCAGCGACGGCGCATGGATGTTGCTGCCCATGGTGCGATGCGCTCGACGCGCGGCGGAACGAACCGCAGCGAGCGTGATCGCCGTGTCTTCGGGCGACGCTTCCCACGCGAATGAGCCGATCGCCTGGACGAGGAAGGGATAGCCCCGAGAGGCGAGCGCGGCCTGCTCCAGCGCGTCGTCAGCAATCGTTCTGCCCGCTGTCGCGATCGGTTCGCGCAAGGCGCGCAAGGTCTCCTCCAACGTGAGTGAGTCGAGGTCGATCAGTGTTGCGCGGCGGAGGAACGTCGTACCCTTGTCCTGCAGGACCTCGTCGAGGCCAACGGGCAGACCCGCGCCGACGAAGGCGACATCGAGCTCCTCGCGCTGCAGGTGCTGCAGAGCGATCGTGAGCGGCCTGACCTGATCGACGACGTCACCATAGATCTCGTCGAGGGTGATCAGCACACCAAGGCCCTGGTCGGACGCCAACGTGCAGAGCCGCGTCAGCTGGTCACGGAGGTCCTGATCCGGTTGGTGCTCATCCGCGACCTGCGTGCTCAGGGAAGCGCCCGAGAGGCCAGCACCCACGATGTGGCGCGTGCGGCCCTGCGGATCGTGATCGCGAAGCAGGCGCGGGAGCACCGTGTGCGTCAGGCTGTGCACCAGGTCCAGGCGGGCTGTCTCAGAGATCACGAACCAGTGGGCCCGACGCGCGGCGTCTTCGATCGCGTTGAGGAGGACCGTCTTCCCGATGCCGCGCAGGCCGCGGATCAGGCTGATGCGCTCGGGAGCCCACGCTCCATCGCCGAAGGTGTCGTCGAAGCGGGCGATCAGGCCGTCGCGCCCAGCGAGCACAGGCGGAGTGCGGCCGAAGCTCGGCCGAAACGGGTTGTCGGTCACGAGCCCAGCGTACCTTTAGACTTTTTAGAAATCGATCGTCACTTTAGAGTCTTTAGACTTCAGTGGGGACGACGCGGTGCTCGCTCCGAGCGTCAGTCGCCCTTCAGCCGCAGCAGCCGCGCCTGGCCCTCTTCGCGCATGTCGACGATCTCGCCGCGCGCCGTCGCGAAGTCGGTGAACGAGCGGTGGCCGAGCGACTTCTCGTTGAAGACCGGATCCATCCGCTTCATCTGCTCCTTGACGACGTTGGCGTGCAGCCACTCGTCGTCGTTCTTCTGGTGCAGGATGCGCATGGCGCGCTCGAGCAGGCCGGTGGCGGCGTCGCCGCGCTGCGCGGTCGTCATCGCGACCTCGTCGGTCTCCGCGGCGACGGATGCGCTCGAGGCGCGACGGCTCCGGCGGCCGCGCTTGGGCGTCTCCTCGGCGACCTGCTCGGCCTCCGCCTCGATGACCTTCGCCTCGGCGGGCGTCGGCTCGGGGGCGTCGACCTCGGGCTCGGGCTCGTCGATCTGCACCGGCTCGATGCCGGGCAGCGCGTCGTAGTCGGCGAACTCGTCGCACGCGGCGGCGAGCGACTTCGACGTGGAGCCGGCGACGCCGATGCCGACCATGAAGCGACCCAGTCGCTTCGTGCGCTGCGCGAGCGCGATGTAGTCGCTGTCGCCGGCGACCACGACGACGTGCGTGATGTTGTCGAGCCGGAAGAGGTCCTCGACCACATCGATCGAGAGGCGGATGTCGGCGCCGTTCTTCAGCGAGCGCGTGGTCGGGAACATCTGCACGAGGTCGACGGCTCGGGCGAGCAGCTGGTCGCGGTAGGCCGCGTGCGCGGGCACCGACCAGTCGGCGTATGCGCGGCTCAGCACGATCGAGCCGTAGCTCGACGCGTAGTCGATGATGGCGCCGAGGTCGACGGTCGCCTGCGAGAAGCGCGTGCGGACCTTCGACTCGCGACCATCGGTCGCGAGCGTGCGCACCTTGTCGGAGTGGAAGGCGCCGCGACCGTGGATCTGGTCGTAGCGCGAGATGAGGATGTTGTCGAAGTCGATGTAGACGGCGACACGCGCCTCGGAGTCGATGGGCATGCCCCCAGTCTGACAGGCGCGCTCGCCGTCGAGACCCGCACGAGCCAGGACGGCCGCGCGACGGCCGACGCGCCTGCATCGACACGCCCGGGGCCCGGCCGGGCTTGCGATCGCCCGTGATCCTCGGCATCGTGGCCGCCTCGCCAACGGAAGGAGCAGTCATGCTCACCCTGACCGAGAACGCCCAGTCCATCATCACCGGCATCGTCGGCGGCGCGCAGGCGTCCGAGACCGGGGGCATCCGCATCGCCCAGGACGGAGAGGGCGTGGGCCTGAACGTCACGGTCGCCGAGGTGCCGGAGGCGCAGGACCAGGTCGTGGAGGCCGCCGGCGCGAAGGTCTTCCTCGATCCGTCGGCGGTCGAGGCGCTCGACGACAAGGTGCTCGACGCATCGGCCACGCCTGACGGCCGCGTCGACTTCGCGATCGGCCAGCAGGACTGACCGCACGCGCGAGAGGGCCCGGTCGCGATGACCGGGCCCTCTCGTCGTCTCAGCCCTCGACGGGCGGCGGCGGGCCGTAGGGGATGCCACCGAAGGGCGTGCCGCCGGGCGCCATGCCGGGACCGCCGTCACCGCCCATGCCGGGCGCGATGTCGACGAAGCGCGCGAGGTGGCCGTGGAAGGCGACCGGGATCGTCTTCGTCGGGCCGCCTCGGTGCTTGGCGACGATGATGTCGGCCTCGCCCGGGCGGATGTCGCGGTCGTACGCGTCCTCGCGGTGCAGCAGCATCACGATGTCCGCGTCCTGCTCGATCGAGCCGGACTCGCGGAGGTCGCTGATCGCGGGCTTCTTGTCGCCGCGCTGCTCGGGACCACGGTTGAGCTGCGACAGGGCGATGACCGGCACCTGCAGCTCCTTGGCGAGCAGCTTGAGCGAGCGGGAGAACTCCGAGACCTCCTGCTGGCGCGACTCCACCTTCTTGCCGCTCGTCATGAGCTGCAGGTAGTCGACGACGACCATCTTGAGGCCCACCTGCTGCTTGAGCCTGCGGCACTTCGCCCGGATCTCGACGAGCGTGAGGTTGGGGCTGTCGTCGATGTAGAGCGGCGCATCGTTGATGCGGCCGCGCACCTGCGCGAGCGTGGTCCAGTCGCGACCCTCGATCGCTCCCTTGCGCAGCTTCTGCAGCAGGATGCTCGACTCGGCCGACAGCAGCTTCATCGCGATCTCGGTGCGCCCCATCTCGAGCGAGAAGAAGACCGAGGGCAGGTCGTGCTTGATCGACGCCGAGCGCACGAGGTCCATCGCGAGCGTCGACTTGCCGAGGCCGGGTCGGGCGGCCA
This sequence comes from Actinomycetota bacterium, assembly GCA_051751085.1. GTDB lineage: Bacteria > Actinomycetota > Actinomycetes > Actinomycetales > Microbacteriaceae > Agrococcus. The sequence continues at coordinate 220,052 of JBNJKM010000003.1, read as the reverse complement.
CGACGACGAGCTGGCCGGGGTGGAGCCCGTTCGTCAGCTCGTCGAGCTCGCGGAAGCCCGTGGGCACGCCCGTCATGACGCCGTCGAGGCCCTTCGCCGCCTCGATCTCCTCGATCGCCGACTCGACGGCGAGGCTGAGCGGCACGTAGTCCTCGGACTGGTCCTCGCCCATCACCGAGTAGATCTCGGCCTGCGCGTGGTTCACGAGGTCGGTGACCTCGCCCTCCGACGCGTAGCCCATCTGCACGATGCGGGTGCCTGCCTCGACGAGGCGGCGCAGTACCGCCTTCTCGGCGACGATCTCGGCGTAGTAGCCGGCGTTGGCCGCGGTCGGCACCATCGAGGTCAGCGAGTGCAGGTACTGCACGCCGCCGGCTCGCGACAGCATCGCCGTCTTCGTCAGCTCGTCGGCGACGGTGATGACGTCGGTCGGCTCGCCGCGCGAGTACAGCGACAGGATCGCCTCGTAGACGATCTCGTGCTTCGGCTGGTAGAAGTCGTGGCCGCGCACCGTCTCGAGGCAATCGGCGACGGCATCCTTCGACAGCAGCATGCCGCCGATCGCGGACTGCTCCGCGAGCATGTCGTGCGGAGGGGTTCGCTCGCTGTAGCGGCTCTCGTCGAGGCCGATCTCCGCAAGGTCCGTCATCCGCATCCCCCTTGTCCGCTCGAGCGTGGCGCAGGCCACCCACGCCGATCGATCGAGGGAGCCTCGCACAGGCTAGAAGCACCCAGGCGGGCCGTCGAATCGCCCCTGTGCACAACGCTGTGGAGAGCTGTGGACAGCGCGGCGAAACGCCGCGCGCCAGACGTCGCGCGATCCCCAGCCCTGTGCACAGATCTGTGGAATCGGAATGTGGATAGTCCTGGAAGGTGCGTCTGACCGGGCATTTCTCTTTCCACACCTTGCCTGTGGGAAGTGGGTTCAAGTGCACGTTGAGGGTTGCTGCCGAGTCGCGTCGAGCGCGGCGCCAGTACCCGCTCGGGGCACGCGGAAAGGCCCGCATCCACAGGGGATGCGGGCCTCTCCACAGCGGCGCGGAGCGTCACTTCGCGGCGACCACCCGCACGGTGATCGTCGCGACGATGTCGTCGCGCAGGCGAGCCGTCGCCTGGTGGTCGCCCACCGAGCGGATCGGCGTCGGGACCTCGATGACGCGCTTGTCGACGGTGCCGTGACCGGCGGCCGCGACGGCGTCAGCGATGTCCTTCGTCTTGACGGAGCCGAAGAGGCGTCCCTCGGTGCCGGCCTTGACGGTCAGCGTGACGGGGTTGGCCTCGAGACGGGCGCGCAGGTCCTGCGCCTCCTCGATGGTGGCGTGCTCGCGAGCGACGCGAGCTGCCTTGATCTGCTCGACCTGCTTCTCGCCACCGCGCGACCACATGACAGCGAGGCCCTGCGGGACGAGGTAGTTGCGAGCGAAGCCGGTCTTGACGTCGACGATGTCACCGGCGGAGCCGAGGCCGGAGACCTCGTTGGTGAGAATGAGCTTTGCCATGTCGCGTCCCCTCAGCGTCCGGCGCCGGAGTAGGGCAGGAGCGCCATCTCGCGGGCGTTCTTGATCGCCTTGGCGATCAGGCGCTGCTCCTGCACCGACACGCCGGTGATGCGACGGGCGCGGATCTTGCCGCGCTCGGAGATGAACTTCTTCAGCGTCGCGACGTCCTTCCAGTCGATGACGCCGACCTTGATCGCCTTCGCCGGAGCGAGCGGCTTTCCGCCCTTCGGGCCCCGCGGCTTGCGGTTGTTCTGCGGCTTGCCAGCCATGTGTCCTTCTTTCGTGCTCGGGACTGCCGTCCCGTGAGTGCTTGGTGCCGAGATGCCTTAGAAGGGCGTCTCGTCGTTGTACGAGGTACCGGGAGCGCCCCAGACGTCGCCGCCTGTGGCGGGCTGCGCCTGCTGCTGCGCGGGCTGGCCCCAGGGCTCTTCCGCGACCTGCTGCGGCTGGCCGAAGCCGCCGCCCTGTGCGCCGCCCTGGCCGCCGGAGCCGCGGCCTGCGCCGCCGCCCTGCGCGCGCGTGACCTGCGCGGTCGCGTATCGGAGCGAGGGGCCGATCTCGTCGACCTCGAGCTCGATGACCGTGCGCTTCTCGCCCTGCTGCGTCTCGAAGGAGCGCTGCTTCAAGCGACCCTGCGCGATGACGCGCGAGCCCTTCGACAGGCTCTGCGAGACGTGCTCGGCGAACTCGCGCCAGACCGATGCGCGGAGGAACAGCGCTTCGCCGTCCTTCCACTCGTTCGCCTGGCGGTCGAACGTGCGGGGCGTCGAGGCGATCGTGAAGTTCGCGACCGCGAGCCCGCTCTGCGTGTAGCGCAGCTCGGGGTCAGCCGTCAGGTTGCCGACAACCGTGATGATCGTCTCGCCTGCCATGGCTACTCGGCCTCGACCTCTGCGGGTGCCTCAGCGGCTGCCGGGGCTGCGGGGGTCGCGTCGACGGGGGTCGCGGGCGCGGCGGGTGCCGCGGCGGCCTTCGAAGCGGCCCGTGCGGCCTTGGCGTCGTTGTAGCGCTTGGAGTCGCCGGTCTGCGAGACCGCGGTCTCGGCACGCAGCACCTTGGTGCGCATGACGGCCTCGGACAGGCCGAGCTGACGGTCGAGCTCGTCGGTCGTGGCGGACTCGGCCGAGAAGTTGACGACGGCGTAGATGCCCTCGGTCTTCTTGTCGATCTCGTAGGCCAGACGGCGACGGCCCCAGATGTCGATCTTGTCGATCGTGCCGCCATCGTTGCGGATGACGTTGAGGAACTTGTCGAGCGACGGAGCGACAGAGCGCTCGTCCACCGCCGGGTCGAGAATCACCATGAGTTCGTACTGCTGCATGCTTCACCCACCTCCTTCGGACTAGAACGGCTGCAGACGATCTGCAGCAGGAGGGTATGCATGTGCGGGACCGGAGTCCGCGCAACCTGGCGATCCTACCGCACTCCGCGCATCCCCGCCATCGCTTCCTCAGGAGCGGGCGGCCCACCACTCGCGGAGCACGGCCTCGGCGCGCTCGGGGCCCTGCGGGCCGTGCTCGAGGCGGTGCTCGAGCAGCATCCGATAGGCCTCCCCTACCTCGCGACCGGGCGTGAGACGCAAGATCGCCATGATCTGCTCGCCGTCGAGGTCGGGGCGCACCGACTCCATCTCCTCCTGCTCGCGCAGCTCCGCGATGCGGCGCTCGAGGTCGTCGTACGCGAAGTCGAGCCGCTCGGCCTTGCGGCGGTTGCGGGTGGTGACGTCCGAGCGGGTGAGGATGTGCAGCCGCTCGAGCAGCGGGCCCGCGTCCCGCACGTAGCGGCGCACCGCCGAGTCGGTCCACGCCTGCTCGCCGTAGCCGTAGAAGCGGAGGTGGAGCTCGACGAGCCGCGCGACCGCCTTCACGGTGTCGTTGTCGAAGCGGAGCGCCTTGAGCCGCTGCTTCGCCAGCCGCGCCCCGACGAGGTCGTGCTGGTGGAAGGTGACGGTGCGCCCCTCGATGCGGCGGGTCGCGGGCTTGCCGATGTCGTGGAGCAGGCCGGCCAGGCGCGACACCAGGTCGGGCGCTGCGCCCGGGTTGCGCGACGCCTCGAGGTCGATGCCCTGCTGCAGCACCGTGAGCGAGTGCTCGAACACGTCCTTGTGGTGCGCGTGCTCGTCGGCCTCGAGCCGCAGCGCGGGCACCTCGGGCAGCACGATGTCGAGGATGCCCGCCTCGGTCAGCAGCCGCAGCCCCGGCACGGGCCGGTCGGTCAGCAGCAGCTTCGACAGCTCGTCGCGCACGCGCTCGGCAGAGATGTCGCGGATGCGCTCGGCGAGCGCCGCCATCGCGTCGAGCACCCGCGGCGCCACCTCGAAGCCGAGCTGCGCCGAGAAGCGGGCGGCGCGCATCATGCGCAGCGGGTCGTCGTCGAAGGATCGCTCCGGCACCATCGGGGTGTCGAGCACGCCCTCCAGCAGGTGCTCGAGCCCTCCGCCGACGTCGACGAGCTGCGGCACGACCGCCTCGCGGCCGTCGCGACGGGGCGTGACGACGAGCGCCATCGCGTTCACGGTGAAGTCGCGGCGCTCGAGGTCGTCCTCGAGCGCGTGGCCGAAGGCGACGGATGGCTTGCGAGAGACGCCGTCGTACGTGTCGGCCCGGTAGGTGGTGATCTCGACCGTGTCGCCGCCGATGCGCGCGGCGATGGTGCCGAACTCCCGGCCGACATCCCATGTGGCGTCGGCGAGGGGCGCGACGAGCGCGAGGATCTCGTCGGGCGTCGCGCTCGAGGCGAAGTCGAGGTCGGTGACGGGCCGGTCGAGGAACGCGTCGCGCACGGGACCGCCGACGAGCGCCAGCTCGTGACCGGCGGCGGCGAACGCCTCGGCCAGCTGTGCCGTGGGTGCGGACGCGACGAGCGCGTGCAGTCGCTCGGTCGCCTCAGCCATGTCGGTCACGACAGATCATTCTGGCACGGTGCCGCCGGCGGCCACGGCGCTCGTGGGACGGCGGCTTACACTGTCAGCCATGCTGTCGGCAGGTCGCCTCGCGCGCCGGCGCGCGACCGCGTGCGCCGCCGCGGCCGTGGCGACGGCGCTCCTGACGGCCCCGCTGCTCGCGCCCAGCCCTGCTGAGGCGACCGCCGCGGCCGAGGAGGCGCCGACCCTCATGCTCGCGCCGGTCGACCCGCTGCTGAGCACCGGGGAGGCCCTCGAGCTGCAGGTCGTGCTCGACAATCCCGGCAGCGAGAGCGTGCCGGCCACCTCGATCGAGGTGCTGCTGACGACCGCGCCGATCGGCACGCGCTACGGCTTGAGCCGCTGGTTCGAGGGCCAGGGCATCCTCGCGAGCTCGGCGATCGCGACCGTCGACCTGCCCGCCGTGTCGGCGCTCGGCCGCACGTCGACCACCGTCACCATCGATGCGGATGCGCTCGGCCTCGACAGCGCGGACTGGGGCGCCTACGGCCTCGCCGCATCCGCCCCCGAGATGCAGGGCGGCACGAGCGTCGTCGTGCGCGACGAGCCGGGCGATTCGAGCGCCACGAGGCTCGCGCTCGCCGCCCCCATCGACGCCGGCGTCGACGACACCGGCCTGCTGGATGCGGAGGACCTGGAGTCGCTCACCGAGCGGGGCGGCGCGGCTCGCGACGCGCTCGACGCCGCGCTCGATGCCGGCGCCACCGTCGGCGTCGACCCCGCCTTCGGGGCGAGCGTCGAGACGCTCGGCACCGACGTCCCCGAGGTCGCGGTCGACTGGCTCGACCTCGCCGAGCGGCCCGACACCTATCCGCTCCAGTACGCGAACGCCGACCCCATCGCGCAGGTGCGAGCCGGCGCCTTCCCGGTGGAGCCGCTGGGCATCCCGCAGGTGGACGACGATCCGCTGCCGCCGACGACCGGCGTCATCGGCACCCGCGTGCCGGTGATCGACGCCACGCGCGCGGTCGTCCAGCAGGACGAGCTGCAGACGCTCGCCGGGGTCGGGACGGTGGTGCTCTCGAGCGCGAACCTCGACGAGACGCTCGAGGGCCGCACGCCGAGCGCGCGCGCGAGCGTCGGCGGGGTCGAGGTGCTCGCGGCCGACGCGGAGGTGCAGCAGCGGCTGCAGGATGCGGCCGGCTCGGACGCGGATGTCGCCGCGCAGGGCCGTGCGGAGCTCGTCGCGCTGCTCGCCACGATCACGCGCGAGCGGCCGAGCGACCCTCGCACGCTCGCCGCGGTGCTGCCGGCGACGACCCAGGGCTCCTCCGTGCCCGTGCTCGAGATGCTCGCGGATGCGAGCTTCGTGGAGACCGTCGGCGTGGACGACGCGCTCGACCTGCCCGTGCGCGAGGCGGTGCTCGCCGCGTCGGAGGACCCGGAGCGCGATGCCGGCGCAGCGCTCGTCACGTCCGCGCTCGCCCAGGAGGCGGAGGCGGCGCGCGTCGCGAGCATCGTCGAGGACCCTGCGGAGCTGCTCGCCGGGCTGCGGCTGACCCTGCTCGCCGCGCTGCCCGACGCGGGCCGGCCGGTCACGGAGTCGGACCGGCTCGCGATCGACGGCCTCGGCGGTGAGCTCGGGCAGGTGCAGGATGCGGTGCACATCGTGAGCGGCAGCGACATCCGGGCGGTGGGCGAGAGCGTCGGCCTGCCGATCACGCTCGCGAACGAGCTGACGGTCGCGGCGCAGGTGGTGCTGTCGGTGCGGCCGCTCAACGCCCTCGTCACCGTGCCGCAGCCGCGACTGGAGATCACGCTGGCACCGAGCACCCAGCAGCGGGTGCAGGTGCCCATCGACGTGGTCGGCACCGGTACCGTGCTGATGGTCGCCCAGCTGCACACGCCTGACGGTGTGCCGCTCGGACAGCCCCAGACCATGCGCGTGACCGCGCAGCCCACCATCGAGACCGCCGTCGCCGTCGCGCTGGGCGCCGCCATCGTGCTGCTCATCGTCTTCGGCATCTGGCGGTCGGTGCGCAAGCGCCGCCGCGGCGAAGCCCGGGGCGACGCCGACGACGTCGGTGATCGCGAAGCCCGCGAGCACCCAGTGAAGGAGACCCTGTGAGCACAGGCAAGGCAAGCGCCATCATCGCGGCAGGCACGATGGTGTCGCGCGTGCTCGGCTTCGTGAAGATGTTCATGCTCGTCATCGCGATCGGCCAGTCGGGCTCCGCCGCCGGAGCGGCGTTCGGACTCGCCAACCAGCTGCCGAACAACGTCTACGCGCTCGTCGCCGGTGGCGTCATGAGCGCGGTGCTCGTGCCGCAGATCGTCAAGGCCTCGCGCGCCGCCGACGGCGGTGAGGCATACGTCTCGAAGATCCTCACGCTGGGCGGATCGGTGTTCATCGGGCTCGCGGTGATCGCGACGATCGCCGCTCCCATGCTCGTCGACCTCTACGCCATCGCCGGCGACGGCTTCAGCGCCGAGCAGATGGCGGTCGCGATCGGCCTCGCCTACTGGTGCATGCCGCAGATCCTGTTCTACGCGATCTACACGCTGCTGGGTGAGATCTACAACGCGCGCAGCCAGTTCGGCCCGTACACGTGGGCGCCCGTCGCCAACAACCTCGTGTCGATCGCCGGCCTCGGCTTCTTCATCTGGCTGTTCGGCGGCGAGGCCGTGAACCGCAGGATCGACGTGTGGGACTGGGACCGCGTCATGGTGCTCGGCATCGTGACGACCGCGGGCGTCGCGGTGCAGGCGCTCGTCCTCGTGCTGTTCTTCCGCCGCACCGGCATGCGCTTCCGACTCGACTTCGGCTGGCGCGGCGTCGGGCTGCGCGCCACGGGCAAGGCCTCCCTGTGGCTGTTCGGCATCGTCATCATCGGGCAGGTCAAGGGCCTCGTGCAGTCGCGCGTCGCCACCCTCGGCGACGGCGCCAACATCCTCACCATGCAGAACGCGTGGTACCTCTTCTCGCTCCCCCACTCGATCATCGCCGTGTCGATCGCGATCGCGTACTTCACCCGCATGTCGCACCACGCGGCCGAGAACGACATGGGAGGCATCCGCAAGGACCTCTCGAGCGCCCTGCGCAGCGTCGGCATGCTCACGACCATCTCGGCGCTCGTGCTCGGCGTCGTCGCCCTGCCGTTCGCCCGCATCCTCGAGCCGCGCTTCGAGCTCATGCTGGCGATGGCGTGGGTGATCTGGGCGTTCCTCGTCTGCCTCGTCGCCTTCAGCGCCGAGTACGTCGTGCAGCGGGTGTTCTTCGCGCTCGGCGACACCCGCACGGCGTTCCTCTACGCCTGCTTCGGCATGTTCGTCACCTTCGCCGGCCTGTGGTGGGCGTCGTCCCTGCCGCCCGAGTGGATCATCGCCGGCACGGCACTGGCCGTCTCGATCGCGAACCTGATCTCGTTCGGCATCTGGCTCGTGCTCGTGCGCCTGAAGATCGGCCAGTTCGGCTTCAAGCTCATCGGGATCCGCCACATCCAGTACCTCGCCTACGGCCTGCTCGCCGCCGCGGCAGGGTTCGGCATCGTGCACGCGCTCGGCGGCTACCGCGAGGGCGGCTTCGGCACGGCGAACGTCGCCGGCGCCGTCATCACCTGCGTCGCCGCCGGGTTGGTGATGGGCGTCATCTACTTCGGCCTGCTCTTCATCACGCGCAACCCCGACTTCCGTGCGACCGTCGACATCGTGGTCGAGAAGTTCCGCCGGGGCCGCCCCGCCGACGATCGCGTCGAGCCCGCCGAGCCGGTCTGAGCGCCCTCCTCGCTGGGCAAGCGCACAAGCTGCGCGTCTAGCATGGGCGATCCGGCGCCTTCGACGGCGCCCGGGATCGCACGCAAGGGGGATCGCATGGCCGGCTCGCTCATCCGCCTCGCCGCACCGCTGCTGGTCGGCGTCGCTGCCGGCGTCGGCGCCATCGTCGGCGCGACGCTCACGCGGGAGCGCAAGCACCTCGAGCTCGAGACCGGGCCGCGTCCGCTGGCCGTCGACGGATGGTGGTCGTCGGATGCGTCGTCGTCGCTCGCCCACGCGCACCCGGCCGTGCTCATCGTGGATGCCGACACCGCTCGGCTCGTCGACTCGTGGGATCGCCGCACCCGGGCGCGGGTGCACCACCCCGTCGTGCGGAGGACCCCGGAGTGGCCGACGACCGGCCTCATCGTGGTCGATGCCGCCACGGGCGACCTGCTCACCGTGGTGAGCGAGCCCCGACGCCCGGGAATGCCGGCGACCTAGAATCGGTTGATCCCCAAGGATTCCCCCTCGACTTCAGGAGATGCGCGTGCACGACCTCATCATCATCGGCTCCGGCCCCGCCGGGTTCACCGCAGCCATCTACGCCGCGCGCGCGAACCTCAAGCCGATCGTGCTCGCGTCGAGCGTCGAGATGGGCGGCGACCTCATGACCACGACGGACGTCGAGAACTTCCCCGGCTTCCCCGAGGGCATCCAGGGCCCCGACCTCATGTTCGCGATGCAGCAGCAGGCCGAGCGCTTCGGCGCCGATGTCCGCATGCAGGACGTCACCGAGCTCGAGCTCGACGGCGAGGTGAAGCGCGTGCACGTCGGCGACGAGGTGCTCGAGGCACGCTCGGTCATCTTCGCGACGGGCTCCGCCTACCGCAAGCTCGGCGTCGAGGGCGAGGAGCGCCTCTCCGGGCACGGTGTCTCGTGGTGCGCCACCTGCGATGGCTTCTTCTTCAAGCAGAAGCAGCTCATCGTGGTCGGCGGCGGCGACTCGGCGATGGAGGAGGCGAACTTCCTGACGAAGTTCGCCGACAAGGTGACGATCGTGCACCGCTCCGAGCACTTCCGCGCCAGCGAGGTCATGCTCGATCGATCGCGCGCCAACGAGAAGATCGAGTTCCTCATGAACACGGTCGTCGAGGCGATCGAGGGCGAGGCCCAGGTCAACGCCGTGACGCTGCGCGACACCGCCTCCGGCCAGACCTGGCAGATGCCGGTCGACGGGGTCTTCGTGGCGATCGGCTCCGACCCGCGCACGCACCTCGTGCACGGCAAGCTCATGCTCACCGCCGAGGGCACGATCGCGGTCGACGGCCGCACCTCGCGCACCTCGCAGCTCGGCGTCTTCGCCGCTGGCGACGTGATCGACCCGACCTACCGCCAGGCCGTCACGGCCGCCGCGTCCGGCACCGTCGCCGCGCTCGACGCGGAGCACTACCTGGCCGCGCACGCCGTGCCGGTCCTCGTCGCAAGCCCTGAGGAGGCAGCACTGTGAAGGAAGTCACCACCGCATCGTTCGAGCAGGACGTGCTCAACGCCGACAAGCCCGTCCTCGTCGACTTCTGGGCCGCCTGGTGCGGTCCGTGCCGCGCGGTCAGCCCCATCCTGGAGCAGATCGACGGAGAGACGGAGAAGCTCGACGTCGTCAAGGTGAACGTCGACCAGGAGCCCGACCTCGCGATGCGCTACAACATCACGTCGATCCCCGCGATGAAGCTCTTCCAGGGCGGCCAGGTCGTCAAGGAGCTCATCGGCGCCCGGCCGAAGCCGGCGATCGAGCAGGAGCTCGCAGCCTTCCTGTGATCTGCATGACGAAGGGCCCCGCGGATGCGTCTGCGGGGCCCTTCGTCGTCGGTCCGTGCGCCGTCAGTCGGCGGCGGGTTCCAGACCCGCGCCGATGCCCCGCTCCCCCAGCTCGCTGAGGATGCGGCTCAGATCGCCGACGGTGGCGAAGTCGATCGTCAGCTGACCCTTCGATCGTCCGAGCGCGATGCGCACGCGCGTGTCGAGCCGGTCCTCGAGGCGCGTCGCGATCTCGTCGAGCCCGTGCTGGACGGCACCCTTCGTGGGCGTCCTGCGGGGATTCCGCGTGTGCACGAGCCCAGCCGCGACCTCGGCGGCGCGAACTGAGAGATCTTCATTGACGATCTTGGCGGCCAGCTGCTCCATCGCCTCCGGCGTCGGCAGCGACAGGATCGCGCGCGCATGCCCCGCAGAGAGCACGCCGCTCGCGACGCGCGACTGGATCGACTCTGGCAGCTTCAGCAACCGGATGGTGTTCGAGATCTGCGGTCGGCTGCGACCGATGCGGCGCGAGAGCTCCTCCTGCGTGATCGAGAAGTCCTCCATCAGCTGCTGGTATGCCGATGCCTCCTCGAGCGGGTTGAGCGACGCTCTGTGCAGGTTCTCCAGCAGCGCGTCGCGGAGCATGGCGTCGTCGGGCGTGTCCTTGATGACCGCGGGGATGGTCTCGAGCCCCGCGCGCTGGCTCGCGCGCCAGCGGCGCTCCCCCATGATGAGCTCGAAGTGCGTGCCGTCGTCTCCGACCGACACGGGACGCACGACGATCGGCTGCAGCACGCCGAACTCGCGGATGGAGTGCTCGAGCTCGGCGAGGTCGTCCTCGTCGAACACGGTGCGCGGCTGGCTCGCGTTCGGCCGGATGTCGCTGGGCGCGACAGCGCCGAAGGTCGTCCCGGGGATGGCGAGCAGTCCCTCGCTCTCCTCCTCCTCACCGGAGAAGAAGACGTCGACCGGGCGCGTGCCGGGCTTGGGCGCTCGCCGGGCACGCCGCTCAGGCTGCGCCGACTGCTCCCCGGCCCGCTCCTCAGCCGGCTCCCGCTCGGCCGGAGCATCCACGGCGGTGGGCGCTGCGGAGCTCGGCCCCGTCGGGATGAGTGCTCCGATGCCGCGCCCGAGTCCTGATCGCTTGCTCATGCCGCTCCTCTGCGTGCCATCTCCGCCGCCGCTTCGCGATACGAGAGCGCTCCCGGCGAGTTGGGGTCGTAGGTGATCACCGTCTGGCCGTAGCCGGGCGCCTCAGACACGCGCACGGAGCGCGGGATGACCGCGTCGAGCGTCTCACCCGGGAAGTGCTTGCGCACCTCGTCCACGACCTGCCTGGAGAGCAAGGTGCGGCCGTCGAACATGGTGAGGAGCACCGTCGACAGATCGAGCGTCGGGTTGAGGTGCGCCTTGATGCGCTCGATGGTGTCGAGCAGCTGTGACACGCCCTCGAGCGCGTAGTACTCGCACTGGATCGGGAGGAGCACCTCGGTAGCCGCCGTGAACGCATTGATGGTCAGCAGCCCGAGCGACGGCGGGCAGTCGATGAAGACGTAGTGCGGAGGCTCGGCGAGGTCCGTCAGGTAGGCGTCGATCGCCATCCGCAGCCGGTGCTCCCGGCGCTCCATGCCCGCGAGCTCGAGGTCGGCACCGGCGAGGTGGATCGTGGACGGGACGACCTGCAGTCGCGGGTTCTGGGGGCTCTCCGCGATCGCCGACGCCAGCGGCTCACCATCGATGAGCACGTCGTAGGTGCTGACGACGTCGGCATGGTGGTCGATGCCGAGCGCGGTCGAGGCGTTCCCCTGCGGATCGAGGTCGAGCACGAGCACCCGAGCCCCGCCCTGAGCGAGCGCGGCTGCGAGATTGACGGCGGTGGTGGTCTTCCCGACGCCGCCCTTCTGGTTGACGACGGTGAAGATCCGGGTGCGTCGAGGCAACGGCAGCTCGGTGGCCGACAGGGCCTGCCGGCGGCGAGCCATGGCAGCGAGTTCACGGGCGATGGGTGTCGTGTCGAACTTTCCCGTGGTCACGCATGCCCTCCTGGTCGATGTTTCACGTGGAACATTCAACTCGCGCGGGCGAGGTTCCGTATGTGGTGCAGTACACCAGTCTGGCCCCTCGTGGCTCGATCGCAAAGCCGGGGCGGGTGCTCCGGACGCACCCTTGCGTGCGCGGCGGACTTGCCGAGTTATACACACCCCTGTGGACAACAGTCTGGAATCGGACTGGCTCTCAAGTGGAGGGTGAAGCAATCGGGGTACAGCGGGATTGTGCGGAATCACGCGGGTTTTGGGCGCGATGCCGGCCGGGCGGGGCTCGACCTGACGTCATTGCGGACGCAGTTATCCACAGTTCTCCACAGGCGATCAGCCGCTTCGGTGGCGTGCCGACGGGAGGGACTCGCGGACGTCCGACGCGCCGGTGCCGGCGACAGCGCAATGTTGCCGGCGACATCATGAGCAATGCTCTCGCTGGATCTGCCTTTCGTGTGCGCGGTGTTTTACGTGGAACATCCGTCCCATCCGACGAGCGTCGTGCGTCCGCCGCCTACGCGTCGCGGATGGCCGCCTCGGGCGCACGATCGCTGCGATGCGACGTGGAGCGATCAGCGACGGGCTCGGATGTGTTTCACGTGAAACGTGCAGCGCCAGTCCTCGCCGACCTGACGGGTGGCATGCATTGCTATCTCTCGCGTGCGCTCCGAAGCCGTGGAGCCTGGTCGCACGTCCCGCGAGCTGCAGCGCAGGGCGCCCAACGACGTTTCACGTGAAACGCGACACCGCGGCCGGCGCCCAACTCGGCGTGCGCCTCTTCGAAGAGTCCCGCGAGCGGCGACGTGACAGCTCACTCAGGGACGGCATGCCGTGGCGCTCGCGCAGAGCACGCCACGAGGGGCCGGTGTTTCACGTGAAACGCGAACACGACGCGGGACGAGCACAGCCCAGGCCACGTATCACCCGCTCGGAGCGGCGTTTCACGCGTCCAACACGTTGAAGCGTCCCCGGCAGCATGCTGCCAGGGCGCGATCGACCGGTTGCCACCCGATGTTTCACGTGCAACGCAATCGTGCCCACGGCCAGTGGAATCCAGTGACCGCGCGGAGCGTTCGATGCGGCCACGCACGCGTGCAGCGGGCCGAATGGCACTGAGGGCGGGTTGCGAGGGCGCCAGGCCAGCACTGGCACCCGCACCGGCACGGCACCGGCGCCGGCACCGGCACCGGCACCGGCACCGCATGTTTCACGTGAAACGCATCCCCGAGGCGAATCGAGCACAACCCAGTGCGCATCGGGCAATTCATGGACACGAGACGCGAGGCACGGCCAGCCGTCGGCGCCGCGGTGTCTCAGGTGACGCTACGACGCAGCAGCAAGTGCGAGCGGGCACGTGCGCCTGCCGCGGCGCTCGACCGACCAAGACGTCCGACGGCAGCCAGCGACGCGCTCCGCCATCGCGATGTTTCACGTGGAACGGCGCGGACACGACCCCGTGCCGAGCCCAGCAGTCACCCGGCTGACGACGCTCAGGGATCGATGAGTGCTCGGACGACTCGCGTCGTCTCCAGTCCGTGCTCGCCGCCGAGCTCCAGCACCTCGACCGATTCGAGTCGGTGCTTGCGTATCGCCTTCTGCGCGGCGATGATCTCCTCGTCGGCGCGCCCGCCCTTCATGAGGAGCAGCTCGCCTCCGCTGCGCACCAGTGGAGCCGTCAGCGGGATCAGGGTGCGCAGCGCCGACACCGCGCGAGCGGTGACCTGGTCGAGGGGGAGGAGTGCTCCGGACGACGGCACGTCCTCGGCGCGAGCACGAAGCACTGCCACGTTCTGGAGCCCGATGCGGTCGACCTCGGACTGCAGCCAGTCCGTCCGGCGCTCCATCGGCTCGATGAGCGTCATGTGGACGTCCGGCCGTGCGATCGCTAGGACGAGACCGGGCAGGCCGGCTCCAGAGCCCACGTCGCCGACCCGTCCCCGCAGCAGTGGTGCGAGCAACACAGAATTGAGGATGTGTCGACTCCACAGCTGCGGCAGCTCGCGGGGGCCGATCAGACCGAGCGTCTCGCCGTTGGCCGCGAGAGATGCCGTGTAGGCGCGCGCCTGCTCGATGCGATCGCCGAACAGCGCCGCCGCAGCGGCCGGCTCATCCTCCAGCGGCGGGGGAGTGGTCACGGGGTCAAGCGGGGAGGACGACGATGTGACGGCCCGAGCCCTCACCCTCGGAGTCGCTGCTCAGCCCAGCCTCGCGCACGAGGTCGTGCACGAGCTTGCGCTCGTAGGACGACATCGGCTCGAGCGCGACGCGCTCGTCGCCTGCTTCGATCGCCGCGACCGCAGCATCGACGATGCCCTGGAGCTCCTCGGCCCGGGCATCGCGCGACCCTGCGACGTCGAGCACGAGGCGCGAGAACTCGCCGGTCTGCTGCTGCACCGCGAGGCGCGTCAGCTCCTGCAGCGCCGCGACGACCTCGGGCTTCGCCAGTCCGGCGAGATCGTCACCGGCCTCGCCCACGACGATCGTCGTGCGCGTCGGCGTCTGCTCGATCTCGATGTCGCCATCCAGGTCGGCGATGTCGAGCAGCCCCTCGACGTAGTCCGCCGCGATCTCGCCCTCGTCGGGCTGGTCCTGGGCATCGACCTCGACGGTCGTCTCCTGCTCCGTCATGATCAGCCCTCTCGCTGCGACTTCGGCTTCTTGCCCCGCGGCTGCTGCCGCTGGGTGCGCAGCTCGATCTCTGCGGCGGTCTCGACGTGGTCCTCGTCGACCGCAGGCAGACCCATCCGCTGACGCTTCCGCGCCATGCGCGCCTCGCGGGCCAGGGCGGCCTCGGAGCCGGGCGTGGGGAGCTTGTTGATGATGATGAGCTGCTGCACGAGCGTGTAGATGTTCGAGACGAGCCAGTAGAACATCGTGCCCAGCGGGAAGAGCCACGCGGAGACGAGCAGGAAGACCGGGATGATGTAGAGCAGCACGCGCTGCTGCTTGTACATCGGCGACTCCTTCATCGCCGGCGTCTGGTTCTTCGTCATGATCTGCAGCTGCGTGTAGAACTGCGTCGCGCACATGATGAGCGTCAGGATGATCGCCGTGACGATCACGGGGATGCTGCCCTCGGCGAAGCCGGCCTGCATCGTCATGTGCAGGGGCACCACGCCGAACAGCGTCGACTCGCTGAACAGTCGAGCGAGCTCGACGGTGAGCAGGCCGACGCCGGGCTTCACCGCGTTGGCGTCGGTCAGCACCTGCACGAGGCCGAGGAAGATCGGCATCTGGATGAGCAGCGGGAGGCACGACGCGAAGGGGTTCGTGCCCGCCTTCTTGTAGGCCTCCATCGTCTCGCGCTGCATGGCCTCGCGCGAGAACTGGTCCTTCTTGCCCTTGTACTTCTTCTGGATGCGCTGGATCTCGGGCTGGATCTCGAGCGACTTCCGGGACGACACGATCTGCCGCACCGTCAGCGGGATCATCGCGCTGCGGATCACGAGCACGAGGCCCACGATCGACAGGACCCACGTGAGCCCCGAGCCGGCGTCGCCGCCGAGCATGGTGACCAACGTGTGGAACCCGACCAGGATCGCCTCGATGACGAACTTGATGGGCCACATCAGCAGGGCGAAGATGTCCAAGCTGTCACTGCTCCTTGTGAGCGAGGACGAACCCCGCTCGAGTCGTTGCGAGCCGCGCCTGCGGCTCTGGGATGTCGTCCACTCCGCCGGCCGCCCAGGGGTGGCAGCGAAGGATGCGTCGAGCGCCCAACCAGATGCCGCGCACGACCCCGTGCTGCTGGATGGCCTGGAGGGCGTAGCTCGAGCAGCTGGGGTAGTAGCGGCACACGTCGCCATAGAGCGGTGAGATCACCGCACGGTAGACGACGAGGATCGCGACGCAGATGTTGCGTGGGATCAGCCGCAGCCTGGACAGGCTCCGACTCATGACCGTTGCACCAGCAGCGCCGAGATGCCGGCCTTCAGTGTAGCGAAGTCGGCCTGCCCGGCTGGGGGGAGTGCACGGATGACGATGTCGGCCGTGTCGATCGCGTCGAGCTCTGCCCTGACGATCTCGCTGAGCCGCCGCTTCACGCGATTGCGCACCACGGCGTTGCCGACCTGCTTGGACACGATGAACCCGAAGCGGCTCACGGCCGCTTCGGGCTTCGCGCAGTGCACCACCGCAAGAGGACCGCCCGCGCGGCGACCGGTCCGCACGACGCGACGGAAGTCGTCGCCGCGCATGATCCGGTTCGCCTTCGCGAGCACCTCGAGGGCTACGCCGAGAGCTCGGTGCGGCCCTTGCCGCGGCGCGCGGCGAGGATGGCGCGGCCGGCACGCGTGCGCATGCGGAGGCGGAAGCCGTGCTTCTTGGCGCGACGGCGGTTGTTCGGCTGGAACGTGCGCTTGCTCATGATGGATCTCCCGGTGTTCGGCGCGATCGCGCCGTAAGTCGTCTGGTCGAGCCGCCAGGCTCGACGATGCGCCGCTCAATGGACGCGGCAACCTCACGAGCATACGCGAGTCCCACCGCTCGGTCAACGGCGCCAACACCGGCGATCCGCCACGCCGCGACCAAGACGGAGGACTTGCGAGGTGTGCGCTATGCGTGCAGACTCTTGGGATCCGCGCCGCGGCAGGTGCCCGGGGAGCAGCGCGAGGCGCGGATCTCACAAGCCACTCACCTGTGGATAATGATGTGGATAGCACCCCACGTCGACAGCACTGTAGAGGAACCGCATCCCGATGGCCCCGGACCCCCGAACCGGACAGCTCTGGTCCTCCGTACTGGCGACCCTTGAGGGCGATGCCCGCATTCCCCCGTCGTTGCGCGGATTCCTCGACCTCGTGGAGCCTCAGGGCGTGATGGGATCGGTGCTCTACCTCGAGGTACCGAACGACCTCACGCGCGACATGCTCGAGCAGCGGCTGCGCGTCCCCATCACCGACTCCCTTGTGGACAACGCTGTGGACATCGCGTCGTTCAAGATCGTCGTCAACCTCGAGCTCGAGCACGAGGAGACGCTGCCGGACGTCGACGACGACCCCGCCGCCGAGCCCACCGCAACGCCCATCGCGTCGTTCGAGCGAGAGCCCTCGGAGCCGCCCTCCCGTCGCGTCGACTCGCGGCTGAACCCCAAGTACGTGTTCGACAACTTCGTCATCGGCGGGTCGAACCGCTTCGCCCACGCTGCGGCGCTCGCCGTCGCCGAGACGCCGGCCAAGGCGTACAACCCGCTGTTCATCTACGGCGACTCCGGCCTCGGCAAGACGCACCTGCTCCACGCGATCGGCCACTACGCTGAGGGGATGTACCCAGGCATCCGCGTGCGGTACGTCTCGAGCGAGGAGTTCACGAACGACTTCATCAACTCGATCGCCAACAACCTGAACCAGTCGTTCCAGCAGCGCTACCGCGAGGTCGACGTGCTGCTCATCGACGACATCCAGTTCCTGCGCGGCAAGGAGTCGACGCAGGAGGCGTTCTTCCACACGTTCAACACGCTGCACGACCACAACAAGCAGGTCGTCATCACCTCGGATGTCGCGCCGAAGCACCTGCAGGGCTTCGAGGGGCGCATGGTGAGCCGCTTCGAGTGGGGACTCATCACCGACGTGACCCTGCCGGACGTCGAGACGCGGATCGCGATCCTGCGCAAGAAGGCCGAGGCCGAGCGCATCCAGATCCCGCCGGAGGTGCTGTCGGTCATCGCCGACAAGGTGCAGTCGAACATCCGCGAGCTCGAGGGCACGCTCATCCGCGTCACCGCGTTCGCGAGCCTCAACCGCCTCCCGGTCACGATGGAGCTCGCGCAGACGGTGCTCAAGGACCTGTTCTCGTTCGACGAGGAGGCGGTGGTGTCGCCGAGCGACATCATCAGCCACACGGCCGCCTACTTCCGGCTCACGGTCGAGGACCTCCACGGCTCCTCGCGGTCGCAGACCATCGCACTGGCCCGCCAGATCGCCATGTACCTGTGCCGCGAGATGACGAGCATGTCGCTGCCCAAGATCGGGCAGCTCTTCGGCAACCGCGACCACACCACCGTCATGTACGCCAACAAGAAGATCGAGAAGCTCATGCAGGAGCGACGGTCCGTGTACACGCAGGTGACCGAGCTGACGTCGAGGATCCGGCAGACCAGGTAGGGGTCCTCTCGGACCCACACACCGATCGCTGCTGGTCGAGCCGCACGGCCGCCCCGGCGGCCGCGCGAGTCGAGACCACCCTCCGGTCGAGCACGAGCATCCGTCGCGATGGTCTCGACTCGGTCGGCGCGCAGAGCGCGCCGACCGGCTCGACCAGCAGTGCGCAACCTTCAACGTGCACTTCATGTGGTTCGGTTGTGCACCGCGACGGCGAGCCTGTGGAGAACGGGCACCCAACCTGTGGACGGCGCCGGATGATGCATCCGCGGAGTCCACCGACCTGTGGATGCACGTCAACACTCGGCCAACATCTTCCACGCGTGTAGTTCCCAATCGGACAACCGCGAGGACGCGATCGCTCCACAGAACCCACAGGGGTTATGAATGACAGGGTTTGATGAGAAGAGGATGCGGCGAGTCACCAACCATGAGCGCCGGCCGGTCGAGGGCCGGCGGACTCGGGATGACAACCCTGTGCCAGAATCGACAACGCCGTGCACGCCCTGCCGTGCGGCCTAGCCCAGCAGGCCACGTGCCACCGAAGGAGGATGTCGAGTGAAGTTCGTCATCAATCGCGATGTCTTCAGCGACGCCGTGTCGTTCGCCGTCAAGCTGCTGCCGCAGCGGCCGACGATGCCCATCCTCAGCGGCGTCCGGATCGAGGCCACCGCGGACGGCGTCGTCTTCTCCTCCTTCGACTTCGAGTCGTCGGCCCGCACCTCGGTGCAGGCCGCCGTCGACGCGGAGGGCGTCGTGCTCGTCTCCGGCAAGATGATGAGCGACATCGCGGCCAAGCTCCCGCAGCGCGAGGTGCGCATCGAGGACGACGGCCAGAAGGTGTCGATCCGCTGCGGCAACTCCAACTTCTCGCTCGCCAAGATGCCCCTCGAGGAGTACCCGACGGTGCCGACCGTCGAAGGACGCACCGGCGTCGTCGAGGGCAAGGCGTTCGCCGAGGCGATCTCGCAGGTCGCGATCTCGGCGTCGCGCGAGGACGTCACGCCGGTCATCACCGGCGTGCAGCTCGAGGCGGCCGACAACGTGCTGACGCTCATCGCCACCGACCGGTACCGCGTCTCGGTGCGGAGCGTCCCCTGGGACGCCGGCTCGCAGACCGATGCGCTCACGTCGCTCGTCCCTGCCCGGACGCTCACCGAGGTCGGTCGCACCTTCGGCGGCGCCGAGCGCATCGAGATCACCATGAGCGAGGCGGGGGAGCGGCAGCAGATCGCCTTCTCCACCGCGGATCGCACCGTGACGAGCCTGCTCATCAAGGGCAACTACCCGCCGGTCCGACGACTGTTCCCGGAGCAGGTCGAGCACCACGCCGTCGTGAACACGGCGGAGCTCGTCGACGCCACCCGTCGCGTGCAGCTCGTGCTCGACGCCGAGGCAGCGATCCGCTACACCTTCAGCGAAGGACAGGCGCAGCTCGAGGCGATCGGCTCCGAGCAGGCGCAGGCCTCCGAGATCATCGACGCCGTGCTCGAGGGCGATGAGATCGTGCTCTCGATCAAGCCGCAGCTGCTCATCGACGGCATCCAGGCGACGCATTCGGAGTTCGTGCGCATCAGCTTCACGCACTCCGAGAACACGAACAAGCCCGGCCCCATGCTCATCCGCGGGCAGACCTCGCGCGATGACGCCCAGGCCACCGACTTCAAGTACCTGCTGCAGCCGAACCTGCTGCTGCGCTAGCCAGCCGCACGAGGGAGCACCATGACGCACATCGGCCTGATCGGTCTCGGCAAGATGGGCGGCAACATGCGCACCCGCCTCCGTGCCGCCGGCATCGAGGTCACCGGCTACGACCGCGACCCGGCGCTCAGCGACGTGCCGAGCGTCGACGCGCTCATCGAGGCGCTGCCCGCACCGCGCGTGGTGTGGGCGATGGTGCCGGCTGGCGAGATCACGGATGCCGTGGTCACCGAGCTGGGCGCGAAGCTGTCGGCCGGCGACCTCGTGATCGACGGCGGCAACTCCCGCTTCACCGAGGACGAGCGCCACGCCGCCCAGCTGGCCGAGCGCGGCATCCGCTTCGTCGACGTCGGCGTCTCGGGCGGCGTCTGGGGACTCGACAACGGCTACGGCCTCATGGTCGGCGGCGACAAGGCGGACGTCGAGGAGCTGCTGCCGGTCTTCGACGCCCTGCGGCCGGAGGGTCCGCGCGAGGAGGGCTTCGTGCACGCCGGACCGACGGGCGCGGGCCACTACGTGAAGATGGTGCACAACGGCATCGAGTACGGCCTCATGCAGGCGTACGCCGAGGGCTTCGAGCTGCTCGAGCGCAAGGAGCTCGTGCACGACGTCGCCGGCAGCTTCAAGGCGTGGCAGCGCGGCACGGTCGTGCGCTCCTGGCTCCTCGACCTCATGGTGCGCGCGCTCGACGAGGACGACGACCTCTCCGAGATCGAGGGCTACGTCGACGACTCGGGCGAGGGCAGGTGGACCGTCGAGGAGGCGATCGCGAACGCCGTGCCGATGCCGGCGATCTCGGCGTCGCTGTTCGCCCGCTTCGAGTCGCGGCAGGACGACAGCCCCGCGATGAAGGCCGTGGCCGCGCTGCGCAACCAGTTCGGCGGCCACGCGGTCAAGAAGGCCTAGGTGCGCGTCAGCCGGCTCGCGCTGACCGACTTCCGCAACTACACCTCGGCGGACGTCGCGTTCGAGCCCGGCGCCAACCTGCTCGTCGGTCGCAACGGGCAGGGCAAGACCAACATGGTCGAGTCGCTCGTATGGATCGCGACCGGGTCGAGCCACCGCGTGCCCACCGATGTCGCGCTCATCCGCGCGGGCGAGCAGCGCGCGATCGTGCGCTGCTCGGTGACGAACGACGAGCGCGCCTTCCAGCTCGATGTCGAGCTCAACGCCCGGGGCGCCAACCGCGCACAGGCCAACGGGCAGAACGTGCGCATCCGCGATCTGCCCCGATACCTGCAGGCGGTGCTCTTCAGCCCTGAGGACCTGCAGCTCGTGCGCGCCGACCCCTCCGGCAGGCGACGCTTCCTCGACGAGCTCGCCGTCATGCGCGCGCCTCGGCTCGCCGGCGTGCACAGCGACCTCGATCGCGTGCTCAAGCAGCGCAACTCGCTGCTCAAGAGTGCCCGGGCCGCGCGGCTGCGCCCCGACGACCTGACCACGCTCGAGGTCTGGGACGGGCGGCTCATCGAGCTGGGGCTCGAGGTCATGCGCACGCGCCGCGCGCTGGTCGCCGAGCTCGCGCCGCACGTCGACGCGGCGTATCGCCTCGTCGCGGGCGACGAGCACGAGGCGCGGATCGCGCTCGTCACGAACGTGCCCGACGACGAGGACGCCTTCCGCGCGCTGCTCGCCGAGCGCCGGCGCGACGAGCTCGATCGCGGCGTGAGCCTCGTCGGACCCCACCGGGACGATCTCGAGCTGCACCTCAACGACCTCCTCGCCCGGCACTACGCGAGCCACGGGGAGTCGTGGTCGTTCGCGCTCGCGCTCAAGCTCGCCTCGGCGGAGCTGCTGCGCGACGGCTCGGGCGGCGACCCGGTGATGATCCTCGACGACGTGTTCGCCGAGCTCGACACCGGTCGTCGCCAGCGGCTCGCCGAGGCCGCGGGCGGCTTCGAGCAGGTGCTCATCACCGCCGCGGTCGAGGACGACGTGCCGGATGCGCTGCGCGACCACCGCATCCGCATCGTGGCCGGCGCAGTGGTCGAGAGCGAGGCGGCGGTCGAGCCGACGCGGGTCAGTGCGGTGGAGGATGCGTGAGCTCGCCGCGACCGAGCCGGAGCGGGTGTGGCTGCGGCTGAAGGCGAAGCTCGGCGACCCGGAGCTGGTCTCGCGCGACGGCCGCCGCCGATCCCGGCGGGAGCCGGGGGCCTCGGTGCCGTTCGGCAAGGGTCGCGACCCGCGACCGCTCGGCGACGTGCTCGTCGGCTTCGCGGACGACCGCGGATGGACGGCGACGCTCGCCCGCGCCGACGTCATCAGCAGCTGGAGCGAGCTCGTGGGGGAGGAGAACGCCGATCGCACCGAGCCGATCTCGTTCGACGACGGCGTGCTCACCGTGCGCTGCGCCTCGACCGCGTGGACGCAGCAGATGCGCATCCTGCGGGCCGAGACCACCACGCGCATCCTCGCCCGCTTCCCCGACTGCGGGCTGCAGCGCGTGGAGTTCGTGGGGCCGAGCCTGCCCAGCTTCTCGCGCGGGCGCCGGTCGGTGCCGGGCCGAGGGCCGCGCGACACGTGGGGCTAGGACGTCAGGCGCCCCGGCACATCCGGCGGCTAGGCTGTCAGACATCGAGCTCGAGGAGGAGCCATGCCGAGGCCGTCGCGCACCCATGATGCCGCCGAGCAGCTGCTCGACGCGATCATCGCCGGCAGGCTGACGCCCGGCGAGCAGCTGCCGCCCGAGGGACAGCTCGCCGCGGAGTTCGGCGTCTCGCGGCTGACGCTCCGCGAGGGCGTGCGACTGCTGCAGGCGCAGGGCGTGATCGTCCAGGTGCCCGGCAGCCGGCATCGCATCGCGCCGGTGCCGGAGTGGACGGGCATGGATGCGGTGGTGCGGCACGCGCGCAGCTCGGGTCAGCGGGAGCGATCCTCGCTCGAGCTGCTCGAGGTGCGCGTCATGATCGAGACGGGCGCGGCCCAGCTCGCGGCCGAGCGCCGGTCGCCCGAGCATCTCGAGGCGCTCGAGGCAGCACTGGAGCGCATGGCCGAGCACCACGGGACCGGCGATGTCGATGCCTTCGTCGACGCGGACCTCGAGTTCCACGACACGATCCTGCGCGCGGCCGACAACCGCATCCTCATCGCGGCGATGCTGCCCCTCACCTCAGTGCTCGCCGAGACGAGGGGCGAGACGAGCGCGGTCCCCGAGATCCGCGCGCACGCGCTCGACGAGCACGCGAAGCTGCTCGCGGCGATCCGCTCGGGCGTGCCGCTCGCGGCGCGCGACGCGATGTCGAACCACATGGCACAGACGCGGGACGACCTGCTCGCCCTCGTCCACGACTGACGCAGTCGAGGGATTGACATCAGCCGCACCGCCGTCGAAGATATCTGATATCGATGCGATCGCTGCGGTGATCGCCGCAGACAAGGGAGTGCTCGTGCAGCTCGACGACCTGCTGGCGACGGTGCCGGCGTCCATCCGCGTCGCGGCCGCCGATGTCGCGGCAGCGCGCAGCGACGACCTCGTGCTCGTCGTGCTCGACGACGACCCGACCGGCACCCAGTCGATCGCGGGGCTCCCGGTGCTGACTCGGTGGGAGGACGACGACCTCGACTGGGCGCTCGCCCAGGGCGCCCCGGCCGTCTACGTGCTGACGAACTCGCGCTCGCTCGGCGAGGACGACGCCGCGACCCGCAATCGCGAGGTCGTCGCCGTCGCCGTGGCGGCGGCCCGCCGGGCGGGGAGGCGCGTGGCCTTCGTGAGCCGGAGCGACTCGACGCTCCGCGGCCACTTCCCGCTCGAGACCGACGTGCTGAGCGCCGCGGCGGCCGAGCACACGGGCGCCGCACCCCACCTCATCATGCTCGTGCCCGCCTTCCCCGACGCCGGTCGCATCACCGTCGACGCCGTGCACTACTGGGTCGTCGACGGCGAGGCGACGCCGGTGGGCGAGACCGCCTTCGCCGACGACGCCACCTTCGGCTACCGGTCGTCCGACCTGCGCGACTGGGTGGAGGAGAAGACCCACGGCCGGATCCGTCGCGACGACGTCGCGGCGCTGACGCTCGGCATCATCCGCGCGGGCACGGACGCGGTGACGGGCTTCCTGCGCGCGCTCCCGGCCGGCTCGGTCGTGGCGGTCGACGCCGTCGACGAGCACGACATGCGCCAGGTCGCCCTCGCGCTGCATGCCCTCGACCGCGAGGGCGTCACGACGCTGCTGCGCATCGGTCCTCCCTACCTGCGCGCGCACATCGGGCAGGAGATCGCCGAGCCCGTCACGCGCGACCGCATCGAGACCGTGCACGACCGGGGCGGTCTCGTCGTCGTCGGCAGCCACGTGCCGCTCACGACCGCGCAGCTCGCGGCGCTCCGAGCCGATCGGCCGGAGACCGTCACGATCGAGCTCGACGTGCGGGCCCTCATCGACGAGCGGCGCGACGCGCACCTCGTGGAGCGAGCGGATGCGGTGGCGCGCGCGATCGAGTCGGGCACCGTGATCGTGCACACGAGCCGGGAGCTCGTCACCGGGCGGGACGGGCAGGAGAGCCTCGAGATCGCGCGCCGCGTCTCGTCCGGTCTCGTCGAGCTCGTGGCACGGGTGCTCGAGCTCGCGCCGCCCCGCTTCGTCGTCGCGAAGGGCGGCATCACGTCGAGCGACGTCGCCTCCGAGGCGCTGCAGATCCGTCGCGCGCACGTCGTCGGGCCGATGCTGCCCGGCATCGTCTCGCTCTGGCAGCCGCAGGTCGGTCCCGCGGTCGGCATCCCCTACGTCGTCTTCGCGGGCAACGTCGGCGACACCGACTCGCTCTCGCTCGTCGTCCGCACGCTCGCGGGCTGACGCCACGCATCCACGCAACGCAGGAGGAACCGCTGTGACTCGCACCATCGCCGTCATCGGGCTCGGCGCCATGGGACTCCCCATGGCGACGCGGCTCGCCGAGCGCTTCGACGTGAGGGGCTTCGACATCGCCGAGGAGCGCCTGGCGCTCGCGGCCGCCCAGGGCGTCGAGCCCGCGACCTCGGCTGCCGCTGCGGTCGCCGGAGCGCAGGCCGTGCTCGTGGCGGTGCGCACGGGGGAGCAGCTCCGCGACCTCCTCTTCGGCGAGCTGGGTCTCGCCGGCCACCTCGACCGCGGCGCGGCCGTGATCCTCACGAGCACGGTGGGCACCTCGGGGATCGCCGACATCGCGGCTCGGCTCGCGGAGGTCGGCGCGGGCCTCGTCGACGCACCGCTCTCGGGCGGGCCGGCGCGAGCCGGTGCCGGCGACCTGCTCATCGTCGTGGGCGCCGAGCCCGCCGCGCTCGAGACCGCCAGGCCGGTGCTCGAGCAGCTCGCCTCGACGCTGTCGATCGTCGGCGACCAGCCGGGCGACGGCCAGGCGCTCAAGACGGTCAACCAGCTGCTGTGCGGCGTGCACATCGCCGCGGCCGCCGAGGCCCTCGCGCTCGCCGACGCGCTCGGGCTCGACCGCGAGCGCACGCTCGAGGCGCTGACGGCAGGTGCCGCCAACTCGTTCATGCTCGGGAACCGCGGCCCGCGCGCGCTGCAGGCCTACGACGACGGCGGCGCCGAGGTGCTCAGCCGGCTCGACATCTTCGTCAAGGACATGGGGATCGTGGGCGCCGCGACGCGCGCCCACCACCTCGCGGCGCCCGTCGCCGCAGCGGCCGAGCAGCTCTTCCTGCTGGGCCAGGCGCAGGGCCTCGGCGACCTCGACGACTCCGCGGTCATCCGCGTGATCGCGCCGACGCGGCGGGACGAGGAGCAGCGCTGAGGCGTTCCGACCGGGGATCGTCCTCCTCGCGGACCGTGCCCGCAGAGGCCGGTGGAGGCGTCCAGGGCTTCGGAACGCGACTTCGGCGGTGTGTTCTGTCCTCCGGAACCGAGATCGCGGCGCAGAGGCGCGTTCGTCGCGGCAGTCCGAGTCATTCCGGGGTAGAATCGGAGGGTTGCGCTGGCCCCGGTGGCCGCGCGGGAGGCGGACGCGAGAACGATGGCGAACGAGCAGGGTGCACGGCCCGAGGACCAGACGCGCGAGCAGCGCGAGCAGGGCGACTACGGCGCCGACCAGATCCAGATCCTCGAGGGTCTCGAGGCGGTGCGCAAGCGTCCGGGCATGTACATCGGCTCGACCGGTCCCCGCGGACTGCACCACCTCGTGCAGGAGATCGTCGACAACGCCGTCGATGAGGCGCTCGCGGGCCACTGCGACAACATCGAGGTGACGATCCTCCCCGACGGCGGCGTGCGCGTCGCCGACAACGGCCGCGGCATCCCGGTCGACCCGCACTCGAGCGACCCCTCGAAGTCGACCCTCGAGGTGGTGCTCACCGTGCTCCACGCCGGCGGCAAGTTCGGCGGCGGCGGCTACGCGGTCTCCGGCGGCCTGCACGGCGTCGGCTCGTCCGTCGTCAACGCGCTCTCGTCGAAGCTCGAGGTCGAGATCCGCCGCCAGGGCCACGTGCACCGCCAGTCGTTCTCGGTGGGCGAGCCCGACGGGCCGCTCGTCACGGGCGAGGCGTCCGACGCGACCGGCACGATCATCACCTTCTGGCCGAGCACCGAGATCTTCGAGTCGGTGGAGTTCGACTACGAGACGCTCGCCAAGCGGTTCCAGCAGATGGCCTTCCTCAACAAGGGCCTGCGCATCGCGCTCGAGGATCTGCGCCCCGAGGCGCTCATCCAGCCCGACGGCGACGACAGCGCCGAGCCCGTGCAGCGCGCCGACGAGTTCCTCTACGAGCAGGGCCTCGTCGACTACGTCGCCTACCTCAACGAGTCGAAGAAGGCCGAGCCGGTGCACCCGGAGATCATCGACTTCGAGTCGGAGGACAAGGAGCGCCGCATCTCGGTCGAGATCGCGATGCAGTGGACGGGCTCGTACCAGGAGGCCGTCTACACCTACGCCAACACGATCAACACGCACGAGGGCGGCACGCACGAGGAGGGCTTCCGGGCGGCGCTCACGACGCTCGTGAACCGCTACGCGCGGCAGACGAACCAGCTCAAGGAGAAGGACGAGAACCTCACCGGTGAGGATGTCCGCGAGGGCCTCACGGCGATCGTCTCCGTCAAGCTCGGCGAGCCGCAGTTCGAGGGCCAGACGAAGACGAAGCTCGGCAACACCGAGGCGAAGTCCTTCGTGCAGCGCGTGACCGGCGAGCAGCTCGGCCACTGGTTCGAGTCGAACCCGGGCTCGGCGAAGGAGATCGTGCGCAAGGCCATCCAGGCCGGCATGGCTCGGCTCGCCGCGCGCAAGGCGCGCGAGCAGACGCGACGCAAGGGCCTGCTCGAGTCGAGCGGCATGCCGGGCAAGCTCAAGGACTGCCAGTCGAAGGATCCCGCCATCTCCGAGATCTTCCTCGTCGAGGGCAACTCGGCCGGCGGCTCGGCCGTGCAGGGGCGCGACCCGTACCGGCAGGCGATCCTGCCGCTGCGCGGCAAGGTGCTCAACGTCGAGAAGGCGCGCCTCGACCGCGCGCTCGGCAACGCCGAGATCCAGTCGATGATCACCGCGTTCGGCGCGGGGCTCGGCGAGGACTTCGACCCCGAGAAGGCCAGGTACCACAAGATCGTGCTCATGGCCGATGCCGACGTCGACGGGCAGCACATCACGACGCTGCTCCTCACGCTGCTGTTCCGCTACATGCGGCCGCTCATCGACAAGGGCTACGTCTACCTGGCGGCGCCGCCGCTGTTCAAGATCAAGTGGACGAACGCCGACCACGAGTACGCGTACAGCGACCGCGAGCGCGACGGCATGATCTCCGCCGGCCAGGCCGCGGGCAGGCGCCTGCCGAAGGACACCCCGGTGCAGCGCTACAAGGGTCTCGGTGAGATGAACTACTCCGAGCTGTGGGAGACCACGATGGACCCGAAGACGCGCACGCTCAAGCAGGTCACGATGGACGACGCAGCCGTCGCCGACTCGATCTTCTCGACCCTCATGGGCGAGGACGTCGACGCGCGGAGGACCTTCATCCAGAAGAACGCGCGCGACGTCCGATTCCTCGACATCTGACGCGCCCTGACGCGCCCACGACACTCGCACTCGTAGAACGAAGCTGACATTGACTGACACCACACCCGCCGAGCCCGTCGACCGCGACCTGCCCGACCACGGCGCCATCGAGCAGGTCGACCTGCAGCTCGAGATGCAGCGGTCGTACCTCGACTACGCGATGAGCGTCATCGTCGGGCGCGCGCTGCCCGAGGTGCGCGACGGCATGAAGCCGGTGCACCGCCGCGTCATCTACGCGATGTACGACGGCGGCTACCGCCCCGACAAGGCGTTCTCGAAGTGCTCGCGCGTCGTCGGCGACGTCATGGGCCAGTTCCACCCGCACGGCGACTCGGCGATCTACGACGCGCTCGTGCGCCTCGTGCAGCCGTGGAGCCTGCGGTACCCGCTCGCGCTCGGGCAGGGCAACTTCGGCTCGCCCGGCGACGACGAGGCGGCCGCGCCGCGATACACCGAGACGAAGATGTCGCAGCTCGCCATGGAGATGGTGCGCGACATCGACGAGGACACGGTCGACTTCCAGGACAACTACGACGGCCGCACGCAGGAGCCGTCGGTGCTGCCCGCGCGGTTCCCGAACCTGCTCGTCAACGGCTCCGTCGGCATCGCCGTCGGCATGGCCACGAACATCCCGCCCCACAACCTCCGCGAGGTCGCCGCGGGCGCGATCTGGCACCTCGAGCACCCCGAGGCCTCGAAGGAGGAGCTGCAGGCGGCGCTGCTGCAGCGCATCCACGGCCCCGACTTCCCCACCGGTGCGCAGATCCTCGGCACGAAGGGCATCCAGGAGGCGTACCGGACCGGTCGCGGCTCCATCACGATGCGCGGCGTCGTGACGGTCGAGGAGGTGCAGGGTCGGACGGCGCTCGTCGTCACCGCGCTCCCGTACCAGGTGAACCCCGACCGCCTCGCCGTGCGCATCGCCGACCTCGTCAAGGACGGCAAGCTCCACGGCATCGCGAACCTCGAGGACCAGACCTCCGGTCGCACCGGTCAGCGCCTCGTGATCACGCTCAAGCGCGATGCCGTCGCGAAGGTCGTCCTCAACAACCTCTACAAGCACACGCAGCTGCAGGAGAACTTCGGCGCGAACATGCTCGCGATCGTCGACGGCGTGCCGCGCACGCTCTCGATCGACGGCTTCATCACGCACTGGGCCGACCACCAGGTCGAGGTCATCGTGCGCCGCACGCAGTTCCGGCTCGCCAAGGCCGAGGCGCGCATGCACATCCTCGAGGCCTACCTCAAGGCCCTCGACGCGCTCGACGAGGTGATCGCGCTCATCCGCCGGTCGTCGACGACCGAGGAGGCTCGCGACGGCCTCATGGAGCTGCTCGACATCGACGCGGAGCAGGCGAGCGCGATCCTCGAGATGCAGCTGCGCCGGCTCGCGGCGCTCGAGCGGCAGAAGGTGCACGACGAGGCCGAGGAGCTCACCGTGCGCATCGCCGACTACCGGGAGATCATCGCGAGCCCCGTCCGGCAGCGCGCCATCATCGTCGACGAGCTCACCGAGATCGTCGACAAGCACGGCGACGACCGCCGCACCGAGATCATGCACGGCTACGGCGGCGACGTCTCGATGGAGGACCTGATCCCGGAGGAGCAGGTCGTCGTCAGCCTCACGCACGGCGGCTACATCAAGCGCACGCGCATCGACCAGTACCGGGCCCAGCACCGCGGCGGCAAGGGCGTGCGCGGCGCGCAGCTGCGCAGCGACGACGTGGTCGAGCACTTCAGCGTCAACTCGACGCACGACTGGATGCTGTTCTTCACGAACCTCGGCCGGGTCTACCGGATGAAGGCGTACGAGGTCGCCGAGGCGGGTCGCGACGCGAAGGGCCAGCACGTCGCGAACCTGCTCGCGTTCCAGCCCGACGAGCAGGTGCAGACCGTGCTGACGCTGCGCGACTACGCGCAGTCCGAGTACCTCGTGCTCGCGACCCAGCAGGGCCAGGTGAAGAAGACGCGCCTCGAGCTGTACGACACGAACCGCACGGGCGGCATCATCGCCGTGAACCTCGCCGATGGCGACCGGCTCATCTCGGCGATGCTCGCGGATGCGTCCGACGAGATCCTCGTCGTGACGAGGTCCGGCCGCGCCGCGCGCTTCGCCGCCACCGACGACGCGCTGCGGCCGATGGGCCGCAACACCGGCGGTGTGCGCGGTGTGCGGCTGAAGCAGGGCGACGAGGCGCTCGCCGCGATGGTCATCGGTGCCGAGGGCTATGTGTTCGTCGTCACCGAGCAGGGCTTCGGCAAGAAGACGCCCGTCGCCGACTACCCGTCCAAGGGCCGCGGCACGCAGGGCGTGCTCACCTTCTCGTCCGGCGACCACGACCGCGGTGCGCTCGTCGGCGCGACCATCGTCGGCGACGGCGAGGAGCTGCTCCTCATCCGCGCCTCCGGCAAGGTCATCCGCTCGCACGTCGACGAGGTGCGGGCGACCGGCCGCACCACCATGGGCGTGCAGTTCGCCGAGAAGTCGACCACCGACCTCGTCATCTCGATCGCTCGCAACATCGAGCGCGAGGTCGAGGAGGAGGCAGTCGCCGACGAGGTCGCCCACGTCGAGGACGCGGCCGAGGCCGCTGCCGAGGTCGTGGATGCCGCGGTCGCCGACGACGATGCCGCTATCGTTGACCCGACGGACGCGCCCGCGCCCGAGGCCGACGAGGCCGACGCAGAGCGCGACGAGGAGACCGACGGATGAGCATCGCCGAGAAGCTGCAGAGCAAGACGCCTCGGCGCGGCGGCTCGAGCAAGCAGGTGCGACTGCGGCTCGTGCACATCGACTTCTGGTCGGCGATGAAGGTGTCGGCGGTGCTCGGGCTCGTGCTCGGCATCGTGCAGCTCGTCGTGACCTTCGTCATGTGGACGCTGCTCCAGGTCGTCGGGCTGTTCGGCAAGATCGACGAGGTGCTGCGCGACATCCTCGCGCAGCCGGACTTCGCGATCACGTCGATCATCTCGCTGCCGCAGGTGATGATGTTCACGCTGCTCGTCGCGGTGCTGAACTTCGTGGTCATCACCGTGCTGGGCGCGGTCATCGCCGTGCTCTACAACCTCTCGGTGCGCCTGACCGGCGGCCTGCAGGTGGGCTTCGCCAACCAGTGACCCGGCGATCGACCGGGTGCGGAGCATCGCGATCCTTCTGGTAGAGTCGATGCTTGTGCTTGGGGCTATAGCTCAGGCGGTTAGAGCGCTTCGCTGATAACGAAGAGGTCCATGGTTCGAGTCCATGTAGCCCCACCACGCACAACTCCCACGGCGAGGGATTCCACGCCACGGGGCCTTAGCTCAGTTGGTAGAGCGCCTGCTTTGCAAGCAGGATGTCGGGAGTTCGATTCTCCCAGGCTCCACTCCCAGACCCCCAGCCGCGCCGGCTGGGGGTCTTCTCGCGCTCCGGGCGGAGCACTGCTCGTGTCCAGCCCCCGGTCGTAGCCTGTCGCTCCGCACATCCGCCGCAGCGCAAGGAGGCACCGCCATGGACGTCACGCCCCGCACCGCCATCGTCACCGGCTCCGACTCGGGCATCGGTCGCGCGACCGCCGTCGCGCTCGCCACCGCTGGCCTCGACGTCGGCATCACGTGGCACGCCGACGAGGCGGGCGCCGAGCGCACGGCCGAGGAGGTCCGCTCGCTCGGGCGCCGCGCAGCCGTCGCTCGGCTCGACGCGACCGATCTCGAGGGCGTCGGCGCGGTGATCGACGGCCTCGCTGAGGAGCTCGGCGGACTGGACGTGTTCGTGAACAACTCCGGCACCGGCGCGAGCGTGCCCTTCCTCGAGATGTCGCTGCCCGATTGGCGCGATGTGGTCGCGACCGACCTCGACGGCGCGTTCGTGTGCCTGCAGGCGGCCGCGCGCCGCATGGTCGCCGCAGGCCGAGGCGGCCGCCTCATCGCCGTCACGAGCGTGCACGAGCACCAGCCTCGCGTGGGCTCGAGCGCCTACGACGCCGCCAAGCACGGGCTCGGCGGGCTCATGAAGACGATCGCGCTCGAGCTCGGCCAGCACGGCATCACCGCGAACGCGGTCGCCCCGGGCGAGATCGCCACCGCGATGACCGGCAACGAGGACGAGGACCCGCGCTCGATCGAGCGCCCGGGCGTGCCGCTCGGTCGACCGGGCGACGCCCGCGAGGTCGCCGCCGTCATCGCCTTCCTCGCGTCGCCGGCAGCCGCCTACGTCACCGGAGCGTCGTGGGCGGTCGACGGCGGGATGCTGCAGATGGGTCCGCAGGCCGGCTCGCACCTCACGGACGACGCGTGGCGGGAGGGGTGAGCGACCGCCGTCGGTGAGCTCGCCGTCCCGGCGCGCCGCTCGCGGATGCGAGGATAGGGGGGATGGACGGGCGGAAGGACTGGCGGCAGCACCTGGTGCGTGCGATCCGCACCGACCCCGCGTCGCGGCCGATGACCGAGGCGATCCTCACGATCGACGAGGTGTACGCGCGGAAGGTCATCGACCTCGCGATGCGGATCGCCGAGGCGCTCACCGCGGTCGGCGCATCGGCCAACGATGTCGCGCTCGCGACCATCCGCGTCGCGGGTGCGCTCGGGATCCGTCCCGTCCACGTCGACGTGACCTACAACTCGATCGGCGTCTCGTACCACCGGCACGACGCCGACCTGCCGATCACCCTGCTGCGGGTCGTGCGCGCCCCGGTGCCCGATCACTCCAAGCTGCAGCAGCTGCAGGCGCTCGTCGCCGAGATCGAGGACGGGCTCGAGCTCGAGCAGGCGCGCTCGAGGTTCCACGCCATCCGCCGCCTGCCGTTCATGTACCGGCCGGCGTTCATCGTGCTCGCGCAGGGCTTCCTGTCCGTCGGCGTCGCGCTGCTCTTCGGCGCGTCGCCGACCATCATCGTGGTGGCGTTCATCGCCGCGTGCAGCGCCGCGATGGCGCAGCGACTCATGTCGCGCCTGCGCGTGCCGTTCTTCTTCTCCCAGATCGTCGGCGCGTTCGTCGTCACGGCCATCGCCGCTGCGACGAGCCGGCTCGCCCAGCTGGGGGTGCCGCTGCTCGAGGACGCCCGCCCCTCGATCATCGTCGCCGCCGGCATCGTGCTCATGCTCGCCGGCATGTCGGTCGTCGGCGCGGCGCAGGACGCGATCGACGGCTTCGCGCTCACCGCGGGCGGCCGCATCCTCGACCTGGCCCTGCTCACCCTCGGCGTGGTCATCGGCATCGTGGGCGGGCTGTCGGTCGCGCAGGCACTCGGCATGGGGTTCGCGGTCTCGAGCGACGCCACCTCGCTCGGTGCCGTGCCGCTGCAGTTCGTCGGGGTGCTCGTCATCGCCGTCTCGGTCGCGATCTGGAACGGCGCCGGGCTGCGCACCATCATGGTGAGCGCCCTCCTCGGCTGCATCGCGTGGGCGGGCTACTCCGCCGGCTTCACGGGCGGCCTCGGCGTCGCCGTCGCCAGTGCGCTCGGCGCCCTGGTCGCGAGCTTCATCGGCATCCTCATCGCCCACCGCCTCCACGTGCCGTCGATCGCCGTCACCACCGCGGCCATCGTGCCCATGGTCCCCGGCTCGGCCGTCTTCCGCGGCCTCCTCGAGCTGGTCGAATCGGACGGCACCCCCGAGCGGCTCGTGCTCGGCGTCGCGACGCTGATCGGCGCGGGCACCATCGGGATCGCGCTGGCGGCCGGCTCCTCGCTCGGCCTGTTCCTGGGCGCGCCGCTGCGGGACACGATGGAGAGCCGCGTGCGCTCGCGGGGCCGCATCCGCTGACGCGCACTACGGTGGGACCACCTGCCGGGGTGCGGGGACGACGCCGGGAAGGTGACCATGCCGCACGATTCGGACGGTGGGCCGGACGAGGTCGGAGCGCTCCCGCGGACGCGTTCGATCACGCGCTGGGATCGGGTGTGGCGGCCGTTCTGGGTGCTGCCGACGGTGATCCTGGTCGCCGCCGCGGTCGCCGGCTACCTCGTGCCCGAGATCGACCGCGCCGCGAGCGGCCAGCTGCCCTACGTCTTCCCCGGCGGCCCCAGCGGCGCGCGCGACATGCTCGGCACGATCGCGGGCGCGATGATCTCGGTCACCGGCCTCGTGTTCTCGATCACCATGGTCGTGGTCCAGCTGGCGAGCAGCCAGTACAGCCCCCGCGTCATGGGCGACTTCCTGGCGAGCCGCGTGACGCAGGTGACGCTCGGGATCTTCGCCGCGAGCTTCACGTATGCGCTCACGGTGCTGCGGTCGGTGCGCGGGGAGTCGGGCGACGGAGGAACGTTCGTGCCGCAGCTGGCCGTCACGCTCGCGTACCTGCTCGTGCTCGCGAGCGTGGGCATGTTCCTCGCCTTCATCCACCACATCACGCAGTCGATCCAGGTGTCGTCGATCGTGTCGCACCTCGGTGACGCCACGGCGGCGGTGGTCGACCGCTACTTCCCCGAGCCTGCCGCACCCGGCGCTCGGCTCGTCGCGGAGCGATGGCAGCCGCCGGAGGACCGGACGCCGCAGACCGTCGAGGCGCTCGAGCACGGCGCGATCGTCGAGGTGGACCACCCCGCGCTCGTCGCCTGGGCCGAGGAGCACGACCTCGCGGTCGAGGTGCTGCTCCAGGTGGGGGAGTTCGTCCCGGAGGGGAGCAGCGCGCTGCGGGTGTGGCGCACGCGCGGGACGCCGCCGCTCAGCGAGGAGGAGCTGCGACCGCTCCGCCGGCTCGTGACCGTCGGGCGCGAGCGCGCGCTCAACCAGGACCCGGCGCTCGGCATCCGCAAGCTCGTCGACATCGCGGAGCGCGCGCTCTCGCCCGGCATCAACGATCCGACCACGGCCGTCCAGGTGCTCGACGAGGTGCATCGCATCCTGCGTCGGCTCGTCCAGCGCGCCGAGCTGCCGGCGCTCATCTCCCGCCACGGCACGGTGCGCCTCGTCCACCGGCCGCAGCGCGTGGCGGAGCTCATCGATCTCTCGCTGACCGAGCCGCTGCACTACGGCGAGGGCTCGGTGCAGATCCCGAAGCGCGTGGCCGGCATGCTCGACGACCTGAGCCCGGTCTCGCTCGCCGAGCATCGACCCCACGTCGAGCGCTGGCGGCAGCGGGCACGCGAGCTCGCCGCGGCGAACGAGCCGGATCGTCGCTGAGCACCGAGCTGCCCACCGCGCGTCGACGGCGGCCGTAGGATGGCCCAATGCGCATGCGAGTGGCCGCCTACGCCCTGATCACCCGGGGCGACGGCGACGACCGCGAGATCCTGCTGCCGCACTGGAACGAGGGCGGCATGAGCGGGTGGACCCTGCCCGGCGGGGGCGTCGAGCCCGGCGAGCATCCGGCCGACGGCGCGGTGCGCGAGGTCAAGGAGGAGACCGGCTACGACGTCCGGCTCACGAGCCTGCTCGGCGTCGACTCGGCCGTGCTGCCGACGAGCCTGCACGGCGACGCGATGCAGGCGCTGCGCATCCTCTACCGCGCCGAGATCATCGGCGGCGAGCTCGCCGTCGAGCTCGACGGGACGACCGACGACGTCGCGTGGCACCCGATCGCGGCGGTGCCGCAGCTGCGGCACGTGCACGCCGTCGACTGGGCGCTCGGCCACCTGCACGACGCCGGCTCCCCGCTGCGCTGATGCATCCGCTCGTCGTCCTCGGCCTCTGCGCGATGGTCGCCAGCTGCGTCGTGAGCGGCTTCGATGCCGTGCGCACGATGCGCTCCGGCCGTGAGCCGGAGCGGCGGCTGCGCGCGTTCCTGCTCGCGGGCGCGCTGCTGGTGGGCGGCGGCATCCTCGTGCTGATCGGCGTCAGCCTGGGCTGAAGCGGCTCTCGGCCGCACGGCGAAGGGGCCCTCGCCTCTCGGCGGGGGCCCCTTCGGGTCGATCATGCTCAGGCCTGCGGGGCGCCTGCCTCGGGGCCGTCGGCGATGCCGCCGCTCGGCTGGTCGGCCGGACGCGGCGGTGCGTCGATCGCGGAGTCCTCGGCGTCGGGGATCCACAGGTCGTCGTCGGCGCGGAGCGTCTGCCACGCCGCGTAGCCGGCGCTCACGACGGCGACGGCGCCGACGCCGATGAGCACCCACTGCCAGGCGTTGGGGCCGCTCTTCACGGGCTGCGCGGGCGCGAAGTCCGGCACGGTGGTGTAGCGGCGCACGTTGTCGATCGCCTGCTTGACGCGGTCGTCCTTGGCGATCTGAGCCATCGCGGCGACCGAGCCGAGGCCCGATGCGAGCGCGGGCACGACGCCGGCGTTCCAGCCCTTGGCGGCCTTCGAGAGGCGGTCCCGCCCAGCGCCGACGCCCCGGTTGACGTAGTGCTCGGCCGCGGGGATGAGCGACTCGGTGCCGTAGGCGCGAGCCTGGTCGCGCGCCTCGCGCGCGATCTTGGCTGCGTGCTGGCTGACGACGCGCTGCTCAGCCCAGAGCTTGTCGGCCTGCTTGCGGAGCTTCTTGATCTCCTTCGCGCGCTTGCGCGTGAGTTCGAGCGACATGTTGTCCTTCCGTGGTCGAAGCCTGGCCGTCATCCTTGCAGGTTTTCCTGGGTGCGTCACCCAGTGCGTCGCGGTTTCGCTGTCGAAGAACCCGGAGCCCACGACCACGTCCGGGCGCCCCCACTGTGGGAGGATCGGGGCATGGCTCATCACACCGCTGTCGCGACCATCCGCACGAATCTCGGCGAGATCAAGGTCAACCTGCTGGGCGACCACGCCCCCAAGACCGTGCAGAACTTCGTCGAGCTCGCCACCGGCGCGCGCGAGTGGACGCACCCCGCCACCGGCGAGACGTCGACGGCGCCGCTCTACGACGGCGTCGTCTTCCACCGCATCATCCCGGACTTCATGATCCAGGGCGGCGACCCGCTCGGTCAGGGCGTCGGCGGTCCCGGCTACCAGTTCGACGACGAGATCCACCCCGACCTCGGCTTCAGCGCGCCCTACGTGCTCGCGATGGCCAACGCCGGCAAGGTCGCCGGCCGCGGCACGAACGGCTCGCAGTTCTTCATCACCACCGTCGCCACCCCGTGGCTGCAGGGCAAGCACACCGTCTTCGGCCTCGTCGAGGACGAGGCGTCGCAGCGCGTCGTCGACGCGATCCAGGCAGTGCCGACCGATGGCCGCGACCGCCCGCTCGAGGACGTCGTCATCGAGACCATCGAGATCGCGCAGGCCTGACCCGCAGGTGAGCGCCGCCCCGCCAGCCGATCGCTGCTACCGGCACCCCGACCGCGCGAGCTGGGTGCTGTGCCAGCGGTGCGGGCGCACGGTGTGCGGCGAGTGCCAGCAGCAGGCGCCGGTCGGCGTGCGCTGCCCCGAGTGCGTGCGCGAGCTGCGCGCGGAGCAGCAGTCGATGCAGCGCACCTCCCGGCGAGCGAGCGGTGCGCCCCGGACCGCCGTGGGGCGCCGCACGCGGCAGTGGCTCGCGCAGCCCGCGCCCGTCACGATCGCCATCTTCGCGGTCACGGCGCTCGTGGGCGTGCTGCAGATCCTGCCCGGCGACCTCTCGTCGTCGCTGCTGTTCTTCCTGCCCTACTCGCTCATCGAGCCGTGGCGGATCATCACCTACGCGCTCGTGCACGTGGGCGTGCTGCACTTCGCCTTCAACATGCTCGTGCTGTGGATGACGGGGCCGGCGATCGAGGAGCGCATCGGCCGACTGCCGTTCCTCGCCGCCTATATCGTGAGCGTCGCCGGCGCGGCCGTCGCCGTCTCGTGGTTCACGCCGCTCTCGGGCGTCGTCGGGGCATCGGGCGGCATCTACGCGCTGTTCGGCATGCTCATCGGCATGCAGCGCATGGTCGGCCGCGTGCAGCCGTCGCTCCTGATCATCGTCGGCATCAACCTCGTGATCACGTTCATGGTCGGCAGCATCTCGTGGCCCGCGCACGTGGGCGGGCTCATGATCGGGCTCGCGCTCGGCTTCGGGATCGGCTTCGCCGATCAGCGGATGCGACGGGCCAAGGGGGCGACGGCCGCGTGGCTCGTGATCGGCGCCGTCGCCGTCGTGCTCGCGGCGCTCTTCGCCGCGCGAGTGGCGACGCTGCTCTGACGCGACTGCGGACGGTTGTCCACAGTTCTCTCCACAGCTGTGGAGAACTACACCGGTGTAGTTCGCTACTTCCAGCGGGTGGTCATGATGAAGCCGATGAACATCACGCCGAAGCCGACGACGATGTTCCACGACCCGATCGTCGGCACCGGCAGCGTCGTGCCGGAGATGTAGTACACGATCACCCACAGGAAGCCCACGAGCATGAAGCCGAACATCACGGGCTTGAACCACGCCGGGTTGCGCTGCTCGTCGTGCGGCGATCGCGCGGATCTCGGCTTCGCCGTCGACGCCTTGTCGACGGACTTCTCGCTAGGGCTCATGGCAACCCATGCTAATGCAGACGGCGCCTAGGATTGTCGCGTGACCAGGCAGCAGCGCGCGAAGGGCCGGCGCCTCGCGCGTCGGGCCACCGCGGCGAGCGTGCTGGGGGAGCTCCTCGTGACCGTGGGCGTGCTCGCGCTCGGCTACGCGGGATGGCAGGTGTGGCTCGCCGACGCGGTGCTCGGCGACGAGCAGCAGCACGCCGCGCAGGTGTTCGCGGCCCAGCTCGGGCCGCTCGAGCCCGCCGCGTCCGGCGCCGAGCCGCTCCGCACCGACGAGCCGCCGGCAGAGACGGCCGCGCCCGACGGCGCGTCGTTCGCCGTCATGCACATCCCGCGGCTCGGCCAGTTCCAGCGCGTCATCGGCGAAGGGACCGGCCGCGCGGTGCTCGACTCGCTCGAGCAGGGGCTCGCGCACTACAGCGACTCCGCCCAGCCGGGTCAGCTCGGCAACTTCGCGGTCGCCGGCCACCGCAACGGCCAGGGCGGCCCCTTCACCCATCTCGACGAGATGCGCGTCGGCGACCGCATCACCGTGCAGACGGCGAACGCCTGGTACGTCTACGAGTTCCGCAACCACGAGTACGTGCCGCCGACTGCCGTCGGGGTCGTCGCCGCGGTGCCGCAGCAGCCGCAGGTGCCGGCCGACGGTCGCTACCTCACGCTCACGACGTGCAACCCGGAGTGGTCGGCGGCCGGCCGCCTCGTCGCGTACGCGACGCTGGTCGGCTGGCAGAGCGCCGAGGACGGCATGCCCCGCGAGCTGGCCGATACGCTCGGGACCGCCTGATGTACGCCGCGCTCTGGCGGGCGCTGCCCGGGCCGTGGCCGCTCCGGCTGCTCATCGTGCTCGTCGCCGCCGCCGCCGTCGCGACCCTGCTGATCTTCCACGTCTACCCGTGGGTGATGCAGACCTACTTCCCGACCCCCGACCCCCTGATCGAGTGAGCAGCGCATGACCCGAGTCCTCGTCGTCGACAACTTCGACAGCTTCGTCTACACCCTCGCCGGCTACCTGCAGGAGCTGGGCGCCGAGGTCTCGGTGGTGCGCAACGACGAGGTCGACGCGTCCACGATCGGCGACTGGGATGCGGTGCTGCTCTCGCCGGGCCCCGGCGCGCCGCTCGACGCCGGCGTCTCCATCCCGATGGTGCACGCCGCCATCGACCAGGGCACCCCGCTGCTCGGCGTGTGCCTCGGGCACCAGGCGATCGCGGAGGCCCTCGGCGGCGTCGTGACGCACGCGCCCGAGCTCATGCACGGCAAGACGAGCCTCGTCGAGCACGACGACTCGACGATCTTCCACGGGCTCCCGAGCCCGCTGACCGCCACCCGCTACCACTCGCTCGCCGTGGTCGACGGCACGGTGCCGGATGCGCTGCGCGTGACCGCGCGCACCACCGGCCCGGGCGGGGTCATCATGGCGCTCGAGCACCGGGATGCCGCAGTGTGGGGCGTGCAGTTCCACCCCGAGTCGGTGCTCACCGAGGGCGGCTACCGCATGCTCGGCAACTGGCTCGAGGCCGCAGGCCTCGCGGGTGCCGCCGACCTCGCGGCCGGTCGGGCACCGCTCGTCACGCTCGCGCCGCCGCCCGGCCACGTGGCCTGAGCCGCCGGGCCCTGAGCCGCGGCCGGACCGCGTCAGCCCTCGTCGTCCTCGTCCTCGTCCTCGCCGTCACCGGGCTCGGTCGGCTCGACGGGGGCCTGGGTCGGCGGCGTCGTCGGTGTCGTCGGTGCATCCGGGGTGGTCGGCGTGGGGCGCGCCTGGCCGTTGCAGTAGAGCAGCGTGATGGTGCTGCCCTGGGGGTGGGAGCCGGGGGTGAGCGACTGCTCGACGACCTCGCCGCCGCGGCACCGGGTCGTGAAGCGCCGGTCGACGACGAGCCCGAGCTCGGCCATCTGCTCAGCGGCGGCGGCGATGGGCCGCTCGAGCACGTTGGGCACCTCGACCATCCCCGACGACAGCACGAGGTTGATCGTGAACCCTCGAGCGACATCGGTCCCAGCGCTGGGATCGGTGCGGATGACGAGGTCCTGGGCGACGGTCGCGGAGTCCTCGCGCGTCACGGCGCCGACGACGAAGCCTGCCGACTCGAGCGCCTGCCGGGCCTGCGCCTCGTTGAGGTTCGCGACGCTCATGAGCGGTGCCGGCGGTGGGCCGTTCGAGATGACGATCGCGACGATGGCGCCCGGAGAGACGGTGATCCCCGCGTCCGGCTCCGAGCGCAGCACGGTGCCGGCTTCCGCCTCATCGATGACGCGTCGCACCTCGGGGGTGAGGCTCGCCTCCTCGATCGCTGCGACCGCCTCCTCCTCCTGCATGCCCGTGACGGTCGGCACGACCGTCGACAGGCCCGCGATGGGCAGGCTGCCGCCGAGGCTGACCGCCCAGACGACCGCGCCGACGACGAGGATCGCGATGAGCGCGATGGCCCCCCACAGCCACGCGAGCTGCGGGCGAGGGCCTCGCTGCACCGGCTGCTCGGGCTCGGGCTCCGCGTCGTCCGCGGCCAGCGCAGCGAACATGGTCGTCGCCGCACCGATCTCGAGCGGCGCCGTGTGGGTGCGCTCGAAGGGCACGAGCACGCCGGCGAGCGCGTCGTCGAGCGCCTCCTTGAAGTCGGTGGCCGACTGGAAGCGGTCGTCGCGCTTCTTCTCGAGCGCCTTCGCGACGATCGAGTCCATCTCGGGCGTGATGCCCGGCGTGATGGACGACGTGACGGGCGGCTCCTCGGCGACGTGCTGGTAGGCGACGCCCACGGCCGTCTCCGCCTCGAAGGGCGCGCGGCCCGTGAGCAGCTCGAACAGGATGACGCCGGTGGAGTAGAGGTCGGTGCGGGCGTCGACCGTCTCGCCGCGGGCCTGCTCGGGCGAGAAGTACTGCGCGGTGCCGAGGATCATGCCGGTCTGCGCGACGTTGGCGCTCGTCTCGCTCACCGCGCGCGCGATGCCGAAGTCCATCACCTTGATCTGGCCGCCGGGCGTGACCATGACGTTGCCGGGCTTGATGTCGCGGTGGACGATGCCCGCGCGATGCGAGTACTCGAGCGCCGTGAGGATGCCCTTGGTGATGCGCACCGCCTCGGCCTCGGAGAGCGGTCCCTCGGCGATGATGTCCTTCACCATGCGGCCGTCGACGTACTCCATGACGATGTACGGCACGGCGGCCGGCTCGCCGTCGGGGCCGACGGCCGGCTCCTCGCCGGCGTCGAACACGCGGACGACGGTGGGATGCGACATGCGGGCCGCCGACTGCGCCTCCTGGCGGAAGCGGGTGCGGAACTCCGGGTCGAGCGAGAGCTCGGGCTTGAGGAGCTTGACGGCGACCTGACGGTCGAGCCGGGTGTCGCGGGCGCGATGCACCTGCGCCATGCCGCCCTGGCCGATGAGCTCGCCGATCTCGTAGCGGTCGCCGAGGGTGCGCAGCGACGCGATGATGCTGTCGGTCATCCGCTGCTCCTCTCTGCGCGGCCCGCTTGCCTCGCTCGTGCGGGGGGATCGGTCGATTCTACGTCAACGGCCGATCACGGACCGTCGGTGGGCTCCGGGGTCTCCGTCGGGGCCGGCTCGGTCGGCTCGGGCGTGGGCGTCGGGGTGGGCGTCGGCGTCTCCGCCGCGGCGGCCGTCATGGTCAGCGTCGGCGATGCTCCGCTCGTGAGCGTCTCCCCGCCGGCGATCGTGCACCGGTAGGCGTACGACACCTCGGTCTGACCGGACGGCACGCTCGTGAAGTCCAGCTGCGCGGTGCCCGAGTCGAAGTCCTCGGTGCGGCCGTCGGGCCACACGACGGTCGCGGTGTAGCCGCCCAGCGTGTAGCCGGCCGGGCAGCTCGCCGCGTCCCACACCACCGAGACCGGTGCGCCCGCCGTGAGCGAGGCCGGGTCCGAGCCGTCGGAGAGCTGCGGCGCTGCGGTCGGATCGCTGATCTCGGCCTCGGGTCCGTAGATGGTGCCCGTCACAGTCGAGCCCTCGGTGACCGACCCGACCGGGTTCACGTCGTAGACGGTGCCGACGTCGCCGGGGTCCGTCGCGGGGTTGCCGGTCTGCACCGCCGGGACGAGGTCGAGGTCCTCGACGGCGCCGCGGAACTCGTCCTCGTCCATGCCGAGGAACGTCGCCTCGTCGATGTCGACGAGCGCAGCAGTGCTCTCGGCCGGCTCCTGCGACGACTCCGTCGACACCGGCGGCGTCTGGTTGCCGTTGAGCAGCATCATCGCGATCGCGACGCCCGCGGCGACGAGCAGCACGGCGAGGATCACGACGGGCCAGATCCACGGGTTCGTGCGCCGACGCTCGCGATCGAGCTGCTGCGTCGTCGCGCGCGTCACCGGCAGCGCCGCCGTTGCGGGGCTCGACTGCGTCGTGATGACGCGAGTCGCCGCCTGGGTGGGGGAGTCGATCGTCGCGAACGAGTCGGTGGAGGCGATGCCCGGCACGATCGCCGCGGCACCCGCGATGTCGCCGCGCCGCAGCATCGTCGCGGCCCGCGACAGGTGCGCGGCGGAGGTGGGCCGGTCGGCGGGCGTCTTGGCGATGCACGACAGCACGAGGTTGCGCACCGGCTCGGGCACGGTGCCCGGCAGGTCCGGCGGCGCGTCGTTGATGTGCGCCATCGCGATCGCGACCTGCGACTCGCCCGTGAAGGGCCTGCGCCCTGCAAGGGCCTCGTACGCCACGATGCCGAGCGAGTAGATGTCGGTCGCGGGTGCCGCCTGCTGCCCCGAGGCTTGCTCGGGGGAGAGGTACTGCACCGTGCCCATGACCTGGCCGGTCGCGGTGAGCGGCACCTGGTCGGCGATCCGCGCGATGCCGAAGTCGGTGATCTTCACCCGGCCCTCCGGCGTGATGAGCAGGTTGCCCGGCTTGATGTCGCGGTGCACGAGCCCGGCCTGGTGCGCCGCGTGCAGGGCGGCGGAGGTCTGCGCGACGATGTCGAGCACCTTGTCGGCCGAGAGCGTGCGGTCGCGGTCGATGATCGCGCTGAGCGGCTCGCCGGGGACGAGCTCCATCACGAGGAAGGCGCTGCCCTCCTCCTCGCCGTAGTCGAAGACGTTGGCGATGCCCTCGTGGTTGACGAGCGCGGCATGCCGGGCCTCGGCGCGGAAGCGCTCGAGGAACCCGGGATCCCCCATGTACTCGTCCTTGAGGATCTTGAGCGCCACGGTGCGACCGATCACCTGATCGGTCGCCTGCCACACCTCGCCCATGCCGCCGATGGCGATCCGGCTGACGAGCTGGTATCGCCCACCGAAGGTGAGTCCGCTGGATGGTCTCATGAGTTCAGCACCGCCTCGATCACTGCTCTCCCGATAGGTGCGGCGATCACGTTTGAAGTATCACCGACGATGTTCTCACCTGGCACGACGACGACAGCCACCGCCACGCTCCGATCGTTCAGCTCCCCGTAGCCCGTGAACCACAGGTTGAAGGGCTCGTTGTTCTCGCCGGTCTCGGCCGTGCCCGTCTTGCCGCCCACGGTGACGCCCTCGATGCGCGCGTTCGACGCGAGCCCCTCGGTCACGGCGAGCTCCATCGCGGACCGCACCTCCGCCGCGGTCTCCGCCGAGACGGGGTTGCCGAGGATGGTCGGCTCCGGGTCGTCGAGCACGTCGAGGTTGGGAGCGAGCACCCGGTCGATCATGTTCGGTCGCATCATCGTGCCGTCGTTCGCGATCGCGGCGGTCGTCATCGCGATCTGCAGCGGCGTCACGCGCACGTCGTACTGGCCGAAGGAGGTCAGCTGCAGCTGCGAGGGCTCGAGGCCGGTCGGGTAGGTGCTCGGCGTCACCGCGAGCGGGATCTCGAGCGGCTGCCCGTAGCCGAAGGCCGCGGCCTGCTCCGCGATCGCGGCCTCGCCGAGCTGCTCGCCGAGCATCGCGAACTGGACGTTGCACGACAGCATGAGCGCCGTCTCGAGGGTCACGGTCTCGCCCGGGCCGCACGTGGAGCGGGAGGCGTTGCGCACCTCCGCCGTGGATCCGGTGAGGGTCAGGGTCTCCGGGTTCGGGAACTCCGAGTCGAGGTCGAAGCGGCCGGACTCGAGGGCGGCGGAGAGCACGAGCACCTTGAAGACGGAGCCCGGGTAGTAGAGGTCGCCCGCGATCGTGCGGTTCTGCAGCGGCTGGTTCGGGTCGGCGATCAGCTGGTTGTAGGTCTCGGTCACCGCAGAGGTGTTGTGCAGGGCGAAGGCGTTCGGGTCGAACGTCGGGCTCGAGTACATGGCGAGCACATCGCCGGTCTCGGTGTCGAGCGCGACGACCGCGCCCTCCCGCGCGCCGAGCGCATCCGCCGCCGCCTGCTGCGCCGCGCTCGAGATGGTCAGCTCGACCGACGAGCCGGCCGGGTCCTGCCCGGTGAGGGTCGCGACGATCTGGTCGAAGAACTGGCTGTTCGCACTGCCCGTGAGCTCCTCGTTCATCGCGCCCTCGATGCCCGTGTTGCCCTGGCCGAGCGTGTTGTACCCCGTGACAGGGGCGTAGAGCGGACCCATCGGGTACTGCCGCTGCCACTCGTACTGGTCGTCCGAGGGGGTCGACAGTGCCACCTGCACGCCGTCGACGACGATCGAGCCGCGCTCGACCGCGAAGGAGTCGTACAGGGTGCGCGTGTTGCGGGCGTCGTTGTGGAGGTCGTCGGCCTGCACGGCCTGG
This sequence comes from Actinomycetota bacterium, assembly GCA_051751085.1. Classification (GTDB taxonomy): domain Bacteria; phylum Actinomycetota; class Actinomycetes; order Actinomycetales; family Microbacteriaceae; genus Agrococcus. Next base: position 175,367 of record JBNJKM010000003.1, on the reverse strand, counting down.
ATGAGCGTCGACGAGCCGAACAGTCCGACGAACATGATGAGCAGCAGCGTGCTGACGCGGCGGATGGGCCGGCGCATGCTCTGCTCCCGATCGGGGCTGGTCATGCGGTCCCCCTTCCGCGCACCGAGTCGCTGAGCCTCAGCAGCAGCGCGACGATGAGCCAGTTGGCCAGCAGCGACGAGCCGCCGGCAGCCAGGAACGGCGTCGTGAGGCCCGTGAGCGGGATGAGCCGCGTCACGCCGCCCACGACGATGAACACCTGCAGGCCGATCGCGAAGGCGAGCCCGATCGCGAGCAGCTTCGTGAAGTCGTCCGGTCCCTGGAACCCGACCCGCACGCCGCGCGAGACGAGCACCAGGTAGAGCGCGAGGATCGCGAAGATGCCGGCCAGGCCGAGCTCCTCGCCGAGCGACGGGATGATGTAGTCGCTGTTGGCGTAGGGCGTGATGTCGGGCCGCCCGAGCCCGAGTCCCGTGCCCAGGAGTCCGCCGTGCGCCATGCCGAACACGCCCTGCACGATCTGGAACGAGCCGCCCTGCGCCTCGTAGACATCTGCATCGAAGGCGTGGATCCACGCGTGGATGCGCCGCTGCACGTACCCGAGCAGGAAGTACGCCGCGACGCCGCCGACCGCGACGAGGCCGCCGCCGATCACGATCCACGAGCGGCGGCCGGTGGCGACGTAGATCATCACGAGGAACAGGCCGAAGTACAGCAGCGATGTGCCGAGGTCGCGCTGGAACACGAGCACGAGCATGCACACAGCCCAGACGATGAGGATCGGCCCCAGGTCGCGCAGGCGCGGGAAGCGGAGGCCGAGGAACCTGCGGCCGACGACCGAGAGGGAGTCGCGCGCGGTCATGAGATAGCCGGCGAAGAAGATCGCCAGCGCGATCTTGGCGAGCTCGCCCGGCTGCAGCGAGACGAGGCTGCCGATGCCGATCCAGACCGTCGCGCCGTTGATCGTGCGGCCGATGCCCGGCACGAGGGGGAGGAGCAGCAGGATGACCGCGATCGCCATGGCGAGGAACCGGTAGCGCGCGAGCACGCGGTGGTTGCGCACCACGACGATCGCGAGGATCGCGACGACGATCGCGAGCCCGGTCCAGACGATCTGGCGCATCGACGCGGCGTCCCAGCCCGTGACGCCCTCGGCGATGTCGATGCGATAGATCATGGCGATGCCGAGGCCGTTGAGCGCCGTGACCACCGGGAGGATGATCGCGTCCGCCTCGCGCGCGACCACGCGCAGCGCGATGTGGAGCGCGAGGGTCAGCACGCCGAGGCCCGCCGCGAGCTGCAGCGGGAACAGGTCGACGCGCTGCAGCGCTCCGAGCTGCACGAGCACCATCGCGCCGCCGGCGATGACCCACGCGATCACGAGCAGGAACAGCTCGAGGTTGCGCAGCTTGGCAGGGTTGCGGATGCGCACCTTGATGGCCTCGGTCACGTCGCGCAGCTGCACGATGCCGGTGTGCAGCGCGTCGGGAGCGGTCCGGTCGGTCATGGCGATCGCTCCAGTCGCTCGATGATGGCCTGCGCGTCTGCGAGCGAGCCGGCGGAGATCGTCTGCTCGACGTTCCGCTGGTTGAAGGGCGTCAGCTCCTCGACCGCGATGTCGGTCTCCTCGACCTGCGCCGCGAGCACGAGCGGGCCGATCTGCTGCTGGATGCCCTGGTAGATCGCGACGTTGCCCGCGTCGTTGACGCCGACGAAGTAGCGGTCCTGCGTCCACGTGTAGAAGAGCACCGAGAGCACGGCGACGCCGATGAGGGCGAGCGCGGCACCGACGCTCCAGCTGATGCGCCGGGTGCGGCGCATGCGGCGCTGCTCCGCGAGCAGCTCCTGCAGGAACTCCTCGCTCTCGGGCTCGAAGTGCTCGAAGGCGGGCGACTGCCGAGCCTGCCGCGGGTGCAGCAGCAGCTGCGAGAGCGTCACCGACGTGCGCTCGGGCTCGACCGCCTCGTACGAGATGGGCGCGGCGGCCGAGCCGACCGTCGTCGGCTCGATCGAGGACTTCCGGCGCTCGTCGATGTCGCAGAGCACGACCGTGACGTTGTCGGGGGCGCCGCGCGACAGCGACTCGTTGACGAGCCGCTGGACGGTCGAGGGGGTGTCGAGCCCCTGCTCGAGGATGGCGCGGATGCGCTCCTCGTCGACATAGCTCGACAGTCCGTCGGAGCAGACGAGCCACCGGTCGCCCGGCAGCGTCTCGTGCACGGCGGTGTCGATCTCGGGGTCGGTCTCGACGTTGCCGAGCACGCGCATCACGACGTTGCGGCGCGGGTGGTGCTCGGCCTCCTCCCGCGTGATGCGGCCGGCGTCCACGAGCTTCTGCACGAAGGTGTGGTCGCTGGAGATCTGCTCGAGCGCGCCGACGCGGTAGCGGTAGATGCGGCTGTCGCCGATGTGGGCGAGGCCCACCCTGTCGCCGACGCGGATGATGCCAGAGCCGGTGGTGCCCATGCCCGTCAGCTCCGGATGCTCCAGCATCGCCTGCTGCAGCCCGTCGTTGCCCTCGCGCAGCGCGAGGGCGAGAGCCTGGGCCGCCTCCTCCGCGCTCGCGTACTCGCGATCCGCCTCGCGCGCCCGCCGGGTGACGATGGCGCTCGCGACGTCGCCGCCCGCGTGCCCGCCCATGCCGTCCGCGACGAAGTACAGGTGGGTGCCGGCGTAGCCGGAGTCCTGGTTCTCCGTCCGGATGCGGCCGACGTGGCTGAGCGCGGCGGCGAGCGGTGCGCTCAAGCTCAGCGCCTCAGCTCGAACGTCGTCGTCCCGATCCGCACCGAGCTGCCGACCCGCACCGGCGTCGCCTCGGTGATGCGCTTGCCGTCGACGTACGTGCCGTTCGTGGAGCCGAGGTCCTGCACCATCCACTGGTCGCGCCAGCGCACGACCTTGGCGTGCGCGCTCGAGGTGTAGTCGTCCTTGATCTGCAGCCCCGAGCCGCTCGAGCGCCCGATCGTGAGCCCCGTCTCGGGGAGGTCGAGCTCGAGCCCGGACCGGGGGCCGGACGTGACGACGATGCGGTTGGCGCGGGCGTCGGATGCGGCGGGCGCGGGAGCGCGCGCCGTCACGGTGGTCGGCGCGTCGGCCGCCGGCGCGGCGGGGCCGGCAGAGGCGGCTTCGCGCGTGCGCTGGCTCTGCACCGCGACGCGCTGCAGCGGCGTCAGGCGGGGCCCGAACAGGTCGCTGCGCAGCGAGTACAGCACGATGAAGATGAACAGCCACAGGAGGGCGAGGAAGCCGATCCTGATGATGATGAGGGTGAGCTCGCTCACGATCGCCCCTTCGGCTGCGCCAGCACGCGATAGACGATGCGCGTGGCGCCGATGTCGATGATCGAGTCGGGCTCGAGCAGCGCGCTCTTCAGCGCCCGCCCGTTGAGGGTCGTGCCGTTCGTCGAGCCGAGGTCGCTCACCTGGGCGCGGGTGCCGTCCCAGACGATCTCGACGTGGTTGCGGGAGGCGCCCGCGTCGTCGAGGGTGATGTCGGCGTCCGAGCCGCGTCCGATGACGGTGCGGCCCTTGCGCAGCGCGTGGCGCTTGCCCTTGATGTCGACGACGGCGGTCCAGACGACCTCGCCCGCCTCGGTGCCCGAGACGATCTCGAGCATGCCGGTGGACTTGCGCTCATCGGGCTCCAGCCCGAGGTCGATCGCTCCGGCGAACGAGTAGCCCGAGTCGCGGGCGTGGGCCTGCACGGTGCTCGTGAGCTCGTCGAGCAGCGCCTCGCCGAGGCGTCGCAGACGCTCGAAGTCGGCGGGGGCGAGGCGGACGGTGAGGCGGTTGGGGACGAGGATGCGATCCCGTGAGACGACGGACGCGTTCGTGTCGAGCTCGCGCTTGAGCGCGCTCGCGATCTCGACCGGCTCGACGCCCGAGCGGAAGGTCTTCGCGAAGGCGCCGTTGACGGCCTTCTCGAGCCCACGCTCGATCGAATCGAGGAATCCCATTGTCGTGACCACCGTCCCTATGCCGCCGTTAGCGTACCTGCCGAGGCTCGGAACCTGATATTCTCGTGGAGTTGCCTGGTTCCGACCGGGTCTCGCGCGAGTGGCGGAATTGGCAGACGCGCTGGCTTCAGGTGCCAGTGTTCGTAAGGACGTGGGGGTTCAAGTCCCCCCTCGCGCACGATCGGCCCCGGGCTCCACCCCGGGGCCGTTCCTCGTTCGCCCCCGACCTGCTGGTCGAGGAGCAGCCGCCGCAGACGGCCGCGTCTCGAGGCCACCTCCGGCGCAGTGCGCTACGGCTGCAGCACCACCTTGATGCAGCCGTCCTCCTTCTTCTGGAACGTCTCGTACATCTCGGGCGCCTGCTCCAGCGGCACGAGGTGCGTGGTGAGGTCGCCCGTGCCGAGCGGGTCCGTCGGGTCCTCGACGAGCGGCATGAGCTCGTCGCGCCACGACTGCACGTTGCACTGCCCCATGCGGAGCGCGATCTGCTTGTCGAACATCGTCATCATGGGCATCGGGTCGGCCGAGCCCACGTAGACGCCGCTGAGCGAGACGGTGCCGCCTCGGCGGACCGCGTCGAAGGCGGTGTGCATGGCCGAGAGCCGGTCGAGGCCCGCATGGCGCATCATCGGCTTCGCGAGCAGGTCCGGGAGCGCGCCCACGAGCTGCTGCGCGGTGGCCGCCCCGGGTGCGCCATGCGCCTCCATGCCCACGGCGTCGACGATCGCGTCCGGGCCGCGGCCGTCCGTCAGGTCGCGCAGCGCGTCCGTCGCATCCGCCATGTCGAGGGTCTCGACGCCGTAGCGCTCGGCCATCGCGCGCCGCTCGGGCACGGGCTCGACGGCGATCACGCGGTGACCCAGGTGTCGGCCGATGCGCGCGACGAACTGCCCGACGGGACCGAGGCCCATGACGCCGAGCGTGTCGCCCGGCTGCAGGTCGGCGTACTGCACGCCCTGCCACGCGGTCGGCAGGATGTCGCTGAGGAACAGGTAGCGGTCGTCGGCGAGCTCGCCGCCGACCTTCGTGGCGTTGAAGTCGGCGAACGGGACGCGCAGCCGCTCGGCCTGACCGCCGGGGACCGAGCCGTAGAGCGACGTGTAGCCGTAGAGCGACGCTCCGGTGCCGGAGTGCCGGTTCTGCGTCGTCTCGCACTGCGTGGTCAGGCCCTTCGAGCACATGAAGCACTCGCCGCACGCGATCACGAAGGGGATGACCACGCGGTCGCCGACCTGGAGGCTCGAGACCGCGGAGCCGACCTCCTCGACGATGCCCATGGGCTCGTGCCCGAGGATGTCGCCCTTCTTCAGGAACGGGGCGAACAGCTCGTACAGGTGGAGGTCCGAGCCGCAGATCGCGGTCGCGGTGACCCGGATGACCGCGTCCGTCGGCTCCAGGATCTTCGGGTCGGCGACCTCCTCGACCGAGACCTTGCGCTTGCCTTGCCAGGTGAGTGCTCTCATGCTCCGACCGTATGCATCCGGCGCCGTGCGATGGCCGCATTCGGAGCGAATGGACAGGTTGCGCATCGACGGCGCGGTGCTGCCGCGTCAGCGCAGCCCGAGCTCCACGGCGAGCGCCTCGAGCGCGGGCAGCGGGTCGTCCCGCGCGGGCAGCAGCTGCACGCAGACCTGGTCGGCGCCCGCCTCGAGGTGCCGCTGGACCGCGCCCGCGAGCTCAGCCGGGGTGCCGTGGGGTGCGAGCGCGTCGACCGCCTCGTCGGAGGCGCCGTCGTCGAGCTCCGCCGCCGTGAAGCCGTGCGACTCGAGCGTGCGCCGGTAGTTCGACAGCGACAGGTAGCGCGACAGGAACGCCCGCGCCGCCGCGCGCGCGGCCACGGCGTCGGTGCCGGGCACGAGCCGCTGCTCGGGCGCCACGAGCGCGGTGGGCCCGACGATCTCACGGGCGAAGCGCGTGTGCGCCGGCGTCGTCATGTACGGGTGGGTCCCCGCGGCGCGCTCGGCGGCGAGCGCGAGCGTGCGGGGCCCGAGCGCCGCGATGACGCGGCGCTCGGCCGGCACGCCCTCGGCGTCGAGGGTGTCGAGGTACGAGACGAGCGCCGAGTAGGGCCTGCGGTATCGCTCGCCGAGCGCCTCCGGGTGCCCGATGCCCACGCCGAGCGTGAACCGGCCCGGGTGCGTGCGCTCCAGGCGATGGAACGACGCAGCCACCCCGGTCGCGTCCGCCGTCCAGATGTTGACGATCCCCGTCGCGATCGTCACGTGCTCGGTCGCGTCGAGGAGCTGCTCGGCGACGGCCAGATCGGCGGCGGGGGAGCCGCCGATCCAGATCGTCTCGAAGCCGAGCCGCTCCACGGCTGCGGCCAGCTCGGGCGTCAGCAGCGCGCCGCCGCGCCAGAGCCCGACGCTCACGCGGTGGTGCCGGGGCGGGGCAGCTCGCCGTCGACGAGCGCGCGCTTGGGGTCGCGCACCTTGCCGATGAGCTCCTCGCCGATCGCGATGCGGTCGACGTCGTCCTCGCCGGGCACGATGTCGCCGCGCAGGCTGCGCCCCGCCGTCTCGTTGAACGTCAGGATCGCGAGCAGTCCGACGATGCCGGCGGCCGTCATGTAGAAGCCGGGCACGAGCGTGGAGCCGGTCTCCTGGATGAGCGCCTCGTTGATGAGGCCGGCCGGGCCGCCGAGCAGCGACGTCGCCACGTTGTAGCCGAGCGCGAAGCCGGCGTAGCGGACCGTGGTCGGGAAGAGCGCCGGCAGCGACGCCGAGATGTTGCACAGCAGCATCACGAGGAAGAGCCCGAAGATCGCCAGGCCCAGCACCTGCAGCACGATGTTGCCGGTGTTGAGCAGCATGATCGCGGGCACCGAGAACAGCGTGAAGCCGATGGCCGCGGTCAGCAGCAGCGGCCTCCTGCCGATCCGGTCGGTGAGCGCCCCCATGGGGATGATCACCGCCATCATCACGAGCTGCACGCCCACGAGCATGAGCCCCGCCTGCGTGCCGTCCATGTCGAGCGAGGTCTGGAGGAACGTCGGCATGTACGTCAGCACGAGGTAGAACGCCGTGTTGATGAGGATCGTGATGCCCATGATCTTCAGCAGCTGCTTCGGCTGCTGCGTCACGAGGTCGCGCAGGGTCTGCCAGGCGCTCGTGCGCGTGTCCTGCTCCTTGGCCTCCTCGAAGACGGCCGACTCGTGCAGGCGCGCCCGCATGAGGAGCGCGATGAGGCCGAGCGGCAGCGTCAGCAGGAACGGCAGGCGCCACCAGCCGGCCTCCATGCCCTCGGTGCCGACGATGAACTCGAGCGCCGTGACCAGGATCGCGGCCAGCGAGAAGCCGAGGAGGGTGCCGAACTCGAGGAAGGAGCCCCAGAACCCGCGACGGTCGTCGGGCGCGTGCTCCGCCATGTAGACGGCGGCGCCCGCGTACTCGCCGCCGGCCGAGAAGCCCTGCACGATGCGCAGCAGGAACAGCAGCACGGGCGCGAGCCAGCCGACCTGCTCGAAGGTCGGCAGCAGTCCGATCGCCGCGGTGGCGACCGAGATCATCATGATGGTGAAGACGAGCACCTTCTGGCGGCCGATGCGGTCGCCGAGCGGACCGAGGATCGCGCCGCCGAGCGGGCGCACGAGGAACGACACGGCGAAGCCGAACAGCGTCCAGAGGATCGCGTTCTCGGAGCCGCCGAAGATCTGCGTCGACAGGTGCACCGCGAGGTACCCGTAGATGCCGTAGTCGAACCACTCGATGGCGTTGCCCGCCATCGCGCCCATCACGGACTTGCGCACCGTCGTGCGCTGGATGGGGGAGAGGTCGATCTCGCGCGTGATGGGCGGCGGCCCGCTCTCGCGGTGCGCAGGTGCTGTCTGCTCGGTCATGGCCGTATCCCTTTCCGGATGGGGTGGATCGTGCGTGCGGTGCAGTCGGTCGTGGGCGGTCAGCGGTGCAGGTGGACGAGCATGCGAGTGTACGCGCGGGCGGCGGCACCGAGATCGGCGATGCGCACGCGCTCATCGGGCTGGTGCGCCTGGCCGGTGATGTCCCCGGGACCGACGATCACCGTGGGGCAGCCGTGGTGGCGGGCGATGAAGCCGCCCTCGCACGCGGCGGTCCACGCCTGGACGGGGGCAGGCGCGCCCTCCGCGACGAGCGCATCCACCGCCGTCGCGACGAGAGGATGCGTCGGCGCGGTCTCGAAGCCGGGCATCTCCATCAGGAGCGTCGCCTCGGCCGTGCAGCCGTCCTCGCCGAGCGCCGCCTCGATGCCCGCCTCGAGCTGCGCGAGCGCCTCGGCGCCGGTCTCGCCCGGCATGAGGCGCCGGTCGACGAGCAGCGTGCAGCGGTCGGGCACGATCGACGTGCCGTGGCCGCCCTCGACGCGGCCGACGTTCCACGTCGCCGAGCCCAGCAGCCCGGTCGCGCCCGAGCGCATCCGCGCGTGGTCGTCGGCGACCCAGTCGATGATGCGCGCGGCGGTCGTGATGGCGCTCGCGCCGTCCTCGGGGCGCCCGGCGTGCGCCGCGCGCCCCGAGACCTCGATCTGCAGGTTCGCGGCGCCGCGGCAGGCGATCACGACCGCCATGTCGGTCGGCTCGGCGACGATGCACGCGCGGTAGAGGGCGGCCGGGGCGGTGGCGGACAGGTGCGCCTCGATGCCGGTCGCGAGGTCCTCCTCGTCGACCGTCACGAGCAGCTCGAGCGGCGCGTCCGGCAGCACCCGGTGCACGGCGGCCATCGCCTGCAGCGCTGCGGCGATGCCGCCCTTCATGTCCGCGGCGCCCCGGCCGGTGAGCCAGCCGTCGGCGACGCGCGGGTTGAAGGGGTCGGCCGCCCATCCCTCGCCGGCCGGCACGACGTCGCTGTGGCCGAGCATGAGGATGCCCGGGGCCGCCTCGGTCGGGTCGGGGCCGAACCGGATGGACAGGTTCGGCCGCCCCGGCGCCACGAGCTGCCGGCGGCTGCGCCCGCCGAGGCGCGACGCGATCGACTCGAGCACGCGCACCGCGACGAGCTCTGTGCCGCCGGGGTTCTCGCTCGCCGCGAGGATGAGCGAGGAGGCGTCGGCGACGACGGTCGCCTCGTCGATGAGCGCGAGCGCCTCGTCGAGCCCGGCTGGCGCTGCCGTCCCGCGCGCATCCGTCATGCGCCCTCCCGCAGGATGAGCTCGCGCGGCGCGCTCGTGAGCACCTCGGTGCCCTCCGCCGTGATCGCGACCGACTCGCTCAGCTCGCAGCCGAAGCCGTCCATCCACATACCGGCGATGATGTGCAGGCACATGCCGGGCTCGATCACGGTGAGGTCGTCGCCCCTGATGGAGACGGTGCGCTCGCCCCAGTCGGGCGGGTAGCCGATGCCGATCGAGTAGCCCAGGCGCGACGGCTTCTCGATCGAGTGCTGGTCGAGGTGCCGCTGCCACACGGCGTGCACGTCGGCGACGACCGCTCCGGGCCGCAGGTCGTCGAGCACGAGCTGGAGCCCCTCGGCGGTGATCTCCGCGAGCCCCGCGAGCCGTGCATCGGGGCGGCCGAGCGCGACGGTGCGGGCGAGCGGTGCGTGGTAGCGGCGATGCGCTCCCGCGAGCTCGATCGAGATCGCCTCCCCGTCGTCGAGGCGGCGGGCGCTGAAGGTCATGTGCGGGGTGTCGGCCGACTCGCCGGTCGGCAGCATGGGCACGATCGCGGGGTAGTCGCCCTCGGCGCCCTCGACGCCGCTCGCCTGCGCGTGCTGGATGGCGGCCGCGATGTCGTTGAGCCTCGCCCCGCCGGCCACGGCCTCGATCCCCGCCTGCATCGCCGCGGATGCGACGCGGCCGGCCTTCCGCATCAGGTCGAGCTCGTACGGGCTCTTCACGAGCCGCACCCAGTTGACGAGGTCGTGGCTGTCGACGAGCTGCCACTCGGGCATCCCGCGCTCGAGCGCGTGGAACGAGCGCACCGTGAGGAAGTGCGCCTCGGGCTCGTAGCCGATGCGGCCGCGCTGCGCGAAGCCGTGCTCGCGCAGCTGCTCGGCCGCCCAGTCGAACGGGTGCGCGTCGCGCTGGTGGACGAGCGACTCGGGGTAGCCGAGGATGCGCTCGCGGGGCGTGGCGGCGGTGCGGTGCGCCCCGCCGGCGTCCATCGCGCGCATGATGAGCAGCGGCTCGCCGCTCAGCGGCACGAACAGCAGCTGCGGCATGTAGAACGACCAGGCGTCGTAGCCGGTGAGGTAGTGCAGGTTGGCCGGATCGACCACCACGAGGCCGTCGAGCCCCGCTCGCTGCATCCTGGCGCGCGTCCGGGCGAGCCGGTCGGCGAGCTCCTCGGCGGTGGGGCCCACGGTGCCTCCTGACGTCGTTCCCGCCACCTTAATCGCCGACCGCACTCAGTCGCGCAGCGGCACGAACGCGTACCGACCGCGGTCCTCCCGCACCGTCGGCTGCCCGCCGCGCACGTCGACGACCGTCATCCGGCCCGCGACCGGTGCGACCATCCGGCCTCCCTCGGTGAGCTGCGCCACGAGGGCGTCGGGCATGCGGCCGAGATCGGCGGAGACGAGGATGCGGTCGAACGGCGCCGCATCCGGCAGGCCGAGGATGTGCGGCGTCGCCGGCCGCACCCGCGATCGGCTGCCGAGGGCGGCCAGGTTGCCGTTCGCGACCTCGACGAGCTCGGGCACGAGCTCGACGCCGAGCACGTCGGCGCCGAGCTGCTCGAGGATGGCGGTCGTCCAGCCCGAGCCGGCGCCGACGTCGAGCACCCGGTGGCCCGGTCCCGCGTCGAGCAGCTCGAGCATCCGCGCGACCGTCGAGGGCTGCGAGTTCGTCGCGTCCCAGCCGATGCCGACGGGACGGTCGACGTCGGCGAGGTGCCGCGCGACCCTCGGCAGGAAGCACGCGCGGGGCGCGGCGGCCATGGCGAGCTGCACGCGGCGTGCGACCTCCGGCTCGACGTGCATCTCTGGCATGGCCGCACGCTACTCGCGCCGTCCGCCCAGCGACACCTTGCGGTTCCACGAGCGCGCCGTCCGCCAGATCATGAGCGGCAGGGCGACGACGAGCGCCGGGATGAAGCCGATGCGACGGGCGAGCTCGCCGACGAGCTGGAGGGCAGGCGGAAGGCGACCGGGCAGGGCATGACGAAGCGGTGCGGACTGGCACAGTGGCGCTTGCTCGATCGCGAGTATGGGTGAAGGCGCCTGGTCGGTCCGCACCGCTTGACTTGCCGGTGACTGTACGCCGGGGCGCGCGGAACCGCAACGGTGGGTCGGGTCCGGCCGGTCACCGAGTCCTCGGGCCAGCGCGCTCGGTCAGTTCGTGCGCCACCCGCGGGGACCGCGAGAGCCGGCCCGGTACTCGTGCATCGGCACCGCATCCGCGCGCCACGCCTCGAGCACGGGCTCGACGATCCGCCAGCACTCCTCGGCGGCATCGCCCCGGACCGACAGCCGCGGGTCGCTGTCGAGGATGGAGGCGAGCACCTCGCCGTAGGGCAGGAACTGCCCGCCGCCGAGCTCGCCGCGCAGCACGGTCTGCTCGAGCGTGAAGGGGTCGCCCTTGCCGTTCGTGGTCAGGTGCAGCTCGAAGCCGTCGGGCTTGAAGTCGATGACGAACTGATCGGGGCTGTCGCTGCCGGAGAAGCCCTCCGGCACGTGCGCGGGCGCCTTCCAGTGCACGATCGCGCGCTTGCGCACGCCGGCGAGCGACTTGCCCGAGCGCAGGATGAACGGCACCCCTGCCCAGCGGGCGTTCGCGATCTCGACCTGCACCTCGGCGAGCGTCTCGGTGCCGAGCGCCGGGTCGACGCCGTCCTCCGCGACGTAGTCGGGCACCTCGCGCCCGTCGACGCTGCCCGCGGTGTAGCGGGCGCGGCGCGAGTGCCGCACCGGGTCGACGACGCGCGCCGCGCGGAGCACCTGGCTCACGGCGTCGCGCAGGTCGCGCTCACCGACGCTCGCGATCGGCTCGATCGCGATGAGCGCCATGATCTGCAGGAGGTGCGACTGGATCATGTCGCGGAGGGCGCCGTTGCGGTCGTAGTAGCCGGCGCGGTCCTCGAGCGTGACGGTCTCGTCGTAGAGGATCTCGACCCGCTCGATGCCGTCGCGGTCCCAGACCGGCTCGAGCAGCCGGTTGGCGAACCGCAGGCCGAGGAGGTTGAGCACCGTGTGGAGGCCGAGGAAGTGGTCGATGCGGAAGATGCGCTCCTCCGGCACGATGCGCGTGACGAGCGCGTTGAGCCTGCGCGCCGACTCGAGGCTGTCGCCGAACGGCTTCTCGATCGCGAGGATGGTGCCGTCCGGCACGCCCACCTGCGCGAGCGTCTCGCAGACGCGCTCGGTGACCTGCGGCGGCAGCGCGAAGTAGAGCACGAGCCGGTCGCACTCGATGGTCTCGAGCAGGGCGCGCAGCGCCGCCGGGTCGGTCGCGTCGGCCGACACGTAGCGCGTCGAGGCGAGCGTGGCCTTCGCCGCGGCGCCCTGGGCCCCGCCGACGCCCAGCGCGGTGCGCACCCGGTCGTGCCAGTCGTCCGCGGCGAGGTCGCGCAGGTCGGCGCCCACCACCTGGACGCGGCGCGACGGCTGCTCGCGCAGCAGCGTCGCGATGCCCGGCAGCAGCAGTCGACTCGTGAGGTCGCCGGACGCGCCGAGGATGAGGAGGGTGGTCGAGCGGCTTCGTGCCATGGGTCGATCCTCGCACTCCCGACCGATCGCCGCCTGCGCGCTCGGTCAGCGGATGCGCGTCACCAGATCGTGCCGCCGCCGATGGAGATGCCGCCGTAGGTCAGCAGCACGAGCACGATCGCGACGACCGCGGGCGCGATGCCCCTGCCGCCGGAGTGTCGGGACTTGAAGAGGGCGATGGCGGCGAGGATCGCGGCGATCGAGGCGAGGCCGCCGCCGAGGATGAGGCCGATGAAGAGCGGGATCGGCATGAGGACGAGGCCCAGCAGGCCGATCCAGAACGCCCACCAGCCCCAGGGGTTGGAGCGCTTGGTCTGCATGCATCCATCATCCCAGGATCCGGCTCGGAGCCCGCTGGGGGCGCGGTCCCTCAGCGCAGCCCAAACATTGCCGACAGTGTTTGCGGACAGTGTTGCGCTCGTCGAGCATCGGGTCTTTGCTGGGTGCAGGCACCGGCAACGAGGGTCGTGCGAGGCTCGACTGCAGTGCCAGGCGCTGCGGCGCCGCGGCCGGGAGTGGACGATGCGCGCAGAGGGGCGGGGACGGGCACCCGGATCCCGTGCGCCCCGCTCGCGTCGCCCCCGGCACGCGGCCCCTCGCTCGACCTGGCGCCGGGAGCGCATGCTCGCGGCCGCCCTCGCCGTGACGACCGGCCTGCTCGCGCCGCTCGCCGCCGCGCCCGCGGGAGCGACGAGCGCGCCGGAGACCCCGACCCGGTCGTCGACGCTCACCGTCGACGACCTCCCCGCGACCCTGACCCTGCTCGCCGCGGTGCGCAGCGACGACGGCGGCACGCTCGGCGACCTCGACGTGCTGCTCACGGCGACCGGCTCGTCCGGGGCACGCAGCGGCGTCGAGGGTGCGGCTGCGGTGACGGCGGCCTCCGTCGCCGCGGGCGCGTACGCCCTGGGGGCCGTCCCCGTCGACGGCTACGCGCTGTCGAGCATCGCCTGCTGGACGGACCTCGGTCGAGCGGCGGCGCTGCCCGTGGAGGACGCGACCGTCGTGCTCGCCGGCGGGAGCAGCGCCGTGTGCGAGATCGCCCTCGACGATCTGCACGACCCGCACCCCGCACCCGACCCGCACCCCGCACCCGTGCCGACGCCGGACCCCGTCCCGGAGCCGGACCCGGTACCGGACCCCGCACCGGAGCCCGCGCCCGCCCCTCCGACCCGGCTCACGCTCGACGCCCGGGTGGTCGGCGATCACGGCGGCGCCGCCGGCCCACAGGAGTGGACCCTGCGCGCGGACGGCCCGACCGGGCTCGAGGGCGTCGCGGGGGCCTCGCTCGTCGACGTGCCGGTCGAGCCGGGCGACTACGAGCTCTCGGCGACCGGCCCGCGCGGGTACGCCGACCTCGGCTGGTCGTGCACGGCCGGCGAGCTGGAGGGGACGGCCCTCGCGCTCGCGGCGGGCGACAGCGCGGTGTGCACCGTCGTGCACGACGACCTCCCGGTGGACCTCGCGGTGAGCCTCGACAGCGCCGATGCTCCGGTCACCAACGGCGGCGCCTTCGAGCTCACCGCCTCGGTGCGCAACGTCGGCGCTCGGGACGTCGATCCGGGCGAGCCGGTCACGGTCACCGTGCACCTCCCGGGGAGCAGCGCTGTCGTCGCCGTGCCCCCGTCGTGCACGGCGGACGGGCTGCTCGTCGTCTGCGGCATCGATCCTGCGGCGCTCGCGGTGGGCGGCGCGATCGATCTCGCGCTCACGGCGCGCTTCGACGAGGCGGCCCTGGCGGGCATGCAGCACGCGATCGCGACCGTCGCGACGGCCGACGATCCCTCGCCCGCGGACCCGGGCTGCACGAGCGGCTCGAACGGCGTCGACTGCGCGGCCATCGAGCTGCGCTTCCCCACGATCACGCTCCTGCATGCGCTCACGACCGATGACGGCGGAGACGCGACCTCGGCCGACTTCTCGCTCACCGCATCCGGACCCGCGCAGGTCTCCGGACCCTCCGGCACCCCGGCCGTCACCGTCGCACCGGTGCCGGCCGGGACCTACCGCCTCGCGGCGACCGGCCCGACGGGGTATGTCGCGGCGCACTGGACCTGCGCCGGCGCCGCGATCGATGGCGACGCGGTCACCATCGCGGGCGTCGTCGACGTCGTCTGCACGATCGGCCATGACGACCGCGCCGTCGACCTGCGGCTCACCGCGCGCGGCGCCGAGCGCGCACCGGCCGGGGGCGCGACCCGCGTCTCGCTCGTCGTCACGAACGCCGGCGGCCGGGCCGTCGACGCCGACGAGGCGGTGACGCTCACCCAGCTGCTGCCGGCCGGGCTCACCTACCTCGACGGCCCCGCCGAGTGCTCGGCCACGGTCGCCGCGGTGACCTGCGTCGTCGACCCTGCTGCGCTGCGGGCGGGCGCCTCCCTCGAGCTCGAGCTGGTCCTCGCGGTCGCGCCGCACGTCCGAGCGGGCTCCTTCGAGAGTCGAGCGACGGTCACGACGGCCGACGACCCGGCACCCGAGGGAGGCTGCGAGCACCCGTCGGGCAACGTCGCGTGCGTGCAGGCGCGCGTGGTCGTCGGCACCGTGTCGGCCGAGCAGCGGGTGTGGGAGCAGGTGAACGGCGCCTGGATGTCGTCCGACGGCGCGGTCGGCTTCGGCGACCTCGTGCAGTTCCGCATCCGGGTGCGCGCCGAGGGCGATGCGGCGAGCACGGGCGTCGGCCTCGTCGACGTGCTGCCGAGCGGCCTGACGGTCGACGGCCCGGCGGCGTGCTCCGTGCCGTGCACGGTCGAGCTCGACGCCGAGACGGGCCGGCACCGCGTCGCGATCGGCACGATGGAGCCCGGCGACGTCGTCACCGTCACGATCACGGCGCGCGTGCCCGGCACACCGTCCCAGGCCGCCGGCACCACCGTCCGCGTGGCCTTCGACAGTGCCGCGTCGCTCTCGAGCGACACCGTCGAGCGCGCGGCCACGAACATCGTCACCGTGCGCGCGAGCCACGAGCTGCCCGAGACCGGGCGCAGTGGCGGCCAGCTGCCGATCGGCGGCATCAGCGTGGCGCTCGCGCTGCTCGTCGCCGGCGGTCTGATGCTCGTCCGATCGCGGGAGCGCTGACCCAGCGGCCGCCCCAGACCCCGAGCCCCCGCCTGTCGTGACCAGGCGGGGGCTCGGCCCTGTCCGGGGCGAGCGCGGCGTGACAGGCTGGGCGCATGACGCGCGACCTCCACATCACCGGCGACGACGACGCCGACCGCCTGCTCTCGGAGGACGACTTCGCCCTGCTGTCGGGGATGCTGCTCGACCAGCAGGTGCCCATGGAGACGGCCTTCGCGGGGCCCGCGAAGCTGCGTGACCGCCTCGGTCGCCTCGACGCATCCGACATCGCGACGATGGACCCGGATGCGTTCCAGGCCGCCTTCGCGGAGAAGCCGGCAGTGCACCGGTTCCCCGGCTCGATGGCGAAGCGCGTGCAGCAGCTCGCCGCCGTGGTCGTGGAGGAATGGGGCGGCGACGCGGGCGCCATCTGGCGCCGCGGCGACCCCGACGGCGCCGACGTGCTGCGCCGGCTGCAGGCCCTGCCGGGGTTCGGCGAGCAGAAGGCGCGCATCTTCCTCGCGCTGCTCGGCAAGCGCGCGGGCTTCGACGGCGCCGGATGGCGGGATGCGTCGGCGCCCTACGGCGAGGAGGGCGCGAAGCGCTCGGTGGCCGACATCGTCGACCAGGAGTCGCTCGCCGAGGTGCGGAAGGCCAAGCAGGCGGCGAAGGCCGCCGCCAAGCAGGGCTAGCGTGCCGATGCCGGCCTCGAGCGTGCGTGCGCTCGTCCAGGAGCGGTACGGATCCGCCGCCTCCGTGCGCCTCGACGAGCTGCCCGTGCCGGAGCCGGGCGCAGGAGCGGTGCTCGTGCGGGTGCGCGCCGCGTCCCTGAACGGCTCCGATCGCGAGAACCTCCTCGGCCGGCCCGCGTACGCGCGGCTCGGCGGCCTGCGTCGCCCCGGCATCCGGTGCCCGGCTCGGACGTGGCGGGCGTCGTGGTGGCGGTGGCGAGCGGCGTGACCTCGATCGCTCCGGGCGACGAGGTCTTCGGGGAGCTGCGCGGCTACCGCGGGGCGCTCGCGGAGTACGCCGTGGCCGCGGCCGACACGCTCGCGCCGAAGCCGGCCACGCTCTCGTTCGTGCAGGCAGCGGCCGTCCCGCAGGCCGGCTGCATCGCGCTGCGCGCGACCGCCGGGCTGCGGGAGGGCGAGCGACTGCTCGTCAACGGTGCGGGCGGCTCGGGCGGCGCCTTCGTGCTCGCGCTCGCGAGGCGCCTCGGCGCGCACACGATCGGCGTCGACCGACGCGACAAGGCCGAGCACATGCTGCGCGTCGGAGCGCACGAGACGCTCGACTGCGACGCGCATGACTGGGCCGACGACCGCGGCCGCTACGACCGCATCGTCGACCTCGTCGGGCATCGCGCGCCGCATCGCGTGCACCGGGCGCTGCGACCGGAGGGCTCGTACCTGCTGGTCGGAGGGCACACCCGGGTGCTGCTCGCGACGGCCATCGCGGGACCCCTGCTCGGCCGGACCGCCGGCAAGCGGGTGCGGTTGCTGGCGGTGCCGCAGTCGCGCACGCTGCTCGAGGAGGTCACCGGCATCCTCACCGCCGACGACGTCGATCGAGCGATCGAGCGGACGTACCCGTTCGACGAGGCTCCGGCCGCGCTCGCGCGCTTGGCGGCAGGGGAGACCCGCGGCAAGCTCGTCGTCGAGATGCGCTGAGGATCGAACGGCCCCGCTGCGCCGGAGGACGCGCTCGGCTACGGCTGCGCTCGGATCGAGCGGATGAGCGTGGCGACGGCCGATGCCGCGTGCGCGTGGCGCTCGGTCGGCGACAGGATCGCCTCGTCGCCGAGCAGCATCGCGGCGTTGAGCGGCGCGCCCATCACGAGCCAGTTGTAGTGCTGGGCCGCGGCCTTCGCGTCGTGCGGCGGCAGCGCCCCGGCATCGACCCAGCGCACCAGCCGACGCTCGACCCCGGCGATCGCTCGGGCGGGACCGTGCTCGAACAGCGCCCTGCCGAGGTCGGGGAACCGGTTCGCCTCGCCGATGACGACGCGGCGGAGCCGGAGGATGCGCGGTTGGAGCACCGCGTCGAGCATGGCCACGGCGTGGCTCGTGAGGGCCTCGGCGACGTCCGTCGACGCATCCGCCCGCTCGTGCCCCACCGGGTCGCCCGTCGCGACGGTCATCGAGGTCACGAGCTCGACGAAGAGCTGCTCCTTGCTGCCGAAGTGCTTGTAGACGGTCTGCTTCGAGGCGCCGGCGATCCTCGCGACCGCATCCATGCTCGCGCCGACGTAGCCGTCGCGGAGGAAGACCTGCTCGGCGGCGTCGAGGACGGCCGCGTGGATGCGGCCGCTCCGGTTCGAGGGCAGGGACGCCGTTGACATGGGAGAACTGTACCGTCTAGTTTGAGCCTTGACTGGACCGAGCAGTCCAGTTCGGAGGGTGAGCGATGACCACGATCGAGATCGAGAGCACGATCACGCGCGACGAGCACAAGGGCGGCTGGACCTATGTGCTGCTGCCCGGATCGAGGGACGTGCTCGGGACGGGCAGGAGCGTGCGCGTCGGGGGGACGATCGACGAGGTCGCCATCGAGGCGACGCTGATGCCGATGGGCGGCGGCACGCACATGCTGCCCCTCAAGCAGGCGGTCGTGCTGGCGCTCGGCAAGACGGCCGGGGATCGGGTCGCCGTCCGGATCGCGCCCCGAGAGGCGGACCGGCGATGACCGACGTCGTCCGCACGAGCGCGGGCGACCGCATCGGGTTCGACCGCTGGGGCGAGGGACCGGGCGTCGTCTTCGTCGCCGGCGCCGGGCCGTTCCGGGCCACGGATGCGACCACGACCGAGACCGCGCGCCTCGCGGCCGAGCAGGGCGTGCAGACGCTCGTCTACGACCGGCTCGGGCGCGGCGACAGCCAGGCCGACGGCGACCTGACGCTCGATCGGGAGATCGCCGCCATCGCCGCGGCGATCGACGAGGTCGGCGGCAGTGCGGTGCTCGTCGGGCACTCGTCCGGGTGCTCGATCGCGCTCGCGGCAGCCGATGCCGGCCTGCCGGTCACGGCGCTGGCCCTCTGGGAGGCGCCGATCGGCCAGTTCGACGGCGGCGCCGCGCAGTTCGAGGCCGACTTCCTGCGTCACGTCGATGCCGGCGACCTCGAGGCGGCGCAGGTCGAGTACATGCGCGACATGCCGCCGGAGTTCCTCGAGCAGGCGCGCGCGATGCCCGAGTGGCCGCAGATCGCGGCCGGCAGCCGCAGCTATCGCGCCGACGCCCGGTCGCTCGCGTGGGCGGAGGAGCTCGAGCCCGCCGAGCGCTTCCGCACCATCACGGTGCCGGTGCTCATCATGGTCGGGGCGCAGACCTTCCCCGGGATGATCGAGACGGCCGAGATGCTCGCCGCCGCGATCCCGACCGCGACGTTCCGCGTCATGCCCGGCGCGTGGCACGACTGGGAGCCGGGGCCGATGGCGGGCGCGCTCGCGGCCCTCGCGGCGTCGGCGTAGCGCCCCTCGCTCCACGAGGTGCACGCTGTCGTCGCCGCGCGAGGGCGGAAGCGACAGGTCGGTGCACCATCTGGCACACCGTCAGCGACGCCGCGCGCGCCCTCGCGGCAGCAGCTCGACCGTCGGGATGCGTGGGCTCGGCAGCGTCGTGCCGGAGCCGTCGTCGACGACGCCGAACTGCGGTCGCGCGTCCTCCGGCGCATCGCGCTCCGCCATCCATGCGGCCCGAGCGCGCTCGACCGCCGCGTGGTCGCGCCCGACGAAGTTCCAGAACATGACGAACTCCTCCGGGTGCGGCACGCCGCCCAGCAGGATCGCGATGCCGTCGCCCTGCTCCGCCGACACGATCGCGGAGGCGCGGCCCGGCTCGAGCACGCCGATCTCGCCCGCGCCGATGGGCACGTCGTCGAGCGAGATGCCCGGGCCGAGGGCGAGCACGCCGTGCTCGAAGGACGGCTCGAGCTCGAGCGCCGCCTCCGAGCCGCCCGGGATCCGCAGCTCGGCGCCCAGCAGCGGCGAGAAGACGGGCGCGCTGCTCGCCGCCTCCGCGTACGCACCGACGAAGACGCGCATGACGGCGCCGCCCGGCAGGGTCGCCGACGGCACCTCGTCGAGGCCCGCGAACGAGGGATCGATGGCGTGCTGGTCGAGCGGCAGCACCGTCCAGAGCTGCACCCCGTGGAGCACGGTCGTGTCGGGCGTCGAGTACTCGCTGTGCGAGATGCCGCGCCCGGCGGTCATCACGTTCACGCCGCCGGGCCGCACCGTGTGCCGCGCGCCGGTGGAGTCGGTGTGGGCGATGGCGCCCTCGACGAGCCACGAGACCGTCTGGAGCCCCGTGTGCGGGTGGGGCGGCACATCCATGCCCGGCCCGTCGCCGAGGTCGGTCGGCCCGAAGGAATCGGCGAAGCACCAGGCGCCGATCATGTGGCGGTGCTTGTTGGGCAGGCTGCGCAGCACCGGCAGGGCCCTCGGCCCGCCGAGCGGCACCTCGCGCGGCAGCAGCAGCTCGACGCCCGCCGCGTGGGCCTCGTCGATGCAGGAGCGCTCGGACCCCTGCACCAGGAGCGCCTCGTCGTTGCTCATGCGCCAACGCTAGCCCCGTCGCGCGGTCTCCGTCCGTCGGCGGAGGTGGACGGCCGATCGACCGAGCAGGCGATCGTGCGCATCGTCGGCTGGGCGGGAGCTCGCGAGCGGCACGTGGGCGACCGCATCGGTCCGGTCGGCGGTCGCGTCGATCGAGGGCGCCATGGTGGCGATCATGGTCGCGACGACGATGGTGCCCGTGATCACCAGCTGAGCCTGCGCCGATCCCTCGGCGCGCGGGCCTTCGGGAGTGCCAGGATGGGGGACCGATCGACCGAGGAGGGCGCGATGGGCAGGCGTGCGAAGCCGATCGAGCCGTGGGGCGTCGACGCCGACGCCGACGGCCTCGAGGACTCCGGCCGGGGGATGCCCCGGCTCACGACCGCCGCCGGCCGCGCGATGGGCGCGGCCTTCGCGGCGCTCGCCGCCGTGCGGCGGCCGCACCCGATCCATCCGCACGGGGTGCTGCTGCACGGCACGCTGCTGCGGACGGGCAGCGGGCTGGCGACCGGCGTCCGCTGGATCGACGAGGCCGACCCGCGGCCACTGCCGGTGCTCGCGCGCGCATCTCGATCGGCTGGCGTGCCGCCGCCGCTGCCCGACGTCATCGGGCTCGCCGTGCGCTTCGAGGGCGATGCGGGGCCGGCGGACCTCGAGCTCGCGTCGACGGGCTCCGGCTGGCCGTCGCGCTTCTGGCTGCTCGTGCACCGCTCGCCGTCGCGGGCGCACCTCGGGTCGCTCTTCCCCTACCGCTCCCCGAGCGGACCGGTGCTCATCGCCGCCCGGACGCGCACCCCCGGAGACCTGCCGGTGTCGCCCCAAGAGCTCGCAGCGCGCCTCGAGCGCGAGCCGTGGCGGCTCGAGCTCTGCGTCGCCCGCCCGCGCGGGCCGTGGCATCCGTTCGCCGAGCTCGAGCTCACGCGGAGGCCCGGGCCGATGGACCCGCTCCTCCGGTTCGACGCAGGCCGGCACGAGCTGCCGGGAACTCGGCAGTACGGGTGGGCGCGACGCCTCCGACAGCCCTCGTACGACCGCGTGCAGCGGCCGTAGTCCTCGCGGTCAGCCGCCGAACCACTGCTTGCCGAAGACGATCACGAGGATGCCGGCGACCGCGATGAGCGCGCAGAGCGAGAGCAGCGCCCCGGCCACCGCGTTCGAGCCGGCGCGCTCGCTCTCGAGCGAGCGGATGGCGAACCCGTAGATGAGCGGGATGCCCGCGCCGAGCAGCAGCCCGACGACGAGCACCGAGCCGATCGCGACCGCGAGCGCACCGAGGTCGAAGCCCATCAGGCGTCCCCCCGATCCTGCTTCGGGCGCTTCTTCCGCTTGCGGGGTCGCGCGACGGGTGCGATGCCGGATGCGACGGCGCTCAGCTCCCGGTCGATCTCGCGCTTGCGCTCGGCCTTGGGCTGCTCCCACTCCTCGGCGACGTTGTGGCTGCCGACGTGGCTCGCGCGCGACCGCAGCCACATGACGGCGCACGCGGCGATGAGGAGCGCGGTGACGACGATCGAGCCGCCGAGGTGCCCGAAGAGGTTCGCGATGCCGAAGCACGCGGCGCCCACGGCGCCGGCGGCGGGCAGCGTGATGAGCCACGCGATGAGCATGCGCCGCGCGACCGACCAGCGCACCTGCGCGTCGGTGCGCGCCATCCCCGACCCGATCACCGAGCCCGAGGCGACGTGCGTCGTCGAGAGCGGCAGGCCGAGGTGGCTCGAGGTGAGGATGATCGAGGCGCTCGAGAAGTCGGCCGACATGCCCTGCCGCGGCGAGATGTCGACGATGCCCTTGCCGAGCGTGCGGATCACGCGCCAGCCGCCCATGTAGGTGCCCGCCGCGATCGCGACGGCGCAGACCACGCGCACCCAGAACGGCATCTCCGCATCCGGATCGAGCGTGCCGTGCGCGACGAGCGCGAGGAAGATGACACCCATCGTCTTCTGCGCGTCGTTCGTGCCGTGCGCGAGCGACATGAGCGATGCCGCGCCGATCTGGCCCCAGCGGAAGTCGCGGCGCTCGCGGCGCTCGGAGAGCCCCGCCGTCACCCGCTGCACGAGCCAGGTGCCGGTGAACGCGACGAGCCCCGCGATGACCGGGGCGAGCAGCGCGGGGATGAGGATCTTCTGCGCGACACCGCCCCACAGCACGCCGCTGAACCCGAGCGCGGCGATCGTGGCGCCGATGAGACCGCCGAAGAGGGCGTGGCTCGACGACGACGGCAGGCCGAACAGCCAGGTCAGCACGTTCCAGACGATCGCCCCGGTGAGCCCGCACAGCACGATGAGCATGAGGCTCTCGCCGTCGACCCCGGTGAGGTCGACGATCCCCGACCCCACCGTGCGCGCCACCTCGATCGAGAGGAAGGCGCCGACGAGGTTCAGGGTCGCCGAGAGCGCGACCGCGGGCTTCGGCTTCAGCGCCCCGGTGGCGACCGACGGCGCCATCGCGTTCGCGGTGTCGTGGAAGCCGTTGGTGAAGTCGAACGCGAGGGCGACGACCACGACGATCGCGAGGATGGCGGTCTCCTGCATCGCGCCAGTCTCCACCACGGACGGCCCCGCATCCAAACGGCGCCCTAGCATCGATGCATGACCTCGTCGCAGCCGCCCGCCTCGCAGCCGCCGTCCTCGCAGCCGCCCGGTTGGTACCCGGACCCCTACGCCGCGACCGACGGCGTGGAGCGCTGGTGGAACGGCACGCAGTGGCTCGCGGAGACACGGGATCCGGCCGCGCAGCCGGTCTGGACCCCCGCGCCCGCGGCGGGTCCTGTCGGTGCGCCGGAGCCCGAGCGGGCCAGCTGGGGCGCGAGGGTCGCCGCCTACGTGCTCGACACGATCCCGTTCATCGTGCTCGTCCTGGTCGTGCTCGGCACGTACGGCTGGTTCGACCTCGTCGGGCTCGCGGCCGAGGGCGACGAGGCGGCGCTCGCCGAGCTCGAGGCGCTCAGCGCGCCGGGCAGCGCGGCATCGATCGCGACCGTGGCCGTCGGCGCGATCGGCTACTTCCTCTACAACGTCGGCTTCCACATGCGGAAGGGGCAGACGCCCGGCAAGATGCTCGTCGGCATCCGCGTGCGGATGCTCGAGGAGGACCGGCTGCCGGACCTCCGTGCCGCGGTGGTCCGGTGGGCCGTGCAGCAGGGCGGCCCGCAGCTGCTGAGCGGCATCGCCGGTCTCGGCTTCTTCGCGGGGGTCTTCAGCATCGTCGACCACCTGTGGCCGCTGTGGGACCCGCGCGGGCAGTCGCTGCACGACAAGGCCGCGCGCACCGTGGTCGTCCGCGCCCCTCGCCGGGAGCGCGTCAGCTGATCCCGAGCCAGTAGAACGACTGCGTGCCGAAGGTCAGCGAGAAGCGGCCGTCCGCGGCGATCGTGGGGAAGCCGCCGCCGCCGAACAGGTCGTTGAGCCTCGAGCCGGCGAGCTGCGGGGCGTCGATCGTCACGTGCACGGGGTTGTGGCTGAACGAGAAGACGCACAGCACCCGCTCCGCCCGGGGCCCGGCATAGCTGCCGTCGCCCTCGAACGAGCGCACGAAGGCGAGCACGGCCTCGTTGTCGGTGTCGAGCACCGTGATGTCGCCGAGGCCGAACACGGGGTGCGCTCGGCGCACGTGCAGCACCGAGCGCATCCAGTGCAGCAGGCTCGAGGCCTGCGCCATCTGCGACTCGACGTTCACGGCGGCGTAGTGGTAGACGAGCGACTGCACGACCGGCAGGAAGAGCTTGCCCGGGTCGGCGTTCGAGAACCCGGCGTTGCGGTCCGGCGTCCACTGCATCGGCGTGCGGGATGCGTCGCGGTCGTCGAGCCAGATGTTGTCGCCCATGCCGATCTCGTCGCCGTAGTAGAGGAACGGCGCGCCCGGCAGCGAGAAGAGCAGCGCGTTCGCGAGCTCGAGCTCCGCCCGGGAGTTGTCGAGCAGCGAGGCGAGCCGGCGACGCACCCCGACGTTCGATCGCATGCGCGGGTCGTAGGCGTACCAGCCGTACATCGCCTGCCGGTACTCCTCGCTCACCATCTCGAGCGTGAGCTCGTCGTGGTTGCGCAGGAACACCCCCCACGCGGCGCCGGGCGGCACCTCGACCTGCTCGGCGAGGATGCGCTTCAGCTCGACCGCGTTCTGCGCGCGCAGGGAGTAGAAGATGCGCGGCATGGTCGGGAAGTCGAACGCCATGTGGCACTCCGGCTCCTCGGCCGAGCCGAAGTAGGCGGCCGTCTCGGCCGGCCACTGGTTCGCCTCGGCGACGAGCACGCGCCCGGGGTACTCGTCGTCGACGATGCGCCGCAGCCGCTTCACGTACTCGTGCGTCGCGGGCTCCGACTCGCCGTTGCCGCCCTCCGACTCGTACAGGTACGGGATCGCGTCGAGCCGGATGGCGTCGACGCCGAGGTCGAGCCAGAAGCGCAGCACGCCCTCGATCGCCTCGTGCACCGCGGGGTTCTCGAAGTTCAGGTCGGGCTGGTGCGAGAAGAACCGGTGCCAGTAGAACTGCCGGCGCACGCTGTCGAACGCCCAGTTCGAGTCCTCCGTGTCGACGAAGATGACGCGCACGTTGGGGTAGCCCTCGTCGGTGTCGCGCCACACGTAGAAGTCGCCGTACGGGCCCTCGGGGTCCTCGCGCGACGCCTGGAACCACGGGTGCTGGTCGGAGGTGTGGTTGATCGGCAGGTCGATCATCACGCGCATGTTGCGCGCGTGCGCCTCCGCGACGAAGTGGCTGAAGTCGTCGATGGTGCCGTACTCGGCGAGCACCGCCGTGAAGTCGGAGACGTCGTAGCCGCCGTCGCGCAGCGGTGACCGGTAGAACGGCGGCACCCAGACGCCGTCGACGCCGAGCCACTGCAGGTAGTCGAGCTTCGACGTGAGCCCCTGGAAGTCGCCGAAGCCGTCGCCGTTCGAGTCGACGAACGAGCGCACCATCACCTCGTAGAAGACGCTCTTGCGGTGCCAGTCGCGATCGAGCGCGAGGCCGGGAGCGTGCCCGCCGATGATCGGGATCGGGGAGGTGAAGGTGGAGGTGAAGCTCACGGGCGCTCCTCGTCAGGGGCGGATGCTGTCGGCCGGCCAGGCGTGCGGCTCACGCTAGCGCGTGGCCCTCAGCCCGGCCGCGCCGGCGGCGGCGCGGTGGAGTCGCGGATGACGAGCACCGGCGCGTAGTTCGTGTGGCTCCTGTCGGGCTCCGGGTCGGGCTGCCCGTGCTGATGCTCGGCGAGCTGCGACATGATCCACGCGACGACGTCCTCGCCGTGCTGCGCCGGATCCTGCCGGATCGTGGTGAGGCCGAACGCCGCGGCGGTCGGCACGTCGTCGACCCCGATCACGCTGAGCTCCTCCGGCACGCGAATGCCCAGCCGGTGCGCGGCGAGCAGCACGCCGAGCGCGACCTCGTCCGTGCTCGCGACGATCCCGGTCGGGCGGTCGGCGCGGGCGAGGATCTCGAGCGCCGCGAGGTGCGACGCCTCCAGCGAGGTCGGCACCACGATGACCGGGCGCAGCCGCAGCCCGTGGCGCGCCGAGACCCGCTCGAACGCGCGCTTGCGCCGGTCGGAGGACGACGCGTCGATCGGCTGCACCTCGGTCTCGCTCGAGAGGTGCAGCAGGTCGCGATGGCCGAGGCGCACGAGGTGCTCGGCGGCCTGCTCGCCCGCAGCGTCGTCGTCGAGGCAGAACGAGCGCGAGTGCGGTGTCGGCTCGCCGACGGTCGCGACCGGGATGCCGAGCTCGGCGAGCCGCGAGAGGTCGCCGCCCACGAGGCTCCAGGTGATGGTGACGAGCCCGTCGACCTCGCCGCGGCGCATGAAGCGCTCGAACTTCTCGTGGCCGCCGCGGCCGAAGGCGCCGAGGTCGTAGAGCAGCACGTCGTGCTCGTGCGCGTCGGCGGCGTGCGCGATGCCGTGGAGCACCGAGCCGAAGTACCAGCGGTCGACGGATGGGGTGAGCACGCCGATCGTGCGGGTGAGCCCGGTCGCGAGGCGGCGTGCGGCACCCGAGGCGCGGAAGCCGAGATCGCCGGCGGTGCGCTGCACCTTGGCGCGAGTGGCGGGGGAGACGCCCTCGGCGCCGGAGAGCGCGCGGGAGGCGGTCGCCTTCGAGACGCCGGCGGCGCGGGCGACGTCGTCGAGCTTGGGCATCGCGCCTCCTTGCGCCAGGGCGGGCGTGCCCCGCCGCCGATGGAACCGGTTCCGACGATAGTGCCCCCGCGGAGCGCGGTTGCGCGGGACCTCCGATGATCGTGACCGAATCGAAACATTGTCAGGTGGGTGATAGCGGCGCACGGTGCGCTAGCGTCGCTCGGAGTGGAACCGGTTCCGGTTCCTGCACGAGGCCGTGCACTGCGCGGTTCGTATCTCAGGCACTGAGCGAACGAAGGAGTTCACGTGAAGCACGCACGCAGGATCGCGGTGCCGCTCGGCATCGCCGGCGTCGCCGCCCTCGCCCTCACCGGCTGTGTCGGCGACGCACCGACCGACCCGTCAGCCGCGCCCGGCGCATCCGGTCCCGCCGCAGCCGAGGGCTGCGAGGACTACGCCGACTACGGCACCTTCGACGGCGCCGAGGTCAACCTCTACGGCACGATCCTCGACGTCGAGGCCGAGCGGCTCAACGAGTCGTGGGTCGACTTCGAGGAGTGCACGGGCATCGACGTCGTCTACGAGGGCTCCGGCGAGTTCGAGGCGCAGATCAACGTGCGCGTGCAGGGCGGCAACCCGCCCGACCTCGCGATCATCCCGCAGCCCGGCCTGCTCACCTCGCTCGCCGGCACCGGCAGCATGGTGCCCGCCCCCGAGGGGGTCGTCGCCAACGCGCAGGAGTTCTGGACCCAGGACTGGCAGGACTACGGCACCGTCGACGGCACGTTCTACGCCGCGCCGCTCATGGCGAGCGTCAAGGGCTTCGTCTGGTACTCGCCCTCGGTCTGGGCCGAGAACGGCTGGGAGGTGCCGACGACGCTCGACGAGGTCGACGAGGTCACCGCGGCGATCGCCGAGTCCGGCGTCATGAAGCCCTGGTGCGTCGGCTTCGGCTCGGCAGAGGCGACCGGCTGGCCCGGCACCGACTGGGTCGAGGACTACGTGCTCCGCACCGCGGGCCCGGAGGTCTACGACCAGTGGGTCGCGCACGAGATCCCCTTCAACGACCCGCAGATCGTCGACGCGATGAACCGCGTGGGCGACATCATCAAGAACCCCGAGTACGTGAACGGCGGCTTCGGCGACGTCTCCACGATCGCGACGCAGGACTTCGGCGAGGCCGGCTGGCCGGTCACCGAGGGCGAGTGCGCGATGCACCACCAGGCGACGTTCTACGAGGGCCTGTTCCCTGAGGGCACCGAGGTCGCAGAGGACGGCGACATCTGGGGCTTCATCCTGCCCGGCACCGAGGCCGACGCGGCCGCGGTCACCGGCGGCGGCGAGTTCGTCGGCGCGTTCAGCGACGCCGAAGAGGTCGTCGCGGTGCAGACGTTCCTCTCGAGCGCCGAGTGGGCGAACATCCGCGTGACGATCGGTGGCACGCTGTCGGCGAACTCGGGCCTCGACCCGGCGAACGCCTCGAGCCCGCTCCTCGCATCGGCCGCGGAGACGCTGCAGAACCCGGAGACGACGTTCCGGTTCGACGGCTCCGACGCGATGCCGGGCGCCGTGGGCACCGGCACCTTCTGGACCGCGATGGTCGACTGGGTCTCCGGTGCTGACACCGAGACCGTGCTCGAGCGCGTCGAGGCCAGCTGGCCGCAGTAGTCCCCACGATGTCGGTGCGGGGGTCGTCTCGGCGGCCCCCGCACCGACATCCGCATCGGCACCCCGGAGGTGACGCATGACCACGATCGATCTCATCGGCAAGGTGCTGCAGGCCGTCGTCGGCCTCGCGGCCTTCGGCGTCGTGATGGCGCTGCTGCTGACCTTCCTCGACCGCCCGGAGGACAAGCCGCGGATCGCGGGCTGGGGAGCCGCGATCAAGCAGGGCCTCCGTCCGCGGCTCCTCGTCATCGCCGCGCTCGTCCTCCTCGCGGTGCTGGCGCGCGTGCTCTACGGCGCGGTGTCGTGGATGACGCAGCAGCTCACCAACGCCGCGATCATCATCGCGGTCGCCGGCATCGCCATCGTGGTGCTGCAGTGGCTGCTCGACCGCCTGCTGCAGCGAGCGTCGGACTCGGTGCGCAGCGCCGTGATGCGCGTGCTCGGCGCCGTGCTCGTGATCGGGGTCGTGCTCGTCGCGCAGTCGGCGGAGAGCATCCCGGCCCTGGACTGGGTCACGCCGGCGCTCGTGCAGGCTGCCGTGATCGTCGGCTGGCCGCTGGTCGCGGCGCTGCTCGCGACCGCCGCGATCGCGTTCGCCCCTGTGCGCATCCGCCGCAGCGCGCGACTGATCGCGTGGCTGGTCGCCGCCGTCTCGATCGTCGTCGTGGGGCTCGTCCTCGAGCAGGGCCAGGAGCAGCCCATCGGCGTCTGGCCCTGGGCCGCAGCAGCCGCGCTCAGCGTCGCGGGTCTGCTCGGCTACGCGGCCGACCGGGACGACGACTCCAAGCCGATGCTCGTCTTCCTCATGCCCGCGGCGCTGCTGCTCACGATCGGGCTCGTCTACCCCGCGGTGCGCACGGCGATCCTCGCCTTCACCGACAAGACGGGCACCTTCAACGGCGTCGACAACTTCGTCTGGATGTTCACGCAGCCCGAGGCGCTCGTCACGCTCGCGAACACGATCGTGTGGGTGGTGGTCGTGCCGACGCTCTCGACCGCGATCGGCCTCGCCTACGCGGTGTTCATCGACAAGAGCCGCGGCGAGCGCTTCTTCAAGTCGCTGCTGTTCATGCCCTTCGCGCTCTCCATGGTCGGCGCGAGCATCATCTGGAAGTTCATGTACGCGTACCGCGGGCCGCAGCAGGATCAGATCGGCTTCGTCAACCAGGTCATCGTGTGGTTCGGCGGCGAGCCGCAGCAGATCCTGCAGAACAGCCCGTGGAACACGCTCGCGCTCATCCTCGTGATGATCTGGATCCAGACCGGCTTCGCGATGGTCGTGCTCTCCGCGGCCATCAAGGGCGTGCCCACCGAGCAGCTCGAGGCGGCGCAGATCGACGGCGCGAACCCGTGGCAGCGCTTCAGGAACGTGACCGTCCCGACCATCCGCCCGGCGCTCGTGGTGGTCGTCACGACCATCTCGATCGCCACGCTCAAGGTGTTCGACATCGTCCGCACCATGACCGCGGGCAACTTCAACACCTCCGTGGTCGCCAACGAGATGTACACGCAGGCGTTCCGTTCCGGTGAGCCCGGGAGGGGCGCGGCGCTCGCGCTCATCCTGTTCATCATGGTGCTGCCGATCGTCGTCTACAACGTCCGTGTCCTGAACCAGCAGAAGGCGATCCGATGAGCGTTGCGGCTGTGACCCCCGACCCGGCGATCTCGCCCGCTTCCGCGGACGCGGCGCTCGGCGAGACGCGCGGCGATCGTGTGAAGCGGCGGCTGACGAGCCCGTGGGCGACGATCGCGGCGATCGTCATCGCCGTGCTCTGGACGATCCCGACCTTCGGCCTCTTCCTGTCGTCCCTGCGCCCGGCCGACCAGATCTCGAGCAGCGGCTGGTGGACGTTCTTCGCCGACCCGCAGCTCACGCTCGCGAACTATCGCGACGTGCTCTTCTCGGGCTCGGACACCTCACCGCAGCTCGGCGAGTACTTCGTGAACTCGCTCATGATCGCGATCCCGGGCACGATCTTCCCGCTCGTGCTCGCCTCGCTCGCGGCCTACGCGTTCGCGTGGGTGAAGTTCCGCGGCTCGGGGACCCTGTTCGTCGTGGTGTTCGCGCTGCAGATCGTGCCGCTGCAGATGGCGCTCATCCCGCTGCTGCAGCTGTTCGTGACCTTCCTGCAGCCGTTCCAGAACGCGCTGCACGACACCATCCCGTTCATCAGCGAGCGGCAGTTCCTGCCGGTGTGGATCGCGCACACGATCTTCGCCCTCCCGCTCGCCATCTTCCTGCTGCACAACTTCATCTCGGCGATCCCGGGAGAGATCGTGGAGGCGGCTCGCGTCGACGGAGCGGGCCACGGTCAGATCTTCTTCCGCATCATCCTGCCGCTCGCGATGCCCGCGATCGCGTCGTTCGCGATCTTCCAGTTCCTCTGGGTCTGGAACGATCTGCTCGTGGCGCTCGTGTTCTCCTCCGGCACACCGGACACCGCGCCGCTCATGCAGCGATTGGCGGAGCTCTCGGGCTCGCGCGGCGAGAACTGGGAGCGGCTGACGGCCGGCGCCTTCGTGTCGCTCATCGTGCCGCTCATCGTGTTCTTCGGCCTGCAGCGGTACTTCGTCAGGGGCCTGCTGGCAGGCTCCGCGAAGGGCTAGCGAGCGCGCCGCACGCATGCGCGGGACGGCCCTCCGGTACGCCTCGGGGGGCCGTCTCACGCACCGCCGGCCGTGAGCGCCGCGTGCACCGGCACGACCGCCGCCGCGCTCCACGCCTGCGGCCTGCACGATGCGGGGTAGGCGACGGGCGTCGACGCCTCCTCCGTGCTGAAGCCGGCGAAGAGCTCCGGCAGACGCCCGTCGAACGCGTCGGCGGTGCGCACGAGCTGCGCGGCGAGCACGCGCGCCTCGTCGCCGAGCCCTGCCCGCAGCATCCCCTCGATCACGATGCCGGTGTCGTGCGGCCACACCGAGCCGCAGTGGTACGACAGCGGCCAGTAGCCGCCCTCGTCGGAGGCCATCGTGCGCAGCCCCCAGCCCGACGCGAAGCGCGGATCGACGAGCAGCCGCGCGACCTGCGCCTCCTCGTCGGCCGAGAGCAGCGTCGTGCCGAGCAGCTGGCCCATGTTCGACGCCTTCGCGTCCACGGGCTCGCCCGCGCCGTCGAGCGCGATCGCGGGGTAGCGCTCGCCGCTGCGCTCGACCCAGAACGCGGCGCGGAACCGCTCGCGCATGCGATCGGCCCACGCGCGCCACTCGGCCGCGCCCTCGGCGTCGCCGAGCGCATCGAGCAGCGCCGCGCCGCCCGCCGCGGCCTGGCACGCCTGCGCCTGCACCTCGCATAGCGCGATGGGGCCCTCCGCGATGCTGCCGTCGCGGAACCGCACGGAGTCGCCGGAGTCCTTCCAGCCCTGGTTCGCGAGGCCGGTGCCCGACGCGTCGATGTACCGGAGGAATCCGGAGTCGTCGGGGGTGCCGTGGTCTCGCAGCCACCCGAGCGCGCCCTCGAGCGCCGGGCGCAGCTCGCGCACCGTCTCGATCGGCAGGCCGGCGAGCCACGCCTCGTGCAGCAGCACGATCCACAGCGGGGTCGCGTCGACCGTGCCGTAGTAGACCGGCGGCAGCACGATGCCCTCGCCCGGCATCGTGAACGACGACTGCCGCACCTCGTGCAGGATCTTGCCGGGCTCCTCCGCCGTCGCCGTGTCGACGACGGTGCCCTGCCGGGCGGCGAGCGTGCGCAGCGTGCCCTCGGCGAGCTCGAGCGAGAGCGGCAGCAGCAGCCTGGCGGTGATGAGCGAGTCGCGGCCGAAGAGCGTCATGAACCACGGCGCCCCGGCCGCGGCGAACGGTCCGTGCCCCGCGTCGAGCAGCATGGCGCGCAGGTCCTCGGCGGCGCGGCGCGACCATCGGTCGAGCGCGGCGTCGCCGCTCGCGGGGAGCGCGTCGATCGGTCGTGCCGACGCCGCGCCGACCACCACCGTCGGGTCGGTGACTCCGAGGTCGAGCGTCACCTCGCGCATCCCTGCCGCCGGCACCGGCAGCCGCCAGCGGGCCGAGACGAGGTCGCCGTCGCGCGAGAGCACCGCGCCCTCCGCGGCGATCGAGAGCGACCGCGTGCCGTCGCTCGCCTCGAGCGCATCGCCGTGCGCGCGCCAGGTCAGCGCGACGGGCGACGGGCGCCCTGCCTTCACCGTCGCGAGCTCGGCGAACGACGCCTCGACGACGAGCTCGATGTCGGCGGTGATGGATGCGTCGAGGCCGTTGCGGAGGCGGATGCGCTCCGTGAGCGCACCGGCGGCGACCGAGCGCTCGCGCTCGACGAGCACGCGCGGATCAGGGGTGTCGTCGTCGATCGCCCGTGCCACACCGTGGAACGCGGCGCGGCTCGCGCTCCGCGCGGTGCCCGTGGCCTCGACGGGCTCGCCGGCGATGCGGAGGCCGAGCCCGCGCACGTACCGCCAGTCCCCGTGGAACACCCCGTGGATCGCCTCGCCGCCCATGTCGCCCGCGGCATCCGCCCACGCCTGGGTCGGGGCTTCGAGCACGACGAGCGCGTCGTTGAGCAGCGGCTGTCGACCGCGACCCGTGGCGTGCGATGGACCGCTCATCATGGGCCTCCCGACCGGGGTTCACTTCGGACGATCGATACGCTACCGTCTGACTTGGAACGATCCAAGAGCCGGTTCGCCGGCCTTGGAGCACGGGGCTTCACGACGCTGTGACGCCACGACGCTGCAACATCGAGGAGTGCAGATGGCATCGACGCTCGCCGACGTCGCCGCGCATGCCGGGGTGTCGGTGCAGACGGTCTCCAACGCGCTGAACAACCCCGACCTCCTCAAGGCGTCGACGCTCGACCGGGTGCTGGCGGCCGTGGACCAGCTCGGGTACTCGCCCAATCTCCAGGCGCGCCGGCTCCGGCAGCGCACGGTCGCGACGATCGGCCTGCGCATCGACCCGCTCGTCGACAACATCGCCTCGTCGCTGCTCGACGTCTTCCTGCACGAGCTCACCGCCCGCGCCGACGCGCAGGGCAAGCACGTGCTGCTCTTCACCGCCGTCGACGACGAGGAGGAGGTGCACAAGATCCGCGGGCTCGCGAGCCAGCAGGTCGCGGACCGGTTCCTGCTCACCTCGACCCACCCGGGCGATGCGCGGGTCGACGCGCTGCTGGCCTCCGGCCTCTCGTTCGTGTCGTTCGGCAGGCCCTGGGGGCCGTCGCCCGAGCACAGCTGGGTCGACGTCGACGGCGCCGACGGCACGCGGCAGGCGACCGAGGCGCTGCTCGACGCCGGTCACCGCAGCATCGGCTTCGTCGGCTGGCCCGAGGGCAGCGGCTCCGGCGACGATCGGCGGCTCGGCTGGGCGAGGGCGATGCGCGAGCGGCTCGGCGTCGACGGGCGCGACCTGGATGCCCTCACCGCGCGCTGCGAGGACCGCGTGGGCGACGCGCTCGTGGCGGCGGAGCCGCTGCTGCAGCGCGGCGTCAGCGCGCTCGTCTGCGCCTCCGACTCGCTCGCGACCGGCAGCCTCGGCGCGGCGGCGCAGCTCGGCGTGCGCCTGCCGGTGGTCGGCTTCGACAACACCTCGCTCGCCGCGGGCCTCGGGTTCTCGAGCGTCGATCAGCGGCTCGGCGAGGTCGCCGCCGCGGCGCTCGCCGCCCTCGACGCCGAGCCCGGCGCCATCACGACCATCGTCCGACCGCAGCTCGTGCGGCGCGACGACGCACGGTGGGGGATCGCCCCCGCCGCCGACCGGGGACCGTCCCCTTCCTGAAAGGAACAACCATGCGACACAGCACGCTGGGCAGCGTCGCCCTCGCCGGCACCCTCGCCCTCGCCCTGGCCTCCTGCTCGGGCGGCGGTGGCACCGACCCGAGCGGCGACCCCGGGGCTCCTGCGGAGTCCCTCACGATGCTCATCGGCTCCTCCGGCGACGCGGAGACCGCTGCGGTGCAGGCAGCCGCCGACGCCTGGGCGGAGGAGTCCGGCACGACCGTCGAGGTCATCGCCGCCTCCGACCTCAACCAGGAGCTCGCGCAGGGCTTCGCCGGCGACTCGGCACCGGACGTCTTCTACATGGGCTGGGACCAGTTCCAGACCTACGCGAGCGACGACTACCTCGAGCCCTACGCGGGCAGCCTGGCGAACGCCGGCGACTTCTACCCCGAGCTCGTCGAGACCTTCAGCTACGACGGGGAGTTCGTCTGCGCGCCGAAGGACTTCTCGACGCTCGGCCTCGTCATCAACACGCAGCTGTGGGAAGCGGCCGGGCTCACGGACGCCGACATCCCCACCGACTGGGAGCAGCTCGAGACGGTCGCGCAGACGCTCACGACCGGTGACGCGGTCGGCCTGTCGATGGGCGCCGAGTACGCGCGCGTCGGCGTCTTCATGGCGCAGGCGGGCGGCGGGCTCATGGACGGCGAGACCGTCACGGCGAGCTCGGCGGAGAACGTCGAGGCGCTCGAGTACGTGCAGGGCCTGCTCGACGCGGGCTCGCTCAAGTGGCCGAGCGACCTGGGTGCGGGCTGGGGCGGCGAGGCCTTCGGCACCGGCTCTGCGGCGATGGTGATCGAGGGACCGTGGATCCGCGGTGCGCTCGAGGCCGACTACCCCGACGTCGAGTTCCTCGTGACCGAGCTGCCGGAGGGCCCCGCGGGCCCGGGCACCTTCACGTTCTCGAACTGTTGGGGCATCCCGGAGGGCCAGGACACCGCGGCCACCGCGCAGGAGCTCGTCGCCTTCCTCACGAGCGACGAGCAGCAGCTCGCGTTCTCCGAGGCGTTCGGCGTGATCCCCTCGACGCAGGCCGCCGCGGCGACGTACGCCGAGACCTACCCCGAGAACGCGGCGTTCGTGGCCGGCGCCGACTACGCGCAGAGCCCCGTCGCCTTCGCAGGCGCAGCGGATGTCGTGGGCGAGTTCAACAACGCGATCACGACGCTGCAGGGTGCCGACGCGCAGGCCGTGCTCGACCAGGTGCAGTCGCAGCTGGAGGCCGCCTACGAGTCGTCCCAGGGCTGATGAGCACCGTCGCCAACGCTCCCGCGCCGCGCAAGCGGCGCGGGAGCGCGCGAGGCGGTGAGGCGGTCGCCGGCTGGCTGTTCACGCTGCCGGCGATCATCATCATCGGCGTGTTCCTCGTGGCGCCGATCGCGCTCGCGCTGTGGGTCTCGTTCACCGACTGGAACGGCCGCAACTCGCCGCTCTTCAACGACAGCGTCGACGTCGTCGGCCTCGACAACTACGCGGCGATCACGACGGACGAGTCGCTCACGCGCGAGCTCTTCGGCCGGTCGATCCGCAACAACGCCTACTACGTGCTCTTCGTGGTGCCGCTGCAGACGGCGCTCGCGCTCTTCCTCGCGGTGCAGGTGAACCGGCGGCTGCTCAAGGCGAAGGGCTTCTTCCGCACCGCCTTCTACTTCCCCTCGGTGACGTCCTCGATCGCGATCACCGCCGTCTTCCTCTTCCTCTTCGCCGCGACGGGCGTCGTGAACCGCGTGCTCGGCGCGCTGAGCGTCGACGGCCCGAACTGGTTCGCCGACCCCCGCGGGATCATCCAGCTGCTGCTCGGCGCCGTCGGCGTCGACGGCGCGCCACCGGGATGGTCCTCGCCCGGGTTCCTCGGCGTCAGCGCCTGGGACTGGGTCGCCGGTCCGTCGGTGGCGCAGAGCGTGCTGATCCTGCTCGCGGTCTTCACGACCTCCGGCACGTTCATGCTGCTGTTCCTCGCCGGCCTGCAGAACATCGGCGCGGAGGTCGGCGAGGCCGCCGTGATGGACGGCGCCGGACCCATCCGCACGTTCTTCTCGGTGACGGTGCCGATGCTGCGGCCGACGCTGTTCACGGTGCTCACGCTCGGGCTCATCGGCACCTGGCAGGTGTTCGACCAGGTCTACCTCACCCGCGGCGCGCCGGCGGCGCCGACGCTCACGAGCCCCGCCTACCTCGCCTTCAACCAGGCCTTCGAGAACAACGAGCCGGGCATCGCTGCGGCGATCGCCTTCGTGCTGTTCATGATCATCATCGCGATG
The DNA here is from genome assembly GCA_051751085.1 of Actinomycetota bacterium. Taxonomy (GTDB): domain Bacteria; phylum Actinomycetota; class Actinomycetes; order Actinomycetales; family Microbacteriaceae; genus Agrococcus. The sequence goes on along the minus strand of JBNJKM010000003.1, from coordinate 139,461 downwards.
ACCCTCATCCAGCGCTGGGTGCTCGGCGAGCGCGACGCGAGCGGCATGGGCAAGCGCAAGCGCACGGGGAAGGGCGCGGACCGTGAGGCGGACCTCATGGCGCAGGGGGCGACGCGCCTGCAGGCCGGACCGCAGAGCTCGACGGGAGGTGGGCTCACATGAGGGAGCGCGTCTCGGCCGGGCTCATCCTCGGCTACGTCGTCCTGATCCTGCTGGCGATCGTCTACATCTACCCGTTCGTGATCGCGGTGAGCGGATCGTTCAAGCCGGATGCGGAGGCCAACGGCGACCCGATGTCGCTCATCCCGCAGACGTTCACGTTCGCCGCCTACGAGCGCCTGTTCACCGGCACCGACCTGCCTCGGTGGGCTGCGAACTCCGCGTTCATCACGATCGTGGTGACCGTCTTCCGCGTGTTCTTCGACTCGCTCGCGGGCTACGCGCTCTCGCGCCTGCACTTCCGGGGCCGGAACGCGATCTTCGCGCTCTTCATCGCCGTGCTCGCGGTGCCGTCGGTGGTGCTCATGATCCCGCGGTTCCTCGTGCTGAAGGAGCTGGGCCTGTACGACACCTACGGGGGCATGATCATCCCGCTGCTCGCCGATGCCGCGGGCATCTTCATCATGAAGCAGTTCTTCGACTCGATCCCGGTGTCGATCGAGGAGGCGGCACGCATCGACGGCGCGGGCGCCTTCCGCACGTTCTGGTCGATCACGCTGCCGATGGCGGCCCCGGCCGTCATCACGCTCACGATCCTGTCGTTCCAGGGGTCGTGGAACGAGTTCGCGCACTTCGTCATCTCCCGGCAGAGCCCGGAGCTCCACACCCTGACGACGGGCGTCGGCTCGCTCATCTCGGGTCAGCTCGGCTCGGGCACGCAGTTCCCGCTCAAGCTCGCTGCGGCTGTGCTCATGACGATCCCGGTCGCGCTGCTGTTCATCTTCTTCCAGAAGCGCATCATGTCGACGACGGAGGGCGCGGAGAAGGGCTGAGCCGACGGCTGGCGGGGTCCGGGCTACGCCTCGGGCTCCACCAGCCGCAGCCGCACCCGCGGCCGCTGCTCGGAGCCGCCCGTGCTGCTGGAGCGCGAGAGGCGCATCGACGCGGTGCCGGTCCGCGCCGGTCCGGTCATCGGCTCGAGGCGCTCGACCGCTGCCAGGTGCCGCTTGGGAGCCGGCGGCACGTCGAGCACGCGGTGGGCCACCATGGCGGAGGCGGCGCTCGCGGCGTGCAGGCTGCTCATCCCGCGGAGGGGGAGGGGGGCGCCGCCCTCGACGTCGTCGACCCCGAACGCGGCCGGCAGCCGGCCCTCGAACGCCTCGGCGCCGGCGAGCAGCCGCTCGGCGAGCACGCGCGCCTCCGAGCGGAAGCCGGCACGCAGCATGCCCTCGATCGCGATCCCGGTCTGGTGCGGTCGCACGGCGTCGCGGACGCCGAGCTCCGGCGACTCCTCCGCGCCGTCGTCGGCGAGCGCGCGCAGCCCGAAGCGCGACGCCATCCGGTCGTCGAGCAGGATGCGGATGACGACGGCCTCCTCGTCGGCGTCGAGCAGCCCGGTGCCGACGAGCTCGCCGAGCTCCGCACCGAGCCGGTCGTCCGGCGCCCCGTCGCGGTCGAGGGCGGTGACGGGCCTGCGCCCGGCGCCGCTGTCGATCCAGAACGCCTCGCGGAAGCGGTCGCGGAGCTGACGAGCCCATGCGCGCCACCGGTCCCCGTCGTCGCCGAGCGCATCGAGCAGGTCCGCCGCACCCATCGCGGCTCGGAAGGCGATCGCCTGCACGGCCGCACGGGGGCCGTCGTCGGTGTCTGCCAGGAAGGTGTCGCCGGTGCGCGTGGAGAGCCAGCGGAGCGCGGCGTGGAGCGCCGTCCGCGCCTCGCGGACGCCCTCGGTGGACATGCCCGCGAGCCACGCCTCGTGCAGCAGGACGATCCAGAGCGGGGTGGCGTCGACCGAGGCGCCGAAGACGGCGGTCGCCACCGGGCCGTCCTCGCTCAGCTCGTCCGGGATGCGGCCCGGCTCCTCGCCGGTCGCCGGCTCGAGCAGCACGCCCTGCCGGGTGGCGAGCGTGCGGAGCGTGCCCTCGGCGATCGCGGCGCCCGACGGGAGCGTCAGGCGCGCCGCGATGAGCGCGTCGCGGGCCAGCAGCGTCATCTGCCAGGGCGCGGCGGCGGCGGCGAACGGACCGTGCCCGACGTCGAGCGAGAGGTCCTCGAGGTCGGCGGCGGCGCGAGCCGTCCAGCGATCGAGCGCGGCCCTGCCGGTCGTGCGCAGCGCGGGCAGCGCCGCGGTCATCGGACCGCGCGCGGCCAGGTGCGGGTCGTCGATCTCGATCTCGACCGCGAGGGTCGACCAGTCGCCCGGCTGCACCACGACGGTGCGCGATGCGGTGACGCGGTGGCCGGTCACGTCGAGGGTGCCGCGCGTGCTGGCGCAGCGGAGCGTCCGCACGCCGTCCGAGGCGACGGCGGCGCCGGCGTCGAGGCTGAGGCCGATCGCGACCGGCTTGGGCGCACCGTCGCGCACCGAGGCGATCGGCGCGAGCTCGAGCTCGACGATGAGCTCGACCGTCGCGGTGACCTCGACGTCGCGGTTGTTGACGAGCGTCACCCGCTCGACGAGCCCGCCCGGCTCGACGCCGCGCATCCGCTCGACGAGCACCGAGTCGGTCGCGTCGCCGCCGTCCAGCGCGGGAGCCGACGAGCGGAAGACGGTCCAGCCGTGCTCCTCCGTCGTGGACCGGTGCTCCACGGCCTGCCCGTCGACGCGCAGCTCGATGCTCCGCACCCACCGCCAGGCGCCGTGGAAGAGCCCGTGCGTGGGGCCGTCCATCACGCCGTCGCGCCGCGACCATGCCTGCGTCGGGGCGGAGAGCGCGACGATGTCTTCCTGGAGGAGCGGAGACCTGCTGGCCGTCGCACCGAGCGCGAGATGCATGAGGATTCCTAACGTCGCCGCGTGTACGGCAGTCGTCACGCTAGCCCCGGCCCCGGATGGAGGCACCGAAGGGCGGCTTAGCCTTGCCGCACGACACCCTCAACCGCCCTCGACCCTGAGGGAGCGCCCGGACCGCTCCGCCGGACTACGGCGTGGGCGTGCGCGCGTCGTAGGCGAGGAACGAGCGCTGGGCCCGCGTGACGATCGCGATGAGCGCGACGATGAGGATGCCGCCGATGAGCGGCGGGCACCAGATCGCGACGAGGCTCGCGGCGGCGCCGGCGTAGAGGTCGCCGATGCGCGGCCCTCCGGTGACCACGACCGTGAAGAGGCCCTGCGTGCGACCGCGCATCTCGTCGGGCGCGGCGGTGAGCAGCATCGTCGCGCGGAAGATCGAGCTGATCTCGTCGCTGGCGCCCATGCCGGCGAGCGCCAGCGCCGCGACGGCGAGCGCGGGCCACGAGACCTGCGGCCAGTCCGCGCCGACCTGCCCGCCCCATCCGAGCACCATCGCCAGCAGCACGGCGCCGAAGAGGGCGACGAAGCAGCCGTAGATCGAGATCGCGCGCGCCACGGCGAGGCCGTGCCGGTGGATGTGCGCGACCGGGCCCGAGAAGAGGCTCGCGAGCAGCGTGCCGACGGCGGCCGCAGCGGTGAGCACGCCGACCGTGATCGGCCCGCCGCCGATGACGATCGCGCCGACCGCGGGCAGCAGCGCGAAGGGGCGACCGAACGACATCGCGATGATGTCGACGAGGAACGACATGCGGATGTTGGGCGCCTGCTGCAGGAAGCGCCAGCCGTCGCGGAGCGACTCGAGACCCGGCTTCGCCACCGCTCCGAGCGGCGGGAGGCGCGGCAGGCCGAGGATGCCGATGAAGCCCGCCGTGAAGAGCACCGCGTCGATCGCGAAGGTGATCGGCAGCCCGACGCCGGCCACGAGCACGCCGGCGAGCGCCGGTCCGACCGTCAGCATGATGCCGATGGCGATGCCGTTGAGCGCCGTGGCGCGCGAGATGAGGTGCGTGGGCAGGATGCGCGGGGTGACGGCCGAGCGCGTCGCGCCCGAGACGGTGGCGGCGACCGTGTTGATCGTCGTGAGCACGTAGAACGGCCACACCTCGGCACGCTGGCCGTCGGCGACGAGCGCCGCGTCCCAGCTCGACAGCGCGACGAGCCCCAGCACCGCCGCCCAGCCCGTGAGGCTCGAGACGATGAGCACCCGACGGCGGTCGAAGGCGTCGGCGATCATCCCGCCCCAGAGGCCCGCGATCACCATCGGCACGAGCGCGATGCCGCCCACGAGGGCGACCGCCATCGTGCTGGCCGTCATGTCGAAGACCTGCAGCCCCACCGCGACGATGGTCATCTGCGCGCCGATGCCGCTGATGGCGTTGCCGATCCAGAGGCGCGCGAAGACGGGCGAGGCCCTGAGCGGCGCGAGGTCGACGAGCCGGCGGCGCTTGACGGGCGCGGTCGCCGTGCCCGTCCGGTGCGGGTCGGTCTCGACGCCCGCGGGCGGCAGGATGGCGCGATCGCCGGTGGCCGGTTCGCCCGCGCCGTCGCGCGGCTGGCTCACGCCACGTCGTCGATGCCGTAGAGCGCGTCGATCGCCGACAGGAAGTCGTCGTGACGGCCCTCGGCGGCGAGCTCCCTCGCGCGCACGGTGGGCTTGTGCAGCAGCACGCCCGCGAAGTGGCGCAGCGCCTGCTCGGCCGCCCGGCGCTCCTCCTCGGTGCCGCGCTTGGCGATGCGCGCGAGCTCCGCCTCCATCGCGTCCTCGACGTGCTGGCGCAGCGCGGCGATCGCGGGGCCGAGGCGCCGCTCCTCGGTGCCGCGCTCGAAGCGGCGGGCCGCCTTGCGCACGAGGTCGCGCGCGTCGGCGGCTGCCGTGAGGTGCTCGAGCGGTGCGTGCAGGCGGATCGTCTCGAGGTCGAGCACCTCGACGCCGTGCACCGTCGCGACGTCGGGGTCGACGTTGCGCGGCATGCCCATGTCGATGACGAGCTGCGCGCTGCGGCCGTGCTCGACGGGGCACCCGTGCGCCGCCGACGCATCCGGGTGCATCGGGCAGCCGGTGGAGGCGTCGCCGATCGCGATCGGGCAGGTCGCGGGATCGTGCGCGGTGCCGGGGAAGTCGTGCGTGGCGAGCCGCGCGCGGCCGGCGTGCAGCAGCGCGGCATCGACGACGTGGTGGTCGGCGCTCGTGCAGGTGACGATGACGTCGGCGGATGCGGCGGCGAGCGCGGCGTCGCGGGCGTCGACGTGGCCGACGGCGTGGCTGCGGGCGAAACCCGCGCCGCGATCGGACGGGCTCCACACCTCGACGTGCTTGGCGCCTCGGCGGCGCAGCTCGGCGAGCGAGACGCCGGCGAAGCGGCCCGTGCCGACGAGGAGCACGCGAGCGTCGGCGAAGTCGACGCGCGCACTCGCGAGGTCGAGCGCGAGCCGCACGATCGAGCGGCCGGCCTCCCCGAGCCCGGTGCGGTTCTTGATGCCGCGCTGCGTCTCGGAGGCGCGCTGGAAGAGCCGCTCGAGGTGCGGCGAGGTCGTGCCGGCGGCCTGCGCCGACTGCAGCGCGCGGCGCACCTGGCCGGCGATCTCGCCCTCGCCGACGACGACCGACTCGAGTCCGGCGGCGACGGCGAAGAGGTGCTCGGCGGCCTCGACGTCGACGAGCGGCGCGAGCGACTCGGGCCGGTGGAGGCCGAGCGCCTCGGCCGCGGCGCTCTGCGCGATCTGCGCGGCCGTGTCGGCGTCGGCCTGGGAGTCGACGTCGAGGTAGATCTCGAAGCGGTTGCAGGTCGAGATCACGACGGCGCCGTCGACCGCCGGGTGCGAGGCGAAGGATGTGGGCAGCTGCGAGGCGTCGGCCGTCGACAGAGCCTCGAGGGCAGTGAAGTCGGCGTTCTTGTGACTCGCCGTCAGGCAGATGAGCACCAGAGCATCCTACCGCGTACCCCGACCGCCCGCCGCCCTCCTCCCCGCGTTCGCTGTGCGCGCACTGCCGACGCCGTGGGGCCGCACTGCCGATGCCGGGCCGCGAGGTGGGATGATGGTGGGGATGCCTGCTCTGCGCGAAGATCACCCGCTCAACACCCGCACCGGCCAGTCCCGCCTGGTGCGGGCCTACCGCGGCGACCGCCCCGAGGTGACGCCCGTCTGGTTCATGCGCCAGGCCGGCCGCTCGCTGCCCGAGTACCGCGAGCTGCGCCGCCTCACGGACGGCCCCGACCGCGACATGCTCGACACGTGCCTCGTGCCAGAGCTCGCGAGCGAGATCACGCTCCAGCCGGTGCGCCGCCACGGCGTCGACGCCGCCATCTTCTTCAGCGACATCATGGTGCCGCTGCGCCTCGCGGGCGTCGACGTGAAGATCGAGCCGGGCGTCGGTCCCGTCGTGGCCCAGCCCATCCGCACCCCCGACGACGTCGACCGGATCGTCGCGCTCGACCCGTCCGGCCTCGACGCGGCCCTCGAGCCCGTCCGCGCGGGCGTGCGGCAGACGATCGACGGCCTCGCCGAGATCGGCGACGGCTCGACGCCGCTCATCGGCTTCGCCGGCGCCCCCTTCACGCTCGCCGCCTACCTCGTCGCGGGTCGGCCGTCGAAGGACCACCTCGAGGCGCGCACGCTCATGCGCGCGTTCCCGGATGCGTGGGACCGGCTCGCGCGCTGGACCGCCGACGTCACCGGCCGCTTCCTGCGCGCCCAGGTCGAGGAGGGCGCATCCGCAGCCCAGCTCTTCGACTCGTGGGCGGGGTCGCTGCCGCTCGAGCAGTACCGCGAGCACGTCGCGCCCGCATCGCGCATCGCGCTCGACGCCGTGCGCGAGCTGGCCGACGCGGCCGGCCGTCGCGTGCCGCTCGTGCACTTCGGCGTCGGCGCCGGCGAGCTGTACGGCGCGATGGACCTCGACGTCGACTGCGTCGGCGTCGACTGGCGCGTGCCGCTCGACGTGGCGCTCGAGCGCATCGGCTCCGACGTCACGGTGCAGGGCAACCTCGACCCGGCCGTGCTCGGCGCGCCCTGGGAGACCGTCGAGGCGGCGATCGACCACGTCATGCTCGCCGGCTCCGTGGCACGCGCGCACGTGTTCAACCTCGGCCACGGCGTGCCGCCGTCGACCGACCCCGCGGTGCTCACGCGCATCGTGGAGGCGGTGCACGCGCGGTGACCGATGCTGGGCAGACGGATGCGCTGCCACTGCCCGAGGAGCCGCGTCCCGTGACGCCGGCATCCGATGCGCGCTCCGACGCGCCGCGGTGGGACACGATCGTCGCCGGCGCGGGCGTGGCCGGCCTGACGGTCGCGCGCGACCTCGCCGGACGCGGCTACCGGGTGCTCGTGCTCGAGGCCGCCGCGCGCCTCGGCGGGGTCGCCTCGCGCGTCGAGGTGGACGGCCTCGCGCTCGACGCGGGCGCCGAGTCGTTCGCCACGCGCGGCGGCTCGGTCGCGGAGCTCGCGACCGAGCTGGGGCTGGGCGATGACATCGTCGGCCCCAACCCGGCGGGCGCGTGGCTGCAGCTCGCGGATCGTGCCGTGCCGCTGCCGAAGGCGACGCTGCTCGGCATCCCGTCCTCGCCCCTCGCGCGCGACGTCATCGACGCGCTCGGCTGGGGCGGGGCGGCGCGGGCCTACCTCGACCGCCTCATGCCGGTGCTGCGCATCGGCAAGGACGACGCGCTCGGCCCGCTCGTGCGGCGGCGGATGGGCCGCAAGGCGCTCGACCGGCTCGTCGCGCCGCTCGCCGGCGGCGTCTACTCCGCCGACCCCGACCTGCTCGACGTCGCGACCGTCGCCCCCGGGCTCAACAACGCGCTCACGCGGGCCGGCTCGCTCTCGGGCGCCGTCGCCCTCGTGCTGGAGGAGCGCGCCGCCGCCGTCGCGCGCGGCGATGCGGCGCCGAGCAACGCGACGAAGCCCGGCTCGGCCGTGCAGGGCATCCGGGGCGGCGTCCACCGGCTGAGCGAGGCGCTCGCCGAGCGCGCGCGCGCGCACCGCGCCGAGCTGCGCACCGGCGTGCGCGTCGTCTCCGCGGCACCCACCGGCACCGGCTGGCGGGTCGAGACGGATGCGGGCACGCACGAGGCGTCGTCGCTCGTGGTCGCGCTCCCCGAGGCACAGGCGCTGCGCGCGCTCGGCGCGCTCGACGGCTTCGCCCCGCTCGCGAGCGAGGCCGCGGGCGTCACCGTCGAGGTCGTCACGCTCGTGCTCCCGCCCGGCGCGATCGACGGCGACCCGCGCGGGACGGGCGTGCTCGTCGCGGCCGACGCCCGCGGCATCCGTGCGAAGGCGATGACGCACGCGACGGCGAAGTGGCCGTGGCTGCGCGAGGTCGCGGGAGGCCGCGAGGTCATCCGGCTCTCCTACGGCTCCGGCACCGAGGCGCCGGCGACCGAGGGGCTCGACGACGCCGCGGCCGCGGCGCTCGCGCTCGCCGATGCGCGCGCCATCCTCGGCCGCGCGCTGCCCGAGCCGCTCGCGAGCGCGCGGGTGCGCTGGGAGCAGGGGCAGCCCGCGAGCGTGGTCGGCGCCCGCGATCGGCAGCTCGCGCTGCGCGCCGCTGCGGACGCCCACCCGAACCTGACCGTCGTCGGCGCCGCCGTCGCCGGCACCGGCCTCGCGCAGGTCGTGCCCGACGCGCGGAAGGCGGCCCTCAGCATCCGCCGCCAGCGCTTCGTCGTGCCCGGCAGGCCCTGGACGGACGAGGTCGGCACGGACGGGGCGGTCGAGGGCGAGCACGACGGCGCTGGCGGCGCCCCAGCACGAGACGCAGACGAGCGAGGAGACGCATGAGCGAGCAGATGACGGACCAGGCACCGGACGACGGCTACACGATCTGGAGCGTGCACCGCAGGGCTCAGGGCGCCGAGCGCAGCGCGGCCGGCGGCGCGCCGCTCGCCGACGAGATCGCCGCGATCGAGGCCGAGGGCGTGGTCGTGCGGGGCATCTACGACGTGTCGGGCCTCCGCCACGACGCCGACGTCATGGTGTGGATGCACGGCAGCACGCCGCAGGCGCTGCAGGCGGCCGTGCGCCGCGTGCGCCGCTCGCGCGAGCTCGCCGGCACGACCCAGACGTGGGGCGCGATGGGCGTGCACCGCGACGCGGAGTTCAACAAGCGCCACGTGCCCGGGTACATGCGGGGCATCGCGCCGAAGCAGTGGCTGACGGTCTACCCGTTCAACCGCTCCTACGACTGGTACCTGCTGCCGCCCGAGGACCGGAGCCGGATGCTCGCCGAGCACGGCCGGGCCGGAGCCGCCTTCCGCGGCGTCGTCGCGAACACCGTCTCGGCGTTCGCGCTGGGCGACTACGAGTGGCTGCTGCCGCTCGAGGCCGATGAGCTCACCGAGCTCGTCGACATGATGCGCGAGCTGCGCAACACCGAGGCGCGACTGCACGTGCGCGAGGAGATTCCGTTCTACACGGGCCGCCGGATCGCGGTCGACGAGATCGAGGAGGTGCTCGCATGAGCGAGACGACGACGACCCAGGCCGGCGGATGCTGCGGCGGCGGATGCTGCGGCGGGACGGTGCAGGAGCAGACCGAGCAGCAGCAGGCGCAGGCCGAGCAGCAGGCGCGACGCGAGCTGAAGGCCGCGGCCGCGACGGGCGTGCACATCGAGCCCGGCGCCGCCGTGCCGAGCGCGACCCCGGCCGCGCAGGCCGGGCCCGAGCACGTCGAGGAGCCGGTCGCCTACGACGGCATCCTGCTCTCGGGCTTCGGCGGACCCGAGGGTCAGGACGACGTCATCCCCTTCCTCCGCAACGTCACGCGCGGGCGCGGCATCCCCGACGAGCGGCTCGAGGAGGTCTCGACGCACTACCGGCACTTCGGCGGGGTGAGCCCCATCAACGAGCAGAACCGCGAGCTCAAGGCGGCGCTCGAGGGCGCGCTCGCCGCGGCCGGCGTCGACCTGCCCGTCTACTGGGGCAACCGCAACTGGGCCCCCTACCTCGACGAGGCGCTGCAGGAGGCCGCCGCCGCCGGCGCCACGCGCCTGCTCGCCATCCCCACCTCCGCCTACTCGTCCTACTCCTCGTGCCGCCAGTACCGCGAGGACTGGGCGGATGCGCTCGAGGCGACGGGCATGCAGGCGACGATGCAGATCGACAAGGTGCGGCAGTTCTTCAACCACCCCGGATTCCTCGCGCCGTTCATCGACGGCGTGCGGTCGACGGTCGCAGAGGCGCGCGAGGCGGGCTTCGCGGACGGTGAGATCGAGGTGCTCTTCGCGACCCACTCCATCCCCACCGCCGACGCGGAGCGGTCGGGCGCGCCCGACCTGCACGAGTGGGGACCCGGCGGCGGCTACGAGGGCCAGCACCTCGCGGCGGCCGAGCACGTGATGGCCGAGGCCGCGCCGGGCGTCGCCTGGCAGCTCGTCTACCAGTCGCGGTCCGGGCCCGCGTCGCAGCCGTGGCTCGAGCCCGACATCAACGACGCGATCGAGGCCCTCGAGCATCGCAAGGCCATCGTGATCGTGCCGCTCGGCTTCGTGAGCGACCACATGGAGGTCATGTGGGACCTCGACGAGGAGGCCATCGAGACGGCCACCGAGCACGGGCTGTGGGTGCGTCGCGCCCCCACGCCGGGCGTCGACCCGCAGTACGTCGGCGCGCTCGTCGACCTCGTGCAGGAGCGGCTCGAGGGCCGACCGGCCGCGGAGCGCAAGGCCGTCACCTCGATCCACCCCTGGTACGACGTGTGCCGCCCGGGCTGCTGCGAGAACCCGCGGCTGGGCTTCCGGCCCGCGATCGCGGGCCTGCAGCCGTGACCGCCATCAAGGTGGGCACGCGCGGCTCGGCGCTCGCGCTCGCGCAGACGACGGCGCTCGCCGCCCGCTTCGCCGGCGAGATCGAGATCGTCGAGATCACGACGAAGGGCGACACCGACCGCTCGTCGCTGTCGCAGCTCGGCGGCACGGGCGTCTTCGTCTCGGCGCTCCGGGATGCGCTGCTCGACGGCCGCGTCGACGTCGCGGTGCACTCGATGAAGGACCTCCCGACGGCAGCGGCGCCCGGCATCGAGCTCGCCGCGGTGACGAAGCGCGAGGATGCGCGCGACGCGCTGTGCGCGCGCGACGGGCTCACGCTCGCCGACCTGCCGGAGGGCGCGAAGGTGGGCACGGGCTCGCCGCGGCGCATGGCGCAGCTGCGCGTCGCCCGCCCGGACCTCGAGGTCGTCGACATCCGCGGCAACGTGCCGACGCGGCTCGCGCGGGCGCAGGGCGACGAGCCCGACCTCGACGCGGTCGTGCTCGCGCTCGCGGGCCTCAAGCGACTCGGCCTCGAGGACCGCGCGACCGACGTCCTCGACCTCGTCGACTTCCCGACGGCGCCCGCGCAGGGCGCGCTCGCGGTCGAGATCCGCGAGGGCGACGGGACGACCCGCGCCGCGGTGACGAAGACCGATCACGCGCCGACGCGCGCTGCCGTCGACGCGGAGCGCCGCGTGCTCGCGGGCCTCGAGGCGGGCTGCGCGGCGCCGCTCGCGGCGCACGCGGAGGTCGCCGACGGCATGCTCTTCCTCACGGCGATCGCGTACGCGACCGACGGGTCGAGCCGCCTCGGCGCATCCCACGCGTTCACGCTCGACTCGACGAAGCCCGCCGACCTCGCCGAGGCGGCGCGCGACGTCGCCGACCGCGCGGTGGCGGAGCTGCTGGAGGCCGGCGCCGCCGACCTGGTGCACGAGGCGCGCGCGTAGCGCGCCGAACGCACGGGCGCCGTCTGCGAGGATGCCCATCCGACCACCGACCGGGAGGAAGCCATGCGCGTCCTGATCCCTCGCGGTGGCAGCTGGGGCGACGACGTCGCCCGGCTGGTCACCGAAGCAGGCTTCGAGCCGCTGATCCTGCCCCTCGTGAGCATCGAGCCGGCTGAGGACCAGGCTCGCCTGCAGCAGATCCTCGGCCAGCTGTCCGAGGGCCGCTTCGACTGGCTCGTCGTCACGAGCCAGTCGACCGTGCGCGTGCTGCCGCGCGTGCCGTCGTCCGTGCACGTCGCGGCCGTGGGCGCGGTCACGGCCGCGTCCCTGCGGGAGCGCGGCGTCCCGGTCGCGTTCATCCCCACGAGGCAGTCGGCGGCAGGTCTCGTCGACGAGTGGCCGATCCGCGAGGGTCGCGTCCTGTGGCCGCACGCGCTCGACGCCCGGCCGACCATCGCCGACGGCCTCCGCCAGCACGGCATGCAGGTGTCGGAGGTGGTGGCCTACCGCACGGTGCCCGTCTTCGAGTCGGGGGAGCAGCTCATCGAGGCGGCCGTGCAGAGCGGCTCGCTCCCCGCGATGGACGAGGAGTCGGCGCGCCGGCAGCAGGAGCTGCAGGCGGCCGGGCAGGACGCCCGCGACGACGCCCTCACGGCGGTCGAACCGGCCGAGACGCCGATCGACGCGGTGCTCGTCACCTCCGGCTCGGTCGCGAAGCAGGTGGCGCGGCTGGGCCTCGCGGCGGACACCCGCATCATCGCGATCGGGGAGCAGACCGCCGAGGACTGCCGCAAGCACGGGCTGCAGGTCGCGGGCATCGCGCAGCGCCCCAACCCCGAGGCGCTCGTCGCCGCCCTGGTGGCCTCCGCCCCCTGATCCGTCGAGATCGCTCGCGGCGTAGCCTGGCCGCATGGCCGACTCGAACCCCGCGCTCGACGCGCTCGCCGCATCCGGTCTCGCGCACGAGCTCACGCGGCACGGACGGGTCGGATCGCTCGCGGAGGCGGCCGCGGCCCGCGGCGTCGAGCCGTCGGCCATCATCAAGACGATGGTCGTCCGCCGCGGCGAGGACGACCACCTGCTCGTGCTCGTGCCCGGCGACCGCACCATCTCCTGGCCGAAGCTGCGCGCGCTGCTCGGCGTCAACCGGCTCTCGATGCCCGACGCCGACGCGGCGTTCGCCGTGACCGGGTTCCGGCGCGGCACCATCACGCCGTTCGGCACGGCGAGGCCGCTGCCGGTCGTGGCCGACGAGCGCGTGCTCGGCGGTCGCGTCTCGATCGGCGCGGGCGAGCACGGGCTCGCCGCGACCGTCGACGGCGACGCGCTCGTCGCGCGCCTCGGAGCGCAGGTCGCCGACGTCACCGACGCCGAGGCCTGAGCGGGCGCGATCAGCCCTCGGCCCGGTCGCGGTCCGCGACCGACCCGGGCTGCGGCAGCGCCCGCAGCACCTCGAGCACCCGCTCTGCGGGCATCTCGCACGGGCGCAGCAGCGTGCCGGCCTCCGTGCGCCACACGTTCGCGCTCATCCGTCGCGCGCCGCCGAGCTCCTCGCCGTCGATCGTGCTCGACCGACCGCCCGCGCGATCGGTGCGCGTGATCCCCCACGCGCGCCCGTCGACGAGCTGCCGGCTCCAGCCGAGCGGCACGCGCCCGACGAGCGCATCCAGGTCGTCGCCGCTCATGCGACCACGCTACGCCGCCGACGAGCGGACCCCGTCCACCGGGCGGGACCCGGTGCACCGGGTCCCGCTGGGTGGAACGGGTCCGCGACGGGCGCCCGGCCGCTACGCGCCCGGCACCACCACCGCCCGGCCGCGCACCTTGCCGTCGTGCAGGTCGGCGTACGCCTGCAGCGCCTGGGCGATCGGGTACTCCTGCGTCTCGATGCGGATCTCGCCGCGGTGCGCCATCTCGACGAGCTCGATGAGCGACGCGCGGGTGCCCCACAGCGACGTGCGCACCTCGACGTCGTACGGCGCCGACAGCAGGCCGACGTTCGCGCTGCCGCCGCCGGCGCCCACCAGGACGACCGCACCGGCCACCTTCACGGCCGCCGTCGCGGTGGCCCCGGTCGCGTCGATGCCCACGAAGTCGAACACGACGTCGGCACCGATGCCACCGGTGAGCTCCTTGACCCGGGCCGCCGCATCCGCGTTCGACTCGATGGCCTCGTGCGCGCCCATCTCGCGAGCGAAGTCGAGCTTCTCCTCGCCCACGTCGAGCGCGATGACGCGCGCAGCGGTGAGGGTGCGCAGCAGCTGGATCGCGACGTGGCCGAGCCCGCCCGCGCCGATGACGACGGCCGTCGAGCCGCCGGTGAGGTGCGGCAGCACCTTCTTGATCGCCTCGTAGGGCGTGAGCGCCGCGTCCGTGAGCGACGCCGCGCGCACGGGGTCGAGGTCGCCGATGGGCACGAGGTGCCGCGCCGTGTCGACGATCATGTGCTCGGCCATCGCGCCGTCGACGCCGAGGCCGGGGGAGACCATGCCCGTGAGGCAGAGCTGCTCGCGACCCGACGCGCACATGACGCAGACGCCGCAGCCCCAGCAGCCGTAGACGATGACGCTGTCGCCGACCTCGACGCCCGTCGCGCCCTCGCCGAGCGCCTCGACGACGCCCGCCGGCTCGTGGCCGAGCGTCATGGGCATCGGGTACGGGTAGCCCTCCTCGGGGAACGACATGACGACCTCGTCGGAGTGGCAGAGGCCCGACGCGGTGATGCGCAGCAGCACCTCGCCCGGCCCCGGCGTGGGCTTCTCGACCTCGACCAGCTCGGGTCGCTGCCCGAACGCCGTGTACTGGACTGCCTGCATGATGCGCTCCTCGTGTCGAGCGGATGGCGCCGGACGTCGAGGGCGTCGGGGCCTCCGCACCTCCACCCTAGGCACGCGGCGCGGGCGGCGGAAGTCGCCGAGGATACGCTGGCGCAGGCCGCCCGGCCGCAGTCGGAGGAGGGGACGCCGTGGCACAGTCCTCGCGACGGCACGAGCACGAGCGCATGCTGCTCGAGGCGCAGCTCGCGACGATCGCGAGCACGACCCGCGACCTGCTCGAGGTGCAGGATGCCACGGCGATGCTCCAGCGCATCGTCGACCGCGTGCACGACCTCGTCGGCGCCGACGTGACGTACCTCTCGGTCTACGACGCGACGATCGACGAGCTGTTCGTGCGAGCGGTGCGAGGCTCGCGCTCCGGCCGGTTCGTGGGGATGCGCGTGCCGGCGGGCGTCGGCGTCGCGAGCCTCGTCGTGCGCACGCGGACGGCGCACGCGGTCGCGGACTACGAGGAGCTGGGCGCGCTGCCGCGCGACCCGAAGATCGATGCGATCGTGCGCGCGGAGGGGATCCACGCGATCCTCGGAGCGCCGCTGCTGGGCAGCGGCGACGTGCTCGGCGTGCTGTTCGCCGCCAATCGGGCCGCGCGGACCTTCACGGACGAGGAGATCGCGCTCCTCTCGGCGTTCGCCGGCCACGCGGCCATCGTGCTGCGCATCGCGGGCGTGCTCGACGCGCTCACCGCGAGCCGGCAGGAGGCGGAGGCCGCTCGCGAGCGCGCGGAGCAGCTGGCTGCCGAGACGCTCTCCGCCTCGCGGCTGCACGGCGAGCTCACGGAGCTCATCGTGCGCGGCCGAGGCCCGGAGGACGTGCTCTCGGCGCTCGCGACCGCGCTCGACCGGCCGGTCTGGGCCGAGGACGTGCAGGGCGAGCCGATGTGGGGCACCGAGGCGCTGGAGGCGCCGACCGTGCGTCGGGAGCTGGTCCGGGCCGTCGTCGAGAGCGCCGCGAGCGGCCGGTCGAGCGCGGTCCACGGCGGTCCGGTGCGCGCGGTCATCGCCGTCATGGCCATCGGGGAGCGCATCGGTGCCGTGCTCGTCGGCGGAGCGGAGCCGCTCAGCGAGCTGCAGCGGAGGACGCTCGAGCGGTCCGCCCAGATCCTGGCGCTCGTGACGATGCAGCGCAACGCGGTCGCGGATGCGGAGGAGCGGGTGCGCGGCGAGCTCGTGCTCGACCTCCTGGAGAGCCCGGATCCCTCGGCGGCCGTCCGGCGGGCGCGGCAGCGGGGCATCGCGGTCGACGACCGCTGGACCGCCGTCGCGGTGCGGGTCGGCGAGCGGGACCGCGCTCGGGCGGCCTCGCGGCTCCGCCAGTCCCGCGGTGCCCTCGTCGCGCTCGCGCCCGAGGGCTGCGCCGTGCTGCTGCCGGAGCCGGACGCGGAGCGCGCAGCTGCCGCGGCGCGCATGATGCTCGGCTCGATGGAGGCGATCGTCGTCGCCGAGCCGCTGGCCGGCCTCTCCGGGGCCGGCGCCGCCATGCGCGCCGCCGCGCAGGCCGCGAGGCTGCTGCGCGGGCTCGGCGTCACCTCGGCGACGACGACCGCGCTCGCGTTCGAGCCGTACGCCGCGCTGTTCGACGACGACGGTGCTCGCGCGCGCTCGTTCATCGAGGCCGCGATCGGCGACGTGCTCGCGTGGGATGCGCAGAGGGGCACCGACCTGGCAGGGACGCTCGCCGCGCTGCTCGCCGCGCAGGGCTCTCCTGCGGTCGCCGCGAGGCAGCTCGGCGTGCACCTGAGCACCGCGAAGCAGCGCGCCGCCCGTCTGCGCACGATCCTGGGGGCGGCGTGGGATGCGCCGGAGCCGCGCTTCCGGATCGAGGTGGCGGTGCGCCTCCACATGGCACTGCGGGGGCTCGATCAGACACACTCGACCGATCGGATATGACCGGTTCGGACACCGTCCGGAGCGTCGCATCGCGCTTGACTGTTGCCGCCGACACGGGTGCGGCGCGAAGGGGTGGCGACGATGGCACGGACGAGCAGGCTCAGCGGACTGCGCAATCACACGATCGCGGAGCGCCGCGAGATCGTCGGCGAGGCGCTGGGAGCGCCTGAGGCGCTCGCGCCCCTGATCGACGGCGGCCTCGACGAGGAGCGCGCCGACCGGATGATCGAGCACGTGATCGGCCGCATCGGCATCCCGGTCGGCGTCGCGACGAACTTCCTCGTCAACGGGCGCGAGGTGCTCGTGCCGATGGCGACGGAGGAGCCCTCGGTGGTGGCCGCGGCGAGCAACATCGCCCGCATGTCGCGGGAGCGCGGCGGCTTCACGACCTCCAGCACCGCGCCCATCATGCAGGCGCAGATCCACGTCGTCGACGTCGCTGACCTGCACGGGGCGCGCCTGCGCATCCTCGAGCGGCGCGAGGAGCTCATGGCGCTCGCGGAGGAGCAGGACCCGAAGCTCGTGGAGTTCGGCGGTGGTGTGCGCGACCTCGTCGTGCGCATCGTCGAGCGCGACGGCCGCCGCCATCTCGTCGCGCACCTGCTCGTCGACGTGCGCGACGCGATGGGGGCGAACGCCGTGAACACCATGGCGGAGGCCGTCTCCGGCCGGGTCGCGGAGCTCGCCGGAGGACGGCCGCTGCTGCGGATCCTGACCAACAAGGCCGACCTGAGGCTCAGCCGCGCGCGCGTCATCATCCCCGCCGAGCTCCTGGGCGGCGCCCAGATCGCCGACAACATGATCCTGGGGGCGCAGCTGGCCGAGGACGACCCGTACCGGGCGGCCACCCACAACAAGGGCATCATGAACGGCATCTCCGCCGTCGTGCTGGCCACGGGCAACGACACGCGCGCGGTCGAGGCCGGCGCCCACTCGCATGCCGCGCGGGACGGGCACTACGGGTCGCTCTCGCACTTCGAGCGCAGCGCCGAGGGCGACCTCGTCGCGACGCTCGAGCTGCCGCTCGCCGTCGGCCTCGTCGGCGGCGCGACGAAGTCGCACCCCGCGGCACGCGCAGCCGTCGCGCTCACCGAGGTCGAGACCGCGCAGCAGCTCGCCGAGCTCATCTGCGCCGTCGGCCTGGCGCAGAACGTCGCCGCCGTGCGAGCGCTGGCCGCCGAGGGCATCCAGCAGGGCCACATGGCGCTGCACGCGCGCAACGTCGCGGTGGCCGCCGGTGCCGAGGGCTCCGAGATCGACGCCGTCGCAGCGCGGCTCGTCGAGCAGCGCGCCGTCCGCGCGGACGTCGCCGAGCGAGAGCTCGCAGCACTGCGGGCCCAGCCGTGACCGACGCCCTCGCCCTCGGCCTGCCCGCGCCCAGCCGCAGGCCCGGGCTTCCGGAGCGCGTCACGATCTGGGAGGTCGGGCCGCGCGACGGGCTGCAGGCCGAGGCCGCGGCGCTCGGTCCCGCGCAGCGGGTGGCGCTCATCCGCCGCCTGGCGGCAGCGGGCGCCGGGGTGATCGAGGCCGGCAGCTTCGTGCGCGCCGACCGGGTGCCGCAGATGGCCGGCTCCGCGGAGGTGCTCGAGGCGCTCGCCGACCTCGACGCGCGGCTGCCGGTGCTGACGCCCAACCTGCGCGGGCTCGACGACGCCGTCGCCGCGGGCGCGCGCGAGGTCGCGGTCTTCCTGAGCGCGACCGAGAGCTTCTCCGAGGCCAACCTGGGGGCCCCGCGGGCGAAGGCCGAGGCGGCCGCCGAGGCCGTCGTCCGCGCCGCGACCCAGCAGGGCATCCGCGTGCGCGGCTACGTCTCGATGGTGTTCGGCGACCCGTGGGAGGGGCCGGTCGAGGCGTCGGCCTCCGTCGACCTGTCCGAGCGGATGCTCGGCTGGGGCGTGGCGGAGATCTCGCTCGGCGACACGATCGGCGTCGCCACCCCGGGCGCGGTCGCCCACGTGGTCGAGGCGCACCGCGAGCGGGGCGTGCCGGTGGATGCGCTCGCGCTGCACATGCACGACACCTACGGGCAGGCGCTCGCCAACGTCTACGCAGGCCTCGAGGCGGGCGTGCGCGTCTTCGACAGCGCGGTCGCCGGCACCGGCGGGTGCCCGTTCGCGAAGTCGGCGACGGGCAACCTCGCCACCGAGGACCTGCTCTGGATGCTGCACGGGCTCGGCATCGAGCACGGCATGGACCTGTCGGCGATCGCCGACACCGGCACCTGGTTGAGCGCCCAGCTCGGCAGAGCCACGACATCTCGGGTCGCACGGGCGATCGGGAGCAGAAAGGAAGCGCGATGAAGCGCACGTACCTGGAGGTCTGGGGCGACACCGTCGACGGTCGTCACCTGCTGTACTCCATCCTCATCGGCGTCGGGCTCGGCACGCCCGCGTACCTGCTGGCCGTATGGCTCTTCGGGCAGGCGGACGGCATCGCGCCGGCGCTGTCGAAGTCGTACGCACTGCTCGTGGGGCTCGCCGCGTGCGTGCTCACCGCGGTGGTGAACGCGAAGCTCTTCCCGCCGAAGCGCATCCTCGTCGACGCCGATGACGAGCCCGGATCGCGAGAGGTCGCGATGGACTCGATCGAGCAGGAGTTCGGTCCGCTCGGCGACCCCGACGAGCTGCCGGCGGCGGTGCTCCGCGAGGTGCGCGAGCTCGGCCTCTACGAGGACCTCAAGAGCCAGCACGCGAAGCACGTGGCGAAGCAGGCGGTGCGCTGATGGACTTCCTCGACGCAACGCTCTGGGCCCTCGGGATGGCGCTCATCGGCGCCATCGTGTTCGGCCTGCTCGGCCTCGTCTCGGGCACCGACGAGACCGCGACCATCGCTCCGGTCACGCTGCTCGTGATCCTGCTGGGGGTGCCGCCGGCCGGTGTCTTCGCCTTCTTCATGGCCGCGATCGTCTCGAAGCACATCACGCACGCGATCCCCACGACGCTGCTCGGCATCCCGGGCGACACCATGGCTGCGCCGCTGCTGCAGGACGCGCAGATGCTGCGGGAGCTCGGCGTGCCGCACATCGCGCTGCGCAAGGCCATCTCGGGCGGCGTGGTCGCGGCGCTCATCGCCGTGCCGCTCGCGGTGCTCTTCGCACTCGTGCTCACCCCGTTCGCCGATGCGATCAGCGCCGTCGCGCCGTGGCTGTTCCTCGCAGCTGCCGTGCTCGTCGCGGTGCTCTCGAAGGGCCGCTGGGCAGCGCTGTTCGCGCTGGTGCCGTTCGTGCTCCTCGTCGTCGGCCTGCAGACCTTCGCGACCGGGGTGCTCGACAAGGGCCTCACGATCGCGTTCTTCCTCGGCATCGCGACCGGTCCGCTCATCGCCGACCTCTTCCTCGCGTCGAGCCCCGCGGGACGGAAGCTCATCGGGCGCACCGAGCAGCGCACCTTCGAGCTGGCGCGCGACACCCGCACCTGGAAGGGCCGCCTGCCCAACCCGCTGTCGGTGCTCGACCGCAAGCAGCTCGGCTACACCGCCGGCGCGGCAGCCATCTCGAGCGCGACGTTCGTGTTCTCGCCGGTCGCGATGACGGTGCTCATGGGCGAGCTGTTCGGGGCTCGCTTCAAGAACGGCTACCACCGACTGACCTCGCGCATGGCGATCCGCAACGGCACGACCGAGTCGACGTACATCGCCGAGACCCTGATCCCGCTCATCGCGATCGGTCTGCCGCTGTCGCCGATGGCGGCGAGCGTGGCGAACCCGCTGTTCAACGCCCCGCCGGTCTACACGATCGACGCGGAGGCGGGCACGTCGAACAACCTGCACGACCTGCTGGAGCCGTGGCAGTTCCTGGTGTTCGGCCTGGCGGCGGTGATCATCGCGGTGCTCATCAGCTACCCCTTCGCGATGACGCAGGCGCACCGGGCGGCCCGGTGGGTCATGCGCACGGTCTCGCACGAGGCGATCATCGGCGCCTTCGCCGCGCTCATCGTGGTCATCTGCCTCTACGAGGGCGGCGTCGTCGCGCTGCTCGTCGCGCTGACGGTCGGCCTCGTGGGCGGCATGCTCAACCGCATGTTCAACATGCACACGGGTGTGCAGTTCATGGGCTTCTACGTCGCGGCGCTCACCGTGCCGGCGATCATGGCGCTCTTCGGCGGAGCCTGACCGCGCCGAGCGCCGCCGCGGGGGCCGGAGTACCCTTGGGAGGATGCCTCCCACCCTCCGCCCCCGCCGGCTGCGGCAGAGCGCTCCGATGCGCCGCCTCGTCGCCGAGACCCGAGTCCACCCCGCGCAGCTCGTGCTGCCGATGTTCGTGGCCGAGGGGATCGACGAGCCCCGCCCGATCTCGTCGATGCCCGGGCAGGTGCAGCACACGCTCGACTCCGCGGCGCGCGAGGTCGAGCGCGCCATCGCAGCCGGGGTCGGCGGCATCATGCTCTTCGGCGTGCCGACGGCGAAGGATGCGGTGGGCTCCGGCGCGACCGATCCCGACGGCATCCTCAACCGCGCCACGCGGTTCCTCGCGGAGCGGTTCGGCGACGCGACGGTCGTGCAGACCGACCTCTGCCTCGACGAGTTCACCGATCACGGCCACTGCGGCGTGCTCGCCTCGGACGGCTCCGTCGACAACGACGCGACCCTCGACCGCTACGCCGACATGGCGCTCGCGCAGGCCGAGGCGGGCTCGCAGATCCTCGGCCTCAGCGGCATGATGGACGGCCAGGTCGAGCACGTGCGCACCGCGCTCGACGCCGCGGGGCACCTCGACACCGCGATCCTCGCCTACTCGGCGAAGTACGCCACCGCCCTCTACGGCCCCTTCCGCGAGGCGGTCGACTCGAGCCTCACCGGTGACCGCAAGACCTACCAGCAGGATCCGGCGAACCGCCGCGAGGGCCTGCGCGAGGCGCTGCTCGACATCGCCGAGGGCGCCGACATCGTGATGGTGAAGCCGGCCAGCCTCTACCTCGACGTGCTCGCCGACGTCGCCGCCGCATCCGACGTGCCGGTGTGGGCCTACCAGGTCTCCGGCGAGTACGCGATGGTCGAGGCGGCCGCCGCGAACGGCTGGATCGACCGCGACCGGCTCATCGCCGAGAGCCTCACGAGCATCGTGCGCGCCGGCGCCGACGTCGTGCTGACGTACTGGGCGATCGAGCAGGCTGAGCTCATGGGGGCGGGCCGATGAGCACGAACGCCGAGCTGTTCGAGCGGGCGAAGCTCGCCATCCCGGGCGGCGTCAACAGCCCCGTGCGCGCCTTCGGCTCCGTCGGCGGCACGCCCGCGTTCCTCGTGCGCGCGAAGGGCGCCCACGTGACGGATGCGGAGGGCCGCGACCTCGTCGACCTGGTCGCGAGCTGGGGTCCGGCGATCCTCGGCCACGCGCATCCGGAGGTCGTGGAGGCCGTGCAGGACGCCGCCGCGCACGGACTGTCGTTCGGCGCGTCGACGCCGGCGGAGGCGCTGCTCGCCGAGGAGGTCGAGCGCCGGGTCGGCCCGGTCGAGCGCCTGCGGCTCGTCTCCACCGGCACCGAGGCCACGATGACGGCCATCCGCCTCGCCCGCGGCGCGACCGGTCGCGACCTGCTCGTGAAGTTCGACGGGCACTACCACGGGCACTCCGACGGGCTGCTCGTCGCCGCGGGCTCGGGGCTCGCGACGCTCGCGATGCCGGGATCCGCGGGCATCCCCGCGGCCGTCGCCGCCACGACCGTGGTCGTGCCGTACAACGACCGGGGCGCGATCGAGCAGCTCTTCGCCGAGCGCGGTGACCAGATCGCAGGCGTCATCGTCGAGGCGGCCGCCGCGAACATGGGCGTCGTCGCGCCCGACGGCGACTTCAACGCCTTCCTCGCGCGCACCGCGCACGCGCACGGCGCGCTCCTCATCAGCGACGAGGTGCTCACGGGCTTCCGCGTGCATCGCAGCGGCATGTGGGGGCTGGAGGAGTGGACGGGCGACGAGGCCCCCGACCTCATGACCTTCGGCAAGGTGATCGGCGGCGGCATGCCGCTCGCCGCGCTCGGCGGTCGCCGCGACCTCATGGAGCTGCTCGCGCCGATGGGGCCCGTCTACCAGGCGGGCACGCTGTCGGGGAACCCGGTGGCGGTCGCGGCGGGGCTCACGACCCTGCGGCTCGCGAACGACGACGTCTACCGCCGGCTCGACCACGCCGCGGACGTCATCACGGGTGCGCTCGCGGACGCGCTCGACGCCGAGGGCGTCGCGCACGCGATCACGCGCGTCGGCAGCCTCTTCTCGGTCGCGTTCCGGGAGGGCGCCCCGCGGAACTTCGACGAGGTGCGGGCGCAGGACGCGTTCCGCTACCCGCCGTTCTTCCACGCCATGCTCGACGCGGGCGTGAGCCTGCCGCCGAGCGTGTTCGAGGCGTGGTTCGTCACCGCCGCGCACGGCGACGAGGCGCTCGGCCGCATCGTCGAGGCGCTGCCGTCGGCGGCACGAGCGGCCGCGTCGGCATAGGGCGCGGCCCGGCGACCTCGTGAGAGGGTCGGGGCATGGCGACCTCGAGGGTGCTGGCAGACGACGATCGGTTCCGCATCGTCGAGTGGACGATCGAGCCCGGCGATGCGATCGAGATGCACGCGCACGAGCTCGACTACGCGGTCATCGGCGTCGAGCGGTCGGCGATGTGGGCGATCTCGCCCGACGGGACCGAGCTCGAGGTGCAGATCGTGCCCGGCGCGGCGTACACGCGCCAGGCCGGCGCGAGGCACCGCATCGAGAACCGCGGCGACGTGAGGGTCGTCTTCACCGAGGTCGAGGCCAAGGGGCGCGTCACGGCCTGACTCGCGCCCCGCTGGGCCGAGCGGCCCTGGTCTCCGAGGCGTTCCGGGACTACCGTGGCGGCATGGCGAACGTGCCCGCGTGCCCCAACTGCGGCTCCGCCATGCGCGAGATCGTCTGGGGCTACGGCACGATCGCCGACGTCGAGGACGCCGGCGACGTGGTGATCGGCGGATGCGTCGTCGACGTCGACGGCGGCGGTCGCGTGGCCGCGCTCCAGTGCCCGATCTGCGACACGCGCACCGACGCGTCGGGGGTCGCGCTCGAGTCGCCGCAGCCGCCCGCGACCACGGCGCATCCGTTCGACGTCAGCTTCAGCAGCTCGCCGCGCGAGAGATGGGAGGTCGCCATGCCCGATCCAGGAGAGCGTCCGCAGGGCGAGGAGCCCCTGCCCGACGGCGCGGAGGGCTCGCCCTTCGTCGACGAGGACTTCGGCGGCGCGGCCGCGAGCGGTGCCTGGCGCGATCACGTCGAGCCCTACGCGTCGCGCGAGGACGTCCTGCCGCCTCCCTCCGCCCCGACGCCGGAGCGGGTGCAGCCCTACGCGTCGCGCGACGACCTGCTGCCGAGCGGCGGGCCCGTCATGCCCGACCGCGTGCAGCCGTACGCATCGCGCAGCGACGACCTGCCGCCCGCGTCCGGCGGCTCGCCCGACCAGGTCGGCCCGTACGCCTCGCCCGACGGCGTCGTGCCGCAGGCGACGGGCGCCTGGCAGGAGCGGATCGAGCCCTACGCGGGCGGGCCCGGGGAGGAGGCGGTCGCGGCCGGCACCGAGGAGGCGGCCCCGGGCGAGCAGCTCGACGCCCGCTGGTCGTCGACGAGCGACTTCACCGACGCCGAGGAGGAGGGCTGGCCGCCCGGCAGTCGCGACGACGACTGAGGCGCTAGAAGAGCCGCGCGCGGCCCGAGTCGATGCCGCGCATCTCGTCGTAGTCCAGCACGACGCAGCGGATGCCGCGGTCCTCGGCGAGCGTGCGCGCCTGCGGCTTGATCTCCTGCGCGGCGAAGACGCCCGAGACGGGCGCGATGCGCGGGTCGCGGTTCAGCAGCTCCAGGTATCGCGTGAGCTGCTCGACGCCGTCGATCTCGCCGCGGCGCTTGATCTCGACCGCGACCGTCGCGCCGCCGGAGTCCTTCGCGAGGATGTCGACCGGCCCGATGGGGGTCATGTACTCGCGCCGCCAGAGCTCGAAGCCGTCGCCGAGCCGCTCGATCTGCTCCGCGAGCAGCACCTGGAGGTGCGCCTCGACGCCGTCCTTCACGAGGCCCGGGTCGACGCCCAGCTCGTGGCTCGTGTCGGCGAGCACCTCGTGCACCGAGACGATGAGCGAGTCGCCGGTCTTGCGGTGCGTGACCGTCCAGACCTCGGTGATGCCCGCATCCCGCTGCGCCTCGTCGGGCTCGGATGCGGTGAGGACGGCGGGCGGGCTCATCCAGTTGAGCGGCTTGTACGAGCCGCCGTCGGAGTGCACGAGGATCGAGCCGTCGGCCTTGAGCATGAGCACGCGCGGGGCGAGCGGCAGGTGCGCCGAGAGGCGTCCCGCGTAGTCGACGGAGCAGTGGGCGACGACGATCCTCACGACCGCACCTCCTTGACGGGCTCGCGCTCGCGCGCGACGTGACTGGTGAGCAGCGAGAGCAGCACGAAGGCGAGCACCACGAGCATCGCGTTGCGCAGGCCCACGACGTCGCCGAGCAGGCCGATGAGCGGAGGGCCCGCGAGGAAGGCGAGGTAGCCGATCGCCGAGACGGTGCCGACCCGCGCGGCGGCGAGCCGCGGCTCGTCGGCCGCGGCGCTCATCCCGACCGGGAAGCCGAGGCTCGCGCCGAGGCCCCACAGCACGACGCCCGTGATGACGAGGACGGGGTGGTCGGCGAAGATCACGAGCAGCAGGCCGATCGCCGCGAGCGCCGCGGTGCCCCGCAGCACGGGGACGCGACCGAAGCGGCTGAGCAGCGAGACGCCCAGCAGGCGGCCGCCGGTCATGGCGGTGAGGAAGAGCGCGAGCATGAAGGCGCCGCCCTCCTTCGAGAACGCGTGCCCGTCGACCATGACGAGCGCGAGCCAGTCGTTCGCGCTGCCCTCGGTGAGCGACATGCCGAGCACGAGCAGGCCCAGCAGCAGCGTGCGCGGGTCCTTCCACACCGCGAGGCGCTCGCGCAGCGTGACGGGCTCCTCGTGCTCCTCGACGGTGTCGGCGGGCAGGTGGCGGTAGACGGTGAGGCCGAGCCCGACCGTGATCAGCGCGACACCGGTGGTCTGCCAGCCGAGCCCGATCCCCAGCAGCTCGCACAGCCCGCCGAGGCCGGCGCCCGCGACGGTGCCGATCGAGAAGAAGGCGTGGAAGACGGGCATGATCGGCGTGCCGAGCTTCCGCTCGTTCGCGGCGCCGGAGATGTTCATCGCCACGTCGGTGACGCCGGTGAGGCTGCCGCCGAGGATGAACCCCGCGATCACGAGCCAGACCGATCCGGCGTCGGCGGCCCAGCCGGCGAGCGCGAGCCCGCACGAGACCGCCATCATGCCGAAGGAGACGACCACGCGCGTGCCGAGCGCGTGGATGATGTGGCTCGCCAGCAGCAGGCCCGTCACCGAGCCGATCGAGATGCCGAGCAGGATGAGGCCCATCTCACCGGTCGAGATGTCGAGCACGTCGCGCACGTGCGGCACGCGCGCCATCCAGCTCGCGTAGCCGAAGCCCATCGCGAAGAAGGCGGCGAAGACGGCGTTCCGCCAGGCGGTCAGTTGGGGCACTCGGACATTCTGCCGTGTTCGCCCGCGCCTCGCCGCACGCCGAGGAGTAGCGTCGGGCCCGTGGTGGACGCGGTCATCGAGGCCCCCGTCATCCAGACCAGGGGTCTCGACAAGCGGTTCGGGCGCGTGCGGGCGCTCGACGGGCTCGACCTCGTCGTGGGGCCGGGCGATGTGCACGGCTTCCTCGGGCCCAACGGCGCCGGCAAGTCGACCGCGATCCGCGTGCTCCTCGGCATGCTCCGCGCCACCGCCGGCGAGGCGAGGGTGCTCGGCATGGATCCGTGGCGCGATGCGGTCGCCATCCACCGTCGCGTCGCGTACGTGCCCGGCGACGTCACGCTGTGGCCGAGCCTCACGGGGGGCGAGGCGATCGACACCCTCACGCGGCTGCGCGGCCACCGCGCGCCGGCCGTCGACCGCGAGCGGCTGCTGCGCGCCTTCGACCTCGACCCGCGGCGCAGGTCGAAGACCTATTCGAAGGGCAACCGGCAGAAGGTCGCGCTCGTCGCGGCGTTCGCGAGCGAGGCCGACCTCTACATCCTCGACGAGCCCACGAGCGGGCTCGATCCGCTCATGGAGAGCGTCTTCCAGGCCGAGGTGCGGCGCGTGGCCGAGCGGGGCGCGACCGTGCTGCTGTCGAGCCACATCCTGAGCGAGGTCGAGCGGCTGTGCTCGCGCGTGTCGATCATCCGCGACGGGTCGATCGTCGAGACCGGCACGCTCGACGAGCTGCGGCACCTGCGGCACACCGTGGTCGCCTATCGCGGCCCCGCGCCCCAGGGCATCCCGATCGTCGACCTGTCGGTCGAGGGCGAGCGGGTGCGCGGCTCGGTCGCGGGGGAGGACGTGCCCGCGCTGCTGCGCTGGCTCGGCGAGCACGGCGCGCGGAGCGTCACGCTCTCGCCCCCGAGCCTCGAGGAGCTCTTCCTGCGCCACTACGGCGACGGGCAGCGGGTCGATCGCGCCCGCGCCGAGCGGGCCATCGGCGAGCGGCACGCGGATGCGTCGGCCACCGATGCCGCCGATGGTGCGGCCCCGGTCGCGTCGCGTCGCGGCCGCCACTCGAGGTGACGATGACGGGCACCGGCATCCTGCTCGCCGCTGCCCTGCGACGCGACCGCCTCACGGTGGTGCTCTGGGTGCTCGGCGTCGCGGGTCTCTGGGCAGCGGTGGTCGGCGGCGTGGGCGCCGCGTTCGACGAGGAGGGGCGCCGGGGGCTCGTCGCGCTGCTGTCGGCGCAGCCGGGGCTGCTCCTGCTGCGCGGGGCGCCGGCCGGCACGAGCCTCGGCGCTGTCATGTTCGTCTCGACCTATGCCTTCCTCGCGGTGATGGTGGCGTTCATGATGACGTTCTTCGCGGTGCGGCACTCGCGCGGCGACGAGGACGCCGGTCGCGCGGAGCTCGTGCGCGGCACCGCGGTCGGCCGCTGGGCGCCGCTCGTGGCCGCCCTGCTCGCGGGTGCCGTCGAGCTGCTCGTCGTGTGCGCCGCGACCTTCGGCGCATCCGTCGCCCTCGGGCTGCCCGCGCTCGGCTCGCTCATGCTCGCCGCCGCGCTCGCAGGGGTCGGCGCCATCGCGATGCTCGTGGGCCTGCTGGCCGGCCAGGTGTTCCCGACCTCGCGCTCGGCGAACGGCGCCGCGTCGATCGTGGTGGGTGCCTGGTTCTTCGTGCGCGGCATCGGGGATGCGCTCGGCCAGCCGAGCGCGGACCTCACCCGGGTGGAGTCGGCGTGGCCCAGCTGGGCGTCGCCCATCGGCTGGGGCGCGCTCGCGCATCCGTTCGCCGACGAGCCCTGGGCGCCCGACGGCACGCCGCTGCTGCTCTTCCCGGCGGCGGCCGCCGCGCTCGCGGTCGTGGTGGTCGCGCTCGAGTCGCGGCGCGAGCTCGGCCGATCGCTGCTGCCCGAGCGGGCGGGGCGCGGCACCGGCAGCGCGCCGCTCGGCTGGCACCCGGCCGGCGCGCCGCTGGGCCTCACCGGGCGGCTGCTGCGGGGCGCCACGATCAGCTGGGCCGTCGTGGGCGTGGTGATGGGCCTGATCGCCGGCCGGATGGCGCCGGTCATCGCCGGCGCGCTCGACGACAACGCGTCGCTGCGCGCGCTCGTCGCGCAGCTCGGCGAGGAGGCGGGCGGCGACTCGGAGGGCACGTTCATCACCGCGATCGCGGGGATCCTCGGCGTGATCGCGAGCGCGGCCGCGATGCAGGCCGTGCTGCGGCTCCGGCACGAGGAGCAGGCGCACGGCGAGCTCGTGCTCGCGACCCCAGTGCGGCGCTCCGGCTGGCTCGGCAGCCACGCGCTGCTGGGGGTGCTCGCCGCGCTCGCGACCCTCGGCGCCTTCACGGTGGTGACCGGCGCATCCCTCGCCGCCGACGGCGGCGACCGCTGGGGCCAGCTCGTCGACATCGCCGTCACGCACCTGCCGCTCATCGCCATCTACCTCGCGGTGGGGGCGGCGCTCGTCGCGTTCCTGCCGTCGACCGTCGGCTGGCTCGGCTGGGTGCTGCTCATCGGCCTCATGCTCGTCGGCGAGTTCGCGCCGCTGCTCGGCGACGCGTGGGCGTGGATCGAGAACCTCAGCCCCTTCCACTGGATCGCGAACCCGCTCGCGGCGGAGCCCGACTGGACGGGCAGCCGGTGGCTGCTCGGCATCGCCGTCGTGCTGCTCGCGGCCTCGGCGGTGCGCTTCCGCCACCGCGACGCGCTCGTGTGAGCCGGCCGGCCGCGACGGGCTACCTGCAGCTCGCCAGCAGCATCGGCACGAGGAGCGCGCTCAGGTCGTAGAGCGGTTCCGGGCTGCCGGATCCGTCGCGACCGGTCACGCCGAACACCACCTGGCGCTCGCCGTCCGCCGACGTGTACGCGACGCTCACCGTGCCCATCGCCCCGCCGTCGTGGCCGTAGAGCCACGCACCGGGCTCGCACGGGTCGGGGACCCGGTACACACCGAGGCCGTACTCCATGGGCGCGGCGGTGACCGGCGTCAGCATCTCGTCGAGCAGCGCCGGCGGCACGATCCCACCGGTGACGAGCGCCTCCGTGAAGGTCGCGAGATCCTCGGTGGTGGTGACGACCGCGCCCGCGTGCGAGAAGAACGTCGGGTCGAAGTGCCGCAGGTCGTGCCAGGCGGTGCCGTCCCAGAGCGCCTCCTGCAGCGCGTTGCCGCGCATGCCGGGCGCATCGGGATAGCTCGTGGAGCGCATCCCGAGCGGCCGCCAGATGCGGTCGCGCAGCAGCTCGCCGACCTCGTCGCCCGTGACAGCCTCGAGCGCGACGCCGAGCGCGACGTAGGCCACGTTCGAGTACACGAAGCCGCCGGGCTCCGTCCACGCTCCCGCGGCGGCCGCCGCGAGGTGCTCCTCGTCGGGGTAGCGATCGCCGAGCGCCGCCATGGTCTGCTCGACCGAGGTGGGATCGTCGACGTGGCTGAGCAGCAGCAGGTCGGTGCCGTAGGGCGTGCCGGCGGTGTGGCTCAGCAGCTGGCGCAGCGTCACCTCCGGGTGGCCCGGGAGGATGCCGGGCACCACGTCGTCGATCCGGGTGTCGAGGGTCCAAGTGCCGGCTGCGACCTCCTGCAGCACGAGCGAGGCGATCATCATCTTCGTGTTGCTCGCGGCGCGGAAGGGGCTGTGCGGCAACGCGGGCGGGTTGCGGTCGAGGCCGCGCGTGCCCGCGGCGTCCGCCCACACCCGGTCGCCGACCTCGACGCGAGCCGTGACGCCGATCGCGCCGTCGGCGACGAGCGCCTCGACCGCCGCGTCGAGCTGCCTCGCGGCGTCGGCGTCGGCGTGGGCGGAGGGTGCGGCGCGCTGCGCCGCGGCGGACGTCGACCAGAGCTGCTGGTGGAGCGCCGTCGCATCGGGGACGGGTGGCTCGATCGGCGCGGCGCTCGCCGCGGTGAGGGCGGTCACGGCGGCGATGGCGCCGGCGGTCGTCAGGACGTGTCGTGCTCGCATGCGGGTCTCCTCCTCGATCTGCGGTCGGCTGGGCGAGAGGCTCGGTCGCCGCTTCCGGCCGACGCTGCAACCCTCACAGGAAGCGCTCCGCCGACGCATCCCCCGAGCGGCGGAACAGCCTCGGCCGCGCGGCTGATGGGGCGAGGCTCAGCGCGTGCTGCCCGTGCGGATCCAGGCGTCGGACCGTGCCCGCAGCCCGAGCGTCACCGCGCGCGCGCCGAGGTAGCCGAACGAGAACGCCCCCCAGATGACCGCGAGCGCGTTCGAGCCCGGCACGAGCGCGAGGAGCAGCAGGGGGAGGTAGACGGCGAGGTTCACGACGCCCGTCCAGGCGAGGTAGCGCACGTCGCCCGCGCCGATGAGCACGCCGTCGAGCACGAAGACGAAGCCCGCGATCGGCTGCGCGAGGGCGAGCAGCACGAGCGCGACCGGCAGCGCGGCGAGCACGCCCGGGTCGGCGGTGAAGGCGCCGCCGAGCACCCACGCGACCGCGAGCAGCACGGCCCCCACGACGCATCCGAAGCCCACGCCCCACCGCTGCAGCCGCCGCGTGATCGCGTGCACCTGGGCCGCGTCGCCCGCGCCGAGGGCCTTGCCGACCATCGCCTGCCCGGCGATCGCGAGCGCGTCGAGCGCGAACGCGAGGGTCGAGAAGAGCGTGAAGGCGATCTGCGTCGACGCGAGCGTCGTCGTGCCCGCCTGGGTGGCGATCGCGGTGGTCGCGAGCAGCGCTGCCCGCAGCGAGAGCGTGCGCACGAAGAGCCAGCCGCCGGTCGTGGCCGTGCGGCCCAGGTCGGACCAGCGGATGCCGAGCGGCACCCCCGCCCGACGCGCCTCGCGCACGGCGAACCAGAGGAAGTACGCCGCCATGCCCCACTGCGCGATGATCGTGCCGAGCGCGCTGCCGGCGACGCCGAGGCCGGCGCCGTAGATGAGCACGACGTTGAGGAGCGCGTTCGCGGCGAAGCCGATGGTCGCGACGACGAGCGGCGTGCGGGTGTCCTGCAGCCCGCGCAGCAGCCCGGTGGCGGCGAGCACGATGAGCATGGCGGGCAGTCCCAAGATGGAGATCCCGAGGTAGGTCGCCGCGTGCTCGGTGACGGCCGATGCGGCGCCGAAGAGCGCGACGACGGGATGCGCGAGCGGTGCGGTCAGCAGCAGCGCGATGCCCGCCACGACCGCGAGCCACACGCCGTCGATCCCGGCGCGGATCGCGCCAGGGCGGTCGCCCGCGCCGAGCAGCCGCGCCACGGCGGGCGTCGTGCCGTAGGCGAGGAAGATGAGCAGCCCGACGACCGTCGAGAGCACCGCCACGCCGATGCCGACGCCCGCGAGCTGCTCCGCGCCGAGGTGGCCGACGAGCGCCGTGTCCACGAGCAGGAACGCCGGCTCGGCGATCAGGGCGCCGAGCGCGGGGACCGCGAGCGACAGGATCTCGCGATCCAGCGCATCCGCCCGTCTCCGCCGCCGCACCCGCACCCGCCAACGCTAGCGACGTCGAGAACGATGCGTAGGCTGACCGCATGACCACCCTGCCCTCCGGCCTCCCCGTCGGCGACTTCAGCGACCGCATCCGTCCGCAGGACGACCTCTTCATGCACGTGCACGAGCGCTGGCTCGAGCGCACCGAGATCCCCGCCGACAAGGCGCGCTGGGGCTCGTTCGCCGTGCTCGCCGAGGAGGCCGAGCGCGCGGTGCGCGAGATCGTGATCGAGATGCAGGATGCGGAGCCGGGCACCGACGCCCGCAGGGTCGGCGACCTCTACAGCTCGTTCCTCGACGAGGAGGCGGCCGACGCCAAGGGCATCGATCCGATCCGCCCGCTGCTCGAGCGCGTCGAGCAGGTGACCGACATCGACGCCCTGCTCGCGCTCATCGGCGAGCTCGAGTCGATCGGCGGCCCCAGCATCGCCGGGCAGTGGGTCGACACCGACCCGGGCGACCCCACCCGCTACATCGTGCAGATGAACCAGGGCGGCCTCGGCATGCCCGACGAGTCGTACTACCGCGAGGAGGGCTTCGCCGAGGTGCGGGAGGCGTATCTCGCGCACCTGACGACGATGTTCGGCCACATCGGCTCGGAGCGCGCCGAGGCCGAGGCCGTGACGGTGTTCGCCCTCGAGACCGAGCTCGCGACCCACCACTGGGACCGCGTCGCATCCCGCGACGACGAGAAGACCTACAACGTGCAGCACCCGGCCGAGGCGCACCCGCGGCTGCAGCCGTGGCTGCGCGCGATCCGCGCGCCGGAGGGGACCTTCGAGGAGGTCGTCGTGCGGCAGCCGAGCTACTTCGAGGGCGTCGCGACCATGCTCGTCGACGAGCGCATCGAGGAGTGGAAGTCGTGGCTGCGGATGAGCATCCTCCACTCCTTCGCCTCGTACCTCACCACGCGAATCTCGCACGACCAGTTCGCCTTCTACGGCACGGTGCTCACCGGCGCGACGGTGCAGCGCGAGCGCTGGAAGCGCGGCGTCTCGCTCGTCGAGGGCATGCTCGGCGACGCGGTCGGCAAGATCTACGTCGAGCGGCACTTCCCGCCGCAGGCGAAGGCGGCCATGGACGTGCTCATCGAGCACCTCGTGGCGGCGTACCGCGAATCGATCTCGCGGCTCGAGTGGATGACCGAGGGCACGCGCCAGCGCGCGCTCGAGAAGCTCGAGCAGTTCACGCCCAAGATCGGCTACCCGGTGCGGTGGCGGGACTACGGCTCGCTCGAGATCGGCCACGACCTCGTCGCGAACGTGCAGGCGGCGACGCGCTTCGAGCACGATCGCGAGCTCGCCAAGATCGGCACGCCCATCGACCGCGACGAGTGGTTCATGAACCCGCAGACGGTCAACGCCTACTACAACCCCGGCTTCAACGAGATCGTCTTCCCCGCAGCCATCCTGCAGCCGCCGTTCTTCGACGCCGAGCGCGACGCGGCGTCGAACTTCGGCGCGATCGGCGCCGTCATCGGGCACGAGATCGGCCACGGCTTCGACGACCAGGGCTCGAAGTACGACGGCGAGGGACGCCTGATCGACTGGTGGACCGACGAGGACCGCGCGGCGTTCGAGGAGCGCACCGGATCGCTCATCGCCCAGTACGACGCCCTCGAGCCGGCGGCCGCACCCGGCTACACCGTCAACGGCGCGCTCACGATCGGTGAGAACATCGGCGACCTCGGCGGCCTCGGGATCGCGTGGAAGGCGTACGCCGCCTCGCTGGGCGGCGAGGAGCCGCCGGTCATCGACGGGCTCACGGGCGCGCAGCGCTTCTTCCTGTCGTGGGCGTACGCGTGGCAGCTCAAGATCCGCACCGAGGAGGCCATCCGGCTCGTCTCGCTCGACCCGCACTCGCCGAACGAGCACCGCACGAACCAGGTGGTGAAGAACCTCGACGCGTTCGTCGAGGCGTTCGACGTGCGCGCGGGCGACGGGCTGTGGCTCGACCCCGAGGCGCGCGTCACGATCTGGTGACGCCCCCGTCGAAGCGGGGCACAACCTGGGAGCGCGCACGTCCGTGCGTGGGTATCGTTAGGCGACCAGGTCCAGCAGAGCTGGCAACCCAATGGCAGGAGCGAACATGCGCGGCAGGATCCTCTTCGTGATCGGCCTCGGCGCGGGCTACGTGCTCGGGGCGAAGGCCGGACGTCAGCGGTACGAGCAGATCGCGAGTGCTGCAGACAAGGTCTGGCACTCGCCCTCGGTGACGAAGCAGCGCCACGAGGTGCAGCACTTCGTCGAGACGAAGGCGCCCAAGCTCGTCGAGACGGCACAGGCGGCTGCGGGCGACGCGATCGACAAGGTCAAGCGCAAGGGTTCGCGCCGCGGCGACCACGGCTCCGAGGTCGCGCGCCCCGAGGACGTCTGATGCTGCAGCGCAAGTCGCTCGGCGATCTGCTGGCCGAGACGCCGCAGATGATCGTCGATCTCGCCAAGGCCGAGATCGAGCACCTCAAGACCGAGGTGGGCGGCAAGGCCAAGGGTCTCGGCGTCGGCGCCGCGCTGCTCGCAGCCGCCGGGTTCTTCGCGATCTTCCTCATCTCCTGGCTCATCTACGCAGCCTTCGAGGGCCTCAACGAGGCCTTCCCGGCGTGGCTCTCGGCACTCATCGTCTCGGGCGTCCTGCTCATCATCGTGGCGATCCTCGCCCTCGTCGGCCTCGCCTCGATCAAGAAGAACAAGGACTTCGACGACCTCGAGGCCGTCGACAGCATCAAGGACGACGTCAACATGGTGCGCGGCCTCGGCCACGCGGCGGACGGCACGAGCCCCCTTGACGACCTGCCCGACCCCACGACGTCGGGCGCGACCCGAGCACCGAGGACGAACGGAGATCTTCGATGACCGAGCAGCGCGACATCGACCGCAAGCGCGAGGAGCTGCGCCAGCACCTCAACGAGATCGAGGAGCGCGTCAACCCGAAGAAGGTCGCGAACCGCTTCGTCGGCAAGGCGCAGGACTCCTACAACGAGGACCCCACACCCTGGCTCGCGGGCGCTGCCGGCGTCGCTGTGCTCGTCGTCGGCGGCATCGTGCTCGCCATCTTCGGCCGCAAGTAGGCCGCCGGGCAGACGGGTGAGCTCGAGGGCGCGAGCCCTCAGCCGAGCTCGGCTGCCATCCCCGGCAGCAGCCGGAGGTTGCGCGCGACCACGCCGCCGAGCTCCCACGCCGACTGCTGCTCGGTGACCGCGGCGATCCGCTCGAACGTGACCGACTGGAAGACGAGGTCGGCCAGCGGCGCGAGGGTGAGCGCGCGAGCCACGTCCGCGTCGGGGAGCGCCGCGCTCCAGACGCTCGCGTAGGCGGCCTCTGCCGCTGCAGCCTCAGCGGGCTCGGCGAAGCTCGACAGGTGCGCCGCATCGAGGAACGGGTGGCTGACGCAGCCGTCCGTCCAGTCGAAGATGCGGAGCGTCTCGCCGTCCCACGCGACGTTGCCCAGGTGCAGGTCGCCGTGCGCGAGCGCTTCGGGGATGCCCGCCGCCCAGCACTCGCGCGTCAGCTCGAGCGCTTGCGGGGCCGCCTCGCGCACCGCGGCGAGCTCCTCGGCGCTCAGCAGCAGGAGCTCCGCGCTGTCCTCGAGCAGCCGCTCGAACGCCTCGATCGTCGCATCGGCGTCCCGGCGCTCCAGGCCGGCGGCGAGCAGCTCCGGCACGAGGTCGATCGACGCGAGCTGCGTGGCAGCCCACCGCCGCCCGACCTCGAGCGCGGTGCCCGGCGCCTGCTCCGCCTCCTCGGCACCGACCATCGGCTGCATGAGCACCCAGCCCTCGTCCGCCTCGACCGCGACGAGCTGCGGCACGAGGTCGGGGAACCGCCGCGCGACGGCGGCGTGGATCCGAGCCTCGGTGCGGAAGTGCGCGTGGGGTGCCTTGCACCAGAGCACGCCGTCGTCGGTCGGCACCCGCACGACGGCCGAGAGGCTCCAGAGCCGGAACGGCTCGACCGGCCCCGTGCGCCGCCGGCCGAGCGGCGCGAGCGCGGCGTCGATCCACGCCTCGATGCGGTCGAACCAGCCGGGCCGGAACCAGTCGGGACGGCGCGCGGGCGTCTGCGCGCGATCCAGCTCGGCGATCGCGCGGGCCACGACGTCGGCGAGCGCCCGATCCGGGAGGGCGTCGGGTGCGACGAACGTGCCGCCGGGCTCGGCGACGCGCGCGCCCACGACGTGCACGAGCCGCCCGTCCTCGAGCCGAGCGGTCGGCGCGACCGGGATGTCGGCGCCGACGCTCGCGAGCACGTCGGCGAGCTGGCGCTCGTCCTCGACCGCGGGCAGCACCGGCAGCGAGCCGGTCCCGTCGACGAGCACCGTGCCGCGGCGGAGATGGGCGACCAGCTCCTGCGGAGCGACGATCCGTGCGCCCTATGCGGCGGGCTCGACCGCGAGCGCGTGCAGCTCGCGGCGGTCGACCGTCAGCTCCGCGAGGTCGATGCGCACGGCGGTCTCGGGAGCCATGCGGTTCCATCCGTCGCCCGTGAGCCCGCTCGACGTCACGGCGATCGACCCGTCCTCCGACCGGCGCCACGACAGCTGGTAGTAGTGGTCGATGTGGTCGACGGGCAGGTCGGAGCCGAGCCCCGACTCCTCGAACAGCTCGAGCGGGACCGCGGCGCCCTCGTTCGCGTGCACCGCGATGAGCTCGCGCGGCGACAGCAGGAGCAGGTTGAGCGCCGACGTCGGGAACTCGCGGCGCAGCTCGGTCACCGTCGCGGTCACCGCGTCGAAGAGCGGCTCGCCGGCGTCGTGGCGGCGCAGGATGAGCGCGAACACGACCGCGGTGTCGGTCTCGCCGCCGACGCGCGCGAGCTCCTCGTCGGTCACCTTCGCCCGCAGCCTCGAGAAGGGGGTCACCGAGCCGTTGTGCGCGAGCACGATGTCGTCGACGCGGAACGGGTGGGTGTTCTGCACCCGGCTCGCGAAGCCCTCGGTCGCGAGCCGCAGGTGCGTGAGGCGAGCGCGCGACGGGGTGTCGCCGAGCGCGTCGGTCAGGTCGGGGTTGTCGAGGCCGCGCACGGGGTCGCGGTAGCGGCGGACGTCGTCGCCGTCGAGCCACGCGGTGCCCCACCCGTCGGTGTGCAGCCGGCCGAGGCGCTGCCACTCCTGGGCCGCGCGGGTGCCGATGACCTCCTGCGTCGTGGCAGGGGCGGGGGAGACGTGCGCGAGCAGCCTGCACATGTCGGTCCCCCTCTCTGACGGTGTATGCCTCCATCATCGCGCATCTCGCCGTCGCGTGCCGGATGCGTCGTCACACTCGGTCACATGTCCGTGCGATGGCCTGTCCCGAGGCGCGCTGGGGATGCTCCGCGCGAGTGCCGCCGCGGTGCGGGAGGATGGTGGGATGACCGTCGAGCTCACCCAGGAGCAGCTGGCGATCTTCGCGTCGATCGAGGACGGCGACCAGCACCTGTTCATCACCGGCCGCGCGGGCACCGGCAAGTCGACGCTGCTGCGCCACCTGACCGAGCACTCGAAGAAGCAGATCATCGTCTGCGCGCCGACCGGCGTGGCAGCCCTCAACGTCGGCGGGCAGACGATCCACTCGCTGCTGAAGCTGCCGCTCGGCGTGATCGCCGATGCGCCGCTGCGCCAGAGCGCGGAGCTCAAGCGCATGCTCGGCAAGCTCGACCTGATCGTCATCGATGAGATCTCGATGGTCAACGCCGACCTGATGGATGCGATCGACCGGTCGCTGCGCCAGGCGCGCGGCGTGCGGGCGGTGCCGTTCGGCGGCGTGCAGGTCGTCATGTTCGGCGACCCGTACCAGCTCGCGCCCGTGCCGGGCGATGCCGAGGAGCGCGCCTACTTCGCCGACCACTACGAGTCCATGTGGTTCTTCGACGCGCGGGTGTGGCGCGAGGAGACCGACATGACGGTCGTCGAGCTCGTGCACATCCACCGCCAGAGCGACCTCGAGTTCAAGCAGGCGCTCAACGCCGTCCGGCACGGCACCGTGACCGCCGACATCGCGCAGCTGCTCAACGACGCCGGCGCGCGCACGCCGCCGGGCGATGACGTCCTGACGCTCGCGACGCGCAACGACACGGTGAACCGCATCAACGCGCGCGAGCTCGCGCGCCTCCCGGGACGACCGAAGACGGCGACGGCGGAGATCACCGGCGACTTCGGCGGGCGCCAGTACCCGGCCGACGCCGAGCTGCAGATGAAGCTCGGTGCGCAGGTGATGTTCCTGCGCAACGACTCGGAGGGGCGCTGGGTCAACGGCTCCCTCGGCAAGGTCGTCGACATCGGCGGGACGGTCTGGGTCGAGGTCGACGGCGAGCAGCACGAGGTCGAGCCCGCGGTCTGGGAGCAGTACCGCTACTCGTACTCGCCGACGACCAAGGAGATCAAGCGGAACGTCGTCGCGGAGTTCACCCAGTTCCCGCTGCGGCTGGCGTGGGCCGTGACGATCCACAAGTCGCAGGGCAAGACCTTCGACCGCGCGGTCGTCGACCTCGGCTCGAGAGCCTTCGCGCCGGGCCAGACGTACGTCGCGCTCTCGCGCCTCACGTCGCTCGAGGGGCTCTACCTGTCGCGCCCGCTCCGCCCCGCCGACATCATCGTCGACCAGCGCGTGCGCCGCTTCATCCACGAGGTGCGCGCGCGCGACGCCGCGCGCGCGGCGCGGGACGACCTGCGCGATGCGAGCGGGTCGCCGGATGCTCCGCCGGCCGAGACGGCCGCGGAGGAGGATCGGCGCGACCGCGTCGACGCCGGATTCGCGTCGGATGCGCCGCCGCCGTTCTGAGCGCCGCGGCCCTTCAGTCGGCGGCGACCGGCTCGCTGAAGTCGAGCACCGGCAGGTCGGCGAGCTCCTGCAGGAAGCGGGTCACGGCCCGCCGCTCGTCGCTCGTCATCGCGGCGGCCACGGCGAACCGGCGAGTGTGGTCGCGGCCGACCGACGACGTCGCCGTCGCCCTCGTCTCGTCGGTGACCACGATCGAGAGCGCCCGACGGTCGGTCGGGTGCGACTCGCGCCGGATGTGCCCCGCGTGCTCGAGGCGGTCGAGCAGCTTCGTCACCGACGGGCCGGTGATCCCCAGGTGCTCGGCGAGCATCGTGGAGGTGACGATGCGCTGCTCGCGCCGCGCGATCATGAGGAAGCGGATCGCGCGCATGTCGTTCTCGCCGAGCTTCATGAACCGACGGCTCGCCTCGCTGTGCGCCTCGGAGGCCTGGTGCCACCGTCGCAGGGCGTGGAAGAGGTCGATGACCTCCTCGACCTCGTGGTCGCTGAGCCCCAGCTCGCGGACGAGCTCAGCGGATCCGTCGAGTCGTCGCGGATCGAGCATGCTTCGCTGCTCGGCGGGATCCAGCTCCGGACGCGTCATGCGTTCATACTAGGACGAAAGACTCATAGTTGCGTAGGCTCATTATTTGCTACGCTCGTGCGCATGGCGATCATGGCGCAGGCTGACCGGGAGCTCGTGGTGCTGCTCGACGAGCAGCGCCAGCCCATCGGGACCGCTCCGAAGTCCACCGTGCACACGGCATCCACCGCCCTGCACCTCGCGTTCTCCTGCCACCTGCTCGACGACGCCGGCCGGATGCTCGTGACGCGCCGTGCGCTCAGCAAGATCGCGTGGCCCGGCGTGTGGACGAACGCCTGCTGCGGGCACCCCGCGCCCGGTGAGGCGATGGAGGATGCCGTGCGGCGTCGCCTGCAGCACGAGCTCGGCGTCGACGTGGGGGGCCTCGAGCTCGCGCTGCCCGATTTCGCCTACCGCGCGGTCGACGCGAGCGGCATCGTCGAGAACGAGGTGTGCCCCGTGTTCGTCGGCCGCATCGTCGGCGAGCCGCGCCCGGTCGCGGACGAGG
Organism: Actinomycetota bacterium; assembly: GCA_051751085.1. Taxonomy (GTDB): domain Bacteria; phylum Actinomycetota; class Actinomycetes; order Actinomycetales; family Microbacteriaceae; genus Agrococcus. The sequence continues at coordinate 100,323 of JBNJKM010000003.1, read as the reverse complement.
TGGCCGAGTGGCAGTGGGTGGAGCCCGACCGCCTGCAGGCAGGGCTCCGCGCCACGCCGTGGGCGTTCAGCCCCTGGCTCGTGCTGCAGGCCGAGCAGCTGCCGGTGCTCGCAGGTGCGGCATGACGGCCGTCGACGCGCCGACGCTGCTCGCCGAGGTCGAGCAGCGCATCGGCCTGCTCGCCGCCCCGACCGGGCAGCATCCCGTGCAGGTCGCCGCGCAGCACGCCGTCGGCGGCGGCAAGCTGCTGCGCCCGCGGCTCGTCGTCGCGGCGGCTGGTCCGCGCGCCGATCGCGAGGCGGTCGTCACGGTCGCGGCGGTCGTCGAGCTGCTGCACGCCGCCCTGCTCGTGCACGACGACGTCATCGACGCCGACGACGAGCGTCGCGGGCTGCCGTCCGTCGCCCGCGGAGCCGCCGACACCGCCATCGCCGCAGGCATCCCGGCGGTCGTCGCCGAGCGCATCGGCATGACCACCGCCATCGTCGCCGGCGACGCGCTGCTCGTGCGCGCGCTCGCCGCGCTCGCGAGGCTCGACGTGCCGACGCCGGTGCGGTCGCGGCTCGCCGACATCGTCGAGCGCGCGATGGTGCACGCGGCGGAGGGCGAGCACGACGACGTCCTGTTCGCCGGCGCCGCAGCCGACGAGGAGGCGATCTCGCGCATCCTCGAGGGCAAGACGGCGGACTACTCGTTCCGCGCACCGCTCGAGCTCGGTGCCGTGCTCGGCGGCCGCGATGAGGCCGCGATCAGCGCGCTCGGCGCCATCGGGCTGCGGATGGGCGTGCTCTACCAGCTGCGCGACGACGTGCTCGGGGTGTTCGGCGACGAGGCGCAGACCGGCAAGAGCGTCCTGAGCGACATCCGTGCAGGCGCGCCCACGCTGCTCTCGGTGCTCGCGAGCCGCGACCCCGCGTGGGCGCGGCTCGCGCACCACTACGGCGACCCGGCCGCCGACGAGGGCGCAGCCTCGAGGATCCGCGCCGTCATGCGCGGCAGCGGGGCGCTCGCCGAGGTCGAGCGACGCATCGAGGCGGAGTGCGAGGCGGTCCGCGGGATGCTCGCCGACGCGCCGATCGAGGAGCGGCTGCGGGCCGAGCTGACCGTCATCCTGGAGCGATGCGCGGAGCGCGGACGATGACGGGGCTCGACCTCTACACCGCGACGGCGCGGCGCGCGAGCTCGACCGTCATCGAGGCCTACTCGACCTCGTTCGGCATGGCGAGCCGCCTGCTGCCGCCCGCGATGCGCGGCGACATCCAGACCGTCTACGCCCTCGTGCGCGTGGCCGACGAGATCGTCGACGGACCCGGTGCCGAGTCCGGCCTCGACCCGGCCGCGTGCCGCGCCGTGCTCGACGGGCTCGAGCGCGAGGTGGAGCGCGCGATCGCGACCGGCTTCAGCGCCGACCTCGTGGTGCACGCCTTCGCCGAGACCGCGCGCCGCGTGGGGATCGACAGCGGCCAGACGGCGCCGTTCTTCGCCGCCATGCGCCGCGACCTCGACCCCGTCGCCTTCGCCGACGACAGCGAGCTGCGGCAGTACGTCTACGGCTCCGCCGAGGTCGTGGGCATCATGTGCGTGCGCTGCTTCACCGCCGGCCTGCCGCTGCCCGACGCCGAGGCGCGCCGCATCGCCCGGGGCGCACGCGCGCTCGGCAGCGCGTTCCAGGTCGTGAACTTCCTGCGCGACCTCGGCGCCGACGCCCAGGGCCTCGGCCGCACGTACCTGCCAGGGCTCGACCCGGCGCATCCGACCGACGCCGCCGTCGGCCGCGTGCTCGACCGGCTCGAGGGCGAGCTGCGGATCGCCCAGGGGACCATCGCGAGCCTCCCTCGCGAGGCGCGGCCCGCGGTCACCGCGGCGCACGACCTCTTCGCGGCGCTCGCACGACGCATCCGGGCGACGCCCGCGGCCGAGCTGCCGCGACGGCGCATCAGCGTGCCGCGCGCCGAGAAGGCCGCCATCATCGCTCGCGCGGCGCTGAGCGCCGGGCTCGCCCGCGCCTCGACGGTGCCGCGCACCGCGCGGCCGGAGCCCGTGCGATGAGCCGCATCGTCGTCATCGGCGGAGGCATCGCCGGCCTCGCGAGCGCGGGCCTGCTCGCGCGCGACGGCCACGAGGTCACGCTCGTCGAGCAGTCGTCGGCGCTCGGCGGTCGCGCCGGCGTCTGGCGATCGGAGGGCTTCACGTTCGACACCGGTCCCTCGTGGATGCTCATGCGCGAGCCGTACGAGCACGCGTTCCGGATGCTCGGGTCGAGCCTCGACGCCGAGGTCGACGTCGTGCGCCTCGACCCGGCCTACAAGGTGCTCTTCGAGGGCGAGTCCGAGGCGCTCGAGATCTCCGGCGAGCTCGCGACGACGATCGAGCGCGTCGAGGCGATCGAGCCTGGCGCCGGAGCGCGGCTGCGCGCCTACCTCGACTCCGCGACCGAGACGGCCGAGCTCGCGACCGGCGGGCTGCTCTCGAACCGGTTCGACTCCCCGCGCGCGTTCGCGGGCCTCGGCCTGGCCTCGCGCTTCCCGAGGCTCGCGCGCCTGCTCGTCGAGTCGCTCGAGTCGCGCATCGCCCGGTCGTTCCGCGACCGCCGGCTGCAGCAGGCGCTCGGCTACCCGGCCGTCTTCCTCGGGACCGAGCCGAAGTCGGCGCCGTCGCTGTACCACCTGATGAGCCACTTCGACCTCGTCGAGGGCGTCTGGTACCCGCAGGGCGGCTTCACCCGCATCGTCGATGCGCTGGCGCGGCTCGCGACGGCGGCCGGCGCGACGCTCCGCACCGACGCCCGCGTCGAGCGCATCCTGGTCGTGGACGGTGCTGCGCGCGGCGTCGAGCTCGCGAGCGGCGAGCGCCTCGACGCCGACCTCGTCGTCTCCGCCGCGGACGGGCACGCCACCGACACGAAGCTGCTCGCGCACGTCCCGGGCGTCGCCGAGCGCGGCCGGCGGCGCTGGGAGCGGAGCGTGGCGGGGCCGTCGGCGGTGCTGGTGATGCTGGGGGTCGACGGGCCGCTGCCCGAGCTCGAGCACCACACGCTGCTGTTCACCCGCGACTGGGAGGACGGCTTCAACCGGATCTTCGGGCCCGCCGCCGCTGATGCGGCGGACGGCGTCGCCGACCCGGCCTCGCTCTACGTGAGCCGCACCTCCGCCACCGACCCCTCCGTCGCTCCCGCGGGCCAGGAGGCGCTGTTCGTGCTCGTGCCCGTGCCGGCCGATGTGCGGCTCGGCGCGGGCGGCATCGACGGCGAGGGCGACGCGGCGGTGGAGGCGATCGCCGACCGCGCGATCGCGCAGATCGCGAGCTGGGCCGGCATCCCCGACCTCGAGCGCCGCGTCGTCACCCGCCGGACGATCGGACCGGCCGACTTCGCCCGCGACTTCGACTCGTGGCGGGGCATGGCGCTCGGCCAGGCCCACACGCTGCGGCAGAGCGCCTTCCTGCGCGGCTCCACGAAGCACCCGAGGGTGCGCGACCTGCTGCTCGCCGGCTCCACGACGGTGCCCGGCATCGGCGTGCCCATGTGCCTCATCTCGGCCGAGCTGGTGGTGAAGCACGTGCGAGGCGACCGCTCGACCGGCCCGCTGCGCCCGCTCGACCGCGCCGCGCAGGCCGCCCGATGAGCCTCGCCTACCTCGGCGCGATCGCCTTCGCCGCGCTCGGCACCGGTGCGATCGACGCGCACTACCGGCTCGCGCTCTTCCGCGACGCGCGCCGGGCGCTGCTCGCCGTCGTGCTCACCGCGGCCGTCATGCTCGCCTTCGACCTGACGGCCATCGCCACCGGCAACTTCCGGCTCGGCGCCTCCCCGTGGATGACCGGCCTCGAGGTGCTGCCGCACCTGCCGATCGAGGAGCTCGCCTTCCTGCTCTTCCTCGCCTACGTCGCGCTCGTCGCGTTCACCGGCGCGGAGCGCGTGCTCGTCTCGCGCCGCACGAAGGAGGCGTCGTGACCTACGCCGTGCTGCTCGCGCCGGTGCTGGCCGCCGCGATCGTCGCCGTCGTCGTCGCGCTGCGGCGGCGTCGCCGCAGCTGGGCGGCGCTCGCGATCGCCGCGGCGATCCTGCTCGCCCTCACGATCGTGTTCGACACGGTCATGATCGCGGCCGACCTGTTCCGCTACGACGACGCGCTGCTCCTCGGCGCCCGCATCGGCCTCGCGCCGATCGAGGACCTCGCCTACGCGCTCATCGCCCTCTTCGTCGTGGTGGCGCTGTGGCGGCTGCTGCCATCGCGCATCCGCTCGTCGTCGGCCGCCCGGTCGAGCTGGTCGAGCCGCGCTCGCGCGACCGGTGACGCGGGACCGCGACCCGCAGGTCCCGCGGATGCCTGAGGTCACGAGCGAGACGGGGCTGGGTCGGCGGCTGCTGCTCGCCTCCCGCCCCGTGAGCTGGATCAACACCGCGTTCCCGTTCGCGGCGGCGATGCTGCTGACGACCGGCGCGATCGACGCGCGCCTCGTGATCGGCACCATCTTCTTCCTCGTGCCCTACAACCTCGCGATGTACGGCATCAACGACGTCTTCGACTACGAGTCCGACGCCAACAACCCGAGGAAGGGCGGCATGGAGGGCGCGCTGCTGCCGCCGTCGACGCACCGGGCGACGCTGCTGTGGTCGGCGGCCGTCGCGGCGCCGTTCGTGGTCGCGCTCGTCGCGCTCGGCGGCGCCGCGTCGTGGGCCGTGCTCGCCCTCAGCCTCTTCGCCGTCGTGGCGTACTCGGCCAAGGGGCTGCGGTTCAAGGAGGTGCCGGTGCTCGACTCGATCACCTCGAGCACCCACTTCGTCAGCCCCGCCGTCTACGGGCTCGTGCTGGCGGGCGCCGACTGGACACCGCAGCTCGTCGCGCTGCTCGCCGCGTTCTTCTGCTGGGGGATGGCCAGCCACGCCTTCGGCGCGGTGCAGGACGTGGTGCCCGACCGCGAGGCGGGCATCGGGTCCATCGCCACGGCGCTCGGCGCCCGCGCCACCGTGCGGGTCGCGATCGCGCTGTGGGCGGCGGCGGGTGCGCTCATGCTGCTGACGCCGTGGCCCGCGTGGCTCGCGGCGGTCGTCGCGCTGCCGTACATCGCGCTCGCCGCGCCCTTCTGGAGCGTGACCGACGCGGGCAGCGCCGCGGCGAACCGCGGCTGGCGCCGCTTCCTGTGGGTGAACTACGCCGCCGGCTTCGTGGTGACGATGGTGTGCATCGCGTGGGCGATGGGCGCGCGATGAGCGGCCGGCGCGTGCTCGTGACCGGCGCGACCGGCTATGTCGGCGGTCGGCTCGCGCCGAGGCTCGTCGAGGCCGGCCACTCGGTGCGCGTGCTCGCCCGCGATCCCGGACGGCTGCGCGACGCCGCGTGGGCGGGCGACGTCGAGATCGTGAAGGGCGACCTCGAGGTGCCGGCCGAGGTGCAGCACGCGGTCGAGGGCATCGACGTCGTCTACCACCTCGTCCACGCCATGAGCGCGGGCGGCGACTTCGCGAAGGCCGAGCTGCTGCAGGCGCAGCACGTCGCCGCCGCGGCGAGCGCTGCGGGCGTGCAGCGCATCGTCTACGTCTCGGGGCTCCACCCCGAGGGCGAGCGCCTCTCGAAGCACCTCGCCTCGCGCGTCGCGGTCGGTGAGGTGCTGCTCGGCTCCGGGGTCCCGACGATCGTGCTCGAGGCGGGCATCGTGATCGGCTCCGGATCGGCGTCGTTCGAGATGATCCGGCACCTCACCGAGGTGCTGCCCTACATGCCGGCGCCGCGCTGGGTGCGCAACTTCGTGCAGCCGATCGCGGTGCGCGACGTGCTGCACTACCTCGTCGAGGCCGCCTCCGTGCCCGGCGACGTGCACGGCACGTTCGACATCGGCGGTCCGGACGTGCTGCGCTACGGCCAGGTCATGAACGGCTACGCCGTCGAGGCGGGACTCCCGCAGCGGCCGATCGCGCCGCTGCCGGTGCTGACGCCGTGGCTCGCGTCGCAGTGGGTCAACCTCGTCACGCCCGTGCCGCGGGCGATCGCGATGCCCCTCATCGGCTCCCTGCTGCACGACTGCGTGGTCGAGGAGCACCGCATCGACGCCGTCATCCCGCCGCCGGAGGGCGGCTTGACCGGCTACCGCCGCGCCGTGCGGCTCGCCATCGCCCGCGAGCGCTCCGGCGACATCGAGTCGAGCTGGCGCTCGGCGTCGGCGGCGGGAGCGCCGTCGGACCCGCTGCCGAGCGACCCGCGCTGGTCGGGCTCGACGGTCTTCGAGGATGCCCGCGAGCGCACGAGCGCGGTCACCCCCGAAGAGCTCTGGAGGGTCGTCGAGGCGATCGGCGGCGATCGCGGCTGGTACTCCGTGCCGCTGCTGTGGAGCCTGCGCGGCCTCGCCGACCGGCTCGTCGGCGGCGTCGGCCTCCGGCGCGGTCGGCGGGACCCCGACCGGCTGCGCGAGGGCGACGCGGTGGACTGGTGGCGCGTCGAGCGGATCGACCGGGGACGGATGCTGCGCCTGCGCGCCGAGATGAAGGTGCCGGGCCGCGCGTGGATCGAGTTCACGATCGAGCCGGTGCAGCTCGACTCGGGTGAGCGCGGATCCCACTACCGGCAGCGCGCCATCTTCGTGCCGAGCGGGCTGAGCGGCCGGCTCTACTGGTGGTCGCTCGTGCCCGCGCACCAGGTCATCTTCGAGGTGATGGCGAGTCGCATCGTCGCCATGGCGAAGTCGGGCGGCCGTTGAGGGTCTGGTCGCTGCACCCCGCGCTGCTCGACCGGCAGGGCCTCACCGCGTGCTGGCGCGAGGGGCTGCTCGCGCAAGCGGTGCTCGCGGGGCGCACGCGCGGCTACAAGCAGCATCCGCAGCTCGAGCGCTTCCGAGCGCAGGCCGACCCGCTCGCGAGCATCGGCGCCTACCTCGCGGCGGTCGCCGACGAGGCGGATGCGCGCGGCTACCGGTACGACCGCGCCCGCATCGAGCGCCCCGGTCCCGCGCCGCTCATCGGCGTCACCGACGGCCAGCTGGACCACGAGCTGCAGCATCTGCGGGCGAAGCTCGCGGTGCGCAGCCCCGACCGGCTGCCGCTCGCGGAGCAGGCCCGTCCGCATCCGCTCTTCGTGGTCGAGCCCGGCGGCATCGCCTCGTGGGAGCGCGTCACCGACGCGAGCGGCACCGGCTGAGGCCGCGCTACCGGTGCTCGAACCGCCAGGGGAGCGTGCCGACGTGGAGGCGGTGGCGCGGCCCCTCCTCGGTGTCGGGCGCGCCGTCGTACGCCTCGTCGCCCTCCCAGATCGCGAGCCCGCGCTCGGGGTCCTGCACCGTCGCGTATCGCTGCAGCTCGCGGGCGCCGATGCTGCGCCGGGCGGCCTCCACCGTCGGGTAGGCCATGAGCGTGTCGAGCGTGACCCACGTGGGCGGGAACAGCCGCAGGCGCCCCGCGCCGTGCTGCTTCAGGGCATCCGCGGGCCTGATCCACTGCGAGGCGACGGCTTCGGCTGCCTGCAGGGCGACGTCGCCGTCGGGGGCCTCCGCGACGAAGAACCACGTGATGAACTTCGTCGCGAGCTGCTCGGGCGGCGACCAGTGCGAGAGCGGCAGCAGCGCGCCGGGATCGACGACGAGCCCCGACTCCTCGGCGGTCTCGCGCACGGCGGCGTTCCGCGCGGTCACCTCCTCGTCGTCGACGATGTCGACGGTCTCGACGCGGCCGCCGGGGAAGACCCAGCCGCCCGCGAACGAGCCGCGATCGGGCCGCTGGAGGAGCAGCACCTCGATCGCTCCTGCGCCATCGCGCATCAGCACCAGCGTGGCGGCGGTCGGGGTGACGGTCACGGGATCACGCTATCGCTGAGGTGCTCTCATCCGCGCCTGTCCTGCCGGTGTTCTCGCGAATCCGCACCGTCTCGACGGCGTGCAGGTCGGGCTTCTGGGCCGGCACGGCGAGCACCTCGAGCGGAGGCGAGCGGTCGAGCGACGGCTCGAGGCCCTGGAGGCTCGAGAACCGGCGCGCCTGCGTCACGACGTTGCGGTCGAGGGATGCGTTGAAGGCGTTGTACGCCTCGACGGTGCTGTTGAGGCGCTTGCCGAGCGTCGTGAGGTGGCCGCCCATCGTGCCCAGCCGCTTGTGCAGCTCGCGGCCGACCTCGAGCACCTGCATCGCCTCGCCCGCGAGCTGCTCCTGCCGCCACGTGTAGCCCACGGTGCGCAGCAGCGCGACGAGCGTCGCCGGGGTGGCGAGGATGACGTTGCGCTCGAAGGCCCGCTCGAAGAGCGTCGGGTCGCGCTCGAGCGCCGCGTTGAGGAACGGCTCGGCGGGCACGAACATCACGACGAACTCCGGAGTGCCAGGCACCGCCTCCCAGTAGGCCTTCGAGCCGAGCTGATCGATGTGGTCGCGCATGTGGCGTGCGTGCGCGTCGAGCCGCTTGTCGCGCGTCGCGTCGTCCCGTGCCTCCATGGCCTCGAGGTAGCCGCTGAAGGCGACCTTCGCGTCGACGATGACCCGCTTGTCGCCGGGCAGGTGCACGAGCATGTCGGGCCGCAGGGCGCCGTCGTCGGTGGCGTGGTGCACCTGCTCGGTGAAGTCGACGTGCTCGAGCATGCCGGCGGACTCGACCACCCGGCGCAGCTGCAGCTCGCCCCACCGGCCGCGCACCTGGGGGGCGCGCAGCGCGGTCACGAGCTGCCGCGTCTCGACCGTCAGCTGCTCCGACGAGGTGCGCATGGCGTGCAGCTGCTCGGAAAGCGCCGCGTTCGCCTCGGCACGCGCCTTCTCGGCGGCGGTGACCTCGCCGCGCACCGAGTCGAGCGACTTCGACAGCGGCTCGACGAGCTGCTGCACGGCGGCCTCGCGCTTGGCGAGCTCGGCGGCGCCCTCGCTCTGCGACCTGCGCAGGCGCTCCTCCGCCTGCTCGAGGAACACCGCCGAGTTGCGCTCGAGCGCCGCGGTGCTGAGGGCTGCGAACTCGTCGGCGCGGCGCTGCGCATCCTGCTGCAGCTCGGCGAGCACCTCCCTGCCGCGATCGCGCTCCTCGGCGATGCGGCGCTGCGCGTCGGCGCGCGCCTCCTCGAGCTGGGCGGCGTGCCGACGCTCCGTGATGTCGCGCTCGCGCTCGCGCTCCGTCTCCAGCACATCGAGCCGGCCGCGCGCGACCTGCAGCTCGGCTGCCGTCGCGCCGTGGTCGCCAGCCGCGCGGGCGAGCCCGACGCGCATGCCGAGCACCGCGCCGAGCGCTCCGGCGAGCAGCACGGCGGCCAGCACGGCGACGATCACGAGCGGTTCCATGCCCCCATGGGACCAGAGGCCGGTGACATCCGAGCGCGGGCGCGCCCGACGCGCGACAGCTAGGGTCGGGGCATGGTCGAGATCGAGCGCATCCTGGCACCAAACCCCGGCCCCATGACCCTCGAGGGCACGAACACCTACGTGCTCGGCGGGCAGATCGTGGTGGACCCCGGTCCCGCCGATGCCGGGCATCTCGAGCGTCTCGCTGCGCTCGGGCCGCGGCTCATCCTCGTCACCCATCGCCACCCGGACCACACCGAGGGCGCCTCCGAGCTGGCCCGATCGACCGGCGCCGTGCTGCGCGGCCTCGACCCCGACGAGTGCCTGGGCGGCGGGCCGCTCGTCGACGGCGAATGGATCCCGGTCGACGACGTCGAGCTGCAGATCCTCGCGACCCCAGGGCACACGGCCGACTCGATCTGCATCGTGGTGCCCGGCCAGGCGGTGCTCACGGGCGACACCATCCTGGGGCGCGGGACCACGGTGATCATGCACCCCGACGGCGCTGTCGGCCCCTACCTCGCGAGCCTCGACCGGCTCGAGGAGCTCGGCGACCTCCAGGCGCTGCCCGGGCACGGCGACCCGCTGCCGTCGGTCGCCGCGGTCGCCCGCCAGTACCGAGCGCACCGGCTCGACCGGCTCGAGCAGGTGCGGGCGGTGCTCGAGCGCTTGCGCACGACGGCTGCCGACGCATCCCTCGACGCGGTCACCGATGCCGTCTACGCCGACATCGACCCCTCCGTGCGACAGGCCGCGGAGGCGTCGACCGCCGCGCAGCTCGCCTACCTCGCGCAGGCCGGCTGACGCGAGGCAGGAGCGTGGGGCTCGCCTACGCGGGCGCGTCCCCCGGCGCCTGCCCGCCGACGTCGGGCAGGGCGGTGAAGATGTCGTCGCCGCGCAGCAGCGCCTCGGCGCCGCCGTCGATGTAGACGGTCTGTGCCGTGACGTGCGTGTTCTCCTCGCTCACGAGCCAGCCGATGAGCGATGCGATGCCCTCCGCGCTCGCGTGGCCGTTGAGCGGCATGGGCAGCTGCGCGTCGAGCGCTGCGCCCATGTCGCGGATGAGGTCGGCGGTCATCGGCGTCTCGACGATGCCGGGACCGACGGCGTTGATCGCGATGCCCGCTCCTGCCCACTCGGGCGTCGGCGCGACGCGTCGGATCCAGCGGGAGATTGCGCGCTTCGAGCTGCTGTAGTTGACGAAGCCGTGCTGCGCCCCCTGGGCTTCAGCCTCACCGCCCAGCTCGAGCGCGCGCGGCTCGTCGCCGTCGAGCAGCGCATCGACCAGCCGCGGATCGGTCGGCTGCAAGGAGGAGAACGAGGAGGTCACCGCCACGCGCGGTGCTGGGGACTCCCCCAGCGCGGGTCGGAGCGCGTCCAGGAACTCGGTCACGCCGAAGTAGTTGACGGCGACCGTCTTGGCGATCGGGGCTGCGATGCCTGCCGCCGCGACCACGACGTCGACCGTGCCGCCCGCTGCCTCGAGGGCCGCATCCGCAGCGCTCCTGCGACCCTCGGGCGTGGAGAGGTCGCCGTCGACGTCGCTGCCCCGGAGGTCGACGCCGATCGTGCGGTAGCCGCGCTCGTCGAGCAGCGCCTTGGTGGCCTTGCCGATGCCCGATGCCGCGCCGGTGATGATCGCTGTGCGTGCCAATGGAGGCTCCTCTGCTCACGCGGCACGTCGATGTGCCGCGCTCCTCAGCCTCTCGGATGCGGAGCCAGAAAGCGAGCGGGACGGCGGACCGCGGAGATCAGCCCGACTTGCGCCGGTGCACGCGCTTCTGCACGGCGGGGCCGGAGTGCGCGCCCTGGATGCTGGTCGGCGTGCCCATGTTCTGGCCGTGGTGGCCCAGCTTCTTCCTGTCCAGCGCCTCGCGGAACTTGCGGCGCTGCGCGTCCTCGGGCGTCTCGCTGCCCTCGGGGGTGTCCTGCGGCGTCTCAGGCTCTGCCGGATCGTGACTCGTCATGGCTCAACCTTGCCCGCTGGCGGCACCGATGTCGAGTCGACGGCAGGCGCCGCCCACGACGGCACGGCGTCAGGGCACCCGCACCGCGCGCAGCGGTGACGCCGTCCTGGACGGCAGGCTGTCCTGCGGGGCGAGCGCGGCGAGCGTGCGCACGAGTGTCGTGAGCCAGACGAAGACGACGCCGACCGCGATCGCCTCGAGCGCGGTCGCGGAGTAGAGCCGGAAGGGCCACCACAGCAGCAGCGCGACGACGAGCGCGAGGGCCGCGCCGGCCGACGTGAGCAGCAGCGCGAGCGGGGGACGCGGCATCACCGCGATCACGGCGATGCCGCTCCCGACGAAGAGGCCGAGCGTGCCGAAGGCGGCGATGTTGTGCAGCACGGGCGCGCGGTGCACCGGGAAGACGCCGACCGCGGCGAGTGCGAGCCCGGTGACGGCGAAGAGCGCGACCACGACGGCGATGCGCCGGAGGGCGGTGTCGCCGAGCCATCGGTGCAGGTCCCTGCCGAGGTACGCGCCGATGACGGCGACGAGCAGGCCGGCGACGATCAGCGTCAGGTTGAACGCCCAATCGGCGCCGAGACGCGAGAAGTGCCGCTCCCACCAGCGCGGGTCGGCCGCCGTCAGCATCGCGAACACGGTGCCGATCGTCAGGAACGCGAACAGCAGCGTGGCGAGATCGCTCGTGCGCAGCTCGACGCCCGCCTGGAACGCCAGCCATCCGCCCGCAGCGCTCGCGACCCCGGTCAGCAGCGCCCCGCCCACCGCGGGAGCCTCGAGGCCCTGCAGGCCCAGCGCGAGGATCTCACCGCCGGTGAGCACCCCCAGGTAGGCGACGGCGGCGAGGGCGAGCGTGATCGCGCCCGCCGAGGCATGCGCGACGAGCCGCTGCCATCCCGGCATCGGCGCCGTCTCGGCGCGCCGGTGCACGACGGAGCTGATCGCGACGCAGGCCGCCGTGATCACGGCGGCGATCACCGCGGCGGGCAGCGCCACGGAGCCCTCGCCGGCGATCGGGCGCGGTGGGCCGGCGAGCGCGATGAGGGCAATGACGGCGCCCGAGCCGAACGACGCCCAGGCGGCGGCGATCGCGCGCGACTCGCGACGTGCGTCGATCTGCCCCGGTGCTCCCACGCGCCCGATCGAAGCATGTCCGGCTGGCACGCGCCCCGAGGACACGGGCGCAGACGAGCGACCCGCCCCGCGAGTGCGGGACGGGTCGCGTCGTGTCAGTGCCGGTTCAGGCGCTGCGGTGGGTCAGGCTCAGCGGCGGAGGTCCCCGTCGCGGTCGACCGTGCCGTCGCGGTCGATGTCGATCTCCTCCTTCGCCACGTCGGCCTGGACGCGCTCCTGATCGGTGACCGTGCGCTTCTCCACGCCGATCCGCTCCGCGTCGACGACCTGCTTGTCGACCACGGGGCGCTCCTCGTGGGTCGTGATGGCGATCTCGTCGTCGCCGAGGGCGCCGCCGGTGCTCGTGCCGTCGAGCGGCTCACGGACGACCTCGAACTCCTCGCGCTCGACGGGCACGGTGACCGTCTGCTGCTCGGTCACGACGTGCTTGCGGATGCGCAGCCGGCCGCTCTCGACGCGCTCGGTGCCGACGCGCAGCTGCTCCTCGCGGCGCACGATCGAGTCGTCGTCCAGGTCGCGGTCGCGCGTGCCGTCGCCCAGCCCGCCGACGCCGACTGCAGCGTCGCGGTCACCGAGACCGCTGTCGCGGTCGCCCAGACCGGCGTCACGGCCGCCGCTGTAGTCGTAGTAGCGGAACAGGTCGTCCTGCTCCGACTCCTCCATGTGGCCGTCGGCGTCGATGTTCGGCGCGTCCTTCACGAAGTCCTTCGTGTACGGCACGTGGAGGTCGTCGCCGCGCATCGTCGCGCCGCGCACCGGCACGAAGCTCTCGCGCGTGCCGAAGAGACCCGTGTTGACCGTCACGAACTGCGGCTCACCCGTGTTGTCGTCGGTGTAGACCTGGTTGACGCCGCCGATCTTGTCGCCGTTGGAGTCGTACACCGTGCCGCGGTAGAGCTCGTCGATGCTGAAGGTGTGATCCGTCATGGTGCTCTCTCTTCCTGTTCGCACCCCAGGCTGGGGTACAAGACGCTCGGGGGACAAACATGGCAGAGCTCCCTGGACGTCGCAATGGGCTGACTCTCAGCATTCAACCAATTGACTTTCGATAGATTTCGCGCGACCCTCGATCTATGCTGCAGTCCCGACTGGTCGTCTTCGTCCTCCGCGTCGCCCTGATCGTCGCCGCCCTCTGGCTGCTCGCCATCCTCGGCTTCGCGCTGCCCGGTGAGCTCTCCGATGGCACGCCGGCACCCGGCGCGCGCGTGCCCGTGCAGATCGTGCTCTCCCTCGTCCTGGCGAGCGTCCTCGCCGTCATCGTCTGCATCTGGCGGCTGCTGACGCTCATCAGCCGCGACCGGCTCTTCAGCGACGCCTCGCGGCGCTGGGTCGACGCGATCGTCTGGTCGCTCGCGATCGGCTGGGGGCTCCTCGCGGGCTTCGCCCTCGTCGTCACCGCGATCATCTTCTTCACGCCAGAGATCCGAGACCCCGGCATCCCGATGCTGCTGTTCGGCGTCGTCGTGCTGTCGTCGCTGCCGCTGCTGCTGATGATCGTGATGCGCGGGCTGCTGCGGCAGGCGACCGGCTACCGCGCCGAGCTCGAAGAGGTCATCTGATGCCCATCGTGGTGCGGATCGACGTCGAGCTCGCCAAGCGCAAGCTGAGCGTCGGCGACTTCGCGGAGCGCGTCGGGCTCACGCCCGCCAACGTCGCGGTGCTGAAGAACGGCCGCGCGAAGGCCGTGCGCTTCTCGACGCTCGACGCGATGTGCCGGGTGCTCGAGTGCCAGCCGGGCGACCTCCTCGAGTGGGTGGACGAGGGGGCAGACGCGCCCGGCTGAGGTGTCGCTGTGACCGTGTGGATGCGGTGAGGGCGGTTGAAGCAAATCGCGGGCGATTCAGGTGGACTTAGTCTGGCGGCGTTCCCCGGCGAAGACGGTTTACACCGCAATGCCCGCCAATGCAGGGGCGGACTAGATCCCTTCGCGCCGGCGGACGTCATCAATGGCAGCCGCCCACATTTCGGGCGGCGCAGCGGCCAGCTGTCGCTCGACGATCCCACGCTGGATCGCCTCCATGACGTGTAGCAGGAAGCCGCCGACGAACGGAGTGATCACCGCGCCGGGCAGGGCGATCCAGAGGTATTCCCATCGCGTCTGGAGCACGGCCGAAATGCCCAGGACTACGAAGCCAATCAAATATAGAACCGAGAGGAACGCGCCCACTCTGAGCAGTGAGTACGTTCCGAACCCACCGATAAGACAAACGAGCCAGCTTGCGCAGATCGCGATCAGTGGGCCCCAGACCACCCAGCCACCGCCCAGCGCGCCGGTAGCGGCAACGATTCCCACCCCGAGCACGGATGCCAGCAGGAGATACCCAGCGATTGCCAGTAACCATGCAATTGGATGTCGAGGCATGGACAGGAGCGTACAGCGCCGGGCCTCTGGTTGGTGCGACAGCGTCCCATTCGGGCGCTTTGCCTACGCGAATCATGAAACTGGGCTCGCTGTAACAAGCCTCGCCGCTTGACCGTCCCCGGCCGCCTCGCGACCGAGCACGAACTTGGCGCCGAATGGGCGCCTGTGAGACGGCGCGCCGCCGACGCTCGATGTAGTGACGATTTCCGCTGCCTTCTCGCGCGGATCGCTGAGACCGGGGCACCAGCCGACGACGCGGCCGGTGCCCAGTTCGCATCGCTAGCCTCGCCGCATGCGCAACCCGGTGCCCGATCTGCTCGACGAGCTGCGCCGCGAGTGCGCCGACGCGGACGGGGGCGAGGTGCTCGCCACGATCCCCGAGCTCGCCGATGCCGACCCCGACCGGTTCGGCATCGCCCTGTGCACGATCGACGGCACCGTCTACGGCACCGGCGACGACGACCACCGCTTCACGATCCAGTCGATCTCGAAGCCCTTCGCGTACGCCCTGGCGCTCGCCGACCGGGGTCGCGACACCGTGCTCGACCACGTCGGCGTCGAGCCCTCCGGCGACTCCTTCAACGAGATCTCGCTCGAGCAGAACGGTCGTCCGCGCAACCCCATGATCAACATCGGGGCGATCACGACGCACGCGCTCATCGGCGACTCGGGCATCAGCCGGGAGCGCCGCGACGCGCGCGTGCTCGCCGGGCTGTCCGCCTTCGCCGGCCGCGACCTCGAGGTCGACGAGGCGGTCTTCGCCTCCGAGCAGTCGGAGGCCAGCCGCAACCTCGCGCTCGCGTACCTGGTGCACTCGCAGGACAAGCTCGATGGCGAGCCGCACCACGCGGTGGAGGGCTACATCCGGCAGTGCTCGCTGCTCGTCGACGTGCGGGACCTCGCCGTGATGGCGATGACCCTCGCCGCCGGCGGCAAGAACCCCGTGACCGGCGAGCAGGTCGTGCCGACGTGGGTGAGCACGCAGGTGCTGAGCGTCATGGCGACGTGCGGCATGTACGACGCATCCGGCCAGTGGATGAGCACGGTGGGCATCCCCGCGAAGAGCGGCGTCGCCGGCGGTCTGCTCGGCGCCCTGCCGGGCCAGGTCGGCATCGGCGCGTTCTCGCCGCGCCTCGACGAGATCGGCAACAGCGTGCGCGGCGTGCGCGCCTTCGAGCACCTGTCGGCCGAGCTCGGCCTGCACCTCATGCATGCGCCGGAGGTCGCCTCGCACGTGCTCTACGGCGTCATCGAGCCGGACGCAGACGGTGACGGGGTGCGCGAGGTGCAGCTGCAGGGCACGATGCACTTCGCCGCCGTCGAGGTCGCCCTCCGGGAGCTCGCGGAGGTGCCCGACGACGAGCCGCTCGTGCTCGACCTGTCGCGCGTCGCATCCGCGACCGCCGTCGGCCGGAGGCTGCTGCTCCAGGCCGTCGAGCGGATGCGCGACGACGGCCGCGAGGTCCGCGTCACCGACCCCGACGACCTGCTGCGAACCTGAGACGCAGAGGGGCGGTGCCGCTCGCGCGGCACCGCCCCCGCGTCAGCTCAGATCGTCACGATCTCGATCTGCGAGTACTGCTCCTCGCCCACGACCGAGGCGATCCAGTCGAGCACCTCTTGGCTGTCCGTCCGGTAGGCGAAGTCGACGCCGCGGCACCACGAGTTGAGGCCGAAGGATGTCACAGCGACGATGGTGTTCGATTCGTACCCGCCGTAGAACACCGGGCCGCCCGAGTCGCCGGAGCACGTGCCGCCGCGACCCGCGCCGTTCCCGCTGGTCTGCAGGTTGTAGCCGTCGGTGTTCGCGCTCGACAGGTTCACGAGGATCCCTGAGGCCATGAGGCGCTCGCGGTACGACTCGAAGGCGACCGGGCTGCTCTTGGTCAGCCCGTAGCCGCTGGCGGTGAAGGTGACATCCTGCGTGCCGCGCGCCGTCGCGAGGCTGTCGAGGGATCCCGGCGCCGCCAGCGCCCCGTACTCGTCGAGGTAGATCGGCTGATCGAGGATGACGATGCCCGCGTCGTACGTGTTGGGGAAGGATGCGAAGTCGTCGAATCCGTAGTTGAAGAGCTCGTCGGACGTGGCGCAGAGCACCCCGAGCGTGTCGCCCGCGCAGGTCTCGGGGTAGCCGGTGATCGGATCGAGCTCCGTGACCGGGTCGTAGTTGGCGCCGGCGTCCTGCTGGAAGTAGACGATGGCCGTCGTGTTGTCGTCGGTGCAGTGTCCGGCGGTGAGGAACACCGTCGGCGTGAGCAGGGAGCCGGAGCACCGGCCGGTGAACTCGCCCTCCTCGTCGTAGAAGACGACCAGCCCGACGTACGGGTGCTCGTTGTCCTCGACGTAGTTCCCGGTGATGGCAGACGCCGGGGCGGCGCCGCCCAGGATCAGCGCAACCGCGGCGACGACCCCCAGTAGTAGCTTTCGCATGCATCTCCTCCTTGAGCGCAACGATCTCGTGGACCATCCACAGGCGGCAGGTCGTGCCTGCCTGGCGGTCACGCTAGCCACGGACGGCATGATGCGGAAGGCTGCACCTTCCATCCTCTCCTCGCGGGGGCGCGAAGAAGAGCCCCGAGCCTGCAGCTGCCTGCAGGTTCGGGGCTCGTCGGCCCGTCGGGGCCGTCCGGGACCTAGAAGTCCCAGTCCTCGTCGGCCGTCGCCTCGGCCTTGCCGATCACGTACGACGAGCCCGACCCCGAGAAGAAGTCGTGGTTCTCGTCGGCGTTCGGCGAGAGCGCCGACAGGATCGCCGGGCTGACGTCGGTGACCGTCGACGGGAACAGCGGCTCGAACCCGAGGTTCATGAGCGCCTTGTTCGCGTTGTAGTGGAGGAACTTCTTGACGTCCTCCGTGAGACCCACGGCGTCGTAGAGGTCGGCCGTGTACTTCGACTCGTTCTCGTAGAGCTCGTAGAGCAGCGAGTACGTGTAGTCCTTGATCTCGGCCTGCTCGGCGGGCGTCAGCTTCTCGAAGCCCTTCTGGAACTTGTAGCCGATGTAGTACCCGTGCACGGCCTCGTCGCGGATGATGAGGCGGATGAGGTCGGCCGTGTTCGTGAGCTTGGCGCGGCTCGACCAGTACATCGGCAGGTAGAAGCCCGAGTAGAACAGGAACGACTCGAGCAGCGTCGAGGCGACCTTGCGCTTCAGCGGGTCGTCGCCCTCGTAGTAGTCGATGATGATCTCGGCCTTGCGCTGCAGGTAGACGTTCTCGGTCGACCAGCGGAACGCGTCGTCGATCTCGGGCGTCGACGCGAGCGTCGAGAAGATCGACGAGTACGATTTGGCGTGCACCGACTCCATGAACGCGATGTTCGTGTAGACGGCCTCCTCGTGCTGCGTGATCGCGTCCGGGATGAGCGACACCGCGCCGACCGTGCCCTGGATCGTGTCGAGCAGCGTCAGGCCGGTGAAGACGCGCATCGTGAGCGTCTTCTCGTCGGGCGTCAGCGTGCCCCACGACTGCACGTCGTTCGACAGCGGCACCTTCTCGGGCAGCCAGAAGTTGTTCACGAGGCGGTTCCAGACCTCGAGGTCCTTGTCGTCCTCGATGCGGTTCCAGTTGATCGCCCGCACGAGCGTGTTGTGCTGGTGCTGGCGCTGCTGCGCCTCGGTCTGCGGCTTGCCGGCGCCGAGCGCCGCCTCGACCTCGTCGCGCTCGGCCGCGAGGGCCTCGCGGCTCGTGGGCGCGACGGGGGCCTCGGCGATCTCGTCGAAGGCGGATGCCTGCGTGTCCTGCGTGTCCATGTCGGTGTCTCTCATCGTCTCGTCGTCCGCGTCACAGCATGCAGCTGACGCAACCATCCACCTCCGTGCCCTCCAGCGCGAGCTGGCGGAGACGGATGTAGTAGATGGTCTTGATGCCCTTGCGCCATGCGTAGATCTGCGCGCGGTTGATGTCGCGGGTCGTCGCCGTGTCCTTGAAGAACAGCGTCAGCGACAGGCCCTGGTCGACGTGCTGCGTCGCCGCGGCGTAGGTGTCGATGATCTTCTCGGGGCCGATCTCGTACGCGTCCTGGAAGTACTCCAGGTTGTCGTTCGTCATGAACGGCGCCGGGTAGTAGACGCGGCCGAGCTTGCCCTCCTTGCGGATCTCGATCTTCGACGCGATCGGGTGGATCGACGACGTCGAGTTGTTGATGTACGAGATCGAGCCGGTCGGGGGCACCGCCTGCAGGTTCTGGTTGTAGATGCCGTGCTCCTGCACGAGCGCCTGCAGCGCGCGCCAGTCGTCCTGCGTCGGGATGTGGATGTTCGAGGTGTCGAACAGCTCCTGCACCCGGGCGGTCGCCGGCGTCCACGCCTGCTGCGTGTACTTCTCGAAGAACTCGCCCGAGGCGTAGGTCGAGCGCTCGAAGCCGTCGAACGTCTGGCCCTTCTCCTGCGCGAGCAGGTTCGACGCCCGGAGGGCGTGGAACAGCACCGTGTAGAAGTAGATGTTCGTGAAGTCGAGCCCCTCCTCGGAGCCGTAGTGGATGCGCTCGCGACCGAGGTAGCCGTGCAGGTTCATCTGGCCGAGGCCGATGGCGTGGCTCATCGAGTTGCCGCGGGCGATCGACGGCACCGACCCGATGTGCGACTGGTCGGAGACCGCCGTGAGCGCGCGGATCGCCGTCTCGACGGTCTTGCCGAAGTCGGGCGAGTCCATCGACAGCGCGATGTTCATCGAGCCGAGGTTGCAGGAGATGTCCTTGCCGACCGTCTCGTAGTCGAGGTCGTCGACGTAGGTCGACGGCGTGTTGACCTGCAGGATCTCGCTGCACAGGTTCGACATGTTGATGCGGCCGTCGATGGGGTTCGCCCGGTTCACCGTGTCCTCGAACATGATGTATGGGTAGCCCGACTCGAACTGGATCTCGGCGAGCGTCTGGAAGAACTCGCGCGCGTTAATCTTCGTCTTCGTGATCCGGGCGTCGTCGACCATCTCGTGGTACTTCTCGGTCACGGAGATGTCGCTGAAGGGCACGCCGTAGACGCGCTCGACGTCGTACGGCGAGAACAGGTACATGTCGTCGCCGTTCTTCGCCAGCTCGAACGTGATGTCCGGCACCACGACGCCCAGCGAGAGCGTCTTGATGCGGATCTTCTCGTCGGCGTTCTCGCGCTTCGTGTCGAGGAACCGCATGATGTCGGGGTGGTGCGCCTGCAGGTACACCGCGCCCGCGCCCTGACGGGCACCCAGCTGGTTCGCGTACGAGAAGCTGTCTTCGAACAGCTTCATCACGGGGATGACGCCGGAGGACTGGTTCTGGATCTGCTTGATCGGAGCGCCGTACTCGCGGATGTTCGTGAGGTTGAACGCCACACCGCCGCCGCGCTTCGACAGCTGCAGCGCCGAGTTGATCGAGCGGCCGATCGACTCCATGTTGTCCTCGATGCGGAGGAGGAAGCAGGAGACGAGCTCGCCGCGCTGCTTCTTGCCCGCGTTGAGGAACGTGGGGGTCGCCGGCTGGAAGCGGCCGTTCACCATCTCGTCGACGTAGGCCTCGGCGAGCTGCTCGCTGCCCTCGGCGAGCGCGAGCGCGACGTTGACGACGCGGTCCTCGTAGCGCTCGAGGTAGCGCTTGCCGTCGAACGTCTTGAGCGTGTACGACGTGTAGTACTTGAAGGCGCCAAGGAAGGTCGGGAAGCGGAACTTGTAGCCGTAGGCGCGCTTCATGAGCGACTTGATGAACTCGAAGGAGTACTGGTCGAGCACCTCCTGCTCGTAGTACTCGTTCTCCACCAGGTAGTCGAGCTTCTCCTTCAGCGAGTGGAAGAAGACCGTGTTCTGGTTGACGTGCTGCAGGAAGTACTGGTTCGCAGCCTCGCGATCCTTGTCGAACTGGATCTTGCCATCCGGCCCGTAGAGGTTGAGCATCGCGTTCAGCGAGTGGTAGTCCATCGCTGACGTCTTGCCCGTCGTCATCTCTGGCGTCACCGTTGCCATAGTGCATCCAATCCGTCATTCACGACGCGCACGTCGTCTGGGGTTCCGAAGAGTTCAAACCGGTAGAGGTGGGGCACCTGGCACTTCTTGGCGATGATGTCGCCTGCCAGTCCGTAGCCCGCACCGAAGTTGGTGTTGCCGGCGCTGATCACGCCGCGCAGGTGCTTGCGGTTCTGCTCGTCGTTGAGGAACCGGATCACCTGCTTGGGGACCGCGCCCTTGCCGTCGCCGCCCCCGTACGTCGGCACGATGAGCACGTAGGGCTCACGCTGCTCGAGCGGCGGCTCGGTCGGGTACAGGGGGATGCGCGAGGCGGATCGGCCGAGCTTCTCGACGAACCGGGCGGTGTTGCCCGAGACGCTCGAGAAGTAGACGACCTCGCTCACGGCGGCCTCCACGAGGGCGGCGCGGCTCAAGCCGCGAGGATCGCCTTGATGCGGTCGGGCTGGAAGCCCGACCAGTGCTGCTCGTCGGCGATCACGACGGGCGCCTGCATGTAGCCGAGCTCCTTGACGGTCTGCAGTGCCTTGTCGTCGGCGGTGACGTCGAAGATCTCGTACTCGATGCCCTGCGCGTCGAGCGCGCGGGTGGTCATCGTGCACTGGACGCAAGCCGGCTTGGAGTAGACGGTGACGGTCATGAGCGGCACTCCTCGTGTGGGGTTCGTGTGCTGGGAAGCGGTCCGGCGTTGGCCGGGCTCCCACTATATGTGGGGTCTGATGCGGAGCAACGACACAAGATGGTGTGTTTCTCCACACCTGTTTCAACAACCATCCCCAGGCTGCGATTCCCGCCGCGGAACGACGCGGAAAAGCCTGTGGAGAGTGCCGTGCGCTGCCTGTGCACGACTGGCGAACTCGGATCGGCGACACGCCGAGGGAGAGTTACACCGGTGTGGTTCGTGGTGCACATCGTCGCCTCCTCAGGTCTCGATGAGACCGCCCAGCCGAGCGCTCGAGCCTGCTCGTGCGACGAGGCTACGACCGGCCACCCACACCGGATGCGTTCGCACAAGAGGCGTGGAGGTCCCGCAGGTATCGTCCCGGACGTACCCCAACTGCAGAGGAGACAGCATGGCTGACATCACCGGCAAGAAGGTCGCATTCGTCCTCACGGACGGCTTCGAGGACTCCGAGCTCACGAGCCCCTGGGAGGCGGTGCAGGGCGCGGGCGCGCAGCCGACCCTGATCGCACCGAAGGAGGGTCAGGTCGAGGGCAAGAACGGGCACACGCAGGCCGTCGACGCGGTCACGAAGGGTGCCAGCGCATCCGACTTCGACGCGCTCGTGCTGCCCGGCGGCGTCGTGAACGCCGACAAGATCCGCATGGACGAGGCCGCCGTCGCGCTCGTGAAGGGCTTCGTCGAGGCGGGCAAGCCGATCGGCGTCATCTGCCACGGCGCCTGGATCCTCATCGAGGCGGGCGGCGTCGAGGGGCGCCAGATCACAAGCTACCCGAGCCTCAAGACCGACCTCAAGAACGCCGGCGCCGACTGGGTCGACGAGGAGGTCGTGACCGACAGCGGCCTCGTCTCGAGCCGCACCCCCGACGACCTGCCCGCGTTCAACGCGAAGATCGTCGAGGAGTTCGCGGAGGGCGTGCACCCGCGCTGAGCCAGCGCATCGACGGCCGTCCCGCACGCCGCGGGGCGGCCGTCGTCGTCAGTCGTCGAGCCACCCCAGCTCTCGCGCGACCGCCGCGAGCGACGAGAGCAGGTGCGCGTTGACGTCGAGGCCCAGCTGGCTCGGCAGCGCGAAGAGCACCGTGTCGGCCGCCTGCACGGCGTCGTCGGCGAGCAGCCGCCGCGTGACGTGCTCGGGCTCGCCCGCGTAGGTCGGCCCGCCGCGCACCGCACCGCCCTCGATCCGCCCGACGCCGTCGCGCTGCTCGTCGGCGAGGCCGAAGTATCGGCGGTCGTCGTCGCTCACGATCGGGAAGGCGCTGCGCGTCACCGCCGTGCGGGGACGGATGCGGAGGCCCGCTGCCGCGTGCGTCTCGAGGTAGGCGTGCACCTGGTCGGCCTGCTGCACGTGGAAGGGGCGGCCGTCGTCCTGGGTCAGCAGCGTCGACGAGAGCAGGTGGTAGCCGTGCTCGGCGGCCCACAGCCCCGACGCGTGGTTGCCGGCGCCCCACCAGAGCCGGTCGGCGAGCCCGGGGGCGTGCGGCTCGACCGGGAGGTCCGGACCCTTCCCGAGCGCGACGGCGCGCTCGGAGTGCGCGACCGGCTCACCGCGCAGCGCCCGCCGGAACCGGTCCGCGCGCGCCCGCGCCTCGTCCGACCAGCTGCCGCCCGGCGCGAGGCCCAGCCCGAACCGCTCCTGGCCGTCCACGGCCCGCTCGGGCGAGCCGCGCGAGATGCCGAGCTGCAGGCGGCCCTCCGCGAGCAGGTCGGTCGCCGCGGCGAGCTCCGTCATCGCGAGCGGCTGCTCGTAGCGCAGGTCGATCACGCCGGTGCCGAGCTCGAGCGTGCTCGTGCGCGCGGCCATTGCCGCGAGGAGCGGGTACGGCGTCGCGAGCGACTGGTCGAAGTGGTGCACGCGCACCCAGGCGCCGTCGAAGCCAGCCTCCTCGGCGGCGACCGCGAGCTCGACGTGCATCCGCAGGCTCGCTCCCGCGGTCGGCACCCGCGCGCCCGGCACGTCGCGGTAGTGGCCGAACGAGAGGAACCCGATCCGTTTGCGCATGCCCGGGAGAACCGGCGGATGCGCGGCCCGATTCCCGCCGGAACATGACGTCGCGAGACGCGCGAGCATGCAAGGGTTCGTGATGGGCGGTATAACTGATCCTGCACGCGGGCATCGACGCCTCGCGATCGCGATCCCCGCATCCCTCTCCGCATCCCTAGGAGCACTGTGTCCTCGACCCCTGTGGCCTCGACCCCTGTGCCGGCAGCCTCGCGCGCCCGGCGGATCCTCGGATCCTTCGGCTTCCAGATCACCGCCGCGCTCGTGCTCGGCGTGCTGCTCGGCCTCCTCGCGCTCGAGATCGGGCCCGGCGTCGAGGGCGCCGACAACCCGCTCGCCGAGACGCTCGCCACGATCGGATCGAGCTACGTCGCGCTGCTGAAGACGGCCGTCGTGCCGCTCATCCTCACGGCGATCATCGCGTCGATCGCTCGCCTGGGGCGGGTGCAGAACGCCGCGCGCCTCGCGGGGCAGACGCTGCTGTGGTTCGCGATCACCGCCGCGATCGCCGTCACGATCGGCATCACGCTCGGCATCGTGCTGCAGCCCGGCGCGCGCGTCGACGGCAGCGGCCTCGAGCCCGCTGAGCCGAGCCGCGTCGCCGGCTGGTGGGACTTCCTCATCGGCCTCGTGCCGCAGAACTTCCTCGGCCTGACCGTCTCGACCCGCGAGTCGGCCGAGGGCGCCCTCAGCTCGACGGTCGGGTTCAACGTGCTGCAGGTGATCGTGGTGGCGACCGTCATCGGCATCGCCGTGCTCAAGCTCGGCCGCAAGGCGCAGCCGTTCCTCGAGCTCACCGAGTCGACGCTCAAGGTCATCCAGAAGGTGCTCTGGTGGATCATCCGCATCGCACCGATCGGCACGGTCGGCCTGCTCGGCAACGCCGTGGTGCAGTACGGCTGGGAGAAGCTCGGCACGCTCGCGTGGTTCGTCGGCGCGATCTACCTCGGGCTCGCGCTCGTGCTGTTCGGCGTCTACCCGGCGCTCATCAAGCTGCACGGGCTGTCGGTCCGCCAGTACTTCTCGGGCGTGTGGCCGGCGGTGCAGCTCGGCTTCGTGAGCCGCTCGTCGATGGGCACGCTGCCGCTCACGCAGCGCGTCACCGAGCGCAACCTGGGCGTGCCCCGCGAGTACGCGTCGTTCGCGGTGCCCTTCGGCTCGACGACGAAGATGGACGGCTGCGCGGCGATCTACCCCGCGATCGCGGCGATCTTCGTCGCCCAGTTCTTCGGCATCGAGCTCTCGATCGTGCAGTACCTGCTCATCGCGCTCGTCTCGATCGTCGGCTCGGCCGCGACCGCCGGCACCACCGGCGCGACCGTCATGCTGACGCTCACGCTCTCGACGCTCGGGCTGCCGCTCGAGGGCGTGGGCCTGCTCCTCGCGGTCGACGCGATCGTCGACATGGGCCGCACCGCGGTGAACGTCGCCGGCCAGGCGCTCGTGCCCACGATCGTGGCGAAGCGCGAGGGCATCCTCGATCGGGCGATCTACGACGCGCCCCGTGGCGAGGGACCCTTCGCCGACGACTCCGACGACGCGGATGCGTGGGACGGCGCGGATGCGACGGTCGCGCCCGGCGCGGAGCCGGAGGAGCGTCGGGAGCCGCTGCCCGCTCGCTGACGCCGGCTCGTCAGCGCACCGGCCCACCGGCCCATCGGCTGGCCGGCCCTCGCCGAGGCGGGAGGGCCGGCCCGGGCAGGATCGGAGAAGCGCAGGCGACCCGGACCGAGCATGATCGGTACCGACGCGCGAGCCGCGCGCCGACGCATCCGACCGAACCGACTCCGGAGGACCCGATGGCCGACGACGACAAGCTCTCCGACGTCGAGCGCGAGGCAGTGAAGCAGCGCGCCGCAGAGCTGAAGAAGCAGGGGAGCCGCAAGGGCGGCGCCAAGAAGGAGCGCGACCGCCAGGACGTGCTCGACACGATCGAGGGGCTCGAGGGGAGCGACAAGGAGATCGCGCAGATGCTGCACGAGATCGTCTCGGAGATCGCCCCCGACCTCGACCCGAAGACGTTCTACGGCTTCCCCGCCTACGCCCGCGACGGCAAGGTCGTCGTCTTCTTCCAGCAGGCCTCGAAGTTCGGCACGCGCTACGGCACGGTCAGCTTCGACGAGTCGGCCAACCTCGACGACGGTGCGATGTGGCCGACGTCGTTCGCCGTCACCGATGCGTCGGATGCGGTGCGGCAGCGGGTCGCGGAGCTCGTGCAGAAGGCGATCAGCTGACCGGCGGAGCGGGCTTCGCCAGTCGGGAATGCATCCACCCCCTCAGGTCGTTCATACTTGAGTCGAGCAGACTCAAGTTCGACGAATCACTTTCGAGGGGATGCACATGGCAGCCATCTACGGCCCCGTCGGCGACGGATCGTTCGACGACTTCATCGCGAGGATCCTGCACGGGCAGCGCGTACCCGCGCAGCGCGCGGTCGACCTCTCGCGCCTCGTCTCGCGGCGCACCAGCTCGGTCATGGCGAGCGCGGTGGAGTACGCCCGCGAGCACCGGCACGCCGAGGTCGACGCGCTGCACCTGCTGCGCGCGCTGCTCGAGCTGCCCGAGGTCGCGACCGCGGTGCGCGGCACCGGCGCGGACGATGACGCGCTCCGGTCGGCGATCGAGGGTCGCATGCCGGCAG
This sequence comes from Actinomycetota bacterium, assembly GCA_051751085.1. Lineage (GTDB taxonomy): Bacteria > Actinomycetota > Actinomycetes > Actinomycetales > Microbacteriaceae > Agrococcus. The sequence continues at coordinate 74,369 of JBNJKM010000003.1, read as the reverse complement.
ACGGCGAGCGCGAGATGGCCGGCCCGCCGAGCCTGACCCCATCCGCCCAGCGCGCCCTGCGCGACGCGTACCAGATCGCCCGCGCGAACGGCTCGAGCTACATCGACCCCGAGCACCTCTTCTTCGCCTTCCTCGTCGCCGGCGACACCGCGGGCGGCAGCCTGCTGCAGGAGGCCGGCATCACGCCCGAGGCGCTCCAGCGCGCCGCGACCCAGGCGCAGCGCGACGCGATCGAGGCGCAGCAGGGCCGCACGCCCGGCAAGGCGGTCGACCCCGCATCGACGACCCCGACGCTCGACGAGTTCGGCATCGACCTCACCGCCCGCGCCCGCGACGGCAAGCTCGACCCGGTGATCGGCCGGGCCGACGAGATCGAGCAGACGATCGAGATCCTCTCCCGGCGCACGAAGAACAACCCCGTGCTCATCGGCGAGGCCGGCGTCGGCAAGACGGCGATCGTCGAGGGGCTCGCCCGCGCGATCGCCGAGGGCCGGACGGAGGACGGCACCCTGCCGAAGTCGCTCGTCGGCAAGCGCGTCGTCGCGCTCGACCTCACCGCGATGGTGGCGGGCACGCGCTACCGCGGCGACTTCGAGGAGCGCATCACGAAGGCGATGGACGAGATCACCGCGCACCGCGACGAGCTCATCGTCTTCATCGACGAGCTGCACTCCATCCTCGGCGCCGGCGGTGGCGGCGAGGGCGGCATGGACGCGGCGAGCATCCTGAAGCCGCGGCTCGCGCGCGGCGAGCTGCACATGATCGGCGCCACGACCCTCGCGGAGTTCCGCCGCATCGAGAAGGATGCGGCGCTCACCCGCCGCTTCCAGCCGGTCATGGTGGGGGAGCCGAGCGTCGAGGACGCCGTGCGCATCCTCGAGGGCCTCGCCCCGGCGTACCAGGAGCACCACCGCGTCGCCTACACGCCGGAAGCCATCCGTGCAGCCGTCGAGCTCTCGCACCGCTACATCAGCGACCGCTTCCTGCCCGACAAGGCGATCGACCTCATCGACCAGGCCGGCGCGCGGCTGCGGCTGCGGCTCGGCGCGAAGGTCGACGTGGATGCGCTCACGACGGAGCGCGAGCACCTCGAGGACGAGAAGCGGCAGGCCGTCGCCGCCGAGGAGTTCGAGGAGGCGACGCGCCTGCGCGACCGCATCGCGGCGATCCAGGCGTCGATCGACTCGGGCTCCGGCGAGGACGGGGTCGTCGACGAGGAGGAGATCGCCGAGGTCGTCGCCCGCGCGACCGGCATCCCCGCCGCCCGGCTCACGGAGGGCGACCGCTCGCGGCTCGCACGCCTCGAGGACGAGCTGCACGAGCGCGTCATCGGCCAGGAGGATGCGGTGGGCGCGGTCGCGAAGGCGGTGCGGCGCTCGCGATCCGGGCTCGGCGACGCCGACCGCCCGATCGGCTCGTTCCTGTTCCTCGGCCCCACCGGCGTGGGCAAGACCGAGCTCGCGAAGTCGCTCGCGTCGAGCCTGTTCGGCGCGGAGTCAGCGCTCGTGCGCTTCGACATGTCGGAGTTCGGCGAGAAGCACACGGTCGCTCGACTCATCGGCGCCCCTCCCGGCTACGTCGGCTACGACGAGGCGGGGCAGCTCACCGAGCGCGTGCGTCGCCAGCCGTACTCGATCGTGCTGCTCGACGAGATCGAGAAGGCGCACCCGGACGTCTTCAACCTGCTCCTGCAGGTGCTCGAGGACGGCCGGCTCACCGACGGCCAGGGCCGCACGGTCGACTTCCGCAACACGGTCGTGATCATGACCTCGAACCTCGGCGGCGAGTTCCTCGCGTCGAAGTCGGGCCCGATCGGCTTCCAGGCGGGCGACGGCACCGGCTCGGCCGACGAGCTGCGCGCCAAGGTGATGGGGCGGCTGCGCGAGCAGATGCGGCCGGAGCTCATCAACCGCATCGACGAGATCGTGCTCTTCCACAAGCTCGAGCGGGAGCAGCTGCAGCAGATCGTCACGCTGCTGCTCGACCGCGTCGGCGACCGGCTCGCGGCGCAGGACCTGCGCCTCGAGGTGTCGGATGCGGCGCTCACCTGGCTCGCGGAGCACGGCTACGAGCCGCAGTACGGCGCGCGGCCGCTGCGTCGGCTCATCCAGCGCGAGGTCGAGGACCGGGTCGCCGACCTCATCGTCGGCGGTCTCGAGTCGGGCACCGTGCGCGTCGACGTCAGGGGCGACGAGCTGACGGTCGTCGCGACCGAGGAGCAGCCGGCGTGACCGTCGGGTAGCGCTCCGCGAACCCCCGGTGCTCCGGCGCCGGGGGTTCGCCCTTGCCAAGGAGCGCCGCCGCCGCCATGCTCGCTGGACCGGAGGCGCTCATGGCAGATCTCTCACCGCGACTCGCGGCCGTGCTCGAGGCGCTGCCGCTGCGACCGGGCCTGCGCGTGCTCGAGGTCGGCTGCGGGCCGGGCGCGCTCGCCCGGGCGATCGCGAAGCGGGTCGGGCCGGACGGCTACGTCCTGGGCATCGACCGCTCGCCGCTCTCGATCTCGGCGGCCGAGAGCGCCTCCGACCACGGCAGCCTCGACTTCCGCGTCGGGGCCGTCGAGCAGTTCCGGCTCCGCCGCGGCGAGGCGCCCTTCGACCTCGTCGTCGCCATCCGCGTCGGCGCGCTCGACGGCCGCCATCCCGAGCTCGAGGCGACGGCGATGGCGAACCTCGCGGCGGCGACCGTGCCCGGCGCATCCGTCTACCTCGACCGCGGCGACCCGCTCGAGGCCGTCCCCCTCCACTGAGCCCAACGTCGCCGGTGGTCGATCAGCGCGATAATGCCGCTGAGCGACCACAGGCGACGTTGAGGAGTGGGATGGGCGAGCGGATCGGGGTGATCGGGGCGGGCGTCATCGGGCTGTCGATCGCGCACGAGCTGGCTCGCGCCGGCCGCGACGTCACCGTGCTGGCCGACCTCGAGCCGCTCGAGACGACGTCGGCGGTCGCCGGCGCCGTCTGGTTCCCCTACGCGGCCGAGCGCTCCGCCGCCGTCGACGCCATGCTCGCGAGCACCCTGCGCCGCTTCACCGCGATCGCCGCCGAGCGGCCCGAGGCGGGCATCGACCTACGCAGCGGGGTCATCGTGGAGCGCTCGCCCGAGCCCGACCGATCGTGGACGGCATGGGCGAGCGCGACCGAGGTCGACGCATCCGTCCTGCCTGCCGGCGCGACCGGCATGCGCACGACCGTGCCGCTCGCCACCATGTCGCTCTACCTGCCGTGGCTGCGCGAGCAGTGCGCGGCGCTCGGCGTGCGCTTCGAGCGGCGTGCCGTCGACGACGTGGATGCGCTGGCCCGCGACGTCGACGTCGCCGTCGTCGCCGCAGGGGCGCGCGGCGGCTCGCTGCTCAGGGACGACGCGACCGTCGTGCCCGTGCGCGGCCAGGTCGTGCGCGTCGAGAACCCCGGCGTGACCGAGTTCGTGATCGACGACGAGAACCCCGCTGGGCTCGCGTACGTGCTGCCGCGCCGCGACTGCCTCGTGCTCGGCGGCACGCACGAGCCTGGGGAGACCTCGCTCGAGCCGGATCCGGTGGTCGAGGCCGGCATCCTCGAGCGCTGCGCGGCCCTCGTGCCCGCGGTGGCGGGGCAGCCGATCCTCTCGCGCGCCGTGGGGCTGCGGCCCGGCCGCGCGCGCCTGCGCATCGAGGAGGTGCCGGGCCGGGCGCTGCGCGTCGTCGCCGCGTACGGCCACGGCGGATCGGGCATGACGCTCTCGTGGGGCACCGCGGAGCGCGTCGCCGCGCTGCTCGACGCGCCGTGACGTGTCGGAGATTTCGCAAGCCTGGCTAACATGTTTGGGTCGAGATGCCTCCAGGCGGCATGAGCAGCCCGTGCATCCGTGTTCCGAGGAGCATCCGTGAGCCGCGCCACCGATCCCGCCGTCCCCGCAGAGCCTGCCCGCCCCGCGGACCGCTTCGTGCGGTACCGCTGGTGGGGGCTCCTCGCCATCAGCCTGGGCGTCGCGCTCATCATCATGGACTCGACGATCGTCTCGGTCGCGATCCCGTCGATCGTCGACGACCTCGCCATCTCGAGCACCGAGATCCAGTGGGTGCAGGAGATCTACACGCTGCTGTTCGCGGCACTGCTGCTCACGTGGGGCCGGCTCGCCGACCGCGTCGGCCGGCGTCGCATCATGCTCGCGGGCGTCGTCATCTTCCTCGTCGCGAGCGTGCTGTGCGCGATCGCCGACAGCGGCGCGCTCCTCATCGGCGGTCGCGCGCTGCAGGGCCTCGGCGGCTCGATGATCCTGCCCACGACGCTCGCGCTCCTCAACGCGAACTTCCACGGCCGCGAGCGCGGCATCGCGTTCGCGGTCTGGGGCTCGACGATCGGCGGCATGGCGGCGATCGGCCCGCTCGTGGGCGGCTGGCTCATCGAGCACGCGAGCTGGCGCTGGGCCTTCGGCATCAACCTGCCCTTCGGCATCCTCATCATCGCCGGCCTGCTGCTGTTCGTCGCGGAGTCGCGCGAGACGGTCGTCGGCGCGGCGCAGCGGCTCGACATCGGCGGTGCCCTGCTGTCGATCCTCGGCTTCGGCGCGCTCGTGTTCGGCCTCATCGAGGGCCGCAGCTACGGCTGGTGGGCGGCCGAGGAGGACGCGCCGTTCGACATCGCCGGCATCTCGCCCGTGCCGCTCGCCTTCCTCGTCGCGATCCTCGCGCTCACCGCGTTCGTGCTGCTGCAGCGCGCCCGCGGCCGCGCCGGCAAGGGCGTGATCCTGGACCTCTCGCTCTTCCGCATCCCCTCGTTCGCCAACGGCAACGTCACCGCGCTCATCGTGAGCTTCGGCGAGTTCGGGCTCATCCTGTCGCTGCCGCTGTGGTTCCAGAACGTGCTCGGCTACACCGCGTTCGAGGCGGGGCTCGCGCTCGTGCCGCTCGCCGCCGGCTCGTTCCTCGCGAGCGGCGCCGTCGCCGCCCTCGCGCGGCGCTTCTCGCCCGTCGTCGTCGTGCGCGTGGGCCTCGCGCTCGAGATCGCGGCGATCGCCGCGCTCGCGCTGCTCATCCGGCCCGACAGCACCGCGTGGCTCACGTCGCCCGCACTGTTCGTCTACGGGCTCGGCGTCGGGCTCGCGACCGCGCAGCTCACGAGCGTCGTGCTCGCGGATGTGCCGGTCGAGCGCAGCGGGCAGGGCTCGGCCACGCAGAGCACGGCTCGGCAGACGGGCTCCGCGCTCGGCATCGCGGTGCTCGGCACGGCGTTCTTCGCGACCCTGCAGGCCGGCACCGAGGACCGGCTCGCCGACGCGGTCGCCGCGAATCCCACGATCCAGGGTCTCGTCGACTCGGTGAGCGCGAGCTCGGGCGGCAGCATCGCGGCGCTCGCGGCCAACCCCGAGACCGCGTTCGTCGCCGACGCCGCGCGCGCCGCCATGACCGACGGCACGTCGCTCGCCGCGTGGATCGCGGCGGCCGCGCTCGTCCTCGGCCTGCTGTCGAGCCTGCGGATCCGGCCCGCAGCCGGCGGGCGGCAGGCCGACCGGACCGCGGCCCCTGCTACGCCCGCAGGGCGAGGCTGAACGGCAGCACCGCGGATGCGCCGGCGCCGCGGAGCAGGCGGCCGGCCACCGTGATCGTCCAGCGGCTGTCGACCAGATCGTCGACGAGCAGCACCGGACGGCCCGCGAAGCCCTCGAGCGCGGCCGCGAGCTCTGGGTCGAGCCCGAAGCGGTCCCAGACGCCCGCCAGGCGGTAGGCGCTGTTGCCTCCCGGCTCGCCCGAGGGGCCGCCGTCGACGAGGCTCAGCGTGCCGAGGTACGGCAGGCGGCCGACGTCGGACAGCGCGCGAGCGACCGAGTCGACGAGCTGCGGCCGGCGCCGCGACGGCACGCTCACGACCGCTGCCGGGCGCTCCTCCCAGCCCCACTCGGCCAGCACGCGGATGCAGGCCTGGACGAGCGCGGCGCTCGCGGGAGCGTCGGGAGCACCGGGGGCGAAGAGGTCGCGGAGCGCGCCGCCCCAGCCGAGGTCGGTGAGCCGGGCGAGCGCCCGGCCGGCTTCCACGCGCTCCGCCGGCGCGATCTTCCCCTTGACGGGCACGCTCAGCGCCTCGGCGCCGGTGGGCCACTGCGCGCGCGGCTCGATGACGACGCCGACGCGGCTCAGCGACTGCTGCGCCTGGCCGGACGCCTCCTCCCGCACATCGCTCGGGTACCAGGCCGGCTGCCCTGCCGCGGCAGCGCAGGTGTCGCACCGACCGCAGGGCACGGCGGTGTCGTCGTCGAGCGCGCGCTGGAGGAACTCCATGCGGCATCCGCTCGTGCGCTCGTACTCGAGCATCGAGCGCTGCTCCTGCACGCGAGCGGCGGCGATGCGCTCGTAGCGCTCGGCGTCGTAGGCCCAGGGCGCTCCGGTGGCGATCCAGCCGCCCGTGACGCGCTGCACGGCGCCGTCCACGTCGAGCACCTTGAGCAGCAGCTCGAGCGGTGCGCGCTTGAGGTTGACCCGAGCCTCGAGGGCGGGGGTCGACAGCGGCGCGCCCTCGAAGGCCAGCTCGTCGATCACCGCGCGGGCCTTCCGCTCGTCGGGCATCGACGACGTCGCGAAGTACTGCCAGATCGCCTCGTCCTCGGGGCCGGGCAGGAGCAGCACGTCGGCGCTCGCGGCCTTGCCGGCGATCATCGCGGCCCGACCGGCACGGCCGACCTGCTGGTAGTAGGCGACCGGTGACGAGGGCGCCCCGAGGTGGATGACGAAGCCGAGGTCGGGCTTGTCGAAGCCCATGCCGAGCGCGCTCGTCGCGACCAGCGCCTTGACCTCGTTGCGCTTGAGCGCCTGCTCGAGTCCCTCGCGATCGCCGGCATCCGTCCTCCCGGTGTATGCCCGCACGTCGTGGCCCGCCTCGCGCAGCAGACGGGCGGTGTCCTCGGCCGCCGAGACGGTGAGCGCGTAGATGATGCCCGAGCCGGGCAGCTCGCCGAGGTGGCTGAGCAGCCAGCCGAGGCGCGCGCCGGCGTCGGGCAGCCGCAGCACGCCCAGGCGCAGCGACGCTCGCGCCAGCGGCCCGCGGATGGTCACGACCGGCTCGCCACCCGCGTGCTCGAGCTGCTCGGCGACGTCGGTGACGACGCGCGAGTTGGCGGTCGCCGTGGTCGCCAGCACGGGAACGCCGTGCGGCATCTCGGCGATCAGGTCGCGGAGGCGTCGATAGTCGGGGCGGAAGTCGTGGCCCCAGTCGGAGATGCAGTGCGCCTCGTCCACGACGAGGAGGCCGGTGCGCGGGATGAGCTTCGGCAGCTGCTCCTCGCGGAACCGCGGATTGTTGAGGCGCTCGGGAGAGACGAGGAGCACGTCAACCTCGTCGCTGTCGAGCTGCCGCAGCACCTCGCCCCACTCGTGCGGGTTGGCCGAGTTGATCGCCACGGCGCGCACGCCCGCGCGGGCGGCCGCCTCGACCTGGTCGCGCATGAGGGCGAGGAGCGGGGAGACGAGCAGGGTGGGGCCAGCGCCCTGGCGGCGCAGCAGCAGGGTCGCGACGAAGTACACGGCCGACTTGCCCCACCCGGTGCGCTGCACGACGAGGGCGCGCTGCCGGTCGGCGACGAGGGTCTCGATCGCCTCGAACTGGCCCTCGTGGAAGTCGGCGTCGGGCGAGCCGACGAGCGTGCGCAGGATCTCGAGGGCGTCGTCGCGGGTGGTCGTCACGGCTCCTAGATTCGCAGGTGCCGCTGACAGGGGAGCCGCTACTGCTGCTCGTAGCCCTGGCTGTAGGGCTGCTGGGTCGGCTGGCCGTAGGGCTGCTGCCCGTATGCCTGCGGCGGCTGCCCGTATGCCTGCGGCTGCTGCCCGTACGCCGGCTGCCCGTAGGCCTGCTGGTAGCCGTATTCCGCCATCTGCGCGCGGTACGCCGGGTCGTACTGGATGCCGGCCGGGTTCGACGGCAGCGCGCACATGACGAGCGGCACGATGCCGAAGCCGACGAGCGAGGCCAGCGCGATGGCGCCGTGGAAGTTCGCGTCCTGCAGGCGTCGCCACATGACGGCATAGGTCGGCAGCATGAGCGCCAGCGAGAGCAGCAGGACGACGGCGATCAGGACGAGCATGACGACGCCGATGCCGACGAGCTCCTGCGACGCCCTCGTGCCGCTCGGGTCCGTGAGCGACACCGTGCGCGTCATGAAGATCACCCAGACGACCCAGAAGGGGATCTGGATCGCGAGGGAGACGAGGAAGGTGAAGAGCATCGCCCACCAGAACTCGTGCCGGCTCGCACGGCCGGAGAAGACGACATAGCCGCGGAAGAAGCGCTGGATCGCCTCCCGGAACGATGCGCCGGGGAGGGGCTGACCGACGGGGACGGCCGAGGAGATGCTCACTCGACCAGTTTGGGGGACGGCGGCGGTCGTGCACACCACCGGCGGGGGCAGATCTGCCCGGATCAGGGCGTGAGACCCGCGCGGACCGTCGCCTCGGCGAGCGACCGCTCGCCCTCCACCGTCACGCCGTGCGCGGCGAGCCGATCCTCGTCGGGCACGCCGCGGCCCCACGCCAGCAGCGCGAGCGAGCGCACCGGCCCGCGCACGACCGCCTCGGGAGCGTCGGCCGGCGCGCCCGCGAGCTCGAGCACGGCATCCGTCCCGGTCGGGGCGAACGCGATCCGCACCGCCGGCGGCGTGACCCGCTCGAGCCGCAGCTGCCGCGGATGCATGACGGTGACGACCTCGTCGAGGCAGTCGAGCCACGCCTCGTCGTCCACGTCGAGCTGCTCGCCGATCGCGGTGCGCAGGTCCCACAGGTGCACGAGCGTCTCGAGCGCCTGCCGCCGGTGCCAGAACGCGACGGTGCCGGTCTGCTCGCCGCGCGGCACGCCGTCGTCGAGCAGCGTCCACGCGCGAGCGTCGGGGTCGAGCTCCGCGAGCGCCTCGCGCAGCTCGCGCGCGCACGACTCGTACAGCTCGGGGAGGTCGAAGGGGCCCCGGCCGAGCGGCTCCTCCTGCCTCCGCCGCGCCTGTCCGGCCGCCCAGTGGTGGATGCGCGACAGGTGCACGACGAGCGACTGCACCGTCCAGCGGCCGAGCCACGGGATGCGCACGGCCGGGTCTGCGCGACGCGTCGTCTCGAGGAAGCGCCCCTGCAGGTCGGCGAGCGCGGCGAGCTGATCCATGACCGGACCCTAGCGCCGGGCGCTGAGACGCGCGGTGACTACGCGCGGCCCGTGAAGGCGGGCGTGCGCTTCTGCTGGAAGGCCGCGAAGCCCTCGCGGAAGTCGGGCGTCTGCGCGAGCGCCGCCTGGGCGATGTTCTCGGCATCGACCGACTGCCACAGGCCCATCCGGTCGTCGCGGAGCCCGCGGATGATCTCCTTCGACGCGATGTAGGCGAGCGTCGGACCCGCCGCCGCGTGCGCAGCTGCGGCGCGCGCCGCGCCCTGCACCTCGTCGTCGGCGAACGCCTGCGAGAACAGCCCGAGCGCGACGGCCTCGGCGCCCGTCATGAGCCGGCCCGAGTAGATGAGGTCGAGCGTGCGGTGCGCGCCGAGCCGCTCGTAGAAGAGGGCGTGGCCGCCGGAGTCGAGGGTGGCGCCGAGCGCCGCGAACGGGCTGCCGACCTTCGCCGACTCGGCGACGTAGACGACGTCGGTCGCGACCAGCAAGCCCAGGCCGATGCCGAGGCACGCGCCGTGCGCGGCCGCGAACGTCGGCGCCGGGAACGCCGCCATCCGCTGCAGGACCGGCTGGAGCGAGCCGCGCAGGAAGCCGATCGCGTCGTCGGTGCGGGGGTCGACCTGCGAGATGTCGCGGCCGGCGCAGAACGCTCTGCCCTCACCGCGCAGCAGCAGCGCGCGCACGCCGGCGCGCTCCGCCTCGGCATACGCATCCGCCAGCGCCTGCAGGGCGGATGCGTCGACCGCGTTGCGGCGCTCGGGCGCGTTCAGCACCACCTCGGCGATGTCGTCGGTGATGGTGAGGTCGATCATGGGACTCCTTCGTCGCGCTGCGGTGTCAGACGTCGTAGTCGACGACGAGCTGCTTCGTGTCGGGCTTCGGATGCGACTGGCACGTGAGCACGTAGCCGCGCTGGATCTCGTCAGGCTCGAGCGCGTAGTTCTCGGTCATGCTCACGCTGCCCGAGACCACCTTCGCCCGGCAGGTGCCGCACACGCCGCCGGCGCACGCGAAGGGCACGTCCGGTCGCACGCGCAGCGCCGCGTTGAGGATCGACTCGCGCGCCGACACCGGCGACTGCACCTGCGTCGACTGGCCGTCGAGCGTGAAGTCGAGCGTCCACGTCTCCTCGCCGGCGTCGACCTGCACGGGTCGGCCGCGGTCGCCGCCCGCGTCGACCGGCTTGCCGGTCGTGAAGAGCTCGAAGCGCACGTGCGCCGGGTCGACGCCCTTCGCCTCGAGCACGTCGCGGCACAGCTGCACGAGCTCGAACGGGCCGCACAGGAACCACTCGTCGACCGACTCGGGGCGGATGAGCTCCGTGAGGATCCGCTCGAGCCGCTCCTGGTCGATGCGGCCCGACATGAGCGGTGCCGCGCGCTGCTCGCGCGAGAGCACGTGGTGCAGCGCGAGCCGCGCCGGGTAGCGGTCCTTGAGGTCGGCGAGCTCCTCGATGAACATCACGTCGAGGGTCGAGCGGTTCGAGAACAGCAGCGAGAACGTCGAGGTCGCCGAGCGCGACAGCACCTCGTGGGCGAGCGCCATCATCGGCGTGATGCCGCTGCCGGCGGCGATGCCGACGACGTGCGCGCCGTCGACGCGCTCGAGCGCCGACGTGAACGTGCCCTGCGGCACCATCACGTCGATCCGCGCGCCGGGCCGCAGCTCCTCGTTCGCCCAGGTCGAGAACCGGCCGCCGAGGTCGCGCTTGATCGCGACGGAGATCGATCCGCGGGTCGGCGGGCGGCAGATCGAGTACGAGCGGCGCACCTCGTGCCCGTCGATCATCGCCCGCAGCGCGAGGTGCTGACCGGCGGCGTAGCCGAAGTCGTCGTGCAGCGCCTCCGGCACGGCGAAGGTGACCTCGACGGCGCTCTCGGTGAGCGGCCGCACCGCGGCGACCTCGAGCTCGTGGAAGCGCGCGCGCTTGCGGGAGGTGCTGCTCCCGAGGTTGACGGCGGCCATCAGTGCCTTCCCATGCTCAGTGCACCTTGAAGTGGTCGAAGGGCTCGAGGCACGCGAGGCACTCGAAGTGCGACTTGCACGCGGTCGAGCCGAAGCGCGACACCTCGCGGGTGCGCAGGCTCCCGCAGCGCGGGCACTTCACGCCGAGCGAGAGCGGGATCGGACCCGCGCGCTCGCCCGCGCGATGCGTGGGCGGGGCGATGCCGTACGCCTCGAGCTTCGCCTTGCCGGCCTCGCTCATCCAGTCGGTCGTCCAGGCGGGCGTGAGGGTGAAGTCCACGCGCACGTCGCGGAACCCCTCCGCGGTGAGCGTGAGCAGCACGTCGTCGCGCATCTGGTCGATCGCGGGGCAGCCCGAGTACGTGGGGGTGAGCGTGACGACGGTGGTCTCGCCCTCGATCCGCACGTCGCGCAGCACGCCGAGGTCCTCGATCGTCAGCACCGGCACCTCGGGGTCGAGCACGGTGGCGGCGAGGCGCCAGGCCCGATCCCGCTGCTCGGTGGCGGATGCGATGGTCGCCATCACCACGTCGCTCCCGGGTGGCGGCGGGCCAGCACCTGCATCTCGGCCAACAGCGGGCCGAGGTGGGTGGAGTGGTTGCCGTGGCGGCCGCCGCCGGAGGACTGGCCGATGCGCGAGTTCGTGAAGTCGGCCTCGGTGATCTCCGCCTCGGCGAGCACCGCGCTCCAGATCTCGTCGAAGCCCGCGCGCAGGCTCGAGGGGCGCGGCACGATGTCGCTGAGCCGCTCGTGCAGCTCGTCGTCGCGGAAGAGCTCGTCGGTGTACGGCCAGAGGTCGGTGAGCGCGACGAGCAGGCGGCGGCGCGACTCCTCGGTGCCGCCGGCGAGCCGGAGCGTCCACTGGACGGCGTGGTCGCGGTGGTACGCGACCTCCTTCACCGACTTCGCGGCGATCGCCGAGAGCGACGCATCCGTCGACCGCGCCAGCGCCGTGTAGAGCTCCTGCATCCAGATCGCGGCGATCAGGCCGCGCGCGATCGTGTGGGCGAAGTCGCCGTTCGGCTGCTGGAAGAGCCACGCGCAGCGGAACTCGTGCTCGTCGCGCCAGTAGGCGAGGTCGTCCTCGGTGCGACCGGATGCAGTGCCCGCGTAGTGCAGCAGCGACCGCGCGTGGCCGAGCAGGTCGAGCGCGATGTTGCCGAGCGCCATGTCCTCCTCGAGCTCGGGGGCGCGGGAGATCCACCACCCGAGGCGCTGGGAGAGGATGAGCGCGTCGTCGCCGAGCCGCAGCGCGTACTCCGCGACGTCCGGCGTCGCGACGTTCGACGCATCCGCACCCGTCAGCTCGGCCGTGAGGTGCAGCTCGTCGACCGAGACGTCGCCGTGCACGTCCGCGGCCTCCGCGTCGTGCATGGCGGCGATCGCCGCGGCGTCGCGCGGCGCGGTCTGCGCGGGGGCGGCCGCGGCGGGCGGCTGCGCGGTCGTGCCTGCCTCGGTGCCGTCGCCTCCGGCGGTGCCGGCGTCGGCGACCGGGGCCGCGTTGAGCTCGGCGTCGTTCAGCTGGGCGTTCACAGGTGGGGGACCTCCGCGCTCTTCTCGTAGTACTTCGCGTGGCGGTAGTTCTTGCCCGCGGGGCTCTCGAAGAAGGCGCCCTTCTGGTCGGGGTCGCTCGTCGTGATCGCGGTGGAGCGCGCGACCCACACGGAGACGCCCTCGTTGCGGCGCGTGTACAGGTCGCGCGCGTTGCGCAGCGCCATCTCGTCGTCGGGCGCGTGCAGCGAGCCGACGTGCACGTGGCTCAGGCCTCGGTTCGCGCGCACGAAGACCTCGTACAGGGGCCAGCCCTCGCCGGGCACCTCTCCGGGTGTCGACATCGTCGTCTCCTTCATTCCTCGTGTGGTCTCGGGGGTGGTCACGACGCGCCGTGCGGCGGGGCCCGCCGCCGGCGTGTCGTGACCACTCCAGGGCGGATCAGCGGCGTGTCGTGACCACCCAGCGAGCGGTCAGGCGGCCACGCGGTCGCGGGCGGCACGCTTCTCGGCGTAGGCGGCCGCGGCCTCGCGCACCCAGGCGCCGTCCTCGTGCGCCTCGCGGCGGTGCTGCACGCGCTGCGCGTTGGCGGGACCGCGGCCGGCGAGCACCTCGTTGAACTCGGTCCAGTCGATCTCGGACATGTCCCACTCGCCGCGCTCCTCGTTCCAGCGCAGGTTGGGGTCGGGCAGCGTGAGCCCGAGCACCTCGACCTGCGGCACGAGCATGCCGACGAAGCGCTGGCGCAGCTCGTCGTTCGAGAAGCGCTTGATCTTCCACGCCATCGACTGCGCCGAGTTGGGCGACTCGTCGTCCGGCGGGCCGAACATCATGAGGCTCGGCCAGTACCAGCGGTCCACGGCCTCCTGGGCCATCCGGTGCTGCTCGGGCGTGCCCTGGCTCAGCTCGAGCAGGATCTCGAAGCCCTGCCGCTGGTGGAAGGACTCCTCCTTGCAGATGCGCACCATCGCGCGGCCGTAGGGGCCGTACGAGGCGCGGCACAGCGGCACCTGGTTGCAGATCGCGGCGCCGTCGACGAGCCAGCCGATCGCGCCCATGTCGGCCCACGTCGGCGTGGGGTAGTTGAAGATCGACGAGTAGCGCGCGCGAGAGGTGATGAGCTGCTCCGTCATCTCGTCGCGGCTGATGCCGAGCGTCTGCGCGGCGGAGTAGAGGTAGAGGCCGTGGCCCGCCTCGTCCTGCACCTTGGCCATGAGGATGGCCTTGCGCTTGAGGCTCGGCGCGCGCGAGATCCAGTTGCCCTCGGGCTGCATGCCGATGATCTCGGAGTGCGCGTGCTGCGAGATCTGACGGATGAGCGTCTTCCGGTACGCCTCGGGCATCCAGTCGCGCGGCTCGATGCGCTGGTCGGCCTCGATGAGCGCATCGAAGCGGGCCTGGAGCTCTGCCTCGTCGGGCGTGCCGATGGCGGATGCGTCGGGTGCGGTGAGCGTCATCGTCGACTCCGTCTCCTCAGGTTCGGAATTAGTGACCGAACGTTCAGTAAGTCTATACTCGGTCACGGCGCCCCTGCAATGGGGTCGCGGTACGAGCCCGATGACGCAACGGAGCGCGCATGCTGGAGACGCAACAGGACCGGATCTCGCGAGACGAGACGTGGCTGGCCACGATCATGGTCGAGACCGACCGCGCGAAGGAGGCCTTCGGCATCGAGATCGCCGAGCTCGAGCGCGGTCGCGCCGTGCTGACGATGCCGGTGACCGATGCGATGGTGAACGGCTTCGGCATCACCCACGGCGGCCTCGTCTTCACGCTCGCCGACACCGCGTTCGCCTACGCGTGCAACGAGGATGCGACGGTCACCGTCGCATCCGGCGCCGACATCACGTTCGCGAAGCCGACCCACGCCGGCCAGACCCTCACGGCGACCGCCGAGCGGCGCTGGAGGTCGGGTCGCAACGGCATCTACGACGTGTCCATCGTCGACGAGACCGGCGAGACCGTCGCCGAGTTCCGCGGCCGCTCGTTCTCGACCAACCGCCCCGCCCCGTCGACGCCCGGCGGCGCCGGCGGCCCCGCCTGAACCGACTGCTCGACGCCGAGCTTCCCCGAACCGCGGGGTCTTGTCCGCGAGACCCGCGGTTCGGGGAAGCTCGGCAACACTGACGAACGAGGAAAGTGAGCGACGATGCTCGACCAGACCACCGCATCCGACGACCTCCGCGACGCCGACCTGCGCGATGACGGCGAGCGGCTCTCGCTCGACGAGCTGCGCTCGCTCCAGCTCGAGCGGCTCCAGCAGACGGTGCGGCACGCGTACGCCCACGTGCCGACCTACACGCGGAAGCTCGACGAGGCCGGCGTGCACCCGGACGACATCCGCTCGCTCGACGACCTGCAGCGCCTGCCCTTCACGACGAAGGAGGACTTGCGCCAGTCGTACCCGTTCGGCATGTTCGCGGTGCCGATGGAGCAGGTCGCGCGCATCCACGCGTCGTCCGGCACGACCGGCCGGCCGACGGTCGTCGGCTACACGAAGGCCGACCTCGAGGTGTGGTCGGAGGTCGTCGCCCGCTCGCTGCGCGCGGCCGGCGTGCGCCCGGGCATGAAGGTGCACAACGCCTACGGCTATGGCCTCTTCACCGGCGGCCAGGGCGCGCACGCGGGCATCGAGCGCCTCGGCGCCACGGTCATCCCCGTCTCGGGCGGGCAGACGACGCGCCAGGTGCAGCTCATCCGCGACTTCGAGCCGGACGCCATCATGTGCACGCCGTCGTACCTGCTCACGATCGCGGATGCGTTCGAGGAGGCAGGGCTCGACCCGCGCGAGACCACGCTCAAGGTCGCGATCTGCGGCGCGGAGCCGTGGACGAACGAGATGCGCGCCGAGCTCGAGCGCCGGATGGGCCTCCACGCCGTCGACATCTACGGGCTGTCCGAGGTCATGGGCCCGGGCGTCGGCAGCGAGTTCGCGTCGACGAAGGACGGCCCGACCATCTGGGAGGACCACTTCCTGCCCGAGGTGATCGACGGCGACACCGGCGAGCAGCTGCCCGACGGCGAGATCGGCGAGCTCGTCTTCACGTCGCTCACGAAGCAGGCGTTCCCGGTCATCCGCTACCGCACGCGCGACCTGACCAGGCTGCTGCCGGGCTCGGCGCAGTCGACGATGCGCCGCATCGAGAAGATCACCGGCCGCAACGACGACATGCTCATCGTGCGCGGCGTCAACATCTTCCCGACGCAGATCGAGGAGATCGTGCTCGAGATCGAGCACCTCACGCCGCACTTCATCCTCGAGCTCGTGAACCGCGGGCGGATGGACGGGCTGGTCGTGAAGATCGAGTGCACGCCGGGCGTGAAGCCGGTCGTGTCGACGGCCGCGGCCGAGATCCTGAAGCTGCGCGTGAAGGAGCGCATCGGCACGACGGTCGACGTCGAGGTCGTGCCGACCGGCTCGCTGCCGCGCTCCGAGGGCAAGTACAAGCGGGTCTACGACCTGCGAGACAAGTGAGCGCCGCGGGCGCCTGACGCCCTCGCGGCCGCGGGACGCTCAGGCGCGCGGCGGGGTGCTGTCGCGCAGCTGCACGTCGAGCCGCAGCTCCGCCGGGGCCCAGTCCGGGTCGGTCGCGGCGCGGAAGGCCTCGAGCCCGACCTCGTCGAGCGGGATGCGCACGGTCGTGAGCGCGGGCGTCACGTCGCGGCTGGTCGGGATGTCGTCGAACCCGGCGAACGCCAGATCGGTGCCAGGGTCGCGCCCTGCGGCGCGCGCGGCCGACATCGCGCCGATCGCGATGATGTCGCTCACGCAGTAGACGAGCGTGCCCGGCTCGATGCCCTCGTCGAGCGCGCGCTGCATGAGCTCGCCCCCCGACTCCCGCGCGAACGTGCCGCGCAGCACGCGCGACACGGTGCCGCCGCCGCCCGCGAACCCCTCGGCGAACCCCTCGAGGCGCCGGTCGCTCGTGATGATGCCCTCCGCGGCGGCGAGCACGATCGACCGCCGGTAGCCGAGCCCCGCCAGCGCGACGCCGAGCTCGCGCGCGCCGGCCCGGTTGTCGATGGTGACGGCGCGCACGTGGTCGGCTCCGGCGCCGAGCGCGACCACGCGCCCGCCGTTCTGCGCGAGCAGCTCGAGCTCCGCGAGCAGGACCGGGTCGATCTCGGGTGCGGCGCGCGAGGCCGCGAGGATGAGCCCGCGCGGCCGCTGTCCGCGCAGGGCCCGGGCGAGCCGCAGCTCCCGCTCGGGGTCGCGCTCGGTGATCGCGACCGTGACGGCGAGCCCCGCCTCGTCCGCGCCGCGCGCGACGCCCGCGGCGATCTCTCCGAAGTACGGGTCGGCGATGTCAGCGACGAGCAGCGCGATGATCGCCGAGGTGCCCTTCGCCGTCGCCTGCGCCGACAGGTTGGCGGTGTAGCCGAGCTCCTCGGCCGCAGCCTTGACCCGCTCGCGGTACGACTCGGCGACCGCTCGCGTCGAGCCGTTGAGCACGCGCGATGCCGTCGCCAGCGAGACTCCGGCTCGTCGCGCCACGTCGTCGAGGGTCGCCGGTCCCGGCCGTCGGCGGGGAGCGTCGGTCACGCGAGCAGTCTAGGCCGGGCACCGAGGTGCGGAGCGACCATCTCGCCGAAGCCGGCGGCCGTGCGCTGCACCGCCAGCAGCGGGTCGGTCGCCCAGATCTCTTCGTTGAAGATCTCGACCTCGATGTCGCGGTCGTACCCGGTCGCCTCCACGGCGCGCGTGAGCGAGGCGAAGTCGATCACGCCGTCGCCGGGGTAGTGGCGGCCGAGCAGCACGTCCGCGGGCAGGGGGGTCTTCCAGTCGCACACCTGATAGGTGGCGATGCGTCCCTCGCTCCCGGCGCGCGCGATCGAGGCGAGCACCTCCGGGTCCCAGAAGATGTGGAAGGTGTCGACGGCGACGCCCACGACGGATGCGTCGAAGTCGGACGCGATGTCGAGCGCCTGCGCCAGCGTGGAGACGACGCAGCGGTCGCTCGCATACATCGGGTGCAGCGGCTCGATCGCGAGGGTGACCCCGGCATCGGCGGCGGAGGGCGCGAGCTCTCCGATCGCGTCGCGCACGCGCTCGCGCGCACCCGCGAGATCGCGCGACCCCTCCGGCAGGCCGCCGGCCACGAGCACCAGCACGGCGGTCGAGCCCTCGGCGCCGGCGCGAGCGAGCGCCGCGGTCTCGTCGATCGCGACCCGGTTGTCGTCGATCGACGCGCGACGGGCAGCGCCGTCGGGCATCGTGAAGAAGCCGGCGCGGCAGTGGGTCGTGCAGCGCAGCCCGGAGTCGGCGAGCATCGCTGCGGCGGTGTCGAGGCCCACGGCCTGCACGGGCTCGCGCCAGAGCCCGATGGCCTGCACGCCCGCCTCGGCGGTGACGCGCAGCGCGGTGGCGAGGTCGGCGTGCTTGATGGTCGCCTGGTTGATCGACAGGCGCGGATCGGCGGCGCTCATGCGCGCACCCCGTTGAGGTCGAGGAGCGCGTGCCAGCGCGCTGCGGCGAGCTCGGGCTGCTCGAGGGCCCGTGCGGTGTTGGCCAGCTCGACGATGCGCGACAGGTGGGGGAGGCTGCGGGCCGAGTGGAGCCCTCCGACCATCTGGAACGCCGGCTGGTGGCCGTTGAGCCACGCGAGGAACGCGACGCCCGTCTTGTAGTAGAAGGTCGGTGCCGCGAACACCTGACGGCTGAGCTCCTCGGTCGGGCCCAGGATCGCGAGGTACCGCTCCGGATCGCCGGCGTCGAGCGCCTGGATGGCGGCGGACGCGACCGGGGTGAGCGCGGCGAACGCCCCGAGCAGCGCGTCGGAGTGCTGACGCGTGCTGCCGGGATCGCGCTCGGGCTGGGCTGCCGCGGGCACGTCCTGCCCGCCGATGAGGCCCACGTAGTTGAAGTCGTCGCCGGTGAACATGCGCACGCCCTCGGGCAGGCGCTCGCGCACCGACACCTCCGACGCCGCGTCGAGCAGGCTCATCTTGACGCCGGCGACCCGGTCGGGGCTCTCGCCGATGATCTCCAGCAGCACGTCCGCGGCCCCTCGCCAGTCGGAGGAGCCGAAGTAGCCCTCGAGCGACGGGTCGAACGCGGTGCCGAGCCAGTGGAGCACGACGG
The DNA here is from genome assembly GCA_051751085.1 of Actinomycetota bacterium. Classification (GTDB taxonomy): domain Bacteria; phylum Actinomycetota; class Actinomycetes; order Actinomycetales; family Microbacteriaceae; genus Agrococcus. The sequence goes on along the minus strand of JBNJKM010000003.1, from coordinate 55,718 downwards.
GAGCGGATGCGGCGCGCAGCACCTCGCGGTAGACCCGTCGGTAGTCGTCGGCCGACTCGGCTGCGCGTGCCAGGTGTCGGCTCGCCATGACCACGGGTCCCGCGCCCTGCTCCTCGGCGAAGTGGAGCTGCCGCTTGTAGGCGTCGGTGATCGCCCCGAGCGGGATCGACGGCTCATCGACGTCGTCGGTGTTCACACCGACGACGACCGAGCCGCCCTCCTCGCGCGCGACCTCCGCCGAGCGGGCGATGAGCTCGCGCGTCGCGGCCGCGTCGAGGCCCATGTTGCGCTGCGCCGTGTCCATCGCGTCGGCGACGCCGAGGCCCCAGGAGTACACCGAGCGGCGGAAGCCGAGCGTCGCATCCCAATCCACCTCCGCCGGTCGGCCCGGCGTGTTGTCCGCCCAGCTGAGCGGGACGACGTGCGCTGCCGCGTAGGCGACGCGGCTCCGCAGCGGAGCGTCGGGCTTGCGGTAGCCCGGCGCCTCCTCGAGCGCGGTGGTGGTGACGAGGCCGTCGGCGCTGAGCAGCGTCAGCGCGTCGTCTGCGGTGTGCGGCACGGTGCTCAGTCCAGCGCCAGGGCGCGCAGCTCGACCTTGCGGCCCTCGCGGCTCGACTCGAGGCCGGCCTCGGCCAGCAGCACGCCTCGCGCGCCGGCGAGCAGGTCGAACGCGTAGTCGGTGCCCTCGACGTACGAGACGAGGAACTCCTCCCACTGCTGCTTGAAGCCGTTCTGGAACACGTCGTTCGTGGGCACGTCCGCCCAGTCGCCGTCGTAGTCGTGCCCGTCGGCGAGGTCGGGGTTCCACACCGGCTTGGGGGTGTGGTTGCGGTGCTGGACCTTCGCGCCGAACAGCCCGACGACGGCCGAGCCGTGCGTGCCGTCGACGTGGAACTCGACGAGCTCGTCGCGGTTGACGCGCACGGTCCAGCTCGAGTTGATCTGCGCGACGATGTCGCCCTCGAGCTCGAAGATGCCGTACGCGGCGTCCTCGGCCGTGGCGGTGTAGTGCTCGCCGCTCTCGTCCCAGCGGTCGGCGACGTGGATCGCAGCCTTCGCGTAGACCGACCTCACCTCGCCGAACAGGTTCTCGAGCACGTAGTTCCAGTGCGGGAACATGTCGACGATGATGCCGCCGCCGTCCTCGGCGCGGTAGTTCCAGCTCGGGCGCTGCGCCGGCTGCCAGTCGCCCTCGAAGACCCAGTAGCCGAACTCGCCGCGCACCGACAGGATGCGGCCGAAGAACCCCGAGTCGATGAGCCGCTTCAGCTTCTGCAGGCCCGGCAGGTAGAGCTTGTCGTGCACGACGCCCGTCTTGACCCCGGCGTCGGCCGCGAGCTGCGCGAGCTCCAGCGCCTCCTCGACCGACTCGGCGGTCGGCTTCTCGGTGTAGATCGTCTTGCCCGCGGCGATGGCCTTCCGGAGCGCGGTGGCGCGGGCCTTCGTGACGAGGAAGTCGGCGTAGATCTCCCAGCGGGGGTCCGCGAGCGCCGCGTCGAGGTCGGTCGTGTAGTCCTCGATGGCGTGGCGGGCGGCGAGCTCGGCGAGCTTCGCCTCGCTGCGGCCCACGAGCATCGGCTTGACCGTCACCTTGGATCCGTCCGGCAGATCGATGCCGCCCTGCTCGCGGATCGCGAGGATCGAGCGCACCAGGTGCTGGCGGTAGCCCATCCGGCCCGAGACGCCGTTCATGATGATGCCGATCTCGCGGGTCGGTGCGGGGCCGGCCACGGGGGCGGCTGGGGCGATGGTGGTCGTCTCTGACACGGTGCTTCCTTCTCGTCTCGCTCCCCGGTGGGGTAAGCGCTTTCCGGTTGATGCCACTATCGCATGGCGAGGGGGTGCCCGCAAGCCTCGAGGCGTCAGGACAGGCGGATCGCCGCCCACGACACCGCGGGCAGCTGCAGGTGCAGGACGCCCTCGGCGACACGCGCGCCGTCGAGGGGCCGCACGCCGACGCGCTCCGGGTCGTCGAGCGTGTTCGCGGCGTACATGTCGTCCTCGTGCAGCAGGTGCGACTCGACGATGCCGAGCTCGCGGCCGACCGCGCGCGCGGCGGCAGCGACGTCGACATCGATGTCGACCGCGTCGGTCGTCGAGCGGTTCACGAGGAACACGCTCACGCCGTCGTCGTCGATCGTCGCGACGGCGTTCACGCGCGCGACGTCGCCGAACCGCGCGCTCGGCACCGTCCCGGCATCCACCGGCACCGCGACGGCGCGACCGCCCGCGAGGCGCGACGTGATCGAGAACGGGAAGAACGTCGTCTGCCGCCAGGCGATGCCGCCCGGCTCGGTCATGATCGGTGCGATCACGTTGACGAGCTGCGCGAGCGACGCCGAGCGCACGCGCTCGGCCCGCTGGAGCAGCGTGATGAGGAGATCGCCGAAGACCACGGCGTCGAGCGCGTGGTACTGATCCTCGAGCTGGCGGGGAGCGACGGGCCACTCGTCGGGGCCGTAGGTGACGGCCTGCTCCTGCCACCGCGAGAGGTACCAGACGTTCCACTCGTCGAACGAGATCATGATGCGCTTGTCGCTCTTGCGCGACGCGGCGACGTGGTCCGCGGTCGCGACCACCTCGTCGATGAAGCGCTGCATGTCGACGGCCGATGCCAGGAACTCCTGGGCGTCGCCGTCGCGCTCCTCGTAGTAGGCGTGGCACGAGATGAAGTCGACGTCGTCGAAGGCGTGCTCGAGCACCTCGCGCTCCCACGCCCCGAAGGTCGGCATCGTGCGGCCGGAGGAGCCGCAGGCGACCAGCTCGATCGAGGGATCGAGCTGCCGCATCGCGCGCGCGGTGCGCGTGGCGAGCTTGCCGTAGTCATCCGCGCTGCGGTGGCCGAGCTGCCAGAAGCCATCCATCTCGTTGCCGAGGCACCACATCCGCACGCCGAACGGCGTGTCCCGGCCGTTGGCCGCCCGCTCGCGCGTGCGCGTCGTGTCGGCCTGCGAGTTGGCGTACTCGAGCAGCTCGATCGCCTCCTGCGTGCCGCGCGTGCCGAGGTTGACGGCGAGCATGAGCTCGCTGCCGACGAGGTCGAGCCACTGCTGGAACTCGTGGAGCCCGACCTCATTCGTCTCCGTCGCGTGCCACGCGAGGTCGAGCCGGCGAGGGCGCTCGGCGCGCGGGCCGACCCCGTCCTCCCATCGGTAGCCCGAGACGAAGTTGCCGCCGGGGTAGCGGATGGTGGAGACCCCGAGCTCGCGCACGAGCTCGACGACGTCGGCGCGGAAGCCGTCGGCATCCGCGCTGTCGTGGCCGGGCTCGAAGATGCCGTCGTAGATGTGGCGACCGAGGTGCTCGACGAAGCCGCCGAAGATGCGGCGGTCGAGCTCGACGGCCGCGCGAGGGTCGATGGTGGCGTCGGGGGCGCTCACGACGGGCTCCCGGCGGTGCGCGGTGCGCTCGGTGCGAGCACGAACCTGACACCCTGCGGAGCCAGGGTGACCGCATCGACCGGGACGCCCTGCTCGAGGTCGATCCCGGCGATGCGGAGGTCGACGGGCACGTCGCCGTGGTTGATGAGCGTGACGAGATCGCCGCGGCGCGCCGCCTCCACCTCCGGCGGCAGGTCGCGCACGACCGGCTCGACGGAGGACGCCTCCACGACCGCGCCGATGACGGCGTCGAGCGCCGCCTCGTCGGGCATCGTCGCGACGTACCAGGCCGTGCCGTCGCCGAACGCGTGCCGCGTGAGGGCGGGGCCGCCCGCCGCGGGTCCGTCGACGAAGGTGGCGATGATGTCGGCGCCGTCGGCGTGCACGGTCTCGGCGACGAGCGACCCGACCGCGTCGCCGCCGGCGAGCCGGAAGGTGACGCGCTGGGACTCGTCCGCGGGCTCGCCCGGCGGGGTGGGCCAGCCGAGCGCGCCGAAGTCCTCGAACCGCAGGCCGAGGGCGGGGCCGAGCTGCGTGAGGAAGCCGCCGGTCCGGAAGCGGGCGTGCTCGTCGACGATGTCGCTGAACGGACCGGTGAGCAGGGTGCCGCCGCGCTCGACGAAGCGCGTGAGCGCTGCCGCGCCCTCGGTGCGCAGCAGCGCGAGCAGCGGCGCGACCACGAGGTCGTAGCCGTCGTCGACCTCCTCGGGCGCGACGATGTCGACCATGAGGCCCCGGCTGTGGAGGGCGCCGTACCACTGCTGCAGGAGCGACAGGTAGTCGATCTGCACCGGGTGGTCACGCTCCTCGACCGCCCACCAGTTCTCCCAGTCGAGGACGAGCGCCACGCGCGCGTCCCGTCCGGGAGGCGGCAGCTGCGGCAGCGCGCCGAGCCGTGCGCCGAGCTCGGTGACCTCGCGCCAGGTCCGGGTGCGGATGCCGGCATGGGGGAGCATCGCGGAGTGGAAGCGCTCGCTGCCGGCGCGCGACTGCCGCCACTGGAAGAACATGATGCCGTCGGCGCCCCGAGCGATCGACTGCGCCGATTCGGCGGCCAGCACGGCCGGCCGCTTGCTGGGGTTCACGGGCCGCCAGTTGACGGCGCTCGTCGCCTGCTCCCAGAGGAGCCACGGCACGCCGGGCTTGAGCGAGCGGATGAGGTCGTGCTGGAACGCCGCGTCCCGCACGCGGTGGGGGTTCATCGGGTCGGTGTAGCAGTCGTCGGCGATGACGTCCATGTGCGGCGCCCAGCGACGGTAGTCGGCGGGCTTGAACGCGCCCATGAAGTTCGTCGAGATGGGCTGCGTCGCTCCCGCGTCGCGGAGGATGGCCCGCTCGGCGAGGTAGCACTCGAGCAGCATGTCCGAGGTGAAGCGGCGGAAGTCGAGCATCGAGCCCGGGTTGTGGCTGTAGGGCGCGAGCCTCGGCGGCACGATCTCGTCGAAGCTGCCGTAGCGCTGCGACCAGAAGCTCGTGCCCCACGCCTCGTTGAGGGCGTCGATCGTCGTGTAGCGATCGTGCAGCCACACGCGGTAGGCGTCGCGCGCCGCGTCGGAGAAGTCCATCGGCAGGTGGCAGCCGAACTCGTTGCCCACATGCCACATGACGACCGCCGGGTGGTGCGCGTAGCGCTCGGCGATGCGGCGCACGAGCTCCGCGGCCAGGCGCCGGTAGGTGGGGGACGACGGCGCGAAGTGCTGCCGGCTCCCAGGCCAGTACGTCGCGCCCAGCTCGTTCGCCGGACGCGTCTCGGGGTAGGTGGCGCTCACCCACGGCGGCGGGGATGCGGTGGCGGTGGCGAGGTTGACCTGCACGCCGCCCGCGTGCAGGGCGTCGACGGCCTCGTCGAGCCAGGCGAAGTCCCACGCATCCTCGCTCGGCTGGATCCTCGACCAGGCGAAGATGCCGAGGCTCACGATCGTCACGCCGGCCTCGCGCATGAGCCGCACGTCCTCTGGCCAGATCTCCTCAGGCCACTGCTCGGGGTTGTAGTCAGCTCCGTAGAGCATGTGGCGTCTCCTTCGACACGATGGTGCGGCGCCGCGGCCGCTCGGGGATGGTGCGCACTGCCGGCGCGAGGGTGCGGTGCGACGTCACGGGCTCGGCTCGCGTCCGTCCGAGGGGAGGTGCGCGCCGGCCTGCCGCGCGTGCAGCGCCGCGTAGCGGCCGGATGCGTCGAGCAGCTCGTCGTGGGAGCCGACCTCGACGACCTCGCCGTGCTCGAGCACCACGATGCGGTCCGCCCTGCGGATGGTCGAGAGCCGGTGGGCGACCACGAGCGTCGTGCGGCCGTGCATGAGCCGCTGGAGCGCCTCCTGCACGAGCCCCTCGGACTCGGGGTCGAGCGCGCTCGTCGCCTCGTCGAGCAGCAGGATGCGAGGATCGCGCACGAGCGCCCTGGCGATCGCGAGCCGCTGCCGCTGGCCTCCCGAGAGCTTCGCGCCGCGCTCGCCGACGACGGAGTCCCAGCCCCCGGGCAGCGCCTCGACGAACTCCCACGCGTTGGCATCGCGGAGCGCGGCCCGCAGCTGGTCGTCGGTGGCCTCGGGCAGGCCGTACGCGATGTTGTCGCGGATCGAGCCCTCGAACAGCACCGACTCCTGCGGCACGACCGAGACGTGCCTGCGCACGGTGCGCAGGTCGAGCTCCTGCATGTCGGTGCCGTCGAGCAGGATCCGCCCGGCCGTCGGCCGCACGAAGCCCAGCACGAGGTTGAGCAGCGTCGACTTGCCCGACCCCGACGAGCCGACGAAGGCGACAGTCTCCCCGGGCTCGATGACGAGGCGCACGTCGCGGACGGCGTGGCGGTCGGCGTCGTCGTACCGGTGGGTGACGCGGTCGAGCTCGAGCCGCCCGAGCACGCTGTCGACGCCCCGCTTGCCCTCGTTCTGCTCGAGGTCCGGCTCCTGCAGCACCTCGGCGATCGAGCGCATCGACTCGAGCCCGCGCGCCCCGACGGGGATGAGCATGAGCAGCGCCGCGAGCCCCTGCGTGAGGAGCGCGAAGTAGCTCGCCAGCAGCACCACCTCGCCGGGCGTGATCGGCAGCGCGCCCGTGAGCGAGAAGATGGCCGCGAGCACGAGGCAGCCGACGCCGAGCAGCTGCATCGCCACCCACGACAGCGACGCGACGTGCCCGTTGAGCATGTCGAGGTGGAGCCCTGCCCGCCGCACCCCCTCGGCGCTCGACGCGACGCGCGTGACCGCGGTCTGCTCGAGGCCGTGCGCGCGCGTGACGGGGATGAGCGACGCCATCTCGCCCACGCGCGACGCGAAGCCCTCGACCTCGCGGCGGAAGACCTCGTTCCGCGCGCGCGAGCGGCTGCGGAGGCCGAATCGGAGGGCGAGCGCGATCGGCACGGCGAGCGCGTAGAAGGGCAGGAACTCGGGCACCGCGATGGCCGTCATCGTCACGGCGCCGATGAGCACCATGATCGAGGACAGCAGCGGATGCGTCACCTGCTGCAGCATGACCTCGACGTTCTCGACGTCGCGCACGACCTTCGTCTGCACGATCGAGGCGCTGACGCGCGAGTGATAGCCGATCGAGAGGCCCTGGAGGCGCTCCGCGAGCGCCCGGCGCAGCCCGGCGCCGGTGTCGCGCACGACGGTCATGAAGCTGCGGGTGTACAGGATGTGGTTCGGGTAGTTCTGCAGCAGCAGCACCGCGGCGACGGCGAACCACACGAGCACCGACTCCACCGACCCGCCGGTGGCGACGATGTCGATGACCTGGGCGGTGACGACCGGCAGGAACCAGAGCGGGATCTCCTTGAGCGTGAACGCGAGCACCGCGATCGCGAGCCGCCCCGGCCGGCGCGCGAGCAGCCGCAGCACCGACTGCACCGGGCGGGCGCCGTCGATCACCGCCGCGCGCTCGGTAAGCGCTCTCCCAGTCATGGTGCCATGCTAGCCACGGAACCGACTCGATGTCCGCGAGATCCTGAGGGGGTCGCTGTGCACCTGCATCCTCCGGGGCCGACGCCCGCCGCAGCCTCGACGCACGTGGTCGTGCTGCCCGGCGGCGCCTACGGCCTCCACGCCGAGCACGAGGGCGAGCCGGTCGCCGCCTGGCTGCGATCGCTCGGCATCGGTGCGAGCGTGCACCACTACCCCACGACGGAGACGGCTGCCGCACCCCTGCATCCGGCGCCGCTCGAGAGCGTGCGAGCCGCGATCGCGGCACGGCGCGCCGCCGGCGACGTGCACGTCGGCGCGCTCGGCTTCTCGGCGGGCGGACACGCGGCGGGCCTCGCGGCGCTCGCGCCCGTCGGCTCGGGGGCGGGTGGCGTCGGAGCGGCCGGCGTGCCGGACTTCGCGATCCTCGCCTACCCGGTCACGTCGATGCAGCTGCCGACGCACGAGGGGTCGCGGCTCGCCCTGCTCGGCGGCCGTGCCACGCCGGAGCTGCGCCGCGAGACCTCGCTCGACGCGCTCGTGCAGCCGTCCTCGCCGCCGATGTTCCTGTGGCACACCGCCGAGGACGCCGACGTGCCGGTGGAGCACAGCTCCCTGCTCGCGCGGGCGCTCGCGGCGAACGGCGTGCCGCACGCGCTGCACGTCTTCCCGCGCGGCGGCCACGGGCTCGGCCTCGTCGCGGGTCGTCACGACGGTGCGGCGGCGAGCTGGACGGACCTCTGCGCCGCGTGGCTGAGCGAGGCGGGCTACCGCTGATGCGAGCGCGTCACCAGGCGTAGGCGTCCGGCGCCTGGCCCGGGCCCGGCCAGATCTCGTCGAGCTCGGCGAGCACCGCGGGCTCCAGCTCGATCGCGACGCCCGTCGCCGCGTCGCGCAGCTGCTCGACGGTGCGCGGGCCGACGACGATCGACGACACGGCGGGGCGCGACCGCAGCCAGGCGAACGCGAGCTGCGCCGGGCTGATGCCCGCTTCGCGAGCGAGTGCCTCGTGGCGCTCGATGGCCGTGCGGTGCTGCTCGAGGCGCGGGTGCTGGCGCGAGCGGGCGGAGTCGCGCTTCGTCAGGATGCCTCCGAGCAGGCCCCCTGCGAGCGGCGAGTAGGGGAGCAGGCCGATGCCGTACTCCAGCGCGGCGGCCGCGACCTCGAGCTCGATCGAGCGCTGGGTGAGGTTGTAGACCGACTGCTCGCTGACGAGCCGGGGTGCGCGACGGTGCGCCGCGCGCTCCGCGTACTGCGCGAGGTGCCAGCCGGCGAAGTTCGACGAGCCCGCGTACAGGATCTTGCCCTGCGCGCGGAGCGCCGACAGGGCGTCGAGCACCTCGTCGACGGGGACCTCGCGGTCGATGTGGTGCAGCTGCAGCAGGTCGAGGCGCTCGACCCCCAGCCGCGCGAGCGACGCGTCCACGCCGGCGACGATGTGCGCGGCCGACAGCCCGCGATCGTTGGGTCCCTCGCCCATCTGCCCGAAGACCTTCGATGCCAGCACGAGGTCGTCGCGGCAGCCGCGCTCCGCCATCCAGCGCCCCAGCAGCAGCTCGGTCTGTCCCGGCTCGGTGCCGAGCGGCGGGCCGCCGTAGACGTCGGCGGTGTCGACGAACGTGATGTCCGCCTCGACGGCCGCGTCGAGCACGGTGAACGAGGCACGCTCGTCGATGACGGGGCCGAAGTTCATCGTGCCGAGGGCGATCGCGCTCACGCGCAGCCCCGACGCTCCCAGCCGCCTGTGCTCCATCGCCTGCTCCTCCGTCGCGCCCCGTCGTGCTCGGCGCATCCGTTCGGGTCGCCGCCTCGATGCTAGTGGGAAAGCGCTTTACGTCATACAGTGAGCGTCGTGGAGACCCGCGCATGAGCCTCTCGATCGTCCACGAGGTGGGCTCGGCGTTCTGCGTCCGCGACGGCGAGATCGAGCTGCTCCGCTGCACCTACGTGTCCCATTCGCCTCGGCTCGAGTCCCCGAGGCCCTACCTGCACCCGGTCCGGACGCGGGCCGGCAGGCTCGTGAGCCTCTTCCGCCCGTGGGACCACGTGTGGCACCGGGGCATCGCGTGGTCCCTGCCCGTCGTCGGCGACGACAACTTCTGGGGCGGCCCCACCTACACGCGCGACCAGGGCTACGTGCAGCTGCCGAACAACGGGTCGCAGGAGCATCGCGCGCTCGAGGCGCTCGAGGCGCCGGGCGGCACGGCTCGCTTCGCGCACACGCTCGACTGGATCACCGAGGGCGGCGAGCGCATCGCCACCGAGCGTCGCGAGCTGACCGCGCGCATCCTCGACGACGATGCGTGGGCGCTCACCTTCGACACCGCGATGACGAACGTCGCGGGCCGCGCGCTCGCCATCGGCTCTCCCACGACGCGCGGCCGCGACAACGCCGGCTACGGCGGCCTGTTCTGGCGGGGCCCGCGGTCGTTCACCGGCGGGCAGCTGGTCACCGAGTCGGGCACGGGCTCGGGCGACGATGTGCGCGGGCAGCGGCACGCGTGGATGGGCTTCACCGGCACGCACGACGAGACCGCCGAGGAGTCGCTGCTCGTCATGCTCGACGCGGCCGAGAACCCTCACCACCCGCCGCAGTGGTTCGCCCGCTCGGAGGACTACGCCTGCCTCAACCCCGCCCCCTTCTTCTCGAAGGAGCTCGAGGTCGGCGCCGGCGAGACGGTGCGGTTCCGGTACGGCGTGGGCATCGCGGATGCGGGCGCGGAGCGCGCTCCCGGGCTCGCCGCATCGCTGCGAGCCGTGCTCGCGTGAGCGGACGAACCCGCTACGCGCTCGCCGGCGCAGGCCACCGGGCGCAGCTCTACGTCGACGCCATCACCGGGACGTTCGCCGAGCACGCGGAGCTCGTGGCGATCTGCGAGCCGAACCCCGTGCGCGCCGCGATGCACGCATCCCACGTCTCGGACCGCGGCCAGCCCGCTCCGAGCCTGTGGCCGCCGTCGCAGCTCGAGGCGATGATCGAGCAGGCGCGCGTCGACCGCGTCATCATCTGCGCGCGCGACGACCTGCACGCCGAGCTCATCGTGCGCTCGCTCGACGCGGGGGTCGACGTCGTGGTCGAGAAGCCGCTCACGATCGACGGCCCGAGTGCCGCCGCGATCGAGGACGCGGTCGCGCGCACAGGCGGCAGCGTGGTGATGACCTTCAACTACCGGTACTCGCCGCGCAACAGCGCCCTGCGGCGGGTGATCCAGGAGGGCCGGATCGGCGACGTCACGTCGATCGACTTCTCGTGGATGCTCGACACGAAGCACGGGGCGGACTACTTCCGCCGCTGGCACCGCGAGAAGTCGAGCTCGGGCGGGCTGCTCGTGCACAAGGCGAGCCACCACTTCGACCTCGTGAACTGGTGGATCGGGCAGTCGCCGCGCCGGGTGTTCGCCTCGGGCGGGCTGCGCTTCTACGGCGCCGAGAACGCGGCCGCCCGGGGGCTGGGCGAGCGGCCGGCGCGGGGCACGCACGACGGCGAGCACGACGCGTTCGAGCTCGACCTGCGGGACGATCCCCGGCTGCGCGCGCTCTACCTCGAGGCTGAGCAGCACGACGGGTATCAGCGCGACCGGGACGTGTTCGGCGCGGGGATCACGATCGAGGACAACCTCGCGCTCGTCGTCGACTACGCCGGGGGCGCGACCCTCTCCTACTCGCTCAACGCGCACGCGCCGTGGGAGGGCTACCGCGTCGCCGTGAACGGCACGCTCGGCCGCGTCGAGCTCGACGTCGTGGAGCGCGGCGCCGTGCTCGTCGACGAGGGCCTGCACCCCGTGCTCGACCCGAGCGCCGTGCACGACGCCGCGGCCGCGGGCGTGCGCCCGCAGGGGGAGCGGATCGTGCTCCAGCAGCACTGGCGGGATGCGATCGAGGTGCCGATCGAGACGGCAGGCGGCGGCCATGGCGGCGGCGACGCGCTGCTGCTCGCCGACGTGCTCCTCGGCGCGGGCGACGACCCGCTCGGTCGCCCCGCGGACTGGACCGACGGGCTGCGCGCGATCGCCGTCGGGATCGCGGGCAACCGATCGCTCGAGAGCGGCCGCCCCGTGCGGGTCGCGGACCTCGGGATCGCGCTGCTCGCGGCCGAATCGGAGACGTGACGGCGGCTCCCATGCACGGAAAGCGCTTGCTCGCTACGCTGGCCCGGTGACCTCCCGCTTCCGGATCGGTGCATCGGACTTCCTCCTCGACGGCAGGCCGCACCGGATCATCTCGGGCGCCATCCACTCCTTCCGGGTGCATCCCGAGCAGTGGCGCGATCGCCTCCGCACCGCGCGGCTCATGGGCCTCAACGCCATCGAGACCTACGTCGCCTGGAACGCGCACGAGCCGGTGCGCGGCCGGTGGCGCGACGACGGCCGGCTCGACCTCGGACGGTTCCTCGATCTCGTCGCCGAGGAGGGCCTCCACGCGATCGTGCGCCCCGGCCCCTACATCTGCGCCGAATGGCACAACGGCGGGCTGCCGACGTGGCTCACCTCCCACCCGACGATGGCGCTGCGCAGCTCCGACCCGCGCTACATGGAGGCGGTCACGGGCTTCCTCGATCGCATCAACGCCGTCGTCGCGCCGCGGCAGATCGATCGCGACGGCAGCGTCATCCTCGTGCAGATCGAGAACGAGTACGGCGCCTACGGCTCCGACACGGCCTACCTCGCCGAGCTCGTGCGCCTCACGCGGGCGGCGGGCATCACCGTGCCGCTCACACGCGTCGATCAGCCGATCCCGCAGATGCTCGAGGACGGCCACCTCGAGGACCTGCACACCACCGGCTCGTTCGGCTCGCGCATCGACGAGCGCCTGGCGACCCTGCGCGAGCACCAGCCGACCGGGCCGCTCATGTGCATGGAGTTCTGGTGCGGCTGGTTCGACCACTGGGGCGAGCAGCACCACACGACCCCGTTCGCCGACTCGGCGCGCGACCTCGACGCGCTGCTCGCGGCAGGCGCATCCGTCAACATCTACATGGTGCACGGCGGCTCGAACTTCGGCCTCACGAACGGCGCGAACGACTCGGGCCGCTACCTGCCGCTCGTCACCTCGTACGACTACGACGCGCCCATCACCGAGTCGGGCGATGTGACCGAGAAGTTCCGCGCCTTCCGCGAGGTGATCGCGAAGCACGCACCGGTGCCCGATGCGCCGCTGCCCGAGCCCGTGCGGGCCCCCGAGCTGACGGTGCCGCTCGACGGCGTCGGCGACCCGCTGCCGCTCGTCGCCGCCGACCGCGGGAGCTTCGACGCGCCGCCGACCCTCGACGCCCTCGGCGCCGACGTCGTGCTCGCCGCGTACTCGGCGACGATCGACACCGATCGCGCCCACGTGCTCGACGCCGATGTGCGCGACGTCGCGTGGGTGTCGGTCGATGGGCGCTCGGCGGGCACGCTGCAGCGCACGCTGGGCGAGCTCGCGCTCGCCATCCCGGCGGGCGGCACGCTGCGGCTGCTCGTCGAGGAGACCGGGCGCGTCAACTACGGCGGGACGCTCGGAGAGCCGAAGGGCATCGTCGGCGACGTGCGGCTCGACGGCGAGCCGATCTCCGGCACGTGGAGCGTGCAGACCTACGACGTCGAGGCGCTCGCTCGCGCGGTCGCCGAGGCCGCGCCGCGCTCCGGATGCGTCGTCGGCGGTCGGGCGGCGGGGCCCGTCGGGCTCCGGGGCGCGTTCGAGCTCGACGATGCCGCGGACCTCTTCCTCCACACCGCCGGCTGGGGCAAGGGCTTCGCGTGGGTGAACGGCTTCTTCCTCGGCCGCTACTGGCGGCGCGGCCCGCAGCGCACGCTCTACGTGCCGGGCCCGGTGACGCGTGCAGGGCGCAATGAGATCGTGGTGGTCGAGCTCGACGCCATGACCGACGCAACGGCGCGCTTCGTCGCGCGCCCCGACCTGGGACACCAGGTGGAATGATGCGACTCGACGCGGCATTCGAGTGGGCACGCACGCACGTGGAGGCGCGGCGGCTCCCGACCGCCGTCCTCGGCGTCGCGACGTCGCAGGGCACCGTCGCCCTCGAGGCGTTCGGCGACGCGCGGACCGACGACCGGTACCCGCTGTTCTCGATCACGAAGCCGCTCGTCGGCATCGCCGTCGCGCGGGCGATCGAGCGCGGCCTGCTGACGCCCGAGACGCCCCTGACGGACGCGCTGCCCGACTTCGGCCGCCAGCGCGACGACGTCGTGCGGCTCCGGCACCTCGCCAGCCACACGTCGGGCATCAGCGAGCCGGCGCTCGACACGGCCGTGCCGCTGCGCCGCGAGCTGCTGACGCGGGGTCGCGACTTCCCGGCAGGCACGATGTCGCGCTACTCCACGCTCGCGTTCGAGGGCATCGCGGCCCTCATCGAGCACGCGACGGGCAGCGCCTGGGATGCGGAGGGGTCGGCGTGGGCCGCGCAGATCGGCGCCGACGGGCTGTCGCTCGACGCCGGTGCCGCGCACGCGGTCGTCGATGCCGCAGCGCTCGGCTTCGACACCGAGGCCTTCGTCGCCGGCCGGAACCCCGGGGCCGGGCTGGTCGGCCGCGCCGACGACCTCCTGCGACTGGGCTCCGAGCTGCTCCGAATCGGCGCGGGCGCGGAGGACGGCATCCTGCGTCCCGCGACGCTCGCGATGATGCGCCGCTCCCTCACGACGGGCACGCCGCGCCTCGACCCGTTCCTCGATGACCGCGGCGAGGACTGGGGGTTCACCTGGAACCTCCGCAGCCGTGCGCCGGGGCTCATCGACACCGACGTCTTCGGGCACTCGGGCTGGGCGGGCACCGAGTTCTGGGTGCATCCGAGCGCCGACCTGTGCTGGGTGCTGCTCACGAATCGCGCCGAGCGACCGGGCGTCGACGCCGACGCGCTCGACAACGCCATCGTCTCGGGGCGGTGAGCGGGCGTCGTCCTCGGGGTGCGCGAGGATGGGTCGATGAGCTCCACTGAGTCCGCTCGCCGCGGCCGCCCCGGCTACGACCGCGACTCGATGCTCGAGGTCGTCGTCGCGGCCTTCAACGAGCGGGGCTACGACGCGACGTCGCTCGGCGTGATCGCGGCTCGGCTCGGCCTCTCGAAGTCGGCGATCTACCACCACTTCGCCTCCAAGGAGCAGATGCTCGAGGTCGCGCTCTCGAAGGCGCTCGATGCGCTCGAGGCGGTCTTCGACGCGCCGGAGGCGACCACGGGACCGGTCGTGAGCCGCATCCGCTTCGTCATCCGCGGGGCGGTGATCGTGCTCTGCGAGCACAAGCCGTTCGTGACGCTGCTGCTGCGCCTCCGGGGCAACACCCCGATCGAGCTCGAGGCGATGCGGCGCCGTCGCGAGATCGACCGCAAGCTCGGCGCACTGTTCGAGCTCTCGCGCGACGAGGGCACGCTGCGCCCCGACATGGATCCGCGCATCGCCGAGCGGCTCACCTTCGGCATGGTCAACTCGATCGTCGAGTGGTACCGCCCCGACGGACCGATCACCCCCGAGCAGCTCGCCGACTCGGTGCTCGAGCTCGTGCGCACGGGCCTGCGCGACCCTGCATCGCTCTGACGATGCCTCCCGAGGAGGTCGCCTGGTTCGTGGGCTGGCTCGAGGCGCGCGGCGTCACCTACCAGTGCAACGGCGGATGGGCGGTCGATGCCCTCGTCGGGGCGCAGACACGGCCGCATGGCGACCTCGACGTCTTCCTCGACGAGCGGGTGCTCGACGAGGCGATCGCAGCGCTGCGGGCACGCGGCTACGCGATCGTCGAGGACTGGCGGCCAGTGCGGATCGAGCTGCGCGCCGACGAGCGGGCCATCGACCTCCATCCCATGCGCATCCAGCAGAACGGTGACGGGGTGCAGGCGCTGCTCGACGGCGGTGTCCTCCTGCACGAGGCCGCTCGGCGCGCCGTCGGCACGATCGGCGGCCACCCGGTGGTGGTCGCGGACAGCGCCCGCCTGGTAGAGCTGCGGCAGGGCTACACCGCGCGCGACGTGGACCGGCATGACCTGCGGATGCTCCAGCAGCTGCGCTGCTGCGAGCCTCCGCTCCTCCACCCGGGCGCGTGACCCGGTTCGGACTGGCGAGCGCAGCGCGGGCGCGCGCGACACGCCGCTTGTTACCGAATCGTGATGTTCGGTAGTGTCGTCGGGTTGAACCGCGAAGGACGGCCGTCGTGTCTGCCCCGAGAGTCCTCGCGCCATCGAATCGATATGCACCGGTCGGGCGGTCGCCTGCGCTCTGCGCGGGCGAGACGGGGCCCTGGAGTTCACCGTGAGCAAGCACACCATCACCCGCGCCCGCCGCTCGAAGCGCTACGTGGCCGGCCTCGTCGCCACCGGCGTCGCCACCGTCGCAGGAGCTGTGCTCGTGCCGACGGCAGCGAATGCCGCGTCCGACGCGACCTGGGACGCGCTCGCGCAGTGCGAGTCCGGCGGCAACTGGTCGATCAACACCGGCAACGGCTACTACGGCGGCCTGCAGTTCTCGCTGTCGACGTGGCAGGCGTTCGGCGGCTCGGGCAACCCCGCGAACGCCTCGCGCGCCGAGCAGATCCGCGTCGCCGAGAACACCCTCGCCGGTCAGGGCTGGGGCGCATGGCCCTCGTGCTCGGTGCAGATCGGCGCCAGTGGCGCGGCGGAGCCGCGTGCCGCGCAGCCCGCACCGCAGCCGGCCGCGCAGCCCGCACCCGCGCAGGCTCCGGCGAGCCAGGCCGCTCCGGCGGCGCAGGCCGCGCCGGCCGCCGCTCCCGCCCAGCAGCAGGCCGCGCCCGCGCCGGCGCCCGCAGCGCTCCAGCTGCCCGACGTCCAGCCGGGCGACGAGACCTACACGGTCGTCCCGGGCGACACGCTCTTCGAGATCGCCGAGGCCGAGGGCGTCGACAGCGGCTGGCTCGGCATCTTCGCCGTCAACCAGCAGTCGCTCTCGAACCCCGACCTCATCATGGCCGGCCAGCAGCTCGTGCTCCCCGCCGAGTAGTCAGACGACCCGAGTAGCAGGACGGCGAACGGCGGGGGTCCTTCCGGACCCCCGCCGTTCGCGTGCCGCTCGCGGCTACTGCTCCTTCGCGACGTACGTCAGCAGGTCGTACTGCGCGACGACCTCGTCGTCCTGGTTCGTGAGCACCGCATCCCACCGCACCTCGCCATAGGGGTCGGTCTCGCGCGGCGTGATCTGCTTCGCCGTGAGGGTGACCCGCAGCGAGTCGCCGGGGGAGACGGGCGTCATGAACCGCAGGTTGTCGAGACCGGTGTTCGCGAGCACGGGGCCCGGCGCCGGCTCGACGAAGAGGCCGGCCGCGAACGACAGCAGCAGGTAGCCGTGCGCGACGCGACCCGGGAAGAACGGGTTCGCCTCGGCCGCCTCCTGGTCCATGTGCGCGTAGAACCTGTCGCCGGTGAACTCCGCGAAGTGCTCGATGTCGTCGAGCGAGATCTCGCGGCGCTCGGAGACGACCTGGTCGCCGATGCGCAGCTCGGCGAGCGACTTGCGGAACGGGTGCGGCGCATCCGTCGACGACGCGGCGCCCTGGTGCCACACGCCGGTGAGGGCGGTGAGCATGGTCGGGCTGCCCTGGATCGCGGTGCGCTGCATGTGGTGGAGCACCGAGCGGATGCCGCCGAGCTCCTCGCCGCCGCCCGCACGGCCGGGGCCGCCGTGCACGAGCATCGGCAGCGGTGAGCCGTGGCCGGTGGAGGCGCGCATGTCGTCGCGGTCGAGCAGCAGGATGCGGCCGTTGTGCGGCGCGATGCGGCGCGTGAGCTCCGCCACGAACACCGGGTCGTGGCTCGCGACCGAGGTGACGAGCGAGCCACCGCCGCGCGCGACGATCTCCGCCGCCTGCTCGGGGCTGCCGTACTCGACCATCGACGCGACGGGGCCGAAGGCCTCGACGCTGTGGAGCGCATCCGACTCGGCGTCGCGGAACGACAGCAGCGTGGGCGCGACGAACGCGCCCTCGAGCGCCTCGCCGATCGACCCGTCGGCGAGCGTCACCTCGGCCGCGTCGCCGCCGACGACGATCTGGCCGCCGCCCTCGCGCAGCTTCATGAGCTGCTTGAGCACCTCGTCGCGCTGCTCGGTCGAGGCGAGCGGGCCCATCGTGACGCCCTCGGCGCGCGGGTCGCCCATGACCACCTTCGCGGCGATGCGGTCGCGCGCGGCGTTCGCCACCGCATCCGTCATGCCGCTCGGCACGAGCACGCGCCGGATGGCGGTGCACTTCTGCCCCGCCTTGGCCGTGATCTCGGTGACGACGCCACGCACGAAGGCGTCGAACTCGGGCGTGCCCTCGGTCGCGTCGGGGCCGAGCACGGATGCGTTGATCGAGTCGGTCTCGACCGTGAACCGCACGCCGCCGGTCTGCACGGCGTCGTGCAGCCGCAGGCTCTCGGCGGTCGAGGCGGAGCCGGTGAAGCTCACCGTGTCGCCGAGCTTCAGGTGGTCGAGCATGTCGCGCGCCGAGCCCGAGACGAGCTGGATCGCGCCGGCCGGCAGCAGGCCCGACTCGGCGAGGATGCGCACCATGTGCTCGGCGACGTAGCCGGTCGGCGTCGCAGGCTTGATGAGCGTCGGCATGCCGGCGAGGAACGCCGGGGCGAGCTTCTCGAGCGCGCCCCAGACGGGGAAGTTGAACGCGTTGATCTGCACCGCGACGCCCGGCAGGGTCGTGCAGATGTGGCGGGCGAGGAACGAGCCGTCCTTCGAGAGCGTCTCGACCGGGCCGTCGAGGTAGATGGTCGACTGCGGCATCTCGCGGCGGCCCCGCGACGAGTAGGTGAAGAGCACGCCGATGCCGCCGTCGATGTCGACCCACGAGTCGTTCTTCGTCGCACCGGTGCGGCTCGAGAGCTCGTAGAGCTCGGCCTTGCGCTCGGTGAGCGCGAGCGCCATCTGCTTGAGCAGGATGGCGCGCTGGTGGAAGGTGAGCGGCGCGAGGCTGTGCTGCCCGACCGTGCGGGCGTGGTCGAGCGCTGCCGCGAGCTCGAGGCCGGTCGTCGAGACGCGCACGACCTCCTCGCCGGTGGAGGCGTCGCGCACGACGGCCGCGTCGGCGGCGGCCTCGTCGGTGGGCTGCCACCAGCCGTCCTGCACGTAGCTGGGCAGGATGCGCGTCCTGGTCTGCGTCTGGGTGTCGGTCATCGTCGACTCGCTCTCTCGTCGGTCTGGTGCACTGGGGTGGAGGTCACTCGGACGTCCAGTCGTAGAAGCCGCGGCCGCTCTTCTTGCCGAGGCGGCCCTCGGCCACCATCTGGCGCAGCAGCTCGGGCGGCCGGAAGCGCTCCCCGAGCTCGCGGTGCAGCTGCTCGGCGATGCCGAGCCGCACGTCGAGCCCGACGATGTCGGTCGTGCGCAGCGGGCCGGTCGGATGCTTGTAGCCGAGCTCCATGGCGAGGTCGATGTCGCCGGGGCTCGCGACGCCCTCCTCGACCATGCGGATGGCCTCGAGCCCGATCGCGACGCCGAGCCGCGAGCTCGCGAAGCCGGGGGCGTCGTGCACGGTCACGGGCGCCTTGCCGATCGCCTCGACCCACGCGCGGGCGCTGTTCGCGAGCCCCGGATCGGTGGCGTCGCCGAGCACGATCTCGACGAGCGCGGATGCCGGCACCGGGTTGAAGAAGTGGAGGCCCAGGAAGCGGGCGGGCCGGGCGAGGTTCGTCGCGAGCGCGTCGATCGAGATCGACGAGGTGTTGCTCGCGAGCGCGGCGCGGTCGGTCAGCACCGCCTCGACGCGCGCCAGCGCATCCGCCTTGAGCCCCTGGTCCTCGGGCACGGCCTCGATCACGAGGTCGGCGTCGGCGAAGGCGGCCACGTCGGTCGCGACGCGGATGCGGCCGACGAGCTCGTCGAGCGGCTCGCTCCAGCCGCGCTCGACGCTCTTCGCGAGGCTCGTCCGCACGCGCTCCTCAGCGGCCTCGGCCGACTCGTGGTCGCGCTCGACGACCACGACCTGGCTGCCGGCGAGCACGAAGGCATGCGCGATGCCGGCGCCCATGCGGCCGCCGCCGAGCACGCCGACGCGCTCCGGGGCGCCTGCGCCGACCACGGCATCCGTGTCGTCGATCATCGCGCTCATCGCTTCGCTCCCTCGGTGCCTGCGGAACGGCTGCGCCGCTCGAGGAACTCGGTCATGCGCCGCAGCTTCTCGGGGCTCTCGAAGAGCACCGCCTGCTCGGCGAGGTCGATCTCGGGGTGGGCGGCGAGCGGCGCGAGCAGTGCGCGCTTCGTCGCCTGCGTCGCTGCCGGGTCGAGCTTCGCGATGCGCTCGGCGAGCTCGGTCGCGCGCTCGAGCGCTGCCTCCGGCTCCAGGACGGCGGAGACGAGGCCGGCGGCCAGGGCCTCCTCGGCGTCGAGCTGGCGGCCGGTGAGGAGCATCTCGTTGGCGAGCGCCTCGCCGACGATCTCCTTGAGCCGCCAGGTGGCGCCGGCGCCGGCGATGATGCCGAGACCCGTCTCGGGGTTGCCGATCCTCAGCGTCGGCGTGCCGACGCGGATGTCGGCGGCGTAGGCGAGCTCGGCGCCGCCGCCGAGCGCGTAGCCGTCGAGCACGGCGATCACCGGCATCGGCAGGGCGCGGATGCGCTGGAAGCAGCGGGTGTTGATGCCCGCGAGCGCGTCGGTCGCGCCGCGCTCGCGCAGCTGCGCGATGTCGGCGCCGGCCGCGAAGGTGCCGCCGGAGCCGGTGATGACGAGGGTGCGGCGCTCCACCTCGAGGCGGGCGCAGAGCCGGTGCAGCGCGTCGACGAGCTCCTGGTCGATCGCGTTGCGCTTCTCGGGCCGGTCGAGCGTGGCGAGCACGAAGCTGTCGCGCTCCTCGATCCGCAGGCTCTGGCTCATCGGAGCGCCCCTGAGGATGCTCGTCACGCGCGCTCCAGGACGATGGCGCTGCCCTGGCCGACGCCGACGCACATGGTGGCGAGGCCGCGCTGCGCGCCCTCGCGCTCCATGCGGCCGAGCAGCGTGACGACGAGCCGGGCGCCGGAGGAGCCGAGCGGATGGCCGAGCGCGATCGCGCCGCCGTCGGCGTTCACGATCTCGGGGTCGAGCCCGAGCCGGCGGATGGTCGCGAGCGACTGGGTCGCGAACGCCTCGTTGAGCTCGACCGCGCCGATGTCGCCGATCGAGAGGCCGAGTCGGGCGAGCACCTTCTCGGTGGCGGGCACGGGGCCGAGGCCCATCACCTCTGGGGCCACGCCCGCGCTGCCGCCGCCCACGATGCGGGCGCGCGGGGTGAGCCCGAGGCGACGCACCGCATCCTCGCTCGCGACGACGATCGCCGAGGCGCCGTCGTTGAGCGACGAGCTGTTGCCGGCGGTGACGACCGAGCCGCCGCCCACGACGGGCCGCAGGCTCGCGAGCCTCTCGAGCGTCGTGTCGCGCCGCGGGCCCTCGTCGACGGTGACCTCGGTGCCGCGCGTCTGCACGGCGACGATCTCGTCGGCGAAGCGCCCCGCGTCGATCGCGGCGATCGCGCGCTCGTGCGAGCGCAGCGCGAAGGCGTCGGCGTCGTCGCGCGAGATGCCGTCGACGCGCGCGACCTCCTCGGCGGTCTCCGGCATCGAGAAGGTGGCCTTGTCGCGGGCGACGAGCTTGGGGTTGGCGAAGCGCCAGCCGATCGAGGTGTCGAAGGCCTCGCCGGGCTTCGCCCACGCCTTCTCGGGCTTCGCCTGCACCCAGGGGGCGCGCGTCATCGACTCGACGCCGCCGGCGACCACGATGTCGGCATCGCCCGAGCGGATCATCTGCGACGCCATGATGATCGCCGACATGCCGGATGCGCAGAGGCGGTTCACGGTGATGCCCGGCACGGAGTCGGGCAGGCCCGCGAGCAGCACGGCCATGCGCGCGACGTTGCGGTTGTCCTCGCCCGCCTGGTTGGCGCCGCCGAGGATGACCTCGTCGATGAGCGCGGGGTCGATGCCTGCGCGCGTGACGGCCTCGCCCAGCACGAGGGCGGCGAGGTCGTCGGGGCGGACGCTCGCGAGCGCTCCGCCGTAGCGACCGACGGGCGTGCGCGCGCCACCGATGAGGAAGGCCTCGGGCATGGGACTCCTGACTGCGTCGTCAACGATGGCGAATTAGTGACCGATCGTTCAGGAATAGGGTATTGCCCCGCTGATGCCCGTGCAAGCGCGGCCGGTCGGGCGCATCGGGCCTGCGCTCGCGGGCCGGTCAGCTCCGGCGGGCTGCGCGCGAGACGAGCGTGCCGCACAGCCACACGCCGAGCAGGATCGCGGCGCCGAGCACGACCACGGTGCCGGTGGCGAGCGCGAGCGCGGCGAGCGCGAGCTCGGCGACCGTTCCGAGCATGGAGAACATCGACATGGGGGCTCCTCTCAGCCTGCTCCGACGCTACGGATCCGGGCCCGGCGGGCGCGTCCTCCCGCGGTCGCGCGCCCGTCATCCTGCGGGATGATCCGTGCCTCGCGGGCGACGTCGTGGCATGCTCGGCGCATGCCGATCGAGCCGGACATCAAGGACTGGACGTGGGTCGTGCGCGAGCGCTGCCCGGAGTGCGGGTTCGACCCCGCGACCGTCGACGAGAGCGATCTCGGCCGCCGCATCCGCGACGCCGCCGCGGCCATGCACGCACGACTGCACGGCGAGGGCGTCGAGCAGCGGCCCGACGACGCGACGTGGTCGCCGCTCGAGTACGCGGCGCACGTGCGCGACGTCTGCACCGTGATGCGCGCGCGGCTCGACCAGCTGCTCACCGAGGACGACCCCGAGTTCGCGAACTGGGACCAGGATCAGGCGGCGATCGACGGCGACTACGCCAACCAGCCGTTCGAGCACGTCGCCGTCGAGCTCGACCTCGCCGCGGCCGAGCTCGCGGGCGCGGCGGATGCGGTGCCGTCCGACGCGTGGGACCGCACCGGCAGGCGCTCCAACGGCTCGGCCTTCACGGTGGAGACGCTGCTCGTCTACGCGCTGCACGACCTCGAGCACCACGTGTGGGACGTGCGCGGCGCGACGGGCACCGCATCCGGGCTCGACGACGCTCGCGCGGAGGCGTTCCTCGCCGACTTCGCGACCATGAGCGGCTTCGGCGCCACCGAGCGCGGCGGCGTCGACCGGCAGGCCGCCACCCCGGCCGACATCGAGCAGCGACGCTGGCTGCAGGGGCTGCTCGAGGAGCACGGGCTGCGCGTCGAGTACGACCGGATCGGCAACCAGTTCGGGCTGCTCGAGCTCGTGCCCGGCGCGCCGTACGTGGTCGTCGGCTCGCACATGGACTCGCAGCCGACGGCGGGCCGCTACGACGGCGCCTACGGCGTGCTCGCGGCGGCGCACGCCGTCTTCCGCATCGCCGAGCAGCTGCGCGAGACCGGGGAGGCGCCCGCCCTCAACCTCGCGGTCGTCAACTGGTTCAACGAGGAGGGCTCGCGCTTCGTGCCCTCGATGATGGGCTCCGCGGTCTACACGGGCCTCATGCCGCTCGAGGAGGCGCTCGAGGTCGCCGATCCCGCCGGCGTCACCGTGCGCGAGGCGCTCGCGCCGACCGGCTTCCTCGGCGACGGCGACGGCCCGGTCGCGGCGTGCTGCGCCGAGATCCACATCGAGCAGGGCCGCCTGCTCGAGGACGCCGGCACGAGCATCGGGCTCGTCACCGCGAGCTGGGCGGCGAGCAAGTACGTCGTGACCGTCGAGGGCGAGCAGTCGCACTCGGGTGCGACGGTGATCGCCGACCGCCGCGACGCGCTCCTCGGCGCCGCGCAGCTCGTCGTCTTCGCCCGCGAGCTCGCCGACCGGTTCCCGGGCGTGCTGCACACCGCGGTGGGGAAGCTCGACGTCTACCCCAACTCACCCGTCGTCGTCGCGTCGCGCGTGCGGCTGCTGCTCGACCTGCGCTGTGCCGACGAGGCGGTGCTCGCCGAGGCGAACGAGCTGCTGTCGGCCGAGATCGGCACGATCGAGGAGCGCGCCTCGGTGTCGATCCGCATCGAGCGCTCCCACGAGTGGGGCATCAACCCGTACCAGCCCGAGGGCGTCGAGCTCGCGCGCTCGGTCGCCGCCCAGCTCGGCTACTCGCACGACGAGATCCGGACCGTCGCGGGTCACGACTCCATCAACATGAAGGAGCGCGTGCCCACGGTCATGCTCTTCGTGCCCTCGATCGAGGGCATCTCGCACAACGAGGGCGAGCTCACGAGCGATGCGGATGCGCTCGCGGGCCTCGACGTGCTGACCGGCGTCGTGCAGCGGCTCGCGATGGGCGACCTGAGCGAGCGGTAGTCAGCCCCGGAAGGCGCTGATCCCCGTGAGCGCCTGCCCGATCACGAGCGTGTGCACCTCGTCGGTGCCCTCGTAGGTGCGCACGCTCTCGAGGTTGGCCGCGTGCCGCATGGGGGAGAGGTCGAGCGTGATGCCGTTGCCGCCGAGCAGCGCGCGGGCATCGCGGCAGATGTCGATCGCGGCGCGGCATGAGGCGAGCTTGCCCATCGAGATCTCGTGCGGCCGCAGCAGCCCCGCGTCCTTGCGCCGGCCGAGGTGCAGGGCGAGCAGCTGCGCCTGCTGCAGCGCGAGCACCATCTCGGCGAGCCGCGCCTGCGTGAGCTGCATGCCCGCGAGCGGGCGGCCGAACACCTCGCGCTCGCCGACGTAGGCGAGCGTCGTCTCGAGCGCATCCCGGGCCGCGCCGAGCGCGCCCCACGCGATGCCGAACCGGGCCTCGCCGAGGCACTCGAACGGCGCCCGCAGCGCGCGCGCCTCCGGCAGCCGCATCGACTCCGGCACGCGCACGCCGTCGAGCGACACGTCGCACTGGATCGACGCGCGCATCGACAGCTTCGGCGCGATCGGCGTCGCCGTGAACCCGGGCGACGACGTCTCGACGAGGAACCCGCGCACGCCCTCGTCGGTCTGCGCCCAGACGATGGCGACGTCGGCGATCGACGCGAGCCCGATCCACCGCTTCTCCCCGTCGAGGATCCAGTCGTCGCCGTCGCGGCGCGCGAAGGTGCGCATCGCGCCCGGGTCGCTGCCCGCATCCGGCTCGGTGAGGGCGAAGCAGCCGATCGCCTCGCCCGCGGCCATCCGCGGCAGCCAGGCCGCGCGCTGCTCGTCGGAGCCGTGCTTGGCGATCGCTGTCATGGCGAGCGAGCCCTGCACCGACACGAACGTGCGGATGCCGCTGTCGCCGGCCTCGAGCTCCTGCATCGCGATGCCGTACTCGACGGCGCTGCGGCCCGCGCAGCCGTGGCCGCTGAGGTGCATGCCGAGCAGCCCCTCCGCGGCGAGCGCCGGCACGAGCTCGCGCGGGAAGTGGGCGCGCTCGAACCAGTCGGCGATGTGCGGGCGGATCTCGCGGTCGACGAGCGCCCGGACGCGCGACTGCACGGCGCGCTCCTCGTCGGTGAGGAGGGAGGCGAGGTCGAGGAGGTCGGTGGTCATGAGGGGAGTCTGCCAGCGGGGCGGTGGTCTCGAGACGCGGCCGGCTGCGCCGGCTGCTCCTCGACCAGCCGCTAGGTCGGGTTGAGCTCGGCGAGCGTCTTGTCGGTGCGCAGGCCCCGCCACACCGGGTGGCGGAGGGCACCGGAGGACGTCCGCTCGGTGTGCTCCACCTCGCCGACCGCCGCGCGCACCCAGCGGATCCTCTTCGCGACGTCGGTCGGCAGCCCCTCGATCGGCGGGGCGGTCCTCCGCGGCCGCAGCTCGTCGCGCAGCCGGTCGCGATCCCTCGCGGAGAAGCCCGATCCCACCCGGCCGGCGTAGCGCATCCGCCCGTCGTCGTCCGGCAGCGCGAGCACGAGCGATCCGACGGTGCCCGCGAGCGAGCCGTTGCCCTCGAGCCAGCCGACGACGGCGACCTCCTGCAGCTCGAGGTGCTTGAGCTTGCGCCAGTCGTCGCTGCGCTTGCCCGGGCGGTAGCGGCTGTCGTGCCGCTTCGCCATGACGCCCTCGATGCCGCGCTCGGCGGTCACCTCGAGGATCCGCTCGAGCGAGCCGCGCAGCGGCTTCGAGATCTTCACCCTGGCGCTCTCGTGCACGAGCCCGTCGAGCCGCGACTGCCGCTCGTCGAGGCGCTCGTCGATGAGCCGCTCGCCCTCCTGCTCCAGCAGGTCGAAGAGCACGACCGTCGCCGGGGTCGCCTTCGCGGCCCGGGCAGCCTGCCGCCCGCTGAGCCCGCCGCGGTCCTGCAGCGCCTCGAAGTCGGCCGCGCCGCGCTTCAGCATGACGATCTCGCCGTCGAGCACCGCATCCGCCCCGACCGCCGCCGCGACCGCCTCGACGAGCTCGGGGAACGCGTCGGAGAGGTCGCGGCCGTTGCGGCTCAGCAGCCGCACCGTCGCGCCCATCCGCTCGACGATCACCCGCCAGCCGTCCCACTTCACCTCGAACGACCACTCGCGCTCGTCGTCGATGGCGGATGCGTCGCCGAGCGTCGCGAGCATCGGCCGCAGGTCGGTGGGCCGGTCGCCCTTCGGGCGCGGCGCGGCGGCATTCGGCGAGGCGAGCCTGCGCCCCAGCTTCCGCCGCGGCGCCGGCGCCTCCTCCTCGGCGGTCTCGCCCTTCGCCTGCCGAGCGGCCTCGGCCTTCGATGGTGCGTAGCCCTTGAGCCGCGCGTCGCGCTCGGCGTCCTGCTCCTTCATGCGGTGCACGAGCCACTGCCGCTTGTCGGCGTCGGTGCGGATGAGCGCGAACCGGTACGGGTCGCCGCCGAGGCCGCCGTCGGGCAGCCCGTGCAGGGTCGCGATGACCTCGTCGTCGCGCCACTTCTCGAGCTCGTAGGTGCCCGCATCCCAGATCCTCACGGTGCCCGCGCCGTACTCGCCCTTCGGGATCGTGCCCTCGAACGAGCCGTACTCGAGCGGGTGGTCCTCGGTCTGCACGCCCAGCCGGTTCTGCTTCGGGGTGGACGGCAGCCCCTTCGGCACCGCCCACGACACGAGCACGCCGTCCTGCTCGAGCCGGAAGTCGTAGTGCAGCCGGCTCGCCTGGTGCTTCTGGATGACGAACGAGCGGCCGTCGCTCGACGCGGGCGGCTCGGCGGGCACCGGCTCGGGCGTGCGGTGCGCGGAGCGCATGCCGCGGTACTTCGCGAGCCGGTCCGGCGGCGGATCGAGCGAGGCGATGAGGTCGCCGTCGCGCTCGAGCCGCTCGAGCACCTCCGGGTACTCGAGCTGCTGCAGGCCGCCCGCCTCGACCTCCTCCCAGGTGCGGGGAGCGGCGACGGTGGGCCGCAGCCGTCCGCGCAGCGAGTAGGGCGCGATGGTCGTCTTCGAGCCGGAGTTCTGGCTCCAGTCGAGCAGCACCTTGTCGGTGCGCAGCGACTTCTTCATGTCGCTCACGATGAGGTCGGGGTGCATCGCCTCGAGCGATCGGGCGAGCGTGTGGGCGACCTCGCTCGCCTG
The DNA here is from genome assembly GCA_051751085.1 of Actinomycetota bacterium. GTDB lineage: Bacteria > Actinomycetota > Actinomycetes > Actinomycetales > Microbacteriaceae > Agrococcus. The sequence goes on along the minus strand of JBNJKM010000003.1, from coordinate 29,124 downwards.
CTCGCTCGTGACCGTGCCGTCGAGCCGCGCATAGAGGTGGATGCCCTTCGACCCGCTCGTGAGCGGCACGGGATGCAGCCCGATGTCCTCGAGCAGCTCGCGCACCATGAGCGCGACCCGCGCGCAGTCGTCGAGGTCGGCGCCGGGGCCCGGGTCGAGGTCGAGCACGAGCCGGTCGGGGTTCTGCCGCTCGCCGTCGAGCATGCGCCACTGCGGCACGTGCAGCTCGAGCGCGCCCATCTGCGCCATCCACGCGAGCGCCGCCGGCTCCGACAGCACCGGGTACTGCTTCGGGCCGGTCGAGTGCTGCAGCTCGACCGTCTGGATCCAGTCGGGCGCGCCCCGCTCGAGCGTCTTCTGGAAGAAGACCTGCCCGGGCTTCTGCTCGGTGCCCACGCCCTCGACCCAGCGCTTGCGCGTCACCGGGCGGCCTCCCCCGTGGGCGATCAGGGGCTCGGATGCGCGCAGCACGTACTCGAGCACGTCGCGCTTCGTCGTCCCGGTCGACGGGTACAGCACCTTGTCGGGGTTGGAGAAGCGGAGCGATCGCCCGCCGACGACGATGCGATCGGCCGCAGCCACCTCAGGCGGACTTCCGCTTGCCCGCGGCCGCCGACTTCGCGGCCGGCTTCTTCGCGGCCGGCTTCGACGCGGTGGACTTGGCAGCGGGCTTCTTCGCCGCAGGCTTCTTCTCGGCTGTCGACTTGGGCGCCGTCGACTTCGCGGCGGTCGACTTCGCGGCGCTCGACCTGGCAGCCGGCTTCTTCGCCGCCCGCGTCGTGGTCGTGGTCGACTCGTCGCTCGGCTCGTCGCCCGACGCATCCGAGCCCTTGCGCTTCTCGACCGAGCGCTGCAGCGCCTCGAGCAGGTCGATGACCTCGCCGCCCTCGTCGTCGTCGGTCTCGCCGAAGGTGGCGGCGGTGTCGAGCGCCTCGCCCTGCGCGAGCTTGGCCTCGACGAGCGTGCGCAGCTGCTCCTGGTACTCGTCGACGTACTGCTCGGGCTCGAAGTCGGCCTCGAGGTCGCGCACGATCGAGCGGGCGAGGTCCATCTCGCGCTTGCCCACCGTGACGTCGTCGTCGAGCGCCTCGAACTCGGCGGCCCGCACCTCGTCGGACCAGCGGATCGTCTGCACGAGCAGCACGTCGTCGCGCACCCGCATGGTCGCGAGCCGCGTGCGCTGCCGCAGCGAGATGCGCACGACCGCGGTGCGCTCCGTCTCCTCGAGCACGCGTCGCAGGAGCACGTAGGCCTTGGGGCTCTTCGAGTCGGGCTCGAGGTAGTAGCTGCGCTCGAACAGGATCGGGTCGATCTGCTCGTTCGGCACGAACTCGAGCACCTCGATCTCGCGGCTGCGCTCCGCCGGCAGCGCCTCGAGGTCGTCGCCGGTGAGCACGACCGTCTGCTCGCCGTCGTCGTAGGCCTTGTCGATGTGCGAGTACTCGACCTTCTTGCCGCACACCTCGCACTTGCGCTCGTACCGGATGCGTCCGCCGTCGGCGTCGTGCACCTGGTGCAGCTGCAGGTCGTGCTCCTCGGTGGCCGAGTAGAGCTTGACGGGCACGTTGACGAGCCCGAATGTGATGGAGCCCTTCCAGATGGCGCGCATGTGCTCACTTTCCACGATCCACCTGAGCGCCGCCAGCCCCCGCGGCTGAGGATCCGTCCCGACGCCCTGGTGGGTCCCAGTGTTCGGCGGGACAATCCGACCATGACCCTCGAGCAGCCGGGCAGGCGCGCTCCTCGCACCTTCGGGATCGAGGAGGAGGTCATCCTGCTCGAACCGGGCTCGCTCGCGCCCGTCGACGTCGCCGACGAGGTGATCGCCGAGCTCGCCGGGCTCGATGCCGACGTGCACTGGATCACGCACGAGTTCCTGCGGGCGCAGATCGAGTTCTCGTCTCCGGTGCTGGCCGACGGGGATGCCGCCGACAGGGTGGTGGGTGAATTCCGCCGGGCGGTGGCGGGCGCCGTCGCGCGCCGCGGGCTCCTCGCGGCGAGCACCGGCACCGCCTTCGGCGCCGGCCGCTCCGCGACGGCGGCGGGGGAGCGGTACGCGCGCTTCGTGGAGGAGCTCGGCGCGATCCAGCCCGACCACCGCATCCAGGGGCTGCACGTGCACGTCGCCGTCGACTCCCGCGACGAGGGGGTGCGCGCGATGCGCGCGCTGCGGCCGTGGCTCGCGCCGCTGCTCGCGCTCACCGCGAACTCCCCGTGCTTCGGCGCCCTCGACACCGGCTTCGCCAGCTGGCGCACGATCGTGGGGCGCCGCTTCACGACCGCCTCGGTGCCGCCCGAGTTCGCCGACGCCGCCGACTACGAGAAGCGCGTGCGAGCGCTCATCGGACTCGGCGCCACCATCGACATCGCATCGATCTTCTGGATGATGCGGCTCGCCGAGCGCTACCCGACCGTCGAGCTGCGCGTGTTCGACGCCCAGCTGACCGCCGAGGAGTCGGTCGGGGTGGCGCTGCTCACCCGGGCGCTCGTCGAGGCCGCCGCCGCGGGCGATCTCGTGCACGCCGACGCCGCCGCCCACGCCGAGCACCTCGATGCCGCCGTGTGGCACGCCGCGAGGCACGGGCTCGACCACGTGCTCATCGACCCGGTCACCGCATCCGTCGCCCCCGCCTGGCACGTCATCGAGCGGATGCTCGACGGCGTGCGGCCGGCGCTCGACGCGACCGGCGATCGCGCGAGGGTCGAGGCGCTCGTGGCGCGCATCCGCGGGGAGGGCAACGGCGCGGCTCGGCAGCGCGCGGCGCTCGCGGAGGGCGTGCCGTCGCTCGAGCGGCTGCTCCGCACGAGCTTCGCGGCCCCGCCCCTCGCGCCGGTCGTCGCGTAGGCGGCCGCCCGGCTACGCGGGCGTCTGCAGGTGCTCGCGCAGGAACGCGAGCGTCGTGTCCCAGGCCGCGGCCGACGCATCCGCGTGGAACCGGCGCTCGACCTGCGCGTTCTGGAACCCGTGCACGGCGCCTTCGTGGTGGAGCAGCTCGATGCCGTCGAAGCCCTCGGCCGCCAGCCGCACCTGCAGGTCCTCCGGCGCCTCGACGCCGGTCCAGTCGTCGGTTTCGGCGAGCTGGAACAGCACCGGCACCCGCGGGGTGATGCCGCCGCGGGCCGAGCCGTAGTAGGCGACGACCGCGTCGAGGGAGCCCTGCGCCGCGTACGCGAGCGCGATCGACGCGCCCATCGAGAAGCCGACGACCGCCGCGCGCTGGCTGCCGAGCGCGCGCGCCTCGCCGATCGCCTCGCTGACGAGGTGCAGCGCTCCCGGCATGTCGGCGAGGCGCTCGCGCAGCAGCGAGCCCGCCGCGGCGTCGTCGGTGGCGGTTGCGCCGTCGAAGAAGTCGGGCACGGCCACGCGGTAGCCCTCCGCCGCGAGCCGGGCGGCGAAGTCGTCGATCCACGGCAGGCGGCCGTTCCAGTCGTGGACGAGCACGACGATCGGCTCGCCCTCCTGCCCGTGCCACGTGGTCGCCGCGGCGCCCGTCGCTGCGCTGGTGTCGCTCATGGTGCTCCCTCGCTCGATCCGGCCACGCTAGCCGAGCCGCACGCGCGCCCGCTCAGGAGCCGTCGGCCGAGACGCGGTCACCGAGCGCGCGCGCCGCAGCCTCGAACGAGCCGAGCTCGCGCCCGCGCGCCTCGGCGGCGCGCAGCCGGTCAGCGTGGCCCCGCTCGGCGAGCTCCTCGAGGTAGCGCGTGTGGAACACGAACGCGGGGGCGTCGAAGACCGCGGTTCGCGCTCGGATCGCTGCCGCGGCACCGGCCAGCGCACCCGCGCGGTCGACGTCGTCGCGCACCGCGGCGATGGCAGCGAGGCCCTCGAGGCCGTAGGCGATGCCCTCCTCGTGGCGCAGGTCGACCGACTCCTCGACCGCGTCGAGCATGAGCAGCTCGGCCTCCTCGAGCGCGCCCGAGAGCAGGTGCGCGCGACCCAGGTGATGCGTCGCGACCGTGGCGGTGAACCGGTCGCCGCCGCTGACCGCGGCGTCGACGGCTCGATGGAAGTGCGCGGCAGCCGCCTCGAGCTGCCCGCGGAGCAGGGAGACGCGGCCGAGCGCGACGAGCGCGAGCGCCTCGCCCCACCCCGCGCCGAGCTCGCGGAACCGCCGCGCTCCCTCCTGCAGCCATGCCGACGCCTGGTCGAGGTCGGGGTCGGGCGTGTTGATCTCGGCGAGCCCTGCGGTGGCGGCGGCCATCGTGGCGCCCACCTCGTCGCCGGCAGCGGCGAACGCCGCCGAGGCGCGCAGGAGCGCTCGCGGCACGTCGTGCGAGGGCGCCGCCCACATGTCGCGCCATGCGACGTAGAAGGTGGCGATGGCGAGCGCTCGCGAGGACAGCGACTCGGGCGGCCGGGCGATGACCTCGTCCATCCACAGGGCCACCTCCATCACGTACTCGCCCACCCACCAGTAGAGGAAGAGCCGCCACGCCATGTCGGCGGCGGTCTCGACGTCGCCAGCGCTCGTCAGGTGCCGCACCGCGGCCCGCAGGTTGCCGCGCTCGAGGTTGAGGCGCGTCACGGCGTTCACCTGCTGACCGAAGCCGGGACCGCGTCCCTCGCGCTGCGCCAGGCCGAGGTAGACCGCGGCGTGCGCGTCTCGGGCCGCCTGCTCCTCACCCGCCTCGCGCAGGCGCTCGAGCCCGTGCTCGCGCACGCTCTCGAGCATCGAGAGCACCGACTCCCCGCCGGCGTCCGCCTGCTGCAGCAGCGAGCTGTCGACGAGCGACTCGAGCGCGGCGAACACGTCGACGTCCCACCCGCGCGCCTCGGCGAGCGCCTCGACCGAGCCCACCGTGAAGCCCGGCGAGAACACCGAGAGGTCGCGGAGCACGCGCCGCGCAGGCTCGTGCAGCAGGCGGGTCGACCACTCGATGGTCGAGCGGAGCGTCTGCTGCCGTGGCGGCAGGTCGCGCGAGGCGTCGACGAGCAGCGGCAGCTGTCGGTCGAGGCGCTGCAGGATTCCCGCCGGGGTGAGCACCCGCATCCGCGCCGCCGCGAGCTCGATCGCGAGCGGGATGCCCTCGAGCACCCGGCAGATGCCGACGATCGCGTCGACGTTGGCGCTCGTCAGCTCGAACCCGGGCTTCACGGCCTGCGCACGCTCGACGAGCAGCTCGACGGCGGGGCATGCGCTGGCTCGCGAGACCGAGCCGGCGGCGTCATGGGTCGCGAGCGGCGGCACCTCCACGACCCGCTCGCCGCGCACCCGCAGCACCGATCGGCTCGTGACGAGGAACGACGCCTCCGGCGCGATCGTGAAGAGCCGCACGAGGATCGGTGCCGCGTCGACGAGCTGCTCGAAGTTGTCGAGCACGAAGAGCATGCGGCGGCCCGCGAGCGCGACCGCGAGGCGCTCCTCGAGCGGCGACTCACCCGTGTCGCGGACGCCCACGGCGGCACCGATGGTGGGCAGCAGCAGTGCCGGCTCGAGCACGTCCTCGAGGGTCACGAAGGCGACGCCGCCGGGGAGGTCGGCCGCCGCCGCCTCCGCGACGGCGATCGCGAGCCGGCTCTTGCCGATGCCGCCCGGGCCCAGCAGCGTGATCAGTCGATGGCCCTCGGCGAGCAGCCCGAGCACGCTCGCGATCTCCCGATCCCGGCCGATGATCCTCGAGTACGGCGAGGGGATGCGCGACGCCAGCGGGTCGAGCGACGCGGCGCGCACGGGCACGCTCGCCGCCCCGCCGCTCCCCGCGTCGAAGCGCTCCGCGAGCAGCGTGGCGAGATCCGCCTCGACGAGCTCGGCCAGCTCCGCCGCAGACCGGTACGTCCTGTACGAGGCGGCGTCGTCGGCCCGGATGCGGTCGATGAGCGCGTCGAGGCGCGGCTCCCGGGCAGCGCCCTCGAGCAGGTAGATGAGGCGCGGCATGCCGGGCGGCGCGAGGCGGTACTCGTCCTCGAGGCCCGAGACGTCCTCGCCCGGCGCCACCCAGCCGTACCGCTCGGCGTAGATCCCGACGAACACGTCGCTCTGCTCCAGGTAGGCGCGGTACAGGTCGCGCGGCGGGTGCGGTCGCGCGCCGAGCTCGAACATCACGGGCGCGAGCCGCAGCCGCTCGATCGCGCCCCGGACCGCGCCCCGCTCGGCCTCGAGCTCCCGCAGCGTCGACGACACGAACACCCGCAGGCGCTGGTCGGGCGTGCGGATGCGTGCGCTGGGGGAGGCGGTCAACCGCGGCTCACCAGTGCGCGAGCGCGGTCGCGATGCCCGCGCGCTCCGGCTCCGGCAGCGCGAGCAGGATCGCCTCGGGCACCGTCAGCTCCTGCCCGCGCCGCTCGCCCACCGCCACGGCATCGGGCTCGGCCGCGCGGATCGCGTCGAGCTGCGGCGTGTGCACCGTGAAGGCCTCCGCGTCGAAGACGCCGATGCGCTGCCGGATCGCATCGGCCACGGCCGACAGCATCCCCGCCCGCTCGGCCTCTCCGCGCGCCGCCGCGACCGCGCAGAGCCCTTCGAGCGCGTAGGCGACGCCCTCCTCGAAGTGCAGCTGCACCGACACGAGCAGCGTGCGGACGCATCCGCCCTCCGCCGTGTCGATGTCGCCGCGCACGAGCTGCAGCCTGGCCTGGTGGTTGCCCGCCACCGACAGGGTGAAGAGATCGCCGACGGACTCGGCGACCTCCGTCGCGCGGTCGAAGCACGACTGGGCGTCGTCGGTGACGCCGCGCAGCCAGGCGAGGCGGCCGCGCGAGACCTCGGTGATCGCCTCCGCCCAGGGGTTGCCGAGCTCGCGGAGGCGCTGCACCGCGTCCTTCAGCTCGCGCTCGGCGGTGTCGAGGTCGGGCAGCGGCAGCTGCAGCCGGGCGGTCGCGCGCGCTGCGACCGCCATCGCCGCGGCGTCGCCGTCGCCGCTCTCGGTGAACAGGCGCACGCACTCGCCGAGCCCGGCGACGACCTCCTCGGTGGGGTGCTGCCACATCTCGCTCCAGAGCGCGAAGAACCAGGCGACCGCGCGCGTGTGCGGCGTGACGGGCTCGTCCTTGCCGAGCAGCTCGAGCATCCACACCCGCACCTCGCCGAAGAAGCCTGCGATCCACCAGTAGACGAGCAGGCGCCACGCGAAGTCGCCGGCGTCATCGAGGCGGCCGATGTGCACGAGATGGCGCACCGCGGCGCGGAGGTTGGGCAGCTCGAGCCCCAGCTGCACCACCGCATCCCCCTGGCCCGCGCCGCGCAGCCCTGGCGCGATCGCGGCGACGAGGTCGCTGTAGTAGTCGGCGTGGGCGGCGCGCATCCGGGCCGACTCCCCGTGCTCCTTGAGCCGGCCGAGCGCGTACTCGCGGACGACCGCGAGCAGCGACAGCACCGAGCGGCCGCCGATCTCGGCCTGCTTCACGAGCGAGGCGTCGACGAGCGCGGCGATCCCGTCGATCTCCTGGCCCTCCCACGGCCGGCCGGCGCCGAGCGCCTCCACCGCCTCGAGGGTGAACTGACGGGCGAACACGCCGAGGTCCTCGAGCATCGCGCGCTGCTCGGCCGGCAGGAGGCCGACGCTCCAGTCGATCGTCGCGCGCATCGTGCGATGCCGGTCCGGCAGGTCCCGGGCGGCCGCCGTGAGCAGCGGCAGGCTGTGCTCGAGCCGCTGGGCGATGCCGCTCGGCGTGAGCAGCCGCACCTTCGCGGCCACGAGCTCGATCGCGAGCGGCAGCCCCTCGAGCCGCCGGCAGATGTCTGCCACGGCCGGGGCGTTCTCGGCGGTGAGCGCGAAGTCGGGCTTGACCGCTTGCGCCCGGTCGACGAAGAGCGCGCCCGCTGGCGAGCGGAGCACGCGCTCCGGCGCCGCGCGGGCGACGACGTCCGGCACGCCGAGCGCGCCGACCTCGTAGACGCGCTCGCCGCGGATCCGCAGCACCGTGCGGCTCGTGACGAGCAGGGTCGCCGAGGGCGCCACGTCGAACAGCCGCACGAGCAGCGGTGCCGCCTCGACGATCTGCTCGAAGTTGTCCAGCACGAGCAGCACGCGGCGTCCCGCGAGCGCGCGGGCGATGCGCTCCTCGAGCGACGCTTCGCCGGTGTCGCGGATGCCGAGCACGTAGGCGATCGTGGGCAGCAGCAGGCCAGGCTCGAACACGCCCTCGAGCGGCAGGAAGTAGCGGCCGTCCGGGAAGAGGTCCGCCGTCTCCTGCGCGATCTCGACGGCGAGCCGGCTCTTGCCGATGCCGCCGGGGCCGACGAGGCTGACGAGCTTCGTGCCGCCCTCGAGCAGCGCCCGCACGTCGGCGACCTCGCGCTCCCGACCGATCGTGGTGGTCGGGGGCACGGGGATGCGCGACTCCGGCGTGGGCGGGATCTCCTCGGCCCCGCCGGTCGGCTGCATGCGCGACTCGTCGAAGCGCTCGGCGAGCAGCGTCGCGAGATCGTCCGAGACCTGCTCCTCGAGGTCCTCGGCCGTCGCGAACGGCAGGTAGGCAGCCGTGTCGTCCGATCGGATGCGGTCGATGAGCGCCTCGAGCCGCGGCTCCCGGTGCTCGGAGGCGCGGATGTAGATGAGCTTCGGCATCTCCGGCGGCGCGAGGTCGTACTCGTCCTCGAGCCCAGAGACCTGCTCCTCGGGCGCGACCCATCCGTAGCTGTCGGCGTAGATGCCGATGAAGACGTCGCTCTGCGCGAGGTACGAGCGGTAGAGCGCCCTGGGCGGGTGCGGGCGGGCGCCGAGCTCGAACATGACGGGCGCGAGCCGCATGCGCTCGATCGCGGCGCGGACCGCGCGGCGCTCCTCGGCGAGCTCGCGCAGGGTCGAGCTCACGAACACCCGGATCCGCTGGTCGGGCGTGCGGATCACGGGCCGCTGCGGGCCGGTCATGGCCACATCTTGGACCCGCTGCGCCCTGCGCACCAGACGCTTGATGAGAAACCATCGACACTCTTGAGCGTTAGCGTGGGCACATGGCGACTGATGGAAGATCTCGGGCTGCGGCATCGACGGCGAAGGGCGCGGCAGGTCGGGCGACCGACAAGGCGCAGGATGCGGCGGCGGGAGCCGAGCGGCACCCGGCCGCGGACTGGGTCACGGGTGCCGGCCAGTTCGCCAACGGCGTCGTGCACCTGGTCATCGGCGGCATCGCGCTCGGCATCGCGTTCGGCGCCGGCGGATCCGCCGACCAGTCGGGCGCGATGCAGGCGATCCGCGAGACGCCGCTCGGCAGCATCGCGCTGTGGGCGGTCGGGCTCGCGATGGTCGGGCTCGCCCTGCTCGCGTTCGTCAGCGCCGTCGCCGAGTCGCGGCGCGACTGGAAGGACGCGCTGAAGGAGGCGGCCAAGGGCATCGCGTACGCGGCGGTCGGCTCGACGGCGCTCGTCGCCGCGACGGGCGGCAGCTCCGACGGCGAGTCGCAGGCGCAGTCGTTCTCCGCAGACCTCATGGCGAACCCGTTCGGCGCGGTGCTGGTCGGGCTCGTGGGCGCGGGCATCGCCGCGGTCGGCGTCTACTTCGTCGTGAAGGGCGTGCAGCAGAAGTTCCACGAGGACGTCGCCCCGCCCTCACGCTGGCGCCGCCTCGTCGACGTGCTCGGCACCGCCGGCTACGTCGCGAAGGGGCTCGCGATCGTCATCGTCGGCGGGCTCTTCATCGTCGCCGCCGTGCAGCACGACCCTGAGGAGGCGGCCGGCCTCGACGGCGCCCTGCAGTCGCTCACCACGGTGCCCGGCGGTGTGATCGCGCTCATCGCGATCGCGCTCGGGCTCATGCTCTACGGCGTCTACTGCTTCGCGCGCGGGCTCTGGTCGCGCTGATCCGGCGCGCCTCGAGGTGAGTGGCGTCGATCGAGCCGCGCACCGGGCGCAGCGCGCGGCCGCGGCGGTCGAGGAGCACCGCGCAGCCGGCTGGGTGGAGGCGGTCGGCCAGTCGGCGAACGGCGTCGTGCACGTGCTCATCGGTGCCATCGCCCTCTCGGTCGCGTTCGGCGGGGGCGGCTCCGCCGACCAGTCGGGTGCGATGCGGGCGCTCCGCGAGACCGCGCTCGGCGGTCTCGCCCTGTGGGTCGTGGGCATCGCGCTCGTCGGGCTCGCGCTGCACGCGCTCCTGATCGCGGTCGCCGCCTCCCGCCATCACCGCCGCGACGCGCTGCGCGCCGCCGGCCGCGGGATCGGCCACGCCGTCGTCGGCGGCACCGCCCTGGTCTTCGCGCTCGGCGGCTCGATCGACGGCGAGGAGACGACGGAGTCGTTCTCGACGGCCGTGCTGGAGCACCCGCTCGGCCCGTGGGCGCTCGGCCTCGCCGGCCTCGTCATCGCGGGCGTCGGCATCGCCTTCGTCGTCCGCGGCCTGCGACGCAGGTTCTTCGAGGACGTCGACCCGCCGCGCCGCTACCGCCGCCTCGTCCAGTCGCTGGGCGCGCCCGGCTTCGTCGCCAAGGGCATCGCGGTCACCATCGTCGGGGCCCTGTTCGTCGTGGCAGGGGCGATGCGCCAGCCGGGCGAGACCGGTGGGCTCGACGGGGCGCTGCAGTCGCTGACGACCGTGCCGGGCGGTGTCGTCGCGCTCGTCGCGATCGCCGCGGGGCTCATCGTCTACGGCGTCTACTGCGTCGCGAGGGGCGTCTGGGCGCGCTGAGCGGCGCGGTCGCCTCCTCGGCGCGACGACCTACTTGGCGCGGCCCTGCCGAGGGTGCGGCATGATCGGGTTCCGCAGCCGGGCGAGCCGCTTGGCGAGCTCCGCGGGGCGCAGCGCACCACGCTCGCTCGCCGGCAGGTCGTCGAGCGTGGCCTGCTCGCCGCGCTCGAGCGGCTGGGCGGATGCGTCGGCCGACCCGGCCGCGTCGGTCCCGTCCGCGCCCGCGGGCGGCGCCGCATCCGTCGCGTCCTCCGGCGCCTCGGGCACGTGCGGCGCGTGCTCGCCATGCGCGCCGCCGCGCAGCCGCGCGTCGAGCGCGCTGAAGTCGGTCGCGGTCGCCTGCAGGTCGCGGCCCAGGGTGCGCAGCACGCGCACGGTCGTCTCGTAGTCCTCGTCCGAGACGGAGGCCTCGGTGCGGCGGGTCACCTCCGCGTCGCCGAGCGACCGGCGGGCGCGCTCCACGGCGGCCGCGGCGAGCTCGATCCAGTCCTCGAGCCGTCGATTCCGATGCACAGCCACGGTCACCTCCTCAGCGCCGATCCTGCCCCCATCCTCCTCCATCGCGCTGGATGCCGCATGGGCAAGTTGCGCCCCGTGCCGGGGCGATACGCTCGGCGCGTGCTGCTCAGCGACCGCGACATCCGTGCCCGACTCGCGTCCGGCGAACTCGGCCTCGACCCGCTCGATCTGGGCATGGTGCAGCCTGCGAGCGTCGACGTGCGGCTGGACCGCGGCTTCCGCCTCTTCGACAACCACAAGTACCCCTACATCGACCCGGCCGAGGACCAGCCCGACCTGACCCGGCTGGTCGAGGTCGGGCCCGACGAGCCGTTCATCCTGCACCCGGGCGAGTTCGTGCTCGGCGCCACCTACGAGCGCGTGACGCTGCCCGACGACGTCGCCGCGCGGCTCGAGGGCAAGTCGTCGCTCGGGCGGCTCGGGCTGCTGACGCACTCGACCGCCGGCTTCATCGACCCGGGCTTCTCGGGGCACGTGACGCTCGAGCTGTCCAACGTGTCGACGCTGCCGATCAAGCTGTGGCCCGGCATGAAGATCGGGCAGGTCTGCTACTTCCAGCTCTCGTCGGCGGCGGAGTCGCCGTACGGGCAGGGCGCCAACCTCAACCGCTACCAGGGACAGCGGGGACCGACCGCGAGCCGGTCGTTCCAGTCGTTCCACCGCACGGTGCTGGCTGAGACGATGCTGGCTGACACGGTGCTCGACGCCGCCGAGACCGACTGAGGCTCGCATGGCCGGGCCGCTCCGGGTCGAGCGCGACGTCGAGGTCGCGCGGTGGGTGCAGGAGGCGCTCGACGAGCGGGCGACCGTGGGCGCCGTCGTCCCACCGATCTTCGACGCGTACGCGCGCATCCTGCATCCCGCGACGCGCGAGGTGCCGATCGGCGAGGTGGATGCGTGGGGCAGCCCCCGCTTCGCGTCGCACGAGATCACGTGGGCGGAGGCCGCTGAGCTGCTGGGGGACCGGGCCGCGCCGGGGCAGCCGTACACGGCGTGGCTCGCGCGCTTCGGCGAGCAGCAGGCGGCGATGCCCGACGGCGGCTGGATCGACGAGCCGCACACCGGCGACATCCCGCTGCCGCTGCTGACCGCGATCGCCGAGCTGCTCGTCGACGAGCACGGCGATGCGGAGGTGCTCGCGGCCGTCTGGGAGGGGAGCGGGCTCGACCCCGGCGGCTCCGGCGCGATCTTCTTCTCGTGGGACGACGACGAGCTGACGCCGTCCCAGCGGAAGCTGCGGGAGGCCGCGCTGCAGTCGGAGGAGCACGCCGCCCACGTCGCGTCGGTGGATCCGGAGATCCTGGCCGCGATGGAGCGGCAGGACGTGCTCGGGCTGCCCGCCGAGCAGCAGGGCCGCGGCCACGTGCTGCTGCGCGGCCGGCTCGGCACCTTCACCGACCCGACCTGGGCGGAGCACGCGGGGCTCGGCTGGCGCTCGGAGTGGCCGGGCTCGGGCCGCACGCCCAACCTGCTGTGGCCCGCCGATCCGCACGGCGCTCCGGCCTGGATGGTCGCGACCGACCTCGACCTCGACCTGACCCTCGTCGGCGGCAGCGGCCACCTCATCGGCCGCGTGCTCGCGCATCCGTCGTTCGAAGCGGAGCGCGTGCGGCCCGCCGACCCGCTCGTCTGACGACGAAGGCGCCCCTGCTGCAGCAGGAGCGCCTTCGGGGTTCGGTTCAGTGCTGGTGGCGCAGATCCATGCCGATGCGCCGCAGCGTGCGCATGGTCGTCACGTAGTCCGCGTGGCTCACGGTCGCCGCGATGCGGTGCTGCAGCTGCTCGGGGGTGAGGCCGGAGCGGCGGATGCGCCGAGCCGACTTCACGATGCTGCGAGCCATGGTCGGTCGGCGGCGGCCGCCGTGGCCGCAGTGGCCGGCGCCGTGGCCTCGACCGAAGCCATGGGCGTGCTCGGAGTCATGGCTGTGACCGTGGCCGCCGCCATGGGCGTGGCCGCAGTGGTGACCGCGGCTGTCGGCCGCCTGGTGCTCGGCCGCGTCGTGCGGCCTCCCATGGTGCTGGGCAGCCTCCTGCTGCTCGGGCGCGGGGTGGCCGTCCTGGTGCTCGGGTCGGCCGTCGTGGCTGTGCTGCTCGTCGGATCGCATCGCGATCTCCTCTCGATGGTGGGGCGGCCGTCGTGCCGGGCGTCGCCCGGCCCGGAGCCCGGCAACTGCATGTCACTGTGCATGTACATGTAGAGTGGCATGCATGTGTGCTGCTCGTCAAGCCCCGGGCCCCGAGGACGCCGAGATCGCTCGGATCGCCGAGGCCCTCGACCGCATCGGCATGCGCCGTCCGCCCCGCCCGGGACCGGACGGTCGGCAGGGTCTCCACGACCACCGCGGCGGTCACCGTCCCGGCCATGCAGGACCGCACGGCTGGGCTCGAGGCCGCGACGAGTCGGCGGAGGGCGATCACGATCCGCACGCGGCCGGCGGTCCGCACCGCGGGCGCGGTCCGCGCGGCGCGATGGGAGCGCACCGGATGCTGCACGCGATCGTGCGCTCGGAGGCGCCGCGCTCGATCACCGACCTGGGGCACGCGATCGGCGTCGACCAGCCGCGCGCCTCCCGCCTCGTCCAGTCGCTCGCCGACGCCGGGCTCGTGCGACGCATCCCCGACCCGACCGATGGCCGGCGGGTCGTGATCGAGGCGACGAAGGCCGGGCACGCGCACATCGCCGCGCACGCGGAGGCGCGCGCGGTCGAGGTCGCGTCTGCCGCGGAGGCGCTCACGCCCGCCGAGCGAGCGGAGCTGGCCCGACTGCTCGCGAAGCTCGCGGAGGCCTGGCCGGCCTAGGGCCTCAGCCCACGGGGACGGGCGCGACCGTCGCGGTCGCCGCATCCCATCGACGCAGTGCCACGCCCCGCGCCTCGATGGGGTCTCCGAGCAGCGGGAGCGCCTCCGCCAGGTCGACGAGCCGGATGCGGCGGGCGAGCGTCACGTGCGGGATCCAACGGCCCGGAGCGAAGTGCGGGGCCGCGTCGCCGTCGCCCGCCGCGCGGACCACGGCCTCCTGCAGCGCGAGCAGCGCCACCGAGGGGAGGATCGAGCGCGCGAGCACTCGGCGGTCGCCGTCGCCGAGCAGCAGCGGCGGTCCGAGCACGAGCGGCAGGGGGAGCGCCGGTGCGTCGATGCGCAGCGGATGCGGCACCGGCGCCGAGCGGGCGAGGAGCGTCACGTGCGGCCGATTGCTCGCGGACGTGTGTCCCGCCATGCTCGACGTCCCGGCGGCGGCGAGCGCATCCCACTCGGCACGCACGCGCGCCTCGGCGTCGCCGTCGAGCAGCAGCTCGATGCTCGTCACGTCGCTCCCCGCGGTCATGGCCCCATGCTTCCGCACCGACGACGAGCGCGGTGCAGGTCCAGGGCACCGGAAGCCCCAGCTGGCTACGCCGACGCGGTGCGGCGCGCGATCGCTCGGCGCACTCGGTCGACGAGCGCCGCGCCGCCGTTGCGCAGGTCGGCCTTGGTCACGCGGATGACGATCCATCCGAGCGACTCGAGCAGCTCCTGGCGGCGGATGTCCCTCGCCCACTGCGCGGGATCGGTCAGGTGGTGCTCGCCCTCGTACTCGATCGCGATGCGCCACTCTGGGTACGCCAGGTCGATCACCGCGCTGAGGACGCCGTCGACCCACACCTCGAACTGCACGACCGGCTCGGGGAGTCCGGCGTCCACGATCGCGAGCCGGGATCGGGTCTCCTGGGGCGACTCGGCGCCGGGTCTCGCCCGCTCGAGCGCGCGGCCGAACGCGGAGGCTCCGTGGGTCCCGCGGCATCGCTCGACGAATGCGGCCAGCTCCTCGGCCGTCGTGAACGGCAGGCGCGGCAGGCGCAGGCCCGGGTAGTGCTTCGAGGGCGTGATGAGCGCGTCGATGAGCACCACGAGGTCATCGGCTGCGGTGTCGCGAGCCATCGACATGACTGCGGATGCGGGGCCGAGCGTCGGCAGGTCGTGCACGGTGCCCGACGTGAGTCGGCTGGGATCGAAGCGCCGCACCCGGATGCCGCGGGCCCGCGTGCGGGTGGCGCCGGCCGGGACGCCGATCACGAGCGGCTCAATCGACTTCCACGCGCTGGCGACCGGGAGCCCCCACAGCCGCGCGGCGGTGATGCCCGCGAAGACGTGGCCGGGAGCCATGCGCTGCGCGTGCGCTGCGGCCATCGCGTGGACGTCCGTCGGCGCTCCTCGGGTCCTGACGCCGCGGAAGGGTGCCGTGAGGTCTCGTGCGCGCAGGCGCTTGCGAGAGATGCCCAGCTCGAGTGCGGTCGCGGTGGTGAACGGCCCGTCGGCGATCTCCTCGGGGAGGGGTGAGGCGGCGACCATGGGTGCATCGTGGGCCGAGAGCCCCGCTGCGCGTGTCGCATCCAGCGCTGCCTGTGGAGAAGTCGCGGAGCCTTCAGTGCTGCGGCACCGAGTTGCCCCTTCGGCGCGGTTCGAAAGGGCCACTCGGTGCCCGAGAACCCTCGGGCACCAAGGCGCCCGCAGCACTGCGGCACCGAGTGGCCCCTCGGACGAGCTCGGAGGGGGCCATTGGGTACCGGAAGCATCCCTACGCGGCGCGCACAGCCTCCGTGTCGTCGATCACCGTGGGCTTCGGCTGCACGGGGAGCACGAGCAGCAGCCCGGCGAGCAGCACGATCACGATGCCGAGGATGCCGAAGCGGGTGTCGCCCGTGACGGCGACGAAGACGCCGAACAGGCTCGCGGTCAGGAACGAGACCGAGCGGCCGGTCGTCGCGTAGAGGCCGAACATCTCGCCCTCGCGACCCTCGGGCGTGATGCGCGCCATGAACGATCGCGACGCCGACTGCACCGGACCGACGAAGGTCGCGAGCGCGAGGCCGCAGAGCCAGAACATGCCCTTGCCCTCGACGAGGAGGACGGCGCTGCCGGAGGCGACGAGCACGACGAGCGAGACGATGATGACGAGCTTCGGGCCGAAGCGGTCGTCCACCCAGCCGCCGACGAAGGTGCCGATGCCGGCCGTCACATTGGCGGCGATGGCGAAGAGCATGACCTCGAGGAAGGAGAACTCGAAGACCTGCGCGGCGATGATCGCACCGAAGGTGAACACGCCCGAGAGGCCGTCGCGGAAGACCGCGCTCGCGAGCAGGAAGAGCAGCGTCTTCGGCGCCGTGCGACCGATGCGGCCGATCGTGCGGAAGAGGATGCGGTACGACTCGAGGATGCCGACGCGCGGCGGTGCCGCACCGGTGGGCGGCACCTCGGGCACGCGGAGCAGCAGCGGCAGCGCGAAGACGAGGAACCAGACGGCGCTCGCGAGCACCGCGAGCCGAGTGTCCAGCGCACCGCCGTCGCTGCCGAAGGGCACGTTCAGGACACCGTGGCCATCGCCGCCCAGCGGGAGGATGAACAGCACGAGCAGGAGCGCGAGGAGCACGATGCCGCCGACGTAGCCCATGCCCCAGCCGTAGCCGGAGGTGCGGCCGAGCGACGCCTTCGTCGAGACCTGGTGCAGCATCGCGTTGTAGTTGACCGACGCGAACTCGAAGAAGAGGTTGCCGGCCGCGAGCAGCATCGCGCCGAGCCAGATGTACTGCGGCACGGGCACGACGAAGAACATGCCGAACATCGCGAGGATGGTCAGCCCCGTGTTGACGGCGACCCACAGCTTGCGGCGACCGCCGCCATCCGAGCGCTGTCCGACGATCGGCGCGAGCAGCGCGACGAGGATGCCCGCGACCGCGACCGCCGCGGCGACGATCGACGCGTTGTCGGCGAGGGCGCGCGTCAGCTCGGGGGAGCCGCCCTCGCCGGCCGCGTCGACGATCGCGGGGTCGACGAAGAGGCCCGACGCGAGGTAGGTGCTGAAGATGAAGGTCGTGACGACCGCGTTGAACGACGCGGAGCCCCAGTCCCACAGCGCCCACGCCCTCGCTCGGCGGCCGAGCTCGCGGCGAGGGATCGGCGCGATGCCCGCCTGAGACGGCTGCACGAGCTCGTCGGGGGAGGGCCTGCCGGGTGCGGATGCGGCACGCGGCTGCTGGGGAGCACTCATGGCTCGAGCGTAGGGCCGGAAGGCGAACGGCAGGTGCCGGCCCCGCGCCGCGGGTCCCAAGCGCGTCGGGCGGGTGCCACAATGCCCTCGTGGAGATCACGCAGACGCTGCTTCCCGGCGTCGGGATGCGCTACGACATGACCACGACGAGGGGCGTGCCGCTCTCGATCGTCGTGCACCGCGAGGGGCAGGCCGACCTGTGCGTGCTCGGTCGGGAGGATCCCGACGACGTCCGGCTGGCCCTCTCCCTCGACGAGGACGAGGTGGATGCGCTCGCGGAGCTGCTGGGCGCAGCGCGCATCGCCGAGGGGATGCTCGACGTCACGCGCGAGATCCCCGGCCTCGAGTCGGCGCGGATCTCGATCGAGGAGGGATCGCCCTTCGCCGGGAGGCCGCTCGGCAGCACGAAGGCGCGCACCCTCACCGGTTGCTCGATCGTCGCGATCGTGCGCGGCAACGACGTGCTCGCGGCGCCGGGCCCGGCCGAGCCGCTCGCCGGCGGGGACACGCTCGTCGTGGTCGGCTCGGCCGCCGGCATCGACCAGCTGCGCGTCCGGCTGCAGCCGCTCTGACGATGCACGACGTCGCCCCCCTGCTGCTCGAGCTGGGGGCCGTCGTGCTCGGGGTGTCGCTGCTCGGTCTGCTGGCCCATCGCATCGGCATCTCGCCCGTGCCGCTCATGCTGCTCGCGGGTGTCGGGCTCGGCGCGGGCGGCGTGCTCGACCTCGGCCACGCGGAGCCCTTCATCGGGCCGGCTGCGGAGATCGGCGTCGTGCTGCTCCTGCTCATGCTGGGGCTGGAGTTCACGGCGGAGGAGCTCGCGCAGTCGCTCGCCCGGCACGGCCGCTCGGGCGTCGTCGACTTCGCGCTGAACGCCGGCGCCGGCTTCCTGCTCGGGCTCGCGCTCGCGCTGCCGCTGCCCGCCTGCCTGGCGCTGGCCGGGATCGCCTGGGTGTCGTCGTCGGGCATCGTCGCGCGGCTGCTGACCGACCTCGGCAGGCTCGGCAACCGGGAGACGCCCGCGGTGCTGTCGGTCCTCGTGATGGAGGACATGGCGATGGCGATCTTCCTGCCGGTGCTCATCGCGGTGCTCACGGGCGCCGAGTGGTGGCAGGCGCTCGGGGCGGTGGCGCTGGCGCTCGGCGCGGTCGCATCCATCCTGATCGCGTCGCGTCGCGCATCGGCGCACCTGGGTCGACTGCTCAGCCACCCCAGCGACGAGCAGGTGCTCCTGCGGCTGCTGGGCCTGACCCTGCTGGTGGCGGGACTGACACAGCTGCTCGGGGCGTCGGCCGCGGTGGGCGCGTTCCTCGTCGGCATCGCGGTGCCGCCATCGCTCGCCGTGCGCGCTCGCGCGATCCTCAGCCCGCTGCGCGATCTGTTCGCCGCCATCTTCTTCTTCTCGTTCGGGCTGCCGATCGTGCCTGCCGAGCTCCTGCCGGTGCTGCCGGCGGCGATCCTGCTCGCGGTCGTGACCACCGCCACGAAGCTCGGCACCGGCTGGCTGGCCGCGCGCCGCGACGGCGTGCAGTGGCGCGGTCGCCTCCGGGCCGGCGCGGCGCTCGTGCCGCGAGGGGAGTTCTCGATCGTCATCGCCGCGCTCGCCGTCTCGGCGGGGTATCCAGAGGTCGGTGCGCTCGCCGCCTGCTACGTGCTGCTGACCGCGATCGGCGGACCGATCCTGGCCCGCTTCATCGTGCCGGGGCTGCGCCCCGCCGTCGTATGACGGCCGTGCAGGGACACGATTCACGGCCGATGCACAGCCGCGAAACTTGACCCCACTCGACTCAAGGTGCAAACTTGAGTCACCGCGACTCAAGTCGCGGCTGCGGTTCCGGGGGACGAGGTCACCGACGGAGGGCGCATCCATCGGATGCCTCTCGTGACGTCGGTGGTCTTCTCCGCCGGAATCAGGCAGACAACGCACAGCAGTCAGACGCAGCGCAGCTGCGAACAGGAGGCACAACCATGGCACGAGCAGTCGGCATCGACCTCGGCACCACCAACTCCGTCGTCGCATTCCTCGACAACGGAGAGCCCACCGTCATCGCGAACGCCGAGGGGTTCCGCACGACCCCGTCGGTCGTCGCCTTCGTCAAGGAGGGCGAGACCCTCGTGGGCGAGCCCGCCAAGCGCCAGGCGGTCACGAACGTCGACCGCACCATCTCGTCGGTGAAGCGCCACATGGGCACCACGTGGTCGCAGGACATCGACGGCAAGAAGTACACCGCGCAGGAGATCTCCGCGCGCATCCTCGGCAAGCTCAAGCGCGACGCCGAGACGTACCTGGGCGAGAAGGTGACGGATGCCGTCATCACGACGCCGGCGTACTTCAACGACGCCGAGCGCCAGGCCACGAAGGAGGCCGGCGAGATCGCGGGCCTCAACGTGCTCCGCATCATCAACGAGCCGACCGCGGCCGCGCTCGCGTACGGCCTCGACAAGGGCAAGGAGGACGAGCTCATCCTCGTCTTCGACCTCGGTGGCGGCACGTTCGACGTCTCGCTGCTCGAGGTGGGCAAGGACGACGACTTCTCCACCATCCAGGTGCGCTCCACCTCCGGTGACAACCGCCTCGGTGGCGACGACTGGGACGACCGCGTCGTCGAGTGGCTGAAGAAGCGCTTCCAGGAGCAGACGGGCGTCGACGTCTCGAAGGACAAGATCGCGATGCGCCGCCTCAAGGAGGCCGCGGAGCAGGCGAAGAAGGAGCTCTCGTCGTCCTCGACCACGAGCATCCAGCTGCCGTACTTCTCGCTCACCGAGAACGGCCCCGCCAACCTCGAGGAGACGCTCACGCGCGCCCAGTTCGAGAACATGACGAAGGACCTGCTCGAGCGCACCCGCAAGCCGTTCGAGGACGTCATCCGCGAGGCCGGCATCAAGGTCGGCGACATCGCGCACGTCGTGCTCGTCGGCGGCTCGACCCGCATGCCCGCGGTCACCGACCTCGTCAAGCAGCTCACGGGCGGCAAGGAGCCGAACAAGAGCGTGAACCCGGATGAGGTCGTCGCCGTGGGCGCAGCCCTCCAGGCCGGCGTGCTGAAGGGCGAGCGCAAGGACGTCCTGCTCATCGACGTCACCCCGCTGTCGCTCGGCATCGAGACCAAGGGCGGCATGATGACGAAGCTCATCGAGCGCAACACCGCCATCCCGACGAAGCGGTCCGAGACCTTCACGACCGCCGAGGACAGCCAGCCCTCCGTCGCGATCCAGGTCTTCCAGGGCGAGCGCGACTTCACGCGCGACAACAAGCCGCTCGGCACGTTCGAGCTCACCGGCATCGCTCCGGCCCCGCGGGGCATCCCGCAGGTCGAGGTCACCTTCGACATCGACGCGAACGGCATCGTGCACGTGTCGGCGAAGGACAAGGGCACCGGCAAGGAGCAGTCGATGACGATCACGGGCGGCTCGAGCCTCTCGAAGGAGGACATCGAGCGCATGGTCAAGGACGCCGAGGAGAACGCGGCAGCCGACCACGCCCGCCGCGAGGCGGCCGAGCTGCGCAACACCGGCGAGACGCTCGTCTACTCGGTCGAGAAGGTGCTGACCGACAACGCCGAGCAGCTGCCCGACGACGTCAAGACCGAGGTGCAGGCCGACGTCGACGCCGTGAAGTCGTCGCTCGCGGGTGACGACGACGAGGCCGTGAAGACGGCCGTCGAGAAGCTGCAGCAGTCGCAGTCGAAGCTGGGCGAGGCCATCTACCAGCAGGCGCAGGCGGAGCAGCCGGCCGACGGCACCGACGGGGGCGAGGCGCCGCAGGGCGAGCAGTCCGCTGAGGACGACGTCGTCGACGCCGAGGTCGTGGACGACGAGGACGAGAAGAAGCAGCCGTGAGCGAGCGCGAGGAGTCGAACATGCCCCACGAGCCCACCGAGCCCGTCGAGCCCGCTTCGGCCCCGGACGCGCCGCTCGGCCACGTCGGCCATGGCGCCGGAGCCCAGGCGTCGGATGCGTCCACGTCGGCCACGGGACCGCTGGACGACGCGTCCGCGGACGCTGCCGCAGCTGCGGCGGCGTCCGCCGATGCGGCGCCCGCCGCGGCATCGGACCCTGCAGGCTCAGGACAGGACCCTTCGGCAGGCTCAGGACAGGACCCTTCGGCAGGCTCAGGACAGGACGACCTGACCGACGAGGACCGTGCCCTGCTCGAGGGCGAGGCCGCGGCGATCGACGCCGAGCGAGCGGCCTTCGCGGCCACCTCGGCCGCGCAGCTCGACGAGCTGGCGCGCCTGCGCGCCGACTACGTCAACTACCGCAACCGCATGGAGCGGGAGCGGGCGGGCGACCGCGACGCGACGACCGCATCCGTCATCAAGGCGATGCTGCCGGCGCTCGACGACCTCGAGCTGGCCGAGAAGCACGGCGACCTCGCCGAGGGACCGCTCGCGATCGTGGCGCAGAAGCTGCGCGCCTCGTTCGAGCAGCTGGGCGTCGTCAAGCTCGGCGCGGTCGGAGAGCCGTTCGACATCGACAAGCACGAGGCGATCGCGCAGCTGCCGAACCCGGAGGTGACCGAGATGGTCGTCGCCGACGTCGTGCAGTCGGGCTACCGCGTCGGCGACCGGATGCTGCGCGCCGCCAAGGTCGCGGTCTTCGTTCCGGCCGAGTAGTCGGGGGCGAGGCGCATGGCCAGCAACGACTGGTTCGACAAGGACTTCTACGCCACCCTCGGCGTGCAGAAGGACGTCTCGGCTGCCGATCTGAAGAAGCAGTACCGGAAGCTCGCGCGCCAGTTCCACCCGGACTCCAACCCGGGCGACGCCGCCGCGGAGGCCCGGTTCAAGGAGATCTCCGAGGCGCACGCGGTGCTCTCGGACCCGAAGCAGCGGCAGGAGTACGACGCGGTCCGCGCGATGGCCGGCGGCCGTCCGCGGTTCGCGCCGGGCGGCTCCGGCGGCTTCGAGGACGTCTTCGGCGGCTTCGGGGGCGGCCCCCGGGTGCAGTACTCGCAGGGCGACTTCGACGACCTGCTCGGCGGCATGTTCGGCGGCGGCAGCCCGTTCGGCGCCCGTCGACCCGCCAAGGGTCGCGACGTCACCGCCCGAGCGGCGCTCGACTTCACGTCGGCCGTGCAGGGCGACACGCTCAAGCTCACCGTCGCCGGCAAGACGATGACCGTGAAGGTGCCTGCCGGCGTGCACGACGGCCAGAAGATCAAGCTGTCGGGCAAGGGCGACGCGTCGCCCAGCGGCGGCGAGCCGGGCGACCTGATCCTCACGGTGCAGGTGCGGCCGCATCCGGTCTTCACGATGGACGGCCTCAACCTGCGCGTCGACGTGCCCGTGACGTTCGCGGAGGCGACGCTCGGCGCGACGATCGAGGTGCCGACGCTCGGCGGCAGCCCCGTGCGGCTCAAGGTCGCGCCAGGCACGCCCTCCGGCAGGGTGCTGCGGGTCAAGGGCCGCGGCGTCGCCGCCCGGAAGGGCACGGGCGACCTGCTCGCGACCATCCAGGTGGCCGTGCCGAGCCACCTCACGAAGCGGCAGGTCGAGCTGCTCGAGCAGTTCGTCGAGGCGGGGCCGAACGAGTCGCCGCGCGCCGAGCTGCTCGCGAAGGCGAAGGCGGCGTAGTGGTGCCCGTGCCGGCCGGCTTCGACGAGACGTCGCCGATCTTCTCGATCGCGGCGGCCGCCGAGCTGGCCGGCCTGCACGCGCAGACGCTGCGCCAGTACGACCGGCTCGGGCTCGTGCAGCCGAGCCGCACGGCGGGCAACACCCGCCGCTACTCGATGCGCGACATCGGGCGGCTGCGGCAGGTGCAGCTGCTCTCGGGCGAGGGCGTCTCGCTCGAGGGCATCCGCCGCATCCTCGAGATGAGCGACGAGAACCGCGAGCTGCGGGTGCGCGTGCGCGAGCTCGAGTCGGCACTGGCGGATGCGGTGATGCAGCAGCAGGGACGCCGCGTCTTCGCGGCCGGCACCGCGGGCATCACCACCATCCGCGCGGGTGCGCGACCGTCGAAGCCCGGCTCCGTCGTGCTCTGGCGCCCGCAGCGACGCGACGACTAGCGGCCGCTGGCCGGCCGCGGCCTCGGCGGTGACCGCGCGGCATAGGGGTGTGCCGCGCGCACCGCGCGGCTACAGTGCAGGCATGCTCGTGGGGCGCGGCCCGGAGCAGCGGGCGATCGAGGCGCTGGCCGCCGGGGCCAGGCTCGGCCGCAGCGGCGTGCTGCTGCTCGTCGGCGAAGCGGGCGTCGGCAAGACCGCGCTGCTCGACGCGACGGCGGCGGCGATCGGCGACATGCAGCTGTGCCGCATCACGGGCGCCGAGGTCGAGCGCGACCTCGCCTTCGGCGGCATCTCGCAGCTGGTGGGCGCGGCGCCCGACGAGCTCGACCGACTGCCGGCGCCACAGGCGCGCGCGCTCGGCATCGCGCTCGGCCGGTGCACCGGAGCAGACGTCGACCGCCTCGCGGTCGGGGCGGGCACGCTCGCGATCCTGAGCGACCGCGCCGAGTCCCGCCCGCTCGCGGTGCTCGTCGACGACGCGCAGTGGCTCGACCACGCCTCGGCCGAGGCGCTCAGCTTCGCCGCGCGCCGGCTGCTCGTCGACCCGATCCTCCTGCTCGTCGCGATCCGCGCGGGCGAGGACAGCCCGCTGCTGCACGCCGGGCTGCCGCGGCGCGAGATCGTCGGGCTCGAGCCGCCCGACGCGCGCACCCTGCTGGTCGAGCGCACCGGGGCCCCGGTGCCGATGTCTCGGGCGGAGCGACTCGTGCGGGCGACGCTCGGCAATCCGCTCGCCCTGCTCGAGCTCGGCGACGACCCCGTCGGCATCGATGCGCTCGGTCCTGAGGATCCGATCGCCGTGCGCGCGGCGCTCGCGCGAGCGTTCCTCGTCCGGGTCGAGCGCCTGCCCGCGCAGGCGCAGGCGGGGCTGCTCGTCGCGGCGTGCGCAGCGGGCGATCCGCTCGTGGTCGCGGATGCGTGCAGGGAGCTCGGCGTGGATTCGGTCGCCCTGCGCGACGCCGCTGACGCGGGGCTGGTCCGGCATGCGGGCACCCTGGAGTTCCAGCATCCGCTCGTGCGGGCGGCGATCGTCGGTGCTGCCACGCCGGACCGCCTGCGCGCCGTGCACGCTGCGCTCGCGCGGGCGACGACGGCGGATGCGGATCGCCGCGCGAGGCACCTCGCCGCCGCCGCAGGGGGCCCCGACGACGACGTCGCCGCCGCATTGGACCAGGTTGCAGAGCGGGCTCGCGCGCGCGCGGCCCACGACGTCGCGGCGTCGGCGCTCGAGCGCGCTGCGCAGCTGTCGACAGATGCGCCCGCGCGGGCCGCGCGGCTCGTCGCGGCGGCCGAGAGCGCCTGGCTCGCGGGGCAGCGCGAGCGGGCGCTCGCGCTGCTGCGACGGTTCGACGGCGTCGGCGGCGACGAGCTCGTCGCGCGAGCGGGCCACCTGCTCGGCACGATCGCCGTGCGCACCGGGTCGGTCGAGGAGGCGATCGAGCGGTTCAGCCGGGCGGCCGACGCCGTCGAGGCACGGCTGCCCGACGCGGCGATCGAGCTGTGGGCCGACACGGTGAACGCGGCGTTCCTGCGCACCGACACCGGCGCGCTCGTCGCCGTCCGGGCCGCGCTCGAGCGGCTCGCGCCCCGCGCCGCGTCGCCCCGCGCGCGCGTGCTGGGCGACCTCGCGGCCGGCATGGCGATGACGCTCATCGGCGAGGACGGGTCGGCGCGCATCCGCCGCTCGCTCGAGCACCTCGCGACAGGAGACACCTTGCGCGCCGACCCGCTGCGCGCCGAATGGCTCGTGCTCGGTCCGCTCTGCCTCCGCGAGGAGGGGAGGTTCCGCGAGCTCGTGCACCGGGCGCTCGCCGAGACCCGCGAGTCGGCGGCGCTCGGCGAGCTCGCGCACCTGCTGCACCTCGTCGCGCTCGACGACGCGACGACCGAGCGCTGGGCGCGCGCCGACGCCGAGTACGGCGAGAGCATCGCGCTCGCGCGCGAGCTCGGGCAGTCGAGCGACCTCGCGCTCGGGCTCGCCGGTCTCGCGTGGCTCGAGGCGCGCATGGGCAGGGAGCGCGCGTGCCGCGAGCACGCCGACGAGGCACTGCGCATCAGCGCCGAGCAGGGCATCGTGATCGGTCGCGTGCGGTCGCGGCTCGCGCTCGGGCAGCTCGAGCTCGGCGCGGGCCGGCCCGAGCAGGCGCTCGTGTCGTTCGACGCTGTCGATGCGGTGCTGCGAGCGTCGGGGATGCACGACATGGACCTGCACCCGGGATCGGAGCGTGTCGAGGCGCTCGTGCGGCTCGGCCGCGCCGATGAGGCGCGGGAGGCGGCGCTCGAGTACCACCGGTCGAGCCTCGTGACGGGGCAGGCGTGGGCGCTCGCTCGCGCGGAGCGGGCGCTGGGCATGGTGGCCGACGACGTCGAGGCGGATGCGCACTTCGAGGCTGCGGCCGTGCTGCACGAGACCACGCCCGACCGGTTCGAGGCGGCGAGGACCGCGCTCGCGCACGGGGCGTCGCTGCGCCGGCGGCGGCGCCGCCGCGACGCGCGCGGCCTGCTGCGCGGCGCGCTCTCGACCTTCGACGAGCTGGGCGCCGCGCACCGCGCCGCCCAGGCCGCGGTCGAGCTCGCCGCGACCGGGCAGACCGCGCATCGCCGGGGCGCGAGCAGGCTCGCGGTGCTGACGGCGCAGGAGCGGCAGATCGCCGAGCTGCTCGCGGCCGGTCGAACGACTCGGCAGGCCGCTGCCGCGCTCTTCCTCAGCCCGAAGACGGTCGAGTACCACTTGCGCCACGTCTACGCGAAGCTCGCGGTGCGCTCGCGGTCCGAGCTCGCGGCAGCGCTCGCCGAGGAGCAGCCCGACCGACCCGGACCGCACGGCTGACCGTCGCGGCAGCGGACACGCGCACGGTCACACGCGCACCTCGAACACGTTGTTGAAGGGCGTGCTCGCGACGGTCCGGAACCGGGAGAAGCCCGCGGCGGCGGCGACGTCGCGGATGCGGGCTGGACCGGCCTGCGTGCCCAGCGCGGTGCCGACGTCCTGCGACAGCGAGGCAGGCGTGCACAGCAGCGTCGAGAACGCGTAGTAGGCGCGGCCGACGGGGTTGAAGTTGTCCTCCGGGCGGTCGCCGGCGATCGGCTCGACGACCATCCACGTGCCCTCGTCGGCGAGGATGTCCCGCACCTCGCGGGCAGCGCCGACGGGATCGCCCATGTCGTGGAGCGAGTCGAACATCGTCACGAGGTCGTAGCCGGAGCCGGGCTGCTCGGTGCTGTCGGCGACCCTGAAGGTGGCGCGGTCGGCGACACCGGCCTCGGCGGCCCGCGCGTTCGCGACGGCGATCGACGCCGCGTGGTAGTCGGTGCCGACCACGGTGGCGTTCGGGAAGGCCTGCGCGATGAGGATGCCGGGCGCTCCGTGCCCGCAGCCGACGTCGGCGACGGAGCCGCCCCGCTCGAGCTTCTCGACGACGCCGTCGAGCGCCGGGAGCCAGGAGCTCGTGAGGTTGGCGATGTAGCCGGGTCGGAAGAACCGCTCGCATCCGACATGCACGTCGGTGTTGTGCTCGTGCCAGCCGTAGCCGGCGCCCGAGCGGGCCGCCTCGAGGATCGCGGGGGTGTCGCGGATCGTCCCGTGGGCGATCTGGAACAGGCCCTGCAGGTAGGCGGGGCTGTCGGCATCCGTGAGCGCGATCGCGTGCTCGGGGGAGATGGTGAACAGCGCCGACGCCGGGTCGTAGTCGATGTAGCCACCGGCCGCTTGCGCGTTGAGCCACTCCCGCGCGTAGTGCTCGTCGGTCGAGGTGCGCTCGGCGAGCTCCGGTGCCGCGAGCGGGCCGTGCTCGGCGAGCGCTCGGTAGTAGCCGAGCTGGTCGCCCATGACGACGAGCGCCGCGTTCAGGGCCGCGCCGACCTCGTCGACGGCGCGGAAGACGAAGGACATCAGAGCGTCGGCATCGACCGACGGGGTGCCCTCAGGGGCGGTGGTGGTCATCGGAAGTCCCTTGTGCAGCGTGTGGCTCGCGGATCGGTGCTCCGCCAGCCGTCGATGTCCCTCAGCGTCACGCCGGTGCGGGTGCGATCGCATCCGGGGACCCACCTAGTCACCGCCGTCGTCCTTCCGCCCGACCCGGCTCCAGCGCGCGATGCCATGATGAGTCCGTGGAAGCGGCACCGCGGCTCCGCCCGACCGGGCGTGACGTCAGGGACTGATCGGTCGTGACGCTCACCGACCCCGGCGACCTCTCCGGCGCCCCGCCGCCGCCCGGCACCGACACCCCCGTCCCCGCGGACGCCGCCTCGCGTGCCGCCGCCGCGGGGCGTGCGCGCCGGCTCGAGGCGACCGCGGCGCCCGCTGCCGACTCGCTCGTGCCGGCGAAGGCGCTCGAGACGCGCGCCGAGGAGCGGGCGCGCCTGCGTCGCGAGCGGCTCGCGCTCGGCCCCGTCGGCGTGCCGGCGCTCGGCGTCGTCAACCCCGCCGCCGGCTTCGCCCCGCAGGGCGCGATGCTCCCGCCGGGGCTCGTGCCCGCGGTGGCCGACTCGATGCCGCAGCGGTTCGTGCCGAGCGGGTGGGGGCAGCCGGGGATGCAGCAGCCCCCGTTGCCGTACGGCTACGGGCACCCCGCGTACGGCCCGCATGCGTACGGCCAACCCGTCGCCTACGCCCAGCCGGTGTACGGCGCGCCGGGCGCCTACGGCAGCGCGGTCGCGTACATGCCGTCGCCGTCGCCGTACGGGCCGCCGCATCCACAGCTCATCATGCTGCCGCCGCGCATCCGCTGGACGAAGGGGCAGCGCACCGCCGCGATCCTCAGCTCGTGGGTCGGGCAGACGATCATGGCCCTCGCGACGCACCTGCTCACCGCGTTCTTCATGATCGTGGGCTTCGCGTTCCTGCTGCACAGCTCGGGCGACGATGTCGCCGACTTCGAGGCCGACTCGTTCACGAGCATCGTCTCGCTCTGGTCGACGCCCGATCGCGTCGGCGCGACGGTGCTCATCGGGCTGCTCATCGGCGGCGTCATCCTCGCGCTCGGCTGGCTGACGAGCGCGCTCTGGGCGAAGGGGGCCGATCTCGCGAAGCCGCACCGCTCGACATGGCTCGCGTGGCTGTGCACGACGGCGGCGACCGGTCTCATCGGCTTCCTCGTCTGGCCGATGGCGCTCTTCGGCGGCCTGTTCTTCGTGCTCGCCTCGAGCTCGGCGTCGCTCACGATCGGCTCGATGTGGTCGGTGCTCTTCTCGCTGCTCGCGATCGCGATCGTGCTCACCGGTGGCGTGGGGCTGCTGTTCGGCTGGCTGTTCCTCTCGACCGCCCGACCGCGCGTCGACTTCCGCGCCCTCGCCGAGGCGGAGGAGGTGGAGGCCCGCGCGCGCGACGAGGCGGAGCTCGCCCGCGTCGAGCTGCGCGGGGAGCCGGGTCTGCGGTGAGCCGCACACCCCCGCCCACCCCGCCCGATGCGCTCGACGCGGGCCAGCGGGCCGCCGTCCGCGCGGCGGGCGCGACGGGGCTGTCGCTCGTCGCCGCGGGCGCGAGCCTCGTCTCCGGGCTGCTCGTCGCGGCGATCGTGCTGCTCATCGTGCGCTCCGCGGTCGTCGACCTGTTCGACGACGTCGAGTGGGGCCGCCCGGTGGTCGAGTGGGTCGAGCAGCTCGACGGCACCCCGCTCGCGCCGGTGGTGCTGGGGCTCGTGCTGCTCGCGGTCGGCGTGATGGCGCTCGGCTGCTGTCTCAGCACCCGGCGGATGCGTCGGGCCGGCGTGCCGTCGGCGGCGGCGGTCACCTTCCGCGGCGCCGCGCTGGGCACCGCGCTGCAGGCGGTGCTCTCGACCCTCTCGAGCTGGCTGCTCGGCCTCGTGGTGCTGCTGACGGGCGTCGTGGGGTTCTGGATCGTCGCCGCGATCTACGTCGTCGCCTCGATCGTGATCTCGACGCTCATCGGATGGCTCGCGGGACCGCGCACGTGGCTCTCGATCGCCCGGCGCGAGGCGCGCCGCGATGCGGAGGCGGAGGCGCCCCCCCCCCCCCCCCGCCGGGGGGGCCCCCCCCCCAGGAGCCC
>JBNJKM010000002.1:0-365105 GCA_051751085.1 Actinomycetota bacterium | reverse complement strand
GCGGCTTGTGCCCGCGGGGGGGCCCGCGCCCGCGCCCCCCCGCCGCACCCCCCCCCATCCATCGAACCCGGCCGCACCGGCACCCAGGCGGAGCGGCACCACCCGTCGTGCCATCGCGCATCCGACATCCCAGGAGAGAGACCATGAACCTGCACGAGCTGCTCAAGGAGCGCGAAGCACAGGGCAAGCCGATCCGCGTCGGCCTGATCGGCTCCGGCCGGTTCGGCACGATGTACCTCGCGCAGGCCCGCAACATCCCCGGTGTGCGCGTGCTCGCGATCGCCGACATCAACACCGCCCGCGCTCGCGAGTCGCTCGCCCGCGTCGGCTGGCCCGAGGGCGACATCGTCGACTCGGTCGACGACCTGACCGACGGCAAGACGGCCGTCATCGCGGATGCGATGGACCTGTTCCGCACCGACGTCGACGTGATCGTCGAGGCGACGGGCAACCCGATCGTGGGCATCAAGCACGCGCTCGCGGCCTTCGACGCCGGCAAGCACGTGATGATGGTCACGGTCGAGGCCGACGCGCTCGCCGGCCCCGCGCTCGCCAAGCGCGCGAAGGACGCCGGGCTCGTCTACTCGATGGCGTTCGGCGACCAGCCCGCGCTCATCTGGGAGCTCGTCGACTGGGCCCGCACGAGCGGCTTCGACGTCGTCTGCGCCGGCAAGGGCGCCAAGTACCTGCCCGGCTACAACCAGATGAACCCCGACAACGTGTGGGACCACTGGGAGTTCTCGGACGAGCTCAAGCAGTCCGGCCAGCTGAACCCCTACATGCACACGTCGTTCCGCGACGGCACGAAGGCCGCCATCGAGATGGCCGCGGTGGCCAACGCCGCAGGGCTCGTGCCCGGCGACGGCGGCCTGAGCTTCGCGCCCGGCAGCCTCGAGGAGATCGCGACGGTCTGCCGGCCCGAGTCGGCCGGCGGCGTGCTCTCGCACGAGGGCACCGTCGAGGTGATGTCCAGCTACACGCGCGAGGGCGACTGGATCCCCCACAACACGCAGGAGGGCGTCTTCGTCGTCGTGAAGGCGACGAACGAGTACGTCTCCGGCTGCTTCCAGGAGTACCCGTGGCACCCGGACCCCTCGGGCCAGTACGCGGCGCTCTACCGCCCGTACCACTACGTCGGGCTCGAGCTCAACGTCTCGATCGCCAATGCGGTGCTCCGCGGCGTCGCGACCGGCACGGCCGTCGGCTTCACGGCGGATGTCGTGGCGACGGCGAAGAAGGACCTGGCGGCGGGCGACACGCTCGACGGCGAGGGCGGCTTCGCGGTCTACGGCAAGCTTGTGTCGGCCCGCACGTCGGTCGCCGAGGGCTACCTGCCGGTCGCGCTCGCGCACCACGTGCCGCTCAAGCGCGACATCGCGCAGGGCGAGAGCGTGCGCTGGGACGACGTCGAGGTCGACGACTCGCTCGCCCAGGCGATCGAGCTGCGTCGCGAGACCGAGGCGCTCGCGGCGGCTGCGGCGCGATGAACCGGTCGCTGAGCCTCCTCGGGCTCGGCGCGATGGGCCTGCCGATGGCGCGCAGGCTCGCCGCGCGCGACGCGCTGACGGTCTGGAACCGCAGCGCGTCGCGCGCCCAGGCGCTTCGCGACGAGGGGGCGGATGTCGTGGTCGCTCCGACGCCGGCCGCCGCGGCGGCGGAGGTGGTGCTGACCCCGCTGCCCGACCTGCCCCAGGTGCGCGAGGTGCTCGAGGGCGACGACGGGCTGCTCGCCGGCTGGCGGGCGGCGGGCATCGAGCGTCCGATGCTCGTCGTGCTCGGCACGGTGTCGCCGGTGGCGGTCCGCGCCCTGGCGGACGAGCTCGCCGCGCAGGGCATCGAGGTCGTCGACGCGCCGATGTCGGGCGGCGTGCTCGGTGCAGCCGAGGGACGCGTCAGCTTCTTCGTCGGCGGCACCGAGCGCCAGGTCGCCGAGCTGACGGAACTGCTCGCGCCGTGCGCCTCCCGGGTGACCCGGATGGGTCCGACCGGCACGGGCGCGATGGCGAAGCTGTGCAACCAGCTCGTGGTCGCCGAGACGATCACCGCGCTCTCGGAGGCGTTCGCGCTCGCCCGGGCGAGCGGCATCGACGCCGAGACGCTCGCCGACGCGCTCGGCTCCGGGCTCGCCTCGAGCGAGGTGCTGCGGCAGAAGCGGCACCACTGGATCGAGGAGTCGTTCGAGGCCGGCGGCACCATCGACTACCAGGTCAAGGACCTCACGTTCGCGCGCGAGGCGGCCGACGACGCGGGCCTGCGGCTCGAGGCCGCGCGCACCGCGCTCGCACTGTTCGAAGCCGCATCCGCCGCCGGTGACGGCGGTCTCGACCACAGCGGCATCTACCGCACCATCCGGCAGTCCCAGTCCCCGTCCCAGTCCCCGTCCCCGTCGTCAGCCGCAGCGCTGACCCAGAGCAGCAAGGAGCAGCCATGACCGATGCGCCACTGGTCGTCACCGCGATCTTCCGTCCCCGCGAGGGCACGCGCGAGCAGGTGCTCGCCGCGATGCAGCGCGTCATCCCGCGCGTGCACGAGGAGGAGGGCTGCAACCTCTATGCGATCCAGGAGGCGGAGGACGGCACGATCGCGATGATCGAGCACTGGGACTCCGCCGCGCTGCTCGACGCCCACGGCGCCGCCGAGCCGGTCGCCGACTTCAACGTCGAGCTCGAGGGCCTGCTCGCGAGCCCCGTCGAGGTCACCCGCTACACGCCCATCCCGATGGGCGACGCACGCAAGGGCGTCGTGCTGCCATGACCTCGCTCGAATCGGGCATCCCCAGCCGGCTCGGGTGCTCGACGATCTCCTTCCAGCACCTGTCCCTCGAGGATGCGCTGGTCGAGATCGAGCGGCTCGGATTCGCCGAGATCGACCTGGGCGCACTGCCCGGCGTGTGCGACCACGTGCCGTTCGAGCTCGACGACGCGGCGATCGCCCGGGTCGCCGACACCATCGCCGCGCACGACCTGCGCGTGCGCAGCGTGAACGGCGACGTCGGCGACTTCAACGATCCCGACGCCGACCTCGACGCGCAGGCCGACCACGTCGAGCGGCTCGTGCGCCTCACGGCGGCGATCGGCGCCGACGCGCTCGTGCTCCCGTGCGGCTCGCTCGGCCACGAGCCGATCGTCGACCTCGAGACCGACCTCGACCGCGTCGCGACCGCGCTCGCCCGGGCCGCCGCGACGGCATCCGCCCACGGCGTCGAGCTCTGGGTTGAGTCGCTCCACTACCTGCGCCTCTGCTTCGATCGGTCGCGGGCGGAGGCCCTGCACGAGCGCCTCGTCGGCAGCGGCGTGCGGCCCATCCTCGACGTCGCCCACGTCGTGGCGGCGGGCGACGGCCTGGTCGACACCATCCGCGCGTGGGGCGATGCCATCGCCCACGTGCACCTGCGCGACGCCGTCGCCGGCGAGTTCAGCCGTGCCATCGGCGCCGGCGAGGTCGACTTCGCGGCGGCCATCGGCGCGCTCGGCGACCTGGGCTTCGACGGCGGCTTCGCGCTCGAGCTCCCGTCGCGCGCATACGTCGACGGCGCCACCGGCGCCATGAGCGACGAGGCCCGCGCGGCGCGCGTCGACGCGATCCGGGACGCCGCCGCGCAGATGGCGCCGCTCATCGCCGGCCTCCCCACCCGCCAGGACCTCTCAGATCCGTCACTGAACATCCAAGGAGCATCATGACCAGCACCACGCAGCAGCGCACCGCGGTCATCACCGGAGCCGCCTCCGAGCGCGGCATCGGCATGACCGTCGCCGACCGCTACGCCCGAGACGGCTGGGCGATCGCCATCCTCGACCTCGACGGCGACCGCGCCGCGCAGGTCGCGGCCGAGATCGCCGAGCGCACCGGCGTCCCCGCGTTCGGGGGCGCGGTGAACGTCGCCGACGAGGCATCCGTCATAGCCGCCCAGGCCGCCGTGCAGGCCGAGGTCGACGCCGGGCGGCTGCCCGCCGTAGGGGCGCTCGCGAACATCGCCGGCATCACGTCGCCGGTGCCGTTCCTCGAGACCACGCTCGAGCTGTGGAACAAGGTCATGGCCGTCAACGCGACCGGCACCTACCTCGTGACGAAGGCGTTCCTGCCCGGCATGCTCGGGGCCGGCTGGGGCCGCGTCGTCAACATGTCGTCGGTCTCCGCCCAGCGCGGCGGCGGCGTCTTCGGCAAGGTGCCCTACTCGGCGGCGAAGGCCGCGATCCTCGGCTTCACCAAGGCGCTCGCGCGCGAGATCGCCGATTCGGGCGTGACCGTCAACTCCGTCACACCCGGGGCCGTCGACACGAACATCCGCGTCGGCTCCACGCCCGAGTCCGAGGCCAAGCTCGCCTCCGACATCCCCATCGGCCGCGTCGCGACCACCGAGGAGATCGCCGCGGTCTTCGCGTTCCTGTCGAGCGAGGACGCCGCCTACCTCCAGGGCACCAACATCGACATCAACGGCGCGAGCCACCTGCACTGAGCAGCCGCCGCATCCGCCCATCCCCCTCCCGGATCACCGGGACTGACCGAAAGAAGTGCTCAGGTACCGTGATGAACATGACCACGGCAGCGCAGTTCCGATCCCTCGGGTCGATCGAGCGCGTCACGAGGCGCGAGCTCATCCTCGACCGCCTCCGTTCAGCGGTCACGACCGGTGAGCTCTCGCCGGGCACGCACCTCGCCGAGACCGAGCTGAGCGCATCGCTCGGCGTCTCCCGCGGCACGCTGCGCGAGGCGCTGCGCCACCTGGAGGAGGAGGGCCTGCTGTCGAAGGATGCGCGAGGCCGCCTCTCGGTGCGCGTCGTGACGCCGACCGAGGTGCATGAGATCTTCGACGTGCGGTTCGCGCTCGAGGCGGCGGCCGTCGAGGTCATCTGCCAGCGCGAGGACCTCGACGAGGTCGTGCCGGAGCTGCGCGCGGCGCTCTCGCGCATGGAGGAGAGCGAGCGGGAGTCGATCGCCGAGCAGGTCGCGGCAGACCTGGCCTTCCACGAGGCCATCTGCATCGCGAGCGGCAACCGCACGCTCGTCGAGTCATGGCTGCGGGTGAGCGGCCTCGCTCGCGCGGTCATCACCGCCGCCGGTCAGGAGACCGCGATCGCGAACATGGCGGCCGCGCGCCACGCGCCGATCGTCGACGCGATCGAGAGCGGTGACGCGGTCCACGCCCGAGAGGTGCTGCGGCAGCACAACACATCCGCGCGCGACAACATCGTCGCGCGCATGGAGGCGGCGCTCGCGCGCTGACGCGGAGCCGCCCGCCCGAGCACGCCAGGAGGACGTTCCATGAGCCACGCCACCCCTGTGGTCTTCGTCGGTCTGGGCGCCATCGGCACGCCCATGTCGCAGCGCATCGCAGCCGCCGGCTTCGCCGTCACGGGCGTCGACCCCTTCGAGGCGGCGCGTGAGCGCGCCAGGGAGGCGGGCGTCGACGCCGTCGCATCGATCTCGCTCGCTCCGCTCGAGGGGATCGTCATCGTGATGGTCGCGACGCCCGACCAGCTCCACGAGCTCGTCACCGACGCGATCGACGCGGGCGTCGCCGGCGGTCGCACGTGGGTCATCATGGCCACGGTCGGGCCGGATGCCGTGCGTCGCTCCGGCGCGGCCCTCACGTCCGCAGGTGCGCGTGTCGTGGACGCGCCCGTGACCGGCGGGGTCGCGCGCGCCACCACCGGGGAGCTCATCATCTTCGCGGCGGGCGCCGCGGAGGACCTCGAGGCCGTCGCCGACGTGCTCGCGCCGCTCGGCACGGTGCGGCCCGTCGGGTCCGAGCCGGGTCGCGGTCAGGCCGTCAAGACGGTGAACCAGCACCTGTGCTCCGTGCACATCGTCGCTGCAGCGGAGGCGCTCGCGCTCGGCGAGGCGCTCGGCCTCGACAAGGCCGAGCTCATCGACCTGATCGGCGGCGGCGCAGCGGGCAGCTGGATGCTCGAGGATCGCGGTCCCCGCATGCTGCAGGGCGCCGACGCCCCGGTGCTCAGCACGGTCGGCATCTTCGTCAAGGACTCCGGCCTCGTCGCCGATGCAGCGCAGAGCGTCGGCGCCGAGGTCCCGGTGCTCGCCGCGGCACGAGCGCGATACCTGCTCGCGGCAGCCCTGGGACTCGAGCGGCGCGACGACAGCAGCGTGATCGAGACGTACGCGCGCTGACTCGAGCGACACCGGCTGGATTCCTCGCGGCGGCCGAATCGGGGGACAGGATGCACGCTGCGGACATTGTTCCCACGAATCTCGGGATTCCACTTGCATCCCGCTCAGAGTTCGGTATACGTTCTCTCCTGCGAACTCCCGCACGTCGAGAAAGGAGGAGCTCGTGTTCATGAAGACCAACATCCAGATCACTGGAGCCCTCCTCCCCGGCGGGATCCGCTAGCGCGGAGCGCACGGGCCAACGGCTCGCGATGCCTCTCGAGGCATCGCTCTCGCCAGGCCACAGCAGGCATCTGAGCCCTGCGCCTCCTCGTCACGCACGCTGATCAGCGATCGCTGCGCCGGCCGCGTCCATCGGGACCGACCGTGCCGCGTCCGTCGCATTCCGCGCATCCGCACCATTGCGGTGCTCCATCGATGCGCCAATTCCACGCAATTCATCCAGCGATATTCCGCGCCCATTCCAGGGCCGATATCGCCATGCTAGAAAGCAGCACCATCATGTCAACCCTGACGCTGTCGCTGCCGGCTCCGCGCCGGCTCGCACTGAGTGCATCGCGACTGCTCGAGCGCTGGGCCATGCAGCCCGCCGCTACCGAGCAGCAGCGCCGCGAGGCCGCGGCGTACGAGCATGCGGTCGCAGCTCGTGACCGCGCCTCCATGGACGCACTCGCGCGCAACCTGCTGCCGTGAGCGCAGCATCAGCGGGGCCGCTTCCCACCGGGAGCGGCCCCGTTCGGCGTTCCCCGTGAGCGAGCGCACCGCGGCCCGGGCTACCGTGGCCTCGTGGCTCAACCGGAGGAACCGCGCGACGACGCGCCCGACGAGGTGCGTCAGCGCGACGAGGCCGCGACCACCGGCCCGACCGCGGCATCCGTCGCCGATCCAGAGGTGACGGGGGAGGGCGCGCTGTCGCCCATGATGGCGACGGTCGCGCCCGACGCGAAGGCGGCTGCGCAGGTCGCGAAGCGCTCGGTCGCCCGGGCGCTGCCCGCGTTCCGCATCGCGATCGCCGTGCGCGCCGCGCTCGCCGCGATGGCTGCCTGGCTGCTGGCGAATCAGCTGGGCGACATCGCCGCGTACGCGTACGCCGCGCCGCTCGGCGCGTTCGTCGCGACCGGCACGACGATCTTCACGGTCGCCCGCACCGCGCTGCGTCAGGCGATCGGCATGCTGGTCGGCGCGATCATCGGCATCGGGCTGCTCGGCGTCGATTGGCCGGGCATCGCCAAGATCGGTCTGATCGCGGGCATCGCCGTGCTCATGCAGGGCATCCCCCGCTTCGGGCAGGCCGCGACGGTCGTGCCGGTGGTCGCGCTGCTCGTCATCATCTTCGGCGGCGTCGATGCCGACGGCTACGCCATCGGCTATGTCGGCCAGTTCACGCTCGGCATGGCCGTCGGCGTCTTCATCAACGCGGTCGCGCTGCCGCCGCTGTACGACCGCGAGACGCGGCAGCAGATCCACGACACCGTGCACGACCTCGCCGAGCGCACGGAGGTGCTCGCCGAGACGCTGCGCGGCGACTGGCCGCCGGAGCGAGAGGACTGGGCGGGCTGGGGGCCAGAGCTGCGCAACCGGGTCGTCGCCCTCCAGGCGCAGGTCGACGAGGCGCGGGAGGCGCGCCGCTTCAACCTGCGGATGCTGTGGCACCGGCACGACCTCGACGCTGACGAGCAGGCGGTCTCCGCGCTCCGCTCGGTGGTGCACCGCATGGACGACGTGCTCGAGTCGCTCGCGGCCGCCGCGTGGGACCGCCCGATCACGATCGCCCTCGAGCTCGACGAGCGCCGCCTGGCGGCCGACGCGGTCCACGCGCTCGCGGCGCACCTCCACGCCTGGCACGACCAGGAGGGGGCGGATGCGGCTTCGGCCGCATCAGAGGACGCCATCGATGCGCTCTACCGCCGCTCGATCGAGGAGGAGCAGCCGCAGTCCGGCGTCGCGACGGTCATCTTCGCCCTCCGCGCGATGCGCGAGCGCGTCGACTGGGCGGCTGCAGCGCAGCACGGGGCTGAGTCGCGCTGACTCGGCCCGCTCACGACCCGCGCATCGGGGCCACGAGCAGCCCGCGGTCCTCGCGCATCCAGACCTGCCCCGTGGCTCGCTTCTCGTCGCGGGTCGCGAAGCGGTAGCGGTAGACCCGCGCCCGCACCCACGTCGGCCGCTCGCCGTCGAACGGGTCATGCCCGAGCAGCCGCAGCGTCGGCGCATCCGCCGCGAGCAGCCGCTCGAGCAGCACCCGGAACCACGTGCCGTACTGGCCGAGCGCCAGGAACCACATGAGCCAGTCGAGCCGCAGGTGGTACGGCGCGAACCAGCCGGGCACGCGCCGCACGTCGCCCGGCTTGCCCTTGAAGCCGTACTCGACCCAGTCGTCCGTGCCCGGCGCATCCGCCATCGACCCCTCAATGACGATCTCGTCGCGACGCTTCGTGACCGTGCCGAACGCGCCGTACGCGTTCGCGAGCCGGAGCCGGTTGAACGACGCGTTCATGAGCTGCCGCTTCGACGCCAGGTTGCGCACCGACGGGATCGAGAGCCAGACGTACCCGACGAAGACGATGCCGACGAGGATGCTGAACCAGGTCGGCGTCGGCGCGTAGTCGTGGTCGGCGGGCCAGACGGGCAGCAGCCAGGCTACCGCCCGGTCGTCGACGGCCGCGAAGGCGACGACGATCGTGATCCAGTTGAGCCACGCGAAGTTGCCCGTCAGCACGAGCCAGCCCTGCGTGAGGATCATCACGGCGGCCGACACCGTAGCGATGGCGCCGAGCACCGCGGTGACGCCCTCGGCCGGACCGGTCGCCGCGCCGATCGCGCCGACCGCGCACACGAGCAGCACCCACGGGGCCACGAGCTGCGCGAAGTGGTTGCCGAGCACCTCGACCTTGTGCCACCAGGCGGGCGCGAGGTGCGCGAGTCGGCTGAGCGGGCCGGGCATCGGCTGCGTCTCGTGGTGGAACATGAGCGCCGTCAGGTCGCGCCACTCGCGACCGCCGCGCAGCTTGATCATGCCGGCGCCGAACTCGAGCCGGAACACGAGCCACACGACGAGCAGCAGCGCCAGCGTCGGCGGCGCGTGGTCCTCGGAGCCCAGGAACGCCATCAGGAAGCCGGCCTCGCACAGCAGCAGCTCCCAGCCGAAGCCGTAGAAGACCTGCCCGATGGGGAGGATCGACAGGTAGACGATCCAGAGCGCGAGGAATGCGAGCATCGGCGCCCACGGCGGGCCCGACTGCAGGAAGCCGGTGACGAGGGCCAGCGCGATCGCGATGCAGACGAGGCAGAGGATGCGCAGGAAGCGGTCGGAGTAGTGCCACCGGAAGATGCTCGGCTGGCCCTCGAGGCCGCCGGCGGCGATGTAGCGCGGCGCGGGGGAGAGCCCGCGCTCGCCGAGCAGCGCGGGGAACTGCATGAAGGTGGAGAGGAACGCCACGGCGAAGATCGCCGCCCTGCCGCGCTGCAGCACCTGCCGGGCGAGCTCCGCATGCGGAGCGTCGAGCCAGGCGAGGATCGCCGTCCAGTCCATCGCTCACCTCCGCGCGTCGCCGTACACGCCCAGTCTCGCGCCTGGAGGCCAGGTGGAGAAGGCGGCGTCCACTCTGATGGAGGCCCCTCGGGCCGAAGGAGTGCGTTCGATCGGCTTGGGCCGGAGGATCCGGCGCTCAGCCGATCGTCGACCGCGTAATCCGGCCGAGCAGCCGCTGAGGGCCGATTCCTCCGCGCCGGCCGCGCGCACTGCACGTCTCAGCCTTCGTGCACGCCGATCTCGCGCAGCGCCGCGTGCGCTGCGTGCCAGCCGCTCATGCCGTGCACGCCGCCGCCCGGCGGGGTCGACGACGAGCAGAGGAAGATCCGGCCGGCCATCGGCACCCTGTAGGGATTCGCGAGCTTCGGTCGGGCGAGCTGCTGCGTGCCGGCGAGCGTGCCCCCGCCGATGGAGCCGCCGACGAGGTTCGGGTTCCACAGCTCGAGTGCGGCGGGTGGCATCGGCCGCCGCTCGAGGATCCGGTCGCGGAAACCGGGGGCGTATCGCTCGAACTGCGCCTCGATGGCGTCGGATGCGTCGCCGGGCCAGCCGTGCGGCACGTGCGCGTAGGCCCACACCGTCTGCTTCCCGGCGGGCGCGCGCTCGGGATCGGCGACGCTCGGCTGGGTCGCAAGCACGAACGGCACGTCCGGCATGCGGCCGAGCGCCACTTCACGCTCGGCGTGCGCGATCTCGCCGAGCGTGCCACCGAGGTGGACCGTGCCCGCCCGGCCGACGCGCTCGTCCTCCCACGGCACCGGTCCGTCGAGCAGCAGGTCGAGCTTCGATACTGCCGGACCGTAGGTCCAGCGCTCGATCCGCTTCGCGTAGAGCCCGTCGATGCGGCCGTGGGCGAGCCGCAGCAGCTGCCGCGGGGTGATATCGAGCAGCACGAGGTCGGCGTCCGGCACGTCGCGCAGGTCGGTGATGTCGACGCCGGTCTCGATCCGGCCGCCGTGCGCCTCGATGACGCGACCGAGCGCATCCGCGATCGACTGCGACCCGCCCTTCGCGAAGGGCCAGCCGGCGCTGTGGCCGACACCGCCGAACGCGATGCCGAACGCGCTCGTGAGCGGATGGCCGAGCGGCAGGGTCGCGTGCGTGACGGAGCCCGCGAACAGCGCCTGCGCCGCGCCGGAGCGGAAGATCGTGCGGGCGAGGAGCGTCGCCGGCCACGCGCCGCGCAGGCCGAATCGCGCGAGCAGCACCGGGTCCTTCGGCCACCGCAGCAGCGGGCCGAGGATCGCGTCGGCGGTCGCGTTCGGGTCCTCGGTCGCCGGCTGGTGCAGCCGCAGCCACGCCTTCGCGTCGACGCCCAGCTCGTGCGCGGTCCGCTCCGCGTCGCGGTGCAGCACCGCGGCGCGGCCGCCCGGCAGGGGGTGCGCCATGGGGTAGTCGGCGTGCACCCACTCCAGCCCGTGCTGCTCGAGCCCGAGCGAGCGGAACGCGGGGCTCGTGACGCCGAACGGATGCCCCGAGGCGCCCGGGTCGATGATGGCCTGGTCGCCGAAGGCCGGGATCGATGCGCTCGCGCCGCCGATGTGGTCCTGACGCTCGAGCACCGTCACCTCAAGGCCAGCGCGCGCGAGCACGGCTGCGGCGGTGAGCCCGTTGGGTCCGGCGCCGACGATGACGGCGGTGGTCATACGGCCTCCTGGTGGGTGCGGGCTCGGCGTTGGCTGCTCAGCGTTGCGTGCTCAGCCTGTCGCGGTCGGGGGACAGGTGCAAGCGGGGCCTGGACTCACCATGGTGCGGCTCCCAGCGTCTGCCCGCCATCCTCCTCTCATGACCAACGCGCCGCCGCCCGCACCGGGGAGCACCCGGCCGCCCGCCTCTGGCCCGAGCCTCGCCGGCATCGGTGCGGTGACGCTCGCGGCGCCGATCATTGCCGTGCTCGTGAAGCTGCCGAGCGGCGGCTGGCTCATGGTCTTCTTCTTCCTCTCCGGGCTGCTCTGGTTGGGCGGCTACGCGCTGCTCGCGGTCGCGGTGTCGCGCGGGATGCTGCGCCGACAGGGTCAGCTGCGCGCTCCCGGCGCGCGCCGCGTCCTGGCTGTCGCCTGGGCGTTGCTCACCTCGGTCGGCGTCGTCGTGCTCGGCGTCACGATCGTCGACGGCGGCGACAGCCCGGGCTCGATCCAGTCGACGCTCACGCTGATGCTCGGCGAGCCCCAGAGCCCGTCGCCTGCGCACGCCGTCTCGGGGGCGATCGCCTACGCCGCGGCGGCCGCGTGGATCGTCGGCTACATCGCGCTGGTCGTCGAGTGGATCGTGGCTGCGGGGTCGTCGCGTCAGGCGGCGCCGCCGGTGCCGCCGCCGGTCGTGCAGCCGCGCGTCGGCTGAGGACGGTCGGATCAACGGGTCTGCGCCGCGGACGGCAGCGGGCGTACGCTCGGCTTCACCGACCCCGGAGGCACCGATGCGCGCACTGATCGTGTACGAATCGCTGTGGGGCAACACCGAGGCGGTCGCTCGCGCGATCGCGGAGCAGCTGCAGACGGCGATGGCGGTCGACGTCGTGGCGGCGGATGCGGCGCCGACGAGCGTCGCGCGCTACGACCTGGTGCTCGTCGGCGGGCCGACGCACGCCTTCTCGATGTCCCGCGCATCCACCCGTGAGAACGCCGTCGCGCAGCACGGCGCCTCGCGGGCGCCGGAGCGCGGCATCCGGGAGTGGTTGGCGACGCTCGAGCACGCGCCGCGCGGCACTCGCGCCGCCACGTTCGACACCCGGGTCGACCGGCCACGCCTGCCCGGTTCAGCAGCCCGGGCGGCGAAGCAGGAGCTGCGGAGCCTGGGCTTCGACATCGTGACGAAGCAGGAGACCTTCCGCGTGCACGACTACGCGGGGCCGCTGGTCGACGGCGAGCTCGCGCGGGCCGCGGAGTGGGCGAAGGACCTCGTCAGGGCGGTGATGGCGCGCTGAGGCACACGTGCCTCGTCGCGGATGGGCTCAGGCGCAGGCCGTGAGCACGTCGACGAGCATCTGCCGGTCGGCAGCGGAGACCGCAAGGCCGTAATCGAGCGCGATCGTCGTGTAGTCAGCGGCATAGTCGCACCAAGAGGCCGGGTCCTC
Organism: Actinomycetota bacterium; assembly: GCA_051751085.1. Lineage (GTDB taxonomy): Bacteria > Actinomycetota > Actinomycetes > Actinomycetales > Microbacteriaceae > Agrococcus. Next base: position 352,371 of record JBNJKM010000002.1, on the reverse strand, counting down.
CGGCATCCAGTCCGCGGGGCCCCGATCGCCCTTCGAGGCATTCGTCGGACCGTCGACGGCGAGCAGGCTGTCGGGATCGTTCGCGAACGCGACGCGCTCGTCATAGGTCCAGGCCCACGCTCCGCCGCGGTGCGCGGCGGAGAGGCTGATGATGTGGTCGATCTGCACCGCCTGGCTGTCGCCGCCGACGCGGTCGTGCGCGAACTCGATGGTCGCCCCCGTGTACGGATCGACGGGCAGCGTGCCGGTCAGCACCGTGCAGCCGTCGTCGGCCAGCGTCTCGGCGACCAGGTCGCGCTGGAGCACGTCCTGCCGGGTCGAGCAGCCGTTCCGGTCGACGTCGACCCACCCGTCGCCGAAGTCGTCGCGTCGATACGCAGGGGTCTGTGCCGAGTCGTCGATCAGCGGCAGCGCGAGGGCAGCCTCCTGGAGCTCCGAGCTCGGAGCGGGCGCCGCAGGGGACGGCGACGCACTTCGGGACTCCGCAGGCGCTGGGGGTGGCACGGACGTCGCGGTGGGCAATGGTGACGCGCGAGGCGGCGCGGACGGGATCGCGCCCGCCGGGCTGCAGCCGACGAGCGCGGCCGCGATGACGGCGACGATGGCCATGCTCCCGATGGTTCGCTGGCCCGATCCCTTCGTGGTCGCGGGTCGTGGTGGCAAGGCGAGGTCTCCGGGGAGGATGCGGTGCGCGGCGACTGCCACGTGGAGCGAGGAGCGCCCGACTCAGGCCGAACCTGCTCCCTCCTTGCGAGCGTATGCACCGGCTCGCGCTTTCGAGCCTGCCGCGCCGAAGGGCGGAGCAGCCTCGTGCTGACGGAGGTTCAGGCGTCGCGCGGCAGGAACCGCTCGCGCACCGTCTCGCGGTTGATGCGCTGCACCTCGGCGATCTGCTGATCGGCGCGCAGCTGCAGCGAGACCAGCAGCGTGCGGTCTTGGCGCGGGTCGTCCTCTGCCAGCTCGAGCAGCGCATCCCACATCGACCGCTTCGCGCGCACCGCACCGGTGAGGAAGTCGAGCTCGAACTGCGCGAGCGAGCCGCCCCGCCGACGCAGCAGGTTGACGGGATTGGCGCGCCCGCCGACGCGAAGCACCACCGTGAGCAGGCGCTTCCAGCCCTTCGGCCGGAAGCCGAGCTTCTGGATGATCTTGGCGAGGTCTCGACGGTCGCGCTCGATCTCGTCGGAGAGTGCGAGCAGTGCGGCCTCGTGCTTCGTGCCCTCGAAGGTGTGGGCGGCGGCCTTGAACGCCTGCACGCCGCCCTCTGAGGCGAGTAGGTGCTCGTTGAGGTACGTGGCGAGGTTCTCGTCGGCTTCGCTGCGGCGGTCGTCGGTCATCGCGGACTCCTCGGCTCGGGGTGCGTTGCCAGCCTGTCTGGCCGGATGGCGATGAGCAAGTCGGCGAAGCCCGGCGAGACCGGCGCTGAGTGGTGGCTCAACCGGATTATCCAGCCGATCCGTCGCTCAGCGCCGATCCCTCCGGTCCTGCGCGGCCGCCCTCGGCTCAGAAGGCCGCGGCGCCCGCCTCGGCCACCGAGTGGTCCTGCTCGCCGGAGCCGCCGCTGACGCCCACCGCGCCGACGACGACGCCGTCGCGCGAGAGCGGGATGCCGCCGGCGAAGATCGCGACCTTGCCGCCGTTCGTCGTGTGGATGCCGAAGAACTGCTGCGTCGGCTGCGCGTTGTCGCCCAGGTCCTTCGTCGTGATGTCGAAGGCGCGCGACGTCCAGGCCTTGCTGATCGAGATGTCGACGCTGCCGATCCAGGCGCCGTCCTGCCGCACGTGCGCGACGAGGTTGCCGCCGGCGTCGACGACGGCGATGTTCATGGGCTGCCCGATCTGGTCGGCCTTGGCCTCGGCGGCCGCGATGATGCGGCGGGCGTCTTCAAGCTTCACGGTCATGGTGAGTCCTCTCCTCGATGGCGCATGCGCGCCGCGCGCTCGAGCGCCGAGAGGCGCCGTCGCACCCGCCAAGTCTCACAGAGGGGCGGATGCGCCACCAAGGTCGGGCGCGTCGCCCACGAGCCGCAGGAACGCGCTCAGCTGCGCCACCCCCTCGGGCGTCGGCGGGAGGTGCGCGCGCAGCCCGGGGGAGTGCACGAGGTACGCGCGCCACTGCCCGCGCGAGATCGCCACGTTGAGCCGGTTGACCGACAGCAGGAACTCGATGCCGCGCGGCACATCGACCGCGCTCGACGCCGCCATGGAGACGATCACGATCGCCGCCTCCCGCCCCTGGAAGCGGTCGACCGTGCCGACCGACGCAGCGCCGAAGCCGGCGGCCGCGAGCCGATCGTGCAGCAGCCCCACCTGCGCGTTGTACGGCGCGACGACGATGACATCGCTTGCCGCGAGCGGCCGCGTTGCGCCCCCGTCGTGCCACTCGCGCCCGACGAGGCCGCGCACGATGGCGACCACCGCATCCGCCTCTTCCACCGACGACGTCGTGCTGCCCGCGTGCCGCACGGCGACCGGCTCGAGCCCCGGCTCGATGCCGACGAGCCGCCGCTCGGAGCCGTGCGCGCCGAGGCGCCCGTCGTAGGCGAGATCGGAGACGGCTTCGCACAGCGCCGGATGCATCCGCCACGACGTGCCGAGGAAGTAGCCGAAGCGCTCGGGGATGACCGCCTCACCGTCGCACAGCCAGCCGAGCGCCGAGCCGTCGACGGGCGCGGGATGCGTGCCCTGGCTGACCTGCGGCAGCTGCTGCGGATCGCCGATCAGCAGGAGCCTCCTAGCCGCACGCCCGGCCGCGATCGTGTTCGCGAGCGAGAACTGCCCCGCCTCGTCGATGACGAGCAGGTCGAGCGGCGGGAAGCCCTTGTTCGCGTGCCCGGCGAACGCCCACGCCGTGCCACCCATGACGCCCGGCTCGCTGCCGAGCGCGAGGGACGCATCCTTCACGGCCGTCCACGGATGCTCCCCGACGTCGCCCTCCCGCAGCTTCTTCACGACCTGCTCGCCCGGCACGCCCGCTGCGACGACGCCGTCCAGCATGTGCTCCACCGTCGCGTGCGACTGCGCGACCACCCCGATCCGCCAGCCGCGGCGCACGAGCGCGGCGATCACGCGCGCACCCGTGTACGTCTTGCCGGTGCCGGGCGGACCCTGCACGGCGACGAAGGATGCGTCGAGCTCGGCGAGCGAGCGCACGATCGCGTCGGTCATGCGGTCACCCTCGACCGGAGCGAGCCGGTTGGGAGCGCGGCGGCGCAGCACATCGAGCGAGGCGTCATCGGGGAGCGCGGCAGCGAGCTCGCCGCCGCGGTCGAGCGAGTCGGCGACCACCTCTGCCCAGCGCTCGATCGATTCCTCGAGCGATGTGCTCGGCGGCGGCTGCGCGGGGGCGAGCGCGATGGGCGTCGCCTCCCATGGGATCGCGGTGCTGTGGCGGCCCGCGCTCTCGACCAGCTCGAACACATCCTCGGCGAACGTCAGCGTGGTCTTCGCGTGCGTCGACCGCCATGCGTTCGGGTCGTCGCCGGCCACGTGCGGCGGCTCGTACACGGCGAACTGCTGCGTCGTCTCGTCGGAGAGCCGGGTGCCGGGCCCGACGGTGCCGCGGAAGCGCACGCGGCGCACGAGGCTCTGCTTCGCCTGCTCCCACGGCCCGACCTCGAGCACCTCGTCGACCGTGATCACGTCGCGCTGGTCGCGCCAGTCGTCGAGCGGATCGGCGAGGCGCTTGAAGTGCTCCCACCAGAACGTCTTGCGCTCGCGCGAGTGGTAGCCGACCGCGGCTGCGGCGAGCGCGAGCGCCATCTGGTCGGGCGTGCGCTGCGCGGGATCGTCGCCCGCCGGCGCGAGCAGCCGCTCGACGAGCGCCTCGCGCGCGGCGATCACCTCGGCGCGCTCTGGGGAGAGCTCCTTCGGCGTCGCCACGTCCCCAGCGGGCGCGCTCTCGGCGGGCTCTGCGACGAGCTCCAGCAGCCAGTCGCGCAGGCCGTGCGTCGACTCCACGTCGTACGCGTTGTAGTCCTCGATCTGCCGGAAGAGCTCCTCCGCCTCGGCCTCGTCGCCCGCCTCCCGCAGCTCGGTGGCCTGCTGGAACCACACGATCGAGTCGCCTGCGTTGGTGACCTCGCCCATCCGCGACCCCGGCATGTAGAGCGGCTCGAGCTTCTTGAGCGAGTAGCTCTCGCTGCCGATCACCAGCGCGCGCTTCACGACCGGGTAGAGGTCGACGAGCACGCCGGCGCGCAGCAGGTCGTCGATCTGCTCCTCGCCGACGCCGTGGCGGGCGGCGAGGCTCAGCAGGTGCGTGCGCTCGTACGAGGCGTAGTGGTAGATGTGCAGGTCGGGATGCCGCTGCCGACGCTCGTCGACGTAGCGGAGGAAGTCGATGAGCGCCTGCTGCTCTTCGGCGAGCGTGTGCGCCCAGAAGCCGGTGAACTCGCCGTCCGTGTCGCGCACGCCGAAGAGGTAGTCGAGCCCCCAGTAGTCGCCGTGCTGCCAGAGCGGGTCGCCCTCGAAGTCGAAGAACAGATCGCCGGGCGAGGGCGTCGGCAGCTCGCGGATGGCGGCGTCGTCCACGACGTCGACGACAGGCACGGATGCGTCGCGCGAGCGCAGCTGCGACCTCGCCTGCCGCTGCAGTGCGGCGAACGTCGCCGCCGCCATGCCCTTCGGACCCTCCGACGCATCCGCCAGCTGCGTCATCGTCTCGATGCCGACCGCGCGCAGCCGGTCGCGCTGCTGCTTGCGGATGCCCGCGACCTGGAAGACGTCGTCGTGCAGCGCGATCTGCTCGGCGCACGCCGCGCACTGGCCGCACGCGAGGATGCCGGCGGTGCCCCAGACGAGCGCGGTGTCGGCCGCGAGGCGCTCGTCGACGATCTGCTCGAGCCGAGACCGCCGCTCGAGCAGCACCGGCTCGATGTCGCGCAGCTGGTGCACGCTCACGCTGCCGTCGCCGAGCAGCAGCCGCACCTCGTCGGCGACCGGCACGCCCATCGTGCGGAGCGCTCGGGCATAGGCGGCGAGCTGCAGCAGCGCCGTGACCTTCGCGCGGCGGGCGAGCTTCGCATCCGAGACGACGTAGTGGCCCGACTTGTCGAGCTCGACGAAGTCGGCGTAGCCGAAGAACCGCTCCACCTCGAAGGCGGCCTGGAAGATCGCGCCGGCGCGGTCGTCGACGGCCTGCCGCGTCAGTGCGACCGCGAGCGAGCGCCCCTCGGCGTCGAGCCCCTTGGGGATCTCGACGACGTCGGTGCGGGTGCGGAGTTCGGCGAGCAGCGCCTCCTCGTGGCGATCGCCGAGCATCGCCGTGCGGTCGAGCATCGCGTCGCCCTCGTCGGGCACCGGCTCGCGGCGGCCCTGCTTCGCGTCGAGCGTGGTGAGCACCTGCCACTCGCATGCGCTGGCACGGGTCAGGTCGCTCGCGGTGAGCAGCACCGCGCCGTTCTCGAGGATCATCGTCGCCTCCTTAGCAGCTCGAGCCTACGGAGGGCGGGTGACACGTCCTGCCCTCGACCCCCGGGTGCGCCGAGCGACGTCAGCCGGCCTGCGCCGTCGCCCTCCGGTGCCGCACGACCATGGCGAGCAGCGGCGCCGCGCACAGCACGCCGAGCACCGCGGCGCCGAGCGCCCAGAGGGGGCCGTGCAGCTGCCAGGGCAGCAGCGCATCGAGCGCGATCCCGCCCGGGCCGGTGCAGGCGAGCACGAACGCGATGATCGCGTAGGTGAGCGGCACCTCGAAGCCGCCGAGGTGCGCCCACAGGCCCTTCGGCCACAGCGTCGAGATCGCGGCGAGCATCGCGCCGATCACCATGGCGCTCGCGAGCGGCGTCGCCAGGCCGAGCACGAGCAGCGTCGCGGCGCCGAGCTCCGACAGCCCGGCGAACGTCACCATCACGGCGCCGGGGCGGAGGCCGTCGGCCTCGAAGAGCTTGCCGGTGCCCTGGATGCCTCGGCCGCGGAACCAGCCGAAGAGCTTCTGGGTCGCGTGGCCGGCCAGCAGCGCCGCGAGCGCGAGCCGCAGCACGAGCAGTCCGAGATCGATGTCCATCCGAGCCTCCAGCTCACCGTCCCCGCAGCCGCAACCGGCATGCGTACAGTTGTCCGCACAGTAATCGCGTCTGCCGCGTCGGTCAACCGGGCGGCCGGATGGGCGCCGATTACACTGGGCCGTCCCCCGGCAGTCGGCGGGGCCGGAGGGAAGGCACGCGGATGCGCGAGAGAACGAGCCCCGACTTCGTCGAGGCGATCGCCCGCGGCTTCGACGTCGTCCGCAGCTTCGAGGGCGCCCCGTCGCTCACGCTCGCCGAGGTGGCGCAGCGCACCGGGCTCGCGCGCCCGACCGCGCGCCGCATCCTCATCACGCTGCAGCAGATCGGCTACGTCGTCACCGACGGCGGCCGCTTCGAGCTGACGCCGCGCGTGCTCGAGCTGGGCGTGGCCTACTTCACAGGCTCGGAGTTCTGGGCGAACGCGATGCCGCGGCTGCGCCAGCTCGTCGAGCGCACGGGGGAGTCGTCGTCGATCGCGCAGCTCGACGGCTCGGACGTCGTCTATGTCGCGCGCGTCGCTGTGCCGAAGCTCGTGACGCTCTCGGTGGCGGTCGGGACCCGATTCCCGGCGGCGCAGACGTCGCTCGGCAAGGTGCTGCTCGCGTACGCGGACCCCGACGTCGTCACCGCAGTGCTCGAGGAGCCCTCCCGATCCGGCATCGCCCCCGTGTGGACACCGACCCGGGCCGAGCTCGACGACGTGCTCGCGACCGTGCGCGCACAGGGCTGGGCGATGTCCGACCAGCAGCTCGCGCCGGCGATCCGGTCGATCGCGGCGCCGATCCGCAGCGAGGACGGCTCGGTCTTCGCCGCGCTCAACGTGAACGCGCACGCGGCAGAGACGTCGATCGAACGGCTCACCGAGGAGCACCTGCCGCACCTGCTGCGCACCGCATCCGACCTCAGCGTCGACTACGCGCTCCGCGCGCGCATCCCCGCCGCCTCCGCGTAGAGGCGGGCCCGGCGGGCACCGCGCATCATCGCGCGCAGCGCGTCGCGAGCTGTGTTCCCGAGCCCGCGATCGGCCGCGTTGACACGCGCTCGAGCGCCCGCTAGCGTGACCCCTCAGTGGACGACCGCACAGCGGGCATCTGTCCGCTACACGGACACCGTTCAAGGGAGAACGCGCATGACTGGCACCGTCGAAGCACCTCAGGGAGTCGTCCCGAAGGCGAAGCAGGTCACTCCGGTGCTCGTCGCCGTCGGCTTCGCCGTCCTCTGCGCGTCCTGGATGCTCAACGCGATGGACCGCCAGGTCTTCTACCCGCTGCTGCCGCAGATCCGCGAGGAGCTCGGCTTCTCCCTCACCGAGTCGGGCTTCCTCGCGACGAGCTTCACGCTCGGCCTCGCGATCGCGGGCTTCACCGCCGGCTTCCTCGTCGACCGCTGGTCGCGCAAGACGGTCATGATGGTGAGCGTCATCGTCTTCTCGGTGGGCACGGGCCTCGTCGCCCTGTCGACGGGCTTCGTCGACATGGCGCTCTACCGCCTGCTGTCCGGCCTCGGCGAGGGCGTGCAGGCCACCGCCCTCTACGCGATCATCGGTGCCTACTTCTTCCACCGCCGCGCGTTCGCCGCCGGCTTCGTCGGCGTCGCGTTCGGCGCCGGTATCTTCCTCGGCCCGCTCATCGGCGTGCCGTTCGCCACCGAGTGGGGCACCTGGCGGGCGCCGTTCCTGCTGTTCGCCGCGCTCGGCATCGTGATGGTCATCCTCATCGCCGTCTTCGTGAAGCGCGAGATGTCCGAGGCCGAGGCCGGCCGCACGGGCGCGCTCGAGCTCCGCGCCTTCGACTACATGCCCACGGCGATCGTCAACCGCAACGTCATCGTGTTCGGCATCGGTGCCGCGCTCGCGGGCACGGTCTTCTACGGCTACCTCGGGCTCTACCCGACCTACCTCGTCGAGAGCCTCGGTTTCGACCCGGGCCAGTCGAGCCTCGCGGTCGCGATGGGCGGCCTCGGCGCGATGCTCGCGCTGCTCTTCGGCTGGTTCGGCGACCGCTACCCGCAGAAGTGGGTGCTCATGGTCAGCTTCGCCGGCACCGCGCTCGTCGCCCTCCCGATGTACACGATCGCCACCGCACCCGTCGCGCAGTACGTGCTGTCGTTCCTCATCGGCGCGTTCGCCTCCGGCGGCCTCTTCACCAACTTCTCCACCGCGCTGCAGCGCTCCGTGCGCCCCGAGAGCGTCGGCCGCGGCCAGGGCGTCTTCGTCCTCACCTACTACGTGGCCGCAGCCTTCTCGGGCACCGCCTTCGGCGCACTCGCGGGCGGCATCGGATGGTCGGGCGCCGGTCTCCTGCAGATCGTCGGCGTCTCGATCGTGGGCGCGGTGCTCATGCTGTTCGTCGACTCCAGCACGATGATCGACAAGCGTAGGGTCGCGGCATGAGCGCTCCCATCCCCGAGGCCACCGAGCAGGCTCGCGCCGTGATGGGCGAGGTCACCACCGGCCCCCTCGCCGGTCTGCTGGTCGCCGACTTCTCCCGCGTGCTCGCGGGCCCCTTCGCCACGCAGATCCTCGGCGACTTCGGCGCCGACGTCATCAAGGTCGAGGCGCCCGTGGGCGACGAGACCCGCGGATGGCGGCCGCCGGAGCGTGACGGCGTCTCCACCTACTACCTGGGCATCAACCGCAACAAGCGCGACGTCGTGCTCGACTTCCGCGACGACGACGACCGCGCGCTCGCGCAGGAGCTCGCGCGTCGCGCCGACATCGTGATCGAGAACTTCAAACCCGGCGGGCTCGAGAAGTTCGGCCTCGACTACGAGAGCGTCGCGGCGAGCAACCCCTCGGTCGTCTACGCGTCGATCAGCGGCTTCGGCAGCGCCGGCGGCGCGGGACTCCCCGGCTACGACCTCATCGTGCAGGCGATGTCGGGCCTCATGAGCCTCACGGGCGACGCCGACGGGCCCGCCTACCGCTCGGGCGTCTCCGTGTTCGACATCATGAGCGGCCTGCAGTCGGTCATCGGCATCCTCACCGCCCTCCGCCACCGCGACGCGACGGGCGAGGGCCAGCACGTCGAGGTCAACCTGCTCTCCACCGCGCTCGCCGGCATGGCGAACCACTCGTCGACCTACGTCGCGGGCGGCACCGTGCCCTACCGGATGGGCAACGCGCATCCGAGCCTCTTCCCCTACGAGCCGCTGCCCGCCAAGGACGGCGACATCATCATCGTCGCCGCCACCGACCGGCAGTTCACGACGCTCGTCGAGACGCTCGGCATCCCCGAGGTCGGCGAGGACGAGCGCTTCACCACGACGGATGCGCGCAACCACAACCGCGACGAGCTGCGGCCGCTGCTCGTCGAGGCCCTGCAGCAGGGCACGATCGACGAGTGGTTCGAGCGGCTCACCGCGGCCGGCATCGCGTGCGGCCCCATCCAGACGATCGACGGCGGCGTGCGGCTCGCCGAGAAGCTCGGGCTCGACCCCATCATCACCGTCGGCGAGGGCGACCGCGCCGTGCCGATGATCCGCAACGCCATCACGTTCTCGCGCTCTAAGCCGCAGTACCGGATGCCGCCGCCCACCCTGGGCGAGCAGAGCGACGAGGTGCGTGCGTGGCTGCGCGAGCGAGAGGAAGACGACCGATGACCGACGAGCGCTCCTACCCGACCGGGATCGGCACCTCCACGAGCGAGACGATCGAGCTGCTCGGGCTCGACCTCGCCTCCGAGGTGCTCGGCAACGTGAGCTTCGGCGAGCTCGCCTACTGGCTCGCGACCAAGCGCCGGCCGACCGCCGGTCAGCTGCGGGTGTTCGAGGCGGCGCTCGTCTCGCTCGCCGACCACGGCTACACGCCCACGGCGATCGCCGCGCGCATGACCTACTACTCGGCGCCCGAGTCGATCCAGGGCGCGATCGCGGCCGGGCTGCTCGGCGGCGGCTCGAGGTTCCTCGGCGTCACCGAGGACACCGGCGTCTTCCTGCACGAGATCGTCGCCGGGCTCGGCGACACCGCCGACTGGGACGACGAGCGCTGGGACGCGGTCGCGCGTGACGCGGTCACCGCGGCGAAGACGGGCGGGCGCAAGGTGCCCGGTCTCGGCCACCCCGTGCACAAGAACGGCGACCCGCGCACGCCCGTGATGTTCCGCATCGCCCGCGAGGCCGAGGTCTTCGGTCCGCACCTCTCGCTCTTCGAGGCGATCGGCCGCGTGCACGCCGAGGTGCTCGGCCGCACGCTGCCGCTCAACGGCGCCGGGGTCGCCGGCGCATCCCTCGCCGACGCAGGGCTGCCCATCGGGCTGCTCCGCGGCTTCGCCCTGCTGGCCCGCACGGCCGGGCTCATCGGCCACCTCGCCGAGGAGCAGCAGGATCCTGTCGGCCCCTCCATCTACATGGAGGTCGACCGCAACGCCCGATACGTGCCTCCGGCGTCCGCGTCGGACCAGGCCTGACGCTCGAAGGAGAGACCCCATGGCCCACCTGAGTGCGGTGCTCGCGACGACGCACCACCCCTTCTTCTACAAGGCGACCGAGCTCACGCCGGTCGAGGAGCAGATGCCGCAGGCGGCGGAGTGGAAGGCCAAGGTCGAGGCCTACCGCGAGACGCTCACGGCGGCCGAGCCCGACATCCTCGTCATGGTCGGCTCCGACCACTTCCACCAGTTCTTCTACGACAACTACCCGACCTTCCTCATCGGCCGGCAGCCGCGCTACGACGCGACCTTCTACAACGAGGTGCGCGAGTTCAGCATGCCGACGTACGAGCTCGAGGGGCACGTCGAGTTCTCGAGCTACATGCTGCAGGGGCTGCTCGACCGCGGCTTCGACTTCTCGGTCTCGAGCGAGCTGAAGATCGACCACTCGATCATCTGCCCGATCATCACGACGCGGCCGCAGGCCGACCTCCCGGTCGTGCCGATCTACACGAACATCTTCGCCCCGCCGCTGCCCAGCCCGAAGCGCTTCTACGACCTGGGCCGGGCCATCCGCGAGGTCATCGACGCGTGGCCGGGCGACCAGCGCGTCGCGGCGATCGGCTCGGGGCACCTCTCCCTCGAGCTCGGCGGCCCGCGCATGTTCGGCGAGCACGGCCCCGACCCCGAGTGGGACCTGCAGGCGATCGAGTGGCTCGCGACCGGCGACATCGAGGCGATCCTCGAGAACGTCACGTGGGAGTCGATGGTGAAGTCGGGCAACGCGACGCCCGGGTTCCTCGACCTCATCCTCATGCTCGGCATCGCTGGACCCGAGAAGGCCGCGTACGTCGACGATCTCGACCTCTATCACACGCGCGAGATGTACATGACGTGGTACCCGAACGGCGACCCGCGTGAGCAGGCAGCGGCGGCGGATGCGTCGGCCGAGTCGCGCGAGGCGGTGTCGGCATGAGCAGGTACGCCCTCAACAAGTTCCTCTTCCAGGTCGACCGCGACCCCGAGATGCTCGCCGCCTACAAGGCCGACCCGGAGGCGCTCGTCGCCCGCTGGGAGCGCGACTACATGCCGTACCTCGGCTCGCAGGGGCAGCGCGTGGAGCGCACGACGTGGCTGCACCTCGAGCCGGCCGAGCGGCTCGCGCTCGTCGAGCACGACTACGTGCAGCTCTTCGAGATGGGTGCGCACTTCTTCCTCACGCTGACGATCTTCATCGGCGTCTACGAGGAGGACTACATGGCCCGCAGCGGGCCGCTCGCGTTCCAGCGCGAGTACGCGAAGAAGCTCGAGCACTGGCTCGGGAAGGACTATCCCGGCGTCGAGTGCTGACTCGCGCATCCCACCACCAGTCACACCACGCAGTACCCCCACCACACGCAGACTCGACGAGGAGCACGCGATGACCGACACCACAGGGGCAGCGCCCCGACCGACGGGAGAGGCGCCCGAGCCCGGCCGCCCGATCGTCTTCCGGAACGGCACGGTCGTCACGATGGACGACGCGCACACCGTGCACGACAAGGCCGACGTGCTCGTCGTCGACGGGAGGATCGCCGAGATCGGGCCGTCGCTCACCGTGCCCGACGGCACCTTCGAGATCGACGCGGCGGGCGGCATCGTCATGCCCGGGATGATCGACTCGCACCGCCACATGTGGCAGACGGCGATGCGCGCGTACGGCTCCGACTGGACGCTCACGCAGTACTTCGTCTGGTACTACCTCGAGCACGGCCGCGCCTTCCGGCCGCAGGACACCTGGGCCGGCAACGCGCTCAGCACCCTCGACGCGATCGAGTCGGGCATCACCACGACCGTCGACTGGTCGCACGGGCTGCAGACGATCGAGCACGCGGAGGCCGCGATCGACGCGCTCGTCACGTCGCCGGGGCGCTACGTCATGGGCTTCGGCAACATCTTCGCCGGCCCGTGGGAGTGGACGGCCGACCCCGCCTACCGCCGCACGGTCGAGGCCGCCATCCGCGACCCGCGGCTCGCGGGCGTGCAGCTCGCGTTCGACGTCACCGGCGACCCGGCCTTCCCCGAGAAGGCGGCCTTCGAGGTGGCGCGCGAGCTCGACGTGCGCGTCACCACGCACGCGGGCGTGTGGGGAGCGACGAACGACGACGGCGTGCGGCTCATGCACGAGCACGGCTACATGGAGCCGGGCACGGTCTACGTGCACGCGGCGACGCTCAGCCAGGACTCGTACCAGCGCATCGCGGCGACGGGCGGCATCGTCTCGCTCTCGACCGAGAGCGAGCAGAGCTGCGGCCAGGGCTACCCGCCATCGCACGCCCTGCGCGAGCACGACATCCCCGTCTCCCTCTCGGTCGACACGAGCGTGTGGTTCAGCGCCGACCTGTTCTCGGCGATGCGCACGACGCTCGGCGCCGACCGCTCGTGGGAGCACCTGAGCGCGCACGAGCTGGGCGAGACGGTCACGCACTCCCGGCTGCGCTCGCAGCACGTCGTCGAGTGGGCGACGCGCGGCGGTGCGAAGGCGATCGGCCGTGACTCGGAGCTCGGCGCGCTCGCGAAGGGCCGCCTCGCCGACGTCGTGCTGCTGAAGAACGACCACTCGCCGACGATGTTCCCGATCGTGAACGTCTACGGCCACATCGCGATGCAGGCGAGCCGCGGCGACGTGCACACCGTGCTCGTGAACGGCGACGCGAAGAAGTACGACGGCAAGCTCGTGGGCGTCGACCTCGCACCGCTGCGCGCGAAGCTCGAGGACACCGTCGAGCACTTGCGCTCGACGCTCGGCGAGGAGCAGTGGGCGGCGGGCATGAACCCGGAGATCCCCGAGACCAAGGTGCTCGACAACCCGTACATGTACACCGACTACCGCACGCACGCCACCCACGCGGCGTTCGAGACGCCGGCGCCGACGATGGGGGAGACGGCTCGGGACTAGGGCTCGCTTCGGCACGGTGCGGGCGCCCACTCTCGGATTCGAGGCGGGCGCTCGCGCTACCGTGCAGGCATGGCTGAGTCGAACGAGCACTACGTCGCCATCGCGACCTACATCGCCAAGCCCGAGACGGCGGACCGGGTCGCCGAGCGGTTGCCATACCTGGCCGAGGAGAGCCGCAAGGAGGAGGGCAACATCTCCTACACGGTCTCACGCGACCTCGAGCGGCCGAACGTGTTCACGATCGTCGAGGTGTACGTCGACGCGGATGCGTTCACCGCGCACCGCGAGAGCGCCCACTTCCTGTCGATCGGCAAGATGCAGATCATCCCGATGCTCGAGAACCGCGAGGTCGTCGGGTACGAGGGTGACGGCGTCATCGGCTGATCCCCGGACCAGGGCGCCAGGGCGTACTCGTGGCCGTCGCTCATCGGGGCCCGCTCGTACGCGTGTGCCGTGCGCGCGATCGTCGGTACGGTTGATGGTCGACCCCGAGGAGCACGCATGCCAGAGCTGGCGAACGGCAAGTACGTCTCGCAGTCCGATGCCATCCGGCAATGGTGGCCGGCTGCTCGCGAGGTGCTCATCGAGACCGCAGGCGAATACGGCGCGTGGATCACCTACGAAGATCTGAGCGGTCGCATCCAGGCGACCAGCGGCATCACCACGAATCAGCCGGCGGCGGAATGGATCGGCCGCGTGCTCAGTGCGGTGGCCGCGGACTCCGAGCAGCGCGGCGAACCGCGACTGACCTCGCTGTGCGTGACAGCCGAGCGCCGCATCAGCGAGGACTATCCCGGCGTTCCCGCTGGCACCGACGCGCGCACGCGTGAGCGGGTCGCCGCCGAGGACCGCCTCGAGTGCTATCGCTTCTTCGGCGCGACGATGCCGGCCAACGGCGGCACGCCGACGGTGCTCGCGCTGACACCCGCTCGCCCCGACCGCCCTGCCCGGCCGGCCCGCAGCCGTGCGGCCGCCGCCCCGGCTGCGCCGCCTCCCGCCGTGATGCGCGAGACCACCTGTCCCCACTGCTTCATGGTCGTCCCGCTAGCGGCCACGTGCCGGGACTGCGGCGGAGCGCTCGCCGCCTGAGCGACATCGGAAGCGGCGGAAGTCGGCGGGCTGACGGTCGCTGCCTGCGCGACACGGCTAGGTTCGGCATGTGACCACCAACGCACCCGTCCACATCGGCATCGACCTGGCGTGGGGTCAGAAGAACTGGACCGGCCTCGCCGCGGTCTCGGCCGATGGTCGGCTGCTCGCATCCGGGCGAGCGCGCACCGACGACGACATCGTGGCCTGGATGGCGACGCACGCTCCATCGCTCGGCGTCGTCGCGATCGACGCGCCGCTCGTGGTGACGAACCCGGCCGGGCGAAGGCACTGCGAGTCGCTCATCCACGCGGCGTTCGGGCGCTTCGACGCGAGCCCCCACTCGACGAACCTGGGCAAGCCTGAGTTCAACCCGCCTCGCGGAGCGGTGCTCGCCGATCGGTTCGGACTCCCACTCGACCCGGCCGCTCGCACCGCCGTCGCGATCGAGGTGTATCCGCATCCGGCGATGGTCGGGCTGTGGGAGCTCGACCTGATCCTGAAGTACAAGCACAAGACCAAGTACGCCTTCGACCACCGGAAGGAGCAGTTCGCGCGGCTCCTCGATCTGCTCGAGGGGGAGGACTCGCTCGCCGTCACGGATGTGCCGCGCTGGTGGGAGATCCGCCAGCGCGCCGCTAAGGCTTCGAAGCACGGCGAACTGAACCTCATCGAGGACGAGGTCGACGGCATCTTCTGCGGCTGGCTCGCATGGCTCTGGGCCACTGAGGATGCGCGGCTGCTGGTGCACGGTGACCTCGCGCGGGGCTACATCGTCGCGCCCGGGGCGCCGACGCATGACCCGAGACCGCGTGCCGATCGGGTCGCGCCCAAGCGCGTGGTCCGATTCGAGGAACCCATTCCTGCTCGGGTTCCACTCGCTCCGATTGTCAGTGCGCCCGAGTTCGGGCTTGACGGCCCGTCTGCTCGCTGGCCGCTGACCCCCGCAGAGGCGCGTGGGCTCGAGTTGGAGCTTCGACGCGTGCGCGCGGACGTGAGCGGAGTGCTGAGCTGAACCGCGCGTGAAACCTGCGGTTGCCTGAGATGTGCGAGCACTGCGTCCAACAGCCCTGCTGCGGTCGCGACGCCGCCGGCCAATCGTCGTCTGCGAACCGCCCCGATCACATACCGAGCAGCACCGCAGACGCCCGCCTGCAACGTCCGCTGGCACACTGAGCTGGGAGGAGGCTCCCATGCCAGCAGGGGACACAGAGCGAGAGTTCCGCGAGGCCGCCCTCGCTGACGGCATCGTCCTTGAACGCGCGGCACCGCCATGGATCACTCGGCGGGGGCACTTCGGCTTGCCTCCCGCCGCGAGCGGCGTTGCGGAGATCCTTCACCACATGTTCGTAGCGCTCGGCGGCGATGCGGAATGCCAATCGCGGAAGACGTCGCAGGCCATCCGGGGCGACTGGTTCCATGCGCCGAGCCGAACCTTCATCGAAGTCGACGAAGTCCAGCACCACACCAGTGACCGATTGCGCACCTTGGAGTTCTATCCCTCGGACCATCCCGCTGCGTTCTCGGTTCCGCTCGTTGAGGCGAGATGTCTCGCGCACGCGGAGCGTGCGGCCCGGAGCTGGGCAAACAAGCACGCCGCCTGCTTCGATTGGCCCGGGGGTCGGCGTGCGCAGCGTGCGTACAACGACGCGCTCCGCGATCTCGTCACGCCGCTGATGGGCTACCCGCCCGTGCTCAGGGTTCCCGCAATCGGGGTCGACGGCGGAGCCGCCTACCTCAGTGCCAGAGAGACCATCAGGTTGGCCCTGGAGTTGTGACGCGCTCACTCGCGGCGAGCTGACTCACCGCGACCACGACCGCTTCCACGCCGAGCTCGAACCCTGCGAGCGCTCGCTTCGCATCATCCCCAGCCGCAGCGACGTCCCGCAGCTCCGGCAGCTCGTGCCCATCGATCCGCCACAGCGGCGCGGGCGACCCTGCGTCGACCGCCGAGCCGAGCACCAGAGCATCGACCATCGCCGAGCACGCGACGCGCTGCTCGACCGCCACCCCCGCATCCCGCAGGATAACGAACAGCGCTTCGTAGATCTCGAGCGTCCGGAGGTCCTCGACGGGCGCGCCGACCAGCACCGGCACGACCGCCGGCACGCGGGCGGTCGCCGCCCGGTACGCCCGCATCCACAGTCGTAGCCGTTCGAGCGCCGGCGTCGACGCGTCGAGCGCCGGCCCGAGATCGATGTCGGCGTACAGCTCCTCGCGCATCCGGTGCACGATCGCCAGCCGCCCGCCCGGCAGGTGGTGGTACAGCGACGACGGGTGCACGCCGAGCGCCGCGGCGACGCCCGGGATGGTGAAGTCGCCGTGCTTCGCGACCAGCCGAAGCGCTGCTGCCGCGATCAGCTGTGGCGAGAGGATGCTGTGCTTCGGCCTGGCCACGAGGCTCCGTTCGGTCGCTGGGGGCTCAGAACATGATGACGCTTCGCCCGCGCGCGCCCGACCGCATGAGGTCGAAGGCGTCGTTCACTTCGTCGAGCGAGACCCGGTTCGTGATGAGCCGGTCGATCGGCAGCCGCCCGGCGAGGTACAGCTGCGCGAGCATCGGGAAGTCGCGCGCCGGCACGGTCGAGCCGTAGTTCGAGCCGAGCAGCGACTTGCCCTCCTCCGCGAGCGCGAGCGCGTCGATCGGCACCGGCCGGTCCTGCGGCGGCAGTCCGACGATCACCGCAGTCCCGCCGCGCTTCAGCGTCTCGGGCATGACCGCGATCGTGTCGGGCCGGCCGATCGCCTCGAAGGCGAAGTCGACGCCCCCCGGCACGAGCTGATGCACCTTGGCGGCCAGCGACGCATCCGACCGCACGGTGTGCGTCGCACCGAACTCGCGCGCGAGCTCGAGCGACGCATCCGTCACGTCGGCCACGATGATCGGGCTGGCACCCGCCAGGGCGAGGCCCATGATGATGCTGATGCCCACGCCGCCTGCGCCGATCACGAGCGCGGAGCGGCCCGCCTTCAGCTGCGCGTCGTTGACGACCGCGCCGAACCCGGTGGCGATCGAGCAGCCGATGAGCGCCGCAACGTCGAACGGCACCTCCTTCGGCACCTTGATGGCCGCCTGCTCGGCCACGACGACGCGCTCGCTCATCGATCCGACCGCGAGGTAGGGATAGGCGGTCGCGCCGTCGAGCGTCATCGGTGTCGACCCATCCGGCAGCACGCACGCCTCCGAGCCCGAGCCGGTGCACACCCACGTGCGGCCCTCGCGGCAGCTCGTGCAGACGCCGCACGGGTAGAACCACGTCATGATCACGTGGTCGCCCGGCTCGAGGCTGCGCACGCCCTTGCCGACCGCTTCCACGACGCCCGCGCCCTCGTGGCCCATGATCGTCGGCTGCGGCATCTGCCAGTCGCCGTCGAGCACGTGCCGGTCGGAGCCGCACACGCCCGACGCGCCGATGCGCACGAGCACCTCGCCGGGGCCGGGGTCTCGGAGCGTGACCTCGCGGATGTGGAGGGTCGCGCTGCCGTCGTAGACGGCGGCTCGGGTGGTCGTCATGTCAGCTTGCCTTCGTGAAGTCGCGCTTATGGTGGAGCAGGCGGGTGAGCAGCAGGTACGCGACCGCCGCGACGATCGCCGCCGGCAGGCTCGCGGTGATCACCGAGAACGCGGCCTGCGTCTCGAGCGTGATCGGGTTGTAGAGCCAGAGGTAGAACGCGGCGCCGAGCAGCAGGGCGATGACGCCCGCCCAGTTCACGCCGGCCGGGTAGGCGTACATCGTGCCGCGCTGGCCGAGGTGCATCTCGCGCAGGTCGATGCGCTGCTTGCGGACGATGAAGTAGTCGGCGAGCGCGACACCGCAGAGCGCGGCGAGGAAGGCGCCCGAGACCGACACGAAGATGATGAACTGCTCGTACATGAACTGCGGGAAGAAGGTCATGATCGCCGGCAGCACGAAGAACGAGGCGGTCAGCACCTTCCACGGCACCTTCGCGAGCAGGCCGCCCGACGACTGTCGGATGGCGAGGATCGTCGAGTAGACGATCGACGACATGGACGTGATGTTCGCGAAGGCGATGAAGATCAGCACCGCGACGCCCAGCACCGCGCCGCCGAACGGCACCATCCAGACGGTCGGGTCGGAGTCGCCGAGCGTGAGCGCGGCGGCCATGCCGACGACCTGCGCGACGAGCGTTGCGATGAGCAGGCCGCCGTACGCGGGCCAGACGGCCGCCCTGCGGGTGCGGGTCATGCGGGCGAGCGAGCCCATGACCGGGTACCAGGAGACGCCGACGCCGACGTTGAACTCGACGGCCACCATGAAGTTGAGCGTCTCGTCGTCGAACGGCGCGAGCGGGGCGGCCGTGAACAGCTCCTCCCACGACGTGTTGATGACGAGGAACACCATCATGACGACGGTGATGACGGCGAGCCCAGGGGCGATGATCGCGTTGAATCGGCCGATCGTGACGGGGCCGCGCGAGAGCACCCACCAGGCGATCGCGATGGCGACGAGACCGCCGATCGTGACGACCGGGCCGTACTGCCCGAGGTCGGTGCCTGCCACGGTCGAGGCGACCTGGCTCGTCGCGCGGCCGGCCATGACGGCGAGCAGCGACGACCATCCCATCTCGGTGATGAGGATGACGGTGAAGACGAGGGCGCCGACGCCGACGACGCCGAAGGCGCCGCGCAGCAGCATGTACTGCTCCGATCCCCAGCGCTGCGAGGCGACGACCGAGGCGAGCACCATGAAGCAGAGGCCGATCGCGTTGCCGATGAGCATCGCGGCGATGCCGGCCTCGAAGCCGACGAGCAGCGCCGTCGACCCGCCGACGAGGAACGCCCAGGTCGCGATCGCGAGGGCGGTGTTGACCCAGGTGAAGTCGAGCGCGCTCCAGCTGCGCTCCTGCTTCAGCAGCGGGAGGGTGCCGAAGACGTGCTCCTTGGCGAGCTTGGCGTCCGAGACGGGCGGTCGCGCGCTCACAGGAGCACCACCAGGGCGCCGATGACGACGGCGACGACCGACACCGCGACGTAGACAGCGAGCTCGCGGCCCGAGAACGGCTTTCGCGACTCGTCGTGCAGCTCTTCGCGCTCGACTATCTCGATGCGGCGCTCGAGCTCGGCCGCGACGGCCGGGTCGGTGCCGGCGGCGATCATCTCGCGCTCGAACGACGGGCCGCGGGCCTCGTCGGTCTGGCTCTGGGGAGTGGGGGTCATCGTCGGCTCCTTCGCCGTACTGAGGGACCGCGTCGCCATCGCGACGCTAAACCCAATCGGATTTGGTTTAGCGTCATACTGGGGCACGGTCGGCATGCGCGTCAATACAGAGCGGTATCGGCGGTGTAGAGGGCCCGATGGTGGACGAGGATGGGACGCATGAGCGAGGACCGGACGCATGCCATCGCGGTGGCGCAAGGGGCCGCCGTCATCGACGACGTCGACCATAACCTCTCGACGCTCTCGGGGCTGATCGCGTCGGCCGCGGAGCAGGGCGCCGACGTGGTCGTGACCCCCGAGCTCTTCGCGACCGGCTACGCGCCCGACCGCGCGTGGCAGCACGACGGTGTCGCGATCCGGGATGCGCTGGCCGCGCTCGCGATCGAGCATCGGATCGGGCTCGTCGCATCCTCAGTCGACACGGTGGGCACCGCACATCACATCGCCGCCTCGTTCTTCTCGCCGGACGGCGAGGAGCTTTCACGCGTGCGCAAGCGCCACCTCTTCGGAGGGGTGGAGCAGCAGTGGATGACGCCGGCCGCCGCCTACGGCGATCCCGTCACGTGGCGCGGCACGAACTGGGGTGTGGGCATCTGCTACGACGTCGAGTTCCCTGAGTTCGCCCGCTCGATGTCGGTCGCGGGCGCCGACATCCTGCTGGTGCCGACGGCGGTGCCGACGGTCGAGGAGGGCGTCGAGGGGCTCGGCGACGCGTGGCACTACTCGGCAACGCAGATCTCGACGCTGCAGGTTCCGGCACGCGCGCTCGACAACGGCGTGGCGATCGCCTACGCGAACCAGTGCGGGCCTGGCTTCACCGGCCGCAGCTGCATCGCGACGCCGTTCGGGCACAACGCGGTGCTGCTCGAAGCCGAGCCGGGCGTCGCGGTTGTGCAGGTGCCCGCCCCCGCGATCGAGCTGGCGCGCTCGGTCAACACCTACTCTACAGACCTCGACTTCGGCTGACGCGCTCGCCCGGCGGAGGTACCTGCAGAAAGTCCTTCGTGCAGTCGGCGTCACCTCGTCGGGACGAATCGCCACGCTCCTTAGCGGGTCAGCTCTTCGTCCGGCCCAGGCCAGACGTCGCAGATGCGACGTGTCATGCGCTCGCCCCGTGTCGCAATCGCAGTCTCGGTCCACTCGTCCGGGTGCTCCTGCACCAGTTCCTTGGAAAGGAGCAGCAGGCTGTAGTCGTGCAGAAGGGTGCGCTTGCCCTTTCCGGCCTCACCTCCCTTGGAAAGGCCCCCGGCGGCGGCGTCAGTCCAGGGACGGTTTGAAAGCTCGATGTTGAGGTGCTTTGTCACCAGGGTGAGGTTGCCGATCGTGTGGATGACGGCGTGACGGCGTTCCACGGCCTCACGGTCGAGTTCCGGTCGCGTGTTCCAATGCTCGCGCCAACCCCGCGGCAGGATGTGCTCCAATTCGAGGTGGGCGGGCTGCGGCAGTGATTCGGTTTTCAGGTTACGAAGGTGCTCCTCGACCGCCCAGATGACTTCCCTCAGTCGGCTCTGTCGCACGCTTCCCCACAGCGATTGTGCGGGCAGGCGCTGCAGCATCTGCTCATCGGTCGGCCAAGCTCGCGCGTCCGCGCTCTGGCGCGACAAGACGGAGCGAATCAGCTCGCCGACGGAGTCGGCAGACTCGGGGTCGATCGCCTTCAAAATCGACACCATGAACTTGTTGACGTCCTTCATGGTCATCTTGAGCAGGGATCGGCGGATCACCCAACTCTCGAGCGCGTCGAGACCAATCCGGATCTGGAGCTCGGGCACGGCGTGGTTCTTCGAGAGCAACCAGAGCAGGAGCGGAGTCGTCGAGCCTTGCTCCATCACACCCACCACGCGGGTGAAGAACGAGGCGCCTATGGCTCCAACACCGTCCTCGGTCACTCGCCGGAAGGTGTCTGCATCGTTCGTGAGCTCCACCAAGAACTCCTCTGCCGACGAGAGGTCGTGCATGCGACCCCGCGCGTGATTGCTGAAAACGCGGAAGACCTGCTCCGAAGGCACCTCTTCTCGTTCTCGCATCGTGAGCCAGTAGTGCAGGAATATGTCGATCCGGGACCGGGTCTGACGGCCCTGCTGGATCTCTTCCCTCCACCACTCATCATCGAACTCCGCCCAGTGGCTGTCTGCCCACTCCTCCGTGTCGCCGCCGAGCTCTTGGCCCCGCCGAAAAACCCAGTTGCGGATCAGGTCGGCCTTCAAAAGCGGCATGCCCCGGTCGTTCAGCGTCTCGAAGATTATTTGCGAGTCTGCCCCGAAGGGGAGGTTGATGGCGACAACCACAAGTCGATCTTGCAGGGCTGAGCTGAGCGCTTCGACGCGTTGCAGTTCGTCCCCGGGAGGGCGGTTTCCGTCCAGGTCAGGGGCTCCTTCAAGGAAGGCGGATGCTTCCGCTCGGAAGAACGAATGCGCATCCAGAAGGCGGTGTTCCATTGCGGGGCCCGACTCGGGATCCATCGCGCGCTCGAATCCAGCGCGGTCGGGGCGCGACGGCCACAGCTTGAACCGCTCAGGCTTGTTTCTGTGCTTCGATCCGGAGTTGGTAACGAGTCGCGCGAGGTCTTCCGCCATGTCGGCGTGGCCACGGTCGACGAATACTTGGTGCACGGCGTCGAGCAAGACCTGCATCGTAGTCATTCGCTGCTGGCCGTCGACGACGGGAAATCGAGTCACGTCTCCGACGATCGGCGGCTTACGCTCGTACACTACTGCGCCAAGAAAGTGGTGTGGCACCGAGGGATCGGTCCCGTCGACCATCGACTGGGCGACACTTGCGGCGACGCGTTCGACGTCGGCCCAGAGCGGCGCCCACTGGCGGTCTTCGTCCCAGACATAAGGCCTCTGAAATGGGGGGATCTCGTAATGCACCGAACCGTCGAAGAGCTCACGCGGGGTGAGCGGCGGTGCCATTAGGCCGAAAGCTTCCTGAGCCATCAATCCTGCTTTCCTTAGTCAGCGCAAAGCGGTGGTCGGCTGACGGCGATGTCATGAGCTTAGAGCGACCAAGTCCGAGGGCCTCCACAAATCGTCGCGACACCCATCATGTTGGTGTGCTGCTGCGCGGCCTGCCTTCAATGCGAGGGCCGCGATTGGGCACAGGAGCGACACTGCCGTCGTCCCCTTCCTCTCGTGGATGGTGCAGCCAGCGCAGCGCGCCGCGACGGGCGCCGCGGCGCTGCGCTAATCCGGAGGCCGCTGGCTGTCAGACCGAGGGCGATCCCTGCTGCTTCGTGTCGGCACCCGTCGGCGGCGTCTTCGGCGCGCGTGGCGCCCGCCGCCGCGTCTGCGTGAGCAGCGTGCTCGTCATGTTGATGCTGGCGTCGATGTTGCCGCGGTCGCGCGTGAACGTGATCGCGCTGGCGGCGTCGATGCCGAGGCCCTTCGCGGTCAGCGCCGCATCCTGGTCGGCGCCGAGGAAGGTGAACTCCCAGCCCCTGTCGCGCTGCCGCTGCACGAGGGACTGCACGATATCGGAGTTGTACTCGCGGCTCTGGTTGTCGTAGCCGTCGGTGACGATCACGACCTGCACGTTCCCTGGCCTCGCGTGCTCCGGCAGCGCCTCGATGCGCTGGTCGAAGCCGTTGATGACGGTGCCGACCGCGTCGTAGAGGGCCGTGCCGCCGCGCGGCTGGAGCTCGATCGTGACGTCCTCGGGCGCGGCCCACGCGTGGGTGTGCTCGAGCTCGTTGTCGAAGGTGACGACGTCGACGGTCAGCAGTCCCGGCTGAGCGGCCTGTTCCTTCAGCATGTGCTCGAGCGCGCCGACCATGTCGTCGCGGATGCTGCTCATCGAGCCCGAGCGGTCGAGCACGATGTGCAGGGCGGTGTAGTTGGCGTCAGCCATGGTGTCCTCCTGGGGATGTCTGATGGTGAATCAGCGCTAGCGGTTTAGGCAGCATTGACGTCGTGCTTGTCGGCAGCTGGGCGAGCGGCACGAACCGCGTTCAGCCAGCCCCCGTAGTAGTTGCGGAGGGACGCAGGGGAGGGTCGGCGGATACTGCGGAGTGCTTCTTCCTTGACCCAGAGACCGTAGTGCGCGTGCGTCGGGTCGGTGCCGTTCGCGGCGGCAGCTGCGACGAACTCCGAGGCGGCCCGCTGGTACTCCTCGTCGTCAAAGACGAGCATGCCCTTCGGGCGACCTCGGTCTGCGATCGCCAGACCCATCGACGCCAGCGCATCGCTCCATCCGCCGTACCGAGCCATGATCGTCTGACGAGTGGGCGGCCAAGGCCTCGCGCCCTTCGCTGACTCGAGCCCCATTGCGTCAAGGAGCTCGCCGCGCAGCTCGTTGTAGCGGCTGCCTGTGATCGTGAGTGAGGGATCGTGGAGCGCCGCACGCTGCGCCGCAGCGACGATACCCAGGATGGTCGCGAGGTCTTCCGCGCTCACGGTCGCCGCGGCGAGGTGGATGGCGAGCTCCCCGAACAGCGCCTGCGGCAGGTGAACGGCACCCCAAGCGTGGTCGGGCCGCAGGCGCAACTCCGAGCCGAGCAGGTACCAGATCCCGGCTTCAAGGGCCGTGCTGGAGAAGTTGTCTGTCTCGTTGTCATAGTTGAACACGAGGCTCGAGGACTTCAAGGCATCGTCCGCGACTTCCCGCTCCAGCGCGGGATACATGATCGCCAGCCGGTCGACTGTCGCGGCGCGAGTGAAGCCAAGGTCGGCGAGGTCCTTCGCGACGTCGCCGAACGACTGGAGGAAGTCTTCCCGGCGGGCACGGACAGCTGCTTCCTTCGCGGCCTGACGAGCAGCCCGCGAAGCCTCGGCGTTGGCGCCGCCGACCTTGCGAACGATAAGCCGGATGGCCTCGCGGGTTAACCCGACGTCGTCGCCGATCTCCTGCAGCGTCGCCCCGTCGGCGTATCGCGCGACGATGCTCCGGTTGCGCTCGTCGCGCGCGTCTTGGTCTCGTGCCATGGAGTGCTCCTTCGTGAAGATGCGATTCATCGTCTCTGGGTCTTCGTGCTGGTCACGAAGAGTGGGTTGCGCGCTCGCGATACGGGTGGTTGCTGGCGAGCGCCACGCGCATCGCTCACCAGCAACCGGTCAGTCGGATGCCGGCGGCACGGCCCAGAGGCCAGCCTCGGCCCAGTGGGCGATCGTCGCCGACAGCTTCCGGAGATCCTGGGAGCGCGAGCTGGGCGCCTTGCTCTCCTTGTCTGCGAAGACGCCCGTCGCGAACCAGCCGTCGTTGATGGGAAGACCCATCTCGACGTCAAGCGCCTTGAACAGCGACTTCATCTTGTCGAAGCCGGCGGTCGTGACGAACGGCTTGTCCATGTCCTCGTTGTTCACGGCCACCAGGTGGAATGCGCCAGCGAGGACCCTGATGATGGTGGAGGATCCGAGCAGGCTCGCTGTTCGAAGCTCCTGCGCGGAGACCGTCTCGTCGGAGAGCTCGCGCAGCGGCGTGAACGTCTCGAGCAGCAGATCGAAGAACTTGTCGGCGATCTGCTGGATCGGCGTCTCCTTGAAGGAGTTCTCGCGCGCCTTGGTCATGCGGCCTTCGACGCCGAGCACGGCGCTTCGAACGATGTCCACGACAGCCTTGCCGGAGAGCCAGTTCGGATTGCTGCCACGAGTCGTGTCCGTGTCGAGCTCGACCCGATCCGTGAGCAGATCGTGCGACTCGGTGAGCGTCTGCGCGATGCGATTGAGCATCTGACGTGTGTCGAACCGCATCGTGACGGACTTCGTGATGCCCTTCGCGTTGACGGCGATGTCGTGGAAGGCCTGCTTGTGCTCCTCGCGTGTCATGCCCTCCCAGACCTCGAGCGTCACGTACTCGCTCCTTGACCGCTCCAGCTCATCGGCGAGCTTGGCGAGCTTGGCGCTCCACAGGTTGACCGCGGTCTGGTCCTCGTTGCGCTTCGCGAGTTGCAGCTGCTCGCGGACCTCGGTCAGATCGCCCTGCACCTTGCGGAGCGCATCTGCCCAGCCGAAGATGCGGTGCTGCCCGTCGAGAATTTGCAGCTCATCCTTCGAGTTGTGCGGCAGCGAGATGATGCCGAACTCAACGCCGCCTGCCCCGAACTGCTTCTCGAAGCTCTGGGACAGCGGGTACATCGTGTCCATCAGCAGCGGCGGGGCAGCCCACAGTCGGTTGTCTCTCCAGTACTCGCCAAACTTGACCGCGTGCGACACGTTGACCGTGCGATTGCCCTCGAAGGGCTCGTCAGGGTTCGGCATGGGCAGGTGAGTGGGGACGAGGTGGATGGGCAGGGCGATGACGAAGACGGACTTGCCGTCGCGGTGATAGCGCTGAGCGACGAGCTGCTTGCTGGACTCGTAGCCAGAGAGCTGAAGTTCGGTCATAGGATCTTACTCCGTTCAGAAGATGTTAGCTCCAAGATAAGCCGCTTGCTGCTGAACTGTCAAGCTAATCGTGGATTAATTTTTTACGGAGCCGTGGTTGCTCTTCCGACGGTTGGCCGGTGTCTCCGGTCAGCATCGCCGTAACCACTGACAAGACACGGCCGTGCTCGGGGCGCGGCGTTGAGCGAGTCCCGTCACCTACTGTCGATAGGGTGAGCGAAGGCCGCAACGGAGTGCGTCTTCTCGGTCGTTCCCCAGCGACGATCGCGGCGCCCTCAGGCGCGATGCCTCCGTCGACGGTGCCACCAGACGAGCGATGGAGAGCGCGAGTGAGCAGCTTCGTGGTCGGGCCAGTCACGGTTAAGATCCTGGACGGCGAGCACGCTGTCGCGCTCGTGCCGCCGAGTGAGTGGCGTGGCGACAGGCAAGAGCGCCCGGCGCGAGCCTTGCTGGCGAACCTGAAGGCGGACGACGGGCTTCGCGCGCAGGTCTCGCTTGTGCGATGGGAGGAGCTCGACGAGGTGTCGCTTGGCTACGCGGAGCTGCTCAGCGGCCCCGCGGACTACCAGCGGCTGGAGGACGCAGGCACGATTTCGCCGAAGCTGATCGACGGCAAGGTTGTGGCCCGCATCCGCGCGCTCAGGTACGGAGGGGCCGGCCGTGCGACGAGCGCCGTCGTGGATTGGCCGCAGATCGACGCGTGGGCGGGTGGCGACGCGCAGGCGACGCTTGCCGCGCTCGGCGCGACCCGCACCGGCGCATACGGCGTGCTGCTGCCAGCGGCGACGAGGTTCAAGGCCGAGCCAGCGGTCGAGGTTTCGCTCGCCGATCCGAGCGCCCTGTTCGCGATTTACGCGCTGACTCGGGTGGTGCCGATCATGACGGGCTACGGCAAAGCGGTCGCCGAAGGCCCGAACGCGTGAGCGGGATCGACGTCACGATCGAGCTGCCCGAGGATGAGACCCCGGGCGAGCTGATCAAGGGCTACTTCACGCTCATGCGTGCGTTCGGGTGGGACCTCTACGTCACGTGCCACTTCGCGCTCAAGGAGGAGCTCGGCTCGCAATGGTTCGCAGCACGGATCAGCGAGTTGAAGCATTCGGACCCGAAGAACTGGCGACCGACCCACCGGTTCGATCCCCAGGACCCGGGCGTCGTGCTGCGGGACTACGTGCACGAGCAGGATTCGCCGTATCTCGGCGTGCTCGGTTCGGAGTTCCAACGGATCGCTGCCGCGAGGAAGATCCTCGCAACGAGGAACACCTGGTTCCACTTCGGCGAGGACCCGACGGCAGCCCAGCTCGTCGAGGCTGCGAAGGTCGTGCGCGCCTTCGTCCAGTCCAGCGGCATGCACATCAGCAAGCGCATCGACGTGCTTGTCGAGCGGCTGGAGCAGCTCCGCACCGGACGCTACCCGGCCGATGCCGTGCCGAGTGTGGCCCCGACCCCCGCGCCCGAGGGCCAGTCACGGGCGATTGCTGTGCCTGATGACATGCCTCGCCCGAGCATCGGGGGCACGTGGGTGGGACCGATCCCCGAGCTGCGGTACCGAATCACGCGGGCAGGTGATGTCGTGCATCCCGAGTCGATGGAATCGGTACGGTCAAGAGTCACCGGCGATTTCGCCGAGAAGGCGCGGGCCTGGACGGCGGTCGAGCCCCGCGGTCGAGCGCTGTGGATCGACGACGACGGCGCCGTCGGCGGCTACATCGGTGCGGTGCCGCGACTCCTCGGCTATCTGGGACCCGACCCCGAACTAGACATCGCGCGCGGGTTCTTCACGCCGCACTTCTACAGCGTCGACCGAGGCGAGATCGTCGACCTCGATTCGGGTCAACACCTGCGGCCAGCCTTCGCCGGACAACTACCAGCGGGGACCACATTGCGTGTGACCACCTACGGCGATGTCGTGGCACTCGGCGATGCCGACGGGATTGAGCGCGTCGCGACGGTGTCACCCCGGGAGTGGTTCTCCGGACACCTTGGCTTGAAAGGACTAAGCGAATGAGCAAGATTGTCGACAACGGAGAGAACACGCTCTCCGCGGCCCTAAGCGAGATACTTCCGCATGCCAGCGCCTTCGACGCGTGCGTCGGCTACTTCAACCTCCGCGGCTGGCGACAGCTGCGAGACGCGATTGGGGAGATGAAGGAAGGAGACGGATCGCGGCCGCCTGTTCGGTTGCTCGTCGGGATGGCAGTTGCTCCGGACCACGCGCTCCGGCAAGCGCTGGAAGGTGGCTACAAGCCTGTCGACCTGCAGACGGCGGTTGCACGGTCGCAGGAAGCTGTGCTGGGATTCGCGCAGCAACTCATCTGGGGCATTCCGACGAAGGTTGATGAGGCAGGGCTGCGCCAGCTTCGTAAGGATCTGGAACTCGGGTTGCTCAAGGTGAAATTCGCGGCTCGCGAGCAGTTGCACGCGAAACTCTACGTGGCTCACTTGCCTGCGGGGCCCGCCGGCTTCCGCCACGGCATCGTGGGGTCTTCGAATTTCACTGCTGCGGGACTTGGCAAGCAAGGCGAGCTGAGTCTAGAAGAGACCGATATCCAGGTGACAAAGGAGCTGGCCGACTGGTTTGACGCCCGCTGGGACGATAACTTCTCGATTGACGTGACATACGAACTGATCGACGTTCTCGAGCAGTCCTGGATACGAGAAGACCAGCCGTTGCCGTATCACGTCTACCTCCGCCTGGCATATGAGCTTTCGCGCGATGCTCGAGAGGGGCTCACGCTCGACATCCCATCTGAAGTGAAGCGGGTGCTCTTGCCGCATCAGATAAGCGCCGTTCAAGTGGCGACGAAGCTGCTGGAGCGGAAGGGCATCGCCGTAATCGGTGATGTCGTCGGTCTTGGCAAGACTCTGACCGGCACCGCCATTGCCGCCACGGTTGGCGAGAGCGTCCTCGTCATCGCTCCGAAGAACCTCACGCAGATGTGGGAGGAACACCTGCACCGCTTCCACATCCCGGGAAAGGTGGTGAGTCTCAGTATGGTCCGCCGTGAGCTCCCCGAGCTGAGGCGCTACAAGCTCGTACTTGTGGACGAGTCGCACAACCTTCGTACGCGCGGGCGCAAGGCGTGGGACGTGATCCAGGCCTACATCGAGGAGAACGAGAGCAAGGTCGTCCTGCTGACCGCGACGATGTTCAATGCTCGTCACAAAGACATCGGCGGCCAGCTGGGGCTCAAGCTCCTGCCGGACGAGCCTCTCGGCGTCCGTCCGGAGAAGCTAATCGCGGACATTGGTCCGCAGGAACTCGCGAAAAAGACGGGCGGCCGGCTCGACTCCCTCGCCGCGTTCGAGCGCTCCGAGTACAACGAGGATTGGCAACGCCTCTTGAGTGAGTACCTCGTCCGCCGCACCCGCAAGTTCCTCGAGCAGACCTACGGCGAGAAGGACCCGAAAAGCGGCGAGGTCACGCTCAAGTTTCCGAATGGACAGCCGTTTCACTTTCCGAAGCGCAGCCCTGAGCCGTTGCGCTACCCCGGCGGCGCGAACGATCCGAACGACCGCCTTGCCACGGACGAGACATTCGACGCCGTTGCAAATCTCTCGTACGCTAGGTACCAGCTTGGCAAGTACCTCGATGACAACGCGGCGCCCAGGGACAAGGGCGAAGTTGAGTTGATCGAAGACCTAAAGACCTCTGTCTCCGCGGCAGCGGGGTTTATCAGGACAACGGCACTGAAGCGTCTGACGTCGAGCGCGCATGCGTTTGTACTGACAATCAAGCGGATGATCGCTAGGAACTACGTCCTCGAGTTCGCGATCAAGAACGACTTGTCGATCCCGCTCGGCAACTTCTCCGACGTCTACTTCGACCTCGAAGCCGTGGACTCCGACGCTGACGAAGGTGACGGGCAGGAGTTACTCGAAGAGGCGGCATCGCCGGCCTGGGGCGTGCGTTGGAAGCCCAAGGATTGGGAGTCCTACGCAGAAGGCGCCTACAGGGAACTTGTGAAGCGAAAGCCCAAGGGCATCCGGTGGGCTCGCTCTACCCTCTTCACGGCTGACCAACTCGTCGAGCATGTGCAAGGCGACTCGGACACGCTCCAGGGCCTGCTCGATGCTTACGGTATTTGGGATGCGAAGGATGACACCAAGCTCCACGCGCTCGGCGCGCTGATCGAGAGCCTTGCGCCCGGAGAGAAGATCCTCGTCTTCAGCGAGTACAAGGACACGGTCGACTACCTCGCTGCCCACCTGTCGAAGTGGACGAAGCGCGAATACTTGGCGGCCAGCGGTGGCGCCGGAGACCCT
Source organism: Actinomycetota bacterium (assembly GCA_051751085.1). GTDB lineage: Bacteria > Actinomycetota > Actinomycetes > Actinomycetales > Microbacteriaceae > Agrococcus. The sequence continues at coordinate 322,204 of JBNJKM010000002.1, read as the reverse complement.
CTTCGGCTCGCCAGGCGCTTTGCCCCCAGGGCGAACGAGCACCTCGGCGGTCTGCCGGAAGGCGAGACTGAGGTCGATGTGCTGCTGAGCACGGACGTATTGAGCGAGGGGCAGAACCTCCAGGATGCGGCCATAGTCGTGAACTGGGACCTGCCGTGGACGACGATTAAAGTCATCCAGCGTGCTGGTCGCGTCGATCGCGTCGGTCAGGTCGCCGAGACGATCCGCGTTCTCTCCTTCCTTCCGCAGGACGGAATAGAGAGCGTCATCCGGCTCTTCGCACGCCTGGATGACCGCCTTAAGGCATTCCAGGAGATCCTCGGAGGCAACGAAGATTTCTTCCGCGTCACGACCAACGAGGATTTTATCAAGGGTCTGTTCGACGGGAGTGCGGTCCTCGGCGAGAACGAAGGCGAGGTCGACGCGTCGTCATATGCGCTCGGCGTTTGGGAGTCCGCAGATAACGTTGACCGCCGCATGGCGCTCGACCTGCAAGAAGGCGTCTACTCGACGAAGACCGTTCCGCTTGACGCTGCGGCGAGCGTTATCACCTATGGACGCACCGATGCCGGCGCCGACCTGATTGTCCAGTCGGCGGCGGATGGCGTGAGGTTTCTCACTCCGATGGAGGCGTTGAAGTTGTCGGAGAGCGAAGTGATCGAGCCGCCGGCCGACGCTCTCGACGATCACCTGGAGCACGTCGCCCGAGCAGCCGCCGCGATGAACGCGCAGGTGGAGCAGAACACGGTGCTCCTTCATCACGGCCTGAGGAAGCACCTGTACGACTTCCTCGCAAGGCAGGTCGACCGAATCGACCTGCCTGAGATAACGAGAACTAGGGCGAGTCAGCTCATCGACGCCGTGACGGCAAATCCGGTACGTGATTCAATTAAGTCGGAACTTGTTGGAGTGCTGCGCTCGATAAGAACGCTTGGCGATGATGGGGGCCAGCTTGAGCGGCTCCTCACACTCCACGACGAAAACGCGCTGGTCGACGTGCGCCACCTCGGTGCTGAACGCGTCCAAGTCACCACTTCGATGGGTTTCAATCCGATCGCGCTCCGCGCGCAGGGAGCAGACACATGGCGGAATTAACCAAAGCGGCGAAGGTCCAAGCTGCTTTTGCGAGGTCCGGCTTCACAGGGCTCTTCGTTGACGAACTCGGCTGGGAATCGCCCAGTGGTGCGGTGCCTCCAGTGGGGGTCGAGGACGCGACGTATTATCCGAAAATTGCGGCGATGCTCAAGGGATTTCGCATTTATGTGGTGCCGAGCGAGACACTACCGTCGCGCCAGACAATGCGGACAATCGATCGCGCACTTGCAGAGCTGTCGCCAGAACGGATGGAGATTTTCCAGGCCCCTGAAGGCTGGGTATGGCACTGGCCCCGCCGCACGAACGGCGGCACGACGACCTTCGAGGCGGCGCCCACGCGCCCAGGTACACTCCCGACCTACCTCGCCCAGCGCCTGACCGGCCTTGAGTTCACAGTGGCCGATCACCGACGAGGCGTGAGCCTAGCAGATGTGCGAGACCGGGTACATGGACGGTTTGATGCGAGCGGCGTCACGAAGAAGTTCTACGAGCGTTTCGCGGAAGAGCAGTCGAAGCTTGCGCTCGCCATCGAGGGCGTGCCGGCCTCAGAGAAGTACAGCTACTCGACCACCTTGCTGAACCGGCTCATGTTCATCTACTTCCTTCAGAAGAAGGAGTTCCTGAACAGCGACCCGCTCTACCTTGAGCACACCCTTCAGAAGGTTCAGGCGCTTCGCGGCAAGGACCAGTACTACGGGTTCTACCGCGATGCGCTGATGCCCCTGTTCTTCGACAAGCTGAACGATCGCGACGGCGTGGTGAAGGATCAGGAAATCCGTCGGATCCTTGGGGATGTGCCCTACGTGAACGGCGGCATCTTCGGCCGGACCGACCTCGAGATCGAGCATGCTCACAACCTCGAGGTCCCTGACGCCGCCTTCGAGCGCATCCTGAGCTTTTTCGGAGCGTTTAACTGGCACCTCGACACTCGTCCAACGGGAAATCCGAACGAGATCAACCCGGAAGTGATTGGCTATATCTTCGAGCAGTTCGTCAACGTCGCTGCGACCGGGAAGAAGGAGAACGGCGCCTACTACACCCCGCACGACGTGACTGCGTATATGGTCGCCCAGACGCTGATACCACGCATCCTTGACGACTTGGAGCAGATCGAGGTTGCCTTCGAACTACTGAAAGCTGACCCCGACCGTTATATCCAGCCGACCATGCTACACGGGTGGGACGCTGCAAACCGAACCTGGGTGGAGGCCCCTGACGAGCTCGTCGAACGTTGGCGCGACGACCCAATCACGTGGGCCGGACTCGACGCGGCAGGACACGACCCTCGGCTTTGTCTGCCGGGTGAGACCTGGGTGGAAATGTTCCACCGCCGGGAGCGCCTTGACAGCCTTCGCACGCGGATCACCAGCGGGCAGATGCGGGCGGTTAATGACTTCGTGACCGAGAACCTCAATGCCCAGCTGTTGCTCACCGATGCGATCGATGCCCTCGATGACGGACAAGCAGTCGCGAAGCTCTTCGACCAGGTCACTGCGCTCTCGGTCTTCGATCCCACTTGCGGTTCTGGAGCATTTCTTTTCGCAGCGTTGGAAGTTCTGGAAGACGTCTACGACCACCTCATCGACGAGGCGCGAACGGTGGCCCAGGAGCCCGCTGCAGCCGCTCTCCTTGCGCAAGTCGACACGCAGCCCGGTAAGCGATACTTCATTCGCAAGCATATTGCGATCCGCAATCTCTACGGCACGGATCTTATGCCTGGCGCAATCGAGACCGCGAAGTTGCGCATCTTCCTTGCGCTTGCCGCTTGCGTGGACGCGCGCGACGAGTTGAGGCCGTTGCCGGACCTCGATTTCAATCTCAAGACCGGCAATCTCGTCGTTGGGTTCAAGGATGCCGATGACGTCAACCGCATCGGTGCTGATCTGCTCACGTCATCGCAGTTGTTCGCGTTGCAGCCGAAGATTGATGCCCATGCAGCGCTGTACGAGGAGTTCTCAAAGGCCGTTGAAGACGACACGGTGGCCGTCGCCGATCTGAAGATGAGACTACGGACAAGCGAGCACTCGCTTCGCGCCGAGTGTGACGCCCTCTATGCAGAGCAGAGCAGAGTGCCTCAGGACGGCTTTGAGAAGTGGAAACAAGATTCACGCCCGTTCCATTGGTTTTGCGAGTTCCCCGATATTATCTCACGAGGTGGCTTTGACGTGGTCATCGGGAATCCTCCGTATGTCCGGATGTCAAAACTGCCCGGCTACACGGTTGTCGGGTATGAGGCGAACAAGTGCCCTGACCTGTACGCGGTCTGTTACGAGCGAAGCCTCTCATTGCTGTCTCCGAGCGGCCGGCACGCCTTCATCGTCATGCTCAACCTCTCATTCAGCGACCAGTACGCGCCGCTCCGGCGCGTGATTGCGGCACGCAACGGGTCTGAGTGGTGGAGCAGCTACGGAAAGTGGCCGACTCAATTGTTCGCGGGGATCCGGGTTGCGAACACGATGCTCATTGTTGGCCCTGGAAGCGAACGAGCCTCAACACGGCACCACATATTTGGCCCCGAGCACCGAGAACATTTATTCCAGGGTGTGGAGTACGCCGCATTCGCGCGTACTGGAGGCGAGGCACCGATCCGCGGTGGGATCGCTGAAGATCTGCTCAGAACGGTCGATGCATGGAAGTTGCCGGCGGGGGCACCCGGGGCGGAGTCGTTGTACTTGCGTCCGACCGGTCAGTATTGGTTCCCGGTACTGTTCGGCGTTCCGCCGGTGCTCGATTCTCATGGGAGTGTCATCGAGCAGGCAGACCATAGAGTCCGTCAGCTTCGCCTTGGTGACGGCGAATCGCGACTTATCGCGGGGGCGGCGTTGGCAGGAAAGGTGACCTACGCGTGGTGGTCGGCCGTCGGCGATGATTTCGATTGCAACCCGGATGAAGCCGAAATTGGCCGCAAACTAGCTGCCGCGGTTCCTGAGACCGCTGAGCTGCTCCGGCTGGCCCGAGCGGTGCGCGATGCTGGAAAGCGCCAGGCGTTCGTCAGCAAGAACAACGACGGTTATATTAACGTCCGGTGGACCGCGGCCCGCGACGCAACCGACGCGTTTGACCGAGCGATACTCGAGACGGCAGGCTTGCTGGAGTATTGGCGTCCGCTGAACATCTGGTATCGCCAATGTATGCGTTCGACTCGGCCCAACCACAACAGTCGCTATCTCACGCCCGAGGAGATCGATGACTATCTAAGTTGGTAATGACGCAACGTGCTTCTTCCGCTTGTGGCGGCTCGCCGAGTTCGGCGCCAGCCCGCCGCAGCTGAGGCCGTCGCTTTCCACAGAAGGTCGCGACGTTCTCGGCTCGCGGTACTGCGGATCGGCGGGAGGCATGGCTTGCCTGCGGCCGGCAGGCGTCATGCCGGCGCAAGTACCTAGGCGTCATGCTCGAATGAACAGCGACGCCGGTTTGCCCACGGTGCCGCGATGCACTTCGCCGGTGTCGACTAGTTGTCGGAGCACGCGCCTTCGGAAGGTGTCGGGCTGCAGGCGCTCGCCGGTGACCGCCTCATGCACCTCGCGGAGCGCCGCGATCGTGAAGGGCTCGGGGAGCAAGCCCGACGGGTCGGCGTGCTCCGTGTAGTCGGCCCGCAGCCGTGTCACGGCGAGCTGCACAATCTCGTCGTGGTCGAAGTCGAGGCTGTGCGCGCGGGTGACGGGGGTCGGGGCCAGGGTACCGACGGCATCCGTTCGCACCACCGCGAGGTGGGCGACCGAGAGCACCCAGCCGCGGTCGTCGCGGCCGAGGGCGTCGAAGACGTGCAGCTGGGCGGGCTCCACGCCCTCGATGCCGGCCTTGTCGCGAAGGGCCCGTTGCACGGCATCCGCCAGGGTCTCGCCCTCGTGCAGGAAGGTGCCGGGCAGTCGCCGCTTGGGGGAGCGCGGATCCGAGAGCAGCCCGACGCAGAGCTGTCCGTGGGTAACGGTGAGCACCGCAGTGTCGACAGCGACCGAAGGCCGGGGGTAGTTCGCGAGCGTGTTGCCCTTGCGATCGGTGACTCCCATGACCCGATTCAAGCAGAATCACGCTAATGTCAGTGGCGTCGGAGTAGATCAGGAGTGAGCAAATCGCTCACCCGATCGGAAGGAGCCACTATGGCCCCCACCTCTTATCAGACGGACCGCGCGCTCGGCGCGATCCTCGCCTCCGCCGCAGGCGACGCGCTCGGCGCCCCGTACGAGTTCCAGCTGGCAGTGCTGCCGCCGACCCCGATCGCGCCGCACGCCGGAGGCGGCTGGGAGCTCGGCGAGTGGACCGACGACACCGCGATGGCGATGCCGATCCTCTCCGCGCTCGCGGACGGACGCTCGCTGAGCGACGAGCCCACGCTCGACGGCGTCGTCGCCGAGTGGGTCTCGTGGCGCAGCGGCGCGAAGGACGTCGGCATCCAGATCGGTGCCGTGCTCCGCTCGCTCGGCGAGCCGACCGCGGCTGCCGCACGGCGAGCGGCCGGCGACCTGCACGAGCGCCGTGGCCGCTCCGGGGGCAACGGCTCGCTCATGCGCACCGGTCCGGTCGCGCTCGGCTACCTCGACGATGAGGCGGGCGCCGCCGGTGCCGCCCGGGCGCTCAGCGACCTGACGCACTTCGACGTCGACACCGGTGACGCGTGCGTCGTCTGGACGCTCGCGATCCGCCATGCGATCCTCACCGGGGACCGCGACCTCGAACGGGGCATCCGCGCCCTCCCTGTCGAGCGTCAGCAGCGGTGGCGCGACCTCGCACTGGAGTCCGAGCGGGTCATGCCGTGGGCGCTCGCCGCGAAGAACGGCTGGGTCGTCGGCGCCTTCCAGGCCGCATGGTCGGCGATCACGCACGCTGAGACGCTCGCCGGTTCGCTCGAGCTCGCCGTGCGTTGCGGCGACGACACCGACACGGTCGCCGCGATCGCCGGGTCGCTCGCCGGCGCGGTCTACGGGGCGTCGGCGCTCCCGTGGGCGCTGCAGCGGCACCTGCACGGCTGGGCCGGCACCGGCGACGTCGGCGACCGCCGCACCCTCGTCGAGCTGACGATGCTCGCACTTAACGGCCGCGCGGACTGCAAGGGGTGGCCGACGGCCGCGACTTTCCCCTCGGAGCTGCGTCCGACGCTTGTGCGGCACCCGCTCGATGAGGACGTGTGGCTCGGCGACCTCGCCTCGCTCGACTCGATGCCCGCCAGCATCGACAGCGTCGTCTCGCTCTGCCGCGTGGGCAACGCGCAGGCCGCGGTCGCACGCACGAACCACGCGGAGATCCGCCTCATCGACGCCGACGGCATGAACCCGCACCTCGACATGGTGTTGACGGATGCGGCAGACGCGGTGGCCACGCTGCGCTCGGAGGGTCGCCAGGTGCTGCTGCACTGCTACGAGTCGCGGTCGCGGACGGCGGCAGTGGCGGCGCTGTACGCGGTGCGGCACCTGGGTGCCGATGTGGAGCAGACCCTTGGCGCCCTGCGGGAATCTATGGAGCGATTCGGGCCGCAGCGGTTCCTGGTGGATGCAGTGCGTCGGCTCGCGGCGGAGATGGCGCGATGACCGCCGACCGGTTCAAGCTGCAGCAGTCGTGGTGGCTCGCGAGCGAGCTCGGGCGACGCCACCAGGGGGTCTGGGTGGAGCGCTTCATCAGCGCTCAGAGTGGACCGGTGCTCGCCGCCTATCACCCGGATGGCGCGGCGAAGGTCTACTTCGACCTGCAACACGGCGTGCGGGTGCACCTCGCCGGGTCGCAGGCGGAGTGGGGCTGGGAGTCGGTGTTCTCGGCCATGGGCGCGCACGACCTGCTCAAGCGCATCGAGGCGTCGAGCGGGCTCGGCACGCCGCGTCGCGCGCCCGCGACAAGTGCGCAGTCGCTCGTGTATCGGTTGATCGCGCGGCTGCTGGCGGTGCACGTCGACGCGCCTCGCCCGTGGGTGCCGGTGCCGGTCGAGGTGCAGCCGATGGTGCGGGGGCTGGCCGAGCCGAGCGACGACGCGTTGCTCGCCGGCTTCGACACCGTGCACGACGACATCCTCAACCATCGGGCGGACGGTGCGGCACGCTTCGACGATGTGCAGACGGTCGGCATCCGCCCCTGGCTGTGGGCGATGACGCGCGACGTCGAGACGGCGTTCATGCTTGACACTGACGGCTATGTGCACACGCGCGCCGTCGGCGTGCGGTCGCTGCTGAAGCTGTACGACGAGCTCGGCCGCGACATCGACCGGCTTGCGGTGCACGTGCTCGAGCTGGCGGGTGTGACGCGAGCATGATCGACGACATGACGGATGCGGCGACCGGGTCGGGCATGGCGCCCGAGATCGTCGACGCCACCGACCGGTCGCCGGTCATCCTGCACGCCCCACACGGGTCCACTCGCTTCCCCAGCAACTACCGGGCGCACTTCACCGTCGACGACGCGGCGGTCGCTCGTGAAGTCGCAGCGCTCACCGACCACGCGGTGGATCGGATGGTGCGTCGCGCGCTCGAGACGGTGGCCGCATCCGCTGTCATCGCTCGGCTCTCTCGGCTCGTGGTCGACGCCGAACGGTTCGACGGTGACGGCGAGGAGATGAACGCGGTCGGCATGGGCGTGCTCTACACGCACGGCGCGTGGCGGGATCCGATTCGATCTGTGCCTGTCGGGGCACGGGAAGAGCTCATGGCTCACTTCGAGGCGTATTCGGGTGCGGTGACGCGGCTCGTCGATCAGGCGCTCGAGCGGCACGGTCGCGCGGTGATCATCGACGTGCACTCGTACCCGAGCCAGGCGCTGCCGTATGAGCGGCACGCGACTGCCGCCCGTCCGCCGCTTTGCGTCGGCTACGACGCGAGGCACATGAACGAGGCGTTGCGCGCGCTCGTGCGGGATGCGTTCGTCGAGCTCGAGCAGGTCGACAACGAGCCGTTTGCCGGCGCGTACGTGCCGCTGAAGCACTTCGGTCGCGATCGGCGGGTGCAATCAGTGATGCTCGAGCTTCGGCGCGACCAGTACATGGACGAGCGGAGTGGGCGGCTCGATGGCGCGGCGGTGAACGCGATGGGCGACGCCGTCGCGCGGCTCGCGGAGCCGGCGACGACGTCCGGATAGATTGCGGCCATGAGCCGCGGTCACGTCTTCATCACCATGGGCGACATCACCCATATGGAGGTGGACGCCTGGCTGCTGCCGACGGATCGCGAGCTGAGCTTCAAGTCGGAGTGGCGGGGCGAGATCCCGGATCTCGACGCTCGAGTCGCTGCATCCGACACAGACCCTCTTGGTGCCGAGGAGCGCCACGCTGCGTGGCTCGCCGGAGTTAGCAGCGAGCCCGGAGTCGTGCTCGCGACGGTGCCCTTCGAGGGCGTCCGTGACCAGGCCGGGATCGAGCACATTGCGACCTCGGTGCGCGAATTCGTCAGCGTCGCAACCGCGCGGGTCAGCGATGCCCGGCACCGGCGCTCGAAGCGATTGCTCGCGGTGCCCGCGTTCGGCGCGCGCGGTGGTGGTGGCGCCAAACTGCGGGGACAGCTCGCGCAACGCCTGCTCGATGTGTGCGCTGATGCTGCTCGCGAGCACGACGTCGACATCGTGATCGTGCTGAGGGACGAGCGCAGCTTCGCCCGCATGCAGGAGCTGCGGAAGCGCCGGGAGGGCTGGCATGGGGCCCTTGCCGCCGAGCAGTTCGCGGACGCTGAGCGCCTGGCGACTCGCGCACGGGCCGGGAGGCTTGTGCCGTTTCTTGGCGCGGGCGCGAGCATGAGCGCGGGCGCGCCGAGTTGGTCGCAGCTGCTCGAGCAGCTCGCGCAACGCCTCGGCCTGACGGAGGAGGAGCAGCGGGCGCTCCAGCGGTGGACCGAGCTCGACCGCGCTGCGTTCCTGCGCCAGCGAGCGATCGAGGAGCACGTGCTCGCGGGTCGTTCCGAGGAAGAGGGCGCAGTTGCCTTCGCTGCGGCTGTCGTCGAGCTCGTCGATGTTCCGCGCTACGGGCTCACGCCGGCGCTGCTGGCGAGTCTGCGGACGCCGCAGGCGATCACGCTCAACTACGACCGGCTGTTCGAGAGAGCCTCGGCCGACGCCGGGGTGCCGAGGGTCACCATCCCGCACTCGGAAGCAGGGGCGGAGAGCGGCCCGTGGCTACTGAAGCTGCACGGCTCGGTCGACGACCCCCAGTCCATCGTGCTGACTCGCGACGACTACCTCGGCTATTCAACCCAGCGAGAAGCGTTGTCGGCAATCGTGAAGGCCAACCTGCTGACGCACCATCTGCTGTTCGTCGGCTTCAGCCTCGCAGACGAGCACTTCCACCGAATCGTGCACGACGTGCGCCGAGCACTGCCGCCGCACATCTCGATGGAAGAGCGGGCCACGGCGCTCACGCTGAGCGATGACGGGATCGCCGCGGCGCTCTGGCGAGGCCAGGTGCGGATGCTGCCGGTTGGCTCTGGGCCGCGCGATGGTCGCTCGGTCGAGGTGTTCATCGACGTGCTTGTGGCGCTCGCCACGGACGCGCACTCCTACTTGCTCACTGACGACTTCGAGACGTCGCTCGACGCCGACGAGACCCGGTTGCGGGAAGCCGTGCTCGATCTCCAGCGCTCGGTCGAGCGGATCCCGATCGATACCGCGGGCAGGGACCGCGTAGCGGCGCTGCTCAGGCACCTCGGCGCGCAACATTCGCCACGCGGTTGAAGGGCCGCCCGGCACCGGCGGCGGCGCGATCGACACGGCGGGGCCTGCTCTCGTCAGGCCCAGCTGACTGGTTCTCGCTCCCTTGACGCTGGCGGAGGCGCATCTGCAGGACGCCGTGCTCCACGGCACCCGGGCTGCCTAGAGGCGGCGCGGACCGGCGGGGTCTTGCACGATTCAATCGTGGGGCGTTGGCAGCCGATGAGGCGTCGCGTCGGAGGAATGCGTTCGTCCGTGTGATGATGAAGCAGGCCGCGGCATTGCGCCGACGAGCCTTGAATACGCGATGGATCTCACCTCGCGAGTTGACATACACATGGAGACGCCCTTGTCGCTGAAGCCCACTCTGCTCTTCCTGCATGGAGTCGGGGAAGGAGACCCGGGCAACACGTGGCTGTCAGTGCTGGATACGGCGCTTCAGCGACTGGGCTATCCCACGCTCGATTCCCTTGCGGTCGTGGCGCCGAAGTTCGCGCACGCTCTGCGCGGCGTTGACGACGAGGAACGACTCCCGCCCTTGACGATCAAGGCGCCGCCTCGCGAGTCGGCCAAGCAGAACCGTCGAGACTTCGAGCGAAGGATCGGCGCGCTCGAATACCGAATCGGCCGTCCTGACCCCGGCACCGCGCAACCCGCGCCCGACGCGTTGGTCGCGTTCGCCGTTGGTGTCCCGCCGCTCGTGCAGGCGCGCAACTACCTGACGGATGCGTCCGTACGAGCCCGAGTCCTCAACAAGATCCTGCAAGCGCTGCCGACGTCGGGGCCTCTCGTGATCGTCGGCCACAGCCTTGGCTCCGTGATCGCGGCAGACCTTCTGCGGCGCCTGCCGCTGGGGATACGGGTGACCGGGATGGTCACAATCGGCAGTCCGCTCGCGAACGCCAACTTCGCGGTCGACAAGCTGCGCGAAGAGCTAAGAGACCCGCCGCCGAATCTCTCGTGGTGGGTCAACTTTTGGAATGGCCCTGACCCTGTTGTCACGAACCGCGGTCTCTCGTCCGTCTTCCCGTGGCTGCTCGACTATCGCATCCAGTCACGACTCGCATACGGTTTGCCGGCTCACTACGCGGTGGACTACCTCGACAACGACTCCGTGGCTGGAGCAATCGGGTACGCCATGTTCGGGTCGTTGTCGAAGGAGATCGTCCGAGCAGAAGGCGGAGTGGACGTTCCTCTCGACACCGCCGAGACGCTCACGCTTCTCGCACTGCGGTACGCCCACCACATCAAGCTGCGACTGAACGGTGATCAGCGGGAAAAGTTCGAAGGGGCCCTTCGAGCCGTGCAAGCCGTGTCGATCTCCGAGCTGAAGGCAAGGCGAGGCGCTGAGCGGCGACCTCTGCCCTCGCCAGTCGCCCGACTCGCATTCGACCTGTCCGACGCTGACGCCCCTGTTCCGGAGCCTGCCTCGGTCTCCGTGCCAGGCAAGGAGGAAGCGGTCGTGTTGCTGACTGTCCTCGCGGCGCAGAACATCATCCGGCCGTTCGAGATCGCAGTCGGGTCTGAGAAGCGGCAGGAGGCGATGCTGGACCTCACTGCCGAGATGGCCCTCGGCAGTCAGTTCGGCACCAGCGTCTTCGCTGCAGCCAAGACTGCACAGCACGTGTTGAGCGGCGGCCCCCAGGTCAATTGGATGAAGTGGGGGGCCATCGGCGCCGGCGCGGCTGTGCTCGTCGTCGCGACCGGTGGCCTGGCGCTGGCGGCGGGCGCTGGGCTAGCAGGGGCCGCGGCCATCACGAGCGCTCTCGCAGCCTTCGGCCCGGGCGGCATGATCGGTGGGCTCTTGACCGCGGGCGCTCTCATCACCGCGGGGAGTGGAGGAATCGCCTACGGACTCGCAAGTCCTGGAACGACAGCGGCCGCGCTCGAAGCGGTCGTCGCCGGACAGCTCGCTACCGCCATCCTCCGTCAGGAGCACAGGCTGGAGCAGGACCCGGCGGTCTGGCGGACGCTCGCTGAGGCAGAAGTTGAAGTCCGTCGCGAGTGCGAGCGGCTCGACGAATTCTCCGATGAGAAGGCACCTGGCATGCAGGAGCTCCGGAGAAAGCTCATCACACTCGAACGCGCGCTCGACTATCTGCGCAGGTCCGGTCTCGAGCCTGGCCAGGCGGCAGGGGATCCAGCGTGACGTCGCGGCCGGCCGAACGAGGTCGTGGCTTGTGACGCCGCGACGGCGTGCCGTCGCATTCCTAGACGATCTAGTCGTCGTCTAGCCGCATGACCTGCGTCCACCGATCACCGTCCGCGGAGAACGCGCTCACCGCCCATGCCCGCCAGGCGGTATCGCTGCCTGCGTGCCCGAGGCTTCAGCATGCGCGCGAGCACCGACGCGGAGCTCGTCCGCGCTCAACACGTTCAGAAACTCCGCCAGCCGCGTCTCGGTTCGTGAACGATCGACGAATGCTCGCTATGGTCTCGCCATGACGTCTGCGTCCGTATCGCTGGTGCTCGGTCCGGCCGACTGGCTCGAGTGCGATGCGCGGCTCGTTCCCGTCGCGTCTTCGAAGCTTGCTCCGCAAGCCGCGGCGGCGCTGTCGGGGGCTCTGCGCCAGCGCGCAAGGGACGCCGCGCACGCGATGTTCGTCAGTGCGGCGGGCCAGCTTTCGGTCGCACTACCCGCAGATGATTCCCGAACGCCGCTGGCTGTCCTAGTGCGCATCCCTGGACTCGGTTCCACCGGCCGCGATCTTCAGCAGCGGGTCGATGCCGGCTTCGACGCTGCCCTCGCAGCCATGAACGACGAGCTTGCATCCGAGCGACCGCGATCGCATGGCCCTCTCCGCCTGCTGGTCCCGTGCCCTTCGACGCTCGGATGGTTCAGGCCCTCCGCGCTGCACGAAGGAGCGCGAGCTGTGCTGAACGCAGCTCGTCGCACCGCGCGAGGGCGCCAAATCGATGTTGTGATCGCGGTGGAGGACCGCAGTCTCATGCGTTTCTTGCAGAGCGAGCGCACGTGCGATGCGCAACGCTGGTGGGAGATCCTCGACCGCGATTCGTTCGACGTGCTTGCAGGCGCCGCGCAGACGGTGGCCGAGAATAGCGCCGCTGTGCTCGTCGGCTCCGGCGGCACCGGACGTGATGTGTACGACGGGTTCGACAGCCGCATCCGAGCCGTCGCTGATCGTTTCGGCCTCAGCACGGTGGTTCCCAAAGGAGTCGGAGAGGGCCGTCACGTGCTCGAAGCGCTCATTGTGAAATCCGACGAGGACAGCACCGGTGCACGGTGGGACAGGCTCGTCCGCGAACTTCGACGCGAGTTCGAAGACGAAGTCCTGGGAGTGGGAGTGTCGCTCGTTGCGAGCCTGCCGACCTCGTGGCTCGGCTCCCTGGCCCCGGATGGCCGTGTGGGCGCCGCGAGCGATGGCATCCAAGAAGGTCCGCGCGTGACCGACCTGATGGGCACCTACCGGGACCCTGTTTCAATGAGTCCGACCGCTTCCGCCGGAGTCGGGCTACCGCGCCTCGCCGAGCTTCTCACACAGGTCCCTGCGCATCCCGACCTCTGCGTGTTCATAGGCGTCGAACGGGACCCCCAGACATTCGCCGAACTCCTCGAGGCGATGGTCCGCGCTGTCCCTGGGTTCGACGCCTCGGAGAAACTGTTGTTGCAGCACACAGACGTTTGGATGAGCGATAAGAAGTCACGGTGGGCGAGTCAGTTCGCATCGGTCGTGATCACAGAAGACGGCACGCGCACTGAGCGGGCCCGGGCGTTCGAGCAGATCCTGGACGCCTTCGTCGCTCTGGCATGGACGCGCGGGAAGGGGCACTTCAAGGAGCGCGCTGCACCCGAACCTACGATCGTGCTGCGACGAGCGGAATCGTCGAGCAGCGTGTGGGCGTTCAACGGTGGACTCCCCGGGTGATGCCGACTCTCCTCGGCGCTGACCGATGTGACGACGCGCAACGGAGCGCGACCGCTCGCGGCGAGGGCTGAGGAGACTCCGCCGAGCGAGCGGGGTCGTGGCGGCTCCGGCAGATCGACGGAGGTCCTCGCGTCGCGACGCGCCGTCGACCTCAGCCATCGGAGCCCTGCAGCTCGAGACGGTCGCGGTGGTCGCGGATCAAGTCGAGGCTGCTCTAGGCGATGCTGGCGCGGGTCTCGAGCTCGTCGTAGTAGGCCTGAGGGCTGCGAGCTCGGCTGCGCCCCGACGCGGACGCTGACGCCCGTCGCGCCCAAAGCTGCGACCCGACTAGCGCGGCGATAGCGGCGAGTGGCGCTGTCTGCTGCTGTGTCGTGTCGGCGCTCTCTCCTCAAACGAGCAGAGCACAGCAGACGGCCGGAGTGCGGTCCGATGCATCGATGCGAGCGCAAGGTTCTCTGCGACGCACCGGCCAAGCGGCCCATGCAGTAGACCTGTCCCATGACCCTCGACGACGAGATCCGCGAAGCCGCACAGGCGATCGTGCGCGCCTTCCGCGACAACGACGAGGAGGCGTACTTCGCCGGCTTCGTCGCCGACTGCTCCTTCGCGTTTCACACCGACCCGGAGCCTCTCTTGGGCACCGACGCTTGGCGCTCCGCCTGGCGCGAGCTGCAGGCGACCGGATGGCGCGTGGTCGACTGCCGCACACTGTGGGACCACGTGCAGGCGGTCGGTGACGGCGGCGTCTACCTGCACGAGGTCGAGACGACGGCGGGCGAGCCCGGCGCGATCGAGACGTACCGGGAGCGCGAGTCCATCGTCTTCACCCGGCGTCACGGCCAGCTCTTCGCCGTGCACGAGCACCTGTCGCCCATCCCGACGCAGGACGACGACGTGGCGCGGGCCGACGCATCCGCCGACGATGACTGACTCGGGCTCGACACGCGGGCTGCGCCTGCTGCTCGACCACCGGGATGGCAGGCCGCGCCCGCTACTCGACCACCGGAGCATGACCGAGGAGCGACCATGACCGACGCTACCCGCCGCCGCTTCATCGACCGCATCGAGGAGGGCTCCGGCGGCTTCGGCCCCATTCGCGGCACCCGCGGCACCGGCCGCGTGCTGCTCATCTGGCTCGCCGCCAACCTCGTGGTCACGACGCTGCTCACCGGCACGCTCTTCGTCCCGGGCGTGAGCGTCGGCGAGGCGATCGGCTGGATCGTCGCCGGCACCCTGCTCGGCGCGATCGTGCTGACGCTCATCGGCGTCATGGGCGTGCGCACCGGCCTGCCGACCATGTCGCTCACCCGCGGCTCGTTCGGGCTGCGCGGCTCGATCGTGCCCGCCATCTCGAACTTCATCGTGCTGATGGGGTGGTCGTGGGTGCAGGCGATGCTCGCCGGCATCTCGATCGACTGGCTCGTCGCGCAGGCGACCGGCTACTCGAACCCGGCGATGTGGGCAGCGATCTGCCAGGCGATCGTGGTGGCGCTCGCGATCTTCGGCCATGAGGGCATCGCCCGCATCGAGCCCTACTTCGCGCTCGTGATCCTCGCAATCATGGCCTACATCTTCGTCGTCGCGCTCACCACCTACGCGCCCGCCGAGTTCGCCGCTATCGAGCCCGACCCCGAGGCCGGCATGACGAGCTCGCTCGTGTTCGACATCGTCTTCGCCACCGCCATCTCCTGGACGGTGCTCTCCGCCGACCTCACCCGCGTCGCCCGCACGCAGCGCGCCGGCGGCGTCGGCGCCTTCGTCGGCTACACGCTCTCCACCGTGCTCACGATGACGCTCGGCGCCGTCGCGATCGCCTTCGTGCTGCTCGCCGGCGGCGAGGCGATCCCCTTCGACCCGGTGACGATCATCGAGGCGTTCGGCGCCCCGCTCGCGATCGCGATCTTCCTGTCGGTGATGGCCACGAACACGATGGTCATGTACGGGATGACGCTGTCGCTCACGAACGCGCTGCCCACCCGCAAGCCGCTGCGGTTCCTGCCGACCGCGCTCGCCGTCGGCGCGATCGCGATCATCGGCTCGACCTTCCTCGGCCTGCTCGAGCAGTTCACGGTCTTCCTGTCGACCATCGGTGCGCTGTTCATCCCGGTGTTCGCGATCATGATCGTGGACTACTACCTGATCCGTCGCCGGGCGTACTCGGCCGACATCCTCGAGCGCACCGGCGGACGCTACTGGTTCACCGGCGGTGTGCACTGGGCTGCCATCATCACCTGGGCGATCGGCGCGCTCACCTACCTCGCGCTCGCGTTCTGGTGGTCGTCGCCGGTCGGGGCGGCGCTGCCGACCTTCGCAGTCGCGTTCCTCCTCTACTGGGTGTGGGCGCGAGCGACGCGGGTGGGTGCGGGCGAGACGGTGCAGTCGCGGCACCTGGCGGAGGTCGACGGCGTCGAGGCGGATGCGGCGTGATCGTCGACCTGTCGCATCCGATCGCCACCGGCATGCCGATCTACCCGGGCGACCCGGAGGTGGCGACGGCACCGGCGACGAGCATCGCCATGGACGGGTTCGCCGTCACCGCGCTCGAGCTCGGTACGCACTCCGGCACGCACGTGGATGCGCCGTCGCACTCCATCGAGGGCGGCACCGCGATCGACGAGATCGACCCGGCGCGGCTGATGGGGCGGGCGCGGATCCTGCGGGTCTCGGCCCGTGACGGCGAGACGATCAGTATCGACGGGCTCGAGGAGCAGCTGCGCGCGTGGGACGGCGAGCAAGTCGCCCTCGTGCACACCGGCTGGGATGAGCACTGGGGCACGCCGCGGATGCTGCAGCACCCGGCGGTGTCGGTCGAGCTGGCGGATGCGCTGCTCGCCCTCGGCGTGGACGTCCTGGGCGTCGACACCCTCAGCCCCGACCTGTCGGACCTCGCGTCAGGCGACTCGGCGGACGAGCCGGCGTCGCTGCCGGTGCACGAGCGCTGGCTCGGCACGGGTGGGCTGATCATCGAGAACCTGCGCGGGCTGGGCGACGTTCCGGGAGAGACATGTGAGCTGATCGCGCTGCCGCTGCGGCTCGCGGGGCTCGACGGGTCGCCGGTGCGGGCGATCGCTCGCTGCTAGTTGTCCAGCCGAGAGAGCGACAGCCGCCCCACGCCCAAGCGTTGCGCGCACGCCGTCTCCAGATAGCGTCGGCTCATGAAGCTCTCGCAACTGACCGATCCGGATGCCGTGCGCAAAGCGATCGCCGAGTTCGATCGAGTCGGTCGAGACGCCTTTCTTGCGGTGTTTGGCTTCGGTCGTGCCAGCGATTACTTCGTCATGACTGATGGCAAACGCTACGACTCGAAGGCGATCGTGGGTGCGGCGTACTGGTATCAATACGGCGTCCGACTCGGCCCGAGTGACTTTTCCGGCGGCAACGCAACCGTCGCGACCCGCTTGGAGAAGCTTGGTTTCGAAGTGGAGCGCCCCGCAAGGCTCCCTGACTGGACCGTTGACGAACTGATGCTCGCCCTCGACTTGTACTTGCGAACGCGTCTTCACATGTCATATCGGCCGTCGTCGCAGGTTGTTGAAGCACTCAGCGCCGAACTGAGGTCGCTTCGCATCCACCCAAGCGAGGTTCGTTCGAATCCACGCTTCCGAAACGCCTCGAGCGTGTCAATGAAGCTCCACAACTTGGCCTCCATCGACCCATCCGCCGAAGGGCAAGGCATGTCGCACTCTGGCTCGGGAGACCGACGCGTGTGGGAGGAGTGGGCCTGGCGTCCGAACGAGCTGACGGAGGCTGTCGCGGCGATTCGCGCGTTGGGTACAGGCGATTCGGCCGCCGGCGAAACACACGAAGATGAAGAGTACGAGGTGCCGGAGGGAAGAGTTCTCTTCCGAGCGCACCGTCGCTACGAGCGGAATCCGCAACTAGTCAAGCGCAAGAAGGAGGCGGTTCTACGCGCGACTGGTCGTCTGGCCTGTGAGGTGTGCGGTTTCGAATCATCTGAGGTGTTCGAAATGCATGGAGTGATCGACGTCCACCACATCGTGCCGCTCCATGTGATCGGACAGGGCCGGACCGGCCTCAGCGACCTGGCACTGGTCTGCCCGACTTGTCACAGAGTGCTTCATAAGCACCGACCGATCGTCGCGCCTGCGGAGCTACGTGAGAAGCGCCGGCGACTCGGCCAGGCATGAAAAAGGACGCGGCCCCAAGCCGAGATGCCGGGGCCGCGTCTGGCCGAGCGGAGGCTGGCGGGCTCAGCCCTCGGTGCCCTGGAGCTCCTCGAGCTGCAGCTCGAGGCGGTCGCGGTGGTCACGGATGAGCTCGAGGCTGCTCTGCGCGATGCCCTCGCGCGTCTCGAGGTCGGCGTAGTCCTCCTGCACGGCGGCAAGCTCGGCCTGCACGGTGGAGAGCTCAGACTGCGCGTTCGCAGCAGAGGAGGCCCCGATCCCCGTGCCGATCGCGCCGAGGGCGGCGACGACGACGAGCGCGACGATCCACGGCCAGCGGCGGCCCTTGCGGCCGGGCTTCGAGGCGGCCGACGTCGAGCTCGGCTCCTCGGTTGTTGCTGCGGTCTCGGTGGCGTGAGTGGTGCTCATGGCGATGCTCCCTGGGTGCGGGCGCTGAGCGGATGCGTGCGCGGCACACCGCAGCGCGCATCGGCACGGCGGCGTGGATGTGAGGTGATCGTGGCGCCTCGCGGATCACGCGAACGCCAACCAACACACCATTCTCGCACCCGTCGGCTGTGCTGGGGCACAGGGCGATGCAGCCGCCGGGCCGGTCGCTCGCCGCTACGGGGCTAGATGAAGTCCAGCGGGTCGAACTCGTCGATCGCGATGACGCGCACGCGCGGCAGCCGGCTCGTGAAGGCCGCGACGTCGTACTCGAGGTCGAAGAACTCCATCCCATCGACGTCGCGCAGGCCACCGGCCATGAACTCGCCGAAGCCGAGGATGCCGACGCGCTGGTCGTTCGCGGCGAGCTGCTCCATCTGCGGGGCGAAGTCGCGGTCGTGGCTGACGAGCATGACGTCGGCGTCGCGCCCGGCGAGCGTCTCAGCCATCCGCTGGATGGCGATGTCGACGACCTTGCCTTCGCCGCGCAGCGGCACGGGCCGGTAGCCGATCGCGATCAGCGCCTGCACGAAGGTCGCCGGCAGCTCGCCCGGCACAGCGAGGAAGAACAGTCCCTTGACCGGCTGCCGCCAGGCCTGCTCGGCGAACGCGAGCACCTTGTTCCAGCGCGGCCGCTCCTGCGGCTCGGGCCGCCGGCCAAGCAGCGAGATGCCGAGCGTCGCATCGATGTTCTCGCCGTCGACGAGGAGGTATGTGTTGCGCTCGGTCATGGGCCGACCCTACAGCGGGCATCCCCGAGCCCTGCTCCGACGAGGACGGCACGCGGGTCGCTGGTCCCCGTCGTCGCCTCGATGCGGTGGTCGTCATCGACGCAGACGCCCCGTAGTTGCTGAGCGACGGCGGATCGGCGCGGTCTTCCACGGCATGATGAACGGGTGGGAGCGCCCGAGGAGTCGCAGCGTCGCGCGCGACTTCGCGGGCCGCTGTGGCTATTCCTCGCGTGGGCGGTGCACGACATCGAGGAGGCCGCGACCTTCCCCGCCACCTGCGACTCGCTGGCCGACCGCACTCGGGTCGAGGCGTTGCGGATGGACTCGCGCCAGTCCTGGGCCGCGGTCGGCCTCATGGGGGTGCTCATCGCATCCGCCTGCATCCGCGGTGCCCAGACGGCAGGCAGCTCACGCCTGTATCGGGCAGTGGTCGCGGGGCTCAGCGCGCACGTCGGGACGCACCTCGGCGCGACGGCGCTCGCCCGGCGCTACACAGCGGGCGCCGTGACTGCGGTCACCGTGATGCTGCCCGGCGCGATCGCGGCGAGCCGGGAGCTCCGTCGTGCCGGGCTGCCGCTGCGCGCGCAGGATCGAGGCTTGGGTGCGGCGGTGCTGCTGCCCGCGGCATTCGCCTGCCACCTCGTCGTTCGCGTGGCGTTGCGGCGCGGGTCGAGCTGAGCATCGCGGCCGCTCCTCAGCACGAGGCTTAGGATCGAGCCGGCCGGTCGGCCGCGACGAGGGGATGCCGCAGCATGCGCAGAGCACACACCGGTCGGATGCTCGGGGTCGCGGCAGTCACGTCCGTCACGGTGCTCGGCCTCTCGGCCTGCTTCATCCCCTTGCCGCCGCCGGTTCCTTCGCCAGCCAACGCGGACCCGATCGTGCAGGGGTCGGACGGGGCGGAGGATGTGCGCGAGGGCTTCATAGCGAGCGGCGACATGACGACGGTCGAGCTGCAGATCGTCGAGCGCTCGGCGGTCGTCCTCACTGCGTCGTCGCCCGACGACGAAGACCTGACGATGCGGCTCATCGGCGAGGGCGCCGACCTCGAGAACGATGACAACGAGGACGGGCCGGAAGGCTTCGCGTTCGAGATGCGCCCGCGCAACCCGTTGATCGGCGCCGTCCTCGAGCCGGGCACGTACTCGATCGAGCTCGCCGAGTGGGGCGGCGATCGCACGCGCTTCCAGCTGCAAGTGATCGCGACCCCCAGGTTCATCGAGGCGGGACAGTCGATCGACGTGGCGGTCGCGCCCGGGCAACCGGGCGTGATGATGGTGTCGCTCGCGACCGGGGATGAATCGATCACTGCTGTCGCCGACTTCGACTCGGTGCTGTGGGCGCAGGTGCCCGGCTCAGCGATGACGTACTCGGATGACGACTCGGGCGGCAACCGGAACCCGCTGGTCGCGCTGGAGGGCGAGCAGCCGCAGGACATCGTCGTGGTGGTGTCGAGCTACGACGGCGAAGGGAGCGGATCGGTGCTGCTGAGCGTGGAGTGATGTGGTCTCGACTCGCGGCCGGCTGCGCCGGCTGCGGCTCGACCAGCAACGGAAGGGCCGCCCCGCAGTGGGGCGGCCCTTCTGTGACGCGGCTCAGTTCTCGGGGAAGCCGAGGTTGAGCCCGCCGTGGCTGGGGTCGAGCCAGCGCTGCGTGATGGCCTTCTCGCGGGTGAAGAAGTCGAAGCCGGCTGCGCCGTAGGCCTTCGACGAGCCGAACAGCGACTGCTTCCAGCCACCGAACGAGTGGTACGCGACCGGGACGGGGATCGGCACGTTCACGCCGACCATGCCGACCTGGATCTCGTTCTGGAACTTGCGGGCCGCGCCGCCGTCGTTCGTGAAGATCGCGGTGCCGTTGCCGAAGACACCCGAGTTGATGATGTCGACGCCCTCGGCGTACGACTCGATGCGGACGACCGAGAGCACCGGTCCGAAGATCTCCTCGGTGTAGGCGCGGCTGGACAGCGGCACCCGGTCGAGCAGGGTCGGGCCGAGCCAGAAGCCGTCGGCGTCGCCGTCCACGTCGATGCCGCGGCCGTCGATCGCGACCTCGGCGCCGTCCTCCTCAGCGATGGCGATGTAGCCGGCGACCTTGTCGCGGTGCTGCGCGGTGATGAGCGGCCCCATGTCGGTGTCGCGGGTGCCGTCGCCGATCTTCAGGGTCGAGACGCGCTCGCGCACCTTCTCGATGAGCGCATCCGCCACCGAGTCGACCGCGAGGACGACCGAGATGGCCATGCAGCGCTCGCCGGCCGAGCCGAAGCCGGCGTTGACGGCGGCGTCGGCGACGAGGTCGAGGTCGGCGTCGGGCAGCACGAGCATGTGGTTCTTCGCGCCGCCGAGGGCCTGCACGCGCTTGCCGTGCTTCGCGGCGGTCTCGTAGATGTACTGCGCGATCGGGGTGGAGCCGACGAACGAGATGGCCTGCACCTCGGGCGCGGTCAGCAGCCCGTCGACAGCGACCTTGTCGCCCTGCAGCACGGTGAAGACGCCGTCGGGGAGACCGGCCTCCTTCCACAGCTCGGCCATCCACATGGCGGCCGACGGGTCCTTCTCGCTGGGCTTGAGGACGACCGTGTTGCCGGCGGCGAGCGCGACCGGGAAGAACCAGAGCGGCACCATCGCGGGGAAGTTGAACGGGCTGATGATGCCGACCACGCCGAGCGGCTGCTTGATGGAGAAGACGTCGACGCCGGTCGAGGCGTTCTCGCTGTACGCGCCCTTCAGCAGGTTCGGGAACGCGGTCGCGAGCTCGACAACCTCGAGGCCGCGGGCGATCTCGCCGCCGGCGTCGGAGATGACCTTGCCGTGCTCGCTCGTGATGATCTCGGCGAGCTCGCCGCGCTTCGCGTTCAGCAGCTCGCGGAATCGGAACATGATCGCCTGCCGCTTCGCGATCGACATGTCGCGCCACGCGGGGAAGGCCGCGTGCGCCGAGGCGATCGCCGCGCGCACGTCGGCGTCGTCGGCGAGCGACACGTGCTTCGTCACCACGCCACGAGCCGGGTCGTAGACGGGGGCCGTGCGGCCGCTGCCGCTCTCGTGGTGGCGGCCGTCGATCCAGTGGTGGACGGTCGCAGTCGCCTGCTCCGTGCCGGTCTCTTCGATGATGCTCATGGATGCTCCTGTCGGTGCGGAAGGTGGGTCACGCGTAGATCGCGCGGTAGAGCTGCTCGACCTGCTCAGCGGTCGGCACGCGGGGGTTGTTGGCGGGCGAGCCCGAGGCGAGCGCCTGCTGCGCCATAGTCGGGACGAGCTCGTCCCAGGCGGCGCGGTCGATGCCGCGCGTGGCGGGCGTCGGCACCTCGAGCTCGGCTGCGAGCGCACGCAGCTCGGTGACGAGCGCGTCGGCCGCCGCGGCATCCGTGTCGGTGGCCTCGGCGACGCCGAGCGTGCGCGCGCAGGTCGCGTAGCGCTCGACGGCGTGCTCGACCGAGAAGGCGGTGATCTCGGGGAACAGCATCGCGTTGGCCATGCCGTGCGCGATCTGGAAGTGGGCGCCGAGCGGCCGGCTCATGCCGTGCACGAGGGCGACGCTCGCGTTCGAGAACGCCATGCCCGCCAGGGTCGCGGCGATCATCATCTCCTCGCGCGCGGTGCGGTCGGCGCCGTCGTGGAACGCGGTGCGCAGGACGCGGCCGATGCGCGACATCGCCGCGAGCGCGTAGGTGTCGGAGACCGGGTTGGCCTTCTTGCTGACGTACGCCTCGATCGCGTGCGTGAGCGCATCGATGCCGGTGTCGGCGGTCAGCCGCGGCGGCATCGAGACCGTGAGCTCGAAGTCGATGACCGCGGCCCTCGGCAGGTAGCCGGGCCCGGCGCAGAGCATCTTCTCGTTCGTCTCGCTGTCGGTGATGATCGTGAACTGCGTCACCTCGGAGCCCGTGCCCGCGGTCGTGGGCACGGCGATCACCGGGAGCGCCTCGCCGACGAACCGGTACGGCGCCTTGAGCTCGCGCATGTGCCCGCCGCGCACGGCGAGCACCGAGAGGGCCTTCGCGGTGTCGATCGGGCTGCCGCCGCCGAGCGCGACGATGCTGTCGGCGCTGTGGGCGCGGATCGCGGCGAGGCCCGCCTCGAGCGAGTCGGTCGTCGGGTCGGGGATCGTCTCGCCGAACACGGCGGCGTCGAGCCCTGCGGCTCGCGCGGCCTCCGCGACGCGGTCGGCGACACCGGTGGAGACGAGGAAGCCGTCAGTCACCACGAGCGGCCTGGCTGCGCCGATCGACGTCAGCAGCTCGCCGATCGTGTCGACGCTGCCCGCGCTGAAGCGGAGGACGGGGGGAGTGTTGATCTCGAAGCTCACGCGCACACCTTTGTGATCGTCCCGCGGACGGGAGTGGATGCCTCCAGCATCGGATGCACGGATGCAGGCGTCAACGGCCAATGACGCAGGATCAACTGCAGGAGTGCAGACTGACCTGGTGGACACCGAGAACCTGCGCTTCCTGCTGGAGGTCGCGCGTACCGGGCGGCTGCGCGATGCCGCCGCGCGGCTGCGGGTCGACGAGACCACCGTCTCGCGCCGCATCAGCCGGCTCGAGCAGGACCTGGGCGTGCGGATGTTCGACCGCACGCCCCAGGGCTGGCGCATCACCGAGCCGGGCCGCCTCGTCATCCCGCACGCCGAGGCGATCGAGTCCAGCGTCTCGCGCGCGATGGAGGCCGTCGTCTCCCGCGCCGGGGAGCTGAGCGGCACCGCACGCATCCTCGCCCCCGACGGCTTCGGCGCGAACGTGCTCGTCCCGGGCCTCCGCCCGCTCTTGGACGAGCACCCCGGCCTCTCGCTCGAGGTCATCACCGCGACGAGCCACGACCTCATCACCGCGCGCGACTTCGACGTGGCGGTGACGCTCGAGCGGCCCTCGCCCCGCGCCGCGGCGGTGTCGCACCTGGCCGACTACGAGCTGCGCTGCTACGCCTCCCACGACTACATCGACCGCCACGGCATGCCGGGTTCGGTCGAGGAGCTGCGTCGCGACCACGACCTCATCTGGTACGTCGATGCGCTGCTCGACGTGCTGCCGCTGCGCATCCTGGACGACCTGCTGCCCCGCAAGCACGCGCGGCTGCAGACGACGAACATCACCGGGCAGCACAGCGCAGCGCGGGCGGGACTGGGCGTGGCGGTGCTGCCGACCTACATCGGCGAGCCCGACCCCGGGCTCGTCGGCGTGCTGCCGGAGGAACTGCGGATCAGCCGCACCTACTGGCTGGTGGTGCCGAGCGACCTCACCGAGCTGCTGCGCGTGCGCGAGATCACGCAGGCGATCCGGGCGCTCGCCGCGGGGCATCCGCAGCTGTCAACCCGCGAGCGGTGAGGCGGCTGCGCCGCCGCGAGCTCAGCGCTCCTGGGAAGGCCCAGCCGGACTCGGCTCCTTGAGCTCGACGAGGATCGCGTGGCCGTCGGACGAGCCGACGTTCTCGCCGACGTGCGACTCCGCAGGCACCCAGCGCGCCACGCCGGGTTCGTACGAGAGGTCGGCCTCTGCCGAGCCGTGCTCGAGCCTCAGCTCGAACGCGCTCAACGGGATCATCACGCTGTCGGGGTGGTGGTGCCGGTTCGTCTTGCCACCCGGGGTGTCGCGGTACTCGAGCACGCGCACGCGCTCGTTCTCGAACACGACGGAGTAGAAATCGGGGTCGGTCGAGACAGCGTCGTCATCCATGCGGGGAACCTACACCCGCGTCCCGTGAGCGGTCGAGGGTCGGCGCCGTCGAACGCCGGCTTCGGAGGTAGTGGCGCGTGGATCCAACCGCCATGCTGGCCCCATGGACACCACGCACCTGCCCGCACTCGCCGACGAG
The DNA here is from genome assembly GCA_051751085.1 of Actinomycetota bacterium. GTDB lineage: Bacteria > Actinomycetota > Actinomycetes > Actinomycetales > Microbacteriaceae > Agrococcus. The sequence continues at coordinate 297,497 of JBNJKM010000002.1, read as the reverse complement.
CTGCTCGCCATCGCCCGAGAGGCCACGAGCGGACGCGCGGGGCGCTCGACGCGCTCCGGACGCGCGCTCTCGCTGCGGCAGACGGTGCTCGCGCTCACCGACGGCCACGGCATGGACGAGCACGAGGCGAACGGCGAGGCGACGCTGCAGGTGCTCAGGGGCAGCGTGCGGCTGCGCTGGGGGAGCGAGTCGGTGGAGCTCGCCGAGGGCGACGTCGTCGACATCCCGGATGCGCGGCACGCGCTGGATGCGCTGACGGACGCGGTCGTGCTGCTGACGGTGGCGGTGCGGTAGGGCTGGTCTCGACTCGCGGCCGGCTTCGCCGGCTGCGGCTCGACCAGCGGGATGGCCGGCTTCGCCGGCTGCGGCTCGACCAGCGGGATGGTCGGCTGCGGCTCGACCAGCGCAACGGGATGACCCTTGGACGAGATGGGGGCGATCTTGTACCCCGCAACCAGTTTCGACATGGGTCTTCTCGCTACGCTTCAGCAATGCGTCAATCGTCCCCGGTTCTCGACGGAGCCCCTCCGACAGGCAACGCGACGACGCGCTTCAGCAACGTCGCCCTGCTCTCGGTCGCGAGCACGCTGCCGAGCCGGGTCACGACCTCCGTCGACATCGAGGAGCGCCTCGAGTCAGCCCTCCACCGCCTCAAGCTGCGCGGCGGTCTGCTGAAGCGCGTCGCTGGCGTGCTCGAGCGGCGCAACTGGGCCGACGGCGAGTCCGCCGACGCCGCCACCGTGCAGGCAGGCGAGCTCGCGCTCGCCCAGGCCGGGGTGAAGGCCAGCGACGTTGGCCTCCTCATCAACACGAGCGTCACCCGCAAGCACCTCGAGCCGTCGGTCGCGGTGCGGCTCCACCACGAGCTCGGGCTGCCGACGTCGGCCGTCAACTTCGACGTCGCCAACGCGTGCCTCGGCTTCGTGAACGGCATGAGCCTCGCCGCCGGGATGATCGAGTCGGGCCAGATCCGCTACGCGATCGTTGTCAACGGCGAGGACGCCGACGACATCCAGGTCAACACGATCGACCGCCTGCTCGGCAGCGACATCGACCGCGACGACTTCCTGAGCGAGTTCGCCACCCTCACGCTCGGCTCCGGCTCGGCCGCCGCCGTGCTGGGTCGCGCCGACGAGCACCCGGAGGGCCACCGCATCCTCGGCGGCGTCACGCGTGCCGCGACGCAGTGGCACGACCTGTGCGTCGGCAGCGCGGAGGGCATGTACACGAACGCGAAGGCGCTGCTCAAGGGCGGCCTCGAGCTCGTCGTCTCGGCGTGGAAGGAAGCGTCGCCCGAGTGGAAGTGGTCCGAGATGGACCGCTACATCACCCACCAGGTCTCCGCGGTGCACACGAACGCGATCGTGAAGGCGGCCAAGCTCGACCCGGCCCGCGTGCCGACGACGTTCCCGCGCTATGGCAACGTCGGCCCCGCATCCATCCCCATCACACTCGCCGAGGAGCAGGCCACGCTCAATCGCGGCGACCGCGTGCTGCTCATGGGCGTCGGCTCCGGCCTCAACACGGCCATGATGGAGCTCGCCTGGTGACTGGGCTTGTGGCGCCCGCATCCCTGCCACCCGAGGGCCTCCCCTGCCTCGACCCGCACTGGAGCAGCATCGTCGCGGTGCCCGGCCGCGGACTCGACGAGGGCCGCACCCGCGAGTGGCACTGCCTCGACACGGCGGATGCGCTGGCGCGCGTCGGCGCACCGGTGGCCGGCACGATCCTGGCCGTCCACGGCAACCCCACCTGGTCGTACCTTTGGCGGAAGATCGCGGCCGAATCGCTGGTCGCCTGCCGCGCGGGCAGACCCACGTGGCGCGTCGTCGCCGTCGACCAGCTCGAGATGGGCTTCTCCGAGCGCACCGGCGTGCACCGCCCGCTCGCGCAGCGCGTCGCCGACCTCTCGGCCTTTACGGATGCGCTGGGGCTCGAGGGCCCGGTCGTCACGCTCGGGCACGACTGGGGCGGCGTCATCTCGCTCGGCTGGGCCGTCGACCACCCCGAGCAGCTCGCCGCCGTCGCGCTGCTGAACACCGCCGTGCACCATCCCGCGGGGGTGCCGATCCCCGCGCCGCTGCGGCTCGCGCGCGCTCGCGGCGTGCTGTCGGCCGCGACGGTCGCGACGACCGGCTTCCTCGAGACGACGCTCACGCTCGCGACGCCCGCGCTCGAGCCGGACGTGAAGGATGCGTTCCGCGCGCCCTACCGCGGCGCCGACCGCCGCGCAGGCATCGGCGGCTTCGTCGCCGACATCCCCGTGGACGAGGGGCATGAGAGCTTCGCCGAGCTGACGCGCATCAGCACGGGCGTCGCCCGGCTCGACGTGCCGGCGCTGCTGCAGTGGGGACCGGAGGACCCGGTCTTCGGCGATCGCTACCTGGACGACCTCGTCGACCGGCTGCCGCACGCCGACGTGCACCGCTATGAGGGCGCGAGCCACCTCGTCGCCGAGGAGAAGCCCTACGCGGAGACGGTGCTGGAGTGGCTCACCCCGCTGGTCGAGGAGCGCGCGACGGAGGAGCACGCGTCTCGAGACCACTCGCCTCCTCATGCTGGTCTCGACTCGGGCGCCGCGCGGCGCGCGACGTCCGGCTCGACCAGCGAGGGGTTCGTCCCGCTCTGGCAGGGGCTCGACGAGCGTGCCGGCGACGACGACGTCGCGGTCATCGACATGGCCGGTCGCGGCGGCCCGCGCCGCGTCAGCTGGCGCCAGCTCGAGACCCGCACGCGCGACATCGCCGCCGGCCTCCACGAGATCGGCGTGCGCCGCGGCGACCGCGTCTCGCTGCTCGTCAAGCCCGGCCCGACCCTCACCGCCGTCCTCTACGCGTGCCTGCGCATCGGCGCCATCGTCGTCGTCGCGGATGCCGGCCTCGGCGTCAAGGGGCTCACCCGTGCCGTGCGCGGCGCCTGGCCCGACGTCATCATCGGCGAGCGGCTCGGCCTCACCGCCGCCCGCGCGCTCCGCTGGCCCGGCATGCGCATCTCGGCCGAGCGCCTCCCGCGCGCCGCCGCCGCTGCGCTCGGCGTCGCGCACAGCCTCCACGAGGTCGCGGCGCTCGGCTCCGACGCCGAAGTCCCCGCACCGCCCGGGCCCGACGACGAGGCCGCGATCCTCTTCACCTCCGGCTCGACCGGCCCCGCGAAGGGCGTCGTCTACACGCACGGGCAGCTGAGCGCCCTGCGCGACGTGCTCGCCGCCCACCTCGAGATCACGCCCGACATCGGGCTCGTCACAGGCTTCGCGCCCTTCGCTCTGCTCGGCCCCGCGCTCGGCACCCGCTCGGCGACGCCCGACATGGACGTCTCCTCGCCCCGCACCCTCACGGCTAAGGCCGTCGCGGCCGCCGTGCGCGCATCCGACGCCGGCATCGTCTTCCTCTCCCCGGCGGCGATCCTCAACGTCGTCGCCACCGCCGATGCCCTCACTGCGGCCGACCAGGCAGCGCTCATGCGCGTGCGCACGTTCCTCTCCACCGGCGCACCCATCAGCGCCGCGATGCTCATCGCGGTCGCGAAGCTCATGCCGAACGCCACCCCGCACACGCCCTACGGCATGACGGAGTGCCTCCTCGTCACCGATGTGACGCTCGATGGCGTGCTCGCCGCCGCCGACGCGCCCGACGCCGGCGTCTGCGTCGGCGTGCCGATCGCGGGCAACCGCGTGCTCGTCAGCGCGCTCGACGCCGACGGCCGCGCGACCGGCGCCCCGAGCGCCGAGCCGGGCGTGCTCGGCGAGATCGTCGTCTCCGCGCCGCACCTCAAGAGCCACTACGACCGGCTGTGGGTCACCGACCGCATGGCGACGCGCGAGACCGAGGCGCTCGCATCCGCCACCCCAGGCTCCCGGTGGCACCGCACGGGCGACCTCGGGCACCTCGACGCACAGGGACGCGTCTGGGTCGAGGGGCGCATCCAGCACGTCATCGTCACCGCCGACGGGCCGATCGCCCCGGTCGAGGCCGAGCAGGCCGTCGAGACGGTGGATGCGGTGCGTCGCGCCGCCGTCGTCGGCATTGGCCCGCACCGCCTGCGGCAGGCGGTCGCGGTCGTCGAGACCGTGCCGTCGAGCCGTCGCCCCGCGCTCGCCGACCCCGAGCTGACCGCCGCCGTTCGCGCGAGCACGAGCCAGGCGCTCGCGGCCGTGCTCGTCGTGCCCGAGCTGCCGACCGACGTGCGCCACAACTCCAAGATCGACCGCTCGCGGCTGTCGGCGTGGGCAGAGCGCACGCTCGACGGCGCGAAGCCGAGCGCGCCGTGAGGCTGCCGACCGCGAGGGTCTCGCGGTGAAGGTCCTCGTCACCGGCGCATCCGGCTTCCTCGGCCGCGCAGTCGCTGCCGAGCTCGTCGCTGCCGGCCACGATGTGCGCACGCTGCAGCGGCGCCCCTCGCAGGTGCCGGGGGCGACGGATGTACTCGGCTCGCTCACCGACCCGGCCGCCGTCGCGCGCGCGGTCGCCGGCGATGAGGGCAGTGTCGCGGGCGTCGTCCACCTCGCGGCGAAGGTCTCGCTCGCGGGCGACCCGGCCGAGTTCCGCGCCGTGAACGTCGAGGGCACGCGGTCGCTGCTCGACGCGGCCGAGCACGCGGGGGTCTCGCGCTTCGTGCAGGTGTCGTCGCCGTCGGTCGCGCACGTCGGCGCCTCGCTCACGGGTGTCGGCGCAGAGCCCGCGTCGCCCGAGCACGCGCGCGGCGACTACGCGCGCACGAAGGCCGAGGCCGAGCTGCTCGCACTCGCGCGCGACTCGCACGGGATGCGCGTCATCGCCGTGCGGCCTCACATCGTCTGGGGGCCGGGCGACACGCAGCTCATCGAGCGCGTCGTCGAGCGCGCCCGCCGCGGCCGCGTGCCGCTGCTGAACGGCGGCACCGCCCTCATCGACACGACCTACATCGACAACGCCGCGACCGGCATCGTCGCCGCGCTGCACCGCGCGGATGTCGCGCACGGCAACGCCTACGTCATCACCAACGGCGAGCCGCGGCCGGTCGGCGACCTGCTCGCCGGCATGTGCCTCGCCGCGGGCGTCGCGCCGCCGCGCCGCAGCGTGCCCGCTGGGCTCGGCCGCGCCGCCGGCTCGCTCGTCGAGCGGCTCTGGGCGATCCGCCCGGGAGCGGACGAGCCGCCCATGACGCGCTTCCTCGCGGAGCAGCTCTCGACCGCGCACTGGTTCGATCAGCGCGACACCCGCCACGACCTCGCGTGGGCGCCGACCGTCTCGATCGACGAGGGCCTCCGCCGGCTGGCCGCCCACTACGCGTAGCCCCCGCGGCCGCTGCCGCAACCGCCTCACGAGCGGAGGCGATCGCGGCGCATCGGTCAGGAGGGGAGGCGATTCGCGGCCGGATCCGCCCGCACCGCCTCGAGCCGTGATCGCCCGCCTGGTGCGCGCTGGTCGGCAGGGCTACGGACGGAGGTCGAGCGGGTCGCCGTCCGGTCCCTCGAGCGCGACGTACTGCATCCGCCACCGCAGGCCGTCGTTCGTGCGGCCGGTGCAGACGTACATGATGGCCACCGCGTCGCCCATCGGGTAGGGGAGCGGCATGCGCGCGCACGGCACGCCCGCCTCGACGGTGCCCGCCAGTGGCTGCCAGTCGTCGGTGACGGTGCCGTCGAGCGGGCCGCCCAGGAACTCCGCGAGGCGGGACTGTCGGAAGGCTGTCGTGAGGTCGAGGTCGAGGGTCATGCTGCTCAGCATGCGGGCGGCCGCTGACGTCCTCGCCTCGCCGCTGCGCCTCGCTCATGCCGCCTCGTTCATGCCGGATGCTTCATGCCGGATGCTCGTGGGCGCTGATCGGCACCGCAGACAGCTCGCCCGGCCGCAGGCCGGCAGCGAACGTCAGTGCCCCCAGCACTTCGAGCACGATGGTCCAGACCGAGCACGCGGGTTCGAACGCGATGCCGAGCGCGCCGCAGCCGTGGTCTGGGCAGGCCTCCCAGTCCAGCGCCTCCTGCAGCCCCGCGTGTGGTCGCCGCTGCCGGAGGTGCAGCTCCCAGCCACCGTCCTCGACGATCCGCACAGACAGCTCCGCAGGCGGCTCGACCGCACGGAGCCCCTGCGGGTGATGCGCCGTGCCGTGATTTGGGCAAGCCTGCAGGCCGCGGGCCAGGAACTCAGCCGGGGGAAGGAAGGCCACCGGGACGACGGAGACCGAGCCGCCGTTGAAGCGCAGGTGGTCGAGCGCGCCGACGACCTGCATGACGTCGTCGCGCCACGGATGCCGGAGCAGCCCTTGCCGCATGAGGTGGGCGCGCGCGGCGGCATCGCTGTGCGGGTGCCGCGCGGGCATCGGCACCCGGCTGCGCAGCTGCACAGGGGCGCCCGCGTTGCGCGCGATCTGCTCCGCCTCGGCGTGCGTACGCGCGAGGCACGCGAACGGCGGGCGCTTGCCGCCGTCGACCTCGAACTCGAACCGGTGGGTCGCATCCGCTCTCATGCGGTGCAGGATGCCGCGTCGCTGCGATGCGCGAGCGGCGCGGCGGGGGTGCTGTGGAGAGACTGCCGTCAGCGGACGGGGGTGCGCACCTTCCGCGAGCACATGGCGCGTGCCGCGACGGTCGCGACACCGGCGAGCAGCAAGGCGGTCCGCTCGCCGGGCTGCGTTAAGGGTTTGCGTCCGAGTTGCTGCCAACTCGGACGCAAATTCTCAACGCTGGCTCGACCCGGCGCATCCCGTTGAGCGTTTGCGTCCGAGTTGCTGCCAACTCGGACGCAAACTCTCAACGCTGGCCCGACCCGGCGCATCCTGTTGAGCCTTTGCGTCCGAGTTGAGGGCAACTCGGACGCAAACCCTCAACCGGGCGGGTCAGTGGTCGATGCGCTCCGCCGCGTCGCGCGCGATCGGCGTCAGGCGCGTCAGCTGCGTCACGTGGCGCGGCTCGAGCTCCTCGAGCGACGAGACGCCCAGCAGCGCCATCGTGCGCTCGATCTCGTCCCGCAGGATCGCGATCGTGCGGTCGACGCCCTCGCGCCCACCGGCCATGAGGCCGTAGAGGTACGCGCGGCCGATGAGCGTGAACTTCGCGCCGAGCGCCATCGAGGCGACGATGTCGGCGCCGTTCATGATGCCCGTGTCGACCATGACCGTCGCGTCAGCGCCGACCTCGCGCACGACCTGCGGCAGCAGGTGGAACGGCACGGGAGCACGGTCGAGCTGCCGGCCGCCGTGGTTGGAGAGGATGATGCCGTCGACGCCGCGGTCGATGAGCCGCACCGCGTCGGGCACGTTCTGCACGCCCTTGACCACGAGCTTGCCGGGCCACATCGAGCGGATGATCTCGAGGTCGTCGTAGGAGATCGTCGGATCCATCGCCGCGTTGAGCAGCTCGCCGACGGTGCCGCCCGTCGTCGAGAGCGACGCGAACTCGAGCTTGGGCGTCGTGAGGAAGTCGAACCACCACCACGGGCGGGGGATGGCGTTCACGATCGTCGTCACCGACAGCGCCGGGGGGATCGAGAAGCCGTTGCGCTTGTCGCGCAGGCGCGCGCCCGCGATGGGCGTGTCGACCGTGAACATGAGCGTGTCGAAGCCCGCGGCCGCCGCGCGCTCGACCAGCCCGTACGAGATCTCGCGCTGCCGCATGACGTAGAGCTGGAACCAGTTGCGGCCGTTCGGGTTCGTCGCCTTGACGTCCTCGATCGTGGTGGTGCCGAGCGTCGAGAGGGTGAACGGGATGCCGGCGGCGGCTGCGGCACCGGCGCCGGCCGTCTCTCCCTCGGTCTGCATGAGGCGGGTGAACCCGGTGGGAGCGATGCCGAAGGGCAGCGCGCTCGGGCCGCCGAGCACGGTCGTCGACGTGTCGACGTGCGCCGCCGGGCGGAGGATGTCGGGGTGGAACTCGACGTCCTGGAACGCCTGCCGCGCACGCTGCAGCGAGACCTCGCCGTCGGCGGCGCCGTCGGTGTAGTCGAACGCCGCGGCGGGCGTACGCCGCTTCGCGATCGACCGCAGATCGTCGATGGTGAGCGCGGCGTCGAGGCGGCGCTTGCGGCCGTCGAGCTCCGGCTTCTTGAACTGCATGAGCTCGGCGAGCTCACGGACCTGGGGCAGCTGACGCTTCATGGTCGATCCTCTCTCAGTCTGCGGACGATGCGTGGGGATGCGGTGCGTGAGCCCGCGGTCAGGCCTCGACGTGCGCGACCCGCTTGACGAAGAACGATGCCAGCACCGAGATGCTCGCGCAGATGGCGACGTAGACGGCGATCGGCCACCACTGGCCGCCGCTCATCTCGAGCAGCCAGGCGGCGATGAGCGGCGCGGTGCCGCCGAAGATCGCGGCGCCGACCTGGTAGCCGAGCGTGGCGCCGGTGTAGCGCACCTCCGGGCTGAAGCTCTCGGCGATGAGCGTGCCCAGGATGGCGTTGACGCTGCCCCAGAGCAGGCCGAAGGCACCGATGGTGGCGGCGAAGATCGCCCACGCCTCACCCGTGTTGAGCACGAGGTAGTACGGCACGACGAGCACGATCGTGGCGATCGCGGCCCAGCGGTAGAGCACCGCTCGGCCGACGCGGTCGGAGAGGTGGCCGAAGAACGGCATCCAGAAGGTCGCGACGAGCGCGGCGGCGGCGACGGCGAGCAGCACGGTGTTCTGGCGCACGTCGAGGACGTTCGTGGCGTAGGCGACGACATAGGTGCCGAAGATGTAGAACGGGCCGGTCTCGGCGGCCTTCATGCCGATCGAGACGAGCACGGCGCCCCAGTGCTTCGTGACGACCTCCTTGATGGGGAGGCGCAGCCGCGCACCGGTCTCGCGGATGCGCTTGAACTCCGGGGTCTCGTCCAGCCCGTTCCGGATCCAGAGGCCGATGAAGACGAGCACGATGCTGCCGACGAAGGGCACGCGCCAGCCCCACAGCAGGAACTGGTCCTCGGGCAGCAGTGTGAGCAGGGCGATGACGGCGGAGGCGAGCAGCAGGCCGAGGCTGATGCCCATCTGCGGCACGGCGCCGTACAGGCCGCGCTGGTGCTTGGGCGCGTACTCGTAGGCGAGCAGCAGCGCGCCGCCCCACTCGCCGCCGATGCCGATGCCCTGCAGGATGCGGAAGAGCAGCAGCAGGATGGGCGCCCACATGCCGATCGCGTTGAAGTCGGGCAGCAGGCCGATCGCGACGGTGCCGCCGCCCATGAGCATGAGCGTGATGAAGAGCGTCTTCTTGCGGCCGATGCGGTCGCCGATGTGCGCGAAGATCACCCCGCCGATGGGCCGGAAGAAGAACGTGAGCGAGAACGACGCGTACGCGAGGAGCGTCGAGATGAACGGGTCCTCGGTGGGGAAGTAGATCTTGTTGAACACGAGCGCCGCGACGGTGCCGTAGACGAGGAAGTCGAACCACTCGATGACGCTGCCGCTCAGGCTGCCGAGCAGCACGCGGTAGTTGAGTCGCTCCTGCTTGGGCTCTGCGGCCACAGTGGTGCTCGCCATGTTCTCTCCTTCGAGAATCGCTCGCCGCCGAGCCGATCGTGGTGCTTCATGTGGTCAGACCATGTGGTCGGACCACATGACGATAGGGCAGGCGCGTGGAGCGCGTCAAGCGCACGGCGGGCGCGCTGCGCTCGAGGCGGCGCTACCTGCTCGAGCGCGCTTCGTCCGCCGCGGTCTCGCGGTAGTAGCCGGCGATGTGCTCGCGCAGCAGCGTCACGGCGCCGTGGCGATCGCCGTCGCGCACGCGCTCGAGGATGCCGCGATGCTCGGCGCGCAGCCGGGCGGCGGTCGCCGGCCAGTCGGGGAGCGCCTCGGCGCGCGCGAGCGTGTGGTCGGCGATCGACGTGCGCAGCGCATCCATGAGCGTGCTGATGAGCGGGTTGTGCGCGGCGCGCGACAGGGATGCGTGGAACTCCGCGTCGAGCTGCAGGAACTCCCGAACCGGCAGCTCGGCGTCGTCCATGCGGTCGAGCAGCTGCTCGGCTGCCGCGAGCTGGGCGCCGCCGGGCTCGGCGTGCTCCGCCGCCCAGGCCTCGAGCAGCAGCCGCACCTCGTAGATGTGCGCGTGCTCGACGTGGCGCGTCGCGAGCTGCATGTTGAGCGCGAGCGCGAGCGCCTGCTCGGGCGCAGCGGTGATGATCGTCCCCGACCGCGGACCCGACCCCGTCGAGGTGCGGATGGTGCCGAGCGCCTCGAGCACCCTGAGCGCCTCGCGCAGCGAGCCGCGCGAGACCTGCAGCGTCTCGGCGAGCACGCGCTCGCCGGGCAGGTGGTCGCCGATCGCGAGCCGGCCGCTGCGCAGCTCGGTCGTGACCCAATCCATGACCGTCTCGTGCACCTTCATCGCCCCGAGTATCCCAGCGGCGGTCGCTTGACCGCCCCGCGCCGCATGTATACAGTCGTATGCCGTACGCGACGTCACAACGGAGAGGCCGTCGATGGTGACCGAAGCCCGACCCACAGCCAAGCGCCGCCGATTGCCTCGCGGCGTCGGCCTCGCGATCGGGGCGCTCGCGAGCATCGCGATGATCGCCACGCTCGTCGTCACCGGGCTCGAGCAGCGCTCGAGCGCGGCGAACGCCTACGAGACGGCCCTCGGCGGCCGTCAGTTGAGCATCATGGCCCCCGCGAACCCGGGCGGCGGCTGGGACCAGACGTCGCGCGCGGTGCAGGCGTCGCTCGCCGACATCATCGGCCGCAGCGAGGTCTACAACGTGGGCGGTGCCGGCGGCACGATCGGCCTGCCGCAGTTCGTGCGCCACTCGGGCGAGGCGAACGAGCTCATGGTGACCGGCGCGATCATGGTGGGCGCGATCCTCACGAACGAGTCGGAGGCGACCCTCGAGGACGTCGACATGCTCGCTCGGCTCACGACCGAGTACCTCGTCATCGCGGTGCCCGCGAGCTCGCCGATCGAGACGATGGAGGAGCTCGGCGAGGCGATGGCCGAGGACGTCGGCTCGGTGTCGATCGCCGGCGGCTCGGCGGGCGGTGTCGAGCAGGTGCTCTCGGGCCTCATCGCCCAGGACGTCGGCGCCGACCCCTCGCAGGTCTCGTACGTCGCCCACTCCGGCGGCGGCGAGGCGCTCACGACGATGCTCTCCGGCAGCTCGACCGCCGGCATCTCGGGCATCTCCGAGCTCGCGCCCTACATCGCCGACGGCTCGATGCGGGCGCTCGCGGTCTCGAGCCCCGAGGAGCTCGACACGCTCCCGGGCGTGCCGTCGCTGCGGGAGTCGGGCATCGACGTCGAGCTGCAGAACTGGCGCGGCATCGCCGCGCCGCTCGGGCTCGAGCCGGAGGAGCGCGAGGCGCTCGTCGCGATGCTCGACGAGATGCGCGCGTCCGAGACCTGGAACGAGATCCTCGCCGACCGGGGCTGGGAGGACGCGTACCTGACCGGCCCCGAGCTCGAGGAGTTCATCGACAACGACCAGGAGACGACCGAGCAGGTCCTCCGGTCGATCGGATTGGTGGAGTGACGATGCGTGGACGCAGGAGTGACGACCGGGGCCGCAGTCGCCGCCCCGGGCTCGAGACGACGGAGCTGCGGGTCAGGCAGCAAGCGGAGCACAACGCGCCGCCGCCGCCCGAGGCCTTCGCCGCTGGCGCCTACCCCGCGGTGCTGTCCGGCGCCACCACCGCGCTCGTCGGCGTCATCATGGTCGTCGTCGCGGCGCTCGTGCTCTTCGACGCCGCCCGGCTGCCCGCCGCATCCGACCCTCTCGGCCCCGCCGCGTTCCCCATCATCATCGGCTCGCTGCTCGGGCTCGTGGGGCTCGCGCTCGCGATCCGCAACCACCGCTACGCGCTCGTGCTGCTGCGGGTGCGCCGCGGCGGCGTCGTGCGCAAGGGTCGCGGGCTGCGCACGCTGCTCGTGCTCGTCGCGCTGCTCGCCTTCGCGGTGCTGCTGCCGCTCGTCGGCTTCTTCCTCGCGGCCGCGCTGCTCTACGTGGCGGTCGCGCTGCTGCTGGGGGCGCCACGCGGCTGGCACCTCGCGATCACCGCGGTGATCCTCGCCGGCACCGTCGTGCTGCTCTTCGACCGCATCATCGGGCTGACGCTGCCCGCCGGACCCTGGGGGTTCTGACATGGAAGCCTTCACCCTCCTGCTGCAGGGCTTCGAAGCCGCCCTCACCCCGCAGAACCTGCTGTGGGCGCTCCTCGGCGTCACGATCGGCACCGCGGTCGGCGTGCTGCCGGGCATCGGCCCGGCGCTCACCGTAGCGCTGCTGCTGCCGATCACGTTCCGGCTCGAGCCGTCGTCGGCGCTCATCCTCTTCGCCGGCATCTACTACGGCGGCATGTACGGCGGTTCGACGACATCGATCCTGCTCAACACGCCAGGGGAGTCCGCCTCGATCGTCTCCGCCCTCGAGGGCAACAAGATGGCGCGCGCGGGTCGAGCGGCGTCGGCGCTCGCGACCGCGGCGATCGGCTCGTTCGTGGCCGGCACGATCGGCACGATCGGCATCACGCTCATCGCGCCGGCGATGGCCGCCTTCGCCGTCACGCTCGGCCCGCCCGAGTACGTCGCGCTCATGGCGATCGCGTTCGTCTCGGTCGCCGCGCTGCTCGGGCCCAGCCTGCTCAAGGGCGCCGCGAGCCTGCTCATCGGCCTCACGATCGGGCTCGTCGGCATCGATGTCCAGTCGGGCCAGGCGCGCATGACCTTCGGCAGCGACCGCCTGCTCGACGGCATCGACGTCGTGCTCGTCGTGGTCGGGCTGTTCGCGGTGGCCGAGACGCTCTCGCACGTGCTCTCGGGCACCGGCAGCTCCACGGTGGAGCCTGTCAGGGGTCGCGCGACCCTGACCCGCGAGGAGTGGCGGCGGTCGTGGCCGGCGTGGCTGCGCGGCACCGCGCTCGGCTTCCCGATCGGCTCGCTGCCGGCGGGCGGCGCCGAGATCCCCACCTTCCTCAGCTACGCCGCCGAGAAGAAGCTGACGAAGCACAAGGACGAGTTCGGCCACGGCGCGATCGAGGGCGTCGCGGGCCCGGAGGCGGCGAACAACGCCGCCGCCGCCGGCGTGCTCGTGCCGCTGCTCACGATCGGCCTGCCGACGAGCGCGACCGCGGCGATCATCCTCACCGCGTTCCAGTCCTACGGGCTGCAGCCCGGGCCGACCCTCTTCGCCGAGTCGGGCGACCTCGTCTGGGCGCTCATCGCATCCCTCTACATCGGCAACGTGATGCTGCTCGTGCTCAACCTGCCGCTCGTGAAGGTGTGGGCGAGGCTGCTCACGATCCCCACCTGGGCGATCTACGCAGCCGTCACGGTCTTCGCCGCGCTCGGCGCGTACGCGGCGGGCGGCTCGGTGTGGGACGTCGTGATCCTCGTGGTGCTCGGCGCCTTCGGCATGCTGCTGCGGCTCGCCGACATCCCGGTCGCTCCCGCCGTCGTCGGCCTCATCCTCGGACCGCTCCTGGAGGCGCAGCTGCGCCGTGCCATGACGCTCTCCGAGGGGGATCCGACGGTGCTGCTCTCGAGCCCGCTCACGATCGCGCTCTGGTTCGTCGTGCTGCTGCTGCTCGTGCTGCCGCCGCTCGTGGGCGTCGGCCGCCGGCGCCGCCGCATGCTGCGCGATGCTGCCGCGGCCGATGAGGCCGAGCGCGAGGCGACGGCCGCGAAGCGGTGATCGATGCATCCGACGCCATACGCATACATATGTATACAATGGTGCCCAGGACAACGGCAGTGCCCCGAGAGGACCGGACATGACCACTCCCACCACCCATGACGTGATCGTCGTCGGCGGCGGCAACGCCGGCTTCGCTGCCGCGCACGCCGCGGCAGAGCGAGGCCGCTCCGTCGTGCTGCTCGAGCGCGGTCAGCACGACATGGCAGGCGGCAACAGCTTCTACACCGCCGGCGCGACCCGCATGAACCACGCGGGCCTCGACGACCTGCGCGACATCGTCGAGCCCGACGACCGCCACCCGGTCACCGAGGTGCCGCCGTACTCGTCGGAGGAGTACCTCGCCGACCTCATCAAGGTCACCGACGGCAGGACCGACCGCGACATGGCGCAGGTGCTCGTCACCGAGACGGCGGATGCGGTGCGCTGGCTCCACGGGCTCGGGCTCAAGTACCGCCTCATGTACGAGCGCCAGGCGTACGACCGCGCCGACGGCAGCTACCTCTTCTGGGGCGGCCTGCACGTCGGCAACGTCGGCGGCGGCGAGGGCCTCATCGCCGACCACACCGCGGTCGCCGAGCGGCTCGGCACCGAGGTGCGCTACGGCATCCGTGCCCGCTCGCTCATCGTCGAGGACGGCCGCGTCGTGGGCGTGCGCGCGACGGACGACGAGGGCGGCGAGCACGAGCTGCGCGCCTCGAGCGTGATCCTCGCTGCGGGCGGCTTCGAGTCGAGCCCGGAGTGGCGCGAGGAGCACCTCGGCGAGGGATGGGCGAACGCGAAGGTGCGCGGCACCCCGTACAACGTCGGCGACATGCTCGCTGCGGCGCTCGAGGTGGGCGCGGCGAAGGGCGGCGACTGGTCGACGTGCCACTCGGTGCAGTGGGATGCGGGTGCCGAGCACAACGAGTCGAACCGCGAGCTGACGAACCGGCTCACGCGCCAGTCGTACCCGCTCGGCATCATCGTGAATCGCGACGGGCAGCGGTTCCTCGACGAGGGTGCCGACTTCCGCAACTACACGTACGCGAAGTACGGACGCGAGATCCTCAAGCAGCCCGGGTCGATCGCGTGGCAGCTGTTCGACGCGACGCTCCGGCCGATGCTCCGCACCGAGGAGTACGACATGCCCGGCATCGGCGTGCACGTCGCCGACACGCTCGACGAGCTCGCGGATGCGATGGGGGTGGACCGCGCGGCGCTCACGTCGACGGTCGACGCGTTCAACGCATCCATCGACCGCGACGTGCCGTTCGACCCGACGGTCAAGGACGGGCGCGCCGCGCGCGTCGAGCCGCCGAAGTCGAACTGGGCATCGCCGATCGAGACCGGCCCGTTCTTCGCCTACCCCGTCACGTGCGGCATCACCTTCACGTTCGGCGGCGTGAGGGGCGATCTCGACGGGCGCGTGCTCGACGAGTCGGGCGAGCCCATCCCCGGCCTCTTCGCCTGCGGCGAGATGCTCGGCGGGCTCTTCTCGGGCAACTACCCGGGCGGCTCGGGCCTTGCGGCCGGCATGGTCTTCGGGCGACGGGCAGGCGCGGCGGCCTGACCCGCGGGGTGCCGCTAGGTTCGAAGCGAGGGGGTGCGCCATGGCGACGAGCGTGTACGACGAGATCCGGGAGGCGATCGTCGCCGGGCGCATCAAGCCGGGCGAGCCGCTCTCTGAGAACCGGCTCGCGACGGAGTTCGGCACCTCGCGCACACCGATCCGCGAGGCGCTCCACCGGCTCGAGATCGAGGCGCTCGTCGAGCGGCTGCCGCGCGGCGTGCAGGTGCGCGAGACGAGTCCCGAGGAGATCATCGACATCTACGACGTGCGGATCACGCTCGAGGGTGCGGCCGCGCGCGCGGCTGCGGAGCGCGCGACCGAGCTCGACCGGCGGCGGCTGCGGGCCGCGCAGTCGGCGATGGAGGCGACCGGCACGGATGCGCGCGAGCGGGCGGCGGCGAACCGCGCGTTCCACGAGGCGATCTGGGCCGCGAGCCACAGCCCGACGCTCGTCGACCTGCTGCAGCGGCTCAACGTGCACCTCGTGCGCTACCCGACGACGACGCTCGAGGGCGACGATCGCTGGCAGGCCGTGCTCGCCGAGCACGAGGAGCTGCTCGGCGCCATCGAAGCGGGCGACCCCATGCGGGCGCGCGAGGTCGCGGAGCACCACATGGATGGCGCCCGCGAGGTGCGGATGCGGATGTACGCGGGCGACGGCCCCGGCCGCTGACGCGCCGGGGTGGGCGACTGCGGTCCGCCGTGCCGATCCAGCCGGACGAGCGCGGGGCTGCGCCTCGAGCCGAGGCGATGCACGCTCGCCACCACGGGGAGAGGTGATCACGGCGCCATGGGCGCCGCCGCGCCTCTGCTCGTGCACGCGACGAGCCGCGTCGGCTCGGTGCTCGCCGCGCATCCGGAGGTGCGACGATCGTCGCATGGGATGGCTGCGGGACCGGCGCGTGTGGGCGGTGCTCTTCGCCCTTGCCGTCGTCGTGCAGCTGATCGCGCTCTACCTGCCGAACCCGCCGTCCGGCGGCGGCTTCCCCGGCGCGGACAAGGTGGTGCACGCCGCCATCTTCCTCGCGCCCGCGCTCCTCGGCGTCGTCGCCGGGCTGCGACTCGACGTGCTCGCCTCGCTGCTCATCGTGCACGCGGTCGTGTCGGAGGTGGTGCAGCACGTCGCACTGCCCGGGCGCGGAGGCGACCCGTGGGATGCCGTGGCCGACATCGTGGGTGTCGCGATCGGTCTCGCGATCGGCTCGGCGCTGCTGCTCAGGATCCGCGGCGACCGACCTGCAGGCCCGGCTTCCGGCGGTGCACCGAGAGGTAGCGGAGGCCGTCAGCGCCTGCCGTGATCTCCCGGCGGGAGCGTCGGGGGAGCCAGACGATGGAGCCCGCCGACAGCGCGAGCTCGGTGGCGTCGGACCGGAGCGCACCGGAGCCCGCCATCACGTGCAGCAGCACATCCTCGTCAGGGCCGACGTGCTCATCGATGCGCTCGCCCGGCGGCAGGGCGATGACGTTCGCGTCGAGGTGGCGCTCGGCCTCCTCGAGCCGCCAGACGGCGCCGCGCTCACCTGGTGCGCCTACGGCCGCCGCGAGCGGGCCCGAGTCCGCGAGGATCCGCGGCGCGGCCCAGCTGCGGCTGGCTTCGCCGTCGCCGCCGCCGCCGCGCTCCGGTACCGCTCTCGCGTGCCCGCCTGTCGCGTCCGCCATGCCGACCTCCTGCGTCGAGGCTATGCCTGGCGCGGACGGTGGACGAGTGTCCGTGCTCGGGCTGGGCGGCGGCGCACGCAGCCCGCAGACGAGGTGCTCGGGCGCTGACCGGCGCGCTCAGCCGACGCTCGTACGCTGGGCGGCCGAAGCGATGGGAGCACGAGCGTGAAGGCGATGCAGCAGCAGGGGCCGGGCGCTCCGATGGAGTGGGCGGATGCGGCCGACCCGGTCGCGGGGCACGGCGAGGTGGTCGTCGACGTCGTCGCGACCGCCGTCAACAACGCCGACCGGCTGCAGGCAGCCGGCCACTACCCGCCGCCGCTGGGGGAGTCGCCGATCATCGGGCTCGAGTGCTCCGGCGTCATCGCGCACGTCGGCGACGGCGTCGAGGGCTGGGCCGTGGGCGACGAGGTGTGCGCGCTGCTCGCCGGCGGGGGCTACGCCGAGCGGGTCGCCGTGCCCGCGACGCAGCTGCTGCCCGTGCCGAGCGGCATCGACCTCGAGGACGCGGCGGCGCTGCCCGAGGCCGTCTGCACGGTGTGGACGGCGATCCGCGACGCGCCCGCTCCCGCGACCGAGGGGCTCGCGCTCGTGCACGGCGGCAGCGGCGGCGTCGGCACGATGGCGGTGCAGATGCTGACGGCGCGCGGCTTCCGCGTCGCCGCGACGGCGAGCGCGCGGCACCACCAGATGGTGCAGATGCTCGGTGCTGAGGTGGCGGTGGACTACCGCGCCGACGACTTCGTCGCAGCCGTGCATGCGGCCACCGACGGGCGCGGGGCAGAGGTCATCATCGACGTCATCGGCGCCGACTACCTCGAGCGCAACCTCGCGGCGCTCGCCGTCGACGGAACGCTGACGGTGATCGCGGCGCAGGGGGGCTCCGCGGCGCAGGTCGACCTGCTCCGCCTGATGCGGCGGCGCGCCACGCTGCGCGCGATGACCCTCCGCGCGAGGCCGCGCACCGGGCGGGGCGGCAAGGCGGAGGTCATCGCAGAGGTGCGCCGCGAGGTCTGGCCGCGCATCGAGGAGGGCCGGATCGCGCCCGTGATCGGCGCCAAGCTGCGGCTGACGCATGCCAACGAGGCGCACGCACTCATGGGCGGCGCCGAGTCGCCGGGCGGCAAGATCCTGCTCGTGCGCTGACGCCGGGGCATGTGGGTGGCCGGTGGTGGGATGGGAACCGCTCGACGACGAGCGTCGGGCGGTGAGCAGACCACCGAGACGAGCACCGAGGAGTCATCATGGGACGCCGACAGCGCGGCACGCGCCGCGCAGCAGAGCAGCTGACCTGGCAGGAGCGGCACACGCTCAGCGTCGAGAGCCTGGAGCGGCAGCGGCTGCTCAGGGAGCATCGCGACCTGGCCGCGGATGTCGCGGCGACCGCATGGGTGATCTGACCGCGGGAGGCGCGAGCGCGGCGCGCACGAAGATCTGAGGTCGAGTCAGCAAATTTGCGCGAAAGCACGTATCCTGCGGCTACCACCCTCACCTCTGGAGCCGCACGTGCCCGAACTCTTCAGCCCGCTCATCCTCCTCGTCGCGCTCGCGGTCATCATCGTGGTCGTGCTCGTCTTCGGCGCGATCCGCCGTTACCGGATCGCCGAGCCCGACGAGGCGATCATCGTCACGGGCCGCAAGGGCAAGAAGACGATCGACGCCGAGGGACACACCACCCAGGACCTGTCCGGCCAGAAGGTCGTCACCGGCGGCGGCGTCTTCGTCATGCCCCTCGTGCAGAAGTCGTTCAAGATGTCGCTCCGATCGCGTCGACTGCTGTTCAACACGACCGCGCAGGCGAAGGACGGCATCACGATCCACGCGCAGGCCGTCGCGGTCATCAAGGTCGGCGGCACCGAGGAGTCGATCCGCAACGCCGCGCAGCGCTTCCTCTCGCAGCAGGAGGAGATCGAGACGTCGACGCAGGAGGTGCTCTCGGGCTCGCTGCGCGGGATCATCGGCCAGCTGACGGTGCTCGAGATCATCCACGACCGCCAGGCGCTCGCCGCCGCGGTGCTCCAGGCGGCCGAGGATGCGCTGAGCAAGCAGGGCCTCGTCGTCGACACGCTGCAGATCCAGGAGATCAACGACACCTCGAACTACCTCGTCAACCTCGGCGTGCCCGAGTCGGCAGCGGTGCAGCGCGCCGCCGCGATCGCGAACACCGAGGCGCAGAAGACGGCCGAGGAGGCGTCGATCCAGGCGAAGAAGCAGATCCTCGAGGCGAACCGCGTGCTGCAGCTGCAGCAGGCGGCAGTGCAGGCCGAGACGGACAAGGCCGTCGCGCAGGCCGCCGCCGCGAAGCCGCTCGAGGAGGCCGTGCAGCGCCAGGCGATCGTCAAGCAGGAGGAGATCACGGCGCAGCGGCAGACCGAGCTGCGCGAGCAGCAGCTGAACGCCGACGTGCGCAAGGTCGCCGACGCCGAGTCGTACCGCATCCAGGTCACCGCCGAGGCGAACGCCCGGGCGAAGGAGATCGAGGCGAACGCCGAGCGCACGGCCCGCGAGGCCCGCGCGCACGCGGCGCAGGCCGAGGGCGTCGCCGACGCCGCGGTCACCGAGTCGCGAGGCAACGCGCAGCGCACCGCCCGCATCGCCGCCGCGGAGGCGGCGAAGGCAGAGGGCGAGGCGGAGGCCGTCGCCACCGCCGCGCGCGGCCGCGCCGAGGCCGAGTCGATCGGCGCACGCGGCCTCGCCGAGGGACAGGCGATCGAGGCGCGCGCGAAGGCGCTCTCCGACAACGCGCAGGTCGTGCTCGCGCAGGAGCTGCTGAAGGTGCTGCCGCAGGTGGCGGAGGCGTTCGGCAAGGCCTACGCGTCCTCCGAGATCACGGTCATCTCGGCCGACGGCACCGGCAAGCTCACGAGCGACATGGTCGGCAACATGGCCTCGATGACGCAGATGATGAAGGATGCGACGGGCATCGACCTCCAGGCGATCGTCAACGCGAGCGCGCAGGGCAACGCCGCGGGCAGCGCGATGGCCAAGCAGGGGCAGTCGGCTCCGGTGCTGATCGACCAGGCAGCGGCCGAGTAGCCCGGTCGGTCTCACGGCGAGGAGATGCCGTGCGGCGGCCACGAGTCGAGGCGATGCACGCCCCGGCTCGTGGCCGCACCTCGTGTCGTGCGCTACGTGCCCGTGTAGAAGCCGTAGGTCGCGTCGGCCTGGCGCCTCGCCGTCTCCGTCTCGGCGCCGGCGTGGATCGACGCCGCGGCCCACGCATCCGCTGCCCCGCGGTAGAACGAGCGTCCCTCGTCGGTGCCGGCCCATGCCTCCGCCTCCGCCGGCGTGACGGCGGAGTCGCCCGGCTGCAGGTGCAGCGCGAGCCCGAGCAGCCCCCCGTCCCAGCCCACGCCGGTCGCGCCCGGACCGAACGTCTCCCACATCTCGGCCGGCACATCCGCGGTGCGCGCGACGTGCTCGAGCTCGAGCCTCGTGCCATCACCCTCGGCCGCGAGACGCACCGTGAGCCACGTGACCCCGCCGCCGAACTCCCACGTCACGCGGAAGCGCGCGGCGTCGCCCGCAGGCGGCTCGCACTCGAGCACCTGGCCGCCGGCGTTGCCCTCGAGCTGGTAGCGGCCGCCGAGCCGCAGGTCGCCCGACACGGGCATGAACCAGCGCGGGATGCGCTCGGCGCTCGTCACGGCATCCCACACGTCGTCGATGGGGGAGGCATAGGTCTGCGACAGCGACTGCACGCGCGCCTCCGCGCCGTCGATCTCCTCGACGCGCACCTCGCGCGTCACGCCGCCCAGCTGGGCCAGGACATCCACCATGATCAGTGCTCCTTCGTCGGTGCGGGATCGGCGGGGCGGTGGCCCGCGCCGGGTCGGTTCGGGTCGTTCGGGTCGTTCGGATCGTCGGATGCGGGGGCGGACGTCGCGTCGGCGGGACGCGCGTCCGGTGCGGCGGCGAGGCGCCGCTGCCGCCGGCCTCGCGCGAGCTCGGTGTCGAGCGCCGCGAGCCTCGGCACCCAGAAGCGGTCGAAGGCCGACAGCCACTCGTGCGCCTCGCGCGGGCCGTCGGGGTCGACGGCGTAGAGCCGCCGCTGGCCCTCGGGTCGCACCGTCGCGAAGCCCTGCTCGCGCAGCACGCGCAGCTGCTGGCTCACCGCCGGCTGGCTGATGCCGAACTCGGCGCCGATGACGGCGGCGACGGCGCCCGCGCTCGTCTCGCCCTCGGCGAGCACCTCGAGGATGCGTCGCCGCACGGGGTCTCCGAGGACGTCGAGTGCGTGCATGCGAGCGATGCTTGCACGACGGCTTATATACGTCAAGACAGAAACGACAGGGCCCACATCTCGGGCGTGTTTCAAAATCGAACGGTAGGATGGAGGGACACGAACGAAAGGGAGTGCACCGTGAAGGCAGCCATGTACTACGGCAAGGAAGACGTCCGCATCGAGCAGATCGCGGAGCCCCAGCTGCGGCCGGGCACCGTGAAGATCGCCCCGGCGTTCAACGGCATCTGCGGCAGCGACCTCCACCTGTTCCACGACGGGCCCATGGCTCCGGCGCCGTCCGACGACGCCCCGCACCCGCTGTCGGGGGAGACCCTCCCGGTGGTCATGGGCCACGAGTTCTCCGGCGTCGTCGAGGAGATCGGTGAGGGCGTCGATGGCCTGTCGGTCGGCGATTCCGTGGTGGTCGAGCCGCTCATGGTGGACGGCACGTGCCCGGCCTGCAAGGCCGGCAACTACAACCTGTGCGAGCAGATGGGCTTCATCGGCATCTCGGGCCTGGGCGGCGGACTGAGCGAGCACATCGTGGTCGAGTCGCGCTGGGTCCACCCGGTCGGCGACCTGCCGCTCGACCAGGCGGCGCTCATCGAGCCGCTCTCGGTCGCCCTGCACGCGGTGAAGCACGCGGGCGTCGAGTCGGGCACCGCTGTCGTCGGCGGCGCCGGCCCGATCGGCCTGCTCCTCGCGGCGGTGCTCAAGGCCAAGGGCTTCACCGTCATCGTCAGCGAGATGTCGACGGCCCGCCGCGAGAAGGCGGCGTCGACGGGTGTGGCGGATGCCGTGGTCGACCCTGCCAACGAGGACCTCGCCGCAGTCGTCGCCGAGCAGACCGGCGGCACCGGCGCTGACGTCGCGTTCGATGCGGCCGGCGTTGCCGTCGTGGTCGGCCAGCTGCTGTCGGTGCTCCGCGGCGGCGGCCGGCTCGAGGTCGTCGCGATCCACGTCAAGCCGGTGGAGCTCGACATCACCGCGCAGCTGACGATGCAGGATCGCGTCATGGGGTCCTCGATCGGGTACGCGAACGACCACGAGGAGGCCATCGAGCTCGTCCGCAGCGGCAAGGTCGATCTCGCCCCGTTCATCACCGGCCGCATCAAGGTCGACGACATCATCGAGCAGGGCTTCCAGCAGCTCATCGACAACAAGGAGCACGAGGTCAAGATCCTCGTCTCGATGTAGCGGCTCCGTCACCGAAGGGCTCCGCCGATCGGCGGAGCCCTTCGCGCGTGGAGCACCCGGACCTTGCTCGCGACACGCCGAAGCGCTTCCTTCGAAAGAACTCTTGCGAAGCGAAGGCTTTGAAAGTACTCTTTCAGACAACGGCACCGCACCCCCGCACCGCCGAAGCACGAAGGAGGAAGACCATGGGACGCACCTCACGCATCCCGACCCGCTCGGCCGAGGAGCGCAACCGCGCTCGAGTCGAGCGCGAGGCCAGCGAGCGCTACTACGACCGCGTCCGCGCCGAGCTCAGCATCCAGCGTGGTTTGATCTGAGCATGACCGAGCGCGCCGCGCAGCCCGACCGGGCGCAGGGGAGCACCGAGCCGACGCACGAGCCGGCCCCGGCGCTCCGCAGCAGCGACCCCGCGGTGCTCCGTGCGCTCGCGCACCCGCTGCGGGTCGAGATGCTCGCCGTCATCGACGAGCTCGAGGAGGCGACGGCCACCCAGATCGCCGAGCGCGTCGGCGAGAGCCCCTCGAACTGCTCCTTCCACCTGCGCACGCTCGAGAAGGCCGGCTTCATCGTGCGGGCCGAGGCCAAGGGCACCTCCAAGCCGTGGAGGTCCGCGCACCGCAGCCGGGACCTGCGCCCCGACCCTGACGACGTCGAGTCGGTGCGCTCGTCGAGCACCATCGGCGCGCTCTACGTGCAGCACGAGGCCGACCGGATGATCCGCTTCCTGCAGGCGCACGGCAACGGCCGCCTGCCCGAGTGGGTCAATGGCGTCACCGTGAACATCTCCACCTTCTGGGCCACGCCCGACGAGCTCGTCGAGGTGGCGGAGGAGATCTCGCACCTCGTCGACCGCTTCCGCGGCCGCCAGGAGGACCCGTCCCAGCGACCGGTCGGCAGTCACAAGTCGCACTTCTTCGCGACCCTGAACCCGGACCTCGACACGCCGACGACCGGCGAGTCCAGCACCGGCTGACGCCTTCCGGCGCTCCCACATCGCCCGCGCGCACCGCGCCGCGGCACCCTCATCCGCTCACGGCGCCTGCCGTCCGGCGGCGCGCACCGCCGCGCGCCCGCTCCGAGGAGTCCCCATGACCACCAGCACGGCATCCGCCGCCCCCGTCAAGCCGCCATCGCCGATGCGACGGCCCGCCTACCGCCGCCTCATGGTCGGCTGGGTCGCGACCAACCTCGGCGACAGCGCCCTCTACCTCGTGCTCGCCATCTGGGTGAAGGAGCTCACGGGCTCCGACGCCGCCGGCGCCCTCGTCTTCCTCTTCATCGGGCTGCCGGCGCTGCTGGCCCCGTTCGCCGGGCAGCTCGCCGATCGGGTGCATCGCCGGCCGCTGCTCATCGGCACCAACCTCGCCACCGCCGCCGTCGTGCTGACGCTCCTGCTCGTGCAGGGCGCCGAGCACGTGTGGCTCATCTACGCCGCGACCTTCGGCTACGGGCTCGCCGCCTACCTCACCGCCGCCGCTCAGTCCGGCCTGCTGCGCGACCTGCTGCCCGACGAGGAGCTCGCCGGCGCGAACGGCATCTTCACGTCGATCGACAACGGGATGCGCATCATCAGCCCTGCGCTCGGTGCCGCCCTGTACGTGGCCGCGGGCCCGTGGGCGGTCATCGCGCTCGCCGCCGGTGGATTCCTCGTGATGGCGATCGTGCTCATGACGGTGCGCATCCAGGAGTCGCCGCCCGAGCCCCGGCTCGACGGCGAGACCTACTGGCACGAGCTGTCGGCCGGCTTCCGCGCGCTGCTCGCCGACCCGCTGCTGCGGCTGCTGACCATCGCCACCGCGGTCGGCTTCGGCCTCACCGGGCTGCTGAACGCCACGATCTTCCCGCTCGTCGAGCACGGGCTGCAGGAGGGCCCTGCGGCGCTCGGTCCGGCGCAGGCGATCCAGGGCGTCGGTGCGCTCGCCGGCGGGCTGTGCTCGGCATGGGTGCTGCGCCGCATCGGCGAGCGTCGCCTCGTCGCCTGGGGCCTCGCGCTCGTCGGGCTCGGCACGCTCTCCGCGTACGCGCTCGTGCAGTGGCCGCTGCCGGAGGCGTCGATGCGCTGGGCCGGCATGGGCGCCGTGCAGGTGCTCATCGGCTTCGGCGTGCCGTGGGTGATCGTCGGCGTCGTGACCCTGCGGATGCGGCTGACGCCGCCTCGGCTGCAGGGCCGCACGTCGGCTGCGCTCAACGTCTCGATCAACGTGCCGCAGATGCTCATGCTCGCGCTCGGCAGCGCGCTGCTCGGCGTCATCGACTACCGATGGCTCATCGCCGTCACCGCGGTCGGCGTGCTCGCCGCGGCGGCCGCGGTGTGGGCGGGTCGTCGCCTCGATCCTGACGTCACCCCTGCCTCCGAGGAATGACCGGGCGAGACGGCCTCGGCGCGCACATAGCAAGCCGCGACAGGATGGAGCCATGACGACGCTCAGCGACTTCCAGGCCGAAGCACTCACCGGTGGCGAGGTCGACCTCGGCCAGTACGAGGGCAAGGTCGTGCTGGTGGTCAACACCGCGAGCCAGTGCGGGCTCACCCCGCAGTTCGAGGGCCTCGAGCAGCTGCACCAGGAGCTCTCTGACAAGGGCCTCGTCGTGCTGGGCTTCCCCTCCGACTCGTTCAACCAGGAGCACGACTCCGCCGACGAGATCGCCGAGGCGTGCCAGCGCAACTACGGGGTGACCTTCCCGATGTTCGCGAAGGTCGCGGTCAACGGCGCGGAGACGCACCCGCTGTTCCAGTGGCTCAAGGACGAGAAGAAGGGGATGCTGGGCGGCGCGATCAAGTGGAACTTCACGAAGTTCCTCATCGGTCGCGACGGCAAGGTCGTGGAGCGCTTCGCCCCGACGAAGACGCCCGAGCAGCTGCGCGACGACGTCGAGCGAGCGCTCGCCTCCTGACCCTGCACGCGCTCACTGCCCGGGCGCGAACCGGCAGGGCCTAGCCTGAGCGCATGACGGTGCCCAATCCCGGCGCCTTCGCGGCGCCCGCCCAGCAGCAGCAGCTCGCTCCGGGATACCCGGTCCAGCCGGGCCTCGCCCCACCCGCCCCTCGGAAGCCGCCGCTCACCCCCTCGGCCGCCCACCGCGCTCGGCTCGCGGGAGGCGTCGGCGGAGGCGTCGCGTGGCTCGGGCTGGGCATCGCGCAGACGTGCGCGGGGCTCCTCATGCTGGCGGTGGGGGCCGCCGCGGTGCTGCTCGGCGTCGTGCTCGCGTTCAGCGGCGGCGCGCCGGAGGCCCGCGGTGAGGTGTGGCCGGAGCTGCTGCAGTGGCTCGGCTCGCCGACGGCGATCGCCCTCATGATCGGCATCCCGGTCGGCCTCGCGATCGCGCTCCTCGGGCTCTGGATCAGTGCGCGGCTCCTGCGGCACCCTGGGATCGCCCGGCCCGTCGGGGTGACCTGGGCGGCGTTCGGCATCTCGATCGTCGCGGGTGGCGTCGTCGGCGGTGTCGGGGGAGCGGTGCTGACGCCGATCATCGGAGCGCTGCCCGACCTCGGTGTCGATCTCGGCAGCGCTCAGCTCGCCGCGCTCGACCGGCTGGTCGGCGCCGCGCTGCCGTATGCGGTCGCTGTCGGCGTCGTGTCGCTCCTCCTGCAGACGGCCGTGAGCGTGTTCGCCTGGTGGTGGATGGCGCACGCGATGCGGCCCGCGGCGGAGGTCGAGCGGCCGGCGTGATCGTCCGCGCGACGCGCGTCCCGCATCCGCGACCGTAGGCTCGCGACCATGAGCATGTCGAACCACGCCGGTCCGCGCGACGGCGACGGTCCAGAGGTCGTCCCCGCGGCGGAGTCCGGTCGTTTCCACCTGCTGCAGATGCGGCCTCGCGATCCCGAGGAGGCCGGCCGCACGGCGACACCGCTCGAGCTGTTCTTCGACCTCGTGTTCGTCATTGCCGTGAGCATCGCCGCCGTGAACCTCCACCACGCGCTGAGCGAGGCGCACGTCGTGGAGGGCCTGCTGGTCTACGCGGTCATCTTCTTCGGGATCTGGTGGGCGTGGATCAACGCCACGTGGTTCGCCACCTCGTTCGCGACGGACGACTGGCTGTACCGGGTGCTGACCTTCGTGCAGATGGGCGGGGTGCTCGTGCTCGCCGCCGGGATCGCGCCGGCGTTCGAGGAGCGGGACTTCTCGCTGCTCATCTTCAGCTATGTCGTCATGCGGGTCGCGATGGTCGCGCAGTGGCTGCGCGCGTCGCGCTGGGCGGGGGAGAGCCGCAGGGCGACGCAGCTGTACGCCCTCGGGATCTCCGTCGTCCAGGTCCTGTGGCTGCTGTCGCTGCTGCTGCCCGAGCCCGTGTCGTTCGTCGCGATCGGCGTGCTCATCGTCGCCGAGCTGGCGGTGCCGATCATCGCGGAGCGGCAGGGCGAGACGCCCTGGCACCCGCATCACCTGACCGAGCGCTTCGGCCTGTTCACGCTCATCCTGCTCGGCGAGAGCCTGCTCGCGTCGGCGAACGCCGTCATCGTGGCGATCGAGGAGGTCGACGAGCTCGGTCCGCTGCTGTGGATCGCCACGCTCGCGCTCGTCGTGACGTGCGCCCTGTGGTGGATCTACTTCTGGTCGCCCCACCACCGGCTCATCACCGACTACGCCAGTTCGGTGCAGCACGGCTACGCGCACTACTTCGTCTTCGCGGCCGCCGGCGCGCTCTCGGCCGGCATCGAGGTGGAGATCGACGTGCTCACCGAGGCCTCCGCGCTCGACCCGCTCGCCGCATCCTTCACCTTCACCGTGCCCATCGCGGTGTTCGTCATGGGCATCTGGTGGATCGCGCTGCGCCACCAGGGCGACCGGGTGGTCAACACGGTCGTGCCGCTCGGCGCGCTGCTCGTGCTGCTCGACCCGGTGCTGCCGTTCCCCGTCGCGGTGTCGGCGATCATCCTGGCCATCGTCGTGGTCGTGCTCGTGGTGCGTGCGCCGGAGGAGGCGCACGAGCACGGCAGGATGGAGGGGTGACCGAGAGCGAAGAGACCGACCGCCGCCGCCCGATCGTCGCCCTCGTCGGCATCGGCCTGCTGGCCGGCTTCCTCTCGGGGATGTTCGGCATCGGCGGAGGGATCGTGATGGTGCCGCTGCTCGTGCTCGCCGCCCGATTCGGTCGCCGCCGCGCCGCCGGCACCTCGCTCGCGGCGATCGTGCCCTCGGCGCTCGTCGGCGTCGGCAGCTATGCCGCCGCCGGGCACGTCGACTGGCTCATCGCGCTGCTGCTCGTCGCCGGCTCCATCGTCGGCGCGCAGGTCGGCGCGCTCCTGCTCCACAAGCTGCCGGTGCTCGCCGTGCGCTGGGCGTTCATCGTCTTCCTCGCGGCGGTCGCCGTGAGCCTCTTCCTCGTCGTGCCCTCACGCGATGCGGCGCTCACGCTCGACGCCCTGTCGATCGCCGGCCTCATCGTCCTCGGCTTCGTGACGGGCGTGCTCTCGGGCATCCTCGGGGTGGGCGGCGGCATCGTCATCGTGCCGATGCTCATCCTGCTGTTCGGGCAGAGCGACCTCATCGCGAAGGGCACGTCGCTCGCGATGATGATCCCGACCGCGATCTCGGGCACGATCGGCAACCTGCGCAAGCACAACGTCGACCTGCTCTCGGCGCTCGTGGTCGGCCTCGCCGCATGCGTCACGACCGCCCTCGGCGCGGCGGCCGCGATCGCGCTCGACCCGCGCACCGCATCCATCCTCTTCGGCGCGTTCCTCGTCGTGCTCATCGTGCGGCTCGTCGTCGAGGCCGTGAAGATGGGCCACAAGGAGTGACGCTCGGCTGAGGCCTACCAGCCGAGCGTGCCCGGCGCGCCCTTGAACGGTCCCGTGACGCGGGAGGTGATCCAGCCGCCGTAGAAGCCGCCCGGCTGCGGCTCGACCGTCTCGCCGTCGACCTCGATGCGCTCCATGCGGCCGGGGTAGACGGCGACGTGGTCTGCGAGCGACTCGAAGCCGGGCCGGGGCGTCGGGTAGTGCCAGGCGGCACCCTCCGCGACGCTGCCGCCTCCCGAGACCGTCAGGTAGCCGGCGCGGCCCTTCCACTCGCACACGCTCGCGCCGGGCGCGCTCGAGAGCGCGCCGTCCCGGAACGCCTCGCGAGGCAGGTAGTAGGTGGGCGGATGGCTCGTCTCGAGCACGCGCAGCGATGCGCGCGACTCGGCGATCACCTCACCGCCGAGCACGATCCGCACGAGCTCGTCGCTCGGCTCGACGCGCGGCGGGCGCGGGTAGTCCCAGACGTTCTCGATCGGATGCGTGGTCACGGCTCCACGCTAGGGAGCGCGGCTTTGCGCGCGCCCTGCGGTGCCCCTACGCCTTCGACCGCTTGGCGATGTCGCGGGCGATGATCTCCTTCATGATCTCGGTCGTGCCGCCGTAGATCGTCTGCACGCGCGAGTCGCGGAACGCCCTGGAGATGGGGAACTCCTCCATGAACCCGTAGCCGCCGTGCAGCTGCAGGCTGCGGGTGATGACGCGCTGCTCGAGCTCGGTCGCCCACCACTTCGCCTTCGACGCGTCCACCGTCGTGAGGTGGCCCTCGTTCAGCGCGAGGATGCATCGCTCGACGTAGGCGCGCGTGACGTCGAGCTCGGTCTCCAGCTCGGCGAGCGTGAAGCGAACGGTCGGAAGATCGCCGATCGGGCCGCCGAACGCCTGGCGCTGGAACACGTACTCGCGGCCCCAGCCGTACGCCGCCTCGGCCGACGCGAGGGCGCCGCAGGCGATCGACAGGCGCTCGCGGGGCAGCCGCTGCATGAGGTAGACGAGGCCCATCCCCGGCTCGCCGACGACGTTCTCGCCCGGAACCCGCACGTCCGTGAAGAAGAGCTCGGCGGTGTCCTGCGAGTGCAGGCCGAGCTTCTTGAGCTTGCGCCCGCGCTCGAAGCCGGCCATGCCGTTTTCCACGAGGAAGAGCGTGAAGCCGCGCGATCCGGCCGCCGGGTCGGTGCGGGCGAAGACGAGCACCTTGTCGGCGTGGAAGCCGTTCGTGATGAACGTCTTCGAGCCGTTCAGGATCCAGTCGTCGCCGTCGCGCACCGCGTTGGAGTGGATGCCCTGCAGGTCGCTGCCCGCGCCCGGCTCGGTCATCCCGATCGCACCGATCGACGTGCCGGCGGCCATCGGCGCCAGCCAGCGCTCGAGCTGCTCCGGGGTGCCGAGATCCATGAGGTACGGCAGCACGATGTCGTCGTGGACGCCGAGGGTCGCGTTCACCGAGGTCGCGCCCGCGCGCGCGAACTCCTCGCTGATCACCATGCGGAAGCGGTAGTCCTCGACGCCCATGCCGTCGTGGGCCTCCGGCACCGCGATGCCGATCACTCCAGCCTCGCCCATCTGCGGGTAGAGCGCGTCGCCGATCATGCCCGCCTCCTCCCACGCCGCGTAGTGGGGGGTGATGTGCCGGGCGGTGAAGTCGCGCACGCTCTCGCGGAACGCCTCGTGCTCGTCGTCGTAGAAGGTGGAGCGCATCGTGACCTGCCTCGTGCCGTCGCGGCGCCGCCGTCGGCACCCTCGCCCCTGAACCTAGCGACCGCATCGGCTGCGCCTCAACCGTCTGGCGAGCCGCGTCGCCGGGATGGTAGATATGTGGATGTCCACCGATCTGCGTGGACACACGCGCATGCGACGAGGAGGTCGTGCCGTGAGCACCGCCAGCCTGACCCACCCGGCGGGGACGAGCGTCCCGGCGATCAGCGACGAAGAGCGCGCCGCCCTCGTCGAGGCGGTGCGCGACTTCGCCGACGCCCGACTCGCACCGTTCGCGAACCAGCGCGACGCCGACCACGAGTTCCCCATCGCCACGCTGCGGGAGGCGGGCTCGCTCGGCCTCGGCGCCCTCGTCGTGCGCGAGGACGTCGGCGGGTCCGGGCTCGCCCGCGTCGACGCATCCGTCATCTACGAGGAGCTCGCGCGCGGCGACGTCGCCATCGCCGCCTATATCTCGATCCACAACATGGTGGCCTGGATGATCGACACCTTCGGCACCGAGGAGCAGCGCCGCGCGTGGCTGCCGAGGCTGTGCTCGATGGAGCACCTCGCGAGCTACTGCCTCACCGAACCGGGGGCCGGCTCGGACGCCGCGGCGCTCGCGACGAGCGCCGTGCGCGACGGCGACGACTACGTGCTCACCGGCACGAAGCAGTTCATCTCCGGCGCCGGCTCGTCCGCCGTCTACGTCGTGATGGCGCGCACGGCCGACGAGGGCTCGCGTGGCATCACCGCGTTCATCGTCCCCGCCGACGCGCCGGGCCTCTCGTTCGGCCCGGAGGAGCGCAAGATGGGGTGGAACGCGCAGCCCACGAGGCAGGTGATCCTCGACGGCGTGCGCGTGCCGGCAGCGAACCGCCTCGGCGCAGAGGGCGACGGGTTCGGCATCGCGATGCGCGGCCTCAACGGCGGCCGGCTCGGCATCGCCGCGTGCTCGATCGGCGGCGCGCAGTTCGCCCTCGAGCGCACCATCGCCTACGTCAAGGACCGTGCCACCTTCGGCGCCCCGCTCGCGACGCGCCAGCACGTGATGTTCCAGCTCGCCGACATGGAGACCGAGCTGCAGGCGGCGCGGGCGCTCGTCGCCCAGGCCGCCGCGAAGCTCGACGCGAAGGCGGCCGACGCGCCCGTCGCG
The DNA here is from genome assembly GCA_051751085.1 of Actinomycetota bacterium. Lineage (GTDB taxonomy): Bacteria > Actinomycetota > Actinomycetes > Actinomycetales > Microbacteriaceae > Agrococcus. The sequence goes on along the minus strand of JBNJKM010000002.1, from coordinate 266,698 downwards.
TGCGCGATGGCGAAGCGGTTCGCGACGGATGCCGCGTTCCGCGTCGCCGACGAGGCGCTGCAGCTCCACGGCGGGTACGGCTACCTGCACGAGTACGGCATCGAGCGCGTCGTGCGCGACCTGCGCGTGCACCGCATCCTCGAGGGCACGAACGAGACGATGCGCATGATCATCGGCCGCTCGCTGCTGGGCGCGCGATGAGGCGTCGCGTCCGCAGCGGGCCGCAGGTGTCGGCCGAGGCGCGCTACAGCGGCTCTGCGACCGGTCGCGGGCCCTCGAAGTCGCCCGCGCGCTTCCGCATCCGCGCGATGAGCCGCACGAGCTCGGCGGCATCGCCGTCGTCGATCGCGACGCCCGTGAATGCCTGCTCGTTGAGCGCGATCGTGGCCCGCTCGACCAGGTCGCGCCCCGCATCCGTGATCGCGAGCACGGTGGCGCGGCCGTCCGTGGGGTGCTGCTCGCGCGTCACGAGCCCGTCGCGCACGAGCCGGTCGACGGTGCTCGTCACGCTCGTCGAGTGCACCTGCAGCCGCTTGACCGCGGACTGCATGGGCAGCCGGCCGTCGCGGCTGAAGGCGAGCAGCCGCAGCAGCTCGAAGCGCGCGAACGAGAGCGAGAAGGGGCGCAGCGTCGCCTCGACCGGCGCGACGAGCAGCTGCTGCGCCCGGTTCACCGACGTCACGAGCGTCATGCCGGGAGCCGCGTCGCTCCAGCCGTGCTCGATCCACTGCCGGCGAGCCTCGGCGATCGGATCCATCGGCATCGGCCTCTGCGGCATCAGCTCCTCCTCGAGCATCACCGTAGCGTGGCCCCAGCGGCCCACCACGAAGGGAACTGTCCGATGAAGATCGTCGTGCTCTTGAAGCCCGTCCCCGATACCTACGGGCAGCGCGTGCTCGATCTCGAGACGGGTCTCGCCGACCGTGCCGCGAGCGAGACGGTCATCGACGAGATCGGTGAGCGTGCGCTCGAGGCCGCGCTCAAGCACGCCGAGCAGGGGGGCGACGCCGAGGTGGTCGTGCTCTCGATGGCACCGGGCGACGCCCAGTCGGCGCTCCGCAAGGGCCTCGCGATGGGCGCCGCTTCGGCCGTGCACGTCTCCGACGAGCGGCTCGCGGGCGCCGACTACGTGCGCACCGCGGAGGTGCTCGCCGCGGCGCTGCGCAGGACCGGCTTCGACCTCGTCATCACCGGCGACGCATCGACCGACGGCACCGGCGGCGTCATGGCCGCCATGCTCGCCGAGCTGCTCGACGCCCCCGGCATCACGCGCCTCCAGTCCCTCGACATCACTGCGGATGCGGTGCGCGGCACGCGCGCGACCGACGGCGGCGCGATGGTCGTCCGGGCGTCGCTCCCCGCGGTCGTCTCGGTCACCGAGGCGCTGCCCGACCCGCGCTTCCCGGCGCTCCGAGGCATCATGAGCGCCAAGAAGAAGCCCGTCGAGCAGCTCACGCTCGACGACCTGCCGCTCGACGAGATCGGCGCCGCGCTCGACGACACGGCCGCGCCGCGCTCGATCATGACCTCGGTCGCCGCGCGTCCGCCGCGCGCTGCGGGCACCATCATCACCGACGAGGGCGACGCGGGCGAGCGGATCGCAGCCTTCCTGGTCGAGCGGAGGCTCGCGTGAACCCCATCCTCGTGCTGCTGCCGGGCGCTCCCGCGGGCGGCCTCATCGCCGGCGCGGCGGAGGCGCTCGGCGCCGCCGCCTCGATCGGCACGCCCATCGCCGTCGTGACCGGGCCGGCCGACGCGCTGCCCGGGCTCGCCGAGCAGGCCGCGGCGTTCGGTGCCACCCGTGTGCACACGGCCGCCGTCGACGGCACCGAGCTCGGCGTGCCGGCTGCCGACGCGTTCGAGACGGCGACGCGCCTCGTCGAGCCCGAGCTCGTGATCGTGCCCGCCACCGTCGAGGGCCGAGAGGCCGCGGGCCGGCTCGCCGCTCGCCTGCGGGCACCCGTCGCCGCCGACATCGTCGGGGTCGCGCGCGACGATGAGGGCGTCATCGTGCGCCACTCGGTCTACGGCGGTGCGTACGACTCCGAGTCGGCCGCGACCTACGGCCCCCTCATCGCCACGATGCGGCTTGGCTCCATCGACGACCGCGCCGAGGCGGCGACGCCCGACGTCCAGCCCCTCGAGGTCACCGCATCCGGTCGCCGCGCCGCGACGGTCGAGAGCTTCGAGCCGGTCGCGCAGGAGTCCAGCAGGCCCGACCTGCGCATCGCGAAGCGGATCGTCGCGGGCGGGCGCGGCCTCGGCTCGAAGGAGCAGTTCGCGCTCATCGAGCAGCTCGCCGATCAGCTCGGAGCAGCGGTCGGCGCCTCGCGCGCGGCCGTCGACGCCGGCTACGTCGAGCCGGGTGCCCAGGTCGGCCAGACCGGCACGTCGGTCTCGCCCGACCTCTACCTCGCGGTCGGCATCTCGGGCGCCATCCAGCACCGCGCTGGCATGCAGACGGCGAAGACGATCGTCGCGATCGATCGGGATGCGTCGGCGCCGATCTTCGAGGTCGCCGACCTCGGCGTCGTGGGCGACCTCTTCACGATCGTGCCGCAGCTCGTCGCCGCGCTCGAGGCGCGGAAGGGCTGACGATGGAGGGTGCGGTGGCGGTGCGCCGAGGGCTCCCGCGCGTGCCCGGCGGCGAGCCGTGGCCGCCGGAGGGCACGGCGCCCTCGGCCGTCCGTGCGTCGACCGTCGCGGAGCCCGCTCCGCCGTCGTCGAGCAGCGCGGCGGTCGCTGCGCCGCCGCCGCAGCGCGAGCCCGAGGCGGCGCCAACGGCTCGCGCGGCATCGGCGTCAGCCCGCGGTGCGGCGACGATCCGCCGGGGCCTGCCGCGCGTCGCCGGCGGTGCGCCGTGGCCGTCCGTGGGCGACGCGGTGGCCGTGCCCGCGACTTCGGTCACGGTCACCGAGCCGGGCCCCGAGCCGACCACTGCCTCGGCGGCCCCCGCCCCGCAGCCCGTGGAGCGACCCGCGCCCGCCGAGGCTGAGACGCACGTACCGACGGCAGAGCCCGCAGCGACCCGGCCGCCCGTCGAGGCGATCCACGGTGCGGTGCGTCGCGGCCTGCCCCGCGTGCGCGGCGGCGAGCCGTGGCCGCCGGTCGAGAACGCGTCCGCTCCCGTTCGGGCGCGCACGCGCCCGGTCGAGCCGGTCGCTACGCCGGTCGCTACGCCGGTCGTCGAGCCGGTCGCCGCCTCGATCGTCGAGCCGGCACCCTGGCCCGAGCCGGCGCCCTCGCCCGAGCCGGTCCGGACTGCGGAACCCGCCGTCGCCACGCCCGCCGCTGCCAAGCCAGCCTCCACCGCGCAGCGGCCTGCCGCGGCCTCCGCAGCCGTGCCGTCGATGCGGCCGGTCACCGCACGGCAGTGGCTCGCCACCGGCGTGCTCGTCGCGCTCGCGATCGTCGGCGCCGCGACCATCGTCGTCGCCGTCTCGCGTTGGATCGTCGGCCTCGAGCCGGTCGCCGCGTTCATGCAGCAGTACTCCGGCACCTACGCGCTACCGGAGGGTGCTCCGGCCGGGCTGCCCCCGTGGCTCAACTGGGCGCACTTCTTCAATGCGCTGCTCATCGTGCTCATCATCCGCTCCGGGCTGCAGGTGCGGTACGAGCGGAAGCCCGACGCCTACTGGACGCCGAAGCGCGGCGGCACGAAGACGTCGCTCTCGGCCTGGCTGCACACGAGCCTCGACGTGCTGTGGGTCGTCAACGGGCTCGTCTTCGTGGTGCTGCTGCTCGCGACCGGTCAGTGGATGCGCATCGTGCCGACGAGCCTCGAGGTCTTCCCGCACGCCGTCTCCGCGGGGCTGCAGTACGCCTCGCTCGACTGGCCGACCGAGCACGGCTGGGTGAGCTACAACGCCCTGCAGCAGCTCGCCTACTTCGTCACGGTCTTCATCGCGGCGCCGCTCGCGATCATCACGGGCCTGCGCATGAGCCGCTGGTGGCCGCGGGGCAGGAGCAGCCTCGACCGCGCCTTCCCGGTCGAGTGGGCGCGCGCCGTGCACTTCCCGGTGATGCTCTACTTCGTCGTGTTCATCGTCACGCACGTGCTGCTCGTGATGACCACCGGAGCGCTCCGCAACCTGAACCACATGTACGCCTCGCGCGACGCCGACGACTGGCTCGGCTTTGTGCTCTTCGCCGGCTCGATGCTCGTCATCGCCGCCGCGTGGTTCGCGGCCCGGCCGTCGCTGCTCGTGCCGATCGCCCAGCGCTTCGGGACGGTCTCGTCGCGCTGACCGCTTCGTCGGTGGAGCCGGACCAACGCCTTCGCGGATGGGCTGATCTCGACTCGCGCGGCCGCCGGGGCGGCCGTGCGGCTCGATCAGCGGAGGGGCGGCCGTGCGGCTCGATCAGCGGAGGGGCGGCCGTGCGGCTCGATCAGCGGAGGGGGGCGGATGCGCGACGGCGCTACTTCACGACGTCGACGGACTCCGTGCGCGGCGGCAGCGTGAGCGTGCCCGTGCGGGTCATGCGGTCGCCGCGGCGCGCCCGCGCCCACCAGATGGCGCCGAGGGAGAAGGCGAGGAGGCACGTCATGGCCGCGACCAGCAGGCCCGACCGGGGGCCGAACGCATCCGCCACCCAGCCGACGATCGGCGCGCCGATCGGCGTGCCGCCCATGAAGACGGCGCCGTAGAGCGCCATCACGCGGCCGCGCATCTCGGGCGCGCTCGTAAGCTGCACCATCGAGTTCGCGTTCGTCATGAACAGCTGGGCGGTGAAGCCGGCGACCGCGAGGGCGACGCCGAAGACGATGATGTGCGGCGCGAGCGCCGCGAAGACGCACGCGAGCACGAAGAGGCCGAGGCCGCCGATGATGTACGTCCAGCGGGGCCGCTCCGAGCGGGCCGCGAGCAGCGCCCCGGTCACCGACCCGATCGCCATCGCGCTCGAGAGGATGCCGAAGGTGCTCGCGTCGGCCTGGTACTCGACGCTCGTCATCGTCGAGATGTAGATCGGGAAGTTGAGCCCGAAGGTGCCGAGGATGAACGCCATCAGGAAGACGATGAGCAGGTCGCCGCGCTTCCGCACATAGCGGAAGCCCTGCACGATGTCGCCGAAGCCCTTCGCGCCCCGAGGGGTCGGCTGCAGCTCGCGCGTGCGGATGCGCAGCAGCGCGACGAGCATGGCGGTGAACGTGAGCGCGTTGATGAGGAACACCGGGCCGGGCGCGACGAGCGCGATGAGCACGCCGGCGACGGCCGGGCCGACGAGGCGGGCGCCGTGGAACGAGGCGGAGTTCAGGGCGACCGCGTTGGCGATGTCGTCCTGGCCTACGAGCTCGGAGACGAAGGCCTGGCGCGCGGGCGCGTCGAAGGCCTGCACGATGCCGAACGCGAGCGCGAACAGCTGGACGTGCCAGAGCTCGACGAGGCCGGCCGTGACGACCACGCCGAGGATGAGGGCGAGCACGCCCATCGCCGACTGCGTCACGAGCAGCACCTTGCGCCGGTCGTACTTGTCGGCGATGAGTCCGGAGATCGGCACGAGCAGCAGCTGCGGCCCGAACTGCAGCGCCATGTTGATGCCGACCGCGGTCGCGTCGTTGTTCGTGAGCACCGTCAGCACCGTCCACGACAGGGCGGTGGACTGCATCCACGCCCCGATGTTGGAGATGAGGGCGCCGGTGAACCAGGTGCGGTAGTTGAAGAGGCGCAGGCTCCGGAACATCATTGCTCGGCGAGCCGTTCGAGGATGGGCACGGCCCGCTCGAGCGTCGAGCGATCGTCGGCGTCGAGCTGCTCGATCGCCTCCGCGAGCGCTCGGTTGCGGCGCTCGCGGGTCTCGCCGATCATCGCCTCACCCCTCGCGCTGATGCGGAAGATGACCATGCGGCCGTCGCTCGGGTGGTCGCTGCGCTCGACGTAGCCGAGCGACTCGAGGTGCTGCAGCGTCTTCACCATGCTCGGCGGCTTCACGCACTCGGCCGCGGCGATCCGGGCGAGCGTCGGCTCCTCGAGCTGCTGCATGGCGCCGAGCGCGGAGAGGTGGTGGAGCGACACGTTCTCGTCGACCCGCTCCTGCCGCATGCGGCGGCCCATGCGCACGAGGGCCACTCGGAGGGAGTCGGCGAGGGCGTTGGCTGGCATGTCGTTAGTCTACCTCACGACCTGCCGCTCGGCCAGACCGGGAGCCGCGCCGAGCGAGGACGACATCCCCGCGCGGCGGATCGCCGGCGGCCCCGGCCGTGCGGGCGTCAGTCTGCCGAGGCGGCGGAGGGCGCGGAGACGGAGTCGGCGGGCGCGATGGGCGCGGGCGCCGGCGCGGGTGCGGGGCGCTGCTGCACGGGGGCAGGAGCAGGAGCCGGCGCAGGGGCAGGCGCAGGTGCAGGCGCTGGGGCGGGCGCCGGTGCCGGTGCCGGCGCGGGGGCGCTCGCGGGTGCCTCGCTCGCCGACGGCGTCGCGGTGGGCGACGGGGCGGCGATCGCGCTCTGGTCGAAGGACTTCAGCGACAGCCCGACAGGCGCGGCACCCGTCTCCTCACCGCGGATCTCGACGCCCGCGATCGGGCGGCCCGACACATCCTGCACCGACATCGCGTTCGCGACGCCCACGGCGCCGATCGCGAGGGCGCCGACGCTGAGCACGCCGGCCGTGCTGGTCGCGATCCACTGGTTGCGCTTCATGGTCCGAGCCTCCCGGTCGGGGATGAGCGGCGCAGGAGCGTCGGATGAGAGGGCTCTCATGTTCGGACCGTGTGCCCGCCCGGGTCGGCGGCGCCCAGGACGGCGGCGCCGAGCTCGAGCTCGGCCGCCGCGGTCTGGAGGTCGCCGCGCTCGGTCGGCGCGAGCGCGTGCGCGAGCACGTGCACGGCGGTGCGGTGCGCGACGCGTGCGCGGCCGGGGCGCCCCGGCTCGAGCCAGCGGGCGACGGCCGCGTCGAGCACCCGGCGGAACCCGGCCGCCCTGCGGGCGCTCGAGCGCGCGAGGGCGATCGACGCGATGAGGTGGCCGATGAGCGCCGCCTCGTCGTCGGCGGGATCGCCGAGGCCGGCGGTGTCGATGTCGATGACGCCGGCGATGCGGCTCGCGTCGTCCTCGTCGACGAACAGCTGCCCGACGTGCAGGTCGCCGTGCACGGTGCGCCGCTCGGCGTCGCCCACCGAGAGGGCGGATGCGTCGGCGTCGTCGATGCCGCGCTCGAGCGTCGTGAGCGCCGCGAGCACGGCCGAGCCGTCGACCCCGTCGGCCGTCGCGCGCTCGACCGCCGCGTGGAGGCGGCTGCGGTACCACGCGGTGCGGGAGGCGAGCGAGGCGCGCGCGTGCCGGCCCGTGTCGACCCCGCCCATCCGCTCGCGCAGCGCCTCGATCGAGTCGAGCAGCCGCTCCGGGTCGAGCTCGTCGAGGCGCGAGGTCAGCGGCACGCCGTCGGCCGTCTCGGTGAGCACGATGCCGAGCTCCGACCACCCGGTGATGGCGGGCACGGGCACCCCGCCTGCGCGCAGCGACTCCTGCAGCTGCACGATCGAGGCGGATGCGTCGGGGCGCACGACCTTGAGGTACGTGTCGCGCTCGCCCGCGCGCATCCGGAACATCGCGCGCTTGCCCGGCCGGTACACGAGCAGCTCGGGCTGGCGGTCGATCGCGACGCCCATGCGCGCCATGAGCGTGGCCGCGGCGTCGGGGAAGGAGGCGGGCGCGAGCGCGGGGAGGCGCGGATCGGCCGGGTGCAGCCAGATGCGCGCCTGCGGGCGCTCGGGGTCGCCGAGCACGAGACCGGTCTCGGTCTCGACGCGCTTGCCGGACGTGTCGACGTACCAGTAGCGCACGCGCTCGCCGGTCTCCTCGAAGCCGGTGAGCGCGCCCCTGCCGAAGGGCTCGCGGCTCAGCACGCGGAGCGGACCGCCCAGGTCGTCGCCGAGCGCGTCGCGCAGCAGCTGCTCCTCGGTGCTGATGCGGCCAGTGCTCGTGCCGCCCGCGCGCACGCGCGGACCCTCGCCGTGCTCGTCGCCCTGCTCGCTCTCGTGCTCCACGAGACGATCTCAGCAGACGGGCGGGGCCCGCGCGCGAAGGTGAGGCTTCTCTCACACGCTCGTCACGCATCCCGCCCGAGTGGTTGCATGGGGGAATGCCGGACGCGCCTCGCTCTCGCCTCCGCACCTGGACGGTGCGGTCGCGGATCGTCGGGCTGCTGACGCTGCTGTCGCTCGTGTCGGCCATCTCCGCCGGCGGCGTCGCCTACCTCGTCGACCGCGTGCGCGTGCTCGAGCAGGTCGACGCCAACCTCAACGCGTCGCTCGAGTCGGTCGGCTTCATCGCGGGCGGGCAGCAGTGGGACTCGACCGATGAGGCCATCCAGGCCATCGTCCAGCGGCTCGCGCCCGACGACAACACCGGCACGCTCGGCATCGTCGACGGCGCCGCGGCCTGGCAGCCCGGCATCGAGCCGGACGTGCACCTGGAGCGGCTGCCCGGCTTCGTCGATCGCGTCGTCGCCGAGACGCGCGCCGGGGATGTCGTGCTGGGCACCTACGTCGACGACGGCCGGAGCATCCGCTACCTCGCCGCGCCCGTCACGATCGGCGAGGCCACCGGCGCGGCGCCGCGAGCCGTGTTCGTCACCGGCTACGACGTGGGCGCCGAGCTCGCGGAGCTCGATGGCGCCGCGCAGGTCTTCATCGCCACCGCGCTCCTCGCCACGGCGGCGACGTTCGGCATCGGGCTGCTCGTCTCGGGCCGGCTGCTGCGACCGATCCGCCGGATGCGCGAGGTCGCGGAGCGCTCGTCGGCGTCGAACCTCTCGGAGCGCGTACCGGTCACGGGCAAGGACGACGTCTCGCAGCTCGCTGCCACCGTCAACGGCATGCTCGACCGGCTCGGCAGCTCGCTCGACAGCCAGCGGCAGCTGCTGCAGGACGTGGGGCACGAGCTGAAGACGCCCATCACGATTGTGCGCGGGCACCTCGAGCTCATCGACGCCGACGACCCCGCCGATGTCGCCGAGACGCGCGACCTCGCCATCGACGAGCTCGACCGCATGGCACGGCTCGTGGACGACCTGCGCGCCGCCGCTCGGCTGCGCGACCCCGGTGCGTTCGTGCTGCGCGAGACCGACATCGCGGCGCTCGTCGAGCAGATCGCAGCGAAGGCCCAGGCCCTCGAGGGAGCGGCGCTCGACCCGCACGTCGAGGCCACCCCCGTCGTCGCCCGACTCGACCCCGACCGCATCACGCAGGCGATGCTGCAGCTCGCGGCCAACGCGGTGCGGCACGCGCAGGGTCCGTTCGCGATCGGCTCGCGCGTGCGGGGCACCGACCTCGAGCTCTTCGTGCGCGACCGCGGCCCTGGCGTGCCGGATGAGCTCAAGACCGCGATCTTCGAGCGCTTCCGGCGCGGGGCCGCGGCGGGCCGCGGCGACGGCGGCTCGGGCCTCGGCCTCTCGATCGTCGCGCTCATCGCCGAGACGCACGGCGGCAGGGCGTGGGTCTCGGATGCGGGCACCGGCTCCGAGTTCATCCTCACGCTCCCTGGCGCGATCGTGCCGGGCGACGGGCGCGCGACCGGGAGCGACGCCGCGGCCGCCGACGCGCCGCCGCTCGACCTCGCAACCGGCGAAGCGGCATCCGCCGACACCGCATCACCCGAGACGCCATCACCCGAGACGCAGGAGCAGCAGTGGCATCGATCCTGATCGCCGAGGACGAGACGCGCATCGCCGCGTTCGTCGAGAAGGGGCTGGCCGCGGCCGGCTACACGACGCGCGTCGCCGCGACCGGCCCGGAGGCGCTCGACCTCGCCCTCACCGACGAGTTCGACCTGCTCGTGCTCGACATCGGGCTGCCCGGCATCGACGGCTTCGAGGTGCTCTCGCAGCTGCGCGGCTCGGGGTCGACCATGCCCGTCATCATCCTCACCGCCCGGGGCGGCGGCAGCGACACCGTCGCCGGGCTCGAGGGCGGCGCGGACGACTACATGGCGAAGCCGTTCCGCTTCGACGAGCTGCTCGCGCGCGTGCGGCTGCGGATGGCGTCGGCGGCCTCGGGCGGCGGCGCCGGAGCGGAGCTCGCGCACCAGGGGCTCGAGCTCGACATCCGCACGCGCCGCGCGAGGATCGACGGCCGCGAGGTCGACCTCTCGGGGCGCGAGTTCGCGCTCGCCGAGGAGCTCGTGCGCCACGCCGGTCAGGTGCTCTCGCGCGAGCAGCTGCTGAGCCGCGTCTGGGGCTACGACTTCGATCCGGGCTCGAACGTCGTCGACGTCTACATCCGCTACCTGCGCAACAAGCTCGGTGCCGGCCGCATCGAGACGGTCCGCGGCATGGGCTACCGCCTGGTCTGACGGCCGCCGCCCGGCCCTCGACGCCGAACTTCCCGACACTGCGGGGTTCTCGTCGAGAACCCCGCAGTTCGGGGAAGTTCGGTCGCTTCCGGGTGCTGGCGCGGGGGTGGGGGCGTCAGCGGGCGACGCGGATGCGCGCGACGTCGCGCGCGCGATCGAGCAGCAGGCTCGCCGACTCGGGGGAGCGGTCGACGGCGCGGATGCCGTGGCCGACCAGGTGCAGCGCCGTCAGCGCCGCGGCGTGCGGGTCGCGCAGCCAGCGGTCGGCCGCCTCGTCGGCGATGCCCTGCAGCAGCGCGGCGTCGGCAGCGCGGCCCGCGACCTCGTTGCGCACCGCGCTCGCGGTCGCGTGGCCGACGAAGGCGGCGGCGTCGTCCGCCGGGTCGCCGAGCCCGGCCGTGTCGACGTCGATGACGCTCGAGACGCGCCCGTCGGCGAAGAAGAGCTGCCCGATGTGCAGGTCGCCGTGGACGACCCGCGGCGGGCCGACGCGGCGCAGGTGCGGCACGAGCGCCGGCAGCAGCGCGCGCACGTCGGCCGCGCGCTCCGGCAGGCCCGCGGCGAGGCGGTCGAGGTGCCAGTCGACGCGGGAGCCGACGGATGCGCGGGCGATGCGCCGCGTGCGCACCGTCAGCAGGTGCTCGCGCAGGTCGTCGACCGCGTCGAGCAGCTCGCTCGTGGGCATGCGGCTCGCGGCGACGGGGCCAGGGGTGCCGGTCGCGTCGCGCACGACCACCACGCCGGCGGGCGTCCAGTGCACGACCTCCGGAGCCGGCACGCCGGCCGTGCGGCACGCGCCGTGGATGGCCGCCAGGTCCTCCGCCTCGCCCGGTCGGACCACCTTCACGAACAGGTGCGCGCCGTGCTGCGTGAGCCGCACGACGGCGCGGCGGCCCGGGCGATAGGCGAGCACGCCCGCGTCGATCGGCCCATCGCTGCCGGCCGCGGAGGCGATGCGGGCGAGGCGCTCCGGGTCGAGCGCGGTGCGCAGCGCGGGCAGCCGGGGATCGAGCGGATGCTTCCAGATGCGTGCCACGGGGATGCCGTCGCGGGAGCGGATCACGAACCCGGTCTCGAGGACGACGGGCTGGCGTGAGCTGTCGACGAACCAGTCGCCCGCGTGCTCGCCCGCATCGATGGTGAAGCGCGCGATGCTGCCCTCGCCGAACGGCTCCACGGCGATGAGGCGACCGGGCTCGCCGATCGCCTTCTCCAGCAGCCGCTGCTCCAGCATCTGCCCATCGTCCCAGCAACGCCTGGCGGCACGCCCAACACGCGGTGCCTCTGGGGCAAAGATGCGCCCGGGCCGACCAGCTACTCGCTCGCCTGCGCCTCCGCGCGGCGCTCGAGCAGGCCTGCGCGCAGCGGCGTGAAGACCCGGTCGAGCACCTCGAGCGCCTCGCGGTCGAGCCCCGCGAGGAAGAGCTCCTCCACGTGCCGAGCGTGCTCCGGCCGCGCCTTGCGCAGCCGCCGGCGGCCCGCATCCGTCAGCACCGCGTCGGTGCCGCGTCGGTCGACCGCACTCGCCTCGCGCACGACGAGCTCCTCGCGCTCGAGCGCCGCGATGCGGTACGTGAGCCGCCCGGGCGCGAACGCGAGCGTGCGCGCGAGGTCGCCCATGCGCATCCGCAGCCCATCGGCCTCCGAGAGCACGAGCAGCACGTTGAAGTCGCCGAGGTCCATCCCGCTCGACGCCTTGAGCCGGCGCTCGAGCTCGTTCTCGAGCAGCCTCGAGCCCTCGAAGTACGAGCGCCACGCGCGGGGCGCGAGCCGGTCGTCGCTCACGCGTGCCCGAGCATCTGCTCGAACGAGAGGAACGCCTCGCCCGACTCGTCGAACGGGTCGGCCTCGCGGCGTCGCGGCAGCGCGACCATGAGGTCGGCGAGCTCCTTGCCGGCGCGGGCGATGCGGCGGTCGAGCCCGGCGCCCGAGCCCCAGTCCTCGCTCGCGGCGAAGACGCCCGTCGGCACGACCTGCGCCTTGAGGTAGGAGAACATCGGGCGCATCGCCGTGTCCATCACCATCGAGTGGCGCGCGGAGCCGCCGGTCGCGCCGAGCGCCGTCGGGATGGAGGCGAGCTGGCCCTCCTCGATCACGTCGAAGAACGACTTGAAGAGCCCGGAGTACGACATGTTGAAGGTGGGCGTCACCGCGATGATCGCCTCCGCGTCGACGACCTCGCGGATGGCCGCGGCGAGCGCGTCCGACGGACTGTGGGTGAGCATGTGCGAGGCGATGTCCTGCGCGAGCGGCCGGAGCACGACGTCGACGGCCTCGGTGTGCTGGCCGTGCCCGGCGAGCGCGGAGAGCGTGGCGTCGCGCAGCCGGTCGGCCAGCAGCTTCGTGCTCGAGGGCTCGCCGAGCCCTGCCGAGACGACCGCGATGCGGGGCGAGGTCATGCGTCGACCCCCTGCCGGGCGATCGCAGCACCGGTGTCGAGGTCGGCCCGCGCGCCCTGCTGGCGCCAGGCGTTGCCCTGCTCGCCGAGCTGCGTGCCAGCCTCCCGGGCCGCCGCGACGCGCGCGGCGTGGGTGGGCGCATCCGGCACGCCGGCCTGGCGCACCGCGTCGAACTCGCGCCGCAGCACGGGCACGACCTCGGTGCCGAGGATCTCGATCTGCTCGAGCACCTCCTCGAGGGGGAGTCCGGCGTGGTCGACGAGGAACATCTGGCGCTGGTAGTCGCCCGCGTAGTCGCGGAACGACAGGGTGCGCTCGATGACCTGCTCGGGCGTGCCGACCGTGAGCGGCGTCGCCTCGGTGAACTCCTCGAGCGAGGGGCCGTGGCCGTAGACGGGCGCGACGTCGAAGAACGGGCGGAAGCGCTCCTTCGCCTCGCGCTCGGTCGGCTTCATGAAGATCTGCCCGCCGAGGCCGACGATCGCCTGCTCCGGCTCGCCGTGGCCGTAGTGCGCGAAGCGCGAGCGGTAGAGCCGCACCATGCGCTCGGTGTGCTCCTTGTTCCAGAAGATGTTGTTGTGGAAGAAGCCGTCGCCGTAGTACGCGGCCTGCTCGGCGATCTGCGGCGAGCGGATCGAGCCGTGCCAGACGAAGGGCGCGACGCCGTCGAGCGGCGCCGGCGTCGACGTGTAGCCGGTGAGCGACGTGCGGTGCTTGCCCTGCCAGTTGACGACCGGCTCGGTCCACAGCTTGCGCAGCAGGGCGTAGTTCTCGATCGCGAGCTCGATGCCGTCGCGGATGTCCTTGCCGAACCACGGGTAGACCGGCCCGGTGTTGCCGCGGCCCATGATGAGGTCGACGCGGCCGTCGGCGAGGTGCTGCAGCATCGCGAAGTCCTCGGCGATCTTCACCGGGTCGTTCGTCGTGATGAGCGTCGTCGCGGTCGACAGGATGAGCCTCTCGGTCTTCGCGGCGATGTAACCGAGGATCGTGGTGGGGGAGGACGAGAAGAACGGCGGGTTGTGGTGCTCGCCGGCGGCGAAGACGTCGAGGCCGACCTCCTCGGCCTTCTCGGCCATGGCGATCCAGCCCTTGATGCGCTCGTGCTCGGTCGGGGTGTGTCCCGTCGTGGGGTCCTGGGTGATGTCGCTCACCGAGAAGATGCCGAACTGCATGCTGCTCATGGTGTCCTTCCGTCTCCGGCTCGTCTTTCAAAGTTGAACGACATAGAGAACCTTCGATTCTGCAAGTCTATTCCCGTTGCCGCTCGACGTCGCGGGTGGTTGTTCGGGCGCACATACGGGTCGAACGACCACCCGCGACGTCGAGAACTAGGGTCGGGGGATGCGGATGGATGCGGTGGGCGAGCGGGTCGCGGACGTCGTCGTGGTCGGGCTCGGCGCGGTCGGCTCGACCGCTGCCTGGCGGCTGGCGGCGCGCGGGCTCGATGTGGTCGGGATCGACCAGCACGAGCCCGGTCACCCGTGGGGCGGCTCGCACGGCAGGACGCGCCTGTTCCGCGTCGCGTGCCTCGAGCATCCCGGGCTCACCCCGATCGCTCGTCGCGCGCGCGAGCTGTGGCGCGAGCTCGAGGCGCTGAGCGGCGAGGAGCTCCTGCTCGAGACCGGCGGCATCATGATCGGGCAGCCCGGCTCGCGCATCATCGAGGGCACGCTCGCGGCCGCGCGCGAGCACGACCTGCCCGTGGAGCGGCTCGACGAGGCCGCGATCGCCGCGCGGCTCCCGGCGCTCGCGCGACTCGACCCGGGCGACGTCGGGCTGTGGGACCCGGAGGCGGGCGTGCTGCGGCCCGAGGCGGCGATCGTCGCGGCCGTCGACGCCGCGCGCGCCGCCGGCGCCGAGCTCCGCATCGGTGAGCGCGTGCTCGCGATCGAGGTCGACGACGTCGGCGACGCGGGCCACGCAGCGGTCACCGTGCGGCTCGAGCGGGGCACGGTGCGCGCTCGCCGGGCGGTGGTCGCGGCCGGCCCCTGGCTGTCGCAGCTCGTCGACGTGCCGGTGCGGCCGCACCGCGTGGTGATGAGCTGGTTCGGCGCTCGCGAGGGGCACGACGCATCCATCGACCGCATCCCCGTCTTCATCCGCAGCGTGCCGGGCACCGCGGAGTGGATCTGGGGCCACGGCGCGCTGCCCGGCGACCTCGCCAAGGTCGGGCCCGAGTTCGACGGGCCCTTCGAGGAGGCCGATCCCGACAAGATCGATCGCGAGATCCACGCGGGCGAGACCGACCGCATCCGCGAGCTCGTCGATGCCGCCTTCGCCGACCTCGACCCCGAGCCCGCCGACCTCACGACGTGCATCATGGCGCACACGCCCGACGGCCAGTTCGTCGTCGGGCCGACGGATGCCTCCGGTCGCGTCATCGTCGCGGGCGGCTGCTCGGGCCACTCGTTCAAGCACGCCGCGGCGCTCGGCGAGCTCGCCGCGCAGCTCGCGACCGACGAGCAGCCGTTCACCGACGCGGCCTTCCTCGACCCGCGCCGCTTCGGGGCGGTCTCGACCGGGTAGTCGGCAGCTCGAGGGCAGGACCCCCTCGAGCGACCAGCTGGCCGGTCGAGGATGCGGGTCAGGAGGGCTCGGCCGCGGCCGATGCGTCGGTGTCGACCCGCGCGTCGGCGGGCGCGCGCTGCGCCCGGCTGAGGAGCACGAACGGTACCGCGACGGCCGAGATGGCGCCGCTCAGCAGCAGCGAGAAGCCGTAGCCGCCGATGTCGGCGCTGCGGCCGAGCACCGGCTGGAAGGCGGTGCTGCCCGCCGAGCCCAGCAGCGAGTCGAACGAGAGCACCGTCGCGCGCTGCTTCGAGGGGATGAGGTCGTTGAGGTAGGCGCGGTGCACCGGGTCGTCGATGGCGGAGGTGACGCCCCAGATCGCGACCAGCCCGACGGCGATCCAGAAGTCCTGCACGAACCCGAAGGCCACGAGCACGACGACGCTCGTCACCGTCGCGAGCAGGATCGTCGACGTGCGCCGGCGGAACAGCTTGCGCACGAGCGGCGCGATCGCCCCGCCGAGCATCGAGGTGCCTGCCAGCAGCGCGGCGGCGAGGCCCGCGACCGAGTATGCGTCCTCATCGCCCCACAGCACGAGCAGGTGCGGCTGCAGCGCGTAGAAGACGTAGAAGCCGACGCCCGCGGTGAACGGGCTCGCGAGCAGCAGCCAGCGCACCGGGGCGTTGCCGAGCCCGTGCCGCCACGACGCGCGCAGCACCGTGCGCGTCGCGCGGATCGGCCCCTCGCTGCGATCGGGTGTGAAGCCGAGGTCGCGCATGAGCAGCCCCGCGACGACGATCATGGCGACGAGCACGCCCGCGCGGATGAGGAACGGCACGCCCAGGTCGGTCAGCTGCGCGATGACGCCGCCGAGCACCGATCCCGAGAGCATGGCCGCACCGCTCACGATGAGCGAGCGCCCGAAGACGGTCTCGAGGCTGCCCGTGTAGCCGCTCGCCTGCAGCGCGTCGACGAGCCACGCGTCGACCGCCCCGGTGAAGAAGGTGAAGCCGAGCCCCAGCAGCGCCGACACGAGCGCCCAGGCCCAGAAGGGCGACTCCCACACCCAGAGCAGCCAGTAGAGCACCGTCGTGACGGCGAGCGTGAGCGTGCCGAGCAGGTACGACGCGCGCCTGCCGAGCGTGTCGGCGACGACGCCGGTGGGGATCTCGAACACGAGCACGCCCACCGTGTAGAAGGCGTTCGCCGCGAAGGCCTCGAGGTTCGAGAGACCGGCGTCGAGCAGGAAGAGCGTGTTGATCCCCCAGATGAACGACGCGGCGAGCGTGTTGCCGAGCGTGAGCACGTAGTAGGTGCCCTGCACGCGGCGGGGAGTCGGCGGCGTGCGGCTCATCGACGGGTGCCGGCGCGGATCATGGCGACACTGTGGCAGAGGGCGGGCGGATGCGGCAGGGGCGTCGTGCGGCCGCCCTACTCGGCGGGCGCGGTCGCCGGCGGCGCGTGGTCGGGGCGCGGCTCGCGACCCGTGCCGCGGAGCCGCTCGAGCGCATCCATGAGGTGGTAGATCACGAGCGTGGCGACCGTGCCGAGCACGATGCCCTCGAAGATGAGCTCGCCCGCCGTGAGCGTGTAGTTGGCGATCGCGACGATGAGGCCGACGCCAGCGGCGAACTGGTGCTTGGGCACCGAGAAGTCGACGCGGTTCTCGACCCAGATGCGGATGCCGATGATGCCGATGAGGCCGTACAGCGCGGTCGTGACGCCGCCGAGCACGCCAGCCGGCACGGCGTTGATGATCGCGCCGACCTTGGGGGAGAGGCCGAGCAGGATGGCCGTGACCGCCGCGACCCAGTACGCGGCGGTCGAGAAGACGCGGGTCGCGCTCATCACGCCGATGTTCTCGCCGTAGGTCGTCGTCGCCGAGCCGCCGAAGGTGCCGGCGAGCATCGTCGCGGCGCCGTCCGCCATCAGCGCGCGGCCGGCGAGCGGATCGAGGTCGCGGTCGAGCAGCTGCCCGACGCCCTTGACGTGACCGAGGTTCTCGGCGACGAGCGGCAGCAGCACCGGCACGAACAGCAGGAGCGCCGGCAGCGACGCGGCATCGAGCGTGGGCGTGACGAACTGCGGCAGCCCGACGAGCGGCGCCGCGTCGACGGCGCTCCAGTCGAGCTTGCCCGTCAGCGCGGCGACGACGTAGCCGACCACGATGCCGAGGAGGATCGCGAGCCGGCCGATCATGCCCTTGAAGAGCACCGCCGTGAGGATGATCGCTCCGAGCGTGATGACCGACAGCAGCGGGTCCTGCGTGAAGTTGTCGCGAGCCGCCGGCGCGAGGTTGAAGCCGATGAGCGCGACGATCGTGCCCGAGACGACGGGTGGCATCACGGCAGCGATCCAGCGGGTGCCGGCGAGGTGCACGATGAGGCCGACGACGACGAGCAGCCCGCCGACGAGGATGATGCCCGAGAGCGCGAAGCCCTGCCCGCCGATCTCGGTCGCGGCGCCGATGGGGGCGAGGAACGCGAACGACGAGCCGAGGTAGCTCGGCAGGCGGTTGCCGGTGACGAGCAGGAACAGGATCGTGCCGAGGCCCGAGAAGAGCAGGGTCGTCGACGGGTCGAAGCCCGTGATGTACGGCACGAGGAAGGTCGCGCCGAACATCGCCACGACGTGCTGCATGCCGAGCCCGAGGGTGCGGAAGAAGCCCAGCCGCTCCTCGGGATAGATGATGTCGGAGGCGGCGAGGCCTCGGGTGTCGCGGCGCTGCCAGGGCATGCGGCTCCTCGGATGCGGTGGTCGGGGACAGCGGCCGAACCGCCTCTCGGATCGTAGTGGGCCGCGGATGCGGTGCTCGCGCCGGCGGTCGCCTGGCGGTCGCGCCGTCGAGTCATCCGATCGGTTGACGCGCGCCGCGCATCCGCTCCCGTACGGTCACGGAGTGCTGTCCACCTATCTCGCCGCGTACCCGTGGCTCGGCATCGCCGCACTGGGGGTCGCGGTCGTCGTGGGCCTGCCGCTCGGCTGGTGGCTCGCGTCGCGACCGAGTGCGCGCCAGGCGTGGACGCTGGCGGCCGTCGCCGCGATCGGCGTGCTCGCCGCCACGCTCTACCCGACCGGGAGGACGGTCGAGGTCGTGTGCGTGCTGGGGCGGGACGGCACCCTCGCGGGACCCGAGCCGCTCGCGAACGTGGCGCTCTTCGTGCCGATCGGGCTGCTCGTCGGTCTCGCGAGCCGCAGGCCGGCGCTCGGGGCCCTCGCCGGGGCGGCGCTCACGGTGGTCGTCGAGCTCGTGCAGGCGCTCGTCCCCGCGATCGGCCGCTCGTGCGCGATGGACGACGCGATCGCGAACGCGCTCGGTGCGGCGCTCGGTGCGGTGCTCGCCGCGGTCGCGCTGCTGCTGCCGCGGCGTCGCGGATCCCGCGAGGGGACGACCGACGACGTGCCAGCGCGGCGCTAGGCCGATCGGCGAGATGGCAGGCGCGCCCGTGGGCGGGCGGGGGTACCGTCGAGCCGTGACCGAGCACATCAGCGTCCGTGGCGCGCGCGAGAACAACCTCCGGGGCGTCGACGTCGACATCCCGAAGCGGCAGCTGAGCGTCTTCACCGGCGTCTCCGGCTCCGGCAAGTCGAGCCTCGTGTTCGGCACGATCGCCGCCGAGTCGCGGCGCCTCATCGACGAGACCTACGACGCGTTCGTGCAGGGCTTCATGCCGCCCGCGCCGCAGCCCGACGCCGACAGTCTCGAGGGACTGACGGCCGCGATCCTCGTAGGGCAGGACCAGATGGGCGCGAACTCGCGCTCGACGGTCGGGACGGCGACGGATGCGTACACGATGCTCCGCATCCTGTGGTCGCGGGTGGGCGAGCCGAGGCTCGAGTCGTCGGTGCTGTTCTCGTTCAACGACCCGCGCGGCATGTGCATGGCGTGCGAGGGGCTCGGCCGCGTCTCGACCATCGACATCGACGTCATCGTCGACCGCTCGAAGAGCCTCAACGAGGGCGCGATCGACTTCCCCAACTACGGCGTCGGCGGCTGGTACTGGAAGCTCTACGCCGAGTCGGGGCTGCTCGACCCCGACAAGCGCATCGCCGACTACGACGACGACGAGCTGCGCACGTTCCTGCACGGCGAGGAGCGCAAGGTCGACTTCGCCGGCTTCAACATGACCTACGAGGGGCTCATCCCGAAGCTGACGAAGAGCGTGTTCGTGAAGGACCTCGACTCCATGAAGCCGACGCTGCGGGGCATCGTCGAGCGCGCGGCGACCTTCGAGGCGTGCCCGGAGTGCGGCGGCTCGCGGCTCAACGCGGCCGCCCGCGAGGTGCGGGTGCAGGGCATCACGATCGCCGAGGCGAGCGCGATGCAGCTCACCGACCTCGCGCCGTTCGTGGCGGCCATCCCGGCCGATGCGGGCGGCGCGGCCACGGCGCCGCTGCGTGCCAAGCTCGTCGACCTGCTCGAGACCTTCGACGCCATCGGCCTCGGCTACCTCTCGCTCGACCGGCCCGCGGGCTCGCTCTCCGGTGGTGAGGCGCAGCGCACGAAGATGGTGCGGCACATGGGCTCGGCGCTGACCGACGTCACCTACGTCTTCGACGAGCCGACGGCGGGACTCCACCCGCACGACGTCGAGCGCATGAACGGCCTGCTCGTGCGCCTGCGCGACAAGGGCAACACCGTGCTCGTCGTCGAGCACAAGCCCGAGGTGATGGCGATCGCCGACCGGATCGTCGACATGGGCCCCGGCGCGGGCGTGCACGGCGGCACGGTCGTGTTCGAGGGCACCTTCGACGAGCTGCGCGCCTCCGGCACGCGCACCGGCGAGCACCTCGAGCACCGCCAGCAGCTGAAGGGCTCGGTCCGCACCGCCGCGGGCCGCATCGAGATCCGCGGCGCCCGGGAGCACAACCTGCGGGGCGTCGACGTGGATGTGCCGACCGGCGTCCTCGTGGCCGTCACCGGGGTGGCGGGCTCGGGCAAGTCATCGCTCATCCACGGATCGCTGCCGCGCGACGGCGTCACGTTCGTCGACCAGACGATGATCAAGGGCTCGCGGCGGTCGAACCCGGCCACCTACACGGGCATCCTCGAGCCCATCCGCAAGGCCTTCGCATCCGCCAACGGGGTGAAGCCCGCGCTCTTCAGCGCCAACTCCGAGGGCGCGTGCCCCGAGTGCAAGGGGCTCGGCGTCATCTACTCCGACCTCGCGTTCATGGCAGGGGTCACGACGCCCTGCGAGCTGTGCGGCGGGCGACGCTTCACCGCGCAGGTGCTCGAGTACGAGCTGCGCGGCCGGTCCATCGGCGAGGTCCTCGACATGTCGGTCGAGGAGGCGCAGCAGTTCTTCACCGAGAAGCAGGTGCAGCCGATGCTCGGCAGGCTCGTCGACGTCGGGCTCGGCTACATCCGGCTCGGCCAGACGCTCACGACCCTCTCGGGCGGCGAGCGCCAGCGGCTGAAGCTCGCGATCGAGATGGGCACGAGCGCCGCCGTGATCGTGCTCGACGAGCCGACCACCGGGCTGCACATGGCCGACGTCGACAACCTCGTCGGGCTGCTCGACCGCATCGTCGACGCGGGTCGCACGGTGATCGTGATCGAGCACAACCTTGACGTCGTCTCCCGCGCCGACTGGATCATCGACCTCGGCCCGGGCGCCGGCGCGCAGGGCGGCACGCTCGTCTACGAGGGCACGCCCGCCGCGCTCGCCGCCGAGCCGGGCGACTCCCTCACGGGCCGCCACCTCGCGAAGCGCCTCACCCCTGCCTGATCTCGGCGAGCGCTGACCGCACGGGCGGTCTCGGCTCCACCGCTCCCTGCCGGTCGGCGAAGCCGCAGAGCAGCGCCAGGCCGACGTTGACGGCCGTCTCCATGTAGCCCGGGTGGGCATAGGCCGTGAAGGCCTCGAGCGCGATCGTGAGCGGCAGGAGCACGAGCGGGCTCAGCAGCAGGAGTGCCGGCACGCGGAGCGCGCGGCGGCGGATGAGCGCGAGGCCCAAGGCGATGGGGAGCAGCAGGTTCACCACGAAGGCGATCGATGTCGCGGTCTCGATCGCGGGTGCGACCGAGCCGGTCGGGTCGCCCACGGCGAGCCACGCGAAGGGCACGAGCATGAGTGCGTACGAGGCCACGAGGATCCAGCGGACGATCCGGACGAACCGGCGGCCGGCATCGACCGACGGGCCGCTGCGGATGAGGCAGGCGATGAGCAGGCCGTAGACGACGGCATGCACGACACCCGAGAGCCTCGCGAGCTCCGGGTGCTGGGCGCCGTCGAGCCACGGGCCGACGGTGCCGTCGTGGGCGTTCCACAGCACGTCGAGCGCGACGAGCATGGCGAGCGCCGAGGCCGCGGCGAGCGCGGCGATCGGGAGCGGCTTCATGATGATCCCTTCGGTGGGAGCGACGGACGGCCCGCCGCATCGAGCCGATGGTGCGCCCGCGGCAGCGTCACCCGCATCCCACCGGCGGCCCTGCCGGCTGCGCCTCGGGGCGCGCGGCGGCGAGCGCTCCGGCGGATGCGGCTGCGACCTTCGGCGGATGCGCACGGCCGCGTCGCGCGCGTAGCCTCTCGCCATGAGGCTGCGTCAGCCCTCGCTCCCCGAGTGGGTCGTCGCCGCATGCTGCGGCATCTGGGTCGCCGCGTCGCTCTGGAGCTCCGGCTGGGCGATGCTCGCCGGCGCGGTGTCCGCCGCCCTCGTGGTGGTGGCGCGCCAGCACCCGCTGCCCGCCGGGGCCGGGCTCGCGGCCATGCAGGTGCTGCTCGCCGCCGCGGGCCTCTCGGCATCCAACGGGGCAGGACTGGTGCCCTTCTTCGTCGCGGTGTACTCCCTCGGTCGCTTCGCGCCGCTGTGGCCCGGCATCGTCGTCGCAGCGTGCTTCCCCCTCAGCGCGCTGCTGGAGCCGGGCGATCCGGCGACCGTCGTCTTCGCGCTCCTCCTCACGGGTGCGGTGCTCGCCTACGGCCGCGTCGTCCGGCGACGCGCGCTCGGCGCCGAGCGATCGCGCGCGACCGCGATGGCGCTCCAGGCGACGGACGTCGCGGCCGAGGCGGCGCGCGTCGTCGCCGACGAGCGCGCCCGGCTCGGCGGCCAGGCGCTCACGGTGCTGCGCGAGGCGGTGACGGCGATGCGCGCGGAGGCCGCGGCTGCCCGCGTCGACCTCGACGCCGAGCGCATCGAGGCGGTCGCGGCGCGGGGCCGACAGGCGGTGACGGAGCTCCGCTGGCTCCTCGGGCTGCTGCGGTCCGGTGCCGGTGCCGGTGCGGACGTCGGAGCAGCACCGGATCATCGCTCCCGACGGCTGCCGGTGCTCGACCTGCTGGGCGCAGCGATGCTGCTGCTCGTCGGCGTGCTCGAGGCGGCATCGAGCGATGCCGGCGAGGCGCCCTCCGTCTGGTTCCTCGTGGTGGCGCTCGCCGGATGCGTCGCCCTGCGGTCGAGATGGACGGACGGCGCGCTCGCGGGCGGTGCCGTGTCGATCGCGATCGCGGCCGTCGCGGCAGCGCCGCTCCTCATCGCACCGCTCGTGGCGGTGCTCGTGCTGATCTGGGCGGCCGCGGCGCGCGGGGGCACGCGCCCGTGGGTCGCCCTCGCGTCGGTCGTCGTCGCGATGATCGCCTGGACCGCGCGCGACGAGCTCGACAACGTGCCGCTGGTGACGGCGCTCGCGGCCCTCACCGCGTTCGCCGGCCACGAGTGGTCGGCGCACGCCCGCGCCGAGCGGGCCGACGCCGCCCGCGTGGCCGGGATGCAGACCGAGCTGCAGGCCGAGGTCGAAGCGGCGCGTCGGGCGGAGCGCCTGCGCGTCGCCCGCGAGCTGCACGATGTCGCGAGCCACGCGATCGGCACGATGGTGCTCCAGGCGTCCGCGGCCGGAGCGCTGCGGCAGCACGAGCCGGCGCGCGCGAGGGAGGCGCTGGGCATCATCGAGGTGACGGCCCAGCAGGCCCTCGTCGAGCTGACGATGCTGTTCGCGCTGCTCGACTCGGGCGCGATCGGATCGCCGGGGCTCGCCGGAGCGCGCTCGGATCCGCTGCCGGACGTGGTCGCGCGCCACCGCCGAGCGGGGCTCGACATCGCGGCGGAGCTGGAGCCGGTCCCGCCAGGCCTCGAGCCCACCGTGCATCGCATCGTGCAGGAGAGCCTCACGAACGTCGTGCGGCACTCGGATGCGTGCCGTGTGCGCGTGACCGCGACGGTCGCCGACGGCGTGCTCGCCGTCCGCGTCGCCGACGACGGCCATCCGGTCGTGGACCGCGTGGTGGCGGACGCCTCGGTCGAGGGCTTCGGACTGCGCGGCCTCGCCGAGCGCGTGGAAGCGCTCGGAGGGCGCTTCCGCGCGGAGCCGGGCGAGGCCGGCTTCACCGTGGAGGCCACGCTGCCGGTCGACGCGGCGGTGCGGCCGTGACCGGGCCCATCCGCGTCGTCGTCGCCGACGATCAGCACCTGGTCCGGCTGGGCCTCCGCGCCGTGCTGGAGCGCGAGCCGGATGTGCGCGTGGTGGGGGAGGCGTCGGACGGCGCAGCGGCGGCTCGGGAGGCTGTCGCCACCGCGGCCGATGTCGTGCTCATGGACGTCGAGATGCCCGGCGTCGACGGCATCGGCGGCGTGCGGCTCGTGCTCGAGCAGCGCCCGCAGGCCCGCGTGCTCATGCTCACGATGTTCGACCTCGACGAGTACGTCTTCGAGGCGTTGCGCGCCGGAGCCAGTGGCTTCCTCATCAAGACCGCGACGCCGGCCGAGCTCGCCGGCGCGATCCGCGCCGTGCACAGCGGCGAGATGCTCTTCGCGCCGTCGGTCGTGCGGCGACTGGTCGGCGCCTACGTCCGGCAGCCGCCGCCGGGCGACGCCGTCCCGGCGCGGGTCGCAGCGCTCACCGAGCGCGAGCTCGAGGTGCTCCGCATCCTCGCCCGCGGGCACTCGAACGCGGAGATCGGTCGAGCCCTGTTCATGGCCGAGGCGACCGTCAAGACGCACATCACGAGGATCCTGGCGAAGCTCGGGCTGCGTGACCGGGTGCAGGCCGTCGTGCTCGCGTACGAGACCGGCCTCGTGCGGCCCGAGTGACCCGACCCGGCACCGCGGTCAGCGGGGGAGCGCGGCGAGCTCGCGCACGGCGGCGGCGACGGCGTCGGGACGATCGCTCGCGATGTAGTGGCCGGCGCCCTCGGCGGTCGAGACGCGGAGGTCGTCGGCGGTGCCGCGCCACGGGCCGAGCCTCGCCTCGGTCATGACCGGGTCGTCGCCCGCGAGCACGATGCGCGTCGGCACGGAGAGGTGGCGGCCGTCGTGGTCGCCTCGCGACATCCGCGCCATGCTCGGCAGGATGAGCCGTCGGTAGATCGACGACAGCCCGCGTGCGTGCTCGGGCACCCGCCAGACCGCGAGGAAGGCCTCCCGCTCGCGCTCGTCGAACGTCGGCCGGGGCCAGTCGAGCATGTACCGCACGGTGCCCTGGCGCCCCCAGCGAGCGGCGAGCGGTCCGAGACCGGGCGCCGCGAGCACCGGCTGGAACCACAGCCGCCACATCTGCGGCACCATCGACAGCGTCGGCCGCGTCCACGGGTGTGGGGACCCGAGCGCCACGAGGCCCCCGATCCGCTCCGGGTGGTCGAACGCGATGCGCCAGCCCATGAAGGTGCTGTAGTCGTGGACCACGAGGATCGGGCGTTCCAGCTCGAGCTCGTCGAGCAGCCCGAGCACATCGCGCAGCTGCGTCTCGATGTCGAAGCCGGCGCGTGGCCCGCGCGTCCAGCCGCTGCCTCGGAGGTCCGGCATCACGAGCCGATGCTCCCCCGAGAGCGCCGGGATCACGTTCCGCCACTCGAACCAGTGCTGGGGCGAGCCGTGGAGCAGCACGACGGGGGAGCCGTCGCCGGCCTCGGCGACATGCATGTCGAGATCGCCGACGGCGATCCAGCGATGGGTCACGCCTGCCACATCCGGCATGGGCGCGGTGGTCGCGAGCTTCATGGCGGCACGGTACTACGATCGTAGTGCGCCGTCGAGAGGCCGATCCGGGAGGTGCGCCATAGGGTGACCGCGATGACCAGCATCCGAGACCGAGCGGTGGCTGCGGCGATCGAGCTGCTCGGCACCGAGGGCGCCCGCGCGCTCACGCACCGGCGCGTCGATGAGCGCGCGACCCTCCCGCAGGGGTCCACCTCGAACCACTTCCGCACGCGCGCGGCGCTGCTCGAGGGAGCGGTCGACGGGATCGTGGCCGCCGAGCTGTCCGAGCTCCGGGAGGCGGTGCCGCCGTCCGGGCCTGACGACCTCGTCGAGGCGCTCGCGGGCCTCGTCGAGCTCGTCACCGGTCCCCAGCAGCGGGTGATGACGACGGCCCGCCACGTGCTCTTCCTCGAGGCCGCGCACGATGCCGCCCTCCGCTCGCGGCTCGCCGCGACGCGCGGCGGCTACGTCGACGCGGTCCGGGGCGCGCTCGACCACCTCGGCGTCGACGATCCCGCGGCCGGGGCCGAGGCGCTCATGGCGCTGTGCGAGGGGCTCATCCTGCACCGCGTCGCGCGGCACGACGCCTCTGACCCCAGGCCTGCCATCGCCGTCGCCGTGCGCGGCGCGCTCGGCGCGGCCGGCACCAGGCCGGCTTGAGCGGATGCTGATGCGGCCGGATGCGGTCCCGTCGCGCGCCCGGACGTAGAATCCGGAGGTGCCCCAGATCACTGCCCTTCGCGAGGAGTCGACCTTCGTCGACCTCCAGGGCGTGACCATCCACACGTACCGCTGGAAGCCCGGCAAGCCCACCGGCGTCGTGCTGCTCGTGCACGGGCTCGGCGAGCACGCGCTCCGCTACGAGCACGTCGCGCAGCGGCTCGTGCAGGCCGGCTACGCCGTCTGGGCGATCGACCAGCGCGGCCACGGCGCCACCGGCATCGAGCAGCACGGCGGCGACTTCGCGAAGCTCGGCCGGCTCGGCCCGGGCGGGATGCGCGCGGTCGTCGGCGACCTCGTGAACGCGCTGCGGCGCATCCGCGCCGACCACCCCGGGCTGCCGGTCGGCATCATCGGCCACTCGTGGGGCTCGCTGGTGACGCAGATGCTGCTGAGCGCCCGACCAGAGCTCGTCGACGCGGCGGTGCTCAGCGGCACCGCGTACTCGATGCCCGGCTGGGTGCGCGCGGGCGATCTCAACGTCCGGCACGCGCACCTCGGCGATACGGGCTTCGAGTGGCTCTCGCGCGACCAGGCAGTGATCGACGCCTTCGTCGCCGATCCGCTCACGTTCCCCGCCAAGGCGGCCGAGGCCTTCGGCATCATCGAGGGTCTGCGCCTGTACCAGGTGCCGGGCAAGCGCATCCCGCCCGAGCTGCCGCTGCTCATCGCGGGCGGCTCCGACGACTCGATGGCCGGTCCGAAGTCACTGCGGCGGCTCGGCGACGCCTATCGCCGCCGCGGCCTGACGGACGTGACCGTCACGATCTACCCGGGCGCCCGCCACGAGATCTTCAACGAGATCAACAAGGGCAAGGTGCTCGACGACCTCGTCACCTGGCTCGACGCGAAGCTCGTGCCGAGGGGCGCCGCCGGCTGACCGCCGCGCGCCCGCCGTAGGCTGGGCGCATGCACGGCGAGTACAAGGTCCCCGGCGGCAAGCTCGTGGTGGTCGACCTCGACGAGCAGGACGGCCGCATCGCCGGCTTCCGGCTCGCGGGCGACTTCTTCCTCGAGCCCGACGAGGCGCTCGGCGCGATCGACGCGGCCGTGAACGGCCTGCCGACCACCGCATCCGCCACCGAGATCGGCCAGTCCATCAAGGCAGCACTGCCCGCCGACGCCATGCTGCTCGGCTTCACCCCCGAGTCGGTGGGCGTCGCGATCCGTCGCGCGCTGCAGCACGCGAGCTCGTTCAGCGACTACGCGTGGACGATCATCGACGACGAGCCGCGACTGCCCATCGTGCACGTGGCGCTCGACGAGGTGCTCACCGAGGAGGTGGGCAAGGGATCGCGCGGCCCGACGCTGCGCTTCTGGAACCTCGCAGGCCCCGCCGTGTACCTCGGCTCCTTCCAGTCGTTCAAGAACGAGGTCGAGCCCGCGGCGGCCGAGCGCCACGGCATCCCGGTGCTGCGCCGCATCACCGGCGGCGGCGCGATGTTCTCCGAGCCCGACAACGCCATCACCTACTCGCTCTACGTGCCCGGCGACCTCGTGCAGGGCATGAGCTTCCAGGACTCGTACGCCTTCCTGGATGCGTGGGTCATCGAGGCGCTGAAGGCGCTCGGGATCGACGCGTACTACGCGCCGCTCAACGACATCACCTCGGCCAAGGGCAAGATCGGCGGCGCGGCGCAGAAGCGGCTCGCGAGCGGCGCGGTGCTGCACCACGCGACCATGTCGTACGACATCGACGCCGACAAGATGACCGAGGTGCTGCGCATCGGCAAGGAGAAGCTCTCCGACAAGGGCACGACGAGCGCGAAGAAGCGCGTCGACCCGCTCCGCTCGCAGACGGGGATGGAGAAGGCCGAGGTGCAGGATGCGCTGAAGGCCACCTTCCGCAGGCTCTACGGCGGCACCGACGGCGAGCTGACCGCGGCCGAGCTGGCCGAGGCCGACGAGCGCATCCGCTCCAAGTTCAGCACCAGGGAGTGGCTGCACCGCGTGCCGTAGCGGCGCGTTCGAAGCAGCGCTCCACCTCGTGGCCGTACGATCGGCCTCGCCATGGACTTCTCTCTCGAATTCACGCCCGATCTCATCGCCGTCTTCCTCACGCTGTTCGTGCTCGAGATCGTCCTCGGCGTCGACAACGTCATCTTCATCTCGATCCTCGCCGCGAAGCTGCCGCCCGAGCAGCAGGCGAAGGCCCGCAACCTCGGCCTCACGCTCGCGATGGTCATGCGCGTGCTGCTCGTGCTCGTCGCGGGCTGGATCATCACGCTCGACGAGGAGCTCTTCAGCGTCTTCGGGATGGGCTTCTCGGGCCGAGAGCTCATCCTCATCGCCGGCGGCGGCTTCCTGCTCTACAAGGCGATCCACGAGATCCACCTCAAGCTCGAGGGCGACGAGGAGCACTCCGCGAGCGCCGTGAAGGCCACGTTCTCGGCCGTGCTCGCGCAGATCCTGCTGATGGACCTGGTGTTCTCGCTCGACTCCGTCATCACCGCGGTCGGCATGACCTCGAACATGATCGTGATCATCACCGCGGTCGTGCTGTCGTTCGGCATCCTGCTGTTCTCGGCGAAGCACATCTTCGGGTTCGTCAACAAGCACCCCACGGTGAAGATGCTCGCACTGTCGTTCCTGCTGCTCATCGGCGTCTTCCTCATCGCCGACGGCTTCGGGGTGCACATCGACAAGGCCCTCATCTACGGCCCGATGGCCTTCGCGGTGCTCGTCGAGTCGCTCAACCTGTGGGCGGCCGCCCGTCGCAAGAAGCGCGCGGGCAAGGCTGCCGAGCCGGTCAAGCTGCACGACACGATGACGACCGAGTCGGCGATCGCCGGCGCCGCGACCGGGCAGCCCGGGGCGGTCGACGCCGGATCGAACACGCCGGACGCGCCCCGCGGCGACCGCTCCTGAGCCTTGTCCCATCCGGGTCGACCGGCTTGGATGGGGCCATGACGGAGCAGCACTCGCACGTGGTCGTCGGCGACGACTCCGACCGCTCGCGCTACGAGGCGCACATCGGCGATCACCTCGCTGGCGTGCTCGCGTACTTCGACGACGAGGAGACGGGCGAGCGCACGCTGCGCCACACCGTCGTCGGGGAGGCGTTCGGCGGGCACGGCGTCGGCAGCGCGCTCGCCGGCTTCGCGATGGCGGATGCGCGGGATGCGGGCCGCAGGATCGTGCCGCAGTGCACCTTCGTGCAGGGCTGGCTCGTGAAGCACCCCGAGCACGCGGATCTCGTCGCGCATCCCTACGGCGCGTCCGCCGAGTAGCGGGTCCAGAGCCATCCGGGACCAGATCCGGTTCCGAATGCGTTGACGAGGAGAGGGTGGGGCGTCGATGCGCCCGGAACGCCCGCGACGATCACCAAGGAGCAGCAGATGACCGACACCGGCACGATCACGCAGAACCCGGGCACCGAGACCGCGGTGCTCGCGGGCGGATGCTTCTGGGGCATGGAGGACCTCATCCGCGCCCGCCCCGGCGTCCTCGACACGCGCGTCGGCTACACGGGCGGCAGCAACGCGCACGCCACCTATCGCAACCACCCCGGGCACGCGGAGGCGATCGAGATCGTCTTCGACCCGGCACGCACGAGCTACCGCGAGATCCTCGAGCTCTTCTTCCAGATCCACGACCCGTCGACGCTGAACCGCCAGGGCAACGACGTCGGCACGAGCTACCGCTCCGCGATCTTCCCGCTGTCGGCGGAGCAGGAGCGCGAGGCGCGCGACACGATCGCCGACGTCGACGCATCCGGCTTGTGGCCGGGTCCCGTCGTGACGACGATCGAGGCGGCTGGGCCCTTCTGGGAGGCGGAGCCCGAGCACCAGGACTACCTCGAGCGCATCCCGAACGGCTACACCTGCCACTTCGTCCGCCCGGGATGGGTGCTGCCGCGGCGCGAGGCGACGAGCGAGCAGCCCGCGTAGCGCACCGGCGTTCAGCCGGTCGCGTCCCTGCGCCGGTAGCGTCTGCTCGTGCCCGACCACAGTGATCATCACCGCTGCGCTGCACTTCGGCCTGCTCTTCGCGCTCACGGGCGGCGGCGCCGTCTCGGGCGCATCGCCCCAGGGGGTCGTGCTCGCCATCACCGCGAGCCTGCTCGGCATCGCGTTCATCGGGGGCGGCATCATGACGCTCATCACCGTGATCCGCGGCTGGGCGGCCGCTGCCCGCGGTGAGGCGGCGCGCCCCCTGTTCGCGATCGCGCTCTGGCGCGCAGACTGAGCCGGGATGCGCGCGTGGCGCTCGACCGGGGATGCGCCCCGAGCGTCGTGCCGTAGGATGGGGACGCCGCTCCGGCGGTCGCGCGGATGTAGTTCAATGGTAGAACTTCAGCTTCCCAAGCTGATAGCGCGGGTTCGATTCCCGTCATCCGCTCCGCTCGGCCCGTTCCCATCGAACGGGCCGTTCGCCGTCTACGCTCGGCGTGTGACGTCGACGAGCCAGCACCCCGGTCGCGAGCGCCTGTGAGCGCCGACGCGACGCCGCGCCGACGCCGCGGTCGCGGCTTCCTCATCCTCGGCATCGTCCTCGTCATGCTGGCCGCGCTCGTGGTCGTCGCCGAGCTCATCGCCCGCCAGATGGTGCCCGACACCATCCGCTCCACGGTGGTCGAGCGGCTCGAGCTGCCGGCGGACCACCCCGTCGACGTGGAGGTCGACGGCATCCTCATCCCGCAGCTCCTCGCTGGCACGCTCGACGACGTGCGCATCGCCTCCCAGGACGTGACGGTCGGCGCCTTCAACGGCGACGTGACCGCGCACGGCACGGCCGTCCCGATCCACGGCGATCGGCCGGCCGACGGCGGCACGGCCGAGGTGCGCATGAGCACCGAGCAGCTGCGCTCGCTGCTCTCGACGATCGACGGCTTCCCGGTCGAGACGATCGAGCTCGAGGCACCGAACGTGACCGCCTCGACGGAGGTGGAGCTGCTCGGCGTCGCGATCCCGCTCGGCCTCGTGCTCGCGCCAGGGGCCGCCGACGGCGACCTCGTGCTCTCGCCGGTCGAGGGCACCGTCGCGCAGGCGACGGTCACCGCCGACCAGCTGCGGCAGCAGTTCGGCGGGCTGCTCGAGCCGCTCCTGCAGGATCGCAGCGTCTGCGTCGCGTCCTCGCTGCCGGCAGCCCTCACCCTGGAGTCGATCGAGGTGCTCGACGACGAGGTCGTGGCAGGCTTCACCATCGACGGCGGCATCATCGACGACCCCGCCATGCAGGAGAACGGCACCTGCTGACGGCACGCAGCCGCTCGGCGGTGCCGCTCAGTGCGAGGGCGTCGGCGGCCCCTCGGCGAGCGACAGGCTGTTGCCGTCGGGATCGATGAACGTCACGTGGTGCACGCCGTTGGCATAGCGCTCCGCGTGCTCCGGCCGGATGCCGGCCTCGGCCATCCGCTCGAGCATCGCGTCGAGCCCGCGCACGGCGAAGGTGATCGTGCACGCGCCCGCGCGCGCGGGTCGCTCGTCGACCACGAGGTGCGCATCCGACCCGACGCGCCACAGCGACTCCTCGCCGATCACCTCGTCGGCGGGGCGTCCGAAGAACGTCTCGTACCAGCGCATGCCCGCAGCGCGGTCGCGCACGCACGCGACCGACAGCAGCGACTCGAACCGCTCGGCAGGCATCACGACATCGGGTCGTATCCGAACTGGCGGAGCTCCTGCGGGCAGCGGCACGCCCGCGCGATCTTCGCGGCCCACTGCTCCGCCTCCTCCCGGGTGGGCACCTCGAGCACGGTGTAGCCGCCCTCGAGCCTGCTCGTCTGCGGATACGTGCCCGGGGTGACCGTGCCGTCGGCCGCCACCCGCACCGGCGGCACGTCCTCGTCGATGCCGCCGCCGAAGACGTAGACGCCCGCGTCCTTCGCCTCCTGGATCACCGCGTGCGACTCGTCGACCACCGTCTGGAACTCCTCGGGGCGGAACTGCATCTCACCGCTCGGGAACGAGATCAGGTACTTCGTCATGGCGCCACGCTAGGCCAGCCGACACGCGCGCGAAACACCCGATCTGTCACCGTTGAGGCATGCAGGAGCCCCGCCCCATCACCGTCGCCATCGAGCGCACCGTCGACTCCGACCTCGACCGCTACGCGCAGGCGTGGGTGCGGCACGGCGTCGACCTCGCCTCCTACTTCCCGGGCTTCCTCGGCGCGGGATGGGTGCGCGAGTCGCGCGGCAGCAAGCGCTGGCACATGCTCTACCGCTTCGAGGACCCGGCGACGCTCGACGCGTGGGAGCGCAGCCCGGAGCGGCAGCAGTGGATCGCCTCCGGGGCCGGCTTCGCGAGCGAGTCCCGCATGGAGCGCCGCACGGGGATCGAGGGATGGTTCGACGCGCCCCAGGGGGTCGTGGTCGACGGCGACCGGGTCGAGATCCGGCCAGCCGCATCCGCCCCGCCCGTGTGGAAGCAGATGATCGTCGTGTGGCTCGCGTTCTTCCCGATGAACGTGCTCGTCACGTCGCTCCTCACGCTCGTCCCCGGGTTCGACGGGCTGCCGCTGCCGCTGCGGCTGCTGATCTCGACGGTCATCCTCACGCCCATCATGGTCGGGCTGATCCTGCCGCTCATCACCCGCCTCGCGGCGCCCTGGCTGCAGCGGGGCCGCGATCGCTGAGCCTCAGCGACGCACCGTCAGCTGCTGGATGACGACCCCGGTGCTCGTGCTGTCGGCCCGCCGCAGCTCGAGGTCGCGCCGCGGGCCCTCGCCGAAGAGCCGGATGCCGCTGCCCAGCACGATGGGGTGCACGAGCAGCACGTAGCCGTCGATCAGCCCCGCTGCGTGCAGGGACCGCACGAGCTCGCCGCTGCCGAGGACGGTGATCGCGCCGTCGACCTCGTCGCGGAGCCGCGCGACCGTCTCGGCCGCCTCTCCGTGGAGCAGCGTCGACGCGGGGTGCTCGAGCGGCGCCTCGGAGCGCGACGCGACCCACTTGGGGATCGAGCGGATGAAGCCGCCGAACGGGTTCGGCTCCGGTGCCGCGAGCCAGTGCCCGACGACCTGGTCGTAGGTGCGCCGCCCGAAGAGCATGCCGGCGGTCTCGCCCATGCCCTCGCCCATGATGGCCATCTGCTCCTCGGAGGCGAAGGGGAGCGCCCAGCCGCCGTGCGCGAAGCCGCCGCGCGGATCCTCGTCGGCGCCCGCGGGCGCCTGCATGACGCCGTCGAGCGTGACGCTCTCGGTCGCGACGATGGTGGCCATTGCGCTCCGTCCGTGCTGGCCTCGAGCATGCCGAGCCGAGCGGTGGCGCGTCAACCGCCGATCAGGTGGGCACGGTCAGCGGCTGCAGCACCCCGAGCTGCAGCCAGAGCACCGGCGCGACGACCGCGAGCGTCGCGGTGAGGAGCAGCGTCAGCACGACCACGATGTACTGCACGCGCCGCCGCCCGTGCGAGATGCGGCGAAACCCCCACGCGATCGGGATGCCGACGAGCGACACCATGAGTGCGATCGTCGGCGCGACCCAGTGCGGGACGCACGCGAGCACGGCGAGCCCGGCGACCCCGGCGGCGATCGGCCACATCCGTGGCTCGCGCGCGGTCGGGGGCCCGGAGTCGGGCTGCTCGTCGAACGGCAGCGCGGGGACGGGCACGCCGGATGCGTCGTCGCGCGCGCGGGCCGGCTGCAGCCCGCGGGTCCAGGGCGAGGCCGCCGACGGGAGCGGCTGCTCCGGCGCGGCCGCATCGCTGCCGCTTGAGCGCTCGTCGTCGGGGCGCGAGTCGGGCCGCGCCCAGCGCCGTGCGTCCTCGTCGTGCCGCTCCACGCATCCATCGTGGCAGGATGCGGCCCGCAGTTCAGGGGAGGGGCGGCACGAGTCCTGCGATCGGGCCTGTGCTCGGGCCTGTCGGCGGCGGCCGGCGCGACCGGGCCGCGGTGAGGGCCACCCCTGCAGAGGCGACGATCACGAGCGCGATGGCGAGCAGGTCCCACGTGCTCAGCAGCTCGCCGACCACGAGGAATCCGAAGATCGCGGCGGATGCCGGCTCGAGCGCCATGAGGATGCCGAACACCCGGGTCGGTACACGGCGCAGCGCGAGGAGCTCGAAGCCGTAGGCGATCGCGCTCGACAGCATCGCGATCCCGAAGGCGGGCAGCAGCACCGACGCGTCGGCGGTGACGGCCCCGACCGCGCCGACGATGCCGAACGGGACGACCGCGACCGTGGCGATCACGAGGGCCCCTGCGAGGCCGCCGACCCCCGGTACCCGCCGGCCGACCGAGGCCGACGCGAGGATGTACGCGGCCCAGCACCCGCCAGCCGCGAGCGCGAGCACGACTCCCACCGGGTCGAGGTCGCCGCCGATCGACTGGCTGCCGATCACGCCGACGCCGATCGCCGCGAGCAGCACCCACGCGAAGTCGATCGCCCGTCGCGACTGGACGAGGGCGAGCACGAGCGGCCCGAGCAGCTCGAGCGTCACCGCGACCGCGATCGGGATGCGCGGCAGC
Source organism: Actinomycetota bacterium (assembly GCA_051751085.1). Classification (GTDB taxonomy): domain Bacteria; phylum Actinomycetota; class Actinomycetes; order Actinomycetales; family Microbacteriaceae; genus Agrococcus. Next base: position 232,453 of record JBNJKM010000002.1, on the reverse strand, counting down.
GCCAGGTAGAACAGCAGGTTCATGGCCGCGAGCGACAGCCCGAGGAAGGCGACCGAGCGCCAGGCGGCGCGGTCCCACGATGCGATGCGAGGCCGGGCGATGAGCAGCACGATGAGCGACGCGAACGCGAGCCGCAGCAGCGTCAGCGCGGCCGGGTCGATGCGGTCGAAGATCGTCTTCGCGATCGATGCGCCCAGCTGCACCGACGCGATGGAGCACAGCACGAGCAGCACGCCAGCGAGCAGGCCACCGGTGGGGAGTCGGGAGAGGCGCTGCACCGACCCAGGGTACGGGCGGCGCGATCGCACCGCTCGACGTCCAGCTGCCCTCATCCGCGCGAATGATCCTGCGCGCGGCTGCTCGCCAACCGGGCGCTCGACCGCCAGGATCGAGCCATGCAGCACTCGAGGCTCCCGCGGTGACGCCGCCGCGCGATGACGAGCCCGAGGCGCTCCCCGCCGCACCGGGCGCACCCACGCCGATCCCCGCATCCGCCCCACCGGTGTTCGCCGACCCGCTGGCCGCAGTCGAGCCCGCCGCGCCCCTCGATGCCGGTGGCATCGTCGTCGAGCACGTGCACCGCAGCTTCGGCGCCGTGCACGCGGTGCGCGAGATGACGTTCCACGCGAAGCCGGGCCGCGTGACGGCCCTGATCGGGCCCAACGGCGCGGGCAAGACGACGCTGCTGCTCATGCTCGCGTCGCTGCTCGCGCCCGATGCCGGCGCGATCCGCATCGCCGGCGCCGATCCCGTGCGCGACCCCCGCGCGGTGCGGCGCGCGATGGGCTGGATGCCGGATGTGCTCGGCACGTGGCGCACGCTCACGCCGCTGCAGATCCTCACGACCGTCGGCCGGCTGCACGGGCTGCCGCGCGCCGTTGCCCGCGAGCGCGCGGCAGAGCTCGTCGTCGAGGCGCGGCTCGAGGAGCTCGCGAAGCGCCCGAGCCGCGTGCTCTCGCGGGGCCAGCAGCAGCGGCTCGGCCTCGTGCGCGCGCTCGTGCACCGCCCGAGCGTGCTGCTGCTCGACGAGCCCGCCGCCGGCCTCGACCCCACCTCCCGCGTCGAGCTGCGCGGCATGCTGCGCAGCTTCGCAGCGGACGGCGGCACCGTGCTCATCTCGAGCCACGACCTCAGCGAGCTCGACGAGATGGCCGACGACGCCGTCTTCGTCGACCGCGGCGAGGTCGTCGGCGGCGAGCGCCTCGTGCTCGCCCGGCAGGCGGCGCGCGAGTGGCGCATCCGCTCCCTCGACCCCCGAGCGCTCAGCTACCAGCTCGCGAACATCGGCGTCGCCTTCGACCGCGTGCGCGTCGAGGGCGACATCGCCTTCGTCGCGCTCGACCGCGACGAGCACGCTGCCGAGGTGCTCGCGCGGCTCGTGGGGGCCGGCGTGCCCATCACCCACTTCGCCCCGGCGGTCGGCGACATCGAGCGCACCTACCTCGGCCTCGCGGGAGGTGCACGATGACCGGATGGTTCCGGATGCTCGGCGTCGTCATCGGCCTGGAGCTCGCGCAGCGCGTGCGCAGCGTCGCCTGGTACGTGCTGCTGATCGTCGTCGCGGTGGTCGTCGGCGGCGTGATCACGGTGCTGTTCCTGTCGCTGGAGGGCTACCAGCGCGACCTCGGCGGCGCGATCTTCGCGATGACGATCTTCCTCGTCATGCTCGTCACGTCGCTCGTCACGCCGGCGCTGAGCGGCAGCGCCATCAACGGCGACCGCGACGCCGGCGTGCTCGCGTCGACGCAGGTGACGCAGGTGACCGCCTCGCAGCTCGTGCTCGGCAAGGTGCTCGGCTCGTGGATCGCCTCGCTCGGCTTCCTCGCCGTGTGCACGCCGTTCATGCTGGGCTCCGCGCTGCTCGGCGGGCTGCGCCTCGAGGCGGTGCTCATCGCCATCCCCGTGCTGGTGCTCGAGATCGGGGTGATCTCGGCGATCGGCGTCGGCCTGTCCGGCGTCATCCGCAAGCCGGTGCTCTCGATCGTGGTGACCTACCTCGTCGTCGCCTTCTTCAGCGTGGGCACGCTCATCGGCTTCGGCGTCGCGACGATCGCCTTCCAGCAGGAGGAGACGCGCGCCGAGATCACCTGGGAGTACGACGAGAGCAACGACACCTCCACGTGCGTCGAGACCGGCCGCACGTACGAGACGACGGTGGCGCGGCCCGACCGCGTGTGGCTCATGCTCGCGGCGAACCCCTACGTGATCATGGCCGACGCCATCCCGCCGCGCTTCGACGCGAACGGCTACCCGGACGACATCTTCGGGCAGATCGGGTTCATGGTGCGCTCGGCCCAGGAGCCGCCGCACGCCGAGTCGTGCGCCGACTACGACGACCAGGGCAACTGGCAGGACCCGGCCCGCGACATCTACGAGCGCACGCTGCCGAGCTGGTTCGTCGGCCTCGGCGTGCACCTGCTGCTCGCGAGCGGCGCGGTCTGGGGCGCGGTCGCCGCGGTGCGGGCCCCCGCCCGCACGCTCGCGGCGGGCAGCCGCATCGCCTGACCCGCCGCGCGCATCCGCTCGCCGCGACCGCCGTCGTGCGAGCGCGGCGCCTCGTCGAGGGCAGGATGGGGGCATGACGCTTCCGACCAGGGCCGAGCACATCCAGCAGCAGCTGCGGGAGCTGGGCATCGACCGCGAGGTCATCCGGTTCGACGAGGGCACGCACACCGCGAAGGCGGCGGCGGCAGCGCTCGGCATCGAGGTCGGCGCGATCGCCAACTCCCTCATCTTCTGGATGGCGGATGCGCCGCTGCTCGTCATGACGTCGGGTCGCCACCGCGTCGACACCGCCGCGCTCGCCGCGCAGCTCGGCGAGGGACCCATCGAGCGCGCGACGCCCGAGCAGGTGCGCGCAGCGACCGGCCAGGTCATCGGCGGCGTCGCCCCGCTCGGGCACCCGGCGCCGATCCGCACGATCGTCGACGTGGCGCTCGCCGACTACCCGGAGCTCTCCGCCGCGGCCGGCACCGCCGACACCGTCTTCATGCTCAGCTACGACGAGCTGCTGCGCATCACCGGCGGCGAGCCGCGCGTCGTCGGCGACTGAGCGTCCGACGCCGAGCGCGGGCCGTCACCCCGCCAGAGCGTGCAGCGAGACGCGATATGCGGATGCGTCCCGGCTCTCGCGGGGCGACGGCAGGCGTGCAGGCCCCCACGGTCGCACCGCCTCCACAGGTACCCGCGCTCCGCTCGGCCTACACTCGGCAGAGTGACTGATACCGCTCCCGCACTCCAGGTCTGGCCCGGCGAGGCCTATCCGCTCGGCGCCACCTTCGATGGCTCCGGCACCAACTTCGCCCTCTTCACGGAGTCCGCAGAACGCGTCGAGCTGTGCCTGTTCGACGATGACGACGTCGAGACCCGGATCGAGCTGACCGAGGTCGACGGCTACGTCTGGCACGGCTACCTCCCGTCGGTGCAGCCCGGCCAGCGGTACGGGTACCGCGTGCACGGACCCTACGACCCCGAGCGCGGCCTCCGGCACAACCCCGCGAAGCTGCTGCTCGACCCCTACGCGAAGGCCACGAGCGGCACGATCGAGTGGGGCCAGCCGCTGCACAGCTACAACTTCGGCGACCCGCTGAGCCTCAACGAGGACGACTCCGCACCCTTCATGACCAAGGGCGTCGTCATCAACCCGTTCTTCGACTGGACGGGCGACCGCTACCCGCGCACGCCCTACAACGAGACGATCATCTACGAGGCGCACGTCAAGGGGCTCACGCAGACGCACCCCGACCTGCCGGAGGAGCTGCGCGGCACCTACGCGGGCCTCGCGCATCCGTCGATCATCGCCCACCTGCAGAAGATCGGCATCACGGCCATCGAGCTCATGCCCGTGCACCAGTTCGTGCACGACGCGACGCTCGTCGAGAAGGGCCTGCGCAACTACTGGGGCTACAACACGCTCAGCTTCTTCGCTCCGCACGCCGAGTACGCGAGCGCCGGCGACCTCGGGCAGCAGGTGCAGGAGTTCAAGGGCATGGTGAAGGCCATGCACGCCGCCGGCATCGAGGTCATCCTCGACGTGGTCTACAACCACACCGCCGAGGGCAACCACATGGGCCCGACCCTCAGCTGGCGCGGCATCGACAACGGCGCGTACTACCGCGTCGTCGAGGGCGACGAGCAGTTCTACATGGACTACACGGGCACGGGCAACAGCCTTAACGTCGCGCACCCGCACTCGCTGCAGCTCATCATGGACTCGCTGCGCTACTGGGTGACCGAGATGCACGTCGACGGCTTCCGCTTCGACCTCGCCTCGGCGCTCGCCCGCGAGTTCTACGACGTCGACAAGCTCGCGACCTTCTTCGAGATGGTGCAGCAGGACCCGGTGATCAGCCAGGTGAAGCTCATCGCCGAGCCGTGGGACATCGGCCCCGGCGGCTACCAGGTGGGCAACTTCCCGCCCCAGTGGACCGAGTGGAACGGCAAGTACCGCGACGAGGTGCGCGACTTCTGGCGCGGCGAGCCGACCGCGCTCGGCGAGTTCGCGAGCCGCCTGTCGGGCTCCGCCGACCTCTACGAGCACTCGGGCCGCCGACCCGTCGCCTCCATCAACTTCGTCACCGCGCACGACGGCTTCACGCTCCGCGATCTCGTGAGCTACAACGAGAAGCACAACGACGCGAACGGCGAGGACGGCAACGACGGCGAGAGCCACAACCGCTCGTACAACTACGGCGTCGAGGGCCCCACCGACGACCCGGACATCCAGGCGGTGCGCGCGCGCCAGCAGCGCAACTTCCTCGCGACCCTGCTGCTCAGCCAGGGCGTGCCGATGGTGCTGCACGGCGACGAGCTCGGCCGCACCCAGCACGGCAACAACAACACGTACGCGCAGGACTCCGACATCAGCTGGATCGACTGGTCGAGCATCGACCAGCCGCTCATCGAGTTCACGGCGGCGATCGCCAAGTTGCGCCACGACCACCCGACGTTCCGCCGCAAGCGCTTCTTCCACGGCAACACCGTGCGCACGGGCAACGGCGAGCGCCTCAACGACATCGTGTGGCTGCGCACCGACGCGACCCCGATGGAGCCGGGCGACTGGCACGCGGCCGAGGCCGAGAAGACGCTCGGCATGTACCTCAACGGCAACGGCATCGCCGGCTGGGGCGCTCGCGGCGAGCGGATCATCGACAACCACTTCCTCATCTACACGAACGCGTCGGAGGAGGAGCGGGAGATCACCATCCCGCCCGCCGAGTACGCCGAGTCGTGGGACGTCCTCATCGACACCGGTGCCGTCGAGGCGGTCGAGGGCGCGGTGCGCGCCGGCGAGGTCGCGCGGCTCGCGCCCCGCTCGCTCGCGGTCCTCCGCGAGCACATCGCGCCGATCGACCAGGACTTCTCGGTGGCAGCCTCCGTCGCCGCCGCGACGGGCACGTCGGCACCCGGACCGGTGACGACGCTCGAGCAGACGCAGCACGAGGGGCGGCCGCTGCACGCGAGCACGCCGCTCGCCGCGCCCGGCCAGCCGGTCGAGCCGGGCGTCGACGGGATCGTGCCCGCCGCATCCGACGACGAATCCGACACCGAGCACTGACCGCCCCGAGGAGACCCGTGCACGCGCCACAGAGCACCTACCGACTGCAGATCAGCGCAGAGTTCACCCTCTTCGACGCGGCCGCGAGGCTCGAGGCGCTCGCCGACCTCGGCGTCGACTGGGTGTACCTGTCGCCGATCCTCGAGGCCGAGCACGGCTCGAACCACGGCTACGACGTCATCGCGCACGACCGCGTCGACCCGGTGCGGGGCGGTGCCGAGGGGCTGGATGCGGTGGCCGCAGAGGCGCGCCGTCTCGGCATGGGCGTGCTCGTCGACATCGTGCCGAACCACATGGGCGTCGCCACACCGGAGCACAACGCCTGGTGGTGGCAGCTGCTGCGCGAGGGCCGCGAGAGCGCGATCGCGGATGCCTTCGACGTCGACTGGGACGCGGGCGGCGGCAGGCTGCTGCTGCCGATCGTCGGCGACGACGACTGGTCGGAGGACGGCACCGTCGGCCACCTCGAGCTCGACCCGGGCGCCGACGGCCAGGCGCCGACGCTGCGCTACTGGGACACGCGACTGCCGGTCGCGGAGGGCACCGCCGAGGGCACGGCGCAGGAGGTGCTCGAGCGCCAGCACTACCGGCTCGGCCACTGGAAGCAGGGCAACGACCAGCTCAACTACCGGCGCTTCTTCGCGGTGACGACGCTCGCCGCGGTGCGCGTCGAGCTGCCGGAGGTCTTCGAGCGCAGCCACGTCGAGATCGCCCGCTGGTTCGACCAGCGGCTCGTGCAGGGCCTGCGCGTCGACCACCCGGACGGGCTGCGCGACCCGGCGGGCTACCTCGACGACCTCGACCGGCTCACCGGCGGCGCCTTCGTGCTCGTCGAGAAGATCCTCGAGCCCGGCGAGGAGCTGCCGCGCTGGGCGACCGCCGGCACGACGGGCTACGACACCCTCGGCGTCATCGACCGGGTGCTGACCGACGCGTCCGCCGCCGAGCCGCTCGACGCGATCGACGCGCGCCTGCGCGGCGGCGCGCGGGTCGACTGGGCAGAGCTCACGCACGGCACGAAGCGCGGCATCGCCGACGGCATCCTGCGCGCAGAGGTGCTGCGGCTCGAGCGCGAGGTGCAGGCATCGGACGCGTGGGGCGCGCACGGCGCGCCTGCCGACACCGCCGACGCGATCGCCGAGCTGCTCGCCTGCTTCCCCGTCTACCGCTCCTACCTGCCCGACGGGCTCGAGCACCTGGGGGAGGCCGCCGAGCGCGCCAAGCACCACCGGCCCGACCTCGCCCGGACGATCGACGCCCTGCTCCCGGTGCTCGGCAACGCCCGCCAGCAGGCGGCAGTGCGCTTCCAGCAGACGAGCGGCATGGTGATGGCGAAGGGCGTCGAGGACACCGCCTTCTACCGCTACTCGCGGCTCACGAGCCTCAACGAGGTCGGCGGCGACCCGGACGTCTTCTCCGTGTCGGTGCCGGACTTCCACCAGTTCATGGCCCACCGGAACGCGGAGTGGCCGCTGGCGATGAACGCGCTCTCGACGCACGACACGAAGCGCGGCGAGGACGTGCGCGCGCGCATCACGACGATCGCCGAGGTGCCGGAGCGCTGGGACGCGCTGCTCGACCGGCTGCTCGTCTTCGCGCCCAACCAGGGCAGGGACTTCGCGAACCTGCTCCTGCAGGCGGTCGTCGGCGCCTGGCCGGCGAGCGAGGAGCGACTGCTCGCCTACATGGAGAAGGCGTCGCGCGAGGCCGACGACCTGACGCACTGGACGGCCCCCGACGAGGCCTTCGAGGCCAACCTCGCCGAGCTCGTCCGCAGCGTGATCGCCGCTCCCGCATCCGGCGACGTCGAGGCGTTCCTCGCCGAGACCGAGCAGGGGTTCCGCTCCAACGTGCTCGCGGCGAAGCTGCTGAACCTCGCGATCCCCGGCTTCCCCGACGTGTACCAGGGCTCGGAGGCGCTCGAGCAGTCCCTCGTCGACCCCGACAACCGGCGCCCCGTCGACTGGGCGAGGATGGATGCGCTGCGCGCGGCCGCCGCGGAGCCGCTGTCGGGCGAGTGGGACCTCGAGGTCGCGAAGACGAGGCTCGTGCGCGAGGCGCTCCGCCTCCGCCGCGCCCACCCAGAGCGCTTCGAGGGCTACACGCCCCTTGCCGCGAACGGATCGGCGGCGGAGCACGTCGTCGCGTTCGACCGCGGGGGAGCGGTCGCGGTCGCGACGCGGCTGCCGATCGGCCTCGCCGCCCGTGGCGGCTGGGGCAACACGAGCATCCAGCTGCCGGCGGGCCGGTGGCGCGAGCTGCTCACGGGCGCCGAGCTCGACGGCGGCGAGGCCTCGCTCGCCGATCTGCTCGGCACCGCGCCGGTCGCGCTGCTGACCCTCGTCGACTGACCCTCGCCGACTGACCCCGTGCGGCGGGTTCGCAGGGTCGAGCCGTACCGTGCGGCCATGGAGCAGCAGCGGACGACCGGACGCCCGCACTGGACCACGCGGCTGGGTCTCGCGCTGCTCTGGGTGGCGTGCCTCTGCCTCGCCGGGCTCATGGCGCTGCTGACGGTCTTCTACGTCGCGACGATGGATCTCGAGGGCGCCCAGCCGTCGACCTCAGAGCTCGTCATGGGCGTGCTGACCGTGCTCGGCGTGCTGCTGATGCTCACGGTGCTGGTCTTCGCCACGCGCGGCGCGGCATGGGCGCGACGGGCCGCGGCCATCGCCGGCATCGCCGTGGGCGGTCTCGCGCTGCTCGCGATCGCCGTGACGCGGTCTCCGGCGCCCGAGACGGTCGGCGTCTCGCTCGCGGCGCTCATCGGTGGCGTGCTGCTGCTGCTGCCGCGCCCGCCCCGGACAGCGGGAGTCCAGCGCCCGCTCACCTGACTCCGAGCGAGCGACTGCGAGCATGGGGGTCATGAGCGAGCTGCACGAGTACCGGGTCTGGGCGCCGAACGCGACGCGGATGCGCGTGGTCGCGGGCGAGGAGGCCGTCGAGATGTCCGCGGGCGACGGCGGCTGGTGGCACGCGCTCGCGCCGGTCGGCGACTACGGCTTCCAGATCGACGACGACGAGGCCGTCCGACCCGATCCGCGCAGCCGCCGCCAGCCCGATGGCGTGCACGAGCGCTCACGCGTGTGGGACGCATCCGCACACGACTGGCAGGACGCCGACTGGACCGGCCGTCCGTTCGCCGGCGGCGTCATCTACGAGCTGCACCTCGGCACCTTCACGAGCGAGGGCACGCTCGACGCCGCGGCGGAGCGGCTCGACCACCTCGTCTCGCTCGGCGTCACCCATATCGAGCTGCTGCCCGTGAACGGCTTCAACGGCACGCACAACTGGGGCTACGACGGCGTCGCGTGGTTCACGGTGCACGAGCTCTACGGCGGCCCGGCCGCCTACCAGCGCTTCGTCGACGCCGCGCACGCCGCGGGCCTCGCGGTCGTGCAGGACGTCGTCTACAACCACCTCGGGCCCTCCGGCAACTACCTGCCGCTGTTCGGGCCCTACCTGTCGAGCGAGGGCCGCTCGACGTGGGGCGACCACGTCAACCTCGCCGACCGCGAAGTGCGCCGGTACATCCTCGACAACGTGCGCTACTGGTTCGAGACGATGCACGTCGACGCGCTGCGGCTCGACGCCGTGCACGCGCTCGTCGACGAGAGCGACGTGCACATCCTCGAGGAGATGGCGATCGAGACCGACGCCCTCGAGGCCCACCTCGGGCGCCCGCTCGAGCTCATCGCCGAGAGCGACATGAACGACCCGAAGCTCATCACGCCTCGCGAGGGCGGCGGCTACGGCCTCGACGGGCAGTGGTCGGACGACTTCCACCACGGCGTGCACGTCGCCCTCACGCGCGAGACCGAGGGCTACTACGCCGACTTCGAGCCGATCGGTGCGCTCGCGAAGGCGCTCGAGCGTGGCTTCTTCCACGACGGCACCTACTCGTCGTTCCGCGGCCGCGACCACGGGCATCCGATCGACACCGAGCGGTCGCTGTCGTGGCGGCTCGTCGTGAGCGCGCAGAACCACGACCAGATCGGCAACCGCGCGACTGGCGACCGCATCACGGACGGGCTCGACGAGTCGCAGCTGCTGTGCGCCGCGCTGCTGCTCTACGGTGGCCCGTTCACCCCCATGATCTTCCAGGGCGAGGAGTGGGCGGCGTCGACGCCGTTCCAGTTCTTCACCTCGCACCCCGAGCCCGAGCTCGGCACGGCGACGGCCGAGGGGCGGCTCGCGGAGTTCGAGGAGATGGGCTGGGACCCGGAGGTCGTGCCCGACCCGCAGGACCCGGCCACGTTCGAGCGCTCGAAGCTCGACTGGAGCGAGCTCGAGGGCGAGCGGCACGCCCGCGTGCTCGAGGGCTACCGGCAGCTCGCGGCGCTGCGGCGCGAGCTCGAGGCGCTCACCGACCCGCACTACGCGCGGAACGCGGTCGAGGCCGACGAGTCGTCGCGCGTGCTGCGGCTCACCCGCCGCGCCGGGATGGCCGACGCCGTCGAGATCGTGCTCAACCTCGGCACCGAGCCGCAGACCGTGCCCGTGACCCGGCGCGACCTGCGCTTCCAGACGCATCCGGACGTCGCGCTCGCCGACGCCCTCACGCTCCCGCCCGGCAGCGGCGCCCTCCTCGCCTGAGATCGGTCAGTGGCGGCTCGCCCAGTGCGGGCTCTGGATGATGCCGAGCAGGTTGCCGAAGGGGTCGGCGCCGACGTCGGCGCGGGCGATCCGCGACGCCGCGGCCATCCTGCCTGGCACCGGTCGCCTCGACCAGGCCCGCGTTGTGATGAAGGGCTAGCGTGGGAGACGTGACGCAGACCGTCGGCGAGCTCGACTTCCCCATCCATGGCTTCCTCGAGACCCGGCGCGGGCCGATCGTCGAGATCGGCCTGTCGAATCCGCCGACCGGGCTCGCGCGCACCTACGTGCTCGTCCCCGAGGGCGCTGGCGAGCTCCCGCCCGGCATCTACTCGACGCTCGTGAAGCAGGTCGTGGACGTCGACGAGCGCGGCGGCTGGATCGTCGAGATCGACGTCGAGCCCGAGCCGAGGGGTGCGGAGGTTCGGGGCGACACGACGCTCGACGACGAGTGGGAGTCCGACGAGCGGGACCTGCTGATCGCCTCGCACGCCGAGTTCTTCCAGCCGCAGGAGCCCCCCGCCACGCGCGAGGGCGACCAGCCCGTCAACCCGTACGGTCTCTGGGCGCTCGATGCGCAGGGCAGCGCCCTCCGTGTCGAGGTCGAGCGCGACGAGGAGTCGGGCGGCCTCGTCATCGAGGCGGCGACCCGCTTCGGCAAGGCGCTCCACCCCTGGGTGTACGGCGCGGTCCGCGCCGATTCGCTCGAGATCGAGGCGCATGCGCTCGAGCGAGACGGCGCCCTGCTCGACCTGCAGCTGTACGTCGCCGAGGGCGACGACGATCGCGAGTACGAGCGGTGGCTCGTCGGCACGCGCCGTGCCATCGAGGCGCGGTCGACGCTGCCGCTGCCCGACTTCGACCCCGGGCAGTGGATGCGCTGGCTCACGCCCGTGGACGGCGGCGACCCGGTGGCGTTCGGTGGGTTCCTCTTCCCCGAGAAGCGCGAGATCGAGCTGCAGCCGGTGATGCCGAACGAGCCCGGATGGGCGGCGGGGCGGGTGCTGACGATCCCGCGCGAGCGCCCCGACCAGGAGTTCGAGGGCAGCCGCGAGGTGACGGTCTACGGCAAGCCGTTCAAGGAGCTGCGCTCCTCGGTCGCGAAGATCCAGAAGCGGCCGGCGACGCCGATCGGTCGCTTCGTGCTGCACCAGGAGGGCTACATGCCGGAGGGCTGGAGCTCGCTGGGCTGAGCCGCGCGGTCCTGGGCGGCGGCGCCGCTCACTCGAGCGGGCTGCGCGAGCGGTGCAGCGCGTTGCCGAGCCCGCCGCGCCCGCCGAGGCGATGCATGAGCTCCCGCATCGTGTCGGTCGCGGAGTGCGCCGGCTCCCACCCGAGGCCGCGGATGCGGTCGGTCCCCATCACCGGCGTCAGCAGCGCCATGTCGACCCAGCCGGGGTCGGTCGGCTGCAGGCGCAGCCGGTACGAGATCGCCACGAGCGCGCGCACGAGCGGCACCGGCACCGGCAGCTGCCGCGTCGCGCCCACGAGCGGCCCCACCGTGTGCGCCGTGAGCGGCGGCTCGGCGGCGACGTTGAACGCGCCCGGCGCGCGCTCGCGGATGACGCGCCAGTAGGCATCCGCGATGTCGTCGGCGTGCACCACCTGCGCGACGATGCCGGCGGGCCACGGCAGCACCGGCAGGCGCAGCGCCGGCAGCGCGCGCAGCAGCAGCCGCGGCACGAGCGCGCCGAGGAAGTAGTCGCGGATCTCGGGCGCCGCCTCGGCCTGGAAGATGAGGCCGGGCCGCAGGCGCGAGACGAGCATCTCGGGATGCGCGGCCTCCACGTCGTCGAGGATGCGCTCGACCGCGCTCTTCTGCCGTCCGTAGTGGGATGCGGGTGCGCCGTGGCGTGGGAACGACTCGTCCGTGCGCTCCGGCCCGGGCGGTCGCAGATCCTCTCGGCCGTACGCGCCGATGCTCGAGGCGTAGACGAGGTGCGGCACGCGAGCGGCGGCCGCCGCCTCGAAGACGCGGCGGGAGCCGTCGACGTTCGTGCGCTCGAGCAGCGCCGGGTCGCGGTTCGGGCGGATGATCCACGCGAGGTGCACGACCGCGTCGGCGCCGTGCATCGCCCGCTCGAGCAGCGGGGCCGACGCGGGGTCGGAGACGTCGGCGTGCTGCCACTCGACGCGGTCGTACGGCTCGCCGAGCCGCTCCGGACCGTGCCGCGAGACGCCCACGATCGACGTCACCTCGGGAGCCGCCTGGAGTCTCCGCAGCAGGGCGGTGCCCACGTTGCCGGTCGCGCCGATCACGACGATGCGCATGCGGTCCCCCTCGATCCCCGTCGTCCGACGGATGCGCGCCACCGTACCCCCGATGCCTGGACAGGCTCCCGCCCGTCACGGGGTGGTCACGACACGCCGTGCCCGTCGACGGTCCGCCGGCGTGTCGTGACCACCCGCCCCGCCGCACGCGGGCGGGTCAGGCGGTCGGCACGGGCTCCGGCTCCACGCACGCGAACCGCCGGCGGTAGGCGGAGGGCGCGACGCCCAGCTGGCGCGTGAAGTGGTGCCGCAGCAGCGCGGCGGTGCCGAACCCGGCCTGCTGCGCGACGACGTCGAGCCCCAGGTCGGTCGCCTCGAGCAGCTGCTGGGCGCGCTGCACGCGCTGCGAGGCGAGCCACGCCGCAGGCGTCGCGCCGAGCTCCTCGCGGAACCGCCGCGCGAAGGTGCGCTCGGAGAGCCGAGCGCGGCGCGCGAGCGACGCGACCGAGTGGTCCTCGTCGATGTGCTCGAGCATCCAGTCGATGAGCGGCGCGAGCGTCTCGGCCCGCTGCTCGGCGACCGGGCCGACCGCGAACTGCGACTGCCCGCCGTCGCGGAGCGGCGGCACCACCATCGAGCGGGCGATGATCCCGGCGACCTGCGCGCCCTGCAGCTCCCGCACGATGTGGAGCGACGCGTCGATCGCGGCGGCCGTGCCGGCGCTCGAGGTGATCGGGCCGTCGTCGACCCACAGGGCATCCCGCTCGACGACGAGCTGCGGGAACTGCGCGGCGAGCTCGTCGGCGTGCCGCCAGTGCGTCGCGACCCTGCGGCCGTCGAGCACGCCCGATCGTGCGGCGACGAACGCGCCCGTGCACATCGTCAGCACGCGGGCCCCGCGGGCCACCGCCCGCTGGAGCACGCGCGCGATGCTCAGGGAGCACTCGCCGTCGGTGCTGCACTCGTCGTACGGCGTGACGATGACGACGTCGGCCTCGTCGGCGAAGCCGAGCCCCTCGTCGACCATGACCGGCAGGCTGAGGCCGCCGGCGAGCCGGATCGGCCCGGGCGTCGGCGTCACGACGCGGAAGTCGTTGCGCGGCACCCCGCGGTCGGTGCGATCGGTGCCGAACACCTCCGCTGCGACGGCGAGCTCGAACACGCTCACGTCGTCGTCGACGATGCACGCGATCTTCAGCATGGTGACCTCCACGGATGCGGATGCCTCGGCTGGCGCGGATGCGCCGATCCCGCCTCCAGGTGGCTGGCAGGATCTTGCCGAGTGTTGTCTATCCTGCCACTGGTGGCGGGATCTTGGCAAGCGCAGACTTCCTGCCATGGACACCATCTGGATCATCGTCATCGCCGCCCTCGCGATCGTGGCCATCTCGGGCACGATCTCCGCCATCCTCGGGCAGCGCGCGCCCCGTGTGGCTCCCGACCCCGAACGGCTCGCGCGGCTGCGGGACCGCATCTCCGCCGACCTCGCCCGGCATGGCCGCGAGCAGGTGGAGGAGCGCATCGCGGAGGAGCACGACGCGCGCACCGACACCCCGCAGCGGCGCTCGCCCATCAGCACCGAGCGCCTCTGGGCGGGCGGGCTCTGAACCGCACACGACCGGGCCGCGCACGACCGCGCCGCACGCGACCGCGCCGCAGCTGACCCCTGGCGCGGTCGCGTCGGCAGGCGCAGAATCTGGGCATGGACGGCACCTGGTTCAGCAGCGTCCCGCTCGACGGCACGTGGCTCACGCTCCTCACGACGATCGGCGCCGTCGGCGCGGCCGGCACGCTCGTCGCGCTGCTGCGGCAGCGCACCCCCCGCACCCGCGTCGACCTCGCCCGCGTCGAGGGCCGGTCGTCGCCCGCGCACTGACCCGCCCTCGTCATCGGCCGCCTCGCGGCCACCCCACAATGGAGGCATGCGCCTCGCGAACGCCCGCCTGCTCGACGGAAGCCTCACCGATCTCGACATCGTCGACGGCGAGATCGAGCGGGTGAGTCCCGCCGGCTCGACGCCGGTCGTGGGGGAGCGCCGCGACCTCGAGGGCGCCACCGTCATCCCCGGCCTCTGGGACGAGCACACGCACATGGGCCAGTGGGCGCGCCACCGCACCCGGCCCAGCGTGCTCGAGGCGGAGACCGCCGACGCCGCCGTCGCGATCGCCGCGCGAGCCGCAGCGGCCCACCGGGGCACCGACCCGCTCGTGCTCGTCGGCATGCGCGACGGCCTCTGGTCGACAGCGCCCACCCGCGCGCAGCTCGACGCCGCGACCGGCGAGGTGCCGACCCTCATCGTCTCGAGCGACGTGCACTCCTCGTGGCCGAGCTCGGCCATGCTGCGCCGGCTCGGCATCGAGCTCTCCGAGCCGCTGCTGCGCGAGGAGGCGGCGTTCGAGGTGCTGCCGATGATCGAGGGGATGCTCGATCCCGACGCGCTCGACCGCCACGTCGTCGACGCGCTCGCCGCGGCCGCCGAGCGCGGCGTCGTCGGCGTCGTCGACCTCGAGTTCGACGACGCGGTCGGTGCCTGGATGCGCCCGGGGCGCGCGACGCCGACGCACGTGGAGGCGGGCATCTACCGCCGGGACCTCGAGCTGGCGGCCGAGCGCGGTCTCCGCACGGGCGACGCGATCGCCCACCGCGCGCGGGTCGGCCGGCTCAAGGTGATCTCCGACGGCTCGCTCGGCACCCGCACGGCGTGGACGGCGCATCCGTACGGCTTCGGCGGCGCCGCCGGCCCCACCACGGGCGTGTGCAACGTCGACGGCGCGGAGCTCGACCGCCTGCTCGCGCGGGGCGCCGAGCTCGGGCTCGAGGCCGCGATCCACGCGATCGGCGACGCCGCGGTCACCGCGGCGATCGACGCCTTCGAGCGCGCCGGCGCGCGCGGCGGCCGCATCGAGCACGCGCAGCTCGTCGCGGGCGTCGACATCCCGCGGATGGCCCGGCTCGGCATCACCGCGTCGATCCAGCCGGAGCACGCGCTCGACGACCGCGAGCTCATGGCCGCGCTCTGGGCCGACCGCAGCCGCGACGCCTTCCGCGTGCGCAGCCTGCTCGACGCGGGGGTGGGCGTCGTGCTCGGCTCGGACGCGCCGGTCACCCCGCTCGACCCGTGGCTCGCGATCGCGACGGCCGTGACGCGCACGCGGGGCGAGGATGCGCCGTGGCAGCCCGAGGAGGCGATCCCGCTCGAGCGCGCCGTCGCGATCTCCGCGCGCTCGCGCATCGCCCAGGGGGAGCCCGCCGACCTCGCCGTGCTGGGCGGTGCGCTGGCCGAGGGCGACGACCCGAACGCCGTCGCCGCGGCGCTCCGGGCGATGCCCGTCGCGATGACGATGATCGCCGGGGAGGCGGTCTTCGAGGCCTGACCGCTCGGCGCCGACGCGCGAGTGGCAGGATCGACCCTGACGAGGGGGTCCCGATGCGCGATCGGATCACGCTGCGGTTCATGGCCGCACCGACGGATGCTGCGCACGGCGGCGGCACCGTGCAGGCCGGCCGGGTGCTCGAGTGGATCGACAAGGCGGGCTTCGCGTGCGCGGCCGGCTACTCCGGCTCGTACTGCGTCACCGCCTACGTCGGGAACGTGCACTACACGGCGCCGATCCGGCCCGGCAGCCTCGTCGAGGCGACCGCCCGCATCACCCACACGGGCCGCACGAGCATGCACGTGTTCGTCTCGGTCGAGGCCGCCGACCCCCGCACGGGCGAGTTCGAGGTGGCGCTCGACTGCCTGCTCGTGTTCGTCGCGGTCGACGACGCCGGGAAGGGCAAGCCGGTGCCGCCGTGGCGGCCGCGCACGAGCGACGACGAGCTGCTCGCGCGGGGCAGCGAGGAGCGCATCGAGGCGCGCAGGCGCATCCACGACCTGCACACCGCGATCGCGTTCTCGCCCGAGATGACGACACCGTCCGAGACGTTCCGCTTCCTCGCGAACCCCACCGACGTCAACTGGGGCGGCAACGCCCACGGCGGCATCGTCATGCGCTGGATCGACGAGACCGCGACCGCGTGCGCCGCGGGCTACGCCCGTGCCGACCCGGTCGCCGTCTACACCGGCGGCATCCACTTCTACCGCCCCATCCACATCGGGCACGTCGTCGAGGTCGAGACGCGGCTGCTCCACACGGGCCCGCACTCGATGCACGTGCTCGCCCGCACGCGCACGGGCGACCCGCGCACGGGCGAGCTCGAGCTCGCCACGCAGTGCATGTCGGTCTACGTCGTGCGCGGCGACGACGGCGACGCCATCGCGCTGCCGCAGCTCGAGCTGCGCTCCGAGGCCGATCGCGCCGCCGACGCGCAGGTGCGCGAGATCGTCGCCCAGCGCGCCGGGCTGCCCCCGCTGCCGGTGCCGCGACGCGACTGAGCGCCACCGCGGGGAGTGACCGAACCGACAGCGGATGCGGCGGCCCGTTGTGGATGCGGCACAAGCGCGGCCGGGCGGGTCCAGCGCCCCGTTGCGGTCGCGACCAAGCCGTTCGGCGGCACCCGCGGGCGCGCCTACCGTGGGGCGCGTTCGAACCTGAAGGGGGAACCATGGCCGACCGCACCGCATCCGCCCGCCTCGACCGGCGCCAGCGCGCTCGCAGCAGCGAGGCCCCGCGCCAGCACGGGAAGGTCGACGTCGACTGGCTCGGTCGCGACCTGCTCGGCACGTGGGCGGAGCAGCGCCTCGCCGCGCGGAGGAAGGCCGCCGACCCCGTCTTCCAGCGCATCGACGACCTCACCATGGCCGACCACCGCGAGCGCGTGCTCGGCCAGATGCGCGCCCTCGCCGACGACGGCGCCGTGCTCCGGGCGTTCCCGACCCGGCTCGGCGGCCACGACGACCACGGCGGCAACATCGCCGGCTTCGAGGAGCTCGTGCTCGCCGACCCGAGCCTGCAGATCAAGTCGGGCGTGCACTACGGCCTCTTCGGCGCCGCGGTGCTCCACCTGGGCACGCAGCGCCACCACGACACGTTCCTGCCGCCGATCATGCGCTTCGACATCCCCGGCGCGTTCGCGATGACCGAGACCGGGCACGGCTCCGACGTCGCCTCGATCGGCACGACCGCGACGTACGACGTGGAGACCGAGGAGTTCGACCTCCACACGCCGTTCCGCGGCGCGTGGAAGGACTACCTCGGCAATGCCGCGCTGCACGGTCGCGACGCCGTCGTCTTCGCGAAGCTGATCACGAACGGCGTCGACCATGGCGTGCACGCCTTCTACGTGCCGCTGCGCGACGAGTCCGGCGCCTTCCTGCCGGGCATCGGCGGCGAGGACGACGGCTACAAGGGCGGCCTCAACGGCATCGACAACGGCCGCCTGCACTTCACGCACGTGCGCGTGCCCCGCGCCAACCTGCTCAACCGCTACGGCGACGTGGCCCCCGACGGCACCTACTCGAGCCCCATCGAGAGCCCCGGTCGCCGCTTCTTCACGATGCTCGGCACGCTCGTGCAGGGCCGCGTCTCGCTCGACGGCGCCGCCGTGATCGCGCAGCAGGCGGCGCTCGCGATCGCGATCCGCTACGCGTCCGAGCGCCGGCAGTTCAATGCGTCGAGCGACGCGCAGGAGGAGGTGCTGCTCGACTACCGCAGGCACCAGCGGCGCCTGTTCACGCGCATGGCGAAGGCCTACGCGCAGACCTACGCCCACGCGATCCTGCTGACGAAGTTCGACGGCGTCTTCTCGGGCCGCACCGACACCCCCGAGGAGCGCGAGGACCTCGAGACGCTCGCCGCCGGCCTCAAGTCCCTCTCCTCCTGGCAGGCGCTCGACACGCTCCAGGAGGCGCGCGAGGCGTGCGGCGGGGCGGGCTTCCTCGGCGAGAACCGCATCGTGCAGCTGCGCGCCGACCTCGACGTCTACGCGACGTTCGAGGGCGACAACACCGTGCTGCTGCAGCTCGTCGGCAAGCGGCTGCTCGGCGACTTCGCCAAGCAGTTCAAGGGCGCCTCGAAGGGTGACATCGCCCGCTTCGCGGCCGACCAGTTCTTCGACCGGGCGACCGCGCTCGTGGGCCTGCGCACCCTCGGCCAGGACGTGCGCGACCTGCGCCGCGTGCAGAACGCATCCGTCGCCATCCGCGACCGCGAGTTCCAGCGCGACATGCTCGAGGACCGGGTCGAGACGATGGTCGCCGAGATCGCCGGCCGGCTGCGCCACGCGCCGCGCGACCAGGCGAAGGCCGCCGCCGCGTTCAACGCCGAGCAGCACGAGCTCATCGAGGCCGCCCGCGCGTGGGTCGAGCTGCAGCAGTACAACGCGCTCGACGAGGCCGTGGAGCGGATGCCGGAGGCGACCAAGAAGGTCATGACGCACGTGCGCGACCTCTTCGCGCTCACGATCATCGAGGAGCACGCCGCCTGGCACCTCGAGAACGGCCGCCTCTCCGACGCCCGATCGAAGGCCGTCACCTCGACCATCGAGCGACTGCTGCAGAAGCTGCGCCCGCACGCACTCGACCTGGTCGCATCCTTCGGCCTCGGCGACGAGCACCTGCGCGCGAAGATCGCGAGCGGCGCCGAGGGTCGGCGCCAGGCCGAGGCGATGGCCCACTACGAGGCGCTGCGGGCCTCGGGCGAGCTGCCGGTGCCCGAGAAGCAGGCGCGCGCCGCCGCGGGTGCGGAGCCGCTCGCCGACGCCGCCTCGTCGCCGCTGCCGCCCGAGGAGGTCGTGGCGATGGACCACGACCTGGATGCGTCGGATGCGTCGGCGGACGACGCGGCGCAGGCGCCGGTCGACGCGCGCTGACGAGCGTGCGGCGCGCGGTGCGCGTCCGATCGAACGGGAGGCCGGAGTGGCCTCCCGTTCGGCGTTCCTCAGCGGTTCCATGCTCGACCCATAGGGCATATGTCCCCCTCGGCATTGCGTACGGCATACGCTGTGAGCATCCGGGGTTCGGAGCATCGAAGCTCCCGACCCGTATCGGCTGGGAAGTCGCTGCAAGGCCCGAGAGGGGCACAATGACCACCACGATGACCGCAGGGGCACTCCGCTCCACGATTCCTGCGAGCGAGCGGGCGGAGCGCGCAGAGCGCGCCGACTTCCGGGTCGTCGCCAAGGCCGTCCGCGACGCGGGCCTCCTCGAGCGCCGCGTCGGCTTCTACGTCGGCGTCATGATCGCCCTGGGTGTCGCGCTCGTCGGTCTCCTGGTCGGCGCCGTGCTGCTCGGCGACAGCTGGTTCCAGCTGCTCATCGCCGCCGGTCTCGGCATCGTGTTCACCCAGATCGCGTTCATCGCCCACGAGGCCTCGCACCGCCAGGTGCTGAAGTCGGGCCCCGCGAACGACCGGCTCGGCCGCATCCTCGCCGCCGGTGTCGTCGGCATCAGCCACCAGTGGTGGATGACGAAGCACTCCCGCCACCACGCGAACCCGAACCAGATCGGCCGCGACCCGGACATCGACATCGACACGATCTCGTTCCTGCCGAGCGACGCCAAGAAGGCGCGCGGCATCCAGCGCTGGGTCACGCAGCGCCAGGGCTGGCTCTTCTTCCCGCTGCTCACCTTCGAGGGCGCCAACCTGCACGTGCGGTCGGTCCTGACGCTCCTCGAGCGCCGCCCGGTCGTCGGCCGCTGGCTCGAGCTCGGCCTCATCTTCACGCGCTTCGCGGTCTTCTTCACGTTCGTCTTCCTCATCATGCCGCCGCTCATGGCACTCGCCTTCATCGCCGTCCAGATGGCCGTCTTCGGCGTGGGCATGGGCGCGTCCTTCGCGCCGAACCACAAGGGCATGCCCACCGTCGGCCGCGACGTGAAGCTCGACTTCTTCACGAAGCAGGTGCGCACCTCCCGCAACATCCGCGGCTGGGGCATGAGCACGCTCATGGGCGGCCTCAACTACCAGGTGGAGCACCACCTGTTCCCCAACATGGCGCGCCCGCACCTCAAGGCCGCGAGCGAGATCGTGCGCGCGCACTGCGCCCAGCACAACATCCCCTACACCGAGACGAACCTCGTCGGCGCGTACGCATCGGTCGTCCGGTACCTGAACCGCGTGGGCCTCGCCGCCCGCGACCCGTTCGACTGCCCGATGCTCGACGCTCGCCGGTGAGCCCAGCCGTCCGCCCGCGCTCGCGGAGGCCGATCCGCCACGCGCTCGCCGCCCTGCACTGGCGGCTGAGCCCGTGGCGGCTCGTGCGCGAGGAGCCGCCGTACGACGGGCCCCGCCTGCTGATCGGCGCACCGCACACGTCCAACCGCGACTTCGTCATCATGCTGGGCATCGCGTGGGATGCGCGGCTGCCCGTCCGCTGGCTCGGCAAGCGCGAGCTCTTCCGCGGCCCGCTCGGCCCCGTGATGCGCTGGCTCGGCGGCATCCCCGTCGACCGCGACGACCCCGCGGGTCTCGTGGCCCGCATCGTCGACCTCGTGCGGGACGACCCGCACGCGGCGATCGTCGTCACCCCGGACGGCACGCGCAGCTCGACGCAGTGGAAGAGCGGCTTCTACCGGGTCGCGTTCGAGTCGGGCATCGGCGTCACGCTCGGCTGGGTCGATCGCGTGACCGGCACCGCGGGCCTCGGCCCGACCCTCATGATGACGGGCGACGTGCCCGCCGACATGGACCGCATCCGCGCGTTCTACGCCGGCAAGGTGGGCATCAACGCCGAGCGGACGACGGAGCCGCGGCTCTCCGATGAGGCCGGCCTCGCCGCGCGCCTCGTCGAGGAGCGCCGCCTGCCCTGACGGCGCCCTGGCGCCCATCGCACGCGGGTGCGAGCATGGGGCCATGAGCGACAGCCCCGTGCACGAGATCAGCGAGGCCGAGTGCCTCAAGCTCCTCGCCGCCTTCGAGTTCGGCCGCATCGCCTTCCGCGTCGGCGACATGCTCGAGGTGTTCCCCATCAACTATCACGCGGACGACCACGCGATCACGTTCCGCACCGCGCCCGGGACGAAGCTCGCCGGCGTGCTGCTCGCCGACGACGTGGTGTTCGAGATCGATCACATCGGCGTGCGCGAGGCGTGGAGCGTCATCGGCCACGGCAGGGCCAGGCACCTCGAGTCGAGCGACGAGGTCGCCGAGGCCGAGCGACTGCCCATCCACCCGCTGATCCCCACCGTGAAGCGGGAGTACGTGCGCATCGACCTCGCGCGCGTCTCCGGCCGCCGCTTCCACCGGCAGGCGGAGCCGGATGCGTCCGCTGAGGCGGGCGTCGACTCGAGCGACTGAGGACGAGCGCTGCTACACGCCGCCCGCGGCCCCCGGGCTGAGGCCGGCGCCCACGCGCACCGTGCGCACCGGTCGGCTGGCGTCGATCCGGGACGCCGCCCACAGCAGGAACACCGCCTCCGCGTGCGTCAGCGGCTCCTGCAGCTCGAGCGCGGGGCGATAGCGCCACGGACCGACGGGCGTGATCTCGCCCACGAGCTGACCCTGGCGCTGCACGTCGAAGTGCAGCCGGCCCAGCAGCCAGCTCGTGGTGCGCACCAGCAGCATCGAGCCGCTCGGGCCGAGCATGCGGCAGCGCGCCCGCCACGGCGCACCGCGCTCGAGCACGATCGCATCGCCGTCGTCACCGGCGCGCGCGCCGGACATCCCGTCGCGCTGCACCCGGAACGCCCACCCCTCGCCGTCGATCTCGACCGCCGGCGTGCGTCCCCAGAAGGCCGCGTCGGTGTCGGCGACGCGCTCGCCGTCCGCCCTCACCGAGCCGTCGTCCCACGTGTACCGCATGACGGCAGGCTATGCGCGGCGCTCGCGCGGCGCCACTGCGCCGGCAGCCAGGACTGCGGGGGAATGCGCCACGCCGTCGCGGGCGTTGGAGGATGGTGTCGGCCCGCGACCTCCGCGGCCGCAGCAGGGGGAGCATCCGCATGGCGCAGTCGGCCGAGTCCAGCATGAGCACGCTCGACGGTGGGCGCGTCGACACTGGGCGGGCCGACACACAGGCGCTCGTCGTGGGCATCCTCGGCGCCGGGAAGATCGGCACCGCGCTCGCTCGACGCTCGATGGCCGCGGGCCACCGCACGCTCATCGCGGGCTCCGGCATCCCCGAGCGCATCCGACTCATCGCCGAGTACATGGCGCCGGGCGCCGAGGCGATGACGGCGGCGGATGCGGCTGCCGGCGCCGACGTCGTCATCCTCGCGCTGCCGCTCGGCCAGCACACGCGGCTGCCGGTCGAGGCGCTCGAGGGCAAGCTCGTCATCGACGCGATGAACTACTGGTGGGAGACGGACGGCATCCGCGACGAGTTCGAGGACCCGTCGCGCCCGACGAGCGTGATCGTGCAGGAGTTCCTGCCCGGGTCCCGCGTCGTGAAGGCCTTCAACCACATGGGCTACCACGACCTCGAAGACTGGCCGAGGCCCGCCGGCAACCCCCAGCGGCGCGCGATCGCGGTCGCCGGCGACGAGCCGGCCGACGTCGAGGTGGTCGCGCGGCTCGTCGACGACTTCGGGTTCGACCCGGTGATCCTCGAGTCGCTCGCGGCTGGCCTGCGGCTGCAGCCGGGCTACCCGGCCTTCGGCGCGAATGAGGACGCCGCGACGCTCCGGGCGCTCATCGGCTGAGGCGAAGGGGGCGCTCAGCATCGCCCCACGAACGACGAAGCCCCCGCTCGGCGGGGGCTTCTGAGGGTGGCTCCGACGGGCGTCGATCCCGTGACCTCACGATTTTCAGTCGTGCGCTCTACCAACTGAGCTACAGAGCCAGGCTGGCCGAAGCCAGCCCTTGCACAAGGCCCTCTCTTTCGAGAGGGCCGAGGGCAATGGCGACCCTGACGGGACTTGAACCCGCGACCTCCGCCGTGACAGGGCGGCGCGCTAACCAAACTGCGCTACAGGGCCATGCTGGTAGACCCATCGTACAGAACGAATCCGCCGTGAGTGACCCCAACGGGATTCGAACCCGTGCTGCCGCC
The DNA here is from genome assembly GCA_051751085.1 of Actinomycetota bacterium. Classification (GTDB taxonomy): domain Bacteria; phylum Actinomycetota; class Actinomycetes; order Actinomycetales; family Microbacteriaceae; genus Agrococcus. The sequence goes on along the minus strand of JBNJKM010000002.1, from coordinate 209,220 downwards.
GTGAAAGGGCGGTGTCCTAGGCCTCTAAACGATGGGGCCGTGTGCCGGAGCACATGACTACCGAGCGACGACGTTACAGCACGCGGGAGCCGAGTTGCAAACCGACGCCGGATCCGGCGCGTCCAGACCCCTCCGAGCACACCGACGCATGGGTTCCACGACACGCCGCCTCAACATCCGCTCAACACAACCTTCAGCCGGAACATGAAAGTTGATAGCGTTGCCCCCATTGTGCTCGCGCACCGCGGTGGCACCATGATGACGGAGCAGCGCCGTGCGCTGCCGAACAGGGAGTGACATGGCGATGCCTGACCGCACCGCGCGCGTGGCGACGTCCCCGCGCTGGCGCCGGATGCGCCTTGCCATCGCGGCGGGCGCAGCGGCGGCGGCAATGGTCGTCGTCATCGTCGTCCCCGGCACCCCGGCGGCCGACGCCGTGGACGAGTGGGGCTTCCCGACCTGGTCGGAGGTCGAGGCCGCGCGGGGCAACGAGTCGGCCAAGAACCAGCAGATCGAGCAGATCCGCGGCCTCATCGCCCAGCTGGAGAGCGACCTGCAGAGCGCGCAAGCGCTGTCCGATCAGCGCGCAGCCGAGGCGATCGAGGCGCAGAGCCGCTACGACGAGGCCGTCGCGGTCGCCGATCGCCTGCAGCAGCAGGCCGACGACGCGACGACGCGCGCCACCGAGTCCGAGCGCGCCGCCGGCCAGCTGGCCGCGCAGCTCGCGCGCTCCGGCGGCACCGGCGACATGAGCGCCGAGCTCTTCGCCAACCCCGGCTCCGCCGACAACTGGCTGTACCGGCTCGACATGATGGACCGCGTCGCGGGCACCGCCGACTCGCTCTACCAGCAGGCGCAGCAGGACGCCAACACCGCACAGGCCCTGCAGGACCAGGCAGCGGTCGCCCGCGAGGCGCTGCTCGGCCTCAAGGAGGCCGCGGATGCGGCCTACCAGGTCGCGCTGGAGGCTGCAGCGGCCGCGCAGGCCGCCGTCGAGCGCGAGCAGAACCACCGCGTCGAGCTCGAGGCGCAGCTCGCCGTGCTCATCGAGAACCGCGCCGCGACCGAGGCCGACTACCAGGCCGGTCAGCGCTGGCAGGCCTACCTCGCCGAGCAGGAGCGGCTGCGCATCGAGCGCGAGCGCCGCGAGGCCGAGGAGGCCCGGCAGCGCTGGCTCGCCGAGCAGCAGCGGCTCGCCGATGCCGCGGCTGCGGCTGCGGCTGCCGCGGCGGCAGCCAACCAGGGGAGCGGCAGCGGCGGCGGCAGCAGCGGCGGTGGCGGGAGCAGCGGCGGCGGCGGATCCGTGCCGGTCGCGCCCCCCGCGTCGAGCGGCTGGCAGACCCCGCACTACGGCCGCTTCTCGTCGGGCTACGGCTGGCGCAACGACCCGCTCGGCATCCTCGGCCGCAAGCTGCACGCGGGCGTCGACATCGTCGCGGGCTGCGGCACGCCGCTGTACGCGCCGGCCGCCGGCACCGTCACGCTGCGGGGCCGCGACATCTACGGCGCCAACATCGTCTACATCAACCACGGCGGCGGTGTGCAGAGCGAGTTCGCGCACATGATCGCGCCCTCGGTCGTCTACCCGGGCCAGCGCGTCAGCCGCGGCCAGGTCGTCGGCTACGAGGGCTCGACGGGTCACTCGACCGGCTGCCACCTGCACTTCCAGATCCGCGTCAACGGCACGCTCGTCAACCCCGAGTCGTTCCTCAACGCGCGCGGCGTCGCCCTCCGCTGACCTGCACAGACGCGAAGAGGGGCGCACCGGATGGTGCGCCCCTCTTCGTCGATCCGGGTCAGTCCGCGATGTCGCGGCCGCCCTCGGGCTTCTCGACGCTCTCGCCCGACTCGTCGCCGTGCTCGGCGTCGAAGGCGGCGTAGCCGGCCTGGACGGTCGCCTCGGCGGCCTCCACGCCCTCCCACTCGCCGAGCTTCGCCCACTTGCCGGGCTCGAGGTCCTTGTAGTGCAGGAAGAAGTGCTCGATCTCGTTGCGCAGCTGCTGCGGCACATCCGTGATGTCCTGGATGTGCGCCCAGCGCGGGTCCTTCTCGAGCACGCAGATGACCTTGGTGTCGATGCCGCCGTCGTCCTCCATGTTGAGCTGGCCGACGGGGCGCACGCGCACGAAGACGCCCGGCGGCACGGGGTACTCGAGCAGCACGAGCGCGTCGACCGGGTCGCCGTCGAGGCCGAGGGTGCCCTCGAAGAAGCCGTAGTCCGTCGGGTAGACGAAGGTCGTGAAGAGCACGCGGTCGAGGTACACGCGGCCCGTCTCGTGGTCGACCTCGAACTTGTTGCGGCTCCCCTTGGGGATCTCGATGACGACGTCGTAGGCGGCCAAGAGCGGCTCCTTCTCGTGGGGGTGAGGAATCGGCATAAGGTTACTTCATGCCCGAAAGCGACCGTCGACCGCGGCTGACGCCTGCCGTCGCCGACGTCCGCCGGGCGGTGCGCGAGTCGATCGCCGACCTGCCCGAGGGCGCGCTCGTGCTCGTCGCCCTGTCGGGCGGACCCGACTCGCTCGCGCTCGCCGCGGCGACCGCGTTCGAGGCGTCGCGGTCCGGGATGCGCGCGGGCGCCGTGATCGTCGACCACGGCCTGCAGCCGGGCAGCGGCGACATCGCCGACCGCGCGGCATCGCAGGCGCAGGCGCTCGGCCTCGACCCTGTGCGGGTCATGCGCGTGCAGGTCGCCCCCGACGGCAGCCCGGAGGCCGCCGCCCGCCAGGCGCGCTACGCAGCCCTGCTGCAGGCGCGCAAGGAGCTCGACGCCGCGGTCGTGCTGCTGGGCCACACCCTCGACGACCAGGCCGAGACGGTGCTCATCGGGCTGGCGCGCGGCTCGGGCTCGGAGAGCCTGTGGGGCATGCACCCGCGCATCGGCTTCCTGCGTCGCCCGCTGCTGCAGGTCCGCCGCGCGACGACGCACCAGGCATGCCGCGATCAGAGCCTCGACGCGTGGAGCGACCCGCACAACGACGACGACCGCTTCCTGCGGGTGCGCGTGCGGCACCGCGTGCTGCCGATGCTCGACGAGGTGCTCGGCGGCGGCGTCGCGCTCGCGCTCACCCGCACCGCAGACACGCTGCGCGAGGACGCCGAGGCGCTCGCCCACTTCGCGCAGGAGCAGATCCTCGACCTCGTTGAGCACGCGGAGGGCGGGCTCTCGCTCGACGTCGGCGGGCTCGGCGCCAACCCGCCCGCTCTGCGGCAGCGGATCATCCGCCTCGCCGTGCAGAGCGAGTTCCACGTGGCGCTCTCGCGCCAGCAGACGCTCGAGGTGTCCCGGCTCGTGACCGACTGGCACGGGCAGGGCCCGATCCACCTCCCGGGCATCCGCGTGACGCGCGACGGCCGCAGGCTCGTCTTCGTCGCCGCCTGACGCCCCTCGCCCTGCTGTGACCGTCGCGGGCCTGCCGGACATGTCACGATGCACGGAGCGGTCGCATCCGGGCGCGAGAGGAGCATCATGACCCGAACCCGCCTGGCCGCCATCGGCCTGCTCGTCCTGGCGCTGAGCGGCTGCGCCGTCGACGGAGCCCCGCCGGCCGACTCGGCGCCCGCGGCACCAACGCCGTCCGCCACATCGTCGGCGCCCGCATCCGCTGACCCGGTGACCCCGTCGCCCGCCCCCGCAGGGACCGCGTCCCCCGCGCCCGCAGGGACCGCGTCGCCCCCGGCCGGCGCCGACGGATGGGCGCGCTTCGAGGTCGGCGACGGCCACACGAGCTGGCGCATGCCTGAGGGCTGGACCGCCGACATCGCGAGCGAGGTCGTCGAGGGCCGCGCCGAGTGGACGGACTACCGCGGCCTCGTGCGCGACGAGGCGGGCGTGCCCATGCTGCGCTTCGAGGCGATCGCGAGCGGCGGGCAGTACGCGACCGACTTCACGCCGTGCGAGCGGCCCGAGACCGAGGTGCTCGAGGTGACCCCGCTCGGCGATCAGGTCGTCGACCCCGGAGCCCTGGTCGTCGCGGTGGCCTTCGACGACGCTCACGACGGCGTGACGTTCGCCGCCGGCGTCTCCGAGAACGACGCCGAGACGGCGTGCGAGCCAGACATCCTGACGCTGTACCAGGGCGATGGGCGGTCCGGCTACGACTACCTGCTGCTCCAGATCGTCGACGACGACGGCACGTCGTACCCGCGGTTCGCGGGCTTCGACGAGGCGCGCGCGTACCTCGCGACGAGCGAGTACGCGCTGATCCGCGAGGTGCTCCTCTCGTTCGAGAGCCGCTGACCTGCTTCGTTGCGCGATCGTGACCGGTCATGCGGCGAGCGGCCAGGTCCGCGCGGTCGAGGTGCGGTTCGATGCAGGGAGCGCTTCGTGATCGAACCGTGACCTGCGGACGGTGACCCCGGCCGCGGGGCGGACATGACGGGATGCACACGGGAGAGCGTCCCCGTCACGAGAGGACCACGATGACCACGACCAGGCTGCGCGCGGCGACCGCCGCACTCGCCCTCACCGCGCTCCTCGCAGGTTGCGCCGGCCCCGGGACCGAGCCGACCGAGGCGCCCTCGAGCGAGACGCCGAGCGCCACCCCGGCGTCGTCGACCACCCCGCCCAGCCCCTCTGCGGCCGACGTGGAGCACGCTGCACGCTCTGAGGCCCCCGGCGTGACGGTCGCCCCACCGGCCCCAGAGCCTCCTCCCTGGTCGGGGCCCGCGGCGATCGACACGACGGACTGGCAGACGTTCACGATGCCCGGCGGCGAGGCGTCGTTCCGGCTCCCGCCCACCTGGGAGGTGCGCGACGTGCACGCCTTCGCACCCGGGACGGCGGAGCCGGCGGGCTACGCGCACGTCTACACCGACGACGGCGAGCACCTGCTCGGGCTGCACCTGGTGGACGAGCCGTGGGGGTTCGCCTGCGACGGGCCAGCCCTCGACTCGCGCGTGCTCCACGCGGAGCCGCTCGAGCTCGGACTCACCACCCCCCACGGCGGAGGGCTCGCGACCGAGGTCCGCTTCGACGCGATCGGTGTCATCGGGGCGGTCACCATCTCGCTCACCGACGGGTGGACCGACGCTGACGGCTGCTCGCCGGACACGGCCGTCGACGTGTCGCCCGACACCAACGGCATCGTCAACGTCGCCTTCGGCACGGGCGGCCCCGGTCCGGGACTGCAGTCCGCGCCGTCGTTCTCCGGCTTCTCCTCGGCCGGCCGTGCCCTGGAGCTCGTCGACCAGGACCGCGTGGCCGCCGCCTGGGCGATCGTCCGGTCGCTCGAGGTGCACCCGTGAGCGCCGGGCGACGGTCCGGCGTCCTGCCGCTCCTCGTCGTACCGCTGCTGCTCGTCGCCTGCGCGAGCTCGCCGCCGGCGGCGTCGCCGGCGCCGCCCGCCGCGTCCCCGACCGCAGCCGCCTCGCCGACTCCCGTAACGGAGGCGACGTGGCACCGCTTCTCGACGGAGAGCGGCATGGCGTCGATCAGCATCCCCCCGACCTGGACGGTCGAGGGCGGGGCCGTGGAGACGCACGCGGGCGGCGTGCAGTGGATCTGGGTGCGCAACTCGCTGCGGCACGAGATGGCGCTCCTCGCCATCGGGAAAGGCGGCGACCGCGGCGGCGCGTGCGACGACTGGGACGGCGACGGCACGGCGTTCGTGCCCGCGCGCATCCACCTGGTCGAGGAGGTCGACGTGACGGGCGAGACGCTCGGCGACGGACCTCCGGCATACCTCTACGCAGCGACCGTCCAGCCGGCCGAGGGCGATTTCTCGTTCCATGTCGGCTACAGCACCGAGCGGCCAGGAGGAGATCGCATGCCGTGCCTCATCTACGACGACGTCGCCGTGCCGGAGGGCTTCCCCTCGGTCACGCTCGGCACGCCCCCCGCGACGATCGGTGGAGGGCTCTGGCAGGTCGACTCGTTCGACGCCGGAGCTGCGTACGCCGAGACCGACGAGTACGCCGCCCTGGTCGACGTGCTCCGGTCGCTCCGGCTCGAGGCCGCGCGATGAGCCGTCGTGCTGCGGCCGCAGCAGCGCTGACGGCGATCGCGCTGATGGTCGCGGGCTGCGCGCCGACGGCGGGCGGTCCCGCAGCGACGCCCAGCGCTTCGGCGCTCCCGACGCCGACGGCGACGCCGAGCGCGACACCGACGCCCACGCCCATCCCGACGCCGACCTCGACGCCGACCGACCCCCAGGCTGACTGGCAGGAGATCTCGACGCCGAACGGCACGGCGACCTTCCGCATCCCGCCCGGATGGACGGCAGAGGTGGGCGGTGAGGAGATCGCGTACGACGGCGAGCAGCACTGGGTGAACGAGATCTCGCTCGCAGACGCAGCGGGCGAGCTCCACCTCGGGTACTCCGACGGACCCTACGACGACGTCGGCGCTGCCGCCCACTTCGGCGTCGTGCGGGCGGCGCCGGTCGCGACGCTCGACGAGGCGGAGCGAGCGGCGCACTCCGACGTGGACGCGCGGTACCTCGATCATCACGCGACCGCGTGGTGGACGTCGGGGGATCGTTCGACCTTCACCGCGCAGGCAGCGCTCGCCAACCCGCCGATGGCGGAGAGCCAGCCCACGTGGCCCGTCGGCGATGGCGAGCGCTCAGTGTGGTTCGGCGTCCGCCAGGAGTTCACGAGCGAGGCCGACGCCGTCGCGTGGCTCGAGAGCGACGACGTGACGCTCCTGCTCGAGATCATCGCCACGCTCGACCTCACCGCCATCCCCGCACCCGCGCTGCCGTGAGTGCGCGCCGCACCAGCCTCGAGAGGACCCTCATGGCTCGCACCAGACTGCGCACCGCCGCCGCGCTCGGTCTCGTCGCCCTGCTCGCCGGATGCGCCGCCCCCGCGGCCGTGCCGAGCGACACGCCCTCCGCATCCGACTCGGCGCCCGCCGACCCGACCCTCATGCCCAGCGCGACGCCGGATCCGACACCTGCCGCGGACCCGATGGCCGATTGGCAGCTGATCCAGCCGCAGTCCGGGCGCACGCAGTTCCGCATCCCCGCCGACTGGAGCGCCGACGTCACCTTCGCGGAGGTCGACGGCGAGCCGGCCGATGGCGTCGTGGTGCGCCGGCCGGACGGACAGGCCCAGCTTCGCTTCTCCCAGGTACCTGGCGATGTCGGCGGCAGCTGCGGCGAGCGGCCCCAGAGCGAGGTGCTCGACATGCAGTCACTGAGCCTCGACGCCGATGAGCCGACGGCCTTCGGCGCCGTCGCGGCCGAGCTCCAGGACGGGCGCTGGATCTTCGGCATGGGAGTCACGGCCGAGCGGCAGCTGCAGGAGCCGCTCGGCTGCCCGTTCTACTTCATCACCGGAGGTCCTGCCGAGGCCGTTGAGCCCAGCGGTCTGCTGACCTTCGCCACCGAGTCGCAGCTGTCGGGCACCGGGGATGCCGCTGTGTGGATCGTCGACTCGCTCGACGACGCTCGCGCCTACCTCGAGACCGAGGAGTACGCGACGCTCAAGCAGATCCTGCTGTCGCTGGAGTACCGCATCTGAGCCTCGGCCCGGCGGGTAGGTTGGACGCACCGCCGAGCCGACCGCCAGGAGCGCAGATGGACTTCACGCACGTCGAGGGTGACCTCGCCAAGACCCTGATCACCGAGGACGAGCTGCACGCCAAGCTCGAGGAGCTCGCGCGGCAGATCGAGGCCGACTACGAGGGTCTCGACCTGCTGCTCGTCGGCGTGCTGCGCGGTGCGGTCATGGTGATGGCCGACCTCTCGCGCACCCTGCGCCGCCACATCGAGATGGACTGGATGGCCGTCTCGTCCTACGGCTCGGGCACGGTCTCCTCGGGTGTCGTGCGCATCCTCAAGGACCTCGACTCCGACCTCACCGGGCGCAACGTGCTCATCGTCGAGGACATCATCGACTCCGGCCTCACGCTCTCGTGGCTGAAGGCCAACCTCGAGTCGCGCGGCGCCGCCTCGGTCGAGATCTGCACGATGCTGCGCAAGCCCGACGCGCTCAAGGTGCAGGTCGACGTGAAGTACTGCGGCTTCGACATCCCCAACGAGTTCGTCATCGGGTACGGGCTCGACTACGCCGAGCAGTACCGCAACCTGCGCGGCATCGCCGTGCTCGCCCCGCACGTCTACAACTGAGCGACGCGACCCGGAGCGGTTTCCCGACGAGGTTTGGGAGGATGGTGGGATGAGGTCCCCTGCACGCCTGCTCGCGCCGCTGGCGCTCGTCGTCACCGCCGCGGCGCTCGCCGCATGCTCGGGCGCGCCGGCACCCGATCCGCAGCCGACGATCCCGCCGGGCATCACGGCCCCGCCGCCGACGATGCCCGCCTCGCCGACGCCCGAGGTCGAGTCGTCACTGCCGGCGGAGATCGCCGGGGTCGACACGAGCGGCTGGCAGCAGATCGCCGTGCCGAGCGGCGGCGCCACGTTCCGCATCCCGCCGGAGTGGACGGTGGCGGAGGCCGCCGATGGCCTCGACGTCGTGCGCGACGACGGCCAGCGGCAGCTCGGCTACGTCGAGGACGTGCCGGAGGGCGACGGCCGCTGCGTCGACGGCGAAGGCACGCCTGTCGCTTGGCGCACCGCCATCCTCGACCGCCAGGAGGTCAGCCTCGAGGGCGCGCCGGGCGTCGCGTACGGCGCGGCAGCGCTGCAGCTCGGCGAGCAGTGGATCGTGAGCGTCGGCCTCCGCCCCGCGGCCGACGTGCAGTCACCGGCGTGCCCGATCGTCAACGTGGTCACGACGCCGAACGGCGCCATCAGCTTCGGCTCCGAGGTCAACGTCACCGGGTCCGGCGACGGCGCCCCGTGGGCGGTCGCGTCGGCGGCCGCTGCCGAGGCGTACGTCGCGACGCCCGAGTACGCGACCATCCGCGCGATCCTCATGTCGCTCGAGCTCCAGGGTCCGCCCGCGCCCTGAGCGAACAGGCGGCAGGCGCGGCGGGGCCCGGGGATAGCCTGGTGGCCTCCCGACCCAGAAGGACGTCATGAGCTTCAAGAAGTTCCTGCGCGGGCCGATCCCGTGGATCGTCCTCGCGCTCCTCATCGTCGGCATCGCGTTCAGCTTCTTCATGACGCCGCAGTTCCGTCCGGTGCAGACGGATGTCGGCATGCAGATGATCGAGGACGGTCGCGTGGAGCAGGCGCGCATCGTCGACGGCGAGCAGCGGGTCGACCTCATCCTGAGCGAGCCCGACGAGGAGCTCGGCGCGCAGGTGCAGTTCTACTACGTCGCGCCGCGCGGTCCGGCGGTGGTCGAGGCGATCTCCGCGGCCGAGCCCGCCGAGGGCTACATCGACGAGGTGCCGCAGGGCAACTGGCTGCTCTCGCTCATGGGCATCCTGCTGCCGGTGCTGCTGCTGGGCGCGCTCTTCTACTTCTTCATGACGCGCCTCTCGGGCGGCAACAAGGGCGTCATGCAGTTCGGCAAGTCCAAGGCGAAGCTCATCACCAAGGACATGCCGCAGGTGAAGTTCTCGGATGTCGCCGGCGCCGACGAGGCCGTCGAGGAGCTCGGCGAGATCAAGGAGTTCCTGCAGGACCCGACGAAGTTCCAGGCGGTCGGCGCGCGCATCCCCAAGGGTGTGCTGCTCTACGGCGCGCCCGGCACGGGCAAGACCCTGCTGGCGCGCGCCGTCGCCGGTGAGGCGGGCGTGCCCTTCTACTCGATCTCCGGCTCGGACTTCGTCGAGATGTTCGTCGGCGTCGGCGCGAGCCGCGTGCGCGACCTCTTCGAGCAGGCGAAGCAGAACGCCCCGGCGATCATCTTCGTCGACGAGATCGACGCGGTCGGCCGGCACCGCGGCGCGGGCCTGGGCGGCGGCCATGACGAGCGCGAGCAGACGCTCAACCAGCTGCTCGTCGAGATGGACGGCTTCGACGTCAAGACGAACGTCATCCTCATCGCCGCGACGAACCGGCCGGACATCCTCGACCCCGCGCTGCTGCGCCCGGGCCGCTTCGACCGCCAGATCGGCGTCGATGCCCCCGACATGAAGGGTCGCGAGGTGATCCTCGGCGTGCACGCGAAGGGCAAGCCCATCGCCGAGGGCGTCGACCTCGCGGTGCTCGCCCGCAAGACGCCGGGCTTCACCGGCGCCGACCTGGCGAACGTGCTCAACGAGGCCGCGCTGCTCACCGCGCGCCAGAACGCCACGCAGATCACCGACGAGTCCCTCGACGAGGCCGTCGACCGCGTGATGGCCGGCCCGCAGCGCCGCACGCGCATCATGAACGACAAGGAGCGGCTCATCACCGCCTACCACGAGGGCGGCCACGCCCTCGCGGCAGCCGCGATGCGGCACTCCGACCCCGTCACGAAGGTGACCATCCTGCCGCGCGGCCGCGCCCTCGGCTACACGATGGTGCTGCCGATCAACGACCGCTACTCGATCACCCGCAACGAGCTGCTCGACCAGCTCACCTACGCGATGGGCGGCCGCGTCGCCGAGGAGATCGTCTTCCACGACCCGACCACCGGCGCCGGCAACGACATCGAGAAGGCCACCGGCATCGCCCGCAAGATGGTGACGGAGTACGGCATGACGGCCGCGATCGGCGCCGTGAAGCTCGGCTCGGCCCAGGGGGAGCAGTTCTTCGGCCGCGACATGGGCGGCAACCGCGACTACTCGCCGTCGCTCTCCGAGGCGGTCGACCGCGAGGTGCGGGCGCTCATCGAGCAGGCGCACACCGAGGCGTGGACGGTGCTCAACTCCAACCGCGAGCTGCTCGACCGCCTCGCGGGCGAGCTGCTCGAGAAGGAGACCCTCGACCACCTGCGCCTCGCCGAGCTCTTCGACCAGGTCGAGAAGCTCCCCGAGCGGCCGCAGTGGCTGTCGAACCCGGAGCGGCCCGTGAGCGACGTCCCGCCGATCGAGCTGCCCGTCTCGCAGCACGTCGACGAAGTCGTCGAGCCGGACACCGAAGCCGTCGCCGAAGTCTGATGGCGGTCGACGGGAAGCGCGTCGCCGAGGCCGTCCGCGAGCTGCTCGCGGCGATCGGCGATGACCCGGCGCGGCCGGGCCTCGCCGAGACGCCGCGACGGGTCGCGGAGGCCTACGCCGAGTACTTCGCCGGCGTCGGCGTCGACGCATCCGCCCACCTCGACTCCGCCGACCTCGCGGGGGAGTCGGGCGAGATGGTGCTGCTGCGCGACATCGAGTTCCGCTCGATGTGCGAGCACCACCTGCTGCCGTTCACCGGCGTCGCCCACGTCGCCTACCTGCCGAGCGATCGCATCGTCGGCCTCGGCCGCATCCCTCGCGTCGTCGAGACGATCGCCTCGCGGCCGCAGATCCAGGAGCGCCTCACCGACGAGATCGCCGACGCGCTCGTCGCGGGGCTCGACCCGCGCGGCGTGCTCGTCGTCGTGGAGGCGGCCCACGGATGCGTCGCGGCACGCGGCGCGCGGCAGGCGAAGTCGTCGACGGTGACGATCGCGAGCCGCGGGACGCTCGCCGAGCCGATCGAGCGCGCCGAGATCATGGCGCTCATCGGGGAGCGGCGGTAGTGGTGGTGACGCAGCGCGCCGAGGTCTGGGGCATCCTCAACGTCACGCCCGACTCGTTCAGCGACGGCGGCCGCTACATCGACGCGGGGGCTGCGATCGCGCACGCGCGGCGCATGCGGGCGCAGGGCGCCGGCGTCATCGACGTCGGAGGGGAGTCGACGCGGCCGGGCGCATCGCCCATCGACCCCGACGAGGAGCAGCGCCGCATCCTGCCGGTCGTGACCGAGCTCGTGCGCGAGGGCATCCGCGTCTCGGTCGACACGATCCACGCAGCGACCGCGCGCGCCGCGATGGCGGCGGGCGCAGCGATCATCAACGACGTCACGGCCGGCGAGCACGACCCCGACATGCTGCGGACGGTGGCGGAGGGCGGTGCGCGCATCGTGCTCATGCACTCGCGCGGCATCGACGTGACGCAGGACACGCACTACGACGACGTCGTGCGCGAGGTCGTCGAGCACCTCGAGCGACGGGTCGCGGCCGCGGTCGATGCGGGCATCCCCCGCGAGCGCATCATCCTCGACCCGGGCTTCGGCTTCTCCAAGGGTGCCGACGACAACTGGCGCCTCCTCGCCGGCCTGCACCACCTGGTCGAGCTGGGGCTTCCCCTCCTCGTCGGCACGAGCCGCAAGCGCTTCCTCGGCGAGCTCGTGCCCGAGGGAGCGCCCGCCTCGGAGCGCGATGCGGCGACGGCCGCGACGTCGCTGCTCGCCGCGCAGCGCGGCGCCGGCGCGGTGCGCGTCCACGACGTGGCCTCGACGGTCTCGGCCGTGCGGTCGCTCGACGCCGTCCGGCGTGCCGACGGCCCCGACTGGGATGTCGTGCTCGACGACGTCGAGCGCCTGCACGGCACCATCGACCTGCGCGGCATCCGCGCGACCGGGCACCACGGCGTGCTGCCGGAGGAGCGCAGGGACGGCCAGGAGTTCGTCGTCGACGTGTCGCTCGGCCTCGACGTGCGCGACGCGGTCGCGACGGACGACGTCGCGCGCACGGTGCACTACGGCGAGCTGGCCGAGCGGATCGTGGCGGCGATCGAGCGCGACCCGGTCGACCTCATCGAGACGCTCGCCGATCGCATCGCCCACGTCTGCCTCGAGGACCCCCGTGTCGGGCACGCGGTCGTGACCGTGCACAAGCCGAGCGCGCCGATCGCCGTCCCGTTCGGCGACGTGTCCGTGACGGTGCAGCGAGCGCGGCTGCGGCGCGGCGGAGGCATCCGGTGAGGATCGCGCTCGAGCGGCGAGCGGTGCTCTCGCTCGGGTCGAACCTCGGCGACCGCGTCGCGACCATCGACCGGGCCCTGCGGGCGCTCGGAGCGATCGACGGCATGCGCGTGCTCGAGCGCTCGAGCGCCTGGGAGTCGCCCTCGTGGCATCCCGACGGCGAGGGGCTCTCGCCCGACTACGCGAACATCGTCGCGATCGTCGGCACGTCCCTCGAGCCGCTCGAGCTGCTCGACGCGATCCGCGCGATCGAGGATGCGCTCGGCCGCGTGCGCGAGGAGCGCTACGGCAGCCGCACGATCGACATCGACATCGTCGCGATCGGCTCGCTCGAGATCGACGCGGCCGAGCTCACCGTGCCGCATCCGCGCGCGCACGAGCGGCAGTTCGTGCTGCAGCCGTGGCTCGAGCTCGAACCGCGCGCCGAGCTGCCGGGCCACGGCTCGATCGCGGAGCTCGCCGAGTACGCCGACGGCGACGTCTGGCGGCTCGCGTGACGCGCACGTCCGCCACGACGATCGTCCTCACGCTCGTCATCGCGGCAGCGGTCGCATGGATGGCGGAGGCGATGCTCGTGATGAGCGGCCGTCCCGCCCTCGTGCCGCCGCTGACGCTGGGGGTCGCGCTCGCGGTGCTCGGCGGCGTGCTGCTGCTGCTCGCCTGGCCCGTGCGCCAGGCCGCGCGCGGCAAGCGCCGCATCGACTACCGGCACGCGACGAGCGTGCTCGGCTTCGCGAAGGCGAGCTCGATCGTGGGCGCGCTGCTGGCCGGCGCGGCGCTCGGCGCGCTCACCTTCTTCGCGACGCGCGCGGTGGTCGCCGGCGACGCCGTGCTCGCGCTCGCGGTGATCGCAGCCGGCGCCGCGATCGAGCTCATCGCCGGCGTCGTGGCGGAGCAATGGTGCGTGCTCCCGCCCGACGACGAGGACGACGCGACGGCGTCGGCGTCCGCGCCCGAGCCGGCGTAGCCGTCCGCGTCACCGCTGCAGCGGCCGCCCGGCAGATGCACGCTCCTGTCGCATCCCGCATCTCGGGACGACAGCTGCGTGCACGTCTCGCGAGGCGCGGCGTCGCGAGGTGCACGCTGGTGTCGCCATCGAGCGCCCTCGAGCGACAAGCTGGTGCAGCTGTCGGCTCAGCGCTCCGGCGCCGGCTGGAACGTCGTCATCGACTCCTCGTCGAAGGCGGCGCGCAGCTCCTCGACGCCGTCCCAGTTGACGTAGACGACCGACTGGGAGCCCTCCATGCCGGTGCCGAGCGTCGGCATCGTGAAGGTCTGGATGCGCGTGGAGTCGAGCTGCGCCAGCTGCGACCCGAGGTCGAGCACCACCGGGAACGAGAACGTGTCGGTCGTCGCCATGTGCGGGGTGACGGTCGCGAGCAGGTTCGCCATGCGCTCCGGGTTCGTGAGGTTCTCGCGCGTCATCATCTGCTGGATGGCGCCCCGCAGGAACGCGCGCTGGTTGTGCGAGCGCTGGTAGTCGCCGTCGCTGAAGGGGTAGCGGGCGCGCACGTAGGCGAGCGCCTCGTCGCCGGCGACGGTGATCTCGCCCGCCGGATAGCTGAACTGCCCCTCCGTGAACGCGATGTCGTTCTGCAGCGTCACGCCGCCGAGCGCCTCCGTCAGCCCCTTGAAGCCCTCGAAGTCGATCACGGCGACGTGATCGATGCGCTGGTCGATGATGCCCTCCACCGTCTGCACCATGAGCGGGACCCCGCCGAGCGCAAGCGCGGCGTTCACCTTCTGCGTGCCGTGCCCCGGGATCTCGACCCACGAGTCGCGCATGATCGACATGATCTGCACCGTCTCCCGGTCCGGCGGGATGTGGGCGACCATGATCGTGTCCGCCCGGTCGCCGAGGCTCGTGAGCAGCGAGCCGTCGGTCCCCCGAGCGTCGCTGCCGAGCAGCAGCACGTTGACGGGCGCGCCGCCCTCGGTCGCCGCGGCGGTGGGCCGGAGCGACTCGTCGGGGAAGGCGCTCTCGATCGTCTCCACCTGCTGCACCGAGGGGTTGATGCGCAGGAAGTACCAGCCGATGGCCGCCAGCAGCGCCAGGATGATCACGCCGACGACGGATACGGCGATCCATCGGCCGACGTGCTTGCGCTGCTGGGTGTCTGAAGTCACCGCGGCAGTATCGCAGACAGCCCGATCCGGCTCCTCGCACTAGCCTGGGATCCGGTCGCAGATGGCCGCCGGCGACCGCCGGAAGAGCAGTGGAGGAACCGTGGCCGAGCGCCTGGACGTCACCGGTGACTGGCAACGCGTCAGCATGCGCTACGCCGTCGTCGAGTCGATCGGCACCCTGATCGGCTGGGCGATCGTCGGCGTCGGCGCGACCGTGCCGCTCTGGTTCATCACCGACGGCGAGATGCCGCTGTGGGCCTGGATCCCGCTCATCGCGGCGGTCGTCCTCACGGTCGTGGGCGTCATCTGGTCGTTCCTGCGCACGCGCACCATCGGCTACCTCCAGCGCGCCGATGATCTGCTCGTGCGCCGCGGCATGCTGTTCCGCCGCTTCGTGGCGGTGCCCTACGGCCGCATGCAGGTCGTGGACATCACGCAGGGACCGATCGAGCGGATGTTCGGCCTCAAGACCCTGAAGTTCGTCACCGCGGCCGCGTCGAGCGCGATCACGATCCCCGGCATGCCTGGCTCGACGGCGGAGGAGCTGCGCGACCACCTCGTCGCCGTCTCCGAGTCGCGACGGGCCGGTCTGTGACCGACGCGCCCCCTCCGCCCCACGCGCCGCAGGGCGCGGCCCAGCCCTGGCCGCAGGGCGCTGCCCAGCCGTGGCCGCAGGGCGCTGCCCAGCCCTGGCCGCCGCAGCAGCAGGGCTGGCCGCAGCAGGGGACCGCGCAGCAGCCGCAGCAGCCCGGCGGCCCCGCGCCCGCCGCGACCGACGCGCGCGCGAAGGCGATCGAGCTCGTCGACGGCGAGTGGCACCGGCTGCACCCCGCCACGCCGCTCCTGCGCGGTGGCCTCGCGCTCATCATCTTCCTCGGCATCCTCGTCTCGACCTTCCGCGACCGCCTCATCGGCATGTTCGTGCCGCCGGAGTGGTCGGGCGAGCTCGAGGAGTTCGACGACGACCCGTTCGGCGACTTCGTCCTCGACCAGCTGCTCTGGGTCACGCTCGGCACGATCGCCGCGGTGCTCGTCGGCATCCTCATCTTCTGGCTCAGCTGGCGCGTGCACCGCTTCCGCATCACCGGCGACGCGGTCGAGGTGCAGCAGGGCATCGTCGTCAAGCGCCATCGGCGCGCACCGCTCGCGCGCATCCAGGCGATCAACATCCAGAAGCCCTGGTTCGCGCGGCTGCTCGGCGCGTGCAAGTTCGAGGTGCAGCAGGCCGGCAACGACTCGAACGTCGACCTCAACTACCTGAGCTCGTCGGTCGCGGATGCGCTGCGCTTCGAGGTCATGAACCGCGCCTCCGGGAGGTCGGCGGCCGACGCGCAGCGCATGGCGTCCCAGCGCGGCGGCGCCGGCGGCGTCGTGGACGAGCTCCTGCGGCCCGACGCCGAGATCGCGCACCTCGCCCCCGACTCGCTCGTGCGCATCCCGCCGGGCCGCATCGTCGCCTCGTCGCTGCTCGACGGCTGGATCGTGTGGGCGCTCGCCTACGCGGTCGGCACGCTCGTGCTCATCGTCGGGTTCCAGCAGTTCTGGGCGGTGTTCGCGCTGCTGCCCGGCGCCATCGCCTTCTTCGCCGCCGGCGTCCGATCGCTCGGCTCCAAGCTGCGCTACTCGATCGCCGCGACCCCTGACGGCATCCGGCTCGCCTACGGCCTCGCCTCGACGACCACCGAGATCCTGCCACCCGGTCGCATCTTCGCCCTGCACGTGAAGCAGCCGCTGCTGTGGCGACCGTTCGGCTGGTGGCAGGTGACGTTCACGCGCGCCGGCAAGTCGAAGCCCGACGGCTCGGGCCAGAGCGGCTCGAGCGGCCAGATGGCGAGCTACCTGCTGCCGGTCGGCGACCTGCGCGACGTGCGCACGGTCATCGGGCTCGTGCTGCCGGAGCTCGCGCACTCGCCGCTCGTCGACCAGGGGCTCTTCGGCCAGGCACCCGACGCGTTCGTCGTCAGCCCGCCGCGCGCGCGCATCTTCCGCTGGTTCTCGGTGCGGCGCAACGGCTTCCACGTGCACGACGCGGCCTTCCTGCTGCGCTTCGGTCGCATCTGGCGCTCGCTGCAGATCGTGCCGCAGGCCCGCGTGCAGTCCGTCGCGCTCCAGCAGGGACCGATCTACGGGCTCGCGCGGCTCGGCCGCGTGCAGCTCCACGTGCCCGACACCGTGCTCTCGCCCGGCATCGGCGCGATCGACCAGGGCGACGCGCGCATCCTCTTCGACCACGCCATGCGCACCGTCAAGGTGGCCATCGATCGGGATGCGTCGGAGTCGTGGGCGGCGTCGCTCTCGCGCCACGCGGTGCTCGAGACCGCGCCGGCGGTGCAGGACGGCCTGATGGCCCCGCCCCAGCCGGCGGCGCCGTGGCAGCAGCAGGGCTCGCCGCCCCAGTGGCCCGGGCAGCGGCCGCTCGCGGTGCCGCGGCAGCAGTCGGCACCGCAGCCGCAGTCGCCTGCGTGGCCGCAGCAGCGTCCGCCGCAGGGCGAGCCGCAGTCGTGGCAGGGCCAGCAGCCGCCCCAGGGTCCGCCGCCGCAGCAGTGGCAGGCGCCGCAGCAGCCGTGGCAGGGCCAGCAGCCGCCGACGGCTGCCGGTCAGCCGCTGCCGCCCCAGCAGCCCGACCAGCGCTGGCAGCGGCCGCGCGAGGAGCCGTGAAGCCCGGGCGGCTCGGCGTCGGCATCATCGGCGCGGGCCGCGTCGGCCCGGTGCTGGGCGCGGCGCTCGCGGGTGCGGGGCACGCCATCGTCGGGATCGATGCCACCGGTGCCGACGCGATCGAGCGGGCCGAGTCGGTGCTGCCGGGCGTGCTCCTGCTCGACGCGCCCACGATCGTCGAGCGCGCCGAGCTCGTGCTGCTCGCGGTGCCCACCGCCGAGCTGCCGGGACTCGTCGCCGGCCTCGCGTCGACCGGCGCGTGGCAGCCGGGCCAGATCGTCGTCCACACCGCTGCCGAGCACGGCATCGGCGTGCTGCAGCCCGCCGTGGCCCGCGGCGCCATCCCCATCGCGCTGCACCCGGCGATGACCTTCACCGGCACCTCGCTCGACCTCGCCCGGCTGCTCGACGCGACGATCGCGGTCACCGCACCGGGGCCGGTGCTCCCCATAGGCCAGGCGCTCGCGGTCGAGATGGGCGCGGAGCCGATCGTCGTCGAGGAGGCCGACCGCGCCGCCTACGCCGAGGCGATCGAGGTGGCCGCCGGCTTCGCCGACGGGATCGTCGCGCAGGCGATGCGGCAGCTGCACGAGATCGGCGTCGAGCGGCCGGCGCGCGTGCTCGGCGGCGTCGTGCGCTCGGCCGTCGAGTCAGCCCTCGCCCGCTACCCCGATCCGCCCCTCGAGCCCTGATCGCAACGTCGCCGGTGGTCGGACGGCGGCGCATGCCGGATGTCCGACCACCGGCGACGTTGAGAACGGTCAGCCGCGTCGCGCCTAGGCTTGGTCGGTGCCCGCGACCCTGCAGACCCTGACGACCATCGACAGCGTGCGCGCGCTCGTGCGCGACGCCCGGGCCGAGGGACGCCGGGTGGCGCTCGTGCCGACGATGGGCGCGCTCCACGCCGGGCACGTAGCGCTCGTCCGCGCGGCCCTCGAGCGCGCCGACCTCGTGATCGCGTCGGTGTTCGTCAACCCGCTGCAGTTCGGGCCGCACGAGGACCTCGCTCGCTACCCGCGCACGCCGGATGCCGACACCGACCGGCTCGCCGAGCTCGGCGTCGCCACGGTCTTCATGCCGACGGTCGAGGAGATGTACCCGGACGGCGGCAGGTCGGCGACGCTCGTCACCGCCGGCCACCTCGGCACGGTGCTCGAGGGGCGGAGCCGGCCTGGTCACTTCGACGGCGTGCTGACCGTCGTCGCGAAGCTGCTCTCGATCGTGGAGCCCGACGTCGCGGTCTTCGGCGAGAAGGACGCGCAGCAGCTGTTCCTCGTGCGCCGCATGGTGCGCGACCTGAACTTCCCCGTCGAGGTGCTCGGCGTGCCCACCGTGCGCGAGCAGGACGGGCTCGCGCTCTCGAGCCGCAACAGCTTCCTGCAGCCCGGGGAGCGGGCGGATGCGCTCGCGCTCTCGCGCGCGCTCGAGGCGGCGGGCGCCGCGGCCGACCGCGGCGTCGAGGCGATGCTCGCGGCCGCGCAAGGCGTCATGCAGGACGACACCGGCGTGCAGCTCGACTACCTCGCGATCGTCGACCCCCGCACCTTCACCAGCGCATCCGAGCAGCACCACGGGCCCGTGCAGGTGCTCGTCGCCGCCCGCGTCGGCACCGTCCGGCTCATCGACACCGCCGTCTTCACGATCCCCTGACCGGTTGCGCCTTTGCGTCCGAGTTGAGGGCAACTCGGACGCAAACCCTCATCCGACCCGCGATGGCCGGCCGTGCGTTGAGCCTTTGCGTCCGAGTTGAGGGCAACTCGGACGCAAACCCTCAACCGACCTGCGATGGCCGGCCGTGCGTTGAGCCTTTGCGTCCCAGTTGTGGGCAACTCGGACGCAAACCCTCAACCGGCGGGGCGGGGGCGGACCCCGAGGCCGGGCTCGAGCGGACGCGGGGCGGGGGCGGACCCCGAGGCCGGGTACGAGCGGATGCGCGGCGGCGGCAGCGCCGAGCCGGCTCGGTAGGATCGATGGTCGTGACCGACACCCAGCAGCCCACGCCCGAGCAGGCCGTCGAGCACGAGCGCGCGGACTGGGTCTCGCGCCTCGCCGACGAGGTCGTCGCCGAGGCTGCGCGGCGCGGCACCCCGCCGGTCGCGGCATCCGGCATCTCGCCCTCCGGGCCCATCCACCTCGGCAACTTCCGCGAGGTCATGAGCCCGCACCTCGTCGCCGACGAGCTGCAGCGCCGCGGCGTCGACGCCGAGCACCTCATCTCGTGGGACGACTACGACCGCTTCCGCAAGGTGCCCGCCGGCATCGCCGGCGTCGACGAGGCGTGGGCCGAGCACATCGGCAAGCCGCTCACGAGCGTGCCCCCGCCCCCCGGCAGCACCGCCGACTCGTGGGCCGCGCACTTCCGCGAGCAGGCCGAGGCATCGTTCGCCGAGGCCGGCGTGCGCTACCGCGGCATCAGCCAGACCGAGCAGTACCGGGCGGGCGCCTACACCGAGCAGATCCTGCACGCGATGCGGCACCGCCGCGAGATCGATGCGATCCTCGCCCAGTACCGCACGCTGCCGGCCGCGAAGGACGAGGACGAGGCGCTGCAGGCGGCGCTCGACGCGGGCTCCGGCGCCGCGAGCGAGGACGACGGCTCGGCCGGCGCCCAGTACTACCCGTACAAGCCGTACTGCACCGCGTGCGGCAAGGACCTCACGACCATCGAGGCCTACGACGACGACTCGACCGAGCTGACGTACTCGTGCCAGTGCGGGCACCGCGAGACGGTGCTGCTGCGCGAGTTCCGCTCCGGCAAGCTCGTCTGGAAGGTCGACTGGCCGATGCGCTGGGCCTTCGAACGCGTCGTGTTCGAGCCCTCCGGCGTCGACCACCAGTCGCCCGGCTCGTCCTTCCAGGTGGGCCTGCAGCTCGCGCCCGTCTTCGGCTGGGAGCGGCCGCTCGGCCCCATGTACGCGTTCGTCGGCTTCGGCGGGGTGGCGAAGATGTCGTCGTCGCGCGGCGGCGCGCCCGTGCCGGCCGACGCGCTCGCCGTCATGGAGGCGCCCGTGCTGCGCTGGCTCTACGCCCGCCGCCGCATGAACCAGTCGTTCGACGTCGCCTTCGGCTCCGAGCTGCAGCGCACCTACGACGAGTGGGATGCGCTGCTGCGCAAGGCGGGAGCCGGCACCGCGCAGGCGGCGGAGCTCGCGGCGCTCGAGCGGGCGACCGCGACGGCGCAGGGCCCGCTGCCGCAGACGCCCCGCCGGGTCGCGTACCGGACCCTCGCATCCGTCGTCGACATCACGTTCGGCGACGAGGAGCAGATCCTGCGGATCCTGCGCGGGCTCGACGCGGACGACCCCATCGTCGACCTCGACCCGCTGCGGCCTCGGCTCGACAAGGTGGAGGCGTGGGTGGCGACGCACATGCCGGCCGACGAGCACACCACGGTGCGCGACGCCCCCGACCGCGAGGCGCTCGACGCGCTCACCGAGGTCGAGCGCGAGGCGCTCGGGCTGCTGCTCGAGGGCGGGCTCGGCCTGCCGCCGATCGAGGAGGCGTGGACGCTCGACGGGCTCACGCACCAGACCTACGGCGTCGCGAAGGTGCAGCGCGGGCTCGAGCCGGATGCGATCGTCAAGGGCGACAAGGAGCTCTCGGCCGCGCAGCGGGCGTTCTTCGCGCTCCTCTACCGACTGCTCGTCGGCCGCGAGACCGGCCC
This sequence comes from Actinomycetota bacterium, assembly GCA_051751085.1. Lineage (GTDB taxonomy): Bacteria > Actinomycetota > Actinomycetes > Actinomycetales > Microbacteriaceae > Agrococcus. The sequence goes on along the minus strand of JBNJKM010000002.1, from coordinate 188,097 downwards.
GCGCATCCCGACGCTGCTGCTGGCGATCGGCTCCGAGCGGGTGCGCACCCTGCTGACCGCCTGACCTCGATCCGAGGGAATCGCCCGCTCCGCTCGAAGAGCCGCTACGGTCGCGGCATGGCTGTCGACTTCCTCACCGTTGGACTGCTGGTCGCGATGGTGATCGCGCTCGTCGTGGCGCTCGTCGTCGTCGCCGGCGTGGTCGCTCTCGTCCTCATGCTGCGCCGCCAGCGGCGCTCGGAGCACGCGATCGCCCGACTGCAGCCACCCGCAGGCTGACGCGCGACCGCCGCACGACGGGCGCGGTACCCTTGAGCCATGCCTGAGAGCTGGTGGGGGAACGCGATCTTCTCGCTGATCCCGACGATCGTGCTCGGGATCATCTTCTGGATGGTCATGCGCATGATCATCCGCGGCGACCGCACCGCTCGGCTGAAGTACGACCAGATCGAGGCCGAGGAGCGCGCCAAGGCCGGCCTGACGCCGAAGGCGCAGCGCGCTCGAGCCGCCACCGGCGCCTCGGCGGACGTCGACGCATCCGCCGAGACCGCTCCGGATCTACCGCCCACCGCGGGCGGACGGGATCCCGACCGCACCTCCGCGTAGCCGAGGCCCTGTCGCGCGCCCGGGCGCGAGGTCCGGCCGCGAGCTCCGGTCAGCGCGCCCCGACCGGCGCGGGCGCCGGCTCGGCGAGCGGCGCGCGCGGCAGCAGCAGGTCCGCGCCGGGAGCGCCGACGGTCCAGCGCTGCTCCTTCGCGAGGAAGAAGTGCACCGCCAGGTACGCGACGCCCAGGGCGAGCGCGGTGATGCCGAACGACAGCCAGTCCTCGCCGGCGACCGGCTGCGACGAGAAGGCCGACGTGCCGGTGAGCGCGAGCGGCACCATGATGAAGACGTTGTTGGCGGTGTGCAGCACCGAGGCGGCCTCGAGCCCGCCCGTGCGGAACGTGAGCATCGAGCACGTGAAGCCCACGAGCGACAGCTGCAGGGTCGCCGAGATCGACGGGTGCAGGTGCGCGGCGCCGAACAGCAGCCCGATGAGCGCGCCCATCGCGATCGACGCGACCCACTGGTTGCGGATCCAGCCGCCCAGCATCTGCGTCAGGAAGCCGCGGAACGCGAACTCCTCGCCGGTCGCCTGCAACGGCGTCGTGAGCAGCACGATCGCGACGAGCCCCCAGTTGGGGTTCCACTGCCACTCGACCGAGGGGTCGACGGCGAGCGAGATGCCGATGTAGATGGCGAAGATCGGCACGATGACGATGGCCGAGCGTCCGACCACTCGCCAGCGCCAGCGCCCCACGACGCTCGAGGCGTAGCCGGCCGCACCCTTGCCGAACGCCGCCATCGCCACGATCGCGCCCGGGATCATCGCGGCCCATGCCAGGTTCACGCCGGCCATGCCGAGCGGCGAGCCGATGACCTCGGCGAGCATGTCGGCCGCGACATCGGGGTCGGCCGCGGTCGACATGTCGACGCCGGCGAAGAACGCGGCGATGCCGGGCATGAGCAGCGCGACCGACACCACCTGACCGCCGAAGAAGAAGCCGATCGCGATCGCCCAGGCGACGAACCAGCGGCCCACGCGCTGCGACAGCGGCCGGAAGGCTCCCACGAAGGCCTGGCCGGTCACGGGCAGGGCGGCGGGCAGGAGCGCGGGCTTGGTGGGCGGCGGCGGCGGCGCGAACCCGGCCTGGCCGTAGGGCGGGTACGACGGATGCGGTGCGCCGGGTCCGTAGCCCGGCTGTCCGTAGGCGGGCTGGCCGTAGCCGGGCTGTCCGTAGCCGGGCTGTCCGTACGGCTGCTGCCCGTACTGGGGCTCCCCGTACTGGGGCTGGCCGTACCGCTGGGACTGCGCGTACGGCTGGGGCTGCGCGTACGGCGGCTGGGGCTGCGCGTACGGCGGTTGCTGCTGCCCGTACGGCTGCTGCCCCTCCGGCGCCGCGGGGTCTGGCTCGCCCTGCTGCGGCTGCTCCGGCCCGGTCCAGCTCATGTCTCGCGCTCCTCGTGTGCTCTGCGTCCCGCCGAGGCTATCCGGCGTTCCCATGCGACACCTTCGGATGCTCCGGCCGACGACGCGTCCACGCATCCACAGCGTCGCGCCGACAGCGAACACGGCCGCGTCGTCCCCCATGCCGCGACTACGCTCGCAGTCAAGGAAGGGAGCCAGCGATGTTCGAGAGATTCACCGACCGCGCTCGCCGCGTCGTGGTCCTCGCCCAAGAAGAGGCGAAGCTGCTCAACCACAACTACATCGGCACGGAGCACATCCTGCTGGGCCTCATCCACGAGGGTGACGGCGTCGCCGCGAAGGCCCTCGAGCAGCTCGGCATCTCGCTCGATGCCGTGCGCGCCCAGGTGCAGGACATGATCGGCACCGGCAGCCAGCAGACGACGGGCCACATCCCGTTCACGCCGCGCGCCAAGAAGGTGCTCGAGCTGAGCCTGCGCGAGGCGCTGCAGCTCGGCCACAACTACATCGGCACGGAGCACGTGCTGCTCGGCCTCATCCGGGAGGGCGAGGGCGTCGCCGCGCAGGTGCTCGTGAAGCTCGGCGCCGACCTCAACCGCGTGCGCCAGACGGTCAACCAGCTGCTCGCCGGGTACCAGGGCAAGGAGACGACGACCGTCGGCGGCGACACGACGCAGACGGCCGACCCGAAGGGGTCGACGATCCTCGACCAGTTCGGGCGCAACCTCACGCAGGCCGCCCGCGACGGCAAGCTCGACCCCGTGATCGGGCGCGAGAAGGAGATCGAGCGGGTCATGCAGATCCTCTCGCGTCGCTCCAAGAACAACCCCGTGCTGATCGGCGAGCCCGGCGTGGGCAAGACCGCCGTCGTCGAGGGCCTCGCGCAGGCGATCGTCAAGGGCGAGGTGCCCGAGACGCTCAAGGACAAGCAGGTCTACACGCTCGACCTCGGCTCGCTCATCGCCGGCAGCCGCTACCGCGGTGACTTCGAGGAGCGCCTCAAGAAGGTGACGAAGGAGATCCGCACCCGCGGCGACATCATCACCTTCATCGACGAGATCCACACGCTCGTCGGTGCGGGCGCCGCAGAGGGCGCGATCGACGCCGCGAACATCCTCAAGCCGCTGCTCGCGCGCGGCGAGCTGCAGACGATCGGCGCCACGACGCTCGACGAGTACCGCAAGCACTTCGAGAAGGATGCGGCCCTCGAGCGCCGCTTCCAGCCCATCCAGGTGCAGGAGCCGTCGGTCGCCCACACGATCAACATCCTCAAGGGCCTGCGCGACCGCTACGAGTCGCACCACAAGGTCACGATCACCGACGGCGCGCTCGTCGCCGCGGCGAACCTCGCCGACCGCTACGTGCAGGACCGCTTCCTGCCCGACAAGGCGATCGACCTGATCGACGAGGGCGGCGCCCGCCTGCGGCTGTCGATCCTCTCGGCCCCGCCCGAGCTGCGTGAGTTCGACGAGCGGATCGCCGGCGTGCGCACCCGCAAGGAGGCCGCGATCGACGGCCAGGACTTCGAGGCCGCCGCACGCCTCCGCGACGAGGAGAAGGAGCTGCTCGGCGAGCGGCTCCGCACCGAGAAGCAGTGGCGCTCGGGCAACGGCGGCCCGACGGGCGTGCTCGACGAGGGCGTGATCGCCGAGGTGCTGGCGAACGCGACCGGCATCCCGGTGTTCAAGCTCACCGAGGAGGAGTCTGCTCGCCTCATCTTCATGGAGAAGGCGCTCCACCAGCGCGTCATCGGTCAGAACGAGGCGATCAGCGTGCTCGCGAAGACGATCCGTCGCCAGCGCGCGGGCCTCAAGGACCCGCGCCGCCCCTCGGGCTCGTTCATCTTCGCCGGCCCCACGGGCGTCGGCAAGACGGAGCTGGCGAAGGCGCTCGCGGAGTTCCTCTTCGACGACCAGGATGCGCTCATCTCGCTCGACATGTCGGAGTACAGCGAGAAGCACACCGTCTCGCGGCTCTTCGGCGCCCCTCCCGGGTTCGTCGGCTTCGAGGAGGGCGGCCAGCTCACCGAGAAGGTGCGTCGCAAGCCGTTCTCGGTGGTGCTGTTCGACGAGATCGAGAAGGCGCACAGCGACATCTTCAACTCGCTGCTGCAGATCCTCGAGGAGGGTCGACTCACCGACGGCCAGGGCCGCGTGGTCGACTTCAAGAACACCGTCATCATCATGACGACGAACCTCGGCACGAAGGACATCTCCGGCGGCCCCGTCGGCTTCGTCCTCGAGGGCTCGGCGGAGAACGACTACGACCGGATGCGCGCCAAGGTGCGCGAGGAGCTCAAGCGCAACTTCAAGCCCGAGTTCCTCAACCGCGTCGACGAGATCGTCGTCTTCCCGCAGCTCGACCCCGAGGAGCTGCTGCAGATCGTCGACCTGTTCGTCGGTCGCCTGGCCGAGCGGCTGCTCGACCGCGACATGACGATCGAGCTGACCGAGGCGGCCAAGAAGCGCCTCATCCACATCGGCCACGATCCGGCGCTCGGTGCGCGGCCGCTGCGCCGTGCCGTGCAGCACGAGATCGAGGACGCGCTCAGCGAGAAGATCCTGCACGGCGAGCTCGCAGGCGGTGAGCACGTGACCGTCGACTTCGCCGACGACGAGTTCGTGTTCACCCACACGAGCCCGGAGCCGCACACGCCGGCGCTCACGCCCGCCGACGCGGCCTGACCGCTGCGACGCACGAGGAGGGGACCCCACGGGGTCCCCTCTTCGCTGTCGTGAGCGGCGGTCACCCGCTGTTCACCCGCACGTCACGATTGGTGCTCGCGATTCACGTCCCGACTTCATAGGCTCACGAGTGGCGCGTCCCGCGCGCCGCCCGGATCCCTTCGCATCGGAGACACACCGTGATCAAGCACTTCAAGCGCAATGTTGCGGCTGGTGCCGCTTGCGCCGTCGGACTGGGGATGCTCGTCGCCCCGACCGCGGCGCTCGCGACCGGCGGCACCGACGACGCCGGCGCCATCGAGGCCGTCGGCAGCGTCGTCAACATCATCCACTTCAACGACTTCCACGGGCGGCTCGAGGCCCCGAACCGGGACACCGGCATCGGCGGCACCGTCGGCTTCGCCGGGACCATCGAGCAGCTGCGCGCCGAGCACGGCGACGCGAGCTCGCTCGTGCTGTCGGGCGGCGACAACATCGGCGCCTCGCTCTACGCCTCCGCGTCGCAGCAGGACAACCCCACGATCGACGTGCTCAACGCGCTCGACCTCGACGCTGCCGCCGTGGGCAACCACGAGTTCGACCGGGGCATCGACGACCTGCAGGGCCGCGTCCGGGACCGCGCCGACTTCCCCTACCTCGCGGCGAACGTCACGCTCGACGGCGCGCCCATCGGCGACACCTACGCGCTGTTCGAGGTCGGAGACGTCACGGTGGCCGTCATCGGCGCGGTGACCGAGGAGACGCCGGCACTCGTCGACCCCTCCGGCATCGAGGGCGTCGTGTTCGGCGACCCGGTCGAGGGCGTCAACGCCGTCGCCGCAGCGCTCTCCGACGGCAACGCCGCGAACGGCGAGGCCGACCTCATCATCGCCGAGTACCACGAGGGTGCCCAGGTGACGTCGTCCCTCGAGGAGGCGACCGCAGCCTCCGACGCGTTCCGCTCGATCGTCGAGGACACGGCCCCCGAGGTCGACGCGATCTTCAACGGCCACACGCACCAGCCCTACAGCTTCCTCGCCCTCGCGCCCTCGGGCAGCGACCAGGAGGTCAGGCCCGTCATGCAGGCGTCGGCCTACGGCGCGGACTTCGCGCAGCTCGTCGCGACGATCGACCCGACGACCGGTGCTGCCTCGTTCGAGGCCGAGCTCGTCGCGCGCACGACGACGCCCGCTGCCGACCTCATCGCGCAGTTCCCGCGCGTCGCGGCGGTCGCGGAGATCACGGATGCGGCGCTCGAGCAGGCACGGATCATCGGTCAGGAGCCGCTCGGCGAGATCACCGGCGACATCACCACCGCCTTCTCCGGCGGCGCGCGCGACGACCGCGGCAACGCATCCACGATGGGCACGCTCGTCGCGAACATGCTGCGCGACCAGCTCTCGTCGGAGCTTCGCGGCGGCGCCGAGATCGGCATCACCAACCCGGGCGGCCTGCGCGCGGACCTGCTGTTCGAGGCGAGCGAGGGCGAGACCGAGGACGGCATCGTCACCGTGGGCGAGGCGGCGGCGGTGCTGCCGTTCGCGAACAACCTCTGGACGACGACGCTCACGGGCGAGCAGCTGCGCGTCGTGCTCGAGCAGCAGTGGCAGCGCGCCGCTGACGGCTCGGTGCCGTCGCGCGCGTACCTGCAGCTGGGGCTGAGCGACAACGTCGAGTACACCTACGACTCGACGCGCGCCGAGGGCGCCCGCATCACCGGCATCTGGGTCGACGGCGAGCAGGTCGCGGCCGGCGACGCCTTCCGCGTCGCGGTGCCGAGCTTCCTGCTCTCGGGCGGCGACAACTTCCGCGGCTTCACCGCGGGCACCGACGACCGCGACTCGGGTCTCGTCGACTCCGAGGCGTTCGAGGCCTACCTCGAGGCGCAGTCGCCCATCTCGCCCGACTTCTCGCGCCGCCAGCTCGAGGTGATCGGCATGCCGACCGCCCCGGTCGCGATGGGCACGGAGATCTCGCTCACCGTCAACAAGGTGGACCTCACCTCGCTCGGCACGCCGACGAGCACCGAGATCGACCTGTACTACGGCGACGAGCTGCTCGGCTCCTTCCCGGTGACCGCCAACTCGGCGACCGTCACCTTCGAGGCGCCGCTGCCGCGCGCGGGCGACCGCTTCGAGCTGCGCACCGACTCGGGCACCGCGGTGCCGCTCGCGCTGTCGGTCGCCTTCGAGGCGGAGCGCATCGCGGGCGAGGACCGCTTCGCCACGGCTGTCGCGCTCTCCGAGAGCGCCTACGCCGACGGCGCGGATGTCGTCTACGTCGCGAGCGGGGAGAACTGGCCCGACGGGCTCGCAGCCGGTCCCGCCGCCGCGCACGAGGGCGGCCCGATGCTGCTCGTCCGCAAGGGCGAGGCGCCGCAGATCGTGCTCGACGAGATCGAGCGCCTCGGCGCCGAGCGCGTCGTGATCGTCGGCGGCGAGCCGACCATCAGCAGCGCGACGCAGGCCGACATCGACGCGCTCGCGACCGTCACGACGGTCGAGCGCCTCGCCGGCGACGACCGCTACGAGACGGCGCAGCTCGTCGCCGACTACGCGTTCGAGACGGCAGGCGGCGCGTACGTCGCGACCGGTCGCAGCTTCCCGGATGCGATGTCCGCGGGAGCGGCAGCCGGTCACCTCGACTGGCCGCTGCTGCTCGTCGACCCCGACGAGCAGATCCCGGACGCGACGATCGCCACGCTCGACGCCCTCGGCGCAGAGCGGGTGCGCATCACGGGCTCGACGGCGACGGTGCCCTCGACCGTCGCCGGCGAGCTCGTGGACGCCGGCTTCACGGTGAGCCGCCTCGGCGGCGTCGACCGCTTCGCCACCTCGGCGATCATCACGGGATCGGCGTTCGACGCGCCGGTGTCGACGGCGTACCTCGCCTCCGGTGAGAACTACCCCGACGCCCTCGCGGGTGCCGCGATCGCCGGTGCGCAGGACGTGCCGATGCTCATCACGCGCAGCACGTGCGTGCCCGAGCGGGTGCTCGACGAGCTCGAGCGCCTGCAGGTCTCGAGCGTGCAGCTCATCGGCGGCGAGCCGTCGCTGAGCCCGGCCGTCGCAGCGCTGACGGTCTGCGGCTGATCGAGTGATCGAGTGATCGACTGATCGACGGAGGGGCGGGGCTGCGGCTCCGCCCCTTCGGCGTGCGTGGGGCGTGTGGGCGGCCCGGGCTATCGTCCCGCGCATGAGCAGGATCATCTTCGACACCGCGACCACGCTGAACGGGTTCCTCGCCGACGACGAGCACTCGCTCGCCTGGCTGTTCGCCGTCGACGGCGGCGACGACCCCGACGAGACGCTGCTGCCACGGGGCGCGACGATCATGGTCGAGGGCTCGCACACCTACGAGTGGGGGCTGCGCGAGTGGCAGTCGACCGACCACGGCTCCTGGCAGGCGTTCTACGGCGACCGGCCCGTGTTCGTGTTCTCCAGCCGCGAGCTGCCGGTGCCCGAGGGCGCCGACGTGCGCTTCCTGCGCGGCACCGTCGCCGAGGCGCTGCCGATCCTGCGCGAGGCCGCGGGCGACGGCGACATCTGGGTCGTGGGCGGCGGCGACCTCGCCGGCCAGTTCCTCGACGCCGGCGCGCTCGACGAGATCGCGATCTCGATCGCACCGGTCGCGCTCCCGAGCGGCGCGCCGCTGCTGCCGCGCCGGGTCGAGTCCGATCGGCTGACGCTCGTCGAGGTGCGACAGGTCGGGCAGTTCGCGCGGCTCGTGTTCCGGGTCGACAGGGCCTGAAGCGTAGGCCCGAAGCGTAGGCTCGGCCCGTGACATCCGACGCGACCGCACCCGACGCATCCGCCGCTGCTGCATCCTCCACGGCCGCGGCCGCCCTCACCGTCCGCCAGGCCCGCACCGGCGATGTGCGCGCGATGCGCGACCTCATCGAGCCGTACGTGCGACGGCGCATCCTGCTCGGCAAGGAGCTCGTCACGCTCTTCGAGGCGGTGCAGGAGTTCGTCGTCGCGGAGCGCGACGGCCAGGTCGTCGGATGCGGCGCCCTCCACGTGCTGTGGGAGGACCTCGGCGAGGTGCGCACGATCGCGGTCGCGGAGGGGGCGCTCGGCAAGGGGGTCGGCCACGCGATGCTCGCCGCGCTCGAGCAGCGCGCCGCCGACCTCGGCCTCTCGCGACTGTTCTGCCTCACGTTCGAGACGGACTTCTTCGGCCGCCACGGGTACGTCGAGGTCGCGGAGCAGGTCGTGAGCCCCGATGTGTTCGCCGAGCTCGTGCGCTCGCCCGACGGCGGCATCGCCGAGTTCCTCGACCTCGCCCACGTGAAGCCCAACACGCTCGGCAACACGCGCATGCTCAAGCGGCTCTGAGCCTCGGCTCGCCTACCCTGGAGCCGTGACCCCGGCATCGACAGCGAAGCGCCGCGCCGCCGTGCGCCGGCGCCGCACCCTGCTGGGCGTGCTCGCGCTGCTCGCGGTCGTCGCGGTCGTGCTGCTCGTGTGGCGGCCGTGGGAGGCGCCCGGTGCGGAGCCGCCGGCCGCTTCGCCGAGCGACACCGTCGAGCCGACGCCGGAGGCGAGCGAGACGCCGAGCCCCACGCCGAGCGGACCCTTCACGCCCGTCGGAGGCAGCGCCGAGCCAGAGGAGCCGACCGAGCCGTGCGCGCAGGAGGACATCGCGATCCTCCCCGCCGCCGACCAGCCGAGCTACTCGGCCGACGAGCGGGTGCAGCTCTCCTTCACGATCGAGAACACGGGGGAGAGCACCTGCTCACTCAACGCGGGCACGAGCGTGCAGGAGTACGAGGTGCGCACCGGCGACCAGGTGGTCTACCGCTGGTCGGACTGCGCTGCCGACGTGCAGGACAACGTCGTGCAGCTCGAGCCGGACGCGCCGCAGTCGACCGTGCCCGTCGAGTGGGATCGCACCGCCTCGTCGATCGAGACGTGCACCGCCGAGCGGCCGCAGGTGGCTGCCGATGGGGCGACGTACGAGCTCGCCGTGCGCGTGGGCGACTACGTGAGCGGGCAGCCCGCCACCTTCGTCCTCGAGTAGGCGCTCGGCTCGGACGCGACGGTCAGAACTCCGGGACGCCCACCGGCTCGGGGATCGGTGCGGACTGACGCCGACCCTCGGTGATCGCCTCGCCGACCGCGATGCGCACGAGGGAGACGCCGTCGTCGACGACGCGCGAGTAGCCCAGCCGGAGCGCCTCCGCGACCCGCCGCTTCGCCGCCGACGCCGCCCGGATCTCACCCGCGAGCGAGATCTCGCCGACGGCGGCGAGCGCGCGGGGGAGCGCGACGTTGCGGTAGGCGCTCGCGATCGCGAGCGCGATCGCGAGATCGGCGCCCGGCTCGGTGACCCGGATGCCGCCGACCGTCGAGACGTAGACGTCGTGTCCGCCGAGCCCCAGCTGCGCGTGGCGCTCGAGCACCGCGAGCACCATCGCCACGCGGGAGGCGTCGACGCCGTTCACGACCCGGCGCGGCTGCGCGGTCGAGGCGGGCACCACGAGCGCCTGCACCTCCACCGGGAGCGCGCGTCGGCCCTCGAGCGCGATCGTCACGCACGTGCCGGCGAGCGGCGTGGACGACCGGGAGAGGAAGAGTCCGGATGGGTCCGGCACCTCGACGATCCCGTCACCGGTCATCTCGAAGCAGCCCACCTCATCCGTCGGCCCGAAGCGGTTCTTCGAGGCGCGCACGAAGCGCAGCGCCGTCTGCCGGTCGCCGTCGAAGTGCGCGACGACGTCGACGAGGTGCTCGAGCAGGCGGGGACCCGCGACCGAGCCGTCCTTCGTGACGTGGCCGACGAGCAGCAGCGGGATCCCTGCGTCCTTCGCGGCGCGCGTGAGCGCGGCCGCGACGTCGCGCACCTGGCTGGGGCCGCCCGCGAGCGCGTCGTTCTCGGCGTTCGCGACGGTCTGCACCGAGTCGATGATGACGAGCTCGGGCGCCGTGTCGCGGATCTGGCCGAGGATGGTCGCGAGGTCGGTCTCGCTCGCGAGGTACAGCTGCGGCTCGAGGGCGCCCGTGCGCTCCGCGCGCAGCCGCACCTGGGCGAGCGACTCCTCGCCGGAGACGTAGAGCACGCGCCGGCCGGCGTGGGCGGCCCTCGCCGCGACGGCGAGCAGCAGCGTCGACTTGCCGACGCCGGGCTCGCCGGAGCAGAGCACGACCGCGCCGGGCACGATGCCGCCGCCGAGCACCCGGTCGAACTCGGCGACGCCCGACGGCCAGCGCGGCGCATCGGCGGTCTGGAGCTCGGTGATGGGGCGCGCCGCTCGGTCGCTCGGCACCGCGGCCGGCGCGACCCGCTTGGCCTGCACGCCCGCCTCGCCGACGGTGCCCCACTGCTGGCACTCGCCGCAGCGACCCACCCACTTGAGGCTCGTCCATCCGCACTCCGAGCAGCGGTATGCGGATGCTTTGGCCATGGGATCGAGGCTATCGGCCGGCGCCCACGCGGCTTCGGCGGGGCTCCCCAGGCGGCCCGCACGCAGAGGCCGATGGCCCGGGTCCCGCAGCGTGGGCATAGCCGATCCCAAGGATTCCGGCCGGACCTGGCCTGCAAGGACTACCGTGAGCCCATGCTCACCGTGGGCTCCATCGTGATCCGCTGCTCCGACCTCGAGCGCCAGCTGCTGTTCTGGACCGCTGCGCTCGACTATGAGCCGCGCCTCCCGCTCGACGCCGACTTCGCGCTGCTGCGGCCCCGCGCTGGCGCCGGGACCAACGTGTCGCTCGACCGGGCGCCCTCCGAGCGCGTGCTGCCGCCGCGCATCCACCTCGACCTGTACGCCGACGACCAGGCCGCCGAGATCGAGCGCCTCGAGGCGCTGGGCGCGCAGCTCGTGCACTGGCCGAAGCGACCCGCCGACGCCGACTACCGCATCATGGAGGACCCCGAGGGCAACCGCTTCTGCGTCGTCGACGCCTCCCCGGGGGAGGCAGCATGACCGCCCACGTGCGCGAGGCGACCGTAGCCGACTCCGCCGGCATCGCGCGCGTGCGGATCGAGACCTGGCGCGCCGCCTACCGCGGCCTCGTGCCGCAGGAGGCGCTCGACCGCCTGAACGTCGAGCGCGAGACGATCCTGCGCATCGAGCGATGGGACGAGCACCACGCCCACGCGGGCGCGCACGACCTCGTCGCGGTCGCCGACGGCGAGGTGGTCGGCTGGGCGTTCGCCGGTCCCGCGCGCGATCCCGACCCGCCCGCCACCGGCGAGCTCTACGCCATCTACGCCATCGCCGAGCGGTGGTCGCGCGGGGTGGGCCATGCGCTCCTCGCCGAGGTCGAGCGACGGCTCATCGTCGACGGGCACGAGGGCGCCTACCTCTGGGTGCTCGACGGGAACGCGCGCGCCGCCGCCTTCTACGAGTCGCACGGCTGGCACGCCGACGACGGCCGGAAGGTCGAGGAGGGGATGCACGAGGTGCGTCACGTGCGGTTGTTCGCCGAGCGGTTGGGCTCGGCCCCCGCGCTCGTGTAGGATCGTCCCTTGGTGACGTGTCCGAGCGGCCGAAGGTGCCACTCTCGAAAAGTGGTGTGGAGTAACCCTCCACCGTGGGTTCAAATCCCACCGTCACCGCCATGAGGCGAAGGCCCCGCATCCCGAGAGGGAGCGGGGCCTTCGTCATGCCCGGGGCGGCTTGCCCCGATCGAGCAGCATGAGGTGCTCGGGATGCGGCACGGGCACGAAGCCGACGTGCTCGTAGAGCTCGTGCGCATCGTGCGTCGCGAGCATGACCCGCAGCAGCTCCATCGGCGCGATCGTGTCGACGACGGCTCGTGCCAGCAGGTGCCCGACGCCCTGGCCGCGGTGGGCGCGGTCCACGTAGACGTCGCACAGCCACGCGAAGGTGGCGCGATCCGTCACCACGCGGGCGTAGCCGCAGAGCGCCCCGTCCGCGTCGTACGCTCCGAAGTTGAGCGAGCCCTCGGCCGCGCGCTGCACGGTCTCGCGCGAGCGCCCCACCGCCCAGTAGCTGTCGGTCGAGAGCCAGCGGTGCACCGTGTCGAGGTCGATCCGCGCGAGATCCGTGTCGACACGGAAGCGGGGCGTCTCGGTCACGCGCCGACTCTACGCGGACAGTGCGGTCGCTCGACCTCCGCAGCGACGCCGCGACGGGATGGTCCCAGTCGGTTCCTAGCCCTCGGTCACCCCACGGTCAGAGCGGTGCGCGACGGTGGTGCGGTTCCTCCGCGATCGGAGGCCCGAACGACCCACAGAGAGGCAGAGCCCATGACCGACATCAACGGCCGCACCGAGACCTTCACGGGCGGCACCGTCTACGACTCGACCGGGGAGAAGGTCGGCAGGGTCTCGCAGGTCTACCTCGACGACGCGACCGGCGAGCCTGCGTTCGCGACGGTCAGCACCGGCTGGTTCGGCACGCGGGAGAGCTTCGTGCCCCTCCAGGGCGCGACCGTCGAGGGCGGCGAGATCCGCGTCCCCTACGACAAGGAGACGATCAAGGGAGCGCCCGGCCTGGACGCCGACGCGCACCTCAGCGAGACCGAGGAGGACGAGCTCTACCGCTACTACGGCGTCGGCGGTGGCGGTGGCTCGGTCGGCGCAGGCGGCACCGGCGGGCACGGCGACGACGCCCACGTCACCGGAGAGCACTTCGACGAGAGCGTCCACGCGCCGACCCGCGAGGTCGACGACGACGCCGAGATCGTCCGCCGCGAGGAGCAGCTCCGCGTCGGGACCGAGCGCGTCGAGACGGGCCGAGCGCGGCTGCGCAAGCACGTCGTCACCGACCAGGAGACCGTCACGGTGCCCGTCGAGCGCGAGGAGGTCGAGGTCGTGCGCGAGCCGCTCGACGGCTCCAGGTCGTCGACCGGGACGCTCGGGGATGGCGAGGTCGACGTGACGCTCACGGAGGAGCGCCCGGTCGTCGACAAGGAGGTCGTCGACGTCGAGCGCGTCGGTCTGGACCGCCGCGTCGTCACGGACCAGGAGACCGTGCAGGCCGACGTCGCGCGCGAGGAGATCGACGTCGATCGCGACGGCGACGTCCGCCACTGATCGTCACCGCGACGAGCGCCCCCTCCCGTGAGCGTGGCTCCGGGAGGGGGCGCTGTCGGCTTGCCGGGTCCGTGCTCGGTCGCACCCATCGCCGCGCTCCTGCGGGGAGGCGGATGCTCGGCCGACGTCTCGCGGTCGGCTAGCGCCGGCGGCCTGGCCCCGGCCGTCCGGAGCGACCGGGCCCGCCCGGTCGGCGCGGCCGGTTGGGGCGCGCCGGCTGCTTGGGCTTCGACGAGGGCGGCTTGCCGCCGGTGGCCGACTGCCCGGGCTCGACGCTGTGCTCGCGCTCGGCCCCGCGCGACGAGCCGGCCCTGCGGCCGCGCGCGATGCCGATGAGCTCCTGGTGGAGCGGCGAGTCCGCAGTCTGCAGCCACGCGAGCGCGATCGTCGTGGGTGCGACGTCGGTGACGACCCGGTGCCGCGTCTGGTCGCCGCCGAGGGCGCGAGCGACCGACATCGGCACGATCGCGAGCCCCGCCCCGGTCGCCACGACCTCGAGCAGCTGCGCTGACGTCATGCCGTCTCGCTCGAGCATCGTCTCGCCCTCGAGGTCGGCGAGCGTCACGGCGTCGAACGCGACGATCGGGTGCCCCTTGGCCGACACGACCACGGGCAGCTCGTCGTAGAGCGCCACGACGTGCAGCTCCTCGTCCCCGATCGCACCCGCGAGCGGCAGCCGCGCGAGCACCGCGTCGACGCGTCGCTCGCGCAGGGCGCCCACCGCATCCGCCTCGTCGACGGCCACGAGGTCGATCGGCACGTCGGGCATCCGCTCGCGCCACACGCGCATCCACTTCGCGGGCGTGACGCCCGGCACACCGCCGAGTCGGAACCGATCCATGCGCCCAGTCTGACGGGTCGCGCCGCCGTCATCCCGCCTGAGCGGGCTCGCAGCCGCGCATCGCGCCCGGGTGAGCGCTCGAGCGGGGTGAGCGCGGGTCAGGCGCGTTCGAGGAAGTCGACGACGTCGGCGAGCTCCTCGGCGACGATCGAGTGCGCTCGCGCGTAGGTGCGGCGGTCGACGTCGAAGTGCGCGTCGAGCCACGGCGAGGAGCGCTCGATCTTGTCGCGGTGGATGACGTCGTCGAGCTCGCCGATCGTGGTGAGCAGCGGGATGCGCGGATCGCGAGCGGCGAGCACGGCATCGCCGGGCAGCTCGCCGTCGTGCACGAACGAGGCGAGGTGCACGACCGACGAGAAGCGCTCGGGCGCGAGTCTCGCGAGCTGCACCGCCATCGCGCCGCCCTGCGAGAAGCCGAGCAGGTGCACCCGCTCGACGGTGCGGTCCTGCGCGTCGAGCCAGCGCAGCACCGACTCGGCGGATGCGTCGATCGCCTCGTGGTCGTCGCTGTCGACGGGCGAGAAGTCGAACCACGCGAAGCCGCCGCCGTAGGGGAGCGGCGCGCGCAGCGACGCGATCGTGAACCGCTCCGGCAGGTGCGGCGCGAGCCCGAACAGGTCGCCCTCGTGCGAGCCGAGGCCGTGCATGACGACGAGCAGCTCGTCGCCCGTGCCCTCGCGCCAGCGCACCGCGTCCGCATCGATCTGCTGCATGGGGGCTCCCTCCGGCCGGCCGAGCCCGGCTGCTCGCGCCATCACCGACACCGTAGCCTCGAAGCATGAAGGGCGACGCATGACGAGCACCTCGGCCACCACCAGGGTCATGCCCTCGGTGCCGGCTCGCGGCCGCGCGCGGCGTCCCGCGCGCGGCAAGCGCATCGGCCGGGTCGTCTCGCTCGACGCGGCGCGCGGCCTGCTCGTGCTCGCGACGGTCGCGTGGCTCGCCGCACCGCGTCGGCCGTTCGCGGCCTCCGAGCCGTGGGGCGCGATCGGCCTCGACGCGATCGCGCTGCCCGCGTTCGCGCTCATCGGCGGGTGCGCGTTCGCGATGGCGCAGCACCGCCAGTGGACGAGTGGCGTCCGCGTGCTCCGCCGCACCGCGCTGCTGCTGGTCGCGGGCCTCCTGCTCGCGGCGGCCGCCGCCCTCATCGGCGGTGCCGCCGCCGGCATCCCCTTCGACGCCGCGGCAGGCACGCTCGGCGGCCTCGAGCGGCTGCGGGTCGCGGGTCCCCTGCTGCAGCTCGGTGTCGCGACCGCGGCGCTCGGCCTGCTCGGCATGCTCGCAAGCACCTGGGTCGGCTGGGCGTGGGCCACCATCATCGCGACCGCGATCGGCTCGGGCGCGCTCTGGCTGAGCACCGGGCTGTGCGGAGCGCTGAGCGACGCGTGCAGCCCGGCGACCCTCGTCGTCGGCGGGATCGCGGATGCCGCGGGCGTCCCCGCCGACCCGCAGATCACGCAGGCGGTCGCGACGGTGATCGCGGGCCTCGGGCTCTCGCTCGCGGGGGCCGCCGGCGCGGCGCTCATGCATGCGCTCCTGCGGGCGCGCAGCGTCAACGCCCGTCAGCGCGCCCGAGTCGTCGGCTACGGGCTGCTGGCCGCCGTGCTGTTCGGCGTGCTCGGCATCCTCGCCTACTTCACACCCACCGTGTGGGGGCAGCAGCCGCTCGAGCCGGCGACGGCGCTCTGGACGCCGCCGCTCACCCTCGCGGTCGCGAGCCTCGCCTCCGTGCTCGCGTGCGTCGTGCATCCGTCGATCGACACCGACCTGCGCGGCGGCATCTCGGCGATCGGCGCGTTCGCGGAGCCGTTCGCGGCGGTCGGGCGCATCAGCCTGCTCGCGGTGGGCGTGACGCTCGCCGCGCGCACGCTGCTCGAAGCGCTGCCCGACCCGGATCCGGTCGGCTGGTTCGCGGCGCTCGGCGACATCCCGTCGATCGTGCTCGGGCTGCTCGTCGCCGCGCTGTGGCTCGGGCTCGCGCTCTGGGCAGACCGCGGCGGCCGCCGACTCCGTCCCTGAGCCCACCTGGCCCTGACGCCAGGCACAATGGGGCCATGGCCGTCCGCACCCCCGACCCCAATCCAGGCTGGCTCAGCGACGAGGAGCTGCAGCACGCGCGCGAGCGCCTGCCGATCCTCTACGTCGAGGCCATCCCGGTGCGCCTCGACGGCCTCGGGCAGGTGCAGGAGGTGGGGCTGCTGCTGCGCATGAACGACCACAGCCAGATGACGCGCACGATCGTCTCCGGCCGGGTGATGCGCGGCGAGCGCGTGCGCGACGCGCTCTACCGCCACCTCGAGAAGGATCTCGGGCCGATGGCCTTCCCGCAGCTGCCGGCGAGCCCGGTGCCGTTCCACATCGCCGAGTACTTCCCCATCCACGGCGACGGGCTCTACTCCGACGGCCGACAGCACGCGGTCTCGCTCTGCTACATCGTGCCGGTGACCGGTACGTGCGACCCGCGGCAGGACGCCCTCGAGCTCACCTGGCTGAGCCCCGAGTCCGCCGCCTCCGAGCTCATCGCCACCGAGATGGAGGGCGGCCGGGGCAGCCTCGTCCGCGCCGCGCTCGCGCACTGCGGGGCCCTCCGCTAGTCGCACGCGCTGCGGCGCTCGGGATGCGCTCGGCCGGCATCCGTAGGCTGGTGGCCATGAGCGCTCAGTACCAGGTGACCCTCGAATGGGGCACCGCAGCCATGCGGGCGGTCGCCGCCGACGTCGTGGTGATCGCCGACGCCGACCGCGGCCCGGCGACCGAGGAGCTGCACGACCTGGCCCCGCGCACGTCGCTCGTGCTCGACGCGACGCTCGCGAGCGCATCCGCCGTCGCGCGCGCCGCGCTCGACGAGCAGGAGCGCCGCGGCGACCGGGTATCGATCGGCATCGTCGCGGCGGGGGAGCGCTGGGCCGACGGATCGCTGCGGCCGAACGCCGCCGACCTGCTCGTCGCGGGCCGCGTCGTCGACGAGCTCGCCGATCTCGGCATCGACTTCCACAGCCCGTCCTGCGCCGCCGCGTGCGCCGCGGCCGTGGGGCTGCGCGGTGCGACCGACGCCCTGGTCGCGGCCGACGCCGCCGCCACGGGGCACCCCAACGACCACGATGCCACCGACGATCAGGCAGGAGCCGCGCGATGACCTGGCAGGCCGACCCCGCACGCTACGACCGCATGCAGTACCGCCGCGCCGGCGCCTCCGGCCTCAAGCTGCCGCTGCTGACCCTCGGCCTCTGGCACAACTTCGGCGACGACGTCCCGCTGCAGCGCCAGCGCGAGCTGCTCACCACCGCGTTCGACCGCGGCATCACGCACTTCGACCTCGCGAACAACTACGGCCCGCCGTACGGCGCCGCCGAGCAGAACTTCGGTCGCGTGATGGCGAGCGACCTGCAGCCGCACCGCGACGAGATCCTCGTGACCACGAAGGCCGGCTGGGACATGTGGCCGGGACCCTACGGCTTCGGCGGCAGCCGCAAGTACCTGCTCGCGAGCCTCGACCAGTCGCTCGAGCGCATGGGGCTCGACCACGTCGACATCTTCTACCACCACCGCCCCGATCCCGAGACGCCGCTCGAGGAGACGATGGCGGCGCTCGACCACATCGTGCGCACCGGTCGCGCGCTCTACGTCGGCGTCTCGAGCTACTCGGCCGAGGAGACCCGGCAGGCGCACGCCATCCTCGACGATCTCGGCACGCCGCTGACGATCCACCAGCCGTCCTACTCGATGCTGAACCGCTGGATCGAGCGGGATGGCCTGCTCGACGCCGCGGGTGAGCTCGGCGTCGGCGTCATCGGGTTCACGGCGCTCGCGCAGGGTCTGCTGACCGGCAAGTACCTCGACGGCGTGCCGGCGGACTCGCGGGTGGCGCGCGGGGGCGACCGGAAGCCGCTCGACCCGAACGTCTCGCCCGAGGCGATCGAGCGCATCCGCGGGCTCGCGCGCATCGCCGAGGCGCGCGGGCAGTCGCTCGCGCAGCTCGCGCTGTCGTGGGCGCTGCGCGACCCGCGCGTGACCTCGCTGACGATCGGCGCCTCGCGCGTCGAGCAGCTGGAGCAGAACCTGGGCGCCCTCGAGCGCCTCGACTTCACCGACGACGAGCTGGCGGCGATCGACGAGCTCGCGCAGGACGAGCCGGGCGTCGACCTCTGGGCGCAGGCGCGCGACTCGCGGGCGTAGCCCGCGCTTGCACGCTGCTGTCGCCACGATTCGGCCTCAGCGACAAGACGGTGCAACATCCGCTCCTCGTCCCCGCCGTCCTCCCCGCGAGGTGCACGCTGCTGTCGCTACGGTTCGGCCTGAGCGACAAGACGGTGCAACATCCGCCTCTGGTCCCTGCCGTCCTCCCCGCGAGGTGCACGCTGCTGTCGCTACGGCCGGCGCGTAGCGACACCAGGGTGCACATGTCGGCGCGAGCCGAGGCCCGGCACCGCCCACCCGCGCCACCTCACCCTCGACGCGCGAGTGCCGCCCGCACGCGGCGCACGCACCGCTCGCCATCCCGAGCGAGGTCGCCCTTCGTGATGCGCACGACGATCCAGCCCGCCGCCTCGAGCATCTCGTACCGCAGGATGTCGTCTGCCCAGCGCTTCGGGTCGAGGTGGACCTCGCCCTCGTACTCCACCGCGACCTTCAGCTCCGGGTAGCCGAGGTCCGGGTGCAGCTCGATGCCGTCGACGACGACGAGCGGATGCACGACCGGCTCGGGCAGGCCGGCGAGCACGATGGTCCTGCGCGTGATCGTCTCGAACCGCGAGTCCACCCCGGACCGTGCGTCGGCGGCCGCTGCGCGCAGCGCTCGTGCTCCTCGCAGCCGCCCGCACCGCGCGAGGAAGTCGAGCAGCTCGGCTGCCGTCGTGTGCGGGCGCCGGGGAAGATCGAGGTCCGGGTAGCGCTGCGACGGTGTGAGCAGTGCGTCGACGACGTGGACGAGCCGCTCGTGCGGCAGATCCCTCGCGAGCGTGAGCGCCGTCGCGACGGGCGCCAGCAGCCGCAGACCGCGGTGCGTGGTCACGCGCGCGAACGCCGGATCGACGGCGATGTGCACGGTGCCCCGCGCCCTTCCCCGTGTCGTGCCGGTCGGGCGGGCGACCACCAGCGGCTCGTCCCGGCTCCACTCCGTGGGCAGGGGCAGCCCCCACTGCCGTGCCGCAGTGACCCCGCCGAACGCGTGATGGGCGGGCATGCGCGTCGCGTAGGCAGCGGCGAGGTCGCGCAGGCCGTCCACGCGCGCCGTGCGGACGCCACGGAACGGTGCTGTCAGATCGCTTCGGCGCATGCGCTCCGCGTGCACGCCCGCCTCCCGTGCCTCGGCGACGAGGAAGGGGCGACCGGTGAGCGACTCGGGGAGGGGTGCGGGTGCGCGCATGGGGCGACTGTGCGCTCGGTGCTCGCGCCGCCGTGCTGCTCCGCGCGCCGCCTGTGGATGGCATCGATCTGACGCGCGTCGCATCCGAGCGCCCGCGTCCAAGAAGCTGCACGCTGCTGTCGCTGCCGGAGCTGGGCACCGACGACGGCGTGCACGACTCGCGGGTGTCGCGTGTGGGTGGCCGCGGCTAGCGTGTCGCGCATGACGGCGACGGAGCCACGCACATCCGGCGAGCGCACGTTCACGCACGTGCTCATCAACACCGCGCTCGCGAACCTGACCACGAGCTTCCTCTGGTTCGGGCTGACGTTCTGGGTCTACCTCGAGACCCGCTCGGTGCTCGCGACCGGCATCATCGGCGGCGCGTACATGCTCTTCGTCGCCTTCGGCAGCATGCTGTTCGGCTCGATCGTCGACCACCACCGCAAGCTGCGGGTGATGCTGCTCTCGGGCTCCGTCACGCTGCTCGCGTTCTCGCTCGCCGGTGCGATGTACCTGCTGCTGCCCGAGTCGTCGCTGCTCGACCTGGCCGCGCCTTGGTTCTGGCTCTTCACCGCGATCATCCTCGCCGGCGCGGTCGTCGAGCACATGCGCAACATCGCGCTCTCGACGACGGTGACGATGCTCGTCCCCGACGAGCGGCACGCCAACGCCAACGGCCTGGTCGGCACGGTCCAGGGCATCGCCTTCATCATCACGAGCGTCTTCTCGGGCCTCGCGATCGGCCGGCTCGGCATGGGCTGGACCATCGCGATCGCGATCGCGCTCACGGCGGTCAGCCTCCTGCACCTGATGACGCTGCGCGTGCCGGAGGACGTCGTCGTGCTCGACGCCGACGACACGGTGCGCGGCATCGACATCCGCGGCTCGATCCGCGCGGTCCTCGCGATCAGCGGACTGTTCGCGCTCATCCTCTTCTCGACGTTCAACAACTTCATCGGCGGCGTCTACATGGCGCTCATGGACCCGTACGGCCTCGAGCTCTTCACGGTCGAGATGTGGGGCATCGTCTTCGGCGTCGCCTCGACCGGCTTCATCGTCGGCGGGCTCGTCATCGCCAAGTTCGGGCTCGGCAAGCGACCCATCCGCACGCTGCTCATCGTCGTCATGGTGATGGGCGTGCTCGGCGCGCTCTTCACGATCCGCGAGTGGTGGTGGCTCTACGCGGCCGGCATCTGGCTCTACATGTGCCTCATCCCGGCGGCGGAGGCCGCCGAGCAGACCATCATCCAGCGCGTCGTGCCGCTCTCGCGGCAGGGCCGCGTCTTCGGGTTCGCCATGGCGTTCGAGTCGGCGGCCGCCCCGATCACCGCGTTCCTCATCGCGCCGATC
This sequence comes from Actinomycetota bacterium, assembly GCA_051751085.1. Taxonomy (GTDB): domain Bacteria; phylum Actinomycetota; class Actinomycetes; order Actinomycetales; family Microbacteriaceae; genus Agrococcus. Next base: position 166,918 of record JBNJKM010000002.1, on the reverse strand, counting down.
GCGGAGTTCTGGATCATCCCGTGGGCGCGCTCCGACACGGGCGCCGCGACGCTCGAGCCGCTGCTCGGCACCGGCACCGCGAGGGGCATCGCGCTCGTCTTCCTCGCGGCGGGCCTCATCATGGTGCTCGCGGCGGCCCTCGCGCTGCTGACGACGTCGTACCGGCGGATCAGCGCGTCCTACGACGCGTCCGACCCGAACCGGGTCGACGGGGCGGATGCGTCGGCGTCGGTCGTCGACGCGACCGACGGCTCGGATGCGTCGCCGCAGAGCGAGGGTCGGGCGTCGATGCGCTCGGTGGGCGAGGCCGGGAGCGATGCCGGGAGCGCCGCCGACCCGCGATAGGCGGGCTCAGGCGGCGGCGGCCCGGCGCTGCCAGCGGATCTCGACGACCCGCCGCGCCGCTCGCGAGCAGGCCCTGCACGCGTAGCGCCCCCGCGGTGCGCGGAAGCGCACGTGCTCGTGCCCGCCCGGGCACGAGCCGACCCAGCCGGCCCGCTCCGACGCGATCTCGCCCTGATGCGTGCGCCCGCCGACGTACCCGAGCTCTCGCGCCGTGCGCTGCCAGCGCGGGCCGTGGCCCGCACCCGGGCCAGCCATCGCGTGCGCGACCTCGTGCAGCAGCGTCTGGTGCACGTCGTCGTCGTCCCAGCGGGCGGCGAGGTGCTTCGAGACGGTGATGCGCCGCTCGGTGTAGTTCGTCAGCCCCGCGCGCTTCGCCGCGCGGTCGAAGCCGAACGTCCAGCCGTCGTCGAGGTGCAGGCGGATGAGGGCCTCCGCCCACACGCGCACGCGCTCGAGGTCCGCCATCGCGCCGCTCCCTCCGCTCGACCGGCCCGTCGTCTCGGGCCGCACATCGCCGTGGCGAGCATGCCATCCGTCCCGCACGCGGCGCGAACCGGCGAGGGGCCCCTGTGGACGGGGGTCAGCGACCGCCCCAGATCGGATGCGTCGCGCGCGGCACGTCCTGCTCGGCACGGAGCGCCTCGGTCTGCGCGCGGTCCGTCGCGACGAGCAGCGCGACCTCCGCCGCCTGCAGCTGCTCGGCGGGCAGCTCGGCCTCGCGGCACAGCTCGACCGCGACGGTGAAGTCGACGCACGCCTCGTGCCACTGGTGCAGCGCGAAGTGCACGGTGCCGCGCTGCTGCAGCGCGTGGGCCCACAGCTCGACCCAGTCGTTCGAGCGCGACTCGGCGATGAGCGCCGTGCACTCCCGCAGCGCGGTGCGCAGGTCGCCGCGCGTCTGCACGACGGATGCGCGCAGCAGCCGGGCCTCGGCGACGCGGTCGCGCGAGCCGGATGCGCGAGCCATCGACACCGCCTCGGTCGCGGCGGCGAGGGCCTCGTCGAGTCGGCCGATGCTCTCGAGCAGCCAGGCGCGCTCCGAGACCGCGGCGAGCGAGCGCTCGCGGCCGAGCTGGCGCAGCCTGCGGCCCGCCGCCGCGACGTCGACAGCGTTCCGCAGTGCGGTCTGGTCGTAGCCGATCGACTCGCTCATGGTCGCAATGGTCGCGCATCGCGGCTCGATCGCGGGGAGCACGCGCCGTGCGCCGTCCCGCGCCCCAGGATCGAGCATGCCGGTCAGCCGAAGACGCCCCTGCCGGGGGCGGGGCTCGGGGTCGCGTCCGCATCGCGCGCCGGGAGCGCGCCGCCGAGGAAGCGCCGCAGCTCCGCGCCGGCGACGACCTTGCCCGGCAGCGGGTCGCGGCGCAGCGCGCGGCCGAGGGCGTCGAGGTCGGGCAGCTCGCGGCCGGCGATCGCGACGACGTTGCCGAAGCGCCTGCCCTTGAGCATCCCGGGGTCGGCGAGCGCCGCCGCCGCCGGGTGCACCTCGAGCAGCGCGGCGAGCTGCCGCTTCGCGAACGCGAGCGTGCGGTCGTCGGCGATGTTCACGACGACGACCCCCGTCGGGGCGAGCAGGTCGCGCACGAGTGCGTGGAACTCCACGGTCGTCACGTGCGCCGGCGTCTGCGAGCCTGAGAAGACATCCACCACCACGAGGTCGACGGTGCCCCTGAGGCCGCCGGGCAGCCGCGACAGCTGCTCCCGGGCGTCGCCGTAGCGCACCCGCACGCTCGCGCCTCGGGGGAGCGGCGCCACCTCGCGCACGAGCTCGACGAGCAGCGGCTCGAGCTCGATGACCTGCTGGCGCGAGCCGGGCCTCGTCGCCTCGACGTAGCGGGGGAGCGTGAGCGCCCCCGCGCCGAGGTGCACCGCCGTGATCGGTCCTGCGCGCAGCTCGTCGATGACGTGGCCGATCTGCTGCACGTACTCGTACACGAGCAGCTCGGGACGATCCGGGTCGACGTGCGACTGCGGCGTGCCGTCCACGACGAGCTGCCAGCCCGCCGACGCGAAGCGCATCTCGGCGTGCAGGCCGCTGGAGAGCCTGCGGCTGGGGGTGATCACGACGACCATTGTCGTCCTCCCCGCGTTCCGTCGATCCCCGGCCGCGCCCGCGCTACCATCGTCGCCCAGGAGCGCGAGAGCCGACACGCCGAGGTACTGGACACCCGGCCGCGCGAGGCGTAGTGTGAGTCTTTGCGCTCACAGACATCCCCTATGCCTTCATATTGCGGTCGGCCCGCGCCCGAACAGGGCGCTTCAGGGTGTTGACGAGTCTCTCACCGACGACACGATCCCGGGAAGACCCGCAACCTCTCCCGGACCGGAGGTATCTGCCTTGGCTGAACTGAGCCCCAAGACCGGTCGGCGCGCAAGCCGACTGAGCTTCGCGCACATCTCGGAAACCCTGACCGTCCCCGACCTTCTGGCGCTCCAGACCGAGAGCTTTGAATGGCTCATCGGTGACGACGCCTGGAAGGCGCGACTGGATCTGGCGAACGCCGAGGGTCGCGACGACATCCCCGCGCACTCCGGGCTGGAGGAGATCTTCGAGGAGATCTCGCCCATCGAGGACCTGAGCGAGAAGATGCAGCTCTCCTTCTCGGAGCCGGTGCTCGATGTGCCGAAGTACACGATCGACGAGTGCAAGGAGCGTGGCAAGACGTACGCCGCGCCGCTGTACGTCTCGGCCGAGTTCATGAACCACGAGACGGGCGAGATCAAGTCGCAGACCGTCTTCATGGGCGACTTCCCGCTCATGACCGAGCGTGGCACGTTCATCGTGAACGGCACCGAGCGCGTCGTCGTCTCGCAGCTCGTGCGCAGCCCTGGCGTCTACTTCGACCGCACCCCCGAGAAGAACTCCGATAAGGACGTCTACTCGGCACGCGTCATCCCGAGCCGCGGCGCCTGGCTCGAGTTCGAGGTCGACAAGCGCGACGCCGTCGGCGTGCGCATCGACCGCAAGCGCAAGCAGTCGGTCACGGTCTTCCTCAAGGCGCTCGGCATGACCGCAGAGGACATCGCCACCGAGTTCGCCGGCTACGAGTCGATCATCGCGACGCTCGAGAAGGATGCGCCGATGACGAAGGAGGACGCCCTCCGCGACATCTACCGCAAGCTGCGTCCGGGCGAGCAGGTCGCCGCAGAGGCCGCCCGCGCGCTCCTCGACAACTTCTACTTCAACCCGAAGCGCTACGACCTCGCGAAGGTCGGCCGCTACAAGATCAACCGCAAGCTCGGCATCGACGTGCCCATGAGCGACTCGGTGCTCTCGGTCGAGGACATCGTCGCGACGATCAAGTACCTGGTCGCGCTGCACGCCGAGCAGACGACCCTCCCGGGCGTCCGCAAGGGCGAGCCCGTCGACATCCGCCTCGACATCGACGACATCGACCACTTCGGCAACCGTCGCATCCGTGCCGTCGGCGAGCTCATCCAGAACCAGGTCCGCACGGGCCTGGCTCGCATGGAGCGCGTCGTCCGCGAGCGCATGTCGACGCAGGACATCGAGGCGATCACGCCCCAGACGCTCATCAACGTGCGTCCGGTTTCGGCTGCGATCAAGGAGTTCTTCGGCACCTCGCAGCTGTCGCAGTTCATGGACCAGAACAACCCGCTCGCGGGCCTGACCCACAAGCGCCGCCTGTCGGCGCTCGGCCCGGGCGGTCTCTCGCGCGAGCGCGCAGGCGTCGAGGTCCGTGACGTCCACCCCTCGCACTACGGCCGCATGTGCCCGATCGAGACGCCGGAAGGCCCGAACATCGGCCTCATCGGCTCGCTCGCGACCTTCGCGCGCATCAACTCGTTCGGCTTCATCGAGACGCCGTACCGTCGGGTCGACGGCGGCGTGGTCACGACGCAGATCGACTACCTCACCGCGTCGGAGGAGGACGAGTTCGTCGTCGCCCACGCGAACAACCGGCTGAACGCCAAGCAGGAGTTCATCGAGCCGCGCGTCGTCGCCCGTCGCAAGGGCGAGGAGGTCGAGCTCGTCGTCCCGACCGAGGTCCACTTCATGGACGTCTCGCCGCGCCAGATGGTGTCGGTCGCGACGAGCCTCATCCCGTTCCTCGAGCACGACGACGCGAACCGCGCCCTCATGGGTGCGAACATGCAGCGCCAGGCTGTGCCGCTCGTCCGCAGCGAGTCGCCGTTCGTCGGCACCGGCATGGAGGGCTTCGCCGCGATCGACTCCGGCGACGTCATCACGGCGGATGCTGCCGGTGTGGTCGCAGAGGTCTCGGCCGACATGGTCTCGATCCAGCTCGACGAGGGCGGCACGCAGCAGTACTTCCTGCGCAAGTTCGACCGCTCCAACCAGGGCACGTCGTACAACCACCGCGTCATCGTCTCGGCGGGCGACCGGGTCGAGCTCGGCGAGGTCATCGCCGACGGTCCCGCGACCGACCAGGGCGAGCTCGCGCTCGGCCGCAACCTGCTCGTGGCGTTCATGCCGTGGGAGGGCCACAACTACGAGGACGCGATCATCCTCAGCCAGAACCTCGTGAAGGACGACGTGCTCTCGTCGATCCACATCGAGGAGTACGAGGTCGACGCCCGCGACACGAAGCTGGGCAAGGAGGAGGTCACCCGTGACCTCCCGAACGTCGGCCCCGACCTGCTGGCCGACCTCGACGAGCGCGGCATCATCCGCATCGGCGCAGAGGTCGTGCCGGGCGACATCCTGGTCGGCAAGGTCACGCCGAAGGGCGAGACCGAGCTGAGCGCCGAGGAGCGACTGCTCCGCGCGATCTTCAACGAGAAGAGCCGCGAGGTGCGCGACACGTCGCTCAAGGTGCCCCACGGTGAGCAGGGCACGGTCATCGCGGTCAAGCAGTTCCGCGCTGAGGACGGCGACGACGAGTTGGGCTCGGGCGTGCACGAGAAGGTCGTCGTGTACATCGCGCAGAAGCGCAAGATCACCGAGGGCGACAAGCTCGCCGGCCGTCACGGCAACAAGGGCGTCATCGCGAAGATCCTGCCCGAGGAGGACATGCCGTTCCTCGCGGACGGCACTCCCGTCGACATCGTCCTGAACCCGCTGGGCATCCCGAAGCGCATGAACTTCGGCCAGGTGCTGGAGACGCACCTCGGCTGGATCGCGAAGACGGGCTGGAAGGTCGAGGGCACTCCCGAGTGGGCAGCGGGTCTCGACCCGCGCACGCTCGAGGCGCCCGCAGACACGAAGGTCGCCACGCCGGTGTTCGACGGCGCGACCGAGGAGGCCATCATCGGCCTGCTCGACGCGACGCTGCCGACCCGCGACGGTCAGCGGCTCGTCGACGGCTCCGGCAAGGCGAGCCTGTTCGACGGTCGCTCCGGTGAGCCGTACCCGTTCCCGATCTCGGTCGGCTACATGTACATCCTCAAGCTCCACCACCTCGTCGACGACAAGATCCACGCTCGCTCGACGGGCCCGTACTCGATGATCACGCAGCAGCCCCTGGGCGGCAAGGCCCAGTTCGGCGGCCAGCGGTTCGGCGAGATGGAGGTCTGGGCGCTCGAGGCGTACGGCGCCGCGTACACGCTCCAGGAGCTCCTCACCATCAAGTCGGACGACATCGTCGGCCGCGTGAAGGTGTACGAGGCGATCGTCAAGGGCGAGAACATCCAGGAGCCCGGCATCCCCGAGTCCTTCAAGGTGCTCATGAAGGAGATGCAGTCGCTCTGCCTGAACGTCGAGGTGCTCAACGCAGCCGGCGACCTCGTCACGCTCCGCGACGACGAGGATGAGGCGCTGCGCACGGCCGAGGAGCTCGGCATCAACATCTCCAGGCCCGAGATGTCGTCCATTGACGACATCTGATCCGGCAGCCGCGAACAGATCTTCAGACAAGAGGGAAATGCATTGATCGACGCAACCACGTTCGATGAACTGCGGATCGGCCTGGCCACGGCCGACCACATCCGTGCCTGGTCCTACGGCGAGGTCAAGAAGCCGGAGACCATCAACTACCGCACGCTCAAGCCGGAGAAGGACGGCCTGTTCGGCGAGCAGATCTTCGGCCCGTCGCGCGACTGGGAGTGCGCCTGCGGCAAGTACAAGCGCGTGCGCTTCAAGGGCATCGTGTGCGAGCGCTGCGGCGTCGAGGTCACGAAGTCGTCGGTGCGCCGCGAGCGCATGGGCCACATCGAGCTCGCCGCTCCCGTCACGCACATCTGGTACTTCAAGGGTGTGCCGAGCCGTCTCGGCTACCTGCTGGACATGGCGCCGAAGGACCTCGAGAAGGTCATCTACTTCGCCGCGTACATGATCATCAGGGTCGACGCGGATGCTCGTCACGAGCGCCTGCCCCAGCTGGAGCAGGAGCTGCGCCTCAAGACCAACGAGGTCGAGAAGCGCCGCGACGCCGACATCGCCGAGCGCCTCGCGCAGCTGGAGGCCGACGTGGCCCAGCTCGAGGAGGAGGGCGCCAAGGCGGACCAGAAGCGCAAGGTCCGCGACGCCGGTGAGCGCGAGATGGCGCAGCTGCGCAAGATCGCCGACGACCAGATCGCGCACCTCGAGCGCGTGTTCGACGACTTCCGCACGCTCAAGGTCGGCGAGCTCAAGGCGGAGGACGCGGTCTACCACGACCTCGTCGACCTCTACGGCGAGTTCTTCGAGGGCCACATGGGCGCGGAGGCCATCAAGCTCCGCCTCCTGGCGTTCGACCTCGCGGCCGAGTCCGAGGACCTGCACAAGCAGATCGCCGAGGGCAAGGGCCAGCGCAAGATCCGTGCGATCAAGCGCCTCAAGGTCGTCAACTCGTTCCTGCAGACGGGCAACAGCCCGGCCGCGATGGTGCTCGACGTCGTCCCGGTCATCCCGCCGGAGCTGCGCCCGATGGTGCAGCTCGACGGTGGCCGCTTCGCGACGAGCGACCTGAACGACCTCTACCGCCGCGTCATCAACCGCAACAACCGACTCCGCCGCCTGCTCGACCTCGGTGCTCCCGAGATCATCGTGAACAACGAGAAGCGCATGCTGCAGGAGGCGGTCGACGCCCTGTTCGACAACGGCCGTCGTGGCCGTCCCGTCACGGGCACGGGCAACCGCGCGCTGAAGTCGCTCTCCGACATGCTCAAGGGCAAGCAGGGCCGGTTCCGCCAGAACCTGCTCGGCAAGCGCGTCGACTACTCGGGCCGCTCGGTCATCGTGGTCGGCCCGCAGCTGCAGCTGCACCAGTGCGGCCTGCCCAAGCAGATGGCGCTCGAGCTGTTCAAGCCGTTCGTCATCAAGCGCCTCATCGACCTGGGCCACTCGCAGAACATCAAGCACGCGAAGCGCATGGTCGAGCGCTCGAAGCCGCAGGTCTGGGACGTGCTCGAGGAGATCATCCGCGAGCGCCCCGTGCTGCTGAACCGCGCGCCGACGCTCCACCGCCTGGGCATCCAGGCCTTCGAGCCGCTGCTCGTCGAGGGCAAGGCCATCCAGCTGCACCCGCTCGTGTGCTCGGCGTTCAACGCCGACTTCGACGGCGACCAGATGGCTGTCCACCTGCCGCTGTCGGTCGAGGCGCAGGCCGAGGCCCGCGTGCTCATGCTCGCGTCGAACAACATCCTGAAGCCGTCCGACGGCCGCCCGGTGACCCTGCCGACCCACGAGATCGTCTCGGGCCTGCACCACCTGACGACCCTGAAGCCGGAGGGTGCCGGCAAGGGCCGCGCGTTCTCGTCGGTCGCCGAGGCGATCATGGCGATGGACCAGGGCTCGCTCGACCTGGGCGCACCCGTGCGCATCCGCCTCGAGGGCCTGGTCTTCCGTGACCAGGACCGTCCCGAGGGCTTCGTCGACGGCGAGCCGTTCCTGCACGAGACGACCCTGGGTCGCGCGCTCTTCAACGAGCTGCTGCCCGCGGACTTCCCGTTCGTGGCCGAGGTCGCCGCGAAGCCGCTCATCTCGCTCATCGTGAACGCGCTCGCAGAGCGCTACCCGAAGACCGTGGTGGCAGCGACGCTCGACAAGGTGAAGGACGCCGGCTTCTACTGGGCCACGCGCTCCGGCATCACGGTCGCGCTCTCCGACGTCATCACGCCTGCCCGCAAGGGCGAGATCGTGGCTGCCGCCGAGGAGTCCGCGAGCAAGGTGCAGGGCAAGTTCGAGAAGGGCCTCATCACCGACTCGGAGCGTCGCACCGACCTCACCGAGCTGTGGACCAAGGCCACGAACGAGGTGCAGAAGGCCACGCAGGAGGCGTTCGACGAGAACAACTCCATCTACCGCATGGTCACCGCCGGCGCGAACGGCAACTGGATCCAGGTGCGCAACATCACCGGCATGCGCGGTCTCGTGACCAACCCGAAGGGCGAGGTCATCCCGCGTCCGATCATCTCCTCGTACCGCGAGGGCCTGACGGTGGCGGAGTACTTCATCGCCACCCACGGTGCTCGCAAGGGCTCGGCCGACACGGCGCTCCGCACGGCCGACTCGGGCTACCTGACGCGTCGACTCGTCGACGTGTCGCAGGACGTCATCATCCGTGAGGACGACTGCGGCACCGAGCGCGGCCTGGACGCCCCGATCGCCGAGACGATCGACGGCCAGCTCATGCTGCACGAGAACGTCGAGTCGGCGGTCTACGCCCGCAACCTGGCGACGGATGTCGTGGCCGAGGACGGCACGGTGCTCGCGACGGGCGGCTCCGACATCGGCGACCGCGAGATCCGCGCGTTCATCGCTGCCGGCGTCGAGTCGGTCAAGGTGCGCTCGGTGCTCACGTGCGAGTCGGCGGTCGGCGTCTGCGCCCACTGCTACGGCCGCTCGCTGGCCACCGGGAAGCTCGTGGACATCGGCGAGGCGGTCGGCATCATCGCCGCCCAGTCGATCGGCGAGCCCGGCACGCAGCTCACCATGCGCACGTTCCACACCGGTGGATCCGTGGGCGCGAGCGACATCACGCAGGGTCTGCCCCGTGTGACCGAGCTCTTCGAGGCACGCACCCCGAAGAACTCGTCGCCGATCGCCGAGGCCGCCGGCCGCGTGCGCATCGAGGAGGACGAGAAGTCGAAGCGCATCGTGCTCACGCCCGATGACGGCGACGAGGAGTTCTCGTACCCGGTGCTGCGTCGTGCGACCCTCGAGGTCGCCGACGGCGACCGCGTCGAGCAGGGCCAGCAGCTGCAGGTCGGCTCGGTGGACCCCAAGGAGGTGCTGCGCGTGCGCGGCGTCCGCGAGGTGCAGAAGCACCTGGTGTCGGGCGTCCAGGACGTGTACCGCTCGCAGGGTGTGCCGATCCACGACAAGCACATCGAGGTCATCGTGCGCCAGATGCTCCGCAAGGTCACGGTCGTCGACCACGGCGAGACGACCCTGCTGCCCGGTGAGCTCGTCGACCGCTCGAAGTACAACGACATCAACCGCGCCACGCTGACCGAGGGCAAGAAGACCGCCTCGGCCCGCCAGGAGGTCATGGGCATCACCAAGGCGTCGCTCGCGACGGAGTCGTGGCTCTCGGCCGCCTCCTTCCAGGAGACGACCAAGGTGCTCACCGAGGCCGCTCTGGCAGGCAAGCGCGACCCGCTGCTCGGCCTCAAGGAGAACGTCATCATCGGCAAGCTCATCCCGGCCGGCACCGGCCTGGCGCGCTACCGCGACGTCACCGTCGAGGCGACCGAGGAGGCGAAGGCGGAGCGGTACCCGAACCGCCTGTTCGCCGACGCGGGCAGCGTCGACGAGGCCGACCTCTCCTACCTCGACTTCGACGCCTTCACCGGCGGCGAGCTCGGCGAGCAGGAGCCCGGCCAGTACGTCTGAGTCGAGTCCAGCTGCAAGGGCCGCACCCGCGAGGGTGCGGCCCTTCGCTGTGCCCCGGTCGAAAACCCGCCGGGCGGTGCGCCGCCCGGACCCCCGCCGCACCCGCACCTAGAATCGGCCGACGACGCGGCACGGTGCCGTGGCAGGAGGTACGACCATGAGCGACGAGCAGCCCATGTCCTGGCGCGATCGCTTCTTCGGCAGCGGACCGGCGAGGGACCCGCAGCCCGAGGTGCCGGGCGCCGACGCTGCGAGCGACGCGACCACCGCCGACGACGCGAGCGCGCGGCACTCCGCCGAGCTCGCGCCCGACGACACCGAGGTCGCCGCGACGTCGGTCGACGAGCACGACGCGCACCAGCCGCTCGTCGAGCACGACACCGACCGGTCGCTCGCCGAGACCGATGCGGACCGTGCTGCCGACAGCCCCATCGAGCCGACCGTGATCGCGCCGTCGACGCTGCGTGGCCCCTCGCACTCCGCCGCCCACCCCGACGACACCTCGCGCAGCGACGTGCGGCACGAGGTGCAGGACGACGCCGCGAGCAGCTCGCTCGAGCGAGCCGACGACGCACCGACCCAGGCGATCGCCACGGAGCCCGCTGCAGCGCCCGCCGCGGCCGAGCCGCCGCCCCTGGTCGAGCCGCGCCGCCCCTCGTTCGGCCTCCGCCGCCAGAGCGACGCGCAGGATGCCGACGCCTCCGCCGTCGACGGCGGCTCGGGCCTGGCGCTCGGCGGGCTGGCGGCCGCCGGCGCGATGGGCGCCACCGCGGCGCCTCGACCCGATGACCGACCCGATGGCCGCCCGGATGCCGGGTCGGAGGCCCGTGCGGAGCGCGAGTTCGTGGAGCCCGAGCCGACCCAGGCGATCGAGCAGCAGCGCGCCGACGACTCGACGCAGGTCATCGACTACGGCGCCCATGTCGACGACGACCCGGACGCCGACGCCGGTGACACCCGCGTGATGGATGCGCAGCCGACGGCCGAGACGAAGGCGCAGCGCTTCGGCATCGTCCGCGACGACGCACGCGCTCCGTCGACGATCCCCGTGGACGACGAGACGGCATCCGCGACCGCCGCGGGCGGGACGCCGATCGTGCTCGTCGAGGAGCCTGTGCCGCCGCGCCGCAAGGGCGCGCGGGCTGTCGGCTTCGCCGTCGCGCTCCTCGCGACGCTCATCTTCGCGGTGCTCTTCGCCGCGGCGTTCTTCGCGGTCGGCTACCTCTTCGACCGCGCGTTCGACGCGACCGAGACCCTGCAGAGCGTCTGGCTGCGCCCCTCGTACCTGCTGCCCGTCATCGTCTTCTTCCTCGCCTACTGGATCGTGACGCTCGTCGTGAACCGCGCGGGCTGGTGGGCGCACGTGCTCGGGGCGTTCCTCGTCGCGCTGCTCGTCTACGCCGCGCACATCGGCGGCGCCTACATGGAGGCGCAGGGCGGCTGGGCCGGCTACACGGCACTGCCCGGCATCGACGCGCAGGCGCTCGGCCAGCTGCTGCTCGCGCCGCTGTCGGTGCTCGCGTTCGTCATCGCGCGCGAGGTGCCGGTCTGGGTGGGCGGCATCGTGGCGCGCCGCGGGCGCAGGGCCCGTGACTGGAACCGCCAGGCCATGGACGACTTCAACGCCGACAACGCGGAGCGGCTCGCCGCGTACGAGCAGGCTCGGAGCTAGTCGGGCGCCGCAGCGGTGCCCGCGGGCCGCGCTGACGCCCGCGGGCGCCAGCGCGGCGTGGCGTTCTTCCGTTCACGCATATCTGCAATGATGTGCCGGACCCCCGCTCGCTGCCCAGCGACAGCTTCGACCGGGTCGTGAAGAGGGAGAAAGCACAGTGCTTCGGTGGGTCACGCGCCATCGCAAGTCGACGGCTGCCGGTGCGCTCGTCACTGCGGTCTCCGTCGCGCTCGGCGTGCTCGCGTTCACGTACGACGGGTTCACGACCACGGACGTCGACCTCAACGACGGCGGCGTGTGGGTCACGAAGCAGGACTCCCAGCAGCTGGGCCGCATCAACGTCCAGGCCGAGGAGCTCGACGCCGGGCTGATCTCGCCGACGGCCCGCTTCGACGTGCTGCAGGACGGCGACGCCGTGCTGCTCCACAACCTCGAGGCCTCCTCGGTCATGATCGTCGACCCCGTGCAGGTCGTCACCGGCGCGGTCGTGCAGCTGCCGCCGCAGGGCGAGATCGCGCTGAGCGGCGGCACCGTCGTGATCGTCGACCCGTCGGACGGGGCGCTGTGGGCGATGCCCTTCGCCGACATCGGCGGCTACTCGGCCGAGAACACCGAGCCCCTGCTCGAGCTCGGCGAGGGCGCGGCCGCGGCCGTCGGCCGCGACGGCACCGTGCACGCCGTCTCGCCGCGCGACGGCGAGCAGTTCTCGATCGCGCCGCTCGAGGAGGGCGGGCTCGACGAGCCGAGCGGCCGCGAGCGCGGCGAGCTGCGTGCGATGGAGGATCCCGAGGTCACCGTCGTCGGCGACGAGCCGGTCGTGCTCGACGTCGCGACCTCGACGCTGGTCGTGCCCGGCGGCGCCGTCGAGGTGCCGGCGGATGCCGCGGTGCAGCTCGTCGGGGACGCCTCCGACCTGGTGGTCCTCGCGACGCCCACCTCGCTCATCCGACAGCCGCTCGATGGCGGCGACGCCCAGGTCGAGCAGCGCCCGGGCGGCGGCGACGCCGTGCGGCCCGTGCAGCTGCAGGGCTGCGTCTACGCCGTCTGGCCCGGCACCACGCAGTTCCTCCGCGACTGCGCGGACCCGGCCCGCGACCTCGACCAGCCCGTCGACGGCATCGACGGCTCCGAGATCGTCTTCCGCATCAACCGCAACCAGGTGGTGCTCAACCAGTACGTGCAGGGCTCGTCGTGGCTGCTGGCCGACACCCTCGTGCTCGTCGACAACTGGACCGACCTCGTGCCGCCCGAGTCCGAGGAGCAGAGCGACGAGGACGACTCCGAGTCGACGGAGGACCTGCTCACCAACCAGCCGCCGCCCGTCAACGAGGAGAACACACCACCGATCGCCAGCGACGACGACTTCGGCGCGCGCGCGGGCCGCTCGACGATGCTGCCGGTGCTGTGGAACGACTCCGATCCTGACGGCGATGTGCTGACCGCCCGCGTGCTGGGCGACCTCCCGCAGGGCGTGCAAATCGCGCCGGTCGCGAACGACTCGCAGCTGCAGGTCGAGCTGCCCGACGACGTCTCGCAGGGCTCCTTCACCTTCGACTACCGCGTCGCCGACGGACGCGGGGGCGAGGCCGACGCGCGCGTCACGGTGCGCGTGCGCGGCGAGAGCGAGAACACGGTGCCGGAGCCGCTGCGCGAGCAGGCGTTCGCCGTCGAGCAGGGCGGCGAGTACGAGTACCAGGTGCTCAGCGAGTGGATCGATCCCGACGGCGACGACATGTACCTCGTCGGTGCGACCACCGAGTCGGGCGACACGATCCAGACGGATCCGTCGGGTCGACTCGTCTACACCGCGACCGGCGACGTCGGCATCCAGACGGTCGTCGTCACGGTCTCCGACGGCCGGGCCGAGACGACGGCCGAGATCCTCGTCGACGTGCGGGAGCCCGGGGACGCGCCGCCGCTCGCGAACGCCGACTTCGTCTCGACCGTCGAGGGGAGGGAGGCCACGATCCGTCCCCTCCTCAACGACTTCTCGCCCTCCGGCCGCGTGCTCCGGCTCGCCTCCGTCGACCCGAACCCCGAGCTCGAGATGACGGTCGACCTCGACGCCGGCACGGTGCGCGTCACCGGCGGTCCGGTGCGCAGCCACTACTTGACCTACCTCGTCGTCGACGGCGGGCTCACGAGCCAGGGACGCATCCGCGTCGACATCCGCACGGCCGACGACGAGGCACGGCCGGTGGCGGTGCGCGACACGGCGCTGCTGCCGCAGCGCGGCTCGGCGCTCGTCGACCTGCTCGCGAACGACGTCGACCCCGCGGGCGGCGTGCTCGTCGTGCAGCAGTTCACGATCGAGAGCGCGGCCCCGATCACCGTCGAGCTGCGCGACCGCCGGATCGTCAGCATCGTCGACGTCCGCCTCGACGCGCCGTTCAGCTTCACGTACACGGTCTCGAACGGGCGCTTCTCCGAGACCGGCACCGTCGAGGTGATCCCGGTCGAGCCGCCCACGCAGCCGCGCGCCCCCAAGGCGGTCGACGACCGCGTGACGGTGCGCGCCGGCGACTACGCGACCGTCGACGTCATGCAGAACGACTTCTCACCGGACGGCGCGCCGTTCCGGATCGAGCGCATCGTCGAGACGAGCTTCGCCTCCGAGGAGGAGGGCGTCGCGTTCCTCTCCGAGGGGAGGCTGCGCGTGCACGCGCTCGAGGGCGCGCCGACGCGGGCGACGGTGACCTACGAGGTCGCCGACGACTTCGGCAACCGCGACTCCGCGACCGTCTCGATCACGATCGTGCCGCGCGAGGCGGAGCAGAACGCGCCCCCCGCTCCCGAGACGGTGACGTCGCGCGTGCTCGCCGGCTCGACCGTGCGCATCCCCATCCCGCTCGACGGCATCGACCCGGACGGGGACGGCGTCGAGCTCGTCGGCTACGACAGCGCGCCCGACCAGGGCCGCGTGCTCTCGACCGTCGGCCCCGACTTCTTCGACTTCGAGGCGTTCCCCGACAGCGCCGGCACCGTGGAGCTCACCTACCGCGTGCGGGACCGCTGGGGCGCCGACGGCACCGCCACCGTGATCATCGGCATCGCCCAGGCCGCCGACGTGAACCAGACGCCCTTCGCGCAGACCGACCTCGTCACCGTCCGGCCCGACCGTGCCGTCGCGATCGCCGTGCTCGAGAACGACTCCGACCCCGATCAGGACGCGCTCACGCTGCAGTCCGATCGGCTCGAGCTGCCCGATGAGCTCGAGGGCGCCGTCGTGAACCCGGAGCGCGACACGGTCGACCTGCGCTCGCCGTCGGAGCCCGGCGACTACCAGTTCACGTACGGCGTCGTCGACGCGCGCGGCGCAGCCACGACCGGCACGGTCATGCTCACGGTCGCGGAGGACGCCGAGCTCCAGGCGCCGGTCGCGCGCGACGACCCGCTGCCGCGCGACGCGATCGAGATCGACGTGCCGCTCGACGTGCCGGTGCTCGAGAACGACCTCGACCCGGACGGCGACCCCAGCGACCTGCAGCTCTCGGTCGTCACCGGTCCGGGGACCGTGGCGGGCAGCGCGATCCAGGTCACGCCGAACGAGTCGTTCCAGGTGGTCACCTACCGCGTCACCGATCTCGACGGGCTCACCGCCGACGCGTTCGTCTCGGTGCCCCCGGTGCGCGATCGCGCGCCCTTCCTGACGAGCGCGGAGCCGGTGCAGGTGGGCTCCGGCGAGGAGCTCCTGATGGAGCTGCGTCGCTTCGTGACGGTCTCCACCACGAACGCTCCGCGCATCACCACGGGCGACAAGGTCACAGCGGTCAACGCCGAGGGCGGCCTGATCGTCGATCCCTTCACGCTGCGCTTCCAGTCGCCGGCCGGCTACGTCGGCCCCGCATCGATCACCTTCGAGGTGACCGACGGCACGGGGCCTGACAACGGGAGCACCGCGACGCTCACCATCCCGATCGAGGTGGTCCCCTCGAGCGCCGTGCCCCCGACGTTCGCCGGTGCCGTGGTGCGCCCCGAGGCGGGCGAGGGCGCTGCGACGTTCGACCTGCGCGACGCAGCCTCCGACCCGGATCCCGGCGATCTCGAGAACCTGCGCTTCGAGCTCCGCGGCGGCTCGATGGCGGGCGTCGTCACGTCCCTCTCCGACGACGGGGTCTTCTCGGCGACCGCGCCGCCGGACGCCGCGCCGGGCACGACCGGCTCGTTCCAGATCGCGGTCATCGACCCGTTCGGGAACGAGGCGCAGGGCACGGTGATCGTGGAGGTCGTCGCGACCAACCGCCCGCTCGCCGAGGCGCGCCCCAACACCGGTGAGGCCACGGCGAGCATCGCGGTCACGACCGACGTCGTGAGCGACGACTTCAACCCCTTCAAGAACGAGGGGCTGCCGCTGCGCATGGTGTCGGCCGAGATCGTCGCCGGGCTCGGCGACATCTCGAACGACGAGCGGCAGGTGACGGTCACGCCCGCCGCGGACTTCTCGGGCGTGATCACCGTGCGCTACACGGTGCAGGACGCGACCGAGCGCATCGAGCGCCAGGTGACCGGCACCCTCACGCTCAACGTCAAGGCGCGACCGGATGCGCCCCCGCGTCCGAACGTCGACGCGGTGGGCGACTCCCAGGTGACCCTCACGTGGGCGCCCCCGTCCGCGAACGGCTCGCCGATCACCGACTACGTCGTGCAGTCGACCGACGGTGCGATCAGCTTCCCGTGCTCGTCGACCACGTGCACGGTGACGGGCCTCGTCAACAACACGACGTACCTGTTCCAGGTCGTCGCGCGCAACGCGGTCGGCGACTCCGACCCGTCGACCGCCTCGAACGAGGCTCGCCCCGACGTGCGCCCCGAGCAGCCGGCGCCCCCGAGCGTCGAGCGCGGGGACACGCAGGTGAGCCTGGCGTGGCAGCCGCCGGTGAACCGCGGATCGCCCATCCAGAGCTACGTCGTCGAGATCTCGCCGCCGGCGCCGGGCGGCGTCGTGCAGCAGCAGGCCGCGGGCACGAGCCACACCTGGACCGGGCTGCTGAACGGCACGGCCTACACCTTCCGGATCCAGGCCGTGAACCTCGCCGACGAGCCGAGCGACTTCTCCGCCAGCTCGCAGTCGGTCACGCCCGCGGGCCCGCCGACGCAGGTGCAGGGCGTGAGCGCGACCCCGAACCGGTCGATCCCCGGCGAGGTGCAGATGCAGGTGACGTGGACCGCCCCCAACCCGAACGGCGCCGCGATCTCCGGCTACACGGTGACGCCGTCCAACGGCGCGGCTCCGGCGCAGGCGACCGGCACGACGGCGAGCTTCCGCTTCGCCGCGACCGGGGAGAACGTCACCTTCACCGTGACCGCCACGAACGACGCGGGCACGAGCCCGGTCTCGGCGCCGTCCGCGCCCGTGCGGGTCTTCACGGCGCCCGCCGCGCCCTCAGCGGTCGCCGCGACCGAGGGCGACGCCAGCGCGACGGTCTCGTTCACCCCCGGCAGCACCAACGGTGCGCGCGCCAACGAGGTGCAGTACCAGGTGAGCATCAACGGCGGCAGCTGGCAGGCCATCGGCGCAGGCGGCGGCGTGGTCGGCGGGCTCGGCAACAACGGCGGCCCGTACGCGTTCGTGGTCCGCGCGGTCACGACCGTCGACGGCCAGCAGTACGCGGGAGCGTCGTCGTCCGCCTCGAACGCCGTCCGGCCGTACGGCGCGATCGGCGCCCCGACCGCTCGCGCGACCGCCGCCGTCGAGCAGGTCACGTTCTCCTGGTCCGCCCCGGCGCGCAACGGCCGCGACATCTCGACGCGCATCCGCATCGGCAACGGCAGCTGGCAGAGCGTCGGCAACAGCGGCGACCAGTCCGTCTCGGCGAACGGCGGCGAGACGGTCCGCATCACGGTCGAGACGACGACCGGAGCGGCCGAGGCCGGGCACGGCGCCCAGACCACGACCGCCACGGCGGAGGCGACCGCCGAGGTCAGGCGCAACCCGTCGATCTCGCTCGGGCGCGGCGACGTCGCGCACGCAGGCAGCTGCCAGCGCGCCGACGGGGGCACCTGCCACTACTACCAGCTCAACTGGCAGGATCTCGCTCCTGGCAACTACCAGTTCACGTGCCACAACCGCGACTCCGAGTCGGGCGGCGGCAGCTTCCAGGGCGGCACGGTCGCGATCGGCAGCCTGAACGGCTCGACCCAGAACCGGTCCGACGGCACCCGCATGTGCTACAGCGGCTACCGGGGACCGGCCTGGATGCAGATCTCCGGCGGTCCCGACAACGTCAGCCTCCGCACGCCCGAGCGCGCGTGGCCGTGACCCACCTCTTCCCGCACTCCCGAAAGGACCGCCCATGAGCGCATCGATGACCCGCGAGCAGGCAGCCTGGTTCGCCGAGACGTTCACGCGCCTCGTCGACAACGTCGGCACCGTCGTGCTGGGCAAGGACGAGGTGATCCGGCTCGCGTTCACCGCGATGCTTGCCGAGGGCCACCTGCTGCTCGAGGACGCGCCCGGCACCGGCAAGACGCAGCTCGCGAAGTCGATGGGCGCCACGGTGCAGGGCACGAACCACCGCATCCAGTTCACGCCCGACCTGCTCCCCTCCGACGTCACCGGCGTCACCGTCTACGACCAGAAGACGGGGGAGTTCGAGTTCCACAAGGGGCCGATCTTCGCGTC
This sequence comes from Actinomycetota bacterium, assembly GCA_051751085.1. Lineage (GTDB taxonomy): Bacteria > Actinomycetota > Actinomycetes > Actinomycetales > Microbacteriaceae > Agrococcus. Next base: position 148,540 of record JBNJKM010000002.1, on the reverse strand, counting down.
GATCGTGCTCGCCGACGAGATCAACCGCGCGAGCCCGAAGACGCAGTCGGCGCTGCTCGAGGTGATGGAGGAGGGACGCGTCACGGTCGACGGCACGCCCTACAGCGTCGGCCGGCCGTTCATGGTCATCGCCACCCAGAACCCCATCGAGCAGGCCGGCACCTACCGCCTGCCGGAGGCGCAGCTCGACCGCTTCCTCATGAAGACGTCGATCGGCTACCCCGGTCGCGAGCACACGGTCCGCATCCTCGCGGGCTCGGCGAACCGCAACGCATCCTCGACCGTGCAGCCCGTCATCACGACGAGCGCGATCGCCGAGATGATCGACCTCGCCGCGACCGTGCACGTCGACGACGCGGTGCTCGACTACGTCGCGCAGCTCTCGGAGCACACGCGCGACTCCAAGGACACCCGACTGGGCGTCTCGGTGCGCGGCGCCATGGCGCTCATCCGCGCCGTCAAGGTCTCGGCGGCGAGCAAGGGGCGCGCGTTCGTGCTGCCCGACGACGTCAAGGGGCTCGCGCAGTCGGTGTGGGCGCACCGCATCGTCATCGACCCAGAGGCGGAGTTCTCGGGCGTCACAGGCGACCGCATCATCGACCGCGCGCTCGCCGACGTCTCGGCGCCGCAGGACCGGCAGCACGCTGCATGACGCAGGCGCCCGCGCGGGCGACCTCCACGCCCGCACCTGAACCCGACACCGGCACGTCGCCCGGATCGCCGCCCGCCTCGACCGGCTCGGCCTCCGACACGACGAGGCTCCGGCGCGCCGTCGAGCGCGAGCGCACGCCCATCCAGCGCATGCGCGACCGGGTCGTCGGCGAGGAGTCGGTGGTCGCCGCGGGCGCGGCGCGCGTCGCGTCCTGGGCGCGCCGTGTCATCTGGCCAGCGCTCGAGCCCATCACGGGCTTCGGCTGGGCGTTGCTCCTGGGCACGGTCGCATCGCTCGTGCTGGGCATCGCGCTCGGCTGGAAGGAGCTCATCGTCATCGGCATCGCCGGCGCCCTGCTGCTGCTCGCCGCGATCGCCTTCATCATCGGCCGCAACCGCTACCGGATCGAGCTCGACCTCGCCTACACGCGCGTCGTCGTGGGGGAGCGGGCGCTCGGGCGCATCGAGATCCACTCCGCCGCGCAGAAGCCGCTGCTGCCCGCCACCATCGAGGTGCCGGTCGGCCAGGCGCTCGCCTCGTTCCACCTGCCCCGGATGCGGCCCGGCGACGTGCACGAGGACGTCTTCGCGATCCCCACGAGCCGCCGCACCATCCTGCAGGTCGGCCCCGTGCGCTCCGTGCGGGGCGACCCCGTCGGACTGCTGCGCCGGCAGGTGAAGTGGACCGACCCGGTCGACCTCTACGTGCATCCCAAGACGGTGCAGCTCGACGAGACGGCCCCCGGGCTCATCCGCGACCTCGAGGGCATCACGACCCGCGACCTCACGAACAGCGACATCGCCTTCCACGCGCTCCGCGACTACGTCGCCGGCGACGACCGCCGGTACATCCACTGGAAGTCGTCCGCGCGCACGGGACAGCTCATGGTGCGCCAGTTCGAGCAGACGCGGCGCAGCGTGCTCGCCCTCGGGCTCTCCACCTCGATGGACGACTACGCCGACCCGCTCGAGTTCGAGACCGCGATCTCGATCCTCGGCTCGCTCGGCATCCAGGCCGTGCGGGACGAGATGGACCTCGTCGTGCAGACCTCCCGCGGCACGCTGCCCGCCACGACCGGCAAGCGGCTGCTCGACGCCCTGTCGGGCGTGGAGTGGTCGCCGCGGCACGACCGCTTCCTCGACCTCGCGGCGACGATCGCGCGGCAGCACGCCGGCGCATCCGTGATCATGCTGCACGCCGGCGCGACCGTCGACCCCGCGCTCGTGCGGCGCGCGCGCACGCTGCTGCCGACGCAGGCGCGCGTCATCGTCTTCACGGTCGTGAAGGGTGCGAAGCCGCGCCTGCAGCCCATCGGCGACGTGGCGCTCGCGACCCTCGGCTCGGTCGGCGACCTGCCCCGCATCATGCGAGGGGTGGCCCTCCAGTGAGCGACCCGTCGATGCGCTCCGACCGGATGCTGCCGCGCACCCTCGCGCAGGCCGCGATCGACTGCGGCGCCATCCTGCTCGTGATGCTCGCCGCGACCGCCTCGTTCGGGCCGGTCTTCGGCGGCACGGCCTACCTCGTCGCGGGCCTCGGCGGTGCGCTGCTCGGCATCGCGGTGGGCGTCGCCACCTCGCTGCGGCCCCTGCGCGGCTGGCTCATGACGGCCGCCGGCATCGTCGTCGCGCTCGTCGTCTTCGGCCCCGCGCTCGCCGTGCCGCGCTCGACGATCGCGGGCGTCATCCCGACGCTCGACGCGTGGCGCGAGCTGCTCCTGGGCGTCGTCTACTCGTGGAAGGGCCTGCTCACCGCCGAGCCGCCCGCGGAGGGGTTCCCGAGCCTGCTCGTGGTGCCGTTCCTCACCATGCTGCTGTGCTCGTCGATCGCGACGGTGCTCGCCATGCGGCTGCGCCGCGGCGCGCCGTTCGCGATGCTGCCCGGCGTCGTCGCGCTCGTCGTGGGCATCACCTTCGGCACGAAGATCGCCTTCTGGCCCGTCGTGCTCGGCGTGGTGGTGGCGGGCGTCATCGTCAGCTGGTGCGCCTGGCGGCGCGCGACCTGGCGCACGCGCCTCAACGACGAGGTCGAGGTCACGAACGACACCCGGCATCGCGGTCGCGCCCGTCGCGAGCGCACGCGCGGCGCGGTCGCCATGATCGCCGGCTCGCTGCTCGTCGCGAGCCTCGTGAGCATCCCCATCCAGCCGCACGACCGTGCCGTGCTGCGCGACGTCGTGGAGCCGCCCGTCGAGCTCGCCGAGTACCCGAGCCCCCTCGCCGGCTACCGCAACTGGCTGAAGACCTTCGAGGACGAGACGCTCCTGACCGTCTCCGGCATGCCCGAGGACGGGCGCCTGCGGCTCGCGACCTTCGACCACTACGACGGCACCGTGTACGCGGTCGCCGGCGCGCAGCAGTCGAGCGGCTCCGGCTCCTTCGCCCGCATCGGCGACGAGGTGCTCGTGCAGCAGTCGGGCGCGCCCGCGACCGTGCGCGTCGAGGTGCAGGACTACTCGGGCATCTGGGTGCCGGACGTCGGCTTCCTGCAGGCCCTGCGCTTCGAGGGGCCCCGCGCCGACGACCTGCAGGGCTCGCTGCACTACAACGGGCAGACGGGCACGGCCATCGCGCTCGACGGGCTCGGCGCGGGGGACGCGTACGAGCTCGACGCGATCGTGCCGACGCAGCCGTCGACCGACGAGCTCGAGGGCGCGACGGTCTCGGACGTGCAGGTGCCAGAGCCCGCGATCGTTCCCGACCTGCTGCAGGCGTGGGTCTCGCAGCACGGCGTCGCCGGGCGCAACCAGCTCGAGAACATCCAGGCGATGCAGCGGCTCATGCAGGCGGGCAGCTTCAGCCACGGGCTCGAGGACGACAACATCCCCTCGCTCGCCGGCCACGGTGCCTCGCGCGTGCAGTCGATGTTCGAGCAGGAGGTGCTCGTCGGCGACGACGAGCAGTACGCGGTCGCGTTCGCGCTCGCGCTCTCGCGCATCAACGTGCCGTCGCGCGTCGTGATGGGCCTCTACCCCGACGACGGCTTCCCGGGCGGCGACCAGCCGGTCGAGCTCACCGGCGGCGACATGCACGCCTGGGTCGAGGTGCCGTTCGAGGGCCTGGGCTGGGTGCGCTTCGACCCCACGCCGCCGGAGGACCAGGACAACATCCAGCCGGAGCCCGAGCCGCAGCCGGAGCCCAAGCCGCAGGTGCTGCAGCCGCCGCAGCCGCCCGAGGAGCCGGCCGAGATGTCGCCCGACACGGTCGCGGAGGAGGGCGAGGAGGACGACCAGGAGCTCGAGGACACCTCGTGGACGATGTGGTTCTGGGTCGCCGGCGCCACCCTGCTCCTCCTGCTCCTGCTGCTGCTGCCGTTCCTCGTGGTGGGCGCCCTCAAGGCCGCCCGGCGCAAGCGCCGATACCGAGCCGAGCGCGAGAGCGACCGGCTCGCCGGTGGCTGGCACGAGGTCATCGACGAGGCGGTCGACCTCGGCCTGCCGGTGCCCGCGGGCGTCACGCGGCGCGAGGTCGCCACCGTCGTGGAGGATCGCTACCCTCGATCGAGGGCGACCGAGATCGGCGACTTCGTCGACGAGGGCGTGTTCGGCCCAGGTGAGCCCGACCGCGACGACGTCGATGCCTTCTGGCTCGACGTCGAGCGCAGCGTCAAGGGGATGCGCTCGGAGGCCTCCGGACGCAGCCGGATGCTCGGCAGGCTGTCGCTGCGGTCGTTCGCACGACGGAGGAGAGAGCGGAGACGCCGATGATCTGGGAGATCGAGGAGAGCCGGAACGTCGTCGAGGGACTCGACGACGACGGACGCCCCGACCCTGCCTACGCGGCGGCGCTCGGGCTCAAGCCGGCGCCGCTCGGCCGCCGCGCGCTCGCCTCGGTCATCGAGTTCGCGTTCTACAGCCTGCTGCAGCTGCCCTACTGGATCGTGGCGCTGCCGACGCTCGTCAAGGTCGCGACGGGATCGCTGCAGCCGTACGGCCTCGCGAGCCACCCGAGCCTCGTGTGGATGATCGTCGCCACCGCGGCGTCCGCCGTGCTCACGATCGCGTTCACCATCGTCCAGATCGTGCTGCACGGCCGGAGGGGCGTCACGCTCGGCAAGGCGCTCACCGGCATCCGCAGCGTCGATGTCGCCACGCTCGCCCGGCCCGGCATCGGCCGCGCTCTGCTGCGCGCGCTCGTGCTGTGGGCCATCTTCCTCGTGCCCGTCATCGGCCCCGTGCTGTTCTTCGTCTCGCCGCTGCTCGATCGCGAGAAGCGAGGCCGCGGCTGGCTGGACACGGTGGGCCGCACCTGGTTCGTCGACGTCAACGACGGCCTCGACCCGTACCACGACAAGAAGATGCGGATCGCGCGGAAGACCGTCTCGGCAGCGCCGGAGGCCGCGACGTCGCAGCTGCCGTCGCTCGCGACCCCCGCCGAGAGCGTCGCGCAGGCATACCGGCCCGGCGCTCGCATCAGCTCCGGCGTCGTCGGCGCCGCTCGCCCGCAGCAGCTGCGCACCGAGCAGGTCGGGCTCGCCTCCCAGCCGGCGCCCGAGCCGCCGTCCCACACCGTGCCCGGCATGCCCGCAGGCGGTGCGCGCCTCGGCGGCTACCGGCCGGGCGAGCTGAGCGGCGTCGCGAGGAGCGCGCCGGAGACCCCCGTCCCCATGTCGCAGCCTGCAGCGCCGCAGTCGACAGCGCCCGCGATCTCCGCGCCGCAGCCCTCGGCCGCGCAGCCCTCAGCCCCGTGGCCGACCCCGCCCGCCAGCGCGCCCCGCCCGCCCGCCAGCGTGAGCGCGATCCGTGAGGAGACGGTGCTGGAGCCCGACATCGACGAGCTCGACGACCGCACGGTGCGGCGCGTCGAGGTCGACGACGACGACCTCGACGTGACGCGAGCCAGGCCCGGCAGCCGGCCGCTCGCGGCCACGCTCGCCTTCGACACCGGCGACCGCTTCGCGCTCACGGGCGCGGCGCTCGTCGGCCGCAACCCCTCGCCGAGCGGCGACGAGGTCGTCGAGCACCTGCTGCCCATCGCCGACGACACCCGCACGGTGTCGAAGACGCACGTGCTCGTGACGGTCTCACCGCTCGCGGTCGTCGACCGCGCATCCACCAACGGCTCCGCCGTCGTGCGCGCGGGCGTCGAGCAGCAGCTCGAGCCGGGGCGTCCGTTCGCGCTCGAGCCGGGCGACACCGTGCGCTTCGGCGACCGCACGTTCACGATCGAGGCCGCATGAGCGCCATCGGCGAGTTCCGCTTCAGCCACCCGTCGATCTCGCTGCGGTGGGCCGGCGCGACGCACGCGGGCATGCGCCGCACCGTGAACGAGGACTCCGTCTTCGCCTCCTTCCCCGTTTTCGTCGTCGCCGACGGGATGGGCGGCCATGCCGCGGGGGACGTCGCGAGCACGCTCGCGGTCGAGGCGTTCCGCAGCCTGAAGGGTCGCGCCCTCGCCGACGTCGAGTGCGTGGAGGCCGCCGTGGAGCGCGCCTTCGAGCAGGTCCACGCGCGCGCGGCCGACGAGGAGATCGGCGGCACGACGCTCTCGGGCTCGGTGCTCGTCGACGTGGCGGGCGTGGCCCACTGGCTCGTGCTGAACATCGGCGACTCCCGCACCTACCTGTTCGAGCATGGCGCGCTCGAGCAGATCACGGTCGACCACTCGATCGTGCAGGAGCTCGTCGACACCGGCGCGCTGCTGCGCGCCGAAGCGCGCAGCCACCCCAGCCGCAACATCATCACGCGAGCCCTCGGGCCCGGCGCGCGCCAGCCCGCCGACGCCTGGCTCCGGCCCGCCGAGCGGGGCCAGCGCCTGCTCGTGTGCTCCGACGGCCTCACCGGCGAGGTCGACGACAGCGAGATCGCCGAGATCCTCGGCGACGTCGCGTCGCCCGCGGCGGCGGCGGCGCTGCTGCTGCGCCGCGCCCTCGACGCCGGCGCACCGGACAACGTGTCGATCGTCGTCGTCGACGTCGATGCCGTCGCGATCGCCGACGATGCGCTGTTCGACACGCACGCCCACAGCCTCGACGACACGATTCCCAGGGGGACGCGATCATGAGCGCTCGCATCGAGTACGCACCGGGCGAGGCCTGGTGCATCGCCGCAGGACGCGTCGTGCTGGTCTGCGAGCGGGACCTGCCCGCCGTCCGAGCGCGGGCGCTGCACGACGCCGCCGGCGTCATCGACTCCGTCGAGGCGCTCCGCACCGTCCTCGAGCTCGAGCCGGCCGCCCTCCTCGGCGCCGTCGACCTCGACGAGGGCCGTGTGCTGCTGCGCCGCCACGGCGTGCCGGCGACGGCCGACGGCGAGCCGCTCGCCGACCGGTACGGCGCGGCGTGGGCGCTCGACGAGGTGCCGGCGGCGGCGATCGTCGCCGCCGGCGCCCTCGCGACGCTCACGGTCGACGTGCTGCCGCTCGACAGCGGCGTCGTGCGGGCCGCCGCCGTGCGGGTCGCGGCGCGACCCGTCGAGGAGGTCGCGGATGCGGCCGAGGACGTGCGCGAGGACGCCACGGCCGACGTCGCCGAGCCAGAGCCGCGCACCGGCGCGTTCGGCGAGACGCTGCCGCCGGAGGGGAGCCGCGACACCGCCACTGCCGAGCCGCCCGCCGCGCCCGAGCCGCAGCCGCGACCGGCGCAGCACCCGATCGGCGGCCTCATCGACTCCGTGCCCGGGTTCATCCGGCCGGCGGTCGACCTGCACGCCGTCGAGCCGGCGCTCGACATCCCGCGGGAGACGAGTGCGACCGCCAGCATCGGGGATCACGACGGCATGACCATCACCGCGGAGCAGGCTCGCGCGCTGCAGGAGGAGCGTGCCCGAGCGGCGGAGCCGCAGGTCGGCGCCGACGCGCATGCCGCGCTCGAGCAGGACGTCTCGTCGAGCGCCCCGGCCACCGGTCCGCTCGTGCTCTCGACGCTCTGCGGCAGCGGGCACGTCAACCCGCCGGGCTCCGTGGAGTGCCTGCAGTGCGGTGGGCCGGTCGACGACGGCTCGGCGGCGCAGCGCCGTCGCCCCGAGGTGGCGGTCGCCGTGCTGCCCTCCGGCGAGCGGATCCCGCTCGGTCGCGGTGTCGTGCTCGGCCGTCGCCCGCGATCCCGGCGCGCGGAGGACGGCCGCGTGCCGCGGCTCGTGACCGTCGAGAGCCCCGGCGAGGACATCTCGCGCAGCCACCTCGAGCTGCGCATCGACGACTGGAACCTCGTCGGGATCGACCTCAGCTCGACCAACGGCACACTGCTCCAGCGCGACGGCCAGGCCCCGCAGCGGCTGCGCCCCGAGGCGTCGACCATCCTGCAGCTGGGCGACCGGCTCGACCTTGGCGAGGGCGTCGTCGTCACGATCGAGCCTGCGCAGCGCCGGCCGGCACAGAGCGAGCCGGCGCCGATCGAGCCCGCGCCGTGAGCCCGAAGCGCGCGCCCTCGGCGCCCCCGGCGCTGCCCGGCTACGACTACGTGTCGCTGCTCGGCTCCGGCGGCTTCGCCGACGTCTTCCTCTACCAGCAGCTGCTGCCGTCGCGGAAGGTGGCGATCAAGGTGCTGCTGCGGGACGCGGTGAACCGCAAGCTGATCGAGAACTTCCGCCACGAGGCCAACGTGATGGCCCAGCTGTCGACGCATCCGTCGATCGTGACGATCTACGGCGCCGCCGTGGCGCCCGACGGCCGGCCGTTCCTCGCCATGGAGTACTGCTCGAAGCCCAACCTGGGCGTGCGCTACCGGCGCGACCGGTTCGCGGTGCCGGAGGTGCTCTCGCTCGGCGTGCAGATCGCCGGGGCTGTCGAGACGGCCCACCGTGCGGGCATCCTCCACCGCGACATCAAGCCGGCCAACATCCTCGTCACCGCCTACAACCGGCCGGCTCTCACCGACTTCGGCATCGCCACGAGCGCCGGCGCGTCCGACGACGCGAGCGGCATGTCGATCCCGTGGTCGCCGCCCGAGGCGTTCCAGGACCCGCCCAGGTCGAGCCCCGCATCCGACGTCTTCTCGCTCGCGGCCACCCTGTGGACGCTGCTCGCCGGGCGGACGCCCTTCGAGCTGCCCGGCGGCAGCAACACGAGCGTCGACCTCATCGACCGCTCGCAGCGCGGCGAGATCTCTCCGCTCGCCCGTCACGACGTGCCCCAGAAGCTCGAGGCCGTGCTCGCCTCCGCGATGGACCCCGAGCCCTCGCGCCGCTACGCGACGGCGGTCGCGTTCGGTCGCGCGCTGCAGCAGGTCGAGGCCGAGATGGCGCTGCCGGTGACACCGCTCGACGTGCTCGACGACGCCCTCGAGCCCGATGCGGTCGACGAGGAGGACGGCGGCGCCACGCGCATCCGCGGCGTCGTCTCCATCGACCCGCACGCCGGCGAGGCCGTGCCCAGCATGGTGCTCGCCGGTGGCGGCACGGAGGCCGGGGACGCCACCGTGCGCCGCCCGCGACCCGCCGCCGCGAGCGGGCCGGCAGCGCCGGCGCCCGCGCCCGAGGACGCGCAGCCGCAGCAGGCGTCGCGGCGCCGCACGCTCGCGACCGTCATCGGCAGCGCGCTCGTCGTGCTCGTCGGCGGCGGCATCGTCTGGATGGCGATCGCCGCCGGCGGGCAGGCCCCGCCGCCCGCGAGCCCGACGCAGACGGTCGCGGCGCCGCAGGTCGCGCAGCGTCCGCCCGCCCCCATCGCTGTCGCGGGCGAGATCTCCGGCGACACGGTCGTCTTCACCTGGTCGAACCCGCAGCCGCAGGACGGCGACGCCTTCCAGTACCGGTACGAGCGCAGCGGCGCCGACCCGGTGACCTCGACGGTGCCGTCGCCCACGGTGACGCTCGAGCGAGACGCCGACGGCGAGTCGTGCATCCTCGTGAGCCTCGTCCGGGCAGACGGACGATCGTCGGTCGACACGAGAGGATGCGTCGATGGCTGAGACGCCGCAGCTGCAGCTGGAGTTCGCGGGGGAGTGGATGACGCTCGACCCCGAGCGGCCCTTCGTCATCGGCCGCGAGGGCGACCTCACCGTCGACGACAACCAGTACCTGCACCGCGCGTTCCTCGAGCTGCGCCACGTCGAGGGCCTGTGGTGGCTGTCGAACGTCGGATCGCGGCTGTCGGCGACCATCTCGAGCGGCGGCGGGTCGGTGCAGTCGTGGCTCTCGCCGGGCGCGCGCCTGCCGATCGTCTTCTCGGAGTGCTCGATCGTCTTCACCGCCGGGCCGACCACCTACGAGATCGGCGTGCACTCCGACGATGCCGCGTTCGCGATGTCGGTCGAGCACCGCCGCCGCTCCTCGGGCGAGACGACCGTCATGCCCGTCGGGCTCACCGCGACGCAGAAGCTGCTCATCGTCGCGCTCGCCGAGCCCATGCTGCGGCGCGACGGCGTGGGCGTGAGCGAGCTGCCCTCGAGCGGCGCCGCCGCCGAGCGGCTCGGCTGGACCATGAGCCGCTTCAACCGCAAGCTCGACAACGTGTGCGACAAGCTCGACCGGATGGGCGTGCAGGGGCTGCGCGGCGGCGTCGGCAAGCTCGCGAGCAACCGTCGCGCGCGGCTCGTCGAGTACGCCGTCTCCTCGCAGCTCGTCACCCGCAGCGACCTCTCGCTGCTCGACGACCTCGCGCTCCGCAGCGCCGACGACCAGGACTGATCGGACACCCTCATGAAGGTCAAGCTCACCCTGCACCGCGCGGCCGCCGAGCCGACGGATGTCGTCATCACCGCCGACTCCACGGCGAGCGTCGAGGACGTGGCGCGGCAGATCGCGCTCGCCGAGCCGACGCGCTCGATCGCCTTCGGTGACGACGAGACCCTCTCGCTCGCCGTCGCCCCGCCGACGGAGCACGCCCTCGTGCAGCTGCAGCCCGACGCGCTCGTCGCCGAGGCGCCGATCGGGTCCGGCTTCCACGCGCAGGTCGTCAACCTCGGCGCCGGTGCGCGCAGGGGCGGCCCGGCGGGGAGCGCCGTCGAGGCGGTCGCCGTGCTCCGAGCAGTCTCCGGCACGCTCCGCGGGCAGGAGTTCCCGCTGCCGCGCGGGCACTGGCGGCTCGGCCGCGACGCCGCGAACGACATCGTCCTCGACGACCCGCTCGTCTCGAAGCGGCACGCTCGAGTCGAGGTGGGCGCGCACATCGAGGTCGTGGACCTGGGCTCCTCGAACGGCATCCTCGTCGACGGCCAGCACACGACCCGCATCACCGTGATCCCCGGCCAGCCCTTCACGATCGGCGACTCCGACTTCGTCGTGCACCTCGCGGGCGCCTTCGACGGCTCGGGCGAGGACCCGGTGCTCGAGCGCGGCGGCGCGCTCATGTTCAACCGCAGCCCGCGCGTCGAGCCGCGCTACCCGGGGGAGGCGCTGAAGGCGCCGCGGATCCCGAAGGAGATCAGCGACAAGCTCTTCCCCTGGCCCATGCTCATGACGCCGATCCTCATGGCAGGCGCCCTCTACGCCCTCACGGGCCGCGTGCGCTCCATCCTGATCGCCTTCATGACCCCGCTGATGTTCCTCGGCAACTTCATCAACCAGCGCCGGCAGTCCGGGCAGCGGCAGAAGGTCGAGACGCAGGTCTTCGAGAAGCAGTACGAGGCGCTCGAGGAGCGCTTCTACCGCGAGCAGCCGGTCGAGGTGCGCATCCGCAACCAGGAGGCGCCGCCCGTCGCCGAGGTCTTCGACCACGCCATGCGGCTGGGACCGATGCTGTGGACGCGGCGGCCCGAGCACTGGAACTTCCTCGCGCTGCGGCTCGGGACCTGCCGGGACGACTCGCGACTGACGATCCGCGAGCCCTCCGAGGACGAGGGCAGCGGCCTCCCGGAGTACCTCGACCGCGTCGACCGCCTGCGCGAGCGCCTGCGCGAGGTCGACGACGTGCCCGTCTTCGAGTCGCTCTCGACCGCCGGCTCGATCGGCGTCGCGGGCGTGAAGGGCGTCGCCGCCGACGCCCTGCGCGGCATCGCCGTGCAGCTGTTCGGCCTGCACGCCCCCAACGAGGTCGTCGCGGTCGCGCTGTGCGACCCCGAGTGGACCGAGGAGCTCGACTGGCTCAAGTGGCTCCCGCACACCACGAGCGCCACGAGCCCCTTCGCGGCGATGCCGCTCGCCGACTCCGCCCCGGCCGGCGCCGCCCTGCTCAACGCGCTCGAGGAGCACGTCATGCGCCGCGCGAAGCCTCCGGAGCCCCGCGGTCCGATGGCCGACCGCTGGACGCCGATGGACTTCGGCACCGACGTCGAGCGCGCCGCCGGCATCACGCAGTCGAAGCACCAGACCTCCGTCGTCGTGATCGTGACGAACGACGCGCCGGTCGACCGTCCGCGCCTGACCCAGATCCTGGAGCGCGGCGCCGACGTCGGCGTGCACGCGATCTTCGTCGCACCGACCGTCGAGTCGCTCCCGGCCGCGTGCCGCAGCTTCGTCGACGTCACGGAGGGCCTGGAGGCCGCGCGCGCCGGCTCGGTGCGCGCCGGCGATGCGAAGGAGTCCGTGAAGGTCGAGGGCGTCTCGCTCGAGTACATGCGCATGTTCGCGAAGCGACTCGCGCCGGTCGTCGACTCGAGCATCGTCATCACCGACAGCTCCGACATCCCGGGGTCGGTCACGCTGCTCTCGCTGATCGGCGACGAGGTGGCGGAGGATCCGAGCGCCGTGATCGACCGCTGGCGCCAGAACTCCACGATCCTCGACCGCTCGGGCAAGCAGCTGCCGCGCCTCAAGCGCGCCGGCACGCTGCGCGCCGTGATCGGGCAGGGCCCCAGCGACGTCATGACGCTCGACCTGCGCACGCAGGGGCCGCACGCCCTCGTCGGCGGCACCACCGGTGCCGGAAAGTCGGAGTTCCTGCAGGCGTGGGTGCTCGGCATGGCCGCGGCCCACAGCCCCGACCGCGTGACGTTCCTGTTCGTCGACTACAAGGGCGGGTCCGCCTTCGCCGACTGCGTCGAGCTGCCGCACTGCGTGGGTCTCGTCACCGACCTCAGCCCGCACCTCGTGCGGCGCGCGCTCACGAGCCTCAAGGCCGAGCTGCATCACCGCGAGCACCTGTTCAACCGGAAGAAGGCGAAGGACCTGCTCGAGCTCGAGAAGCGGCAGGACCCTGAGACGCCGCCCGCGCTCGTGCTCGTGATCGACGAGTTCGCGGCGCTCGCGAAGGAGGTGCCGGAGTTCGTCGACGGCGTCGTCGACATCGCGCAGCGCGGGCGCTCGCTCGGCATCCACCTCATCATGGCCACGCAGCGGCCGGCGGGCGTCATCAAGGACAACCTGCGCGCCAACACGAACCTGCGCGTGGCGCTGCGCATGGCCGACGAGTCCGACTCCAAGGACGTCGTCGACGACCCGGTCGCGGCCTCGTTCGACCCGAGCCTGCCGGGCCGCGGCATCGCGAAGACGGGCCCAGGCCGCCTCGTGCCCTTCCAGTCGGCGTACGCCGGCGGGTGGTCGAGCCAGGACGAGGCCGTCGCGGCGGAGGTGCGGGTCGCGGAGCTGCGCTTCGGGTCGACCCCGGACTGGGAGGTCGAGCGCGTCGCGGAGTCGGACTCGCACGACCAGGACCTCGGACCCAACGACCAGAAGCGCATCGTGCGCACGCTCATCGCGGCATCCGCCGCGGCCTCCATCCCCGCGCCGCGACGACCGTGGCTCGACGACCTGCCGTCGACGATCGACCTGCGCCCCGAGCTGCTGGAGGGCGACGGCCGGGTGCTGCTCGGGCTGTCGGACCTCCCGGAGCGGCAGCAGCAGCTGCCCGCCTACTTCGAGCCCGACAAGGACGGCTCGATGCTCGTCTTCGGCGCCTCCGGCTCGGGCAAGTCGGCGCTGCTGAAGACCGTCGGCACCGTCGCGGGCATGCGGCCCGAGCTCGGGCGAGCCGAGGTCTACGGCCTCGACTTCGGCTCGGGATCGCTGCGATCCATCGAGCGCCTGCCGCACGTCGGCTCGGTGATCGAGGGCGACGACGTCGAGCGCGTCCAGCGCCTGCTGCGCTCCATCGACCGCGAGCTCGATCGCAGGGCCCGTGCGTTCGCCGCCGCGGACGCGTCGAGCCTCGGGGAGTTCCGCACGATCGCCGAGCCCGACGCGACCCGCATCTTCGTGCTCGTCGACAACTTCCCCGAGTTCCGCAAGGACTGGGAGATCCAGACGGCCCGCTCGCCGTACTACCGGATGTTCATGCGGATCATCGGCGAGGGTCGCAACCTCGGCGTGCACGCCGTCATCGCAGCCGATCGGCCCGGGTCGCTCTCGAGCAACGTCACGGCCAACATCTCGCGCCGCGTGGTGCTGCGGCTGGCCGACCCGAACGGCTACCTGTACCTCGGCGTCGACCGCGACGTGCTCGACGACACCTCACCCGCGGGTCGCGCGATCTTCGACGGCGCCGAGACGCAGCTCGCCATCATCGGCGGCACGGCGAACGTCGCCGAGCAGGCCGCCCTGCTCGACGAGCTCGGCAGGGGGCTGCGCGAGCGCGGCGCCCCGGACGTCGAGGAGATCGGCGCGCTGCCGACGCTCGTCGCGCAGGCCGAGATGCCCGCCTCGATCGACGGCATGCCGGTGTTCGGCGTCGCGGAGGACACGCTCGCGCCGCGGCCCTTCGAGCCGCTCGGCACCTTCACGATCGTCGGACCGCCGCAGTCGGGCCGCACGAGCGCGCTGCGATCGCTCGTGCGAGCCATGGAGCGCTTCGACCCCGAGGTGAAGCTCTTCCACTTCGGGGGGCGGCGCGCGCAGCTGGCCGGCTTCCGTCCATGGATCCGGAGCGCGGTGCGTCCCGACGAGGTCGACGCGCTCGCGAAGGAGCTCGCGGAGCTCGTCGTCGACGAGTCCGTGCCCGGCAGGATCGCGATCGTCGTCGAGGACGTCGCGCAGCTCAACGACGGGCCCTCGGAGCGCGCGGTGCGCGCGCTCATGGCGGCGGTGAACAACAGCGACCACGTGCTCTTCGGCGAGGCGGACATCTCGCGCGCCGGCAGCAGCAGCGGCGCGCTCGGCGAGTGGAAGGCAGGCAGGCAGGGCATCGCGCTGCAGCCCGACGCCTTCGACGGCGACAGCATCTTCAAGGTGCCGTTCCCGAGGGTGAAGCGCTCGGAGTTCCCCGTCGGCCGGGGCATCTTCGTGCAGCACGGCCGCGCGGTCGCGCTGCAGATGCCGTTCGTGCCGGAGGGCGCTCAGGACGCTGCGATGACGGCCGTGCATGGGTAGGTCTCCCCATTGCACTCCCAGGGGGCTGTTCCTAGGTTGGACGCAGATGGTCCGGACTGGGGCCACGACTCTTCCTGAGAAAGGCGACCACCGATGAGTGACTTCGGCGCAACGTACGACGAGATGGAGACCACGGCCTCCAACCTCGACACCGGCAAGACCGACATCGACGACCTGCTCACCAAGCTGCAGGGCTACGTCGACGAGCTGGTGGAGGACGGCTTCAAGACCGAGAAGGCGTCGGGCAAGTACCGGGACGGCTACCAGGACCTGACGGACGGCCTCAAGGAGGCCGCGCAGGGCGTCGAGGACATGGCGCAGGCGCTCCGCGACATGTCGCAGGCCATCAAGGACACCGACACGGCGCTCGCCGGCGGCTGAGCCTCGAGTGCACGAGGAGGGGGCCGCAGCTGCGGCCCCCTCCTCGCCCGTGTACGGCCCAGCCGCGGTCATGGGCAGGTCTCCCCATCGACCGGGCGGGCCGACCCACCTAGATTTGCATCAGCGGCACCCTTGCCGCCGAAGGAACCGAGGAGATCTCGATGAACGATGTGCTCATCAAGTACGGGGAGCTGGAGCGACTCGTCGAGCGCCTGAACAGCATCATCACCGAGTTCGAGAGCTCGGGGGACCGGTCGGACCAGATCCGCGACGCCGTCGGCTACCCCTTCGGGCGCTCGGAGCTCACCGCCAAGGCGAGCGAGGCCGAGTCGCGCTGGAGCTACAAGCGCGGCAAGCTCACGGAGTCGCTCATCGGCATCCGCGATCACGGGCAGGCGCTGTACGACGAGTATCAGAGATTCGACACGGACGCCGCCGCGAAGTTCGAGTCCGGCGAGCAGCCGCCGGCATCGTGAGCACCCAGACCACCACCGACGCACGCCGAAGGACGAGGGCATGAGCACCTGGCCGTACACCCCGAAGACCCGGCAGATCCAGCAGTTCGAGCAGGACGGGAGCGACATCGTCTCGCTCGGCTGGGACATCTGGTACCTGGGGCAGTACATGGACACCGCCGCGGGGATCATGGAGACCCTCGCGAACGGCAGCGACGGGCAGCAGGGCAAGGCTGTCGAGGCGCTGCGCGTCAAGGTGGGCGACGCGCACGTGCAGCTCGCCCTCGCCGGCGAGCTGTACAAGCCCATCGGCATGGCGCTCAAGGGGTACGGCGCCGAAGTGCGCGACACCATCAGCACGCAGATCAACACCCGGCAGCAGACGGCCCAG
The DNA here is from genome assembly GCA_051751085.1 of Actinomycetota bacterium. Taxonomy (GTDB): domain Bacteria; phylum Actinomycetota; class Actinomycetes; order Actinomycetales; family Microbacteriaceae; genus Agrococcus. The sequence continues at coordinate 132,542 of JBNJKM010000002.1, read as the reverse complement.
GATGCCTGGACGACGTACACGAGCCTGCCGGGCGACCGCAACGGCCGCTCCTACTTCCTCGGCATCGGTGAGCCGGATGCCGGTTCCCCTGAGGCGGAGCAGCACGAGGCCGAGGACGCCGCCAAGGAGCAGGCGTGGAACGACTGGATCGACGCGGGCGACGCCTACGACGCGGCCTACGACACCTGGGAGACGGCGTGGGACCACGCTGTCGCGACGCTCGACGACGGCTTCAGCGAGGACCTCAAGGACTCGAGGTGGGAGAAGTTCAAGGAGGGCTTGAACGCCTTCGCCGAGGTGCTCAGCTGGGCCGGACTCGTCGTCGGCATCCTCGCGCTCGTGATCGGCGGGCCCATCCTCGCGGCGATCGCCGCCGCGATCGCCGTGGTCGCGCTCGTCGTGACGATCGTGCAGGCGCTCTACGGCGACAAGACGGGGGGCGACGTCGCGTGGGCCCTCGTCGACGTCATCCCGTTCGGCAAGGCCGGCAAGCTCTTCCAGACCGGGCAGCGAGGCGACTTCGCGAAGGAGATGTTCAAGAACTTCCCCTTCAAGGGCAACGCGACCTACACCGATGCCATCGACGCGGCGAAGAAGTTCCCGCAGGACGGCTTCAGCGCGCTGACCGGCAACGCCGGCTGGAAGGACGTCGCGTCGAGGCTGCTCACGGGCAAGGACGGCGACGGCTGGAAGAAGGTCTGGACCGACAACTTCGACATGAAGAACTTCCGCGACCGCGCGAACCCGCGCTGGTCCGACTGGGTCTCTGAGATCCCCATCCGCGGCGGCAGCGCGATCTACGAGACCGCGTGGTCGCTGCCCAACCACGTCTTCCGCGTCGAGGGGTGGGCGACCAAGGTCGAGAACGCCGTGACGGGCGGCGACGAGACGAGCTGGCGCAACAGCAACCCCGTCACGCGCACGATCTGGTAGCCGGAACCGCCCTGCTATGGTCGCGCCCGTGACACCTACCGCCGCTGGATCCATCCAGGCCACGACGACCGAACCCGGGTGGATCCGCATCCCCGAGCGCATGCCGCCGGCGGAGCGCGACGCGTGGGTCGAGGAGGCCCTCGGCGCGCTCCGCGACGCCTGGGGCGAGAGCTGGGATGACGTCGCCGAGTCGCGCGCGACGCTCATGCTCGAGGGCTCGCTCGACGACCGCCCCGACGCGCACATGGTGTTCGAGGCGTGGCCGATCTTCCGGCCGGTGCGCGCGCGCATCCAGATCTCGATGATCGACCCTGCGACGCTCCCCGACTGGCGCGCCGCCGGCTTCGGCATCGTCGGGTACGACGACGCAGGCATCGGTCCGGGCATCATGTGCGTGCGCATGCGCGACACCGCCGACGCCAACCCCGTCACGCTCGTCGACTGGTGCGCCGTCTTCGCGGACGGCCGCACCGCGGTCATCGTGCTGGTCGAGACGCTGCCGCTCGACCTCCTCGTGCGGATCCTGCCAGGGCTGCACGGCCTCATCGGCACGCTCGCGATCACGCTGCCGGGCGGGGCGCCCTTCCGCGCCGCGCCGTCGGAGCACGCCATCACCGACGACGAGGTGTGGACCGAGCTGCGCCTGCGGTCGGCCGGCATCCGACCCGACGCTGCTGCCGCCGACGGCTCGCTCGACGATCGCGAGGCACGATGACCGACGCCACGGCACGAGCCGTCGACGAGGAGCGCGCCACCGCCACGCGCATCTCCCTCCGCGAGGAGCTGGGCGCGAGCGCGGAGCTCGAGTTCGAGCTCCGCGTGCCCGACGGCTGGGAGCGCTTCTCGACCGACGAGGCCGCCGAGGCCCTGCTCCAGGACCGGCTCCGCTCGAGGATGATGCAGACGGGCCGTCCCGACCTCATGGTCGGCCTGCGGCGCATGCTCACCGAGAGCTTCGAGCAGATGCGCCAGGGCGGTGCGGCGGCCGTCTTCATGCCGATGGACCCCGAGGGGCGAGGGTACGTCGAGACGCCGACGACGATCATGGCGGTGCTGCGGAAGGCCGAGCCCGGCGCGACGCTCGACGACTACGTCACGCACGCCATCCGCACGTACGGCGCCGAGCCGCTCTTCGGCGACCTCCGCACGATCCGCTTCGAGACCGAGACGGAGCGCGAGCTGGACGGTGAGACGATCGTCGTCTCGTCGACGCACTACGTCACGCCGATGCCGGGGAGCCGGCGGGCTCGCGCGCTCGAGCTCGTCGCGACCTACGGGCGACCGAGCGGGCTCCCGCGATCGAGCGACGTCGCGTCGGCGCTGCACGCGCTCTTCGACGTGTGCGCGTCGACCGTGCGCTGGGTGCGACCGGAGCGCGGCCGATGAGCGCGGCAGGGGATGCGGGCAGCGACGCCGTCCGTGAGGCGAGACGCGCGGACTTCGCGAACGGGGTGCGCCTCGCGTCGCTCGAGGGCCTCGTCGCCCGGCGCGTGCCGACCCTCCGCTCGCGCGCGAACACCGCGGCGTGGCTCGGCCTCGCGAAGGGCGCCGCGATGATCGCGCCGTTCGCCGGCCTCCTCGCTCCGGTCGGCGGCACCGACTTCGGGTGGTCGACCGAGTCCGAGGGCTTCCGTGGGCAGGGCCTGCTCACGGTCTCCCTCATCTGCTTCGCGATCGGCGCGATCGGGCAGCTCTGGATCCTCATCGACTGGTGGCGCGCCGAGCGGCAGCGCGAGACCGCGGGTCGCGTGGCGGCCGCCATCGCCGTCGTCGCCGCGGGGCTCGCGCTGTGGTGGTTCTCGTCGCTCATGCTGCCGTCCGACTTCCAGGCCGTCGCGCTCCCGATCGCGCTCACGGGCCTCATCGGCGCCGTCTCGCTCGTCGCTCAGCTCGTGGCGTCGTCCTCGACGACCCGCTGGGAGGGCCGGCAGCTCGCGCTCGCGCAGCGCATGCGCGAGCTCCCTAGCGACGAGCAGGCCGCGCTCCGGGAGGAGCGTCGAGCCGTGCTCGAGGTGCTGCAGGAGCGCCAGCTCCTCGACGCGAGCGAATCCGCCCGCGCGGATGCCGCGCCGCTCGGCGAGTGGTGGCGGATCGACCGGGAGCGGCTGACGCAGCGCTGAGCGCCTGCGGGCTCGCCTCGAGCCGTTGCGCGGGTCGGCGGCAGAGCTGAGCGCCGACGCTTGACCGTGCACGCGAGGTACCCCTATCCTTGATCGGGTGTGCGCACACGCGCGCCCTGCGTCATGCGCAGGGCTCGGGCGAGCAGCACTTGGGCCGCGGACTCGAGTCCGCGATCCCCCACGGCATATCCACCACCCGCGAGGAGCGCGCGAGAGCGCGAGGTGGATCACCGATGGAGCCGGCGCAGCCGGCGAACCAATCGAATCGCTGTCACCGTGCAGCAGGAAGAAGCAACGTGCCCACTATCCAGCAGCTGGTCCGCAAGGGTCGGTCGCCGAAGGTCTCCAAGACCAAGGCGCCCGCTCTGAAGGCGAACCCCCAGCAGCGCGGCGTCTGCACCCGCGTCTACACCACCACCCCGAAGAAGCCGAACTCGGCGCTCCGCAAGGTCGCCCGCGTGAAGCTCTCGAACGGCACCGAGGTCACGGCCTACATCCCCGGTGAGGGCCACAACCTCCAGGAGCACTCGATGGTGCTCGTCCGCGGCGGTCGTGTGAAGGACCTCCCCGGTGTGCGCTACAAGATCGTGCGCGGCGCGCTCGACACCCAGGCAGTGAAGAACCGCAAGCAGGCTCGCAGCCGCTACGGCGCGAAGATGGAGAAGAAGTAATGCCTCGCAAGGGTCCCGCTCCCAAGCGCCCGGTCGTTGCCGACCCCGTCTACGGCGCTCAGATCGTCTCGCAGCTCGTCAACAAGATCCTCCTCGACGGCAAGAAGGGCCTCGCCGAGCGCATCGTCTACGGCGCGCTCGCCGGTGTCGGCACCAAGTCCGGCCAGGACGCGGTCGTCGTGCTCAAGAAGGGTCTCGACAACATCCGTCCGACCCTCGAGGTGAAGTCGCGCCGCGTCGGCGGCTCGACCTACCAGGTCCCCGTCGAGGTCAAGCCGCACCGTGCGAACACGCTCGCGCTGCGCTGGCTCGTCTCCTACGCCAAGGCGCGTCGCGAGAAGACCATGACCGAGCGCCTCATGAACGAGATCCTCGACGCTTCCAACGGCCTCGGCGCCGCGGTGAAGCGCCGCGAGGACACGCACAAGATGGCCGAGTCGAACAAGGCCTTCGCGCACTACCGCTGGTGATCACGTGACGGGGGTCCCGGCCCAGGTCGGGACCCCCGCTCGCGCGACAACCTCAACTACCCCGCTCCATCCACTCATCGGAGGAACCCTGTGGCACAGGACGTGCTCACCGACCTGAACAAGGTCCGCAACATCGGCATCATGGCCCACATCGATGCCGGCAAGACCACGACGACCGAGCGCATCCTGTTCTACACGGGCGTCAACCACAAGATCGGCGAGACCCACGACGGCGCCTCGACGACCGACTGGATGGAGCAGGAGCAGGAGCGCGGCATCACGATCACGTCTGCCGCCGTGACGTGCTTCTGGGACAACAACCAGATCAACATCATCGACACCCCCGGCCACGTCGACTTCACGGTCGAGGTCGAGCGCTCGCTCCGCGTGCTCGACGGCGCGGTCGCCGTCTTCGACGGCAAGGAGGGCGTCGAGCCCCAGTCCGAGACCGTCTGGCGCCAGGCCGACAAGTACGACGTGCCCCGCATCTGCTTCGTCAACAAGATGGACAAGATGGGTGCCGACTTCTACTTCACGGTCGACACGATCATCAACCGCCTCGGCGCTCGGCCGCTGGTCATCCAGCTGCCGATCGGCTCCGAGAGCGCCTTCGAGGGCGTCGTCGACCTGGTCGAGATGAAGGCGAAGACCTGGCGAGGCGACTCCAAGGGTGACGTCAAGATGGGCGCCGAGTACGCGATCGAGGAGATCCCGGCCGACCTCAAGGAGAAGGCCGACGAGTACCGCAAGGCGCTCCTCGAGACCGTCGCCGAGACGGACGACGCGCTCATGGAGAAGTACTTCGAGGGCGAGGAGCTGACGGTCGCCGAGATCAAGGCAGCCATCCGCAAGATGACGGTCGCCTCGGAGATCTACCCCGTGCTCTGCGGCTCGGCGTTCAAGAACCGCGGCGTGCAGCCGATGCTCGACGCGGTCGTGGACTACCTGCCGACGCCGCTCGACGTGCCGGCCATCCCCGGTCACGACGTGCGCGACGAGGAAGTCATCATCGAGCGCCACGCCGATCGCGACGAGCCCTTCGCGGCGCTCGCGTTCAAGGTCGCCGTGCACCCGTTCTTCGGTCGCCTCACGTACGTGCGCGTCTACTCGGGCCACGTGCCCTCCGGTGCCGCGGTCGCGAACTCGACCAAGGGCAAGAAGGAGCGCATCGGCAAGATCTTCCAGATGCACGCCAACAAGGAGATCCCGGTCGAGTCGATGACCGCGGGCCACATCTACGCGGTGATCGGCCTCAAGGACACGACGACGGGCGACACGCTGAGCGACCCGGCCAACCAGGTCGTCCTCGAGTCGATGACGTTCCCGGCCCCGGTCATCGAGGTCGCGATCGAGCCGAAGACGAAGGCCGACCAGGAGAAGCTCTCCCTCGCCATCCAGAAGCTGGCGGAGGAGGACCCGACCTTCCGGACCGAGAACAACCCGGAGACCGGTCAGACGGTCATCAAGGGCATGGGCGAGCTCCACCTCGACATCCTCGTCGACCGCATGAAGCGCGAGTTCAAGGTCGAGGCGAACGTCGGCAAGCCCCAGGTCGCGTACCGCGAGACCATCAAGGGCACCGTCGCGAAGTTCGACTACACGCACAAGAAGCAGACGGGCGGCTCCGGCCAGTTCGCGAAGATCCAGATCAAGCTCGAGCCGCTGGACCTGTCGGGCGAGGAGAGCTACGAGTTCGTGAACGCCGTCTCCGGCGGTCGCATCCCTCGTGAGTACATCCCCTCGGTCGACGCGGGCATGCAGGACGCCATGCAGGTCGGCGTGCTGGCAGGCTTCCCGACGGTCGGCATCAAGGCGACGCTGCTCGACGGCGCCGCGCACGACGTCGACTCCTCGGAGATGGCGTTCAAGATCGCCGGTTCGATGGCCTACAAGGAGGCTGCACGCAAGGCGCAGCCCGTGCTGCTCGAGCCGATCATGGCCGTCGAGGTCCGCTCGCCCGAGGAGTACATGGGCGACGTCATCGGCGACCTGAACTCGCGTCGCGGGCAGATCCAGTCGATGGACGACGCGCAGGGCGTGAAGGTCATCAAGGCCTCCGTGCCGCTGTCCGAGATGTTCGGCTACGTCGGCGACCTGCGGTCGAAGACCTCGGGCCGTGCCGTCTACTCGATGGAGTTCTCGACCTACGCCGAGGTGCCTCGCGCAGTCTCGGACGAGATCGTCCAGAAGAGCAAGGGCGAGTGACCCGCGGGGCGGCCGAGAGGCCGCCCCGGGGCACCGCCCGCCCGCGGTTTTCGTTGAGGCCCGCGGCCGAAGTACGATAGATCACCACCACCCGAACGCTCTGCCGCGACGCGGCGGTGCAATCATGAGAACAGTCCTAGGAGGACACAGTGGCTAAGGCCAAGTTCGAGCGGACCAAGCCGCACGTCAACATCGGAACGATCGGTCACGTCGACCACGGCAAGACGACGCTGTCGGCTGCGATCTCGAAGGTCCTGGCAGACAAGTACCCGTCGGCCACCAACGTGCAGCGCGACTTCGCGTCGATCGACTCCGCTCCCGAGGAGCGCCAGCGCGGCATCACGATCAACATCTCGCACATCGAGTACGAGACGCCGAAGCGCCACTACGCGCACGTCGACGCTCCTGGTCACGCTGACTACATCAAGAACATGATCACGGGTGCTGCGCAGATGGACGGCGCGATCCTCGTGGTCGCCGCCACCGACGGCCCCATGGCGCAGACGCGCGAGCACGTGCTGCTCGCCAAGCAGGTCGGCGTGCCGTACCTGATGGTCGCGCTCAACAAGTCCGACATGGTGGACGACGAGGAGATCCTGGAGCTCGTCGAGCTCGAGGTCCGCGAGCTGCTCTCGAGCCAGGACTTCGACGGCGACAACGCCCCCGTCGTCCGCGTCTCGGCGCTCAAGGCGCTCGAGGGCGACGAGAAGTGGGTCGACGCGATCGTCGAGCTCATGCAGGCCGCTGACGACAGCATCCCGGACCCGGTCCGCGACCGCGACAAGCCCTTCCTCATGCCGATCGAGGACGTCTTCACCATCACCGGCCGTGGCACGGTCGTGACGGGTCGCGCCGAGCGCGGCACGCTCGCGATCAACTCCGAGGTCGAGATCGTCGGCATCCGCCCGACGCAGAAGACCACGGTCACGGGCATCGAGATGTTCCACAAGCAGCTCGACGAGGCGTGGGCCGGCGAGAACTGCGGTCTGCTCCTCCGCGGCACCAAGCGCGAGGACGTCGAGCGCGGCCAGGTCGTCGTGAAGCCGGGCTCGGTCACGCCGCACACGAACTTCGAGGGCACGGCGTACATCCTCGCCAAGGACGAGGGCGGCCGTCACAACCCGTTCTTCACGAACTACCGCCCGCAGTTCTACTTCCGCACCACCGACGTCACCGGCGTCATCTCGCTGCCCGAGGGCACCGAGATGGTCATGCCCGGCGACACCACCGACATGACGGTCGAGCTGATCCAGCCGATCGCCATGGAGGAGGGCCTCGGCTTCGCCATCCGCGAGGGTGGCCGCACGGTCGGCGCCGGCACGGTCACGAAGATCATCAAGTAGTCATCTGACTGCTGCTCGAGGGGGGTCCGGCTTCGGCCGGGCCCCCTTCGTCGTGCGCGCTATGGTCGCAGCGTGCGGCGCGACGACTTCGACGACTTCACGGCGCGGCTGGCAGCCTGGGCGGCGGACGCCGACGGGGTGCTCGGCCTCGTGCTGCTCGGCAGCACGGCCGCGACGACGCATCCGCCCGACGAGTGGAGCGATCACGACTTCTTCGTGATCGCCGAGCCGAGCGCGCTCGAGCGGCTGCGCAGCGGCACCGCCTGGCTGCCGGCTCGCGACGTCGCCATCGCCGTCCATGAGCGCGACACGGAGCACGGCGCCTGGGTCGTCTACGACGACGGCCACCTGCTCGAGTACGCCGTCTTCACGCCGGAGCAGCTCGCCGGCAGCCGCAGCGGTGCCCACCGCATCGCCGTCGACCGCCTCGGCGACCTCGCGGAGCGCATTCGCCCGACCCTCGCGCCGCCGCCGCGCGACCCCCGCACGATCGCCACCGGCATGCATCGCGCGCTGCTCGTCGGCGGCGGTCGCGCCGCGCGCGGTGAGGGTCTCGTCGCGAGACGCCACCTCGTCGACGCCGTGGGCGCGCTGCTCGCGCTCGCCTCGCTCGCGCAGCCCGGGCGGGAGCCCGACCCGCAGGACCCGTGGCGCCGGGTCGAGCGCGCCGACCCGCCGCTCGCAGGAGCGCTGGACGGCATCCTCGCCCGGGGCGACGCAGGGGCCGCCCTCGACCTCGCGCGCCTGGCGGAGCGCGTGGCGGGTGAGCAGCCGTGGTGGCCGAGCGAGCTCGCCGCCGCCGTGCGCGCGCGGCTCGCCGCCATGCCGACCTGAATCCGACTGGACGCGGATCGCCACGGCGCGGAGGATGGGGTCGTGGCAGAGGCGAAGACGCGGCCGACCGACGCGAGCGTGCCCGACTTCCTGGACGCGGCGCAGCCGGCGCGACGCGTCGAGGAGGGGCATCGGCTCGCGGCGATCATGCGCGAGGAGACCGGCGCCGAGCCGGTGATGTGGGGCCCCTCGATGGTGGGGTTCGGCTCGTTCCGCTACGCGTCGCAGTCGCGCACGTCGACGGCGCAGGGTGACTGGCCGAAGGTCGCCTTCTCGCCGCGCAAGGGCGCGCTGACGCTCTACGGGCTCAAGGACCGGCCCGAGGGCGCGGCGCTGCTGCCGGAGCTCGGCGCGTACACCGAGGGAGCCGGATGCATCTACGTCAAGCGGCTCGAGCAGGTGGACGAGGACGTCCTGCGACGGCTCATCCGGATCGCGTGGAGCCGCGGGGACGACGCCCCGCAGCGCTGAGCGCATCCGCCTCGAGCGCTCTGCCATAGCCTGGACGCGTGGTGGAGATCATCGAGTTCGAGACGCAGCAGACGACCATCGAGGGCCTCGCCCTCATCCGCATGAAGCAGGTGATCGAGGATCGCGGCACGGTGCGCGAGTTCTACCGCGCATCCGCCTTCGAGGCGGCGGGCATCCCGCTCCCGTCCTTCAAGCAGGTGAACGTCACGCAGACGAACCCCGGCGCCATCCGCGGCATGCACGGCGAGTCGATGACGAAGCTCATCGCCATCGCGCACGGCACCGCGTGGGGCGCGTGGGTGGATGCGCGGCCCGAGTCGTCGACGTGCGGCGCCGTCTTCCAGACCGCGCTCGAGCCCGGCGTGCAGATCATCGTGCCCGAGGGCGTCTGCAACGGCTTCCAGTCGACGGGGGACACTCCCACGCAGTACGTCTACTGCTTCACCGAGGAGTGGGTGCCGGGCATGACGGGCGTCGCGATCACGCCGCTCGACCCGGCGCTCGGCATCGACTGGCCGCTGCCGGTGGACGTCGAGGACCGGGCGCGCATCAGCGAGAAGGACCTCGCCGCGCCCACGCTCGCCGAGGTGCTCGCCCGTGGCTGACCCGGTCGGGACGGTCGGCGCGGTCCTGCTGCTCGTCGGCGCCGCGTTCAGCGTCGTCGTGTGGCCGGCGTTCCTGCGGCGGGTCGCCGCCGATCCGCGCGCCCGCGACGCGGCAGGCAAGCCGACGCGGTTCCTGACCGTGCACCTCACCCTGGTCGCGATCGCCGTCGTCATCGCGATCGCGCAAGCCGTCGCGGGCATCTGGTGGCTCGTCTCGCGCTGACGGCCGGCTCGTCCATGGCGCGTCCAGCACCGATCCGGTTGGCTGGGGCTCAGCCGGTGCATCGGTGCCGGCCCGGAGACGAGAGGTGCGACCATGGCAGACAGCCCGATCCGCGACGGCGGGGACCAGCCGCTCGACGACGAGAAGCCGCTGCGCACGGCGGCCGAGACCGGAGCGGCCAGCTCCGAGCGACGCGGCGGGGCGACGCGCGCCGACGCGCATGCCGCGCCGACGCGCGCCGACACGCGTGACGCCCCGACGCGCTCCGGCGCGCGTGATGCCCCGACGCGGTCCGGCGCGGACGCGGCGACGTCGGCAGGGCACGGCGAGACCGGTCGGGCGCCGCTGCCCGGCGAGGACGCGGCCGGTCCGCTCGACGGTGACGACGTGCCGGGCAACACCCGTGGCGACCAGCCGCCGGTGCCGACCGGCGGCGAGCCCGGCGTGCCCGACCCGAACATGGAGTACGACGGCGACGCCGACTTCGTCGCCGAGGCGACCGGCGAGCGCTACACGCGCAGCGTGCAGGACGGCCTCGACAGGATCGACGCGCAGAAGGCGCGCATCGCCGAGCTCGAGGCCGAGCGGGCCGCCGCCCCGGACGTGCCGGACGAGCCGCTCGAGCCGGGACCCGGAGCGCCCGACGCACCCACCGGCCCCGACGCGCCGGAGGTGCCGGTGATGCCGGATGCGCCGGGTGCCCCGGGCGCGCCCGCCGTCCCGGGTGCGCCCTCGGGCCCGGACGCCCCGCAGGGTCCCGGCGTGCTGCGGCCCCCGTCGGGCGGCGACGACGTCAGCGGGCTCGACGACCCGTACGACGGCGGCGTGCCGCGCTGACGCTGCTCAGCCGCCGCCGAGCCTGCGCGTGAGCTCGGCGGCGGCCGACGCGCACGCATCCCCGAGCCTCGCCCATCCGTCGTCGCCGACGTCGATCAGCCGGAACGTGAGGCCGACGGCGGCCGCCGGGTACCCCGCAGCGTCGCGCGCGGCCGCGGCGACCGAGCCGTACGCGGCATCGACCTCGCCCCGCTCGGTCGCCCAGCCGCGCCGCCGCACGCCCGCGAGCAGCGACGTGAGCGCGGCGCGCGTCGAGGGCTGCTCGCCCTCGAGGTCGCGGTCGCGCGGGAGCAGGGCGCGCACCTGGTCGTCGCCGAGGGCAGCGAGCATCGCGCGGCCGGTGGCCGTGCGCACGGCCGGCAGCCGCACGCCCACCCGCGAGACGGTCATGGGCGAGCGCCTGCCCTCGCCGCGCCCCGCGTATGCGACGTCGCTGCCGGCGAGCACCGCGAGGTGGCTCGTCGCGGGCACGGCCGCTCCCGCGACGAGCCGGTCGAGGATGGGCTGCGCGAGGCGCTCGAGCCGGGTCGCGGCGGCCACGCGGGAGCCGATCTGCTGCACCCGGGCGCTCGGGCCCCACGCGCCCAGCTCGGGGTAGTGCACGAGGAAGCCCTCGTCGCGCATCACCTGCAGCAGCTGGTACGCGCTCGACCGCGGCAGCCCCAGCTCGCGCGCGATCGTCGAGGCTCGCACCGGGCCGGCCTGCTCGGCGAGCAGCGACAGCACGCGCAGCGCGCTGCGCGCCGCCGGCATCCGCGGCACCCCCATGCACACCTCCATCTCCATCCCGGCCCGCCGCTCGCGCGGTGCGGCGGGTGGTCACGACACGCCGCTCAGGTGACCTGGCGCACGGCGTGTCGTGACCACCCGATGGCAGCGAGCGTAGCGGAGGGTCTGAGATCTCAGACGGCAATGCGCGGTGGGCGGATGCGGCGAGCGGCGGCCGGGGGTGGAATGGGGCCATGCACGTGGTCATCGGAGACGCCCCCCTCACGCGGCACCAGGTGGTGCAGGTCGCCCGCTTCGACGCGCCCGTCGCGCTGAGCCCGGCCGCCCTCGAGCGGATCGACGCCGCCCGCTCGGTCATCGACGCGCTCGCCGCCGACAGCCGCCCGCACTACGGCATCTCGACCGGCTTCGGCGCGCTCGCGAACACGGCGATCGCGCCCGAGGACCGCACGCGCCTGCAGCAGTCGCTCATCCGCTCGCACGCGGCCTCGAGCGGCGAGGCCGTCGAGCGCGAGGTCGTGCGCGGCCTCATGCTGCTGCGGCTGCAGACGCTCGCGACCGGCCGCACGGGCATCCGCCGCGCGACGGCCGAGCTCTACGCCGCGATGCTCAACGCCGGCATCACCCCGGTCATCGGCGAGTACGGCTCGCTGGGCTGCTCGGGCGACCTCGCCCCGCTGTCGCACGTCGCGCTCGCGGCGATGGGGGAGGGCACGGTGCAGGTGGAGCGCCCGGGTGCGGAGCCGCACACCGTCGAGATCGTGACGATGGATGCGTCGCGAGCGCTCGACGAGGCGGGCCTCACGCCCGTCGTGCTCGCCGAGAAGGAGGGGCTCGCGCTCGTCAACGGCACCGACGGCATGCTCGCGATGCTGTGCCTCGCGCTCGCCGACCTCGACAAGCTGCTCGACACCGCGGACCTCGCGGCCGCCATGAGCGTCGAGGGGCTGCTCGGCACGGACGCGCCGTTCGCCGCGGACCTCATGGCGCTGCGGCCGCATCCCGGGCAGGCGACGAGCGCGGCGCAGATCGCCGCACTGCTCGCCGACAGCCCGATCGTCGCGAGCCACAAGGGCCCGGAGGACCTGCGCGTGCAGGACGCCTACTCGCTGCGCTGCGCGCCACAGGTGCACGGCACGGCGCGCGACACCGCGGCCCACGCCGCCCGGGTCGCCGAGATCGAGCTCGCGAGCGCGATCGACAACCCCGTCGTCATGCCCGACGGCCGCGTCGTCTCGAACGGCAACTTCCACGGCGCGCCCGTCGCCGCCGTGCTCGACTTCCTCGCCATCTCGATCGCCGACGTCGCCTCGATGAGCGAGCGGCGCAGCGACCGCTTCCTCGACCCGTCGCGCTCCTTCGGGCTCCCGCCGTTCCTCGCGCACGACCCCGGCGTCGACTCGGGCCTCATGATCGCGCAGTACACCCAGGCCGGCATCGTGTCGGAGCTCAAGCGGCTCGCCGTGCCCGCATCCGTCGACTCGATCCCGTCGAGCGCGATGCAGGAGGACCACGTCTCGATGGGCTGGGGCGGCGCGCGCAAGCTGCGCCGCGCCATCGACGGCCTCGGCCGGGTGCTGGCGATCGAGCTCATGACGGCGGCGCGCGGCATCGAGCTGCGCGATGCCCCAGCGGCGCCCCGCACCGGCCGCGTGATCGAGCACCTGCGCCGGATCGTGCCTGGCATCGGCCCGGACCGCTTCCTCGCCCGCGACATCGAGGCATCCGTCGCCTTCACCGTGGGCGGCGGCGCCCTGTTCGCCGCGGGCCTGCTCGACCGGGCGCACGCCTGGGCGCCCACCGAGACCGCCGCAGGACCGACCGACGAAGGGAACCGATGATGGACGGCGCACGCGAGGTCCGAGCCCACCGCGGCAGCGAGCTGCACACGAAGGGCTGGCAGCAGGAGGCGGCGCTGCGCATGCTGCAGAACAACCTCGACCCGGAGGTCGCCGAGCACCCCGACGAGCTCGTCGTCTACGGCGGCACGGGCAAGGCGGCCCGCGACTGGGCCTCGTTCGACGCGATCGTCCGCGAGCTCTCGACGCTCGAGGACGACGAGACGCTGCTCGTGCAGTCGGGCCGCCCCGTCGGCGTCATGCGCACCCACGCGTGGGCGCCGCGCGTGCTCATCGCCAACTCCAACCTCGTCGGCGACTGGGCGACGTGGCCCGAGTTCCGCCGGCTCGAGGCCGAGGGGCTCACGATGTACGGCCAGATGACGGCCGGCAGCTGGATCTACATCGGCACCCAGGGCATCCTGCAGGGCACCTTCGAGACCTTCGCGGCCGTCGCCCGGAAGCTGGGCCGCGAGAGCCTCGCGGGCACCATCACCCTCACCGCCGGCCTCGGCGGCATGGGCGGCGCGCAGCCGCTCGCCGTGACGATGAACGACGGCGTCGCGATCTGCCTCGAGGTCGACCCGAGCCGCATCGCGCGCCGCATCGAGCACCGCTACCTCGACGTCGAGGCGACGGACGTGGCGGATGCGCTCGCGCGCGCCGTCGAGGCGAGGGACGCCGGGCGGGCGCTCTCGATCGGCCTGCTCGGCAACGCCGCCGACGTCGTGCCGCAGCTGCTCGCGATGGGCGCGCCGATCGACATCGTCACCGACCAGACGAGCGCCCACGACCCGCTCGCGTACCTGCCCTCCGGCATCGCCTTCGAGCAGTGGGACGCCGAGCGGCGCCGCGACCCGGAGCGCTTCACCGAGCTCGCTCGCGCGTCGATGGCCCGCCACGTCGAGGCGATGGTCGGCTTCCAGACGGCCGGCGCCGAGGTCTTCGACTACGGCAACTCGATCCGCGCCGAGGCGAGGCTCGGCGGGTTCGACGACGCGTTCGCGTTCCCCGGCTTCGTGCCCGCCTACATCCGCCCGCTCTTCTGCGAGGGCAAGGGGCCGTTCCGCTGGGCGGCGCTCTCGGGCGACCCGGAGGACATCCGCAAGACCGACGAGGCGATCCTCGAGCTCTTCCCCGAGGACGCGCATCTCGCCCGCTGGATCCGCATGGCGCAGGAGCGCGTGCAGTTCCAGGGGCTGCCCGCGCGCATCTGCTGGCTCGGCGCCGGCGAGCGCCACCGCGCGGGGCTGCGCTTCAACGAGATGGTCGCCGACGGCACCCTCTCGGCGCCCATCGTGATCGGCCGCGACCACCTCGACTCGGGCTCCGTCGCGAGCCCCTACCGCGAGACCGAGGCCATGAAGGACGGCTCCGACGCGATCGCCGACTGGCCGCTGCTCAACGCGCTCGTCAACACCGCATCCGGTGCCAGCTGGGTCTCGATCCACCACGGCGGCGGCGTGGGCATCGGCCGCTCCATCCACGCGGGCCAGGTCACCGTCGCCGACGGCACGGCGCTCGCCGCCGAGAAGCTCGAGCGCGTGCTCTCGAACGACCCCGCGATGGGCGTCATCCGCCACGTCGACGCGGGCTACGACGAGGCGATCGCCGCGGCCGACGAGCGCGGCATCCCGATCCCCATGCGGCGCTGACGTGGCCACGCAGCACCGATCGACGCTGGTCACCGGCATCGGCGAGCTCACCACGAACGACGACGAGCTCGGGCGGATGCGCGACGCGGCCGTCGTGCTCGAGGGCGAGTCGATCGCGTGGGTCGGGAGCGCCGCCGACGCGCCCGCCGCCGACGAGCGGGTCGACGTCGACGGCCGCGCCGTGCTGCCCGGCTGGGTCGACAGCCACACCCACCTCGTCTTCGCGGGCGACCGCACGGCCGAGTTCGAGGCGCGCATGGCGGGGCAGGCGTACGCGGCCGGCGGCATCGGCGTGACGGTCGACGCGACCCGCGCCGCGAGCGACGACGAGCTCACCGCGAACCTGCACCGGCTCGCCGACGAGGCGCTGCGCGGCGGCACGACCGCGCTCGAGACGAAGACCGGCTACGGCCTCACCGTCGCCGACGAGCTGCGCAGCGCGCGCATCGCGGCGGCTCGCGCTGACTCGGTGACGTTCCTGGGCGCCCACCTCGTGCCCGCCGGCGCGCAGGCCGAGGCCTACGTCGACCTCGTCGCCGGTGACATGCTCGAGGCCGTCGCGCCGCTCGTCGACGCGGTCGACGTGTTCTGCGAGCGCGGCGCGTTCGACGAGGCGCAGTCGCGGCGCGTGCTCGAGGCCGCGCGCGACCGCGGGCTCGCGCTGCGCGTGCACGGCAACCAGCTGGGCCCCGGCCCCGGTGTGCGGCTCGCCGTCGAGCTCGGCGCGCTGAGCGTCGACCACGTCGCGTTCCTCGACGACGACGAGGTCGCGCTGCTCGCCGACAGCTGGCAGGGCGGGCGCGGCACGGTCGCGACGGTGCTGCCCGCGTGCGACCTCTCCACCCGCATGCCGCTCGCCCCGGCGCGCCGGCTGCTCGACGCGGGCGCCGTCGTCGCCATCGCCACGAACTGCAACCCCGGCACCTCCTACTCGACGTCGATGGCGTTCTGCGTCGCGACCGCGGTGCTGCAGATGGGGCTCACGATCGAGGAGGCGGTGCGGGCGGCGACGCTCGGGGGAGCGGTGTCCCTCGACCGCGACGCGCCGCGCATCGCGGCCGACGGCCGCGCGCTCCTGCCGCTCGGACGCATCCGCCCCGGGGGCCGCGCCGACCTGCAGGTGCTCGACGCGCCCTCGGTCACGCACCTCGCGTACCGGCCCGGCGTGCCGCTCGTGCGCGCCGTGTGGCGGGCCGGCGAGCTCGTGGTCGGGATGTCCCCCATTCCCTAGCGATGCCCAGGAGGTCCCCGTACGCTCCGAAGCATGACCGTGCGCCTCAGAGGACTCTCCACAGCGGTGCCGCCGACCCAGCTGGTGCAGACGGAGGTGGCCGAGGTGTTCGGCTCGCAGCCCGGCCTCAGCCGGCTCGCGCAGCGCATCGTCTCGACATCGTTCGGGCTCTCGGGCATCGACCGCCGCTACACCGTGCTCGCCGAGCTCACGCTCGACGGCCCCGCGGTCGACGAGCCCGTCTTCTACGACCAGGCAAGCGGCCTCCTGCTCGATCCCGGCACGAGCGTGCGGATGGACCGCTACGCCGAGCACGCGACGCGGCTCTACGTCGAGGCGGGCCGCGCGGCGCTCGCGGCCGTGCCGAGCATCGCGGCAGCGGACGTCACCCACGTCATCACCGTCTCGTGCACCGGCTTCTACGCTCCCGGCCCCGACTTCGTGCTCGCCCGCGACCTGGGGCTGCGCGCGGGCGTGCAGCGGTACCACCTCGGGTTCATGGGCTGCTACGCCTCGATGCCGGCGCTGCGGCTCGCGACGCAGCTGTGCCAGGCCGACCCGGAGGCTGTCGTGCTCGTCGTGAGCGTCGAGCTCTGCACCCTGCACCTGCGCACCTCGAACGACCCCGACACGATCGTCGCCACGTCGCTCTTCGGCGACGGCGCGGGCGCGGGCCTCGTGACCTCCCGTGAGCTCGAGCCGGGGGAGCGGGCGTTCGAGCTCGACGCCTTCGCGACCCGCACGACGCCGCAGGGCGAGGGTGCGATGGCGTGGCGGATCGGCGACCACGGCTTCGAGATGGTGCTCTCCAACGCGGTGCCCTCGCTCATCGGCGAGCACATCACCGGCGCGATCGAGCCGCTGCTCGAGGCCGAGGCGCCGCTCGTGGGCGCGCTGCACGACGGCGCCGTCGGCGGCGCGATCGAGCACTGGGCGATCCACCCGGGCGGCCGGAGCATCCTCGACCACGTCGAGTCGACGCTGCAGCTCGGGGAGTCGCAGCTCGTGCCCGCGCGCGAGACGCTGCGCGACTACGGCAACATGTCGAGCGCCACGGTGCTCTTCGTGCTCGACCGCATCCTGCGCGACCCCGCGGCGGCCGACGGCGACCGGGTGGCGGCGATGGCGTTCGGTCCCGGCCTCACCGTCGAGTCGGCGCTCCTCACCGTCCGAGGCTGAGCTGCGCGACGTGCGGAGGGGCTGGCTGCGCACGCGCGACGCCGACGCGCGCGAGGTGATGGACGACCCCGGCTGCGACCCGGCGGTGCTCGCGCGCACCTACGCGCGATTCGACCTCGTGAACGCGGTCGTCTCGGGGCGCGGTGCCATCTACCGCCGGTGGGTGCGCCCGAGGCTGCGCGCCGGCGCGACGGTGCGGCTGCTGGACGTCGGCACCGGCGGCGCGGACCTGCCGCGACGGATGCTGCGCTGGGCTGCGCGGGACGGCGGCCGGCTCGAGGTGGTCGCGATCGACCCCGATGCGCGAGCCATCGCCTACGCGCGTGCCCAGCCGCCCGTGCCGGGCCTCGAGCTCCGGCAGGCCGCGACGGGCGACCTCGTGGCGGCGGGGGAGCGCTTCGACGTCATCGTCTCGAACCACGTCCTCCACCACCTCACCGCGCGCGAGCTCGGCGCGATCCTCGCCGACTCCGAGGCGCTCCTCGCCGCCGGCGGCGTCGCCGTCCATGCCGACATCGCCCGCTCGGCGCTCGCCTACCTCGGCTTCGGGGCCGGCACGCTGCCGTTCGAGCCGACCCTGCTGCGCGGCACGTACATCCGCGAGGACGGGCTCACGTCCATCCGCCGCAGCCACACGCCGCGGGAGCTCGCGGCCGCGGCGCCGCAGGGATGGACCGTGCGCACGGGCGTGCCGTCGCGGCTGGAGCTCGTGCGGCGGATGCCGTGAGCCGGCAGCACGACGTCGCCATCGTCGGCGCCGGCGCCGTCGGCCTGCACCTCGCCTGCCTCCTCGCGCAGCGCGGCGCCGACGTGGTCGTGCTCGAGCGGCGGACCGTCCCGTCGAGCGCGTCGCGCGCGATCGGCATCCACCCGCCGGGCCTCGCGGCGCTCGACGCGGCGGGCGTCGGCGACGCGATCCGGGCGGAGGCGACCCGCATCCGCTCCGGCGTCGCGCTCCACCGCGGCCGGCTGCTCGCGCGACTGCGCTTCGACGACGAGCCGATCCTCGCGCTGCCGCAGCATCGCACGGAGGCGCTGCTGCGCGAGCGGCTCGCGTCGGTCGCCCCCGAGGCGCTGCGGCAGGGCGTCGAGGTGGTCGGGCTCGCGCAGTCGGGCGACGGCGTCGAGCTCACGACGCGCGTCGCGGGCGGGTCCGCGGCCGTGCCCGCGCGGTGGGCGGTCGGCGCCGACGGCATCCGCAGCACCACGCGGCAGCTGCTCGGCATCCCGATGCGGCCCCGCCCGGGGAGCGGCGGCTACGCGATGGCGGATGCGCCCGACGCGACGGGAGCCGCGGCGACGGCGCTGCTGCACCTCGAGGCGGACGGCATCGTCGAGTCGTTCCCGATGCCCGGCGGGCTGCGGCGGTGGGTGGCGCGGCTCGCCAGACCCGAGCCGGGGATGGCCACCGAGGCCCTGCAGCGGATCCTCGACGAGCGCCTCGTCGATCCGCCGCGGCTGCCGGCGGACGCCGTGACGAGCGCCTTCGTCGCCCGGCAGCGCCTCGCCGCGCGCTTCGCGCTCGGCCGCGTCGCGCTCGTCGGCGACGCAGCGCACGAGGTGAGCCCGATCGGCGGGCAGGGCATGAGCCTCGGCTGGCTCGACGCGCTCGCGCTCGACCGGTCCCTCGCGGCCGAGCCCGACGCGTGGCCCGCGCGCTACGAGCGCGCTCGCCGCCCGGCCGCCGAGCGCGCCATGCGGCGGGCGTGGTGGAACATGGCGATGGGCGCGCCGGCGAGCGGGCCCCGGTTCGCGATGCGGCTCGCGCTCGTGCGCGCGCTCGCCGCGGAGCCGGGCCGCTCCCTGGTCACGGCCGCGTTCACGATGCGCGGCCTCTGAGCGCTGCTCCCGCGGCCGGGCGCCCGGCGAGCGCGGCGAGCGACTCGAGCACGCACAGCGCGGTGAGTCGCACGGTCCGGCCGTCGGCGGCATCCGCCGAGGCGTCGACCTCGACGAGGTCGAGCGACGCGACCTCGTCGTGCCCCACGATGGCGCGCACGAGCGTGCGGAGCTGCCACGCGCTCAGGCCGCCGGGCGTCGATGCCGGGCAGCCCGGCGCCACCGCGCGATCGCACACGTCGACGTCGACGTCGAGGTGCACGGGCCCGCCCGCCGCAGCCGCGATCGCGACGGCATCCGCCGCGACCTCGCGGAGGTCGCGCGCCTCGAGCGCGCCGCGGTCGATGACGCGGATGCCCGCATCCCGTGCGCGCTCGGCGTACGCGCGCGAGTTCGCGAAGTCCTGGATGCCGAGCTGCACCACCCGGCTGCCGTCGAGGCCCGCGTCGAGCAGCCGTCGCACGGGCGAGCCGTTGCTGCGGCCGTCGCGCAGGTCGTGGTGGGCGTCGATCGTGATGAGGCCGGCGGTGCCGATCCGGTCGCCCCAAGCGCCGAGCGCGGCGGGCACGGTCGCCGCGTTGTCGCCGCCGAGGACGATCACGAGGCGCGCCCGTGCCGCCGCGCGCGCCACGAGCGCCGTCGCGCCGCCCTCGTCGGCGTCCGGGTCGAGCGCGTCGCCGGCATCGGCGACGCGCAGCGCGTCGAGCGGTGCGCCGCTCGCGTGCGGCGAGTAGCGGCGCAGGGCCGCCCGCACGGCCGCGGGCGTCGCGTGGGCGCCCGTCGGGCTCAGGGAGGTCGCGTGCGTGCCCAGGCCCACGAGCACCGCGTCGAGCTCGCCGTCCTGCTCGCCGATCGCGGGCCAGTCGCCCGCGCGGGGCCAGAGGGGATCGTGGGGGAGCGCCATGCGCCGAGCGTAGCGAGGGCGGAACGCGCCCTGGCGGGTCCGCGGCCCGAGTGCTTGGGTGGGAGCGGCGCCGCACCCGACCCCGGCGTCGGCAGGAGGCGTGCATGGGCATCGACGATCTCGTGAACAAGGCGAAGGACGCGCTCGGCAGCGAGCACGGCGAGCAGGCCAGCGACCGGGGCATCCAGGGCGCAGGCGACGGCTTCGACCGACTCAGCGGAGGGCGGTTCGCCGAGCACACCGACACCGTGCAGGAGCGCGGCGACGGGCTGCTCGGCCACGACGCAGACGCTGCCGACGGGCAGACGCAGACCGACGCACCGCGCCCCTAGGCGCGGCACCGAGGGGCGGGGAGCGATCCCCGCCCCTCCGCACGCCACGCGCAGCCCCCGACCCGCGCGCCAGTTGAGCGTTTGCGTCCGAGTTGAGGGCAACTCGGACGCAAACCCTCAACCGCCCGCGTCACCCGCTCCCTGGGTTGAGCGTTCGCGTCCGAGTTGAGGCCAACTCGGACGCAAACCCTCGACGGGCGGGGGAGGCCGCGTGGGTGCTGGGCAGTCGGCGCGACACGCCCGGGTTGCACGAACATCGGCATCCGTGCGAGAATCGACAGGTTGCAAACGCGGCGTCTCTCGCCGCTC
Source organism: Actinomycetota bacterium (assembly GCA_051751085.1). Classification (GTDB taxonomy): domain Bacteria; phylum Actinomycetota; class Actinomycetes; order Actinomycetales; family Microbacteriaceae; genus Agrococcus. The sequence continues at coordinate 111,814 of JBNJKM010000002.1, read as the reverse complement.
ACTGCCCTGGCAGTGCACAGGATGAACACCGTCCTGGGCCGCGGGCAGCCAACACACCAGAACTTCGCCGAAGCCGAGCATGGCATGCCGTGCTCGGTGCGGTGCGCGCCCCTCGAGGGCATTGACAGAAGAACAGCGGTGCACTGACAGGTGCGTTGCGAGCAGCCCTCCCAGGCTGCGTCGACAGGAAGAGAGTCAGCCATGGCGGGACAGAAGATCCGCATCCGACTGAAGTCGTACGACCACGAGGTCATCGACTCCTCGGCGCGCAAGATCGTCGACACCGTGACCCGTGCGGGCGCGACGGTTGTGGGCCCGGTGCCCCTGCCGACCGAGAAGAACGTGGTCGTGGTCATCCGGTCTCCTCACAAGTACAAGGACAGCCGCGAGCACTTCGAGAAGCGCACGCACAAGCGACTCATCGACATCATCGACCCGACGCCGAAGGCAGTCGACTCGCTCATGCGCCTCGACCTGCCCGCTGACGTCAACATCGAGATCAAGCTCTAAGGAACGCAATGTCGAAGATCACGACGACTCGCGGCCTGCTCGGCACGAAGCTCGGGATGACCCAGGTCTGGGATGAGCACAACAAGCTCGTCCCCGTCACGGTGCTCGAGATCACGCCGAATGTGGTCACGCAGATCCGCACGCCCGAGAAGGACGGCTACGCAGCCATCCAGATCGCCGCAGGCCAGATCGACCCGCGCAAGGTCGGCAAGCCCGCCACCGGACACTTCGAGGCCGCCGGCGTCACGCCGCGCCGTCACCTCACCGAGGTCCGCACCGACAACGCCGGTGTCTTCGAGCTCGGCCAGGAGCTCTCGGTCGACCTGTTCGCCGCCGGCCAGAAGGTCGACGTCGTCGGGACGAGCAAGGGCAAGGGCTTCGCCGGTGTCATGAAGCGCCACAACTTCGCCGGCGTCTCGGCGTCGCACGGTGCGCACCGCAACCACCGCAAGCCCGGCTCGATCGGTGCATCGTCCACGCCCAGCCGCGTCTTCCGCGGCAAGCGGATGCCCGGCCGCATGGGAGGCGAGCGCGTCTCGGTGCAGAACCTCACCGTCCATTCCATCGACGTCGAGCAGGGCCTCATGCTCGTCAAGGGCGCCGTCCCCGGTGCCCGCGGCCGACTCGTGTTCGTCCGCAACGCTGTGAAGGGAGCCTGAGCATGACCACCCAGGTCGCCATCGTCGACATCGAGGGCAAGCAGGCCGGCTCGGTCGAGCTGCCCGCGAGCATCTTCGACGTCCAGACGAACGTTCCGCTCATCCACCAGGTCGTCGTCGCGCAGCTCGCTGCCGCACGCCAGGGCACGCACTCCACGAAGAATCGTGGCGAGGTCTCCGGATCCGGTGCCAAGCCGCACAAGCAGAAGGGCACGGGCCGCGCCCGTCAGGGCTCGATCCGCATGCCGCAGCACCGCGGCGGTGGCGTCGTCCACGGCCCGCAGCCGCGCGACTACTCGCAGCGCACCCCCAAGAAGATGATCGCCGCCGCGCTCCTCGGCTCGCTGTCGGACCGCGCTCGCGGTGGCCGGCTGCACGTCGTCGAGTCGTTCGGCGCAGGTGACGCACCGAAGACCCGCATCGCGGTCGACATGCTCTCCGCGATCGGCGTGGCCAAGAACGTGCTCATCGTGCTCGACCGCTCCGAGGAGACCGCGTCGCTCACGGTGCGCAACCTCCCCGAGGTGCACGTGCTCACGTGGGACCAGCTCAACGCCTACGACGTGCTCGTGAGCGACGACCTCGTCTTCACGAAGACCGCCTACGAGGCGTTCGTCGCAGCCAAGTCCCCCAAGGCCCCGACGGCCGATGAGGCAGAGAAGGACGAGAACCGATGAGCGGCTACAACAAGGACCCTCGCGACATCATCATCCGGCCGATCGTGTCGGAGAAGAGCTACGCGCTCATCGACATGGGCAGCTACACGTTCGAGGTCGACACCCGCGCCACGAAGACCGAGATCAAGCTCGCGATCGAGAAGATCTTCGGCGTCAAGGTGGACCGCGTCAACACCCTCAATCGCGTCGGCAAGACGCGCCGCACCCGCTTCGGCACTGGCAAGCGCAAGGACACCAAGCGCGCCATCGTCAAGCTGAAGTCCGGCTCCATCGACATCTTCACGACTGTCGGCTGAGCGGAAGGAACAAGACCATGGCCATTCGCAAGTACAAGCCGACGACCCCCGGTCGTCGAGGCTCATCCGTCGCGGACTTCGCGGAGATCACCCGATCGACGCCCGAGAAGTCGCTGCTCCGTCCGCTCCCCAAGACCGGCGGTCGCAACAACACGGGTCGCATCACGACGCGCCACATCGGCGGCGGTCACAAGCGCCAGTACCGCGTCATCGACTTCCGTCGCAACGACAAGGACGGCATCAACGCCCGCGTCGCGCACATCGAGTACGACCCGAACCGCACGGCGCGCATCGCGCTGCTGCACTTCGATGACGGCACGAAGCGCTACATCATCGCGCCGAACAAGCTCAAGCAGCACGACGTCGTCGAGTCGGGCGCAGGTGCCGACATCAAGCCCGGCAACAACCTGCCGCTCCGCAACATCCCGACGGGAACGGTCATCCACGCGATCGAGCTCCGACCGGGTGGCGGCGCCAAGCTGGCCCGCTCGGCCGGCGCATCGGTGCGACTCGTCGCCAAGGACGGCCCCTACGCGCAGCTCCGGCTGCCGTCGGGCGAGATCCGCAACGTCGACGCACGCTGCCGCGCCACGATCGGCGAGGTCGGCAACGCCGAGCAGTCGAACATCAACTGGGGCAAGGCCGGCCGCAAGCGCTGGCTGGGCGTCCGTCCCACCGTCCGCGGTGTCGCCATGAACCCGGTCGACCACCCGCACGGTGGCGGCGAGGGCAAGACGAGCGGTGGTCGCCACCCCGTCAGCCCGTGGGGTCAGTCCGAGGGCCGCACCCGCCGGCCGAACAAGCCCAGCGACAAGCTCATCGTCCGCCGCCGTTCGACCGGCAAGAAGAAGCGCTAGTAGGAGAGTCCGATGCCCCGCAGCCTCAAGAAGGGTCCGTTCGTCGACGACCACCTCCTCACCAAGGTGGTTCGCCAGAACGAGGCCAGCAGCAAGAACGTCATCAAGACGTGGTCGCGCCGCTCGATGATCGTGCCGGCCATGCTCGGTCACACGATCGCCGTGCACGACGGTCGCAAGCACATTCCGGTCTTCGTCACAGAGACGATGGTCGGCCACAAGCTGGGCGAGTTCGCCCCCACCCGCACCTTCCGTGGACACGTGAAGGACGACAAGAAGGGTCGTCGCCGCTAACGCGGCGGCGAAGAAGGAGAAGGCAATGGTTGAGTCGATCGCTCGCGTTCGTCACATCCGCGTGACCCCTCAGAAGGCCCGCCGTGTCGTCGACATGATCCGCGGCAAGCAGGCCGAGGAAGCCCTCGCGATCCTGAAGTTCGCCCCCCAGGGCGCCTCGGAGCCCGTGTACAAGCTCGTCGCCTCGGCGATGGCGAACGCACGGGTCAAGGCCGACGCGTCCAACGAGTTCCTCGACGAGCAGGACCTGTACGTGGCCCGCGCGTTCGTCGACGAGGGCACCACGCTCAAGCGGTTCCAGCCGCGTGCGCAGGGTCGCGCGTTCCGCATCAACAAGCGGACCAGCCACATCACCGTCGTGCTCGCGACGCCGACCACGGGAGACGAGAACTAATGGGACAGAAGGTCAACCCCTACGGCTTCCGCCTCGGCATCACCACCGACCACGTGTCGCGATGGTTCGCCGAGTCGACCAAGCCCGGGCAGCGCTACGCCGACTACGTGGCTGAGGACATCCGCATCCGCAGGATGCTGTCCACCAGCCTCGACCGCGCCGGCGTCGCCCGCATCGAGATCGAGCGCACCCGTGACCGTGTGCGCGTCGATATCCACACCGCCCGTCCGGGCATCGTGATCGGCCGCCGCGGCGCCGAGGCCGAGCGCATCCGCGCCGACCTCGAGAAGCTCACCGGCAAGCAGATCCAGCTGAACATCCTCGAGGTCAAGAACCCCGAGGCCTCGGCCCAGCTCGTCGCCCAGGGCATCGCGGAGCAGCTCAGCGCTCGCGTGGCGTTCCGCCGTGCGATGCGCAAGGGCCTCCAGTCGGCGCAGCGCGCCGGCGCCAAGGGCGTGAAGATCAAGGTCTCCGGCCGCCTCGGCGGCGCCGAGATGAGCCGCAGCGAGCAGTACCGCGAGGGCCGCGTGCCCCTGCACACGCTCCGGTCGAACATCGACTACGGCTTCTACGAGGCCAAGACGACCTTCGGTCGCATCGGCGTGAAGGTCTGGATCTACAACGGCGAGCTCACCAACCGCGAGCTGGCTCGCGAGCAGGCGAACCAGAAGCCGCAGCGCGAGCGCCGTGGCCCCCGTCGCGACGCACCAGTGGAGGCGTAAACCATGCTCATCCCCCGTCGGGTCAAGCACCGCAAGCAGCACCACCCGAAGCGCACGGGTCAGGCCACCGGTGGCACCAAGGTGTCGTTCGGCGACTACGGCATCCAGGCGCTCACGCCTGCCTACGTCACCAACCGTCAGATCGAGGCCGCCCGTATCGCCATGACGCGCCACATCAAGCGCGGCGGCAAGGTGTGGATCAACATCTACCCCGACCGTCCGCTCACGAAGAAGCCCGCCGAGACCCGCATGGGTTCCGGCAAGGGCTCGCCCGAGTGGTGGGTCGCCAACGTCAAGCCGGGCCGCGTCCTCTTCGAGGTCGCCGGCGTCAACGAGGAGCTCGCACGCGAGGCGATGATGCGAGCCATTCACAAGCTGCCGCTCAAGGCACGCATCATCAAGCGCGAGGAGGCTGACGCATAATGGCGATCGGTTCCAAGGAGCTCATGCCCGCCGAGCTCGCAACCATGGACGACGAGCGTCTCGTCGTCGAGTTGAAGCGGGCGAAGGAAGAGCTGTTCAACCTGCGCTTCCAGTCGGCCACCGGCCAGCTGGACTCGCACGGACGCCTCCGGGCGGTCAAGCGAGACATCGCACGGCTCTACACCGTGATCCGCGAGCGCGAGCTCGGCATCAGCGCCGCACCGGCGCCTGTCGAGAAGCCCGCGGACAAGAAGAAGTCCAAGAAGGCCGACGAGGCCAAGAAGGCCGACGAGGCCGCGTCTTCGGACGACCAGAAGGCTGAGGAGAACTGATGGCCAGCACCGAGCAGCCCACGGGCGAGGCCGCGCAGCGCGGCTACCGCAAGTCGCGCATCGGCTTCGTCGTCTCCGACAAGATGGAGAAGACCGTCGTCGTCGAGGTCGAGGACCGCGTCAAGCACCCGCTGTACGGCAAGGTGCTGCGCAAGTCCTCGAAGGTCAAGGCGCACGATGAGCAGAACGCCGCCGGCATCGGCGACCGCGTCCTGATCGCAGAGACCCGTCCGATGAGCGCCACCAAGCGCTGGCGCATCGTCGAGATCCTCGAGAAGGCCAAGTAGGCCTCGGCCTCGAAGGAGATCCAGACATGATCCAGCAGGAATCCCGCATCAAGGTGGCCGACAACACCGGCGCCAAGCAGCTCCTGACCATCCGCGTGCTCGGCGGCTCCGGCCGCCGCTACGCCGGACTGGGCGACACGATCGTCGCCACGGTCAAGGACGCCATCCCCGGTGGAGCGGTGAAGAAGGGCGATGTGGTCAAGGCCGTCATCGTCCGCACCGTCAAGTCCACCCGCCGTCCCGACGGCTCCTACATCAAGTTCGACGAGAACGCAGCAGTCATCCTGAAGAACGACGGCGACCCGCGCGGCACGCGCATCTTCGGTCCCGTCGGTCGCGAGCTCCGCGACAAGCGCTTCATGAAGATCGTTTCGCTCGCACCGGAGGTGATCTGACCCATGGCCAGCATCAAGAAGGGCGACCTCGTCGTCGTCATCGCCGGCGCGCGCGAGTCGCGCGGCGGCGACCGGGGCAAGACCGGTCGCGTCATCGAGGTCCTGCGCGAGCAGAACCGCGTCCTCGTCGAGGGCGTCAACCTCGTGACGAAGCACATCAAGGTCGGACAGACCAACCGCGGCACGCGCACGGGTGGCATCGAGACCCACGAGGCCCCGATCCACATCTCGAACGTGGCGCTCGTCGACCCCGAGTCGAAGAAGCCCACGCGCGTCCGCAGCGAAATCACGTCCGTCGAGAAGAACGGCGTCACGACCACGCAGAAGGTCCGCGTCGCCTCGAAGTCGGGCAAGGAGATCAAGAGCAATGACTGACACCGCAGTGCGCCTGCCCAGGCTCAAGCAGCAGTACCGCGAGACGATCGTGGCGCAGCTCCGCGAGGACTTCGGCTACAGCAACGTCATGCAGGTGCCCGGCCTGACCAAGATCGTGGTCAACACGGGCGTCGGCGAGGCCGCGCGCGACTCGAAGGTCATCGACGGAGCGATCCGCGACCTCACGCAGATCACCGGCCAGAAGCCGATGGTGACGGCCGCTCGCAAGTCGATCGCGCAGTTCAAGCTGCGTGACGGCATGCCGATCGGTGCGCACGTGACCCTCCGCGGCGACCGCATGTGGGAGTTCCTCGACCGTCTGCTGACGCTCGCGCTCCCGCGCATCCGCGACTTCCGCGGCCTGAGCCCGAAGCAGTTCGACGGCAACGGCAACTACACCTTCGGCCTCACGGAGCAGTCCGTGTTCCACGAGATCGACCAGGACAAGATCGACCGCGTCCGCGGTTTCGACATCACCGTCGTCACGACGGCGAAGTCGGATGACGAGGGTCGCGCGCTGCTCAAGGCGCTCGGCTTCCCCTTCAAGACCGACTCCTGACCCCATCGGCGCCGCCGGCGCCGAGCAGCTTCAAGGTCGCTGTCCGCGGAACGGGCAGCGAAACCAGAACGGAGAACCACCCATGACGATGACCGACCCGGTCGCCGACATGCTGACGCGTCTGCGCAACGCCAACACGGCGATGCACGACGAGGTCACGCTGCCGTCGTCGAACCTCAAGGTGAACATCGCTGAGATCCTCGAGCGCGAGGGCTTCATCTCGGCCTTCAAGGTCGAGGATGCGCGCGTCGGCAAGACGCTGACCCTCAGCCTCAAGTACAGCGACAGCCGCGTTCGCGCGATCGCCGGCCTCAAGCGCGTCTCGAAGCCCGGTCTGCGCGTCTACGCGCGCTCGACCGAGATCCCCCAGGTGCACGGTGGCCTCGGCGTCGCGATCCTGTCCACGAGCTCGGGCCTCCTCACTGACCGTGAGGCCGAGCAGAAGGGCGTCGGCGGGGAAGTCCTCGCCTACGTGTGGTGAGCTGATATGTCACGAATCGGACGACTCCCCATCGACATCCCCTCGGGTGTCGACATCTCGGTGAACGACGACGTCGTCACCGTCAAGGGCCCCAAGGGCGAGCTCTCGATCCGGATCGCCAAGCCGATCCAGGTCGAGGTCGCCGACGGCCAGGTCCAGGTCACGCGGCCGGACGACGAGCGCGAGTCGCGCTCGCTGCACGGCCTGACCCGCACCCTCATCGCCAACGACATCGTCGGTGTCACCGAGGGCTACTCCAAGGCCCTCGAGGTCGTGGGCACGGGCTACCGCGTCGCTGCCAAGGGCACCGGCGTCGAGTTCGCGCTCGGCTTCTCGCACCCGATCAACGTCGAGCCGCCCGCCGGCATCACGTTCGCGGTCGAGGGCAACAACAAGATCACCGTCAGCGGCATCTCGAAGCAGGCCGTCGGCGAGGTGGCTGCGAACATCCGCAAGCTGCGCAAGCCCGAGCCCTACAAGGGCAAGGGCGTCCGCTACGCGGGCGAGCAGATCCGCCGCAAGGCTGGAAAGGCTGGTAAGTGATGGGCATCGGTACCCGAGGCAAGACGAAGTCGGCTGCCCGCGGCCGTCGTCACGCACGCCTCCGCAAGAAGGTCGTCGGCACCACCTCGGTGCCGCGCCTGGTCGTCACCCGCTCGGCACGTCACGTGTTCGTGCAGGTCGTCGACGACTCGCGCGGTGTCACCGTCGCGTCGGCGTCGACCATGGAGGCTGACCTCCGCGCGTTCGACGGCGACAAGACCGCGAAGGCCAAGCGCGTCGGCGAGCTCGTCGGCGAGCGGGCCAAGGCGGCAGGCGTCGAGTCTGTCGTGTTCGACCGGGGCGGCAACCGCTACGCCGGTCGCGTCGCGGCCATCGCCGACGGCGCACGAGAGGCAGGGCTGGGACTGTGAGCGAAGAGAACAAGGACACGCAGGTGACGGACACCACGCAGCAGGCTGCGACGGCCGCTCCGGCCGCCGAGGCTGCGACGTCGTCGGACCACCGCGACGAGCCCCGCGAGCAGCGTCGCGGCAGCCGCGACCGCGGCACGCGCAACGAGCGCGGCCGTCGTGACGACCGCACGGAGAACCAGTTCCTCGAGCGCGTCGTGACGATCAACCGCGTCTCGAAGGTCGTCAAGGGCGGCCGCCGCTTCAGCTTCACGGCGCTCGTCGTCGTGGGCGACGGCGACGGCATGGTCGGCGTCGGCTACGGCAAGGCGCGCGAGGTCCCCACGGCGATCTCGAAGGGCGTCGAGGAGGCGAAGAAGAACTTCTTCCGCGTCCCCCGCATCGCCAAGACGATCCCGCACCCGACGCAGGGCGAGGCCGCTGCCGGCGTCGTGCTGCTGCGCCCCGCTGCCGCCGGTACCGGCGTCATCGCGGGTGGCCCCGTGCGCGCCGTGCTCGAGTGCGCCGGCATCCACGACGTGCTGAGCAAGTCGCTGGGCTCGTCGAACTCCATCAACATCGTCCACGCGACGGTGGCCGCCCTGCGCCAGCTCGAGGAGCCCCGTGCAGTCGCTGCTCGTCGTGGCCTCGACATGGACCGCGTCGTCCCGACACGCCTGCTGCGTGCCGAGGCGGAGCACTCCAGGCACGAGGCTGAGATCGCGAAGGCGGCATCCAAGTGAGCAAGCTGAAGATCACGCAGATCAAGTCTGTGATCAGCGAGAAGCAGTACCAGCGCGAGACGCTGCGCTCGCTGGGCCTGAAGCGCATCGGCCAGTCGGTCGAGCGCGAGGACACCCAGCAGAACCGTGGCTACGTCAACACGGTGCGGCACCTCGTCAAGGTCGAGGAGATCGAGAATGACTGACAAGAACGAGTCGGCCGAGCTGCCGTCGCTCAAGGTGCACCACCTCCGGCCCGCGCCGGGCGCGAAGAAGTCGCGCACGCGCGTCGGTCGCGGTGAGGCGTCGAAGGGCAAGACGGCCGGCCGAGGCACCAAGGGCACGGGCGCCCGCAACACCGTGCGTCCCGGTTTCCAGGGCGGGCAGCTGACGAGCGTCATGCGCACGCCGAAGCTGCGCGGGTTCAAGAACCCGTTCCGCACCGAGTACCAGGTCGTCAACGTCGGCCAGCTCGAGTCCCTGTTCCCGAACGGCGGCGACGTCACCGTCGCCGACCTCGTGGCGAAGGGCGCCGTCCGCAAGAACGAGCTCGTCAAGGTGCTCGCCGGTGGCGACCTGTCGGTCGCGCTGACGATCAGCGTCGACAAGGTCTCGGCCGCGGCTGAGCAGAAGATCGTGGCCGCTGGCGGCTCCGTCAAGTAAGTAGGCTGAGGGGCGGTCCGTTCGCGGACCGCCCCGATTGCCATTCTCGGAAGGCTGCACGTGTTCAGTGCCATCGCACGCATCTTCAAGACGCGCGACCTGCGTCGGAAGATCCTCTTCTCGCTCGCCATCGTGGCGGTGTTCCGGCTCGGATCGTTCATCCCCGCGCCGTTCGTCGACTACGGCAACGTGCAGGAGTGCATCGCCGCGAACCAGACAGCAACCGGCCTGTACCAGCTCGTCAACCTCTTCTCGGGAGGTGCGCTGCTGCAGCTGAGCATCTTCGCGCTGGGCATCATGCCGTACATCACCGCGGCGATCATCGTGCAGCTGCTCCGCGTCGTCATCCCGCACTTCGAGGCGCTCTACAAGGAGGGCCAGTCCGGCCAGGCGAAGCTGACGCAGTACACGCGCTACCTCACCATCGCGCTCGGCGTGCTGCAGTCGACCACCCTCATCACCGTCGCCCGCTCCGGCGCGCTGTTCTCGTCGACCGGCGGCCCGTCGCTGCCCCAGTGCCAGAACCTGCTGACGAACGACTCGTGGTGGTCGCTCGCGCTCATGATCATCACGATGACCGCCGGCACCGGCCTCATCATGTGGATGGGCGAGCTCATCACCGAGCGCGGCATCGGCAACGGCATGTCGCTCCTCATCTTCACGTCCATCGCGGCGACGTTCCCGGGCGCGCTCGGCCTCATCTTCGAGACCCAGGGCTTCAACACCTTCGTGATGGTGCTGCTCGTCGGCATCCTGATCATGGCGCTCGTCGTCTTCGTCGAGCAGTCGCAGCGGCGCATCCCCGTGCAGTACGCGAAGCGCATGGTCGGCCGGCGCATGTACGGCGGCCAGTCCACGTACATCCCGATCAAGGTCAACATGGCCGGCGTCGTGCCCGTCATCTTCGCCTCGTCGCTGCTGTACCTGCCCGCGCTCGTCGCGCAGTTCAACATGCCCGCGGACGGCACCACGCCGGCCGACTGGGTGCTGTGGGTGCAGGCGAACCTGACGAGCGGCGACGCGCCGCTCTACATGCTCGTCTTCTTCCTCCTCATCGTCGGCTTCACGTACTTCTACGTCGCGATCACCTTCAACCCGGAGGACGTCGCCGACAACATGAAGAAGTACGGCGGATTCATCCCGGGCATCCGCGCCGGCCGTCCCACGGCCGAGTACCTCGACTACGTGCTCACGCGCATCACGTTCCCCGGCTCGATCTACCTGGGCCTCGTGGCCCTCATCCCGCTCATCGCCCTCTCGACGGTCGGCGCCAACCAGAACTTCCCGTTCGGCGGCGCATCCATCCTGATCATCGTCGGCGTCGGGCTCGAGACGGTGCGGCAGATCGACGCGCAGCTGCAGCAGCGCCACTACGAAGGGCTCATCCGCTAGATGCCGAACCTCCTCATCGTCGGCCCTCCCGGTGCGGGCAAGGGCACGCAGGCCGCTCGCATCGCCGAGGCGCTCCGCGTCCCCGCCGTCTCGACCGGCGACATCTTCCGGCAGAACATCAAGGACCGGACCGAGCTCGGGCAGCGCGTCACCGCGATCCTCGATGCCGGCGAGTACGTGCCCGACGAGCTCACGAACGAGCTCATCGACGACCGTCTCGCGCAGGAGGACGCCGAGGACGGCTACCTGCTCGACGGCTACCCGCGCACCGCGGGCCAGGTCGAGTTCCTCGACGGCATCAACCTCCACCGCGGCGAGCAGCTCGACGCCGTCGTGCGCCTCGTCGCCGACACCGACGAGGTCGTCCGCCGGCTCCTGGCCCGCGCGGAGCAGCAGGGCCGCAGCGACGACACGGAGGACGTCATCCGCCGTCGCCTCGACGTGTACGAGCGCGAGACGGCGCCGCTCGTCGCGATCTTCGCGGATCGCGGCCTGGTCGTCGAGGTCGACGGCATCGGCCCCGTCGACGAGGTGACCGAGCGCATCCTCGCCGGGCTCGCCGAGCGCGGCATCACCGCTTGATGCGCGGCCGCGGGCCCTACAAGTCGCGGCGAGAGCTCGCGGCCATGCGCGAGCCGGGCCGCATCACCGCGCTCGCGCTCCAGGCCGTCCGGGCCGAGATCCGCGCGGGCGTCTCGACCCTCGAGCTCGATCGGATCGCCGAGCGCGTGATCCGCGAGCACGGGGCCGTGCCGAACTTCCAGCTCGAGCCCGGCTACGAGCACACCCTCTGCGTCAACGTGAACGACGTCGTGGTGCACGGCATCCCCGACGAGCGCCCGCTGGAGCCCGGCGACCTCGTGACGGTCGACTGCGGCGCCAAGATCGGCGGCTTCAACGGCGACGCCGCGATCAGCGTCGTCGTCCCGGGCGGCGACCCGGCGGTCGCCGCGGCCCGCGAGCGGCTCAGCGAGGTCACTCGCGGCGCGCTGTGGGCGGGCATCGCGGCGCTCGCCCGCGCGAAGCAGCTCGGCGAGGTGGGCGCCGCGGTCGAGGACCACATCGACGCGAACAGCGACTTCCGCATCGACGAGGACTACATCGGGCACGGCATCGGCGCCCGCATGCACGAGGACCCGCCGGTGTTCAACTACCGGACCAGGGTCGCGGGGCCGGCCGTCAAGCCCGGACTGTGCGTCGCCATCGAGCCGATCATCCACGCCGGCGGTGCGGAGACGGTCGTGGACGCAGACGGCTGGACGGTCCGCAGCGCCGACGGCTCCGACGCGTGCCAGTGGGAGCACTCGGTCGCCGTGCACTCCGCAGGCATCTGGGTGCTGACGGCGCTCGACGGCGGCGCATCGGAGCTCGCGCCGTTCGGCGTCGTGCCCGTGCCCATCCCAGAGCGCTGACCTCAGGGCGCGCCGACCTCAGGACGCGCTCGGACGGGGGAGCGATCGGTACGCGCGGATGATGTCGACCGTGACGCCGAGCTCCTCCGCGAGCTCGTCATCGTCGCGAGCCCACGAGCACGCCGTCCGCAGCGCCGCGGGATCGATGAGCACGCGTGCCGCGAACCGCTCGGCGGCGCGCTCGTCGGCGGCGGACGAGCCGACGTGCATCCCGAGCGCGTGGCCGAGCTCGTGCGCGAGGACGCAGCGCTGCTCGACCGGGGTCAGGCCCGGTGCGAGCAGGATCCGCGCCGCCCGGTCGTCGTAGGCGCCCAGCCAGCCCGCCGGCATGGCCGCGTCGAGCACCTCGAGCCGCAGGTCGCGGCACAGCTCGAGCAGGTCACTCAGCGTGGGGCTCGTCCCTTCGAGCGCTGCCGCGCCGTGCCGCAAGTCCATGGAGGTGCTCCTCGGTCGCGCCGTCGTGGATCGCGGTGACCGTAGCCCCGTCCGCTGACATCCCGCCCGCACGCACGTGGGCCGCGAGCGTCGCGATCGCAGCGTCGGCCGCGAGGTGCCGGCGGTCGAGCGGCACGTTGGACAGCAGCTCGGCCATCACCGCGACCCACAGCTCGACGTCCGGGTCCTGCGGCTGCGCATCGGTCGCGACGCCCAGCGCGGCGAAGAGCCTCCGCAGCACGTCCTCCTGCGGTGCGCCGGAGCCGCGCTCGATGTTGCTCACGGTCGTGCGGTCGACGGCGGCGAGCTCCGCGAGGGCCTTCTGGCTCAGGCCTCGCCGGATCCTGGCCGGACGGATGAGCGCGCCGTAGCGCGACCGCTCGGCGGCGCCTGCGCCGCGGAGGTGGATGGACATCGGCGCTCCCTTCTTCGCGACAGCGTAGCCGTGGCCGCGCGGCAGAGCGGCGTCGGACTTCGACAGGGCGGGGAGAAGGGATGCCGGACTGCCCCATCCCTGTGGAAAAGTGCTTGCTCGATCGTCGAAAACCTGGCATCCTTTGCGACATGGAGGTCGAATCCCGGATCGGTGCCACGCTCGCCGGGCTGCGCCGCGGAGCCGGGCTCAGCCAGCGGCAGCTCGCCGAGCTGGCCGCCACCCCGCTGTCGACCGTGATCGGCGTCGAGCTGGGGACGATCGAGCCCCCGGCGACGCTCGTGGCGCGACTGACCGCGGCGATCGCGATCCGGCTGCGCGAGGCGCACGCGTGATGCTCCGCGCGCGGCCCTACGACTCGTGCCGAGCGGCACGGGCACCCGAGCGGGTGCGACGAAGGAGGAAGCACATGCAGATGGAATCGCGCAGGGCGCGGGCAGCGGTCTGGGCCGCGTCCGCGGGAGTGAGCGTCGTCGGGGTGGCGATCGCGGGGCTGTCGCTCGCCTGGCTGGTGGGCAGCTTCGGGCTGTCGGCGGCAGCGGCGTCGCAGATCGTCACCGCGGTCGAGATCGGCGGGGCCGCCCTCGCCGTGGTCTCGATCATCCTCGGCGGCGGCATCGCGGGGGCGGTCATCTCGACGGTCGTCTGGTACCTCAAGCGCAAGCTGCGCCGGCTGGCGATGGCCTGACATGCGCGCGGCCGGCACCCTCCCTCCCCGATCGGTGGGGGTGTCGGTCGCGCTCGCCGCGCTCGGGCTCGCGTTCGTGGTCAGCACGGCAGCCGCGGCCGGCGGCGCGCTCGGCGAGCGCAACGCCGTCGCGCTCGCCGCGGGCGATCTCGACACCGGCGTGCTCGCCGGCGACCGGGATGCGGTCGCGATCGCGGTGCGCAACCTGGGGGCGATCGCGCTGCTCGCCTCGGGTGCTCCGCTGCTGGGCACCCTCACCGTGGTCGCGATCGCCGTGCTCGGCATGGGGCTCGGGCTCTCGGGGGTCGCGGTGGTGCATGCGCTGGGTCCCGCCGAGACGCTGCAGCGCGTCGGTCCGTACATCGTGCTCGAGCTCGCCGGCGTGCTGCTGGCGGCGGCCGCCGGCGTCCTGCCCACCGTCCACGCCCTCGCCTGCGCGGCGGAGCGGGGCACCGCTGTGCCGTTCCGGACCGCCTACACCCGGGCGATCCCCACGAGCCTCGCGCTCACGCTCATCGCCGCGGCGCTCATCGTCATCGCCGCGGGCATCGAAGCCATCGTCATCGCCGCGCATCAGGGCTGATGCGCACCATCGAGAGGAGCACCATGATCGACACGGAGGATCCGGCCCGAGCGGCGGGCTCGCGGGCAGCGTCCAGCACGACGCTCGGCGTCTGGGCGATCGTGCTCGCCGCGGCGAGCGCGCTGCTGCTGCTGCGACTGCCCGCGTTCATCGCCGTCGCGCAGCACGCGGTCGCCGCGCAGGCCGACGGGCTCGACGATCCGGCGCTCGCGGGCACCGCGGTCGTCGTCGGGGCCGTCGCCGCGGTGGCGATCCACGTGCTGCTGCTCGCGCTCGGCGCGCTGCTCGCGGCGCTGCTCGAGCGGGCGTTCGGCCCGCGCGCCGTGGGAGGCAGGCTCCGGATCGGGGTCGGCGGGCTCACCGTCACCCTCATCGTGCTCGGGCTGCAGCTCGGGGCGATCGTCGCCGGGGTGGCCGCCCTGGAGCGGTCATGGCCGGTGTGGCTCGCAGCCGGGAGCATCGCGCTGCTGGTCCCCGCGGCCTTCCCCGCGGCACGAGCGTCGGCGACCGCCTACGCGAGGGCGCTCCTCGCGACCGTCGGGACGGCGGTGCTGCTGTGCGCGGGATGACGCGATCGTTCCGGCTGCCGCTCCTCGGCATCCGCGTGCCCCTCAGCGCCGCCGGTGTGCGCGCGCTCGCGGCTGCGGTGCTGCTCCTCGCCTGCGGCCACATCGCCGCGGTGGCGGCCTCCCCGCTGCCGAGCGCGCGCGAGCACCTCGCGCCGCCGATCGCGATCGCGCTCTCGCTCGTCGCCCTGATCGCGACGGTGCCGTCGCTGCTCGACGGCAGGCTGCGCTTCCCGGTCGCGGGCGTCGGCTCGCTCTGCCTGGGGCTGCTCGCAGCCGTCGCGATCGGGCTCGGCGCACCGACGCTCGTCTCGGCGCTCGGATGGGTCGTGGTCGTCGTCGCGGCCGCCAACGGCGTCTACCACCTGTTGGGCACCGAGCCCGATGCGCAGGACCATGACGGCCGAGCGAGCCGATAGCGGGGTCGGCGTGACGCAGCTCGGGTGCACGGCGGAGGTCCTCGCCGCAGCGCTGCTGCCGCGCCGGCTGACGCCGCAGGCTGCGCGCGCGCTCGTCGCTCCGGCGCTGGTCGCGCTCGGGAGCTCGGCTGCGGCGATGGCGCTCGGCCTCGCGGTCGCCGTCGAGCTCGCCCTGGGAGCGTGGGGGAGCGGTGCCGTCACGAGCCTGGTGCTGCTCGCCGCGCTCGTCGGACCGATCGCGCGGCTCTCGCTCGGGTCGCCGCCGCCGGTCGCGCTCGCGCTCATCCGCTGCGCGCCGCTCCTGCGAGCGCTCGACCTCGGGGGTCCACGGCTCGCCATCCACTGGACCGCCGCGGCGGCCGCGCCGGTCATCATCCCGACCGCGGTGCTGAGCGCCGTGGCCGCGCTCGTGCTCGCCGCGCATGACGAGCCCCTCGCGGCGCTCATCGTCATCCTCGCGGCGGCCCTCGGCGCGCTCGCCGCGGCGGGCGTCGCCGGCCGACAGGGGCGGCGCATCGCCGGGGGCGGCGCCCTCGTCCGTCCCGGCACGATGGCGGCGAGGCGGCTGTCAGCGGTCGGCGTGCTCGCGTGCCTCGCCGCGGCGTCGCAGCCCGGCCTCGCTGCGGCGCCGAGCGCTGCCGCCCGCGTCGGTGCAGGCGCCGCCGATGTCGCCGCGGCCGGTGCGACCGCCGCCGGTGCCGCCGCGGCCGTGTGGCTCGCGGGGGACGCGCTCGCCGTCGACGCGCGACCCCGGTTGCGGCTCCAGGCGACGCTCGTGGACTGCGGGGCCTCGCCCGTGCGGCTCGTGGCGGGGGTCGCAGCCCTCGGGGCCGTCGCCACGGCCGCGGGCGGTGCGGTGCTCGGTGCCGGGGCGGCCGCGGTCGCGGGACCCGATGCGGGGGTGCGGATCGGGATCGCGGCGGCCGCCGCGGGCGCGTCGGCGCTCGCCGTGCTCGTGCTCGAGCCGGACCCGACCGAGACGCTCGCCCGCACGCTCGTCTTCGCCCTCGGCACGGCACCGGTGATCGCAGCGCTCCTCGCGGGCGCATCGGCAGGCTGGCTGCTCGGCGGCGCGGGCATCGTCGCCACGGTCGCCGTCGTCGCCCTCGCTCGGAGGATCGCGTGATCGGTGTCGAGGTGACGGGCGTCGACGCGGTGCGGCGGGGTCGGCGGGCGGTCGCGATCCCGGACCTCGTGATCGAGGGTCCGGGGCTCGTGCGGGTGCGCGGCCCGAACGGGTCGGGCAAGAGCACGCTCCTGGAGCTGCTGTCCGGCGGCATCCGGCCGGCCAGAGGATCGGTCCTGCTGTGCGGCGAGGCGGCGGCCTCGGCGAGCGCCCGCCGCCTCCGACGCGTGTGCCGCACCGAGATCGCGCTGCTCGGCCACGTCACCCTGCGGCGGCATGCCGCGCTGTTCGCGCGCGCCGCCGGCGTGCCGCTGCACGCGGGGCTCGACGCGCTGCGCGACGAGTCGCTCGCCGCTCGCCTCGACGACGCGGTCGACGAGCTGTCGACGGGGGAGGCGCGACGCGCGTGGGTGCGGCTCACCACGCTGGGCGACGCACCCGTGCTGCTGCTCGACGAGCCGTTCCTCGGGATCGACGGCGGGGCTGCCGAGGCGCTGCGCGCACGGATCGCGGCGTGGGCACCGACGCGACTCGTCGTCATGGTCGATCACGATGCGCGCGACGGGGCCGCCGGGGTGCGCGAGCTCGCGCTCGAGCCTGCGAGCGCGGCGCCGTGACCGCGGCGATCGAGGTCGACGCGCTCACCGCCCGGTACGCGGGTCGGACGGTGCTCGACGCCGTCTCGTTCCGGGTGCCGTGGGGTGCCGTGACCGGCTTCATCGGCGTCAACGGCGCGGGGAAGACCACGACGCTGCGCCGGATCGTCGGCGTCGAGCGCGGCGCAGGGGTCGCGCGCGTGGCCGGGGTGCCGTACGAGCGGCTCGCCGACCCGCTCGCGGTGCTCGGCTACTGCCCGGATGCGCTCGGCGCGGCACCGGGCCAGACGGCGGCGCAGCACCTGCGCTCGCTCGCCGTCCGCGCTCGCGTCGGTCGCGGTGCGGTGGGACGCGTGCTCGACGACGTCGGCCTCACGGACGCGACCGGCCGCATCCGCACCTTCTCGCTCGGCATGCGACGCAGGCTGGCCATCGCGGGAGCGCTGCTCGCCGACCCCCGGGTGCTCGTGCTCGACGAGCCGTTCGACGGGCTCGACCCGACCGGGCGGCGCTGGCTGTCCGAGCGGCTCCGGGCCCACGCAGACGGCGGCGGCGCGGTGCTGCTGTCCGCCCACGCGCTCGACGAGATCGAGCCGCTGCTCGACCGGGTGGTGTGCCTGCACGCCGGAGCGGTGCGCTTCGAGGGCCCGACCGAGGTGCTGCTGCGGTCGAGCGCCGCGCCCGTCGTGCTGGTGCGGTCGCTCGACCAGGCACGCCTCGCCGCGGCGCTGCGCGAAGGGGGCGCCGCCGTGCGCGCCCGCGCCGGCGGTGCCATCGCCGTCCGCGGCTGCAGCGAGCTCGAGATCGCTCGCGTCGCCGCGAGCGGCGGTGTGCTCGTGACCGAGCTCACGCCGCGCCGGACGACGCTGAGCGACGCGTTCGGTGCGGTGATCGAGGCGCTCCGGTGACGCCCGCCCTCGCGCTCGCGGCCGGTGAGCTCGCTGCGCTGCGAGGTCGACGGCTCGGATGGGCGGTCGTCCTCGCAGCTGTCGGCTCCTTCCTGGGAGGGCTCGCCATGGCGGGGCTCGCGCTCGCGCTCGACGACGTCGCGGCGCTCGAGACCAGCACGGTCGTCGTCTCCCGCGGCTCCTCCGCGACCGTCGCCGTCGCCGTGCTCGCGAGCCTCGCCGTCGCCGGGCCGTACCGCGACGGATCCTGGCTGCACGCGGCGCTCGCCGAGCCGTCGCCCGCGCGGCGGATGCTCGCGGGAGCGGTGCCGGTCATCGCGCTCGGCGTCCGCCTCGGCGCGATCGCAGTCGTGGCGGCGGCCGCAGGCGCGGCCGTCGTCGATCCGGGGACGCTCGCGGCGGTGCCCCTCGTGGCCGCCGCGCACCTGCCGGCCGTCGGCGTCTGGTCGGCGTGGATGCTGTGCCTCGGCCACGCGACGCGGTCGCCGCTCGCCACGGCCGCCGTCGGCGCCGGGCTGCCGCTCATGATCGAGCCCGCGCTCGCGGGAGCACTCGCGCAGTCGGCGCTCGCGGATGTGCGGTGGCTGCTGCCGGCGACGAGCCTCCGCTCGCTCGCCGAGCTGCCCGTCGGCGATGGCGCGCTGCTCGACGGACCGCCGCTCGCGCTCTCGCCGATGCTCGTCGCCGCGGCGCTCGGCTGGACGGTGATCGCAGGCCTCGCGGGGTGGCTGCGCGCCCGTGCGGCGCAGCCGCGATGAGGGCGGCAGGGCGGGCGCGAACCCACAGCCCGGGGGTCGAGCACCGGTGGTAGCGTGACACCGATCCCGGGCCCTCCGGCCCTGACCGCGAAGGAGCATCATGGCCGAGCGCACCGTCACCGTCGAGTCCGCGCACGGGCTCCACGCCCGTCCCGCGTCCCTGTTCGCGCAAGCTGCGGCGAAGGCCTCGAGCCCGGTGACCGTCGCCAAGGGCGACAAGCAGGTCAACGCGGCGAGCATCCTCTCCGTCATCTCGCTGGGCGTCTCCAAGGGCGACGAGGTGACCATCGCCTCCGACGACGAGGCGACGCTCGACGAGCTCGAGCAGCTCCTCTCCACCGATCACGACGCCTGACGCACCAGGCACTCCCACCAGCACGGAGTCGACGATGACCACCACCGCACCGTCCCAGCAGGGAGGCGGCGCGCGCGTCGCCGTCCAGAAGTTCGGCACCTTCCTGTCCGGCATGATCATGCCCAACATCCCGGCGCTCATCGCCTGGGGCATCCTCACCGCCCTCTTCATCGAGGTCGGCCCGTTCCCCAACGAGGGCCTCGCCGCGATCGTGGGTCCGACGATCCACTACCTGCTGCCCATCCTCATCGCCGGCACCGGCGGGCGCATGGTCTACGAGGCGCGCGGCTCCGTCGTCGGCGCGTTCGCCGTCATGGGCGCGATCGTCGGCTCCGACGTCCTCATCGACCAGATCAACGAGCAGGGCGAGGGCGGCCTCGGCTACGTGCACATGTTCATCGGCGCGATGATCCTCGGCCCGCTCGCCGCCTGGGTCATGAAGCAGCTCGACAAGCTGTGGGACGGCAAGGTCAAGGCGGGCTTCGAGATGCTCGTCAACATGTTCTCCGCGGGCATCGTCGCCTTCCTCATGGCACTGGTCGGCTTCTACATCGTCGCCCCGGTCGTGAACTGGATCATGTCGGTCGTCGGCGGTGCCGTCGGCTGGCTCGTCGAGACGGGCCTCCTGCCGGTCGCCTCGCTGCTCATCGAGCCGGCGAAGGTCTTCTTCCTCAACAACGCGATCAACCACGGGGTGCTGACCCCGCTCGGCACCACCGAGGTCGCGAACGACGGGAGCTCGATCCTGTTCCTGCTCGAGGCCAACCCCGGGCCCGGCCTCGGCCTGCTGCTCGCGTTCTCGGTCTTCGGCCTCGGCGCCGCGCGCGCGACCGCGCCGGGCGCGGCCATCATCGTCTTCTTCGGCGGCATCCACGAGGTCTACTTCCCCTACGCGCTCATGAAGCCGACGCTCATCGCGGCGCTCGTGCTCGGCGGCGCATCCGGCGTCGCGACGAACATGCTGCTCGGCACCGGCCTCGCCGGACCCGCGGCGCCCGGGAGCATCATCGCGGTCGGTGCGCAGGCGCTGCTCGTCGGCGGCGGCAACCTCGTCGGCGTGCTGCTCTCGGTCGTCGTCGCCGCCACCGTCACGTTCCTCGTCGCCGGCGTCATCCTCCGCGCGTCGCGCAAGCGCGACCTCGCTCGCGGGGAGGGAGCGGGCGACCTCTCCGACGCCGTCGCGAGGACCGAGGCCGCGAAGGGCCGCAAGTCCGAGCACCTCTCGAACCTGGCCGTCGCGGGCGGCGCTACCGGCGTCGGCGGCGCGATGGCCGCGACCGACCCCGCACCGCACGTCGGCGCTGCCGAGCCCATCCGCAAGATCGTGTTCGCGTGCGACGCGGGCATGGGCTCGAGCGCCATGGGCGCGAGCGTGCTGCGGAGCAAGATCAAGAAGGCGGGCATCGAGGGCGTCGAGGTCTCGAACATCGCGATCGCGAACCTGGACGGCAGCGCCGACCTCGTCATCACGCACCAGGACCTCACGGACCGCGCCCGCCAGCGCACACCGGAGGCGACCCACGTCTCGGTGGAGAACTTCATGAACAGCCCGAAGTACGACGAGGTCGTCCGGCTCGTCGACGACGCCAACACGCAGCACTAAGGAGCCCCATGCCCGTCCTCACGCTCGAGCAGATCACGACGACCCCGAAGGCCACCACGAAGGACGAGGCGATCCAGGAGGCGGCGGACATGCTCGTCGCCGCGGGTGCCGTCACCGCCGACTACGCCGACGCGATGCGGGAGCGCGAGTCGAGCGTGTCGACCTACATGGGCAACCTGCTCGCGATCCCGCACGGCACCAACGAGTCGAAGGACGCGATCCTCGACTCGGCGCTCTCGGTCGCGCGCTACGACTCGCCGATCGACTGGGACGGGAACCCGGTGAAGTTCGTGGTGGGCATCGCGGGCAAGGACGGCGGGCACCTCGAGATCCTGTCGAAGATCGCGATCGTCTTCGCCGACGAGGACGAGGTGGCGAAGCTCGAGGCCGCGCCCGACGCGGCGGCGATCCTGGCGCTGCTCGGCGACGTCAACGAGTGATGCGCGCCGTCCACTTCGGCGCCGGCAACATCGGCCGCGGCTTCGTCGGGCTCATCCTGCATCGGGCGGGCTACGAGGTGACCTTCGTCGATGTGAACGCCGAGCTCATCGGCATGCTGCAGGGGGTGGACGCGTACCAGGTGCGCGAGGTGGGGCCGGAGGCGACGATCCACACGGTCACCGGGTTCACCGGGATCGACTCGTCGGCCGACCCGGAGGCCGCGGCGCGCGCCGTCGCCGAGGCCGACGTCGTGACGTGCGCGGTGGGACCGACGGTGCTGCGCTTCATCGCGCCGGTGATCCGCGCGGGCCTCGCCCAGCGGAGCGGCGAGCCCGTGACCGTCATGGCGTGCGAGAACGCGATCGGCGCATCCGACACGCTCCGCGAGCTCGTGCTCGAGGGAGCGCCGCAGCTGGCCGACCGCGCGATCTTCGCGAACACCGCGGTCGATCGCATCATCCCGCCGCAGGATCCGCACGGGCTCGACGTCGCGGTCGAGGACTTCTTCGAGTGGTCGATCGACCGCACGCCGTTCGGCGGCCGGGAGCCGGTCATCCCCGACGCGCACTTCGTCGACGACCTCGCGCCCTTCGTCGAGCGCAAGCTCTTCACCGTGAACACCGGCCACGCGACGACCGCCTACGCCGGCTGGGTGGCCGGCATCGAGACGATCGCCGAGGCGCTGCAGTCCCCGGAGATCCGCCGCGCGGTCGAGGCGTCGCTCGCCGACACGTCGCGGCTGCTCGTCGCGAAGTTCGGCTTCGACGCCGACGAGCACGCCGCGTACGTCGCCCGCGCGATCGCGCGGTTCGAGAACCCGGCGCTCCCCGACACGTGCGAGCGCATCGGTCGACAGCCGCTGCGCAAGCTGTCGCGGCACGAGCGGTTCGTGCAGCCCGCAGCGGCGCTCGTCGAGCGCGGCGAGCGCGCCGACGGGCTCGTCGCGGCGTTCGCCACGGCGCTGCGCTTCGACGCGGCCGACGACGAGCAGGCCGTCGAGCTGCAGCGCCTGCTGGGCTCGCTCGAGCCCGACGCGTTCGTGGCGCAGGTGACGGAGCTCCCCGCCGATCATCCGCTCGTGCCGCAGCTGATCGCGGCCGTGCGGGATGCGCGGGCACCATGAGCCCGATGCGGTGAGGCTGGCGATGCCGGGGACGGACCGCGCGCCGAGCGCGAGGCCATGACGGGCCTCCGCCTCCTGCGGCGCTACCCGCTCGTCGCGGCGACGCTGCTGACGGCGCTCGTCGGCGGCGTGCTGAGCGCGACGCCGGCCGCCGCGCTGACCCCCTGGGTCGTGGGCGGGTGGGCCATCCTCGTCGCCATCTGGGCGGGCGTCGGGATGCTGCGGGACCTGGCCGGCGGGCATGCCGGCATCGACGTGCTCGCGATCATCGCGATCAGTGCGACGGTGGTCGTCGGGGAGCACTGGGCGGCGCTCATCGTCGCCCTCATGCTGACCGGTGGCGAGGCGCTGGAGGACTTCGCCGCGCATCGCGCGCGGTCCGACCTGTCCCGACTGCTCGAGCGGGCGCCGACGGTCGCGCACCTCGAGCGCGGTGACGCATTCGTCGACGTCGAGGTGATGGCGGTGCGGGTCGGCGACATCCTGCTCGTGAAGCCCAACGAGCTCGTGCCGGTCGACGCGGTGCTGCTCGACGAGCCCGCCGACCTCGACCTGTCGTCGCTCACGGGGGAGTCGCTGCCCGTGGAGGTCGCGGCGGGCGAGGTCGTGCCGTCGGGGGCGCTGAACGGCCAGCGCGCCGTGCGCATGCGCGCGGAGCATGCTGCCGCAGACAGCCAGTACCAGGCGATCGTGCACCTCGTGGAGCAGGCGAGCGAGCAGAAGGCGCGCGTCGTCCGGCTCGCCGATCGCTATGCCGTGCCGTTCACGGTCGCGTCGCTCGCGATCGCGGGTCTCGCCTGGGCGCTGTCGGGCGACCCGAAGCGCTTCGCGGAGGTGCTCGTCGTCGCGACGCCCTGCCCGCTGCTGATCGCCGCGCCGGTCGCGTTCATCGCGGGCATGAGCCGGGCCGCGCGCGCCGGCGTGATCGTGAAGGGCGGCGACGTGCTCGAGCGACTCTCGCGCGCGCAGACGTTCATGTTCGACAAGACCGGCACGCTGACGGGCGGCAGCCCCGAGCTGGAGGAGGTGCGCGCGGCCGACGCCGACCGCACGCTCGCCGTCGCCGCGGCCGCGGAGCGGTACTCCACACATGCGCTGTCGAGCGCGGTGCTGCGGGGCGCCGAGGCGCGAGGCCTCGTCATCCCCTCCGCGAGCGACGCCCGCGAGACGGCGACGAACGGCGTCGAGGCGCTCGTCGGCGGTGCCCTCGTGGTGGTCGGCAAGCGCGCGTACGTCGAGCGCTTCGTCGGACCGGTGGCGGCGGAGCCGCTCGAGCCCGGGCAGGTCGCGGTCCATGTCGCCATCGACGGCGCGTACGCCGGCGCGCTCGTGCTCCGGGACCGCATCCGCCCGGAGGCCGCTGCCACCGTCGCCGCGCTCCGCGCAGGCGGCGCGGACCTGGTCCTGCTCACGGGCGACGTCGAGCTGACCGCGATGCACGTGGCGCACGAGGTCGGGATCGAGCACGTGCAGGCGGACTGCCGCCCTGCCGACAAGGTCGAGGCTGTGCGCGGGGCTGCGCGCCGTCCCGTCGTGATGGTCGGTGACGGCATCAACGACGCGCCCGTGCTCGCGGTCGCCGACGTCGGCATCGCGATGGGCGCGCGGGGTGCGACGGCGGCGAGCGAGTCCGCGGATGCGGTCGTGCTCGTCGAGGACGTCGGTGCGGTCGAGCGCGTCGCGCGGATCGCGCGCGACACCGTCCGCATCGCGCTCGAGAGCATCTGGCTCGGCATCGCGATCTCTGCGGGGCTCATGGTGGTCGCGGCACTCGGCTTCCTGCCGGCGCTCGCCGGCGCCTGGCTGCAGGAGCTCGTGGACCTCGTCGCGATCCTCGGTGCGCTGCGCGCGCTGGGCCCCCGTTCGGAGCGTGCCGGTCACCGTCGCGAGCGGACGCTCGCATCCCAGCTGCAGGACTGATGATGGGTCAGGATGGTCTCGTGGAAGCGCGATCGGGACGACGGTGCTGATGCGCGACTCGCGGCGCAGGGGCCGGTCGAGCGCGAACCCCCGTCAGCGGCTGCTGCACGGCTGGGACTGGAGCGACCCGCGCATCGAGCTCGAGGAGATCGCGCCCGCCGGTCGTGTGCTCGTCACCGCCGGCGCCGGTGAGGTGGTCGCGGCGCTCGCCGACGCGGGCCACCGGGTCACCGCGATCGGCGCCAACCGGGAGCAGCGGGACTACGCCCGCCGACGGGTCGGTGGCGCGCCGTACGAGCCCGGAGCCGCCGAGCGACTGTTCGACCTCGGCCGCGGCATGGTGCGCGCGGCGAGCCCGGCGTGGAGCCGACGCAGGGTGCGGCAGTTCCTGCAGGAGGACGACCCGCTGCGGGCGGCCGCCGAATGGCAGGAGCGGCTCGACAACCGCACGCTCGCCTCGATCCTGCGCACGATGCTGGGCCCGGCGGGCGTGCTCTCGGCCCTCGTGCTGCGGGACTTCTCGACCCCCATGCCCTCGCACTTCGACGAGGCGATCCGCGGGCGCATCGCCCGCGCGCTGCGCAAGCACGCGCCGAGCGGCAACCCCTATGCCTGGCGGCTGCTGCTCGGGGAGGACCTGCCCGGGCACCGGCTGCCGCCCGTGGATCCCGCGGCGATCGCGTGGGTCGACGAGCCGCTCGTCGACCACCTCGAGCGTGCGCGACCGGGCGCATACGACGCGATCTCCCTCTCGAACGTGATCGACGGGGCGGATGAGCGCTGGGTGCGCGACCTGCGCAAGGCGGCCGTCCGCGCGGTCGTCCCCGGAGGGCCGATCATCGCCCGCTCGTTCGCGACGACGATGGACGACGAGGTTGCCAAGCGGGCGCGGCGCGACCGCGCGATGCTGTGGGGATCGATCGTCGTCCTCCGGTGAGCGACACGCCCGGCTTGCACTGCGGGGCGCAACCCGCGTAGAGTTGACCGTTGGTGTCGCGCGCCCTCTGTGCGCGACACTCGCATGACCGGCAACCAAACGTTACAGAAGAGGCTATGGCCAAGAAAGACGGCGTCATCGAGATCGAAGGCTCGGTGATCGAAGCGCTCCCGAACGCGATGTTCCGCGTCGAGCTCTCGAACGGGCACGTGGTGCTCGCACACATCTCCGGCAAGATGCGGCAGAACTACATCCGCATCCTGCAGGAAGACCGAGTGATCGTGGAGCTGAGCCCATACGACCTCAGCCGCGGTCGCATCGTCTACCGCTACAAGTAACCACTGGCTGCTGGACAAGGAACGGCTCGCGCACTCGCGCGAGCACGAGGCCAGCGAGGAAGCACACATGAAGGTCAACCCCAGCGTCAAGCCCATCTGCGACAAGTGCAAGGTCATCCGCCGGCACGGTCGCGTGATGGTGATCTGCGAGAACCCGCGCCACAAGCAGCGCCAGGGCTGATGCCGCAGCGCTCAATGCGACGAAGTCGCGTTGAGCGCGGAGGCATCAGGATCGAGTAGCACACGCCGAAGGCGTGCGCGTATCGAGATCTCGCCGCTCACCAGCGGCAGCAGTCCAGACACAACTCAATACGGACCAGTCCTACGGGCTGGTTGCACCCAGCAGCGGTCAGAGCTCCCCACGGGAGCGACACCTTGGGGAGAGGCCCAGGCACCTCCGCTGCTCCATACCTCTCAACACTCCTGAAGGAGACACACGATGGCACGCATCGCAGGTGTCGACATCCCGCGCGACAAGCGCGTGGAGATCGCACTGACGTACATCTTCGGCGTCGGCCGTACCCGCTCGATCGCAACGCTCGAGGCCACCGGCATCGACCGGAACACTCGCGTCAAGGACCTCACGGATGACCAGCTCATCGTGCTCCGCGATCACATCGAGGGCACGTTCAAGGTGGAGGGTGACCTCCGCCGCGAGGTCGCCTCCGACATCCGTCGCAAGGTCGAGATCGGCTCGTACCAGGGCATCCGCCACCGTCGCGGCCTGCCCGTGCACGGCCAGCGCACCAAGACCAACGCGCGCACCCGCAAGGGCAAGAAGCAGACGGTCGCCGGCAAGAAGAAGGCCGGCCGCTAGGCCGCGGGGAAGAGGTAGAGAACAATGGCAGCTCCCAAGTCTGCGGTCCGCAAGCCGCGTCGCAAGGACAAGAAGAACGTCGCCGTGGGTCAGGCCCACATCAAGTCGACGTTCAACAACACGATCGTCTCGATCACCGACATCACCGGCGCCGTGCTCACGCAGTCGTCCGGTGGCGCGGTCGGCATGAAGGGTTCGCGCAAGTCGACCCCCTACGCCGCCCAGCTCGCCGCCGAGGCAGCAGCGCGTCAGGCGCAGGACCACGGCATGAAGAAGGTCGACGTCTTCGTCAAGGGCGCAGGCTCTGGCCGTGAGACGGCGATCCGCTCCCTCCAGGCCGCCGGCCTCGAGATCGGCGCGATCCACGACGTGACGCCGCAGGCGCACAACGGCGTTCGCCCGCCGAAGCCGCGCCGCAACTAGTCGCTCCTGCCGGGCAGGCGGTCCACGCCTGCCCGGCATTCCGCCGTCATTGATACACGCGAGTCATATAGCGGACTCGCGACCGAAAGGAACCGACACGTGCTGATCGCCCAGCGCCCCACTGTCACCGAGGAGATCGTCGCCGAGCACCGCTCGCGGTTCACGATCGAGCCGCTCGAGCCCGGCTTCGGCTACACCCTCGGCAACTCCCTCCGCCGCACCCTGCTGTCGTCCATCCCGGGTGCCGCCGTCACGAGCATCCGCCTCGACGGCGTGCTGCACGAGTTCTCGACCATCTCCGGTGTCAAGGAGGACGTCACCGAGATGATCCTCAACATCAAGCGACTCGTCGTCTCCTCGGAGCACGACGAGCCCGTGGTCGCCTACCTCTCGCGCCAGGGCGCGGGCACGGTGACGGCCGCCGACATCACGGCTCCCGCCGGCGTCGAGATCCACAACCCCGAGCTCGTGCTCGCGACGCTGAACGACTCGGCCAAGCTGCAGCTCGAGCTCACGATCGAGCGCGGCCGCGGCTACGTCTCGGCTGCGCAGAACCGCGACGAGTTCGCCGAGGCCGGGGTCATCCCGATCGACTCGATCTACTCGCCCGTGCTCAAGGTCACCTACCGCGTCGAGGCGACGCGTGCCGGTGAGCGCACCGACTTCGACTCGCTCGTCGTCGACGTCGAGGCGAAGCCGGCCATCACGCCGCGCGACGCCATCGCATCCGCCGGTCGCACGCTCGTCGAGCTGTTCGGCCTGACGCGCGACCTGAACGCCGAGGCAGAGGGCATCGAGATCGGCCAGGCGCCCGCCGAGGCCATCGGCTCCGGCGAGCTCGCCACGCCGATCGAGGAGCTCGACCTGTCGGTCCGCTCGTACAACTGCCTCAAGCGCGAGGGCATCAACACGGTGTCCGAGCTCGTGGCGCTGAGCGAGACGCAGCTCATGAACATCCGCAACTTCGGCCAGAAGTCGGTCGACGAGGTGAAGGACAAGCTCACCGAGCTCGGCCTCTCGCTCAAGGATGCGGTGCCCGGCTTCGACGGCGCGCACTTCTACAGCGGTTACGACGAGGACGCTCGCTGAACGCGGGCTGACTGAAGAACTAGAGGGATACGAACCATGCCCAAGCCCACCAAGGGTCCCCGCCTCGGAGGCGGTCCTGCGCACGAGCGCCTGCTGCTCGCGAACCTCGCGGCCGCGCTCTTCACGCACAAGTCGATCAAGACGACCGAGACGAAGGCCAAGCGCCTCCGCCCGATCGCTGAGCGCCTCATCACGTTCGCCAAGCGCGGCGACCTGCACGCGCGTCGTCGCGTGCTCGGCGTGATCGGCGACAAGGGCGTCGTGCACGAGCTCTTCACCGAGATTGCTCCGCTCGTCGCCGAGCGCGAGGGCGGCTACACCCGCATCACGAAGCTCGGCTTCCGCAAGGGCGACAACGCCCCCATGGCGCAGATCGAGCTCGTGCTCGAGCCGGTGCAGAAGAAGGTCTCGAAGTCGAAGGCTTCCGCTGCCGCCACGTCGGCCGCCGCCGACCAGCAGGCCCAGGAGGCGAAGGCCGACGAGGCCGTCGTCGAGGAGACCCAGGTCGACGAGACCCAGGTCGACCCGACGGAGGCCGCCGAGTCCGACGCCGCCGCTGCCGATGTCGCGACGCCCGAGGCGGGCGACGAGGCCGTCGAGGCCGAGCCCGCGGACGACAAGAAGTAGCTCCACCACGACGAAGGGCCCCGCGCGAGCGGGGCCCTTCGTCGTGCGCGGCTCAGGCCGGCCGCTGCTCGGCCTTCGCGATCTCGGTCGCGGCGAGCACGAGCCCGAGGTGCGAGAAGGCCTGCGGGAAGTTGCCCCAGTGGCGCCCGGTGGTCGGGTCGATCTCCTCGCCGAGCAGGCCGACGTCGTTCCGGAGCGCGACCAGGCGGTCCATGAGCGCCCGGGCGTCATCGAGCCGCCCGCACTGCGCGTAGGCGATGACGAGCCAGAAGGCGCACAGGACGAACGGGTGCTCATCGCCCGACAGGCCGTCGAGGCCGGTCGTGCGGTAGCGCAGCGGCAGCCCGTCGACGAGCAGCTCCTGCTCGATCCGCGCGATCGTGCCGAGGAAGCGGGGGTCGCGCGCGTCGATGATGCCGATCGTCGGCAGCTGCAGGAGCGATGCGTCGACGTCGCTCGTGCCGTAGTGCTGGCGGAACGAGCCGGTGCTCGCATCGAAGCCGTGCGTGAGCACCTCCTCCCGGAGCGCATCCCGCAGCTCGATCCAGCGCGTGGGGTCGCCCTCGCAGCCGGTCTCGATCGCGCGCACGCCGCAGTCGAACGCGGCCCACATCATGGCGCGCGAGTGCGTGAAGCGCTGCGGCTCGCCCCGCATCTCCCACAGGCCGTGGTCGGGCTGCTCCCAGTGGGTGGCGAGCTCGTCGAGCAGCGCGCGCTGCAGGTGCCACCCGTCGAGCGTGTCGGCGCGGCCGATCGAGCGCAGGCGCTCGAGCGTGAGCATCACCTGGCCGAGCACGTCGTGCTGCCGCTGCTCTGCAGCGCCGTTGCCGATCCGCACCGGTCGAGCCCCGTCGTACCCGGGGAGGTGGTCGAGCTCGCGCTCGAGCAGGTCTCGGCCGCCGTCGCGGCGGTACATGATGCGCATGTCGGCGGGGTCGCCGGCGATGGCGCGCAGCAGCCAGTCCCGCCAGAGCCCGACCTTCTCGTCGAGGCGCACGGCGAGCATCGCATCCACCGTGAGGGATGCGTCGCGCAGCCAGGTGAAGCGGTAGTCCCAGTTGCGCTCACCACCGGGCGTCTCCGGCAGCGAGGTGGTGGGTGCGGCGAGGATGCCGCCGGTCGCCTCGTCGGTGAGGGAGCGCAGCACGAGCACGCTCGTCTGCACGGCCTCGAGGTAGGGGCCCTCGTAGTCGAGGCCCCTGAGCCACTCGGACGACTCCGCGACGGTCGTGCGCACGACCTCGACCTCGCCGACCGGCTCCGCGATCGGCAGCCAGGAGTGCTGCCAGCACAGGTCGAGCTCGAAGCGCTCGCCCTCGCGGACCTCGAAGGTCGAGCGGTGCAGGTGCGATCCGCGCTGCGCCCTCGGCAGCGGCGTGCCGCGCAGCACGAGCCGGTCCGGGCCCGCGATCGCGACCAGCACCTCCTCGCCGTGCTCCCGCATCCGTCGGAACCAGGGCGGCACGCGGCCGTAGTCGAAGCGGACGACGAGCTCCTGCTCGAGCTCGACCGTGCCGGAGACGCCCTCGATGATGCGCACGACGTCGGCGCGCTCGTCGCCCGTCGGCATCGCATCCGTCACCCGCACGGTGCCGGAGTCGGTCTCGTGCGTGGTCTCGAGCACGAGGCTG
The DNA here is from genome assembly GCA_051751085.1 of Actinomycetota bacterium. Classification (GTDB taxonomy): domain Bacteria; phylum Actinomycetota; class Actinomycetes; order Actinomycetales; family Microbacteriaceae; genus Agrococcus. Next base: position 81,655 of record JBNJKM010000002.1, on the reverse strand, counting down.
CCGGGCAGGTAGCGACGCGTCGTGGTCGCCGTGCCGCTGGGCCCGATGCGCCAGTGGCCGTGCTCGCGATCGCCGAGCAGTGCCGCGAAGCACGCTTGGGAGTCGAAGTGCGGCAGGCACAACCAGTCGATCGAGCCGTCGCGGCCGACGAGCGCGGCAGTGGTCCGATCGCCGATCACGGCGTAGTCCTCGATGGGCTGCGGGTGCACGGGCATGCGGCGAGGCTACCGAGCCGACCTCCGCGGCCCCCTCAGGGCGCTGTGCGAGGGCGCCGACCGGACGGGCCGGTGCATAGGGTTGCAGCATGCCGCGCATCCGCCTCGACCTCGCCTACGACGGGAGCGGGTTCGCGGGCTGGGCCGCGCAGCCGGGGCTCCGCACGTGCCAGGGCGAGCTCGAGCGCGCCCTCTCGACGATCGCGCGCGAGCCGGTCCGGGTGACGGTCGCCGGCCGCACGGATGCGGGCGTGCACGCGAGCGGGCAGGTCGCGCACGCGGATGTGCCGGTCGCGCTGGCGGCGGACGTCGCGGAGCGGGGGCCACGGCTCGCGCATCGGCTCTCGAGGCTCGCCGCGCCGGAGGGCGACCTCGTCGTGCGCGCCGCGTCGCTCGCGCCGGCCGGCTTCGACGCGCGCTTCTCGGCGGTGTCGCGCTCGTACCGATACCGGATCGTCGCGGGGCCGGCCGATCCGCTCGAGCGACGCACGGCGGCGCACGTGCCGCAGGTGCTCGACGTCGAGGCCATGCGCCGCGCCGCCGGGGCGCTCGTGGGCCTGCGCGACTTCGCCGCCTTCTGCAAGCCGCGCGAGGGCGCCACGACGATCCGCGAGCTGCGCGCGTTCTCGTGGGCGCAGGAGGGGCAGGTGCTCACGGCGTCGCTCACCGCCGATGCCTTCTGCCACTCCATGGTGCGCGCACTCGTGGCCGCGTGCGTGCGCGTGGGGGAGGGCAGGCTCGGTCTCGCGCGGGCGGTGGCGCTCCTCGAGGAGCGGCGGCGCTCGCCGCTCACCGGGCTCATGCCCGCGCGCGGGCTCACGCTCGTGGAGGTCGGCTACCCGCCCGACGACGAGCTCGCCGCCCAGGCGGAGCGCACCCGAGCCCGCCGCACGGCCGACGACCTGGACGACTGAGCCGCGGCGAGGGCGGTCAGGCGGCGAGGGCCTCGCGCAGCTCCTCCACCGAGTCGACGATGCGATCGGCGCCGGCGGCGACGAGCTCGTCGCGACCGCCGTAGCCGTACGAGACGCCGATCGAGCGCATGCCGAGCTCGCGCGCCGAGGCGATGTCGTTGACCCGGTCGCCGACCATGACGACCTCGCTCGCGGCGAGCCCGAGGGACTCCATCGCGCGCACGATCACCGAGGCCTTCGAGTGGCCGGCCTCGCCGTCGACGCGCCCGTGGACGCCGCGGAAGCGATGCAGCATCGCGTAGTGCGCGATGACGGTCTCGGCGTCGCGCTGGATCTTGTGGGTCGCGACCGCGAGCGGCCTGCCTGCCTCGTCGAGGTCCGCGACGAGTCGGTCGACGCCCGGGTAGAGCGTCGAGTCGACGAGGCCTCCGTCGGCCATCTTCGCGCGGAACGCGCTGAGGGCGAGGGCGATCTCATCCTGCGTCCTGCCCGCCTCCGAGAGCACGGTCACGAGCGGCGGGCCGAGCCAGCGCAGCAGCTCCTCCTCGACCGGCTGCGGCCATCCGACCGCGTCGTGCATGTGCCGGAGGCTCGAGAGCAGCCCCTCCTTGGAGTCGGTGAGCGTGCCGTCGAGGTCGAAGATGATGCCGTGGGGTTCCATGTCCTCCCATCCTCCCAGGCCCGGCCGCGGCGGGGGAGCGCTTCCGCTCGGAGCGGAGCACGGCCGACGCCCATGCGCTAGCGCGGCTCAGCCTCGACGCGGACACCGTCCGGTCCCTGCATCACCTCGAGCGCCATGCCCGGGCACGGGTAGCACGCCAGCCCATCGCGGGCGGTGCCGCGGATCGAGTCACCCGTCTCGCGTCGGCTGCTCGTCGAGAGCAGCACGCGGCCGATGCCGTTCACGACCGAGATGTCGCCGCCGAGCCGCGCGAGCCGCGGCGTCAGGTCGCGCTCGACCTGGTCGATGAGCAGATCGAGCCCGGCGACGCCCATGAAGACGCCGTCGAGCAGCACCGGGGACGCGATCGTGATCGTGTACTCATCGCTGCAGAGGTAGTCGACGTAGGGGCCAGCGACATGTGCCTCGCCCGTCTGCTGCGGCACGCGGTACCACTCGAGCTCGGAGTAGTCGATGTGCTGCTTCGTCACAGATTGAGCAGCGAGCACCAGCTGGCTCCGGTCCGCTCCCTGCCACCACGCGAGGTGGCTGCGGGCGTCGGCCAGCGAGTCGAGCGCGGCGATGAAGCCAGCACCGTAGACGGGCAGGTCGACCGCGAAGGTGCGGCGGGCGTACGGCGCGACGAGCGCATCGAGCGCGTCGGTCGACACCGGCCCGCGCGCGAGGGCGAGCCGCAGCTCCTCGGCGAACTCGGCCTTCCATGACTCGAGCGCAGCGATGGCGCGGCCGAAGTACTCGGTCACGATGGCCGTGTGGGTGGTCACCGGGGCGATGCTCACGATGCTGTCCTCCTTGACGCTCGCGATGGGTGTCGCTGCAGTCATCCTGCCTCCAGTTCGGCGCGATGGGCGATCAGCCATTCGACGGCGCGGCCGATGGAGTCGCGCACGAGCGTCGACGCCCGCGAGGCGTCACCCTCTGCGACCGCCTCGAGCACCTCGAGGAAGCGGTCGCCCATGCAGTCGCGCTCCTCGGGATCGGACTCGACCAGTGCCAGCAGCGGCGAGATCTCGGCCTGCAGCCGCATCTGCTCGCGCGTGAGGCGCGCGGACTGGCTGAGGGCGGAGAGCTCGATCTGCGCGTCGTCGCAGTGACGACGCCAGGCAGCGGGATCCGCGCGGTCAGCCCGGCGCAGTCGCGCGGCGATCTGCTCGACCTCGCTGGGCGCCGCCCGGCGGGCAGCGAGCTCGACGCTCGCCCGTGTGATGGCGAGGTAGTGCACCGCCGCGTCGCGCAGGCCCACCCGCGATGTGCTCAGCAGCGCGGACCGGGCGAAGGCCGCCGGGTCCGCGGAGTCGGCGACGAAGCTGCCGCCGCCGCGGCCGCGCCGGGTCACGATCAGGCCTCGCGCGCGGAGCGCGAGCAGCGCCTCCCGCGCCGTCGCGGGTGCGACGCCGAACGACTGCGCCATCTCCGCCTCGGAGGGCAGTCGCTCTCCCGGCTGCAGCACCCCGCCCATGACGGCTTCGGCGATGCGCCGCTCGACGAGCGCCGCCCGACCCTCGTCGCCGATCGGCCGGAACACGGCGCGCAGCAACCGGTTGGGCCGCCCCCATCGCGCTGGGAGAGGCGGGGGCGGGCTCGACATGGCATCCATTCTCGTGCACAGAGGCGGGTCCATCCCCCGCCAGCGGATGGCTCGGAGCGCGGCGACCAGGCCGCTGCACGCGGAGACTTGTCCTCTGACATATGAAACTATATGTTTAGCGTCTCACGCCCGCACCAACGAAGCTCGAGGAGTCGTCGACTCATGGCACGCACGGACAGCACCACCGCGACCGTCGATCACGACGCAGCCTCCGGGGCGCCCTCCGGTGTCGAGCTGCGCGGCGTCAGCAAGCGATTCGGTGCGATGACCGCCGTGCGCGACCTCGACCTGCAGATCGCACCGGGCGAGTTCTTCTCGATGCTCGGCCCGTCCGGCTCGGGGAAGACGACGGTGCTCCGGATGATCGCCGGCTTCGAGGACGCCACGAGCGGTCAGATCCTGCTGGACGGCGTTGACGTCACCACGGCGGCACCCTTCGACCGCACCGTCAACACCGTCTTCCAGGACTATGCGCTCTTCCCGCACATGACGATCGCCGACAACGTGGCCTACGGGCTCAGGGTGCGCAAGACCCCCAGGGCGCGGATCTCCGAGCAGGTCGCCCAGGCACTCGACCAGGTGCGGCTCTCCCATGTCGCCGACCGCCTGCCCCACCAGCTCTCCGGCGGCCAGCGCCAGCGGATCGCGCTCGCGCGCGCGCTCATCCTGCGGCCGCGCGTGCTGCTGCTGGACGAGCCGCTCGGCGCGCTCGACAAGCAGCTGCGCGAGCAGATGCAGATCGAGCTCAAGCAGATCCAGCGCGAGGTCGGGATCACGTTCGTGTTCGTCACCCACGATCAGGAGGAGGCGCTCACGCTGAGCGACCGCATCGCGGTCTTCAACGAGGGGCGCGTCGAGCAGGTCGGCACGCCGCGCGAGGTCTACGAGTACCCGCAGACCGCCTTCGTGGCCAGCTTCCTCGGCATCTCGAACCTGATCCCAGCCGAGACGGCCCGCATGATCGCCGGCGTCGATGCCGCCATGAGTGTCCGCCCCGAACGGGTGCGGCTCACATCCCCGGACTACCGCGCCACCGCCGCCGAGACCAGCGTGCTCGGGACCATCACCGAGACGGTCTACACCGGTCCGGCGACGCGATACATCGTCGCGACGGACCACGGGCTCACCGTCGTCGCCGAACGGCACAACGACCACGCGCCGCACGACGCCGCGCCCTACCGCCGCGGCGACGGGGTCCGCGCCGTGTGGTTCTCCGAGCACGCCGCGGTCGTGCCCGCCTGACGGCGGCCACCCTCGACCAGCAGTTCCTTCACAACACGCAGAAGAACCCTAGGAAGCAGGAGATCCATGAACAAGAAGATGGTCGTGCCCGCGGTCGTGGCAGCGATGATGCTGACGCTCGCGGGATGCAGCGGCGGCGGTGCGCCCGGCGATGGGCTCTCCATCGACGTGCCCGACGTGCCCATGCTGGAGGAGCTCGGCGAGCCCGAGGGCTCGGTCGACATCGTCGCGTGGTCGGGCTTCGTCGAGCCGGCTTGGAGCGACACGTTCACCGAGGAGACCGGATGCGTCGTCAACCGACGCGTGGCGGGCACGAGCGACGAGATGGTCACCCTCATGCGCACGGGCGAGTACGACCTGGTCTCCGCGTCCGGCGACGCGAGCCTGCGCCTGATCGCCGGCGGCGACGTCGCGCCCATCAACCTCGAGCTGATCCCGAACTTCGGCGACGACATCGTCGAGGGCATGCAGGGGCAGATCTACGACACGATCAACGGCAAGAGCTACGGCGTGCCGATCGGCCGCGGCGCCAACATCCTGCAGTACAACACCGACGTGGTCACGGAGGAGCCGGCGAGCTGGGACGTGGTCTGGGAAGCCGACAGCCCGTACGCCGGCCAGATCATCGCCTACGACGCGCCCATCTACATCGCCGACGCCGCCGTCTACCTCATGCACCACCAGCCCGAGCTGGGCATCACCAACCCCTACGCGCTCGACCAGACGCAGCTCGACGCCGCGATCGCGCTGTTGCAGCAGCAGAACGACATCGTCGCCGAGTACTGGGCCGACCCCGTCGCGCAGATCAGCTCGTTCGCGGGCGGCACGAGCGTCGTCGGCACATCATGGGAGGTGCTGCGCAAGCTCGCGGAGGACGACCGCTTCCAGGGCACGCTGCCGGTCGAGGGCTCGACCGGTTGGTCCGACGCCTGGATGCTCTCCTCGCAGTCCGACTCGCCCAACTGCGCCTACCTCTGGATGGACTACACGAGCGCGGCCGAGGTGAACGGCGCCATCGCCATGAACTTCGGCATGGCTCCCGCCAACGCCGCGTTCTGCGAGACGAGCGAGGAGGCGGCCGCGCACTGCGAGGAGTTCCACGCCACCGACGAGGAGTACTTCAGCAACGTCTGGTTCTGGACGACACCGATCGAGCAGTGCGTCGATGGCCGCACCGACGTGCAGTGCACCAACTTCCAGCAGTGGACGCAGGCCTGGCTGACCGTCAAGGGCTGATGCTCACCCGCCGGTCGCGCTGACCGGCAGCGGGGCGGTGCCGTCAGCGCACCGCCCCGCACCGTCCGCCCGCACCGCGGGCATCCGCATCGCACCTCTGAGGAGCTCCTGTGACGACCACCGCGCCGCCACCCGCCCGGGCGGCTTCCGCTCGAGTCAGCCGCCCCGTCTCGACCGGTCTCCACCGGCGCCCGCGCCTGCGGCTCACCGGTCTGCTGGCGCTCCCCATGGCGTGGCTCGTGGGGCTCTACATCTTCTCCCTCGCGCTGCTGCTCGTCACGGCCTTCTGGGTCGTCGACCCGTTCACCTCGCTGGTGAAGCCCGGCTTCACGCTCGACAACTTCGCGCAGCTCTTCAGCAATCCGGCGTATGTGAGCACGGCCCTGCGCACGCTCGGCATCGCGCTCGCGGTGACGCTCCTGAGCGCCGTGTTCGCCGTGCCGCTCGGCATCTTCATGGCCAAGATCGCCTCGCCCTGGGCGCGCTCGCTGCTCGCGATCGCCATCACGCTGCCGCTGTGGGCGGGCTACCTCGTGAAGATCGTCGCGATGCGCATCACCTTCACCGAGGAGGGCTTCTTCAACTGGATCTTCGGCGTCGTCGGGGGATCGGGCCCTGGCTTCGGCATCCCGGTGGTCATCCTCACGCTCACGTACCTCTGGTTCCCCTACATGGCGCTGCCCGTCTACACCGCGATCCGGCAGATCCCCGGGAACCTCTTCGACGCCTCCTCCGACCTCGGCGCGCAGGGCTGGACCACGGTCCGCACGGTCGTGCTGCCGCTCCTGACCCCTGCGCTCCTGGCCGGCTCGGTCTTCACCTTCTCGCTCAGCCTCGGCGACTACCTCGCGGCGCGCTTCGTCGGCGGCCCCAGCAGTCAGATGATCGGCTCGATCATCGCCTCGAACATCAACCTCAACCCGCCGGTGGCGGCCGCGTTCTCGACCGTGCCGATCCTGTTCGTCGTGATCTACCTGCTCGTCACCCGCCGCACGGGTGCGCTGGAGAGGATGTAGCGCCATGCTGAGACTCAACCGAGGCTCCAAGGTCGCGCTCGGCGTGATCGTCGGCATCGTGCTGGTGTTCATGTACGTGCCGCTCATGCTCGTGGTGATCAACTCCTTCAACGCGGGCCGCATCCCGTCCTGGCCCGTGCCGGAGCTCTCGCTGCGCTGGTGGGAGGTCGCGGCGACCTCCGAGCCGATCCGCGCGGCTGTGCTCAACTCGGTGCTCGTGGGCCTCGGTGCGACAGCGATCGCGCTGCTGCTCGGCACGCTCTCGGCGTTCGCACTGGCCCGCTACTCGTTCTTCGGCAGGCAGACCGTCAACCTGCTCATCGTGCTGCCCATCGCCCTGCCGGGTGTCGTGACCGGCGTCGCCTTCAGCAACACCTTCCACACGATCCTGGAGCCCGCGGGCATCCAGATCGGGTACTTCGGGCTCATCGTCGCGCACGGCACCTTCTGCATCGTGATGGTCTTCAACAACGTCTTCGCGCGACTGCGGCGGATGAGTCCCAACCTGCAGGAGGCGTCGATGGATCTCGGCGCAGGTCTCGGCCAGACGTTCCGGCTGGTGACGTTCCCGCAGTTCCGCACGGCATTCGTCGCCGGCGGCCTGCTCGCGTTCGCGCTGAGCTTCGACGAGGTGGTCGTCACGATCTTCACGGCCCCGCCCGGCGTCGACACGCTCCCGCTGTGGATCCTGAACACCATGGGCAGGCCGAACGAGGGCAACCTCGTCAACGTCGTCGCGACCGTGCTCATCCTGCTGTCGCTCCTGCCCGTCTACGTCTCGCAGCGGCTCACGCGGGCCGAGGAGGACGAGTAGGACCGGTCCCGCACGCGACTGGCGTGTGGGGCCTGCGGCCGCGACCGCAGGCGACTCGCCGAGGTTGACCGAGGGATCGCCGGGCGGCTAGTGTTGATCCTTGGTGCGTGCAGCCTGTGCGTGCCCGAATGAGCCCTCCACCGGATCGTTCCCTCGCATCGCGACGGAACACCTCGGAGTGGGATTCACGACCATCCATTCGATCAGTGAGGCACCAATGACTCGCACCTACTCGCCCAAGGCGAGTGACGTCCAGCACAACTGGATCGTCATCGACGCCAACGACGTCGTCCTCGGCCGCCTGGCCAGCCACGCGGCAGCCATGCTCCGCGGCAAGCACAAGCCCACGTTCGCCCCCCACATGGACATGGGCGACTTCGTCATCATCGTGAACGCCGAGAAGGTGGCGCTCACGGGGCAGAAGCTCGCCAAGAAGGTCGCCTACCGCCACTCCGGCTACCCGGGTGGGCTGAAGGCCGTCGGCTACGAGGAGATGCTCGCGCGCTTCCCCGTCCGCACCGTCGAGAAGGCGATCCGCGGCATGCTGCCGAAGAACTCGCTCGGCGCCGCCCAGATCAAGAAGCTCAAGGTCTACGCAGGCCCCGAGCACCCCCACGCGGCGCAGCAGCCGATCCCCTACACGTTCGACCAGGTCGCCCAGTAGGGCGCGAGGAGACCAAGCACATGGCGAAGATCGCAGACTCCATCGAGGCTCCCGAGAGCTTCTCGACCGAGACGCCCGCGGCTGAGGCTCCCAAGGCCCCCCGCGTCGTCAACATCGGCGGCCAGGCCGTCGGCCGTCGCAAGCAGGCCATCGCCCGCGTGCGCCTGGCTCCGGGCTCCGGCTCGTTCACGGTGAACGGCCGCACGCTCGAGGACTACTTCCCGAACAAGCTGCACCAGCAGCTCATCAACGACCCGTTCACGCTCCTCGAGCTCGCGGGCAGCTACGACGTGATCGCGCGCATCTCCGGCGGCGGCCCCTCGGGCCAGGCCGGCGCGCTCCGCCTCGGCATCGCCCGCGCGCTCAACGAGATCGACGTCGAGAACAACCGTGCCGAGCTGAAGAAGGCCGGATTCCTCTCGCGCGACGCTCGCGTCATCGAGCGCAAGAAGGCCGGTCTCAAGAAGGCCCGCAAGGCACCGCAGTACTCGAAGCGCTGATCGATGTCGCGCCTCTTCGGCACGGATGGAGTACGGGGCCTCGCAGGTCTGGACATCACGGCAGAATCGGCGTTGGCGCTGGCACAGGGCGCCGCACTCGTGCTCGGGCGAACAGCCCGGCAGGAGGGGCGGCGCCCTGTCGCCGTCGTGGCGCGTGACCCGCGGATCTCGGGCGAGTTCATCACCGCCGCGGTCTCGGCGGGCCTCGCCTCGAGCGGTGTCGACGTGCTCGACGCCGGTGTCATCCCGACCCCGGCAGCGGCGTTCCTCGTCGCCAGCATCGGCGCAGACTTCGGCGTGATGGTGTCGGCGTCGCACAACCCGGCGCCCGACAACGGCATCAAGTTCTTCGCGAGCGGTGGCCGCAAGCTGCCCGACGTGGTCGAGGACGAGATCGAGCGCGCGCTCTCCGATACGCCGCTGCGTCCGATCGGCGCGGAGGTCGGCACGGTCCACCGCTTCGCCGACGCGGAGGACCGGTACCTCGTGCACCTGCTCGGCTCGCTCGACGTGAGCCTCGAGGGCCTGCACGTGGCGCTCGACTGCGCGCACGGCGCGGCTGCGGGCGTCAGCCCGCGCGCGTTCGTCGCGGCGGGCGCCAAGGTCACCGTCATGGGCAACGACCCGGACGGCGTGAACATCAATCGTGAGGTCGGCTCGACGCACCTCGAGCAGCTGCGCGACCTCGTGCGCTCCTCGGGCGCCGACTTCGGCATCGCGCACGACGGCGATGCCGATCGCTGCCTCGCGGTCGACGCGGACGGCGCCGCCGTGGACGGCGACCAGATCATGGCGCTGCTCGCGGTCGCGCAGAAGCGTCGGGGGCTGCTCGCGCAGGACACGCTGGTCGCGACCGTCATGTCGAACCTCGGCCTCAAGGTGGCGATGGACGAGCACGGCATCGCGCTCGTGCAGACGGCCGTCGGCGACCGCTACGTGCTGGAGGCGCTCGGCGAGTACGGCCTGTCGCTCGGCGGCGAGCAGTCGGGCCACATCATCTTCTCGGACCACGCGACGACGGGCGACGGCATCCTCACCGGCCTGCAGATCGCAGCGGAGATGGTGCGCACCGGCCGCTCCCTCGCGGAGCTCGCCGCGGTCATGACGGTCTACCCGCAGGTGCTCGTCAACGTGTCGGGCGTCGACCGGCTCGGCCTGCGCGGCAACCAGCCGATCGCGGATGCCGTGGCCCGTGCCGAGGAGGAGCTCGGCACCGACGGGCGCGTGCTGCTGCGGCCCTCGGGCACCGAGAAGATGGTGCGCGTCATGGTGGAGGCGCCGGAGCGCCACGTCGCGCAGACGATCGCCGACGAGCTCGCATCGCTCGTGCGCAGCGAGCTCTCCGTCCGCGCGTAGACCCGAGCTCCGCGCGCATGCGAGAGGCCGTCACCCCAGGGTGACGGCCTCTCGCATGTGCGCGGACTACTCGAGCGGGATGGCCCGCGTCGGCTCGGCCGTGCCGGCGCGGTGCTCCCGTCGACGGTGCGCGCGCGCGATGAGGAAGAGGATCGTGCCCACGACGATGTAGCCGCCGGCGATCAGCCACGTCTGCAGGCTCTGCTGCGTGAGCAGCCCGATCGACGCGATGAGCGCGAGCACCGAGACGATCCGGGGCGCGGTGAAGTGCCGGTGCGCGACCTCGTCCTTCTTGAGCACGAGCACCGACACGTTCGCCGAGATGAACACGAGCACGAGCAGCAGCACCGTCGTGTCGGCGAGGGTGCCGACGTCGCCGACGAACGACATCGCCATCGTGACGGCGCCGCACACGACGATCGCGACCCACGGTGTGCGGCGGCCGGGGAGCACGGCGCCGAACGACTTCGGCAGCAGCTTCGCCTCGGCGAGGCCGTAGGTCGCGCGCGACGCCATCACCATGAACAGCAGCGCCCCGTTGCCGATCGCGACGAGCGCGATGATCGAGAAGAGCCACGGCGGGAAGGCGAGGCCCGATGCGTCGATGACCTCGAGCAGCGGCCCCTCGGAGGCGGCGAGCTGGTCGAGGGGGACGACGACCGCGGCGCCGAGCGCGATGAGCATGTAGACGGCGCCCGCCGTGATGATCGCACCGAACAGCGCGCGCGGGTAGGAGCGGCTCGGATCCTTGACCTCCTCCGCCATGTTCGCGGCGGCCTCGAACCCGAGGAACGAGAAGAAGGCGGTGATGGTGGCCGCGAACGCGCCGGAGATGGGTGGCACGTCCTCGGCGAAGGTCGTGAGCCGGGCGGGGTCGCCCCCGCCAGAGCCGAACACGATGGCGGCGACCGCGATGATGATGATGAGGCCGGTCATCTCCACGACCGTCGCGCCGACGTTGGCCATGAGCGACTCCCGCACGCCGCGGATGTTGATGAGCACGAGCAGCGCGATGAACACGAGCGTGACCGGGACGCTGGGGATGCCCGGCACGAGGGCCTGGAGGTAGTCGCCGGCGAACGCGTTCGCGAGCGCCGCCGAGGTGGTGATGCCGGCTGCCAGCATCAGGAAGCCGATGAGGAACGTCACGTACGGCTTGTCGAACGCGCGCTCCGCGAAGCGCGCGGCACCGCCCGCGTGCGGGTACTTCGTGATGAGCTCGGCGTAGGTGCCGGCCGTGAGCAGCGCGAGCACGAGCGCGAGGATCAGCGGGATCCAGATCGCGCCGCCGACGTCCTGCGCCATCGTCCCGACGAGCGTGTAGATGCCGGCGCCGAGCGTGTCGCCGACGATGAAGAAGAACAGCAGCAGGGTCGTGATGCCCCGCCTGAGCCTGGTCGATCGCTCGGGCCCGGCTGTGTCGGTCGTCGCCATGGACGAAGAGCATCCTCGCCCGATGCTGGATGCGAGCCGAGCGTCCCTAGGTCGAGACCGCCCGCGCGCGGAACGCGGCGACGTTCGTGCGCGACTGGCACGTCGTGGAGCAGAAGCGGCGCGACCGGTTGCGCGACTGGTCGAAGAACATCCGCTCGCATCGGCTGTCGCCGCAGCGCTTGCAGCGCTCCGTGTCGTCGGCGCGGACGAGGTCGACGAACGCCATCGCCGCATCCACGACGATCGCGTCGGCGATGGGCGCGCCCGCCGGCAGGCCGTGCAGGTGCCAGTCGTGGCCGTCGTGGCGCACGAGGTGCGGGCGCGCGCCGGCGGTGCTGAAGACGCGGTTGACGATGGCCGCGACCTCGTCCCGCTCGCCGTCCCACAGCCGCTCGACGGTGGCCAGGTGCGCCCACGTCGCGTCCGCATCCGTGCGGGTCATGCCGCTCACGCCGGGGAAGCCCCAGGCGGTGCAGAGCTCGCGCAGGCTCGCCGCCGTCTCGAGCTGCCCCTCGCGACGTCGGTTGCAGACGTCGGCGATGAACTCGAGCGATCGCACGAGCTCACGCGGGTAGGGCAGCGACACGGGGCTTCCTCGATTAGGCTCACGACTGTCGGGGCCAACGGCCGTGACATGTGCCCGCCGTGGTGAGCACGATCGTAGCCCCACAACCCCTTGCGAGCGGCCCCATGCAGTCCCGTCGCCCCGTCGGCCTGGCGTTCGCGCTCGCGAGCTCCGCGTCGTTCGGCCTCTCCGGCATCTTCGCCTCGGCGCTGCTCTCGAGCGGCTGGACCGCGGGCGCCATCACGACGGTGCGCATCGCCGGCGGCGCCCTCGTGCTGCTCGCGCCCACCCTGTGGCTGCTGCGCGGCCGCTGGGGTGCGGTGCTGCGGTCGTGGAAGGAGGTGCTGCTGCTCGGGCTCATGGCGGTCGCGCTCTGCCAGCTCGCGTTCTTCAGCGCGGTCGCGTACATCGAGCCCTCGCTCGCGCTGCTCATCGAGTTCCTCGGCCCCGTGCTGCTCGTGTTCTTCGGCTGGGCGACGACGAGGCGCGCTCCGGCGGCGCTCACGCTCGCGGGGGCCGGGGTCGCGCTCCTCGGCCTCGCCCTCGTCTCGGGCATCGGCGGCGAGGCGCTGCACCCGCTCGGCGTGCTGCTCGCGCTCGGCGCCGCGGTCGGCAACGCCGCCTACTGGGTGGCGGCATCGAAGGCCGACTCGGAGCTGCCCCCGATCGCCCTCGCGGGACTGGGGCTGCTCGTCGGTGCGATCGTGCTCGGCACCGCCTCGGCGACGGGCCTGCTGCCGTTCGCGGTCTCCGCCGCGCCCGCCGTGCTGGCTGGGCAGACCCTGCCGGTCTGGCTCGTGCTGCTGCTGCTCGTGCTCATCGCGACGGCGTCGGCCTACGTGCTCGGCATCCTCGGGGGGCGGCGGCTCGGCGCGACGCTCTCGAGCTTCGTGGGCTACTCGGAGCCGATGTTCGGCATCCTCTGGACCGCCGTGCTGCTGTGGATCCTGCCCTCGGGCATGCAGTGGATCGGCGCCGCCGCGATCATCGCGGGGGTCGTGCTCGTGCGGCTGGGGCAGCTCGACCGGCCGCGGTCGACCGGCACGGGTGCCGTCGCATCGCCGAACGCGGTGGAGGGCGTGCCGGGGCCGTAGCGTGCGGCCTCGCCCGGGTTCCGCTACACCTTGCGCAGCAGGACCGAGCGGATGGTGTGGTCGTCGGCCTTCCGCAGCACGAGGTCCGCACGCGGCCGGGTCGGCAGGATGTGCTCCACGAGGTTGGGCCCGTTGATCGAGTCCCACACGTCCTGCGAGTACGCCCGCGCCTGCGGGTCGGACATGTCGGCGAAGCGGTGGAAGTACGACTGCGGATCCTGGAACGCGCTCGCCTTGAGGGCGAAGAAGCGGTCGACGTACCACTCGCGGATCGCGCTCGTGCGCGCATCCACGAAGATCGAGAAGTCGAACAGGTCGGAGACCGCGAGGTGGGCGCCGGATGGCGGGGGCTGCAGCACGTTGAGGCCCTCGACGATGAGGATGTCGGGCCGCCGGATGACGACCTCCTCGCCCGGCACGATGTCGTACGTGAGGTGCGAGTAGACGGGCGCCCGGACCTCGGCCTCGCCCGACTTCACGCGCGAGACGAAGCCCAGCAGCGCACGCCGGTCGTACGACTCGGGGAAGCCCTTGCGCTCCATGAGCCCTCGCTCCTCGAGCACGCGGTTCGGGTGCAGGAAGCCGTCGGTCGTGAGGAGGTCGACCTTGGGGGAGCCCTCCCACCGCCGCAGCAGCTCCTTGAGGAGCCTCGCGGTGGTCGACTTGCCCACCGCGACCGATCCCGCGACGCCGATCACGAACGGCGTCGGCTGCGCCGTCCCGCCGAGGAAGGCGGTCGTCTCGCGGTGCAGCCGCGCCGCCGACTCCTGGTAGAGGCTCACGAGCCGCGACAGCGGCAGGTAGACCTCCGCCACCTCGCGCAGCTCGAGCCGATCGCCGGTGCCCCGGAGTCGTCGCACCTCCTCCTCGGTGAGGGGATTCGGCATGCGGGGCGCGAGGCGCGCCCAATCGGCGCGCTCGATCTCGACGAACGGCGACTGGAGGGGGTGCGACATCGCTGGCGAGCCTACCGCCGCTAGGATCGAGTCCATGTGTGGAATCGTGGGCTATACCGGTGATCGCGGAACCGTCGAGGTGCTCCTCGAGGGCCTGAGCCGACTGGAGTACCGCGGTTACGACAGCGCAGGCATCTCCGTCATCGACGGCGAGTCGATCGCGCTGCGCAAGAAGGGCGGCAAGCTCGCCGTGCTGCGCTCGAGCCTCGAGGATGCGCCGCTGCCCGCGTCGGCGACCGGGATCGGCCACACGCGCTGGGCCACGCACGGCGGGCCGAGCGACGAGAACGCCCACCCGCACCTCGGCGACGACGGCAGGCTCTCGCTCATCCACAACGGCATCATCGAGAACTTCGCCGCGCTGCGCGCCGAGCTCGAGGCCGATGGCGAGACCTTCGCGAGCGAGACCGACACGGAGGCCGCGGCGAAGCTGCTCGGCCGCGCCTACCGCGACACCGGCGACCTCACCGAGGCGATGCAGCGCACCGTCGGCCGCCTCGAGGGCCAGTTCACCCTGCTCGCCATGCACGCGGAGCAGCCCGGCGTCGTCGTCGGCGCCTCGCACAACTCGCCGCTGCTGCTGGGCTACGGCGACGGCGAGCACTTCCTCGGCAGCGACGTCAGCGCGTTCGTGAAGTTCACGCCCAGCGCGGCCGCCCTCGACAACGACCAGATCGTCACCATCACGGCCGGCAGCGCATCCGTCACCGACTTCGCCGGGAACCCGACGGAGCCGAAGCGGTTCGAGGTCGACTGGGACTCCTCCGCGGCCGACAAGGGCGGCTGGTCGTCGTTCATGGCCAAGGAGGTCTCCGAGGGGCCGATCGCGGTGGAGAACACCATGCGCGGCCGCCTGACGGAGCGCGGCGTGCACCTCGGCGAGCTCGGCGTGCTCGACGCCGACGTGCTGCGCGGCATCAACCGGATCGTGATCGTCGCGTGCGGCACCGCCGCCTACTCCGCGATGGTCGGCAAGTACGCGATCGAGACGTGGGCGCGCGTGCCCGTCGAGGTCGACCTCGCGCACGAGTTCCGCTACCGCGACCCCATGCTCGACGAGCACACGCTCGTCATCTCCATCTCGCAGTCCGGCGAGACGATGGACACGAAGATGGCTGTCCAGCACGCGGCGTCGAAGGGCGCCCGCACGCTCTCCATCTGCAACACGCAGGGCGCGACGATCCCGCGGGAGTCGGAGGCCGTGCTCTACACGCACGCCGGCCCCGAGGTCGCCGTCGCATCGACGAAGGCGTTCCTCGCCCAGGTGATCGGCCAGCTGCTGTTCGGCCTGCACCTCGCGACCGTCCGCGGCACGATGACCGAGGACGCGATCGCCGAGATCGTCGCCGAGATGCGGGAGCTGCCCGACGAGCTCCGCGAGGTGCTCGAGCACCAGGAGTCGGTGCACGAGCTCGCGCACTGGATGAGCGACACGCGCTCGGTGCTGTTCCTCGGCCGCCACGTCGGCTACCCGGTCGCGCTCGAGGGCGCGCTGAAGCTCAAGGAGATCAGCTACATCCACGCGGAGGGATTCGCGGGCGGCGAGCTCAAGCACGGCCCGATCGCGCTCATCGAGCCCGGCCAGGTCGTCTTCGTCGTCGTGCCGAGCCCCCGCAACGAGCCGCTGCTGCACTCGAAGATCGTCTCGAACATCCAGGAGATCCGCGCTCGCGGCGCCCGCATCATCGTGGTCGCCGAGGCCGGCGACGCCGCGGTGCTGCCGTACGCCGACGTCGTGCTCCGCGTACCGCTGACGCTGCCGATGCTCGAGCCCGTGCTGCAGGTCGTGCCGCTCCACATCTTCGCGCTCGAGCTCGCGACCGCGAAGGGCCTCGACGTCGACCAGCCGCGCAACCTGGCGAAGTCCGTCACGGTCGAGTGAGCCGACTCGGCCGGTGAGCGGGGCGGGCTCGTGATCGTGGGTCTGGGCGTCGACGTCGTCGACCTCGCCCGCTTCGAGCGCGCCGTCACCCGCACGCCGCGCCTCAAGGAGCGGCTGTTCGCCGCAGACGAGCTGGTCGTCGACGGCCGCGAGCGCTCCGCGCACTCGCTCGCCGCACGGTTCGCGGCGAAGGAGGCGGCGCTCAAGGCGCTCGGCGCCAACGCCGGGATGCGCTGGGTCGACCTGGTGGTCGTGCAGGCGCCCGGAGGAGAGCCCTCGCTCGAGCTGCGCGGCACCGCCGCGGAGCGCGCGGCGGCGATCGGCGCCGCCCGGCTGCATGTCTCGATGAGCCACGACGCGGGCATCGCGACGGCGACGGTCATCGCGGAGTCCTGATGCGCGTCGAGGTCGATGCCGCCGCGATCACGGCGAACGTCCGCACGCTCGCGGCGCGCGTCGGCGTGCCCGTGTGCGGCGTCGTGAAGGCCGCCGGCTACGGGCACGGCGCGATCGTCGCGGCGCGCGCGATGCTCGACGGCGGCGCCGCGATGCTCGGCGTCGTCGACCTCGCGGAGGCGGTCGAACTGCGCGACGCGGGGATCGACGCCCCGGTGCTCGCGTGGCTGCACGGCCCGTCCGTCGACTTCCGCGTCGCCGCCCGGCGCGGCATCGAGGTCGCCGTGAGCTCGGTCGCGCAGCTGGAGGCGGCCGCCGCCGCCGGCGCGACGATCCACCTCAAGCTCGACACCGGCCTCGGCCGCAACGGCATCGCCCGCGGCGACCGCGCCGCCGCGATCGCCCGCGCGATCGCGCTCGCCGAGGACGGCGCCCGCATCCGCGGCGCGATGTCGCACCTCGCGGGATCGGGCCGCGACGCCGACCTGGCCCAGGTGCGCGACTTCGAGGCGGCGCTCGCGGCTGCGGCGCCGCTCGCGCTCGACGTGCGGCACCTCGCCGCATCCGCCGCCGCGCTCGGTCTGCCGGCGGCGCGGTTCGACATGGTGCGCATCGGCATGGCCGCGTACGGGATCGATCCGCTCGGCCCCGCCGACGGTGAGGGGGAGGGTGCCGCCGCGCTCGGCCTCGTCCCCGCGATGCGCGTGACGGTGCGCTTCGCCGACGGCGCCGCAGCCGTCGGGCTCGACGACGGGCTGCTGCCCGGCATCGGCGCACCGGTCGTCGTCGACGGGCGGCCAGCGCGCGTCGTCTCGGTCGGCGCCGACTCGCTGCGCATCGACCCGCCGCTCAGCGGCACCGGCGTGCTGTGGGGGGACCCGACGAGCGGCGAGCCCAGCGCCGATGCGTGGGCGGTCGCCGCGGGCACGATCGGCTACGAGGTCGTGACGCGGATGGGCGGGGCGATGCGGGGCGCCGGCGTCGAGCGCGCGGATCCCGCGCTCGCGCCGCGGCGAGTGCTCGAGCTGGGTCTCGACGGCGAGCCGCGCCGCCTGCTGGCCGAGGTGCTCGCCGTCAAGCGCGTCGAGCCCGGGCTCGGCGTCTCCTACGGCGGCGAGCACGTCACGGCAGCCGAGACGACCCTCGCGCTCATCGGCGCCGGCTACGCCGACGGCGTCACGCGCGCGGCGACCGGCAGGCCGGTGCTGCTCGGCGGCGTCGCGCACCCGATCCGTGGCCGTGTTGCCATGGACCAGCTGGTGCTCGACATCGGCGACCAGCACGCGACGACCGGCGACGTCGTCGCGCTCGAGCACGCATCCGCCCCGGAGCTCACCGGCATGATCGGCCCCAGGGTCGCGGTCGAGGTGGCGGGCGTCGTGCCCGACGCCGATGCGATGGAGGCGCTCGGCGAGCGCATCGGCGGCGCGCTGCGCGCGGGCGACGCGGTGCTGCTCGTCGGACCGCTCGGGGCCGGGAAGACGACCCTCACGCGCGGCATCGGGCGCGCGCTCGGCGCCCGCGGCACGGTGCAGAGCCCGACGTTCGTGATCGCGCGCACGCACCGCACGGCCGCCGGCCCCGACCTGCAGCACGTCGACGCCTATCGGCTGCTCGGCGACGGGCTCGGCCGCGACGAGGCGGCCCTCGACGACCTCGACCTCGACCTGGACGGCGCGATCACGGTGGCCGAGTGGGGCGAGCCGCTCGAGCACGCGCTCGCCTCGTGGCTGCGCGTCGAGCTCGAGCGCGATGCCGGTGCGACGACAGGGGCGGACGACTCGACCGACGACGACGCGTCGCCCCGATTCGTGCGGCTGCGCGGCTACGGGCAGGATTGGGATGCCGCCCGTGTCCGCTCGCTCGCGCGCGCCGCCGCACCGACCTCGAGCACCGACGGGAGCCCAGCGTGATCCTCGCGATCGACACGTCCGTCGGCACCGCGGTCGCGGTCGTCGACGGCGACGCGGTCGTCTTCCGCGAGCACGCCGACGACACGCGGCGGCACGCGGAGCACCTCGGCGGCATGCTCGCCCGCGCCCTCGAGGGCCGTCGCGATCGCATCGAGCTCGTCGTCGCAGGCATGGGGCCGGGCGCCTTCACCGGTCTGCGGGTCGGCATCGCCGCCGCTCGCGCCGCCGCGCTCGGGCTCGGCGTGCCGTGCCGCGGCATCGCGAGCCACACCGGCGTCACCGAGGGCACGGCGCAGGTGACGACGGATGTGCGCCGTCGCGAGCGCGCGTGGAGCGTCGTCGTCGACGGCCTGGTCGCCGACGGCCCGCACCTGGCGCCGGCGGACGCCGTGCCCGCCCCGGAGGGGGAGCACGCCGACGTGCCGAGGATCGATGCCGCCGCGGTCGACGCCGCGCTGCTGGCGCGCGCCGCCGCGCGCGGTGCGCTGGAGGTGCCGCAGGCGCTCTACCTGCGCGATGCCGACGCGGTGCCCTCCACCGGACCCAAGCGGGTGAGCCAGTGACGACCGACGGCGAGCTGCGCATCCGCACTGCCGGCGAGGACGACCTCGACGCCGTCATGGCGCTCGAGCAGGCCGCCTTCCCCGCGAGCGCCTGGGAGCGCGCGACCATGCGCGCGGAGATCATCAGCGAGTGGGGCCGCTACATCATCGCGGTCGACGGCGAGGGTCGCGCGCTCGGCTACGCGGGGCTGCGCGCGGTCGGCGTCGAGGGCGACGTGCAGACGATCGCGGTCGCCGAGGCGGCCCGCGGGCGGGGGATCGGCAGGGCCCTGCTGGCCGAGCTGCTCGCCGAGGCCGAGCGTCGCGGCGTGCGGGAGCTGTTCCTCGAGGTGCGCGCCGACAACCCCGCCGCGCGCGCCCTCTACGAGTCGGTCGGCTTCCGCGAGATCGGCGTGCGGCCGCGCTACTACCAGCCTGAGGACGTGGATGCGGTGGTGATGAAGCGTGGCGCCTGACGCGAGCGCGGGGCGGCCGCCGGTCGTGCTCGGCATCGAGACCAGCTGCGACGAGACGGGCGTGGGCATCGTGCGCGGCACCGAGCTGCTCGCGAACCGCATCGCCTCGTCGATGGACCTGCACGCCCGCTTCGGCGGCGTGGTGCCGGAGATCGCCGCCCGCGCGCACCTCGAGGCGATGGAGCCGACGATCCGCGCGGCGCTCGAGGACGCATCCCTGACCCTCGACGACATCGACGCGATCGCCGTCACCGCGGGGCCCGGGCTCGCCGGCGCGCTCATGGTGGGCATCGGCGCGGCCAAGGGCCTCGCGACCGCGCGCGAGCTGCCGCTCTACGGCGTCAACCACCTCGTCGGGCACGTCGCGGCCGACGTGCTCTCGGGGGAGCCGCTCGAGCTGCCGACCGTGGCGCTGCTCGTCTCGGGCGGGCACACGTCGCTGCTGCTCGTGCGCGACCTCGCCGGCGACGTCGAGCTGCTCGGCGAGACGATCGACGACGCGGCGGGGGAGGCCTTCGACAAGACCGCGAGGCTGCTCGGGCTGTCGTACCCGGGCGGGCCGTCGATCGACCGAGCCGCCGCGGACGGCGACCCGCTCGCGATCCGCTTCCCGCGCGGGCTCACCGCACCGAAGGACCGGGATCGGCACCGCTGGGACTTCTCGTTCTCGGGCCTCAAGACCGCCGTCGCGCGGCACGTCGAGCGCGCTGCGGCAGCGGGGGAGGAGCTGCCCGTCGCCGACGTGGCGGCGAGCTTCCGCGAGGCGGTCGTCGACGTGCTCGTGACGAAGGCGCTCGACGCGTGCGCCGCGCAGGGCATCCCCCGCCTGCTCCTCGGCGGCGGCGTGGTCGCGAACCGTCGGCTGCGCGAGGTCGCGGAGGAGCGCGCCTCGGCGGCCGGGGTGCACCTGCGCATCCCGCCGCTCGAGCTGTGCACCGACAACGGCGCGATGATCGCCGCGGTGGGCGCCATGCTCGTCGCCCGCGGCGACGCGCCGAGCTCGCCGGGCTTCGCCGCCGAGTCGACGCTCGACGCGAGCACCGTCCAGGTGGCGTGATGCCGAGCGGCGATGGGCGGATGCACAGACCGGCCTGGCAGGATCGGGAGCCGATATCCGTCGAGGAGGGCACGGCATGAGCGCGACCGCATGGCAGCAGCAGGGGTGGGGCGTGCCGCCCGTGCCGCCGCAGATGCCAGGGCCGCAGATGCCAGTCCAGCAGTGGTCGTCGCCGACGCATCCCGGACCGAGGACGAACCTGCTCGCCATGCTCGCCATCGGCTCGGCCGCCGCAGGCACGACGATCCTGCTGGGCCTCGGCAGCATCGCCGCGATCGTGCTCGGCTGCATCGCCCTCGCGCAGATCCGGCGCACCGGCGAGGACGGCAGGCTGCTCGCGATCTGGGCGATCATCCTGGGCGCCGTCACCCTCGTCGCGCTCGTCGCGGCCGCGGTCGGCATCGTCGCGATGATCGTCACCATCGCCGAGCAGGCGCAGGCCATCGTCGGCTCCTGACTCGGGTCGGATCGGCGGATCCGGGGCGTCGTTCCGCGGTTCCGGCTCCTGCGACGCGCTACGGTGGTGCTCGCGCCATCGCGCATCGCAAGGAGGATCACGTGAGCGACCAGAACCCACCGGCCGACGGCCGTTTCCGTCGACCCGACCAGGACGGCGAGGCTGCTGACGGCGCGCAGCCCTCCGCCGACTTCGGTCAGCAGGCGCAGCAGCAGCCGCCGTCGTTCGGCCAGGCGCCCGACGCCGCGCAGGCGCCGTCCTACGGCGAGCAGCCCGGCTACAGCCCGGCGCAGAGCCAGGACGCGGCGCCGAGCTACGGCCAGGCGCCGGCGTACGGCCAGGCGCCCGCGCAGGACGCCTCGCAGGGCTACGGCCAGGCGCCCGCCGCGTCGCAGGGCTACGGCGCGAGCGCGCCCGCCTACGGCCAGCAGCCCGGCTACGGCCAGCCGGCCCAGCCCGGCTACGGCCAGGCGTCCGTGCCCGCAGACCAGGGCTACGGCCAGCAGCCGGCCTACGGCCAGCAGGCGCCCTACGGCCAGCAGCCGGGCTACGGCGGCGCGACCGCCGCGGGCTACAGCGCTCCGGCAGCCGGAGGCTACTCGCAGCAGGGCTTCGCCCAGCCCGGCGAGAAGAAGTTCAAGGGCATCACCATCGCGGCGATCGTGCTCGTGGGCCTCGGGTTCCTCGGCATGTTCGCGGCGGGCTCCGGCTGGCTCTTCGCGCTCATCGGCGCGATCCTCGGCTTCGTCGCGATGCGCAAGAACCCCGAGGCGAAGCCGTGGCCGATGATCGCGGCGATCGCGGGCTCGGTCATCTTCGTGATCTGCCTCGTGCTCGCCATCATCATGGCCGTCAACTGGATCCCGTACTTCATCCAGCTCAGCCAGATGTGAGACCGACGAGGGCCCCGCAGCGCACCGCTGCGGGGCCCTCGTCGTGCGTCACGGCCGGTCGGCGAGGATCGCCCGGTGCCGACCGCCGATCCGTGTGACGATGAGCGTCGCCCGCTCGTCGCCCTGCAGCTTCAGCCGCTTGCGCAGGGCGGCCGGGTCGATGTCGGCGCCGCGCTTCTTGATCTCGAGCTCGCCGATGCCGAGCTCCCGCAGGCGCTGCGCGATCCGCCGCTCGTCGAGGGAGAGCGTCTCGCGCACGCGGAACGCCTGCGCGAGCGGGGTGTCGACATGGCGGTCGCCGGTGAGGTAGGCGATGCCGTCGCTCACGCTCCTCGCCGAGAGCTGCTCGGCGAGCGTGCCGATCAGCTCGGCCCGGATGACCGCGCCCGCCGGTTCGAAGAGCCACTCGCCGAGCGGGCCGGGCTCCGGGTGGCTCGCGTCTCCCGTGAGCTCCGCCGCGCCGTCGTCGCCGAGCACGAGCGCGCTCCGGGCGACGCCCCCGCGCGCGAGCGCGCCGGTCCAGACCACCGTCTCGACCGTCTCCAGGCCGTCCGTGACCCACTGGTGCTCCGCATCCATCGGCAGCAGCGCACGATCGACGCCGGGCGCGAGCTTCACGCCGGACGAGTGCACCGCGGCCCGGGCGAAGACGGCGTCGAGCGACGGCGACCAGTCGCCCGGATCCTTGAGCCTCCTGGCGCCGTCTCGGCGCGCGGGGTCGAACCACAGCGCCTCGGCGTCGACGGCGGTCGTGAGCGCATCCCCGTGCACGACGGATGCGCGCCACGGCGCGAGGTTGAAGGCGGCGATGGCGGCGGTGACCTCGTCGCGCTCGACGGCGGTGACCTCCAGGCCCAGTGTCGCGAAGGCGAGCGCGTCGGCGCCGATGCCGCATCCCAGGTCGGCCACCGAGACGATGCCGGCCCGGCGCATCCGCCCGGCATGGTGGGCGGCGACCCGCAGCCGAGTCGCCTGCTCGAGCCCCGCCTCCGTGAAGAGCATCTCGGTGGCGAACTCGCCGAACTTGGCCCGCGCTCGACGCCGCAGCTTCGCCTGCGTCAGCACCGCGGCGACGAGGCGGGCGTCGTGGCCCTCCGCGCGCAGGCGCGACACCTCGTGCACGACGTCCGAGCGGTCGTCGAGGTGGACCTCGACGCGCTCGAGCAGCGCGAGGCCGTCCTTCGACAGCAGCAGTCGCAGCTCTTGGTCGTCCATCCGACCATCCAAGCACCGACCGGACGGCGCTCCGGTTGGCACTCATGTTGACCGAGTGCCAATCGAGCGCCTAGGCTTGCTCTGGCGTCCGGCCCGTCCGGACGTGCCCCAGAGTCTGACAGAAAGAGGCAACCGTGTCGGTTTCCATCAAGCCGCTCGAGGACCGCATCGTCATCAAGCAGGTCGACGCAGAGACGACGACCGCGAGCGGTCTCGTCATCCCTGACACCGCCAAGGAGAAGCCCCAGGAGGGCGAGGTCGTGGCGGTCGGTCCCGGTCGCATCGACGACAACGGCAACCGCGTCCCGATCGACGTCGCCGTGGGCGACAAGGTGCTGTACTCCAAGTACGGCGGCACCGAGGTGAAGTTCGGTGCTGACGAGTACCTCGTGCTCTCCGCGCGGGACGTGCTCGCCATCGTCGAGCGCTGACGCTCCACCGACCCAGTCGGCGGCGCCCCTTCGGGGGCGCCGTCTTCGTTCGTCCAGGAGGAGCGATGAGCGAGCAGCGCACGAGGTCCGGCCTCTGGTACGCGATCTTCGCGTACACGTTCTGGGGCGTCGTCCCCGTCTACCTGCAGCTGACGAAGGGCATCGACGGCTTCGAGCTCATCGGCTGGCGCGTGATCGCATCGGTCGTCGTCGCGTTCGCGCTCGTCGCGGCGACGCGCGGATGGGGCAGGCTCGCGGCGGTGCTGCGCAGCCGCAGGGACACCTGGTCGCTCGTGCTCGCCGGCTTCGCGGTGCTCGTCAACTGGACCGCCTTCTTCATCGGCGTGCTGAGCGACCGCGTGCTCGAGACGAGCCTCGGCTACTTCCTCAACCCGCTCGTGAGCGTCGTGCTCGCCGTGCTCTTCCTCGGCGAGCGACTGCGCCCGGTGCAGTGGGTCGCCGTCGGCCTCGGCGCGCTCGGCGTGCTCGTGATGGTCATCGGCTACGGCGAGGTGCCGTGGATCGGCCTCACCGTCGCGCTCTCGTTCGGCGTCTACGGCCTCATCAAGAAGCGCGTCGGCGGTTCGGTGGATGCGCTGTCGGGATTCACGATCGAGACCGTGGCCGCGCTGCCCGCGTCGCTCGTGATGATGGGCGTCGCCATCTCGCTGCACGGGCTGACGGTCGGCGCCAACGGCGCCGCCGGCATCTGGGGCACGGTCGGCCTCGGCATCATCACGGCGGTGCCGCTGCTCGCGTTCGCCTCTGCCGCGCGCCGCATCTCGCTCACCGCGCTCGCCTTCACGCAGTACCTCGCGCCGATCATCTCGTTCCTGTTCGGCGCGTTCGTCATGCTCGAGCCCATGCCCCTCGAGCGATGGATCGGCTTCGCCCTCGTCTGGGCGTCGCTCGTGCTCGTGTCGGCCGATCTGCTCGGCCGCCACATGCGCCGACCGCGGGCAGGGCGCGGCGGGCGCTGACCGCCGCCGGCGCCGCCGGCGCTAGACGACCTCTGGCCGCTTCTGACGGAACATGCGCGCGGGTCGATCCTCGCCGTCCCACACCTGCACGATGCCCCACGCGACCGCGGCGATCGGCACCGACAGCACGGCGCCGACGATGCCGCCCAGCACGGTGCCGACCGTCAGGGCGATGAGGATGACCAGGGCGTGGAGCTGCAGCGACCGGCCCATCACGACCGGCTGCAGGAAGTTGCCCTCGAGCTGGTTGACGACGATCACGGCGCCGAGGACGACGAGCGCGACGACCTCGCCGTTCGCGACGAGCGCGACGAGCGTCGCGAGCGCACCGGCGACCGTCGCGCCGACGAGCGGCACGAAGGCCAGCAGGAAGACGAGCACCGCGAGGGGGAGCGCGAGCGGCACCTGGGCGATCGCGAGCACGGCGCCGATGGCGATCGCGTCCACCGCTGCCACGATGGCCGTGCCGCGCACGTAGCCGCCGAGCGTCTCGACCGTCTTCTCGCCGATGCGTCGGCCGCGAGCGTAGCGCTCGCCCTCGAAGGGGCGGAGCAGGAACTCCCAGATGCGCGGGCCGTCCTTGAGGAAGAAGAAGAGGACGACCACCATGAGCACGAGGCCGGTCAGGAAGCTCGCCGCGGCGCTCAGGCCCGCCACGGCGCCCGACCCGAACTGCGCGCTCGTGGCGAAGTCGATCACCGCGTCGCGCGCCTGCTGAATCTGCTCGGGCGTGGGCGCGAAGGGCAGCGTCGAGACCCACTCGACCACCCTGTCGATGCCGATCGTGGCCTGTTCGACGAGCTCGTCGAGCTGCGAGCGCACCGCGCTGACGATGAGCCACCCGACGCCGCCGAGCACGACGACGATCGTGAGCAGCGCCAGCGCCGTGGCGAGCGCGCTCGGCACGCCGCGTGCGCGCATCCAGCGCATCACGGGGAGGAAGGCCGAGGCGAGGATGAGCGCGATCGTCACCGGGATGATGACGAGCGTGAGCTGCGTCATCGCGAAGACCACGACCGCGACTGCGATGACGATGATGACGCCCTGCAGCGCCCTGATGGCGAAGCGGCCGAGGCCGTCGGTCCACGGCGACGCGACCTCGCGCAGCGCGGTGTGGTCGGTCTGTGCCTGGTCCTTCTGGCCGAACAGTCCCATGGGCTCCCTCTCGCCGTGGCGGCAACGCTAGCGCGGTCCGCCCTACCGCCGCCTGAGCCGGTCGGGCCTCAGGAGTGCCGCAGGACTCGGACAGGCGGCGTCGCGTGCGCCAAGACCGTTACCAGGACGTAACGCAGAACGGCCGATTTCGGCCCGAGCCTCGCCTACTGTGGTGCCAACGCGCGTACCAGCGTGCGACCTCCCAGAGGAATTAGGAGCACAATGCAGTCCTTCCTTCGCACCAAGGGGCAGCACCCCCGTCGTGCCGCAGCGCTCGGCGCCGCAACCGCCGGCGTCCTGCTGCTCGCGGCCTGCGCCGGCGGCGGCACGCCCGCCCCGTCCGGCTCCGCAGCCGGATCCGAGGCCCCGACCGAGTCCGCCGCCACCGAGGTCGACACCTCGTTCGTGGTCGGCACGATCCTGCCGCAGACGGGCAACCTCGGCTACCTCGGCCCGCCCGAGTTCGCCGGCGTCGACCTCGCCGCAGCCGACCTCGAGGCCGCCGGCTTCGAGTTCGACGTCACGGTCGAGCACCGCGACTCGGGTGACACCACGACCGACATCGCGACGGCTTCGGCTGGCGAGCTCATCTCCGCCGGCGCCGACGTCGTCATCGGAGCCGCATCGTCGGGCGTGTCCTTCACGTTCATCGACCAGCTCATCGACGCGCAGGTCCTCCAGATCTCGCCCGCCAACACGTCGCCCGACTTCTCGGACTACGAGGACGACGGCTTCTACTGGCGCACCGCTCCCTCGGACGTGCTCCAGGGCCGCGTGCTCGGCAACCTCATGACGTCGGACGGCGCCGCGAGCGTCGGCTTCATCACGATCAACGACCCGTACGGCACGGGCCTCGAGGAGAACGCGCGCATGGCCGTCGAGGCCGCTGGTGGCACCGTCACCGGCAGCGTGCTCTACAACCCGGGCGACACGAACTTCACGTCGCAGGTGGCCGAGATCATGGCGGGCCAGCCCGACGCGATCGGCATCCTCGCCTTCGCCGAGACGGCGCAGATCGTGCCCGAGCTCGTCACGCAGGGCTTCCCGGCATCGGGGATGTACTTCGTCGACGGCAACCTGTCGAACAGCTACAACTTCCCCGAGGGCACCCTCGACGGAGCCAAGGGCACGCTCCCGGGCAACCCGGCCGACGACACGTTCCGTGAGCGCCTGCTCGAGCAGGACCCGAACCTGCAGGACTTCTCGTACGGCCCCGAGTCGTACGACGCGGTCATCCTCGCGGCGCTCGCCGCGGCGACGGGCGGCAGCGCCGACTCCGTGACGATCCGCGACAACATGCAGGCGGTCTCGACCGAGGGCACGAAGTGCACCGAGGTCGCCGAGTGCCTGCAGCTGATCGCCGACGGCGAGGACATCGACTACGACGGCCCCTCCGGCCCGATCGAGTTCGACGAGAACGGCGACCCCACCGAGGCGTACATCGGCATCTACCAGTACGGTGCCAACAACCAGTACACCTTCCTCTCCTCGGAGTTCGGCTCGCTCAACGAGTGACCTGAACGACGCACACGAGAGGGCCCCGCTGCGGCGGGGCCCTCTTCGTGTGTCGGCAGCCGGGCGCCGGGGCCGCAGGTCGGCGGCACGCACGAGGGGCCCCGCCGCAGCGGAGCCCCTCGTGCGTGCCGGATCGGTTCAGGCGGCCGGATCGACCGTCGGCTGCGACGACGTGCGCGCCTTGTCCTCGACGTCGGTCGCGAGCGTGCCGAGGTAGAGCTGGATGACCTTGGGGTCGTTGAGCATCTCGCGGCCGGTGCCCGTGTACGCGTCCTTGCCGTGGTCGAGCACGTAGGCGCGGTGCGCGATCTGCAGGCAGCGGCGGGCGTTCTGCTCGACCATCACGATGGTCACGCCGTGGCTGTTGATCTCCGCGACCCGCAGGAACGTCTCGTCCTGGCGCACCGGGCTGAGGCCGGCGCTCGGCTCGTCGAGCAGCAGCACGGCGGGGTCCATCATGAGCGCGCGGCCCATGGCGACCATCTGGCGCTCGCCGCCCGAGAGGCTGCCCGCGCGCTGGCGGCGCCGCTTCACGAGCTCGGGGAAGAGCGCGCCGACGAACTCGAAGCGCTCCTTGAACATCTTCGGCTGCTGGAACAGGCCCATCTCGAGGTTCTCCTCGATGGTGAGCGAGGGGAACACGTTGTTGTTCTGCGGCACCATGCCGACGCCCTTGTTGACGAGCCTGTCGGCCTTGAGGCCGGTGATGTCGTCGCCGTGCAGCAGCACGTTGCCCTCGCGGATGTTCACCTGGCCGAAGACGGCCTTGAGCAGCGTCGACTTGCCGGCGCCGTTCGGGCCGATGATGCCGATCAGGTCGCCCTGGTTGGCGACGATCGAGCAGCCGTTGAGGATGTTCACGCCGGGGATGTAGCCGGCGACGAGATCGTTGACCTCGAGCACGGGGGTGGGGGTCATCGCTGTGCCTCCTGGTCGTCGGCGTCCGTCGAGCGTGCGCTCGTCGCATCCGTCGGCCGTGCGACGGATGCTCCGCCGCCGGTCGTGCCGTGGTCGGTCGTGCCGTGCTCGGACGCGCCGTGGTCGGTCACGATGGGATCCACGGGGACCTCCACCTCTGCGTCCTCGTGGATCTGCGCGACCTGCTGGTTCGTCAGCGTGCCGAGGTCGGTGTCGTGGTGCGCCCCGAGGTACGCGTCGACGACCGCCTTGTTCTGCATGATCGTCTCGGGCGGGCCCTCGGCGACGACCTTGCCCTCGGCCATCACGATGACCCAGTCCGAGATGTGGCGCACCATGTGCATGTCGTGCTCGACGAAGAGCACGGTCATGCCGTCGTCCTTGAGCCCGCGGACGTGGTCGAGCAGCGACTGCGTGAGCGCCGGGTTCACGCCGGCCATCGGCTCGTCGAGCATGACGAGCGTGGGCTCGCTCATGAGCGCCCGCGCCATCTCGAGCAGCTTGCGCTGCCCGCCCGAGAGCGAGGCCGCGTAGTCCTCGCGCTTCGCGTCGAGCTTGAAGCGCTCGAGCAGGTTGTCGGCCCGCACGGTGTTGGCCTCCTCCTGCGCCTTCCAGAGCGGCTTCACGAGCGCTGCGAACAGCCCCTCGCCGCGCTGGTCGCGAGCACCGAGCAGCATGTTCTGCAGCACCGTGAGGCGACCGAGCGACTTCGTGAGCTGGAAGGTGCGCACCATGCCGCGCCGCGCCACCTTGTGGCTCGGCACGTGCGCGAGCGACTGGCCCTCGAACGACCAGGTGCCCTTGTTGGGGCGGTCGAAGCCGGTGAGCAGGTTGAAGAACGTGGTCTTGCCGGC
The DNA here is from genome assembly GCA_051751085.1 of Actinomycetota bacterium. Taxonomy (GTDB): domain Bacteria; phylum Actinomycetota; class Actinomycetes; order Actinomycetales; family Microbacteriaceae; genus Agrococcus. Next base: position 52,695 of record JBNJKM010000002.1, on the reverse strand, counting down.
GCCGTTGGGGCCGATGAGCGCCGTGATCATGCCGCGCGGGATCTCGACGTGCTCCACGTCGACGGCGGTGAGGCCGCCGAACTGGCGGATGACCCCGTCGGCGACGACGATCGGGTCGACCTTCTTGCAGCCCGGGCCGACGGGACCGTCGACGAGCGCGTGCGTGGCCGGGGGAGTGGCGGGCGACGTCGCCTGCGGCGTGGTCGTGTCAGACATGGAACGACAGCTCCTTCTTGTTGCCGAGGATGCCCTGTGGTCGATAGATCACCAGGAGCATCAGTGCGACGCCGATGAGCACGAAGCGGATCTGCCCGGCCTGCGAGCCGGACATCTCGCCGAACAGGCCCATGCCGTGCAGCACGTTGATGACGCCGCCGGTGAACGACAGCAGCACCCAGAAGAGGACCGAGCCGAGCAGCGGGCCGAAGACGGTCGCGGCACCGCCGAGCAGCAGCGCGGTCCAGATGTAGAACGTCATCGTGGTCGCGAAGTTGTCGGGCTGGACGGCTCGGGGGAGCACGAACATGACACCGGCGATCGCGCCGAGCGTGCCGCCGAGCACGAGCGCCTGCATCTTGTAGCTGTAGACGTTCTTGCCGAGCGAGCGCACCGCGTCCTCGTCCTCGCGGATGCCCTTGAGCACGCGGCCCCACGGGCTGCGCATGAGGAGCCAGACGAGCAGGAGCGCGACGATGACGAGCGACCAGGCGACGATGCGCACCCAGGTGTCGTACGCGGTCGCGGTCCAGGGTCCGAAGCCGTACGTCGTGCCCGTCAGCGGGTTCATCGCGTCGAAGTCGCCCTTGTAGTCCTGACCGCGCAGTCCCTGCGAGCCGCCGGTGATGGCGGTGAGGTCCTGCGTGCGGACCGTGAAGCGGATGATCTCCGCCGCGGCGATCGTCACGATGGCGAGGTAGTCGCCGCGCAGCCGCAGCGTCGGGATGCCGAGGATGAGCGCGAAGATGACCGCTGCCACGATCGCGACGAGCACCGCCGCGATGAACGACAGCCACGCGGGCCAGCCGAGCGACGCGGTCGGGTCGACCATCATCGTGAAGATCGCGAACGCGTACGCGCCGATCGCCATGAAGCCGGCCTGGCCGAAGTTCAGCAGGCCCGAGTAGCCGAAGTGGACGTTGAGGCCGATGGTCGCGAGCGCGAACGCGGCGGTGGTGGGGGAGAGGATCTCGCCCGCGGCGGTATTGAGGATGCTGAGGAAGTCCATGTCAGCCGATCCTTTCCCTGCGACCGAGGATGCCCTGCGGTCGGAACAGCAGCACGAGGATGAGCACGAGCAGCGCGATCGCGTACCGGAGGTCGGGCGCGAGGAACAGCGTCGAGATCTCGGTGACGAGACCGATGATCACCGCGCCGACGAGGGCGCCGAACGCGCTCCCGAGGCCACCGAGCGTCACGCTCGCGAAGAGCAGCAGCAGGATCGTGAAGCCCACGTCCCACTTGATGTTCGCGCCGATGAAGTAGGTGTAGAGGATGCCCGCGCCGCCCGTGAGGAGGCCGGCGAGCACCCACACGATGCGGATGACCTTGTCGACGTCGATGCCGGATGCGGAGGCGAGGCTCGCGTTGTCGCTCACCGCGCGCGTCGCCTTGCCGATGCGGGTGCGCGTCAGGAAGAGGCCGACCGCCACGAGCACCACGATCGCGATCGCCGTGCTGACGACGTTCGAGGTGCGCATGAGCACGGGGCCCACCTCGAGCACGGGGCCCGGGTCGACCGAGAGCCCATAGGTGCCGCCGCCGATGAGGAACTGGAAGAAGTAGCGCAGCGCGATCGAGAGGCCGATCGTCACGATCAGCACCTGCACCAGGCCGACGCGGCGCTTGCGCAGGGGCTTGAAGATGGCCCAGTCGTGCATCCAGCCGATCGCCGCGGAGGCCGCGAGGGTCACCACGATCGCGATCCAGACCGGCCAGTTCACGAGCGTCGTCGCCGCGTAGAACACGACGCCGCCGAAGGTCAGCAGCTCGCCGTGGGCGAAGTTGTTGACGCCGGTGGTGCCGAAGATGAGCGTGATGCCGATCGCGGCGAGCGCGAGCAGGAGACCGAAGTTGAGGCCCGAGATCACGCGGGAGAGCAGCATCGAGCCGAAGTCGTTCGACGTCGAGCCCGTGGTCGCCTCGCCGCCCGGCGCCGCGCCCTCGCCCGGCGGCGCGCTCGCGCCGCCGTCGCCCGGGCTCCCGGTGGCGCCCGGCGCCGGAGCGGCCGCTTCGCCGAAGGGGAACAGCACGCCGACCGACGACGAGCCGCCGACCTCGAACTCGCGGCTCTCGAACGACGGATCGCGCAGCGTCACGCCCTCCGGCAGCGTCGCGGTGTCGATCGAGACCGTGTAGGTGCCTGTCTGCTGGATGGGCACGGTCCAGCGCCCGTCGGCGCCGGTCGCGACCGTCTCGTCGACGCCGTTGCCGGTGACGGAGATCTCCACGCCCTCCAGCGGCGTCTGCCCGTCGCGGACGATGCCGTTGAAGTTGTAGGGAGCTGCCTGCTCGGTCAGGGGCAGAGGGGCTGCCGCGACCGCGGTCGCACCACCCGCCACCATGCCCATGACGGCCAGGGCTACGGCGATCGCTCGCCGCATCCCGCTCCGTCGCGGTCTGCTGGACGTCTTCACATGTCCTCCATGCTGTGGGGCTGCGCAGGCACAAGGGAATGCGGTGCGCATGATGCCCGTTACATCGGTGGGGAAACAGTAGCGGCCGGTTCGGCCGTGCCCGTCCACTTTCCGGTCTCTTGTGCGCTTCTTCACGCGGATGCCGCAGGACCGTTACCGAATAGATACGATGAGAGCGATGGAGATGCGCAACCCGTTCGGCCCGATCGGCCTGACCTACGACGACGTCATGCTGCTCCCCGGCCGCACGGATGTGATCCCCAGCGAGGCCGACACCGGCACTCGGCTGTCGCGGAACATCCGCCTCGCGATCCCGCTGGTCTCGAGCGCGATGGACACCGTGACCGAGGACCGCATGGCGATCGCGATGGCGCGCCAGGGCGGCATCGGGATCGTGCACCGCAACCTGTCGATCGAGGATCAGGCCGGCATGGTCGACCGCGTGAAGCGCTCGGAGTCGGGCATGATCACCGATCCGGTCACGACGCACGCGGATGCGACGATCGAGGACGTCGACCGCATCTGCGGCGAGTTCAAGATCTCGGGCCTGCCGGTCGTCGACGCCGACGGCGTGCTCGTCGGCATCGTCACCAACCGCGACATGCGCTTCGTGCCGCGCGAGGAGTTCGCGACGACGCTCGTGCGCGACGTCATGACGCACGCGCCGCTCAAGACCGCGAAGGTCGGCATCTCGCGCGAGGACGCGTTCGCGATCTTCCACGAGACGAAGCTCGAGAAGCTGCCGCTCGTCGACGAGCAGGGGCGCCTCGGCGGCCTCATCACCGTGAAGGACTTCGACAAGGTCGAGCAGTACCCGAACGCGACGAAGGACCCGCAGGGCCGGCTGCGCGTCGGCGCCGCGATCGGCTTCTTCGGCGACGCCTTCGACCGTGCCGTGGCGCTCGCGGAGGCCGGCGTCGACGTGATCGTCGTCGACACCGCCAATGGCGAGAGCCAGGGCGTGCTCGACATGGTCGCGGCGCTCAAGGGCGACGAGCGCTTCTCCGGCATCGACATCATCGGCGGCAACGTCGCGACCTACGAGGGCGCCGCTGCGCTCATCGAGGCCGGGGTGGATGCGGTGAAGGTCGGCGTCGGACCGGGCTCGATCTGCACCACGCGCGTCGTCTCCGGCGTCGGGGTGCCGCAGGTCTCGGCCATCTACGACGCGGCGCGCGCCGCGCACGACGCGGGCACCGACATCCCGATCATCGCCGACGGCGGCCTGCAGTACTCGGGCGACATCGCGAAGGCGCTCGTCGCCGGCGGCTCCTCGGTCATGCTCGGATCGCTGCTCGCAGGCACGAACGAGAGCCCCGGCGACCTCGTGCTCGTGAACGGCAAGCAGTACAAGACGTACCGCGGCATGGGCTCGCTCGGCGCGATGCAGACCCGCGGCAAGAAGACCTCGTACTCGCGCGACCGCTACTTCCAGGCCGACGTGCCGAGCGACGAGCAGCTCATCGCCGAGGGCATCGAGGGCCAGGTGCCCTACCGCGGCCCGCTCGGCACGGTCGCGTACCAGCTCGTCGGCGGCCTGCGGCAGTCGATGTTCTACACCGGTGCGCGCACGATCGACGAGCTCCAGGCGAAGGGCCGCTTCGTGCAGATCACCGCGGCCGGCCTCAAGGAGTCGCACCCGCACGACATCCAGATGGTCGTCGAGGCGCCGAACTACCGCCGCTGACCGCCCGCGGCGCCTCCCGCGCTGGGTGCTCGCGCGGAGGGGGCCGCCCGCAATAGCGAAGCGGACCCCTTCCACCATTCGGGACCCGGTGCACCGGGTCCGCGCCGGTGGAAGGGGTCCGCTGAGCGGTGTGCCTGCAACACACTCAGATCGAGGGTTGCGGATGCTCTGGGACGCGATATATCGTGTCTCCAGGACGCGATATAACGCGAGTGGACCAGCGAAGGAGCAGGAACCATGGAGCAGCACGAGACGGGCGACACCAGGCCGCGCAGCGCATCCGGCGCCGCGGCATCGGGCGCCGACGCCATCACCGAGCGGTGGGTCATCGGCGAGGGGCAGAGCCGGGTCATCGACCTGGATGCCGTGACGGCGCTGCGCGTCGGGATCGTCGCGGGCAGCGTCGACATCGTCGCCCACGACGAGCCGACCGCACGGGTCGAGGTGCACCGGGTCGAGGGCCGCGACCTCACGGTCACGCTCGAGCAGGGCCGGCTCTCGATCTCGCACCCGCGGATGAGCTGGGACGACGTGTGGCAGTCGGTCAAGGCGCTCGTGGGCGTGCGCGCGAAGGCCGAGCTGAGCATCCTCGTGCCGCGGGACGTGACGCTCTCGCTCGCCCAGGTCAGCGCATCCGCCCTCGTCACCGGCCTCGCCTCGAGCGCGACGCTCAGCACGGTATCGGGACCGGTGCAGGTCGCGTCGCACCGCGGCGACCTCGACCTCAACACCGTCTCCGGTGACATCGAGGTCTCGGGCGGCGCGGGCAGGCTCTCGGTGCACGGCGTCTCCGCCGATGTCACCGCATCGGGCGAGCTCACCGAGATTGGCGTCGACACCGTGAGCGGCGAGGTGCTGCTCGACGTGCACGGCTCGCCCCGCAGCGTCACGGTGAACTCCGTCTCGGCCGACGTCACCGTGCGCCTCGACGCCGGTCAGGGCGTGCGCGCCACGACGCGCACGGTCTCGGGCCGCGGCACGGTCGCAGGCCGCGCGCTGCCCAAGCGCGGCGGCTCCGAGGCGGTGGACGGCGCGAGCACGTTCAGCCTCGTCGCGAACACCGTCTCGGGCGACGTGACCGTCGTGCGGCGGGACGCATGAGCCCCGTCTTCGGCCACGGCGCGCTGCGCCTCTACCTCCTCAGCCTCCTCGCCGAGGCTCCCCGTCACGGCTACGAGCTCATGCAGGCGCTCAGCGACCGCTTCGGCGGCACCTACTCGCCGAGCGCCGGCACCATCTACCCGCGGCTGTCGAAGCTGGAGGAGGAGGGGCTGCTCACCAAGTCGGTCGACGGCCGCAAGACCACCTACGAGATCACCGACGCGGGGCGGGCCGAGCTCGCCGCGCGCGAGGGCGAGCTGCGCGGCCTCGAGAGCGAGATCAACGACTCCGTGCGACGGATGGCCTCCGACGTGCGCGCCGGGGTGAAGAGCGCGATGCAGGCGCTACGTGCCGACCTCGCCGCGGCCGAGCGCGATGCGCGCAGCGCGCCGAGCGCGCCGCGGCCGCCGGCCGAGCCCGAGGGCGCCGACGCATCAGCGCCGACGCGCCCGGACGCATCCGGGCCCGTGTCGAATCCGTGGGCGCAGCCGGAGCCGGCCCCGTCGCAGGAGCGGTCGGATGCGCCGCACCCGGCCGAGCAGACCGCGGCGCGCATGGCGGTCCACGACATCGACCTCGCGCTCACCGACTTCCGGCAGGAGGTGCGCGACGCTGCCCGGGCGGACCGCGGCGAGCGACTGAGCGCCGCGAAGGCGGCCTCGGTGCGGGTCGAGCTCGAGGCGGCGCTGCTGCGCATCAAGAGCGTGCTCGGATCCTGAGTCGCGCTCGTCACCCTCGGGATAGGCTGGGCAGGTGACGGAGATCGAGATCGGCCGCAGCAAGCGTGCCCGCACCGGGTATGGCTTCGACGACATCAGCATCGTGCCGTCGCGCCGCACGCGGGACAGCGACCTCGTCTCGCTGCAGTGGCAGATCGACGCCTTCCGGTTCGAGATGCCGGTCATGGGCGCGCCGACCGACTCCGTGATGAGCCCCGCCACCGCGATCGCGCTCGGCCGGGCGGGCGGGCTCGGCGTGCTCAACCTCGAGGGCGTCTGGACGCGCTACGACGACCCGGAGCCGCTGCTCGCCGAGATCGCGGGCCTCCCCGGAGACCTCGCGACCAGCCGGATGCGCGAGATCTACGCCGAGCCGATCAAGCCGGAGCTCATCCGCGACCGCCTCGCGCAGATCCGCGACGCCGGCGTGCCCGTGTCGGGCAGCCTCAGCCCGCAGGCGGTGCAGCAGCACTACGAGACCGTGCTCGCAGCCGGTGTCGAGCTCATGGTCATCCGCGGCGCGACCGTCAGCGCCGAGCACGTCTCCGCCGAGGACGGCGCGCCCCTCAACCTCAAGCAGTTCATCTACGAGCTCGACGTGCCGGTCGTCGTCGGCGGCGTCGTCACCTACACGGCCGCGCTGCACCTCATGCGCACGGGCGCCGCCGGCGTGCTCGTCGGCTTCGGCGGCGGAGCGGCCTCCACGAGCGAGAAGGTGCTCGGCGTCGCGGCGCCCATGGCGACCGCCGTGAGCGACGTCGCCGCCGCGCGTCGCGACTACCTCGACGAGTCCGGCGGCCGCTACGTGCACGTCATCGCCGACGGCTCGCTCGGCACCTCCGGCCAGGTCGTGAAGGCGCTCGCGTGCGGCGCCGACGGCGTGATGCTCGGCACCGCGCTCGCGCGCGCCACGGATGCCCCCGGCCGCGGCTGGCACTGGGGCCCGGAGGCGCACAACCAGAAGCTGCCTCGAGGCAATCGCGTGCAGGTCGACCAGGTCGGCCCGCTCGACGTCGTGCTCAACGGACCCTCACCGGTCGCGGACGGCACGGCGAACATCATGGGCGCTCTGCGCAAGGCCATGTCGACCACCGGCTACAAGGATCTCAAGGAGTTCCAGCGGATCGACGTGGTCGTCGAGAGCAGCCCACCGCGCTGAACCGCCCGATCCGGGCGCCGCATCCAAGGAGGATCCATGGCTGAGACCACCAACAGCGTGAGTCGGTCGAGGAAGCTCGGCCCTGAGGAGCGTGCGGCCGCGATCGCGTCCATGCGCGACCACGAGGTCGACGTGCTGGTGATCGGCGGCGGCATCGTCGGCACCGGCGCGGCGCTCGACGCCGTCACCCGAGGTCTGCGCGTCGGCCTCATCGAGGCGCGCGACTTCGCCTCCGGCACGTCGAGCCGCTCGTCGAAGCTCATCCACGGCGGCATCCGCTACCTCGAGCAGCTGAACTTCGGCCTCGTGCGCGAGGCGCTCATCGAGCGCGGCCTGCTGCTGCAGCGCATCGCGCCGCACCTGGCGAAGCCCGTGAAGTTCCTCTACCCGCTCGACAAGCCGATCATCGAGCGCGCGTACATCGGCGCCGGCATGGCGCTCTACGACGTCTTCAGCTACACGGGCTTCATGAAGCCCGGCGTGCCCATGCACCGCCACCTGACGAAGAAGCAGGTGCTCAAGCAGATCCCGTCGCTCGACCCCGACTCGATCGTCGGCGGGCTCACCTACTACGACGCGCAGGTCGACGACGCCCGGTACGTCGCCGAGCTCGCGCGCACCGCGTCCTTCTACGGCGCCCACGTCGCGAGCCGCGTGCGCGCGGAGGGGTTCCTCAAGGTCGGGGAGCGCGTCGTCGGCGTGCAGGCCCACGACTACGAGACGGGCGAGCTGTTCGAGATCCGCGCGAAGCAGGTCGTGAACGCGACCGGCGTGTGGACGGGCGAGACGCAGGCGATGGTGGGCCACCGCGTCGAGTTCAAGGTCCGTGCCTCGAAGGGCGTGCACCTCGTGGTGCCGCGCGACCGGTTCCACTCCGAGATGGGCCTGCTGCTGCGCACCGAGAAGAGCGTGCTCTTCGTCATCCCGTGGGGCCGGCACTGGATCCTCGGCACGACCGACACCGACTGGAACCTCGACAAGGCGCACCCGGCGGCGACGGCCGCCGACATCGACTACATCCTCGACCAGGTCAACCGGGTGCTCGCGACCAAGCTCACCCGCAGCGACGTCGAGGGCGTCTACGCCGGCCTGCGGCCTCTCCTCGCCGCGGCCGCGGAGGGCAAGTCGACCGCCAACCTGTCGCGCGAGCACCACGTCTCGCACCCCGTGCCCGGGCTCGTGCTCATCGCGGGCGGCAAGTGGACGACGTACCGGATCATGGCGAAGGATGCCATCGACGAGGCGACGAGCGCCATGGACGGCAAGGTGCCCAAGTCGTGCACCGACCAGATCCCGCTGCTCGGCGCCGTCGGCTATCGCGCGGCCTGGAACAAGCGGGCGAGGATCGCGCGCGCATTCGGCGTGCACAAGCACCGCATCGAGCACCTGCTGAACCGCTACGGCACCCTGACCGACGAGCTGCTCGACATCATCCGGCTGCACCCGGAGCTCGCCGACCCGCTGCCCGGTGCCGACGACTACCTCGGTGCGGAGGTCCGCTACGCCTGCACGCACGAGGGTGCCCTGCACCTCGACGACGTGCTCGCTCGGCGCACGCGCATCTCGATCGAGGCGTGGGACCGCGGCGTCTCCGCGGCTCCGGTCGCGGCGCGCATCATGGCGGATGCGCTCGGCTGGGACGAGGCGCGGGTCGAGAAGGAGATCAACACCTACAACAAGCGGGTCGCCGCGGAGCTCGCGAGCCAGGAGCTGCCCGACGACGAGTCGGCCGACCGGGCGCGCACGGAGGCGCCGGAGATCGTGCCGCTGAGCGCGCTGCCGACGGCGAGCGCGGTGGGGACGCGACCGGAGCCCGCGGCCTGACCGGGCGGTAGGATGGGGGTGCTCATGAGCACCCCTCTCCCCACCTTCCGGCAGGTCGCGACGCGGCCGCGCTGGATCATCGTGCTCGTGGGGTGCATCGCGGTCGCCGCCGTCTTCGCGCTGCTCGGCCAGTGGCAGATCGACCGGGCTGTCGAGCAGGGGCAGGCCGACGAGCGCGACACCGAGAGCGCCGTGCCGCTCCAGGACGTCGCCGAGCCGAGCTCGACCCTCACGACGGAGGCCGGCGGGCGCATGGTCGCCTTCTCCGGCACCTGGGTGCCGGAGGACTTCGACACGCTCGACGGCCGGTCGCAGGACGGCCGCACCGGCAGCTGGGTCATCGGGCGCGTGCTCGTGCCGCAGCCGGTCGGCGACCCCGTCTCGATGCCGACGGCCATCGCGTGGCTCGAGGACGCCGCCGCGGCCGATGCGCTCGTCGCCGACCTGGAGGGCGCGGGTGCGGCTGCGACGGGCGATGTCGTCGGCCGCCTCATGCCGACCGAGGCGCCGACGCAGGGCGACATCCAGGGCGACACCAAGGAGGCGATGAGCGTCGCCGCGCTCATCAACGAGTGGGACGCGTTCGACGGTCGCGTCTACGGGTCGTACGCGATCCTCGACGCGGCATCGGCTGACGCATCCGGCGCCCTCGTCGACGGCGCCGAGCCGATCGTCTCGATGCGGCCCGTCGTCGACACGCAGCTCAACTGGCTCAACATCTTCTACGCGGTCGAGTGGATCGCGTTCATGCTCTTCGCCTTCTACCTCTGGTACCGCCTCGTGAAGGACGCGCTCGAGCGCGAGGTCGAGGCCATCGAGGACGCCGAGGCGGAGGCCGCAGCAGCGGGCAGCGACATGGCCCGCGGATAGGCTGGAGACGTGCCGAGACCCATCGAACAGCTGCCGCAGATCCGCTCTGCCATCACGTTCTACCGCGTGATGTCGTGGGTGACGGGCATCTTCCTGCTGCTGCTGGTCGCCGAGATGGTGCTGAAGTACTCGCCGACGCACGTCGAGATCTTCGCGTTCGGGGCGAGCGGTCCGCTCGCGCTCGAGGCCGTCGTGCCGGGAGCGGGGTGCCATTGGTACTCGCTCTTCGTGCCCGGCGGCATGGGGTGCGAGATCACCTCGCTCGGCACCGGCTTCAACATCTCGCTCACGATCCTCATCGTCCACGGCTGGATCTACGTGATCTACCTGCTCGCCTCGTTCCGCCTGTGGAGCCTGCTCCGCTGGCCCTTCGCGCGCCTGATCGCGATGGCGCTCGGCGGCGTGGTGCCGTTCCTCTCCTTCTTCGTCGAGCGCCCGCTGCACCGCGCGGCGCTCGCCGACCTGGCCCGACTGGAGGCCGAGAAGGCCGCCAGGTCGGCAGCCGCAGCGCCCGCTCCCGCATCCACCGCCTCGGAGGCATGATGTCCGACACCGCCCAGCGCCCCGTGCTCGTGATCGACTTCGGCGCGCAGTACGCGCAGCTCATCGCACGCCGCGTGCGCGAGGCCGACGTCTACAGCGAGATCGTGCCGTCCAGCATCTCGGCCGAGGAGGTGCGCGCCAAGGACCCGGCGGCGATCGTGCTCTCCGGAGGCCCCTCGAGCGTGTACTCCGAGGGCGCACCCCGCCTCGACGAGGGCATCCTCGAGCTCGGGGTGCCGACGTTCGGCATCTGCTACGGCTTCCAGGTGATGGCCGCGCAGCTCGGCGGCACCGTCGCGAAGACCGGCAACCGCGAGTACGGCTCGACCGCGATGACCGTCGACGGCGGCGGCGCGCTGCTGGGCGGCCAGCCCGACGCGCAGACGGTGTGGATGAGCCACGGCGACTCGGTCGCGGAGGCCCCCGAGGGCTTCACCGTGCTCGCCGCGACCGCAGACACCCCGGTGGCTGCGTTCGAGGATCGTGAGCGCAGGATGGCCGGCGTGCAGTGGCACCCGGAGGTGCGGCACTCGGAGCACGGCCAGCGCGTGCTCGAGTCGTTCCTGCACGAGATCGCCGGGCTCCCGGGCGACTGGCGGACGGGCAACGTCATCGAGGAGCAGGTCGCGCGCATCCGGGAGCAGGTCGGCACCGGCCGCGCGCTCTGCGGGCTCTCCGGCGGCGTCGACTCGGCGGTGGCCGCGGCGCTCGTCCACGAGGCGATCGGCGACCAGCTCATCTGCGTCTTCGTCGACCACGGGCTGCTGCGGCAGGACGAGCGGCGCCAGGTCGAGGAGGACTACGTCGCCTCCACCGGCGTGCGCCTCGTCACGGTCGACGCGCGCGAGCGCTTCATGGCGGCGCTCAAGGGCGTCACCGACCCGGAGGAGAAGCGCAAGATCATCGGGCGCGAGTTCATCCGTGCCTTCGAGCAGGCCGAGCGCGACCTCGCGCTCGAGGCCGCGGCCGACGGCGAGCCGATCCGCTGGCTCGTGCAGGGCACGCTCTACCCCGACGTCGTCGAGTCCGGGGGCGGCAGCGGCACCGCCAATATCAAGAGCCACCACAACGTCGGCGGCCTGCCCGCCGACCTGCAGTTCCAGCTCATCGAGCCGCTGCGCGCGCTCTTCAAGGACGAGGTGCGCGCGATCGGCCGCGAGCTCGGCCTCCCCGAGGCGATCGTCTCCCGTCAGCCGTTCCCGGGGCCCGGCCTCGGCATCCGCATCATCGGCGAGGTCACCGAGGAGCGGCTCGACACGCTGCGGCGAGCCGATGCGATCGCTCGCGCCGAGCTGACGGCCGCGGGCCTCGACGCCGAGATCTGGCAGTGCCCGGTCGTGCTGCTCGCCGACGTCCGCTCGGTGGGCGTGCAGGGCGACGGCCGCACCTACGGCCACCCCATCGTGCTGCGCCCCGTCTCGAGCGAGGACGCGATGACCGCCGACTGGACGCGGCTGCCCTACGACGTGCTCGCGCGCATCTCGAACCGCATCACGAACGAGGTGCCGGAGGTCAACCGGGTCGTGCTCGACGTGACGTCGAAGCCGCCGGGCACCATCGAGTGGGAGTAGCCGCTCCGCGCGGGTGGGCGAGGCCTCGCGCCGGGGAGTAGCGTCGCGGGTGTGGTGACCACCCAGCGCGGACGCGAGCGCTCGGCCCGCGCGGCCGCGCTCTGGCTGCTCGTGATCGGCTTCGTCGCGAGCTCGCTGCTGGCCCTCGCGCCCGCGAGCTGGCTGCAGCAGCGGCTGCGCTTCGGGTGCGAGCTGACGGCGGACGAGTGGGTGTGCGACGAGCAGGCCGCGCTGCTGTGGCCCGCGGTCGGCGGCATCGTGCTCGGGGCGCTCGCGCTCGGCGGCGTCGCGCTGCTCGTCCGTGCGACGTGGGACCGTGCGCGCCTGCGCGCCGAGTGGCTGAGCTTCGCCGCGGTGCTCGGCGTGCTCCCGACGCTCGTGCTGAGCCTGCTGCTGCTGTGGGACGCCGCCGCGCACGACGCGGCCGGCGTCGCGATGGACGACAGCCGCGTCGCGATGTGGGCGGAGCGCGCGATGCTGTCGGTGCTCGTCTCGGCGGTCGCCGGCGCGGTCGCGGCCTCAGGGCTGCGGATGCGCGCCCGCGGCCGGGCGCCGCGGATCGCGTTCATCCACCTGCCCGCCGCGCTCCTCCTCCTGCTCCTCTCCGCGGCGATGTCCGGCCTCGGCACGCTGCCCTCCGGGGTGGTCGCGGCCGCCGCGATCGGGGCGGGCTGGTACATCGCGGCCGGCGCCTGGCCCATGCGTCGGCAGGATCGTGACGGCGATGTCGATCCGGCCGGTTCCCGTTCGACGCCTTGAGTGAGAGGGTCGATCGACGGCCCGCCGAGGCAAGGAGACACCATGCAGTACATGCTCATCATGCGGGCGACCGACGAGGCCGTCGAGAGCTACAAGGAGCTGCCCTTCGAGCAGGTCATCGAGGCGATGGGGAAGTACAACGAGTCGATGATGGAGGCCGGCGTCATGATCGGCGGCGAGGGTCTCAGCGACGCCTCCGAGGGCTTCGTCGTCGACTTCTCGGCCGACCCGCCGCTCGTCACCGACGGGCCGTACGGCGAGACGAAGGAGCTCTTCAACGGCTTCTGGATCCTCGACGTCGCCTCGAAGGAGGAGGCCGCGGAGTGGGCGAAGCGCTGCCCGCTCGGCCCCGGCTCCAAGCTGGAGGTGCGTCGGGTCCAGGGCGTCGACGACTTCCCGGCCGACAACGAGTGGATCCAGAAGGAGGAGGGCTGGCGCGAGGAGCAGGCGGCGAAGCGCGCCGCGAGCACGCCCGGGGGCAGCGCTGGCTGATCCGGTGACCGCCGACGAGTCGGCCCGCCGAGCGGAGGACTCCGCTCGGCGGGCCGTCGTCGCGGTGTGGCGCATCGAGTCGGCCCGCATCGTCGCGACCCTCACGCGCTCCACGGGCGACTTCTCGCTCGCCGAGGACCTCGCGCAGGAGGCGCTCGCCGACGCGCTCGCGCAGTGGCCGTCGCGGGGCGTGCCGCGCAACGGCGCGGCGTGGTTGACGGCCGTCGCGAAGCGCAAGGCGATCGACCACTGGCGCCGCCGCGAGCGCTTCGACGACCGGGTCGCCGCGCTCGCGCTCGACATCGAGCGGCAGCAGCAGGAGTCGGCGGATGCGCTGCCGTGGGATCCGGACGAGATCGACGACGACGTGCTGCGGCTCGTCTTCATCGCCTGCCACCCGCTGCTGAGCGAGTCGGCGCGCGTCGCGCTCACCCTGCGTGTGGTGGCGGGTCTCGAGACCGCCGAGATCGCGCGCGCCTTCCTCGTGCCGGTCGCGACCGTGCAGCAGCGCATCGTGCGCGCCAAGCAGGCGCTCGCCGACGCGGGCGTGCCGTTCGAGACGCCGCCGCGCGCTGAGCGCGCGCGCCGGCTCGGCGCCGTGCTCGGCGTGCTCTACCTGATCTTCACCGAGGGCCACGCGGCCACGGCCGGCGACGAGTGGATGCGTCCGGACCTCGCGCGCGAGGCGATCCGCCTGGTGCGCGTCCTCGCCGTACTGCAGCCCGACGAGCCCGAGGTGCACGGCCTGCTCGCGCTCCTCGAGCTCACCGCGGCCCGCTTCCCCGCCCGGGTCGACGCGCACGGCGAGCCCGTGCTGCTCGCCGACCAGGATCGTCGGCGCTGGGATCGCGGCGCCATCCGGCGCGGGCGGGCCGCCCTCGCTCGCGCGGAGGGCTTCGGTCGCGGACTCGGCCCGTACGCGCTCCAGGCGGCGATCGCCGAGTGCCATGCCACCGCATCCGACGTCGACTCGACGGACTGGGCGCGGATCGTCGCCCTCTACGAGGCGCTCGAGCGGATCGCACCGTCGCCGGTGGTCGCGCTGAACCGCGCCGTGGCGGTCTCGATGGCCGAGGGGCCGACCGCGGCGCTCGCGATCGTCGACGCGCTCGCGGGGGAGCGGGCGCTCGCGATCGGGCACCTGCTGCCGTCGGTGCGCGGCGAGCTGCTGTCGAGGCTGGGCCGCCGGGACGAGGCGAAGGAGGCCTTCGCGGTCGCGGCGGAGCGGACCGCGAACGCCCGCGAGCGCGCTGTGCTGCTCGCGCGGGCGGCCTCCGGCCGGTGAGCGGTCACGGCTCCAGCCGGTCGCAGAACGCCCGCACCGCGGCGGTGAACGCCTCGGGCTGCTCCAGGTTGCTGAGGTGCCCGCAGTCGCGGAGCACGACGAGCGAGGCGTTCGGGATCGCCGCCTCGAACGCCCGCGCGACGGTGAGCGGCGAGCGCGCGTCGCGGTCGCCCCACACGAGCAGGGTGGGCACCGCGATGCGCGGCAGCACGTCGCGCAGGTCGGCGGACGCCATGGCCGCGAGCTGCGCCCGGAGGGTCGCCGGCCGCGCCGACGCGGCGAGCTCGCGCAGCAGCGCCACGTGCTCGGGAGGCGGCGCTCCCGCGAAGAGGCCCGCGGCGAGCGCGCGCGCAGCACGGGGACCCGCGAGCTGCTCCTCGACTGCGGCGACCCTCGCCACGACCTCCGACTCGGGCAGCGATCCCTTCCAGCCGGCGTAGGTGTCGGCGAGGATGAGCGCCGAGACGACCTCCGGATGCCGTCGGCTCAGCTCGAGCGCCACGGTGCCGCCCCAGGAGATGCCGCACACGATCGCCGGCCCACCGACCGCGTCGATGAGTGCGGCGAGGCAGTCGGCGTGATCGGGCATCCCGAACCCCGGAGGGATGTCGGAGGAGCGGCCGGAGCCCGGCTCGTCCCACGCGACGACCGTGCACGCATCCGCGAGCGCGTCGAGCTGCGCCCGCCACACGCGGTGGTCGTCGCCCGCACCGTGCACGAGCGCGAGCGTCGGCCCTGACCCGGCGCGCTCGAAGGCGATCTCGAGCCCCCGCACGTGGATCGCTTCCACGCGGTCAGCGTACTCCGGGGCGGGCCCGGCGCGGCCCGGGCGACTACCGTGGAGGGGTGACGAGCACAGTGACAGCAGGGCTGACCGAGGAGCGGGTGCTGCGCCTGCGCGACGACTTCCCCATCCTCGCGGAGCAGCCGGCGGGCGTGCCGCTCGTGTACCTCGACTCGGGCGCGACGAGCCAGCAGCCGCGCCAGGTGCTCGACGCGGAGTGGGCCTTCCGCACGCAGCGCAACGCCGCCGTGCACCGCGGCGCGCACACGCTCGCGGCGCTCGCGACCGACGACTACGAGTCGGCCCGCGACCGCATCGCGCGCTTCGTCGGCGCCAGGCCCACCGAGATCTCGTGGGCGATGAACGCGACGGATGCGCTCAACACGGTCGCGCTGTCGCTCGCCGAGGCGAACCGGGGCTCCGACGTCGACCCCGCCCTCCGCATCCGCGAGGGCGACGAGATCCTCGTGACCGAGGCCGAGCACCACGCGAACCTCCTGCCCTGGCAGCGGCTCGCCGACGAGACCGGCGCGACGCTGCGCTGGATCGAGGTCGACGACGACGGGGTCTGGACGACGGATGCGGCGCTCGCCGCGATCACGGAGCGCACCCGCATCGTCGCGTTCGCGCACGTCTCGAACGTCACGGGCCTCATCGCGCCGGTCGAGCAGATCGTCGCCGCGGCGCACGCGGTCGGCGCGCTCGTCGTGCTCGACGCCTGCCAGTCGGTGCCGCACCGGCCCGTCGACCTGCATGCGCTCGGCGTCGACGCGGCCGCGTTCAGCGGACACAAGATGCTCGGGCCCGGGGGCATCGGCGTGCTCTACCTGGCCGAGGCGCTCGGTGCCGCGCTGCCGCCCGCGCGCGTGGGCGGCTCGATGATCACGACCGTGACCATGACCGAGCACGAGTTCCTGCCCGCGCCGCAGCGGTTCGAGGCCGGCACGCAGCCGGTGTCGGCGATCGTGGGCCTCGCGGCGGCCGTCGACTACCTCGAGGCCGTCGGCATGCCGGCGATCGAGGCGCACGAGCTCGCGCTCGGCGAGCGGCTCGCCGCGGGCACGGCGTCGATCGAGGGCGTGCGGCTCGTCGGCCCGCGCCCCGGCGCCGAGCGCGCGGGCCTCGCGAGCGTCATCGTCGACGGCGTGCACGCCCACGACGTCGGCCAGGTGCTCGACGCGCAGGGCATCGCCGCGCGGGTCGGCCACCACTGCGCGCAGCCGCTGCACCGCCGCCTCGGCGTCGCGGCGACGACCCGCGCATCCGCCTACCTCACCACCACCGAGGACGAGGTCGACCGGTTCCTCGACGCGCTCTCGGGCGTGCGCGCCTACTTCGGAGCCGGGCGATGACCGAGGCACCGCGCGACCCGCTCGCCGGCCTCTACCAGGAGCTCATCCTCGAGCACGCGAAGCGCCGCGAGGGGGAGGGGCTGCTCGAGCCGTTCGACGCCGAGCGGTTCCTGCGCAATCCCACGTGCGGCGACGAGATCCGGCTGCGCGTGCGCGTCACCGGCGCCGGCGACGACCGGCACGTGGATGCGCTGGGCTGGGAGGGGCAGGGATGCTCGATCTCGCAGGCCTCGGCCTCCGTGCTCGCCGAGCAGGCCCCCGGTCTGCCGGTCACCGACGCGCGCGATCGGATCGAGGCGATGCGGGCGCTGCTGCGCTCGCGCGGTGCGGTCGAGCCCGACGAGGAGCTGCTCGGCGACGCGGTCGCCTTCGCCGGCGTCGCGAAGTTCCCGATGCGCGTGAAGTGCGCGATGCTCGCGTGGGTCGCGCTCGAGGAGGCGCTCATGGAGATCGACCTGCGCTGATCGCGAGCGCACCGCCGCCCCGGCTGCGGCGCTCCGCGGCATGCGGCATGTGGTGGGATGAAGGGTCCCCACAGGAGGTCTGATATGTCCAGCACGACATCGGCCGGCGAGCGCATCGGGCGCATCGCTGGCACCTGGTTCCCGCTCGTCGTCCTCGTCGCCGCAGCCGTCGCAATCCTCGTCCCGCAGGTGTTCCTGCCGATCGGTCCGTGGGTGAACGCGCTGCTCGGCGTCATCATGCTCGGCATGGGGCTGACGCTCCAGCCGGTCGACTTCACGGTCATCGCCAAGAAGCCGAGGGCCTTCGTCGTCGGCGTCGTCGCGCAGTACGTCATCATGCCGCTCACGGCGCTCGGCCTCGCGCTCGCCTTCCAGCTGCCGCCCGAGCTGCTCGTGGGCGTCGTGCTCGTCGGCTCCGCGCCCGGCGGCACGGCGTCGAACGTGATGGTCTACCTCGCGAAGGGCGACACCGCACTCTCGGTCGCGATGACCACCGCGTCGACGCTCCTCGCTCCGGTGCTGACGCCGCTCCTCGTCCTGTGGCTCGCCGGCTCGTACCTGCCGGTCGACGCGTGGGGCCTGTTCCAGACCATCATCCTCATCGTCCTCCTGCCGGTGATCGCGGGCGTCGTGCTCCGGATGCTGCTGCCGAAGGTCGTGCGGGCGATCCTGCCCTGGCTGCCGCTCGTCTCGGTCGCCGGCATCACCCTCGTCGTGCTCGCGGTCGTCGCCGGCTCCGCCGCGACGATCCTCTCGGTCGGCCTGATCGTCGCGCTCGTCGTCATCCTGCACAACGGCGTCGGCTACGGGCTCGGCTTCCTCGCCGCGAAGGCCGTCGGGCTCGACGAGAGCGCGCGCCGCGCGGTCGCGATCGAGGTCGGCATGCAGAACTCCGGCCTCGCCGCCGGGCTCGCACGCACGCACTTCACGCCCGAGTCGGCGCTGCCCGCCGCCATCTTCTCCGTCTGGCACAACGTCTCGGGCTCGCTGCTCGCCTCCTCCTGGTCCCGCCGTCCGCCGAAGGGCGCCGCGGGGGCCGTCGATGCACCCATCGAGGACCAGCCCGTCGCCCCCTGAGGCACGGCCCGGCGCCCGTCGCACGGTGTGGGCGGTGGGGCGTAGCCTGTCGCGCAACCGAACGAGGAGGCCGCGATGGCGCTGCGCTGGTATTCGAACGTGATCGAGTCGACCGACCACCGGCGGCTCTCCGCCTGGTGGCGCGACGCGCTCGACTGGGAGCTGATCTTCGAGACCGACGACGAGGCGGTCGTCATCCCGAAGTGGGCGGCGGAGATCGGGGAGAAGCTGACCTTCCACCAGTTCCCCGCCGGTCTCGTCTTCGTCCCGGTCGAGCACGAGAAGCGGACGAAGAACCGCATCCACATGGATCTCGCGCCGCACACGAGCGACGACCGAGACGCCGAGATCGCCCGGCTCGAATCGCTCGGCGCGACGCGCATCGACGTCGGGCAGCCGGAGGACGCGACCTGGACGGTGCTCGCCGACATCGACGGCAACGAGTTCTGCGTGCTGACGAGCCGCGACCAGTAGTCACGACCGCACGACGAAGGCCCCGGCGCGAGCCGGGGCCTTCGTCGTCTGTCCGCAGATGAGGCTAGTTGTTGCCTCGCACGATCGCGATGATGCGGAGGATCTCGACGTACAGCCAGATGATTGTCATCGTCAGGCCGAACGCTGCCGACCAGCCGTACTTCTTGTGGACGCCGCGCTTGACGCCCAGCTCGATGCCCTCGAAGTCCATGACGAGGGAGTACGCGCCGAGCAGCACCGCGAGGCCGCCGAGCAGCACGCCCCACGGGATGCCGAAGAGCGGGCTGGGAGCGGAGCGCATGCCGAACGCCAGGTCGCCGGTGGCGCCGAAGAGCATCATGCCGAAGTTGACGAGCGAGAAGAGCCCGTAGCCGATCAGCACGATGAAGAAGATCTTGTTCATCTTCGGCGACGTGCGCACGATGCGGAAGGCGTAGAGCGCGAGCGTCGCGGCGATCACGCAGGCGGTGGCGAGCAGCGCCTGGAAGATGATGCCGTCGAGGCCCATGCCGAACTCGAGCATGCCCGAGAAGCCACCGAGGAAGAGGCCCTGCGCGCCGGCGTACGCCAGCACGAGCGCGGGGCTCGGCTCCTTCTTGAAGATGTTGACGAGTGCGAGCACGAAGCCGACGAGCGCGCCGCCGTAGGTGAGCACGAAGGACGCGGTGGAGGTGCCCGTGAGGAGCAGCATGCCGAGGGTGACGATGAAGCCGATGGCGGTCACGCCGAGCGTGAGCACCGTCTTCATGATCACGCCGTCGTACGTGAGCCGCTCGGTCTCGATCGGACCCGCCGAGGGCTGGTCGAACTGCCGGTTCAGCTGGTCGGGCGACGGGATGCCGGGCTGCTGGCCGTAGGGCGCGCCGCCGTACTGCGTCGGCTGCCCGAACTGCTGGGGCTGCTGCCCGTACGGCTGCTGTCCGTACGGGGCCTGGCCATAGGGCGCCTGGCCATAGGGTGCCTGCTGACCGCCGGGGACGGCCTGCGAGGCGCGCTGCGCATTCTCGGTGAACGCGGGCGAATTGCGGAACGCCGGGTTGCCTGCCAAGGGATGTGCTCCTGTCGGGAAGTGCTGGTGACCGCCTGGGAGGGCGGACGCGCTCAGACTACCCGGCGATGCCATGCTTGTGCTGTGCAGCGGGGCGGATTCGCCGAGGGCGCACACCACTAGCCTGACGCGGTGGACACCCCTCGCGTCATCGCCCACCGTGGCGCCTCCGGCTGGGCGCCGGAGCACACCGAGACCGCGGTGCGGCTCGCCGCCGCGCTCGGCGCCGACGCGGTCGAACCGGATCTCGTGGCGACGCGCGACGGCGTGCTCGTCGTGCGCCACGACAACGAGCTGAGCGACACGACCGACATCGCCGAGCGGCCCGCCTTCGCCGACCGGCGGCGCTCGCAGGCGATCGACGGCGAGGAGCTCGCCGGCTGGTTCGTCGAGGACCTCACCTGGGCGGAGGTCGCGACCCTGCGGGCCCGCGAGCGCCTCCCCGGGATGCGCCCGCTCAGCGCTCGCCGCGACGGGGTCGACGGGGTCCTGCGGCTCACCGACCTGCTCGCCATCGCCGACGAGACCGGCCTCGACGTCGTCGCGGAGCTCAAGCACGCCACCCACCACGCCTCGATCGGCCTGCCGCTCGACGCCATGCTGGCGGATGCCGTGGCCGGCACGCACTGGACCTCGAGCGGCCGGCTCACCGTGGAGAGCTTCGAGGAGTCGGTGCTGCACGCCGTGCGGGAGCGGGGCGTCGAGGCGCGACTCGTCTACCTGATGGCAGAGCACGGCACGGCGGCCGACCTCGCCGCTCGAGACGGCGCATCCGCCCCGGACTACGCCCAGCAGCGCACCGATGCGGCGCTCGCCCAGCTCGCGCAGCGGGTCGACGCCGTCAGCGTCGCGAAGTCGGTGCTGTTCGAGCGCGGCTCGGGTGCGCTGACGACGAGCGGCCTCGTGGAGCGCGCGAGCGCCGTGGGGCTCGGCACGATCGCGTGGACCCTGCGACCCGAGAACCGGTTCCTCGAGCCTGAGCATCGCCTCGGCGAGCACGAGGCGGCGTGGGGCGATTGGTCGACCGAGTGGGCGATGCTCGCGACGCTCGGGCTCGAGGCCGTCTTCCTCGACCATCCCGACCTGTGGCGCCGCTTGCCGTGACGCGCCGACCGCACCGCTCGCCGCAGCAGTGGACCGGTCCCGGACGGTCGTCGACGGCACCCGTCGGTGGCCGCGAGCGACGCCGACGTCAGTGGGGGCTCGTAGAATCGATCCGATGAGCGACTTGTGGGGGCTGGGCGACGACGCCATGGGGAGTGGGCACCGTGGAGATGTGCAGCGGCCGTCGCCGATCGGTCCGCGCGGCGACGCCATCCCCGAGCACCTGCTCGAGGGGCTGAACCCCCAGCAGCGCGAAGCGGTGCTGCATCGCGGCCCCGCGCTCCTCATCGTCGCCGGTGCCGGCTCCGGCAAGACGCGCGTGCTCACGCACCGCATCGCGGGCCTGCTCGCGACCCGCGAGGCATGGCCGAGCCAGATCCTCGCGATCACCTTCACGAACAAGGCTGCCGCCGAGATGCGCGAGCGCGTCGAGCGCCTCGTCGGCGAGGAGTCGCGGGGCATGTGGATCCGCACCTTCCACTCCGCGTGCGTGCGCATCCTGCGTCGCGAGGCGGAGGAGTTCGGCTTCAAGCAGTCGTTCACGATCTACGACTCCGGCGACCAGCGCGCGCTCATCAAGCGCCTCATCAAGGAGCGGGGCGCCGACATCCAGGGGCTCACGCCCGGCGGCGTCTCGTCGCGCATCTCGATGGCGAAGAACGAGCTGCACGACGTCGACTCGTGGGCGCGCACCGCCAACCTGGAGAACCCGCTCGACGCGGCGTTCCTCGAGCTGTGGCGCGACTACGACCGGGAGCTGCGGCGCGCGAACGCCTTCGACTTCGACGACCTCATCTCGCAGACCGTCTTCCTGTTCCGCGCCTTCCCCCACGTCGCCGCGCAGTACCGCAAGCGATTCCGCCACCTGCTCGTCGACGAGTACCAGGACACCAACGCCGCCCAGTACGCGCTCATCCGCGAGCTGACCCAGCCGGTGACGCGCACCGAGCTGCCGGACCTCCGCGCCGACCTGCCGGGTGCCTCCCTCACGGTCGTGGGCGACTCCGACCAGTCGATCTACGCGTTCCGCGGCGCCGACATCCGCAACATCACCGATTTCGAGCGCGACTTCGCGGGCGCTCGCACGATCCTGCTCGAGCAGAACTACCGCTCGACGCAGAACATCCTCTCGGCAGCGAACGCCGTGATCGGCAACAACTTCGACCGTCCCAACAAGCGGCTCTGGACCGACTCCGGCGACGGCGCGAAGATCGTCGGCTACACCGGCTACTCCGGCTACGACGAGGCGCAGTTCGTCGCCGACGAGATCGTCGAGCTCACGTCCGGCGGCATGGCGTACAGCGACATCGCCGTGTTCTACCGGACGAACGCGCAGACGCGCGCGCTCGAGGAGGTGCTCATCCGCACCGCCATCCCGTACAAGGTCATCGGCGGCACGAAGTTCTACGAGCGCGCCGAGATCAAGGACGCGATGGCGTACCTCATCACGATCGCCAACCCTGCCGACCCGCTGAGCCTGCGCCGCATCATGAACGTGCCGAAGCGCGGCATCGGCCCCGCGACCGAGGCCGCGCTGCAGGCGTTCGCCGACGAGCACCAGGTCACGCTGCGGGATGCGATGCGGCGCGTCGACGAGATCGCGCTCGGCCCCAAGGTGGCCGCGGCGATCAAGGACCTCGCGGCGCTGCTCGACGAGTGGAGCGCGCGGCCCGACGCCGACCCGGGCGAGCTGCTGCGCGATGTGCTCAGCCGCTCGGGCTACACCGACCAGCTGCGCCGCTCACCGGACCCGCAGGACGCCGCCCGGCTCGAGAACGTCGAGGAGCTCGTCGCCGTCACGCGCGAGTACCGGCGCCAGAACCCCGGCGGCAACCTCATCGACTTCCTCACCGAGACGGCGCTCGTCGCTGCCGCGGACGAGCTCGACGACTCGGGTGGGCAGGTGTCGCTCATGACCCTGCACACGGCGAAGGGCCTCGAGTTCGACGCCGTCTTCATCACCGGCGTCGAGGAGGATCTGCTGCCGCACCGCATCGCCGCCCAGGAGGTCGGCGGCCCGGCGGAGGAGCGGCGCCTCTTCTACGTGGGGATCACGCGCGCGAGGCAGCGGCTGCACATCTCGCTCGCGATGACGCGCGCGCAGTTCGGCGAGGTGTCGCCCGCCGTGCCGAGCCGCTTCCTCGAGGAGATCCCCGCAGCGCTGGTCGACTGGCGCACGCCGCCGTCGACCATGCGGCAGCCGTCGCCCCAGCGCGCCCTCGCCGGGCGCTGGCGCGACGAGCCGCGCGAGTCGTTCGTGACCGGCTTCCGCGACCCGAAGCCGCTGCCGAAGGCGCCGCTCAAGCAGTTCGCGAACACCATCACCGAGGTGCGCGACAACTCGGGCCTCGAGCTCGTGCCCGGGGACCGCATCCGTCACAAGGACTTCGGCGAGGGCCGCGTGCAGGGCGTCACGGGTGCGGGCGCGAAGCGCATCGCCGAGGTGCTCTTCGACGGCGCGGGCAGGAAGCGCCTGCTCATCAAGATCGCGCCCATCGAGAAGGTGAGCTGACCGGCCGTCAGAACGCCTGCGTCACCAGCAGCACCATCGCCACGAGCGTGAGGGCGGCGGCGCCCAGGATCAGCGGCCGGAACCGGCGGGCCATGGTGCGCGGCGGACGCTCGTCGTCGTACCGCTCGAACCAGGGGTCGAGCTCCGGCGGCACGCGGTCCGACGGGATCTGCTCCTCGGGGATGCGGTCGGGCTGGCGATCGCTCATGCCGTCAGCCTCTCACGGCCGCCCGCGCCGCGCTCAGCGGCTCGGCAGCTGCTGCAGGGTCCACCGGTTGCCGTCCGGGTCGGCGAAGCCGACGAACCGACCCCACGCCTGCTCGTCGACCTCGCTCGCGTCCACGCCGGCCTCGACGAGCGCCGCGCGCGCTGCATCCGCGTCGTCGACCACGATCTGCACGTTGCGCATGCTGCCCGGCTCGTCCTCGGCGATGCCCTCGCCGAACGCGATCGAGCAGGCCGACCCCGGCGGCGTGACCTGCACGAACCGCAGCCCGGGCCCGACGACCTGATCGACGTCGGCATGCCAGCCGAGCTGCTCGGTGTAGAACGCCTTCGCGCGGTCGGTGTCGCTCACCGGCACGAAGACGAGCTCGATGCGGTACTCCATGGTCATGGTCGCTCCCGTCCTGGCGGTCGCCGTCGACCGCTCGTCGGGAGGACGGTACGGCGTGCCGCCCACATGCGGGAGGGAGGAGGCCGCAGCCTCCTCCCTCCCGCGTGGCGCGTCAGCGCTGGTCGTCGTCGGGCACCCCAGGTTCGGCGTCGCGCTCCGCCTGCCGGCGCACGATCGGCGTCGCCTGCGTCGACAGCCGACCGCGGTCGAGCTCCGGATGCGGCTCGTTCGACTCGATCTCCTCGTCGAGGGTCGCGATCGCGACCGTGTCGGCGGCAGGCAGCGACGCCTCGAAGCGCGCACGGCGCCGCTTCAGCCACAGCGCGAGGGCGATGATGAGCGCCATCGCGACGTAGGCGACGATCGAGAACGGGCTCTGCACGAGGTAGGAGGGGTCGCCCTGCCCGATCTGCATCGCCTTGCGCAGCTGCTCCTCGGCCATCGGGCCGAGGATCGCGCCGACGACGAGCGGCGCGATGGGGAACCCGAGCCGCCGCATGAAGAAGCCGAGCACGCCGAGCACGAGGAGCACGCCGATGTCGAACACGGTGAAGTTCGCCGCGTACGCACCGAGGCCCGCGAACACGAGGATGCCTGCGTAGAGGTAGGGCCGGGGGATCTGCAGCAGCTTGACCCACATGCCGACGAGCGGCAGGTTGAGCACGAGCAGCAGCGTGTTGCCGATGAACAGGCTCGCGATGAGCGCCCACACGAGTCCGGCCTGCGTCTCGAACAGGCGCGGGCCGGGCTGGATGCCGTACGTCTGGAAGGCGCTCAGGATGATGGCCGCCGTCGCCGTCGTCGGGATGCCGAGCGTGAGCAGCGGCACGAGCACGCCGGCCGCTGCCGCGTTGTTGGCGGACTCCGGTCCCGCGACGCCCTCGATCGCGCCCTTGCCGAACTGCTTGCGGTACTCGGGCTTGGCGATGCTGCGCTCCGCCGCGTAGGAGAGGAACGTCGCGACGTCCGCGCCGCCGGCCGGGATCGAGCCGATGGGGAAGCCGATCGCGGCGCCGCGCAGCCAGGGCTTCCACGATCGCGCCCAGTCGGAGCGGCGCATCCAGGTGCGCCAGCCGCGCGTGATCGGGATGATCGGCAGGGCGCCGCTGCGCAGGCGCGAGCCCACGTAGAGCGCTTCGCCGAGCGCGAAGAGGCCGACCGCGACCAGCACGACGTCGATGCCGTCGCCGAGCTGCGGGATGCCGAAGGTGAAGCGCGACTGCCCCGTGAGCGTGTCGACGCCGATGAGGCCGATGAAGAGCCCGACGGAGAGCGACACCATGCCGCGCCATGCGCTGTCGCCGAGCAGCGCGCCGACGGTCAGGAACGCGATGACCATGAGCGCGAAGTAGTCTGCGGGGCCGAGGCTGACGGCGAGCCGCGCGACGGTGGGCGCGAGGATCGTGAGCAGCACGGTCGCGATGGTGCCGGCGACGAAGGAGCCGATGGCCGCGGTCGCGAGCGCGGCCGCTCCGCGACCGGCGCGGGCCATCTTGTTGCCCTCGAGCGCGGTCACGATCGACGCGGACTCGCCGGGTGTGTTCAGCAGGATCGACGTGGTCGAGCCGCCGTACATGCCGCCGTAGTAGATGCCCGCGAAGACGATGAAGGCGGCGGTCGGCTCGAGCGCGTAGGTGATGGGCAGCAGGAGCGCGACGGTCATGGCCGGCCCGATGCCCGGCAGCACGCCGACGGCGGTCCCGAGCAGCACGCCGAGCAGCGCGTACAGCACGTAGATCGGCTGCAGGGCCGTGGCGAAGCCCTCGAGGAGCAGGGTCCAGGTGTCCATCAGATGCCGATCCAGGAGGTCAGGGTGCCGGTGGGCGGCAGCGACAGGCCGAGGAGCGATCCGAAGACCAGCTGCGTGATGACGCCCATGGCGAGGCCGATGAGCGTCGCGACCCACCACCGCTTCGCGCCGAGCGCGACCGAAGCGCCGGTGAAGAGGATGGTCACGCCGAGCGGCCAGCCGAGGAGCGGGATCGTGGCCATGAGCGAGAGGAAGCTCACGACGACGACGCCCGTGGGGACCCAGGCCGTGCCGTGCTCGAGGTCGATGTCCTCGCCGGCCTCCGCGTGGCCGTAGCGGCCGCGGAGCTGGCCGATGAGGACGATGACCGACGACGCGAGCAGCAGGGCGCCGACCGCGTAGGGGACGACTCGAGCGCCGAGCGTGTTCGTCGAGCCCGGGGGCTCCCGGATGGTGCCGGTCGTGATGAGCACGCCGATCGCGAGCAGCACGAGGATGCCGACGAAGACCATCGCCTCGATGCGCGCGGCGCGCTCGCGCGCCGCGGCCGGCGCACCGTGGGGTGCGCCGGCCGAGGCGGTGCTCATTCGATCAGGCCGATCGTGCGGAGCGTCTCCTGCGTGCGGGTGATGTCCTCCGTGAGGAACGCGTCGAACTCGTCGCCGGACATGAAGGCATCCGTCCAGCCGTTGGTCGAGAGCGTCTCGGCCCATGCCTCCTGCTCGTGCAGCTCGGTCACGAGGTCGACGAGCGCCGTGCGCTCGGCGTCGGAGATGCCGCCGGGTGCGATGAGGCCGCGCCAGTTCGTGACGGTGACGTCGATGCCCTCGTCCTGAATGGTCGGCACCTCGGGCAGCGCCTCTGCGGGCTCCTCGCTCGAGACGGCGAGCGCGCGCAGGTCGCCGGAGAGGACCGACTCCGAGAACTCGCCGACGCCGGAGATGCCCGCCTGCACGGTGCCGCCGAGCAGCATCGTGAGGGCCTCGCCGCCGCCGGAGTTGGCGACGTAGTTGAGCGTCGCCGGCACCTCGGCCGCGTCGACGCCGGCCTCGGTGAGCAGCAGGCCCGCGAGGATGTGGTCGATGCCGCCTGCGGAGCCGCCGGTGACGGCGACGCCCTGGCCCTCGGCCACGATCGCGTCGACGAGGTCCTGGAGCGACTCGTACTCCGAGTCGGCGGGCACGACGATCACGAGCGGCTCCTCGGTGAGCTTCGCGATCGGGGTCATGTCCTCGACGCGGGTCTCGGAGGCGTTCGTCTCGACCGCGCCGACCATGACGGAGCCCATGATCATGAGCGTGTTCGGGTCGGTCTCGGTCGCGAGGCTCGCGAGGCCGACAGTGCCGCCGGCGCCGCCGATGTTCTCGACCGGTGCGGAGCCGACGAGGCCCGCATCGGTGAGGTTCTGGCCGACCGCGCGCGCCGTCTGGTCCCAGCCGCCGCCGGGGTCGGCGGGGGCGATGAGGCTGACGTCCGTGATGGCGGCGGCATCGCCCTCTGCGCCGTCGCCGCCGGGGGTGCCGCCGGTCGAGCAGGCTGCGAGCGCGACGACCGCGGCTCCGGCGAGGCCGGCGCGGACGAGGGCGGTGATGCGCGTGCTGCGCTGGGTGCTGGGGTGCATGGATCGCACGTCTCCTCCTTGAGCGCCCGGCACCGATGCCGGGTCACGATCTGGAGCGACCGTAGCGATCGTTCCGCGTCGGTCGGGGGTTGTGGTCGAAAGGTGCGTTTCGGTCGTTCTGGTCAGCGCAGCGGCTCCCGGTCGCGGCCTACGATGAGGGCGTGAGACGGGCGATGAGGCTGCGCACGCAGCTCGTGCTGCTGCAGAGCGCGATCATGCTCGTCGTCATCCTCGGCACCGGCGGCGCGGCTGCCTGGATCCAGGAGCGCACGCTGCGCGACGCCTACGTCGACCGCATGATCGGCATCGCCGACTCGGTCGCGCAGCTGCCGACGGTCATCGACGCCTACGACGACCCCGACCCCTCGCGCGTCATCCAGCCGATCGCCGAGACGATCCGCGTGGCATCGGGCATGACCTACGTCGTCGTCACCGATCGCGAGGGCATCCGCTTCTCGCACCCGAGCCCCGAGCGCATCGGCGAGCGCGTGTCGACCGAGCCGACCACGGCCGAGACGGGGGAGCGCTTCGTCGGCACGGAGGAGGGCACGCTCGGGGTCTCGTGGCGCGCGAAGGTGCCCGTGATCGGCGCCGACGGCCAGCTGCTCGGGCAGGTCTCCGTCGGCATCCTCGAGTCGGAGCTGCGAGCCGACTGGCTCGACGACATCTGGGTGCTCGGCCTCTGCCTCGCGGTCGCCGCCGTGCTCGGCGTCGTGCTCGCGACCTGGGCGGCGTCGCTCGTGCGCCGGCGCATCTACGGCGTCGAGCCGGAGGAGATCAAGTCGATGCTCGAGACGCGCAACGCGACCCTGCACGGCATCGGTGACGGGCTCGTCGTGCTCGACGAGCGCGGGGCCGTGGTGCTCTGCAACGACGCCGGGCTGCGCCTGCTCGGCCGCGCTCCCGGTGCCGACATCGTGGGCACGCCGATCGCCGAGGTGCTCGACGCGCCGATCGACCCGCTGCTCGCCGACGCGGGGGAGCAGCAGCTCGTGCTCGCGGGCGAGCGGATGCTGCTCGCGCGCGTCGACCGGGTCGTCGTCGACGGCCGCACCGTCGGCACCGTGCTCATCCTGCGCGACCGCACCGAGCTCGACGCGGCACTCCGCGACCTCGCGGGGGCGCAGGGCATGACCGAGACGCTGCGCGCGCAGCAGCACGAGTTCGCCAACACCCTCCACACGCTCGGCGGCCTGCTCGAGCTCGGCGAGACGGGCGCGGCGATGGGCGTCATCGAGCGCGCGGGCGCGGGCGGCGCGCTCGCCTCGCTCGAGCCGGCCTCCGGCATCCTCGAGCTCGAGATCGCGGCGCTCCTGCTCGCCAAGCGGGCGCAGGCGCGAGAGCACGGCGTCGAGCTGGTCGTGCGCCCCGGCTCGACGCTCGGGCCCGCGGCGTCGGCGGGCGACGCGGGCGACTGGGTGACGGTGCTCGGCAACCTCGTCGACAATGCGGTGGATGCGGCGGGCGGCCGCGTCGAGGTCTCGATCGACGACGCCGACGACGGCACCCGCGTCGTCACGATCATCGTCGACGACGACGGTCCCGGGGTGCCGGAGCCCCAGCGCGACGCCATCTTCGACATCGAGGTCTCGACGAAGTCGCACGCGGCGGGGCTCGCCCGCGGCTACGGCCTCACCCTCGTGCGCCGCATCGCGGAGCGGCTCGGCGGCGAGACGCGCGTCGAGGACTCGCCGCTCGGCGGCGCGCGCTTCATCGCGCGGCTCCCGGTCGTGCCGAGCGAGGTGCGCGCGTGAGACCGCTGCGCGCGCTCATCGTCGAGGACGACAAGGCGGTCGCGATCGTCACCCGCGGCTTCGTCGAGCGCCACGGCGCGTTCGTGGTGGCTGGGGAGGCGGCCACCGGTCGTGCCGCGCTCGAGGCGATCGAGGCCATCCGCCCCGACCTCGTGCTGCTCGACGTGCACCTGCCGGACGCGTCGGGCATCGAGGTGCTGCGGGTCGCACGGGCCCGGGGCTTCGCCGGCGAGGTGGTGGCCGTGACCGCCGCCCGCGACCTCGACACGGTGCGCGCCGCGCGCGCGTTCGGCGTGCGCCACTACCTCGTGAAGCCCTTCGGCCTGGAGGCGATGCGCGAGCGGCTCGAGGCGATCCGCGCCGAGCTGGCGCAGGCCGAGTCGCTCGGGGTGCGGGTGCTCGACCAGCGCGCCGTCGACGCCATGCTGCAGCCGGTCGACAGGCCGCGACCGGCGCCGGCCGGCTCGCAGCTCACGCTCGACCGAGTCGCGGCGCTGCTCGACAGCCTCGCCGATTCGGCGAGCGCTGCCGAGATCGGCGAGAGCCTCGGCATGTCTCGCGTGAGCGCCCGTCGCTACCTCGAACGGCTCGTGCTCGACGGCAGGGCGGCGGTGGCGCCGCGCTACGGCGGCACCGGCAGGCCGGAGCTGCGGTACAGCGCGCGGCGGTGACGCCCTAGTGCACCGGGATGTTGAAGAGCGAACCGATGAGCCACGTGGCGGCGAGCGCGATCACACCGCCGATGAGCACCCGGAACATCGCCACCCGCTTCCCGGAGGCGCCGATGCGGGCGGAGACGAGGCCGGTGATGAGCAGCGCCGCGACGGTGGCGACGACGATCGACCACGGCATCCACGCGGTCGGTGAGAGGACTGCCGCGAGCAGGGGCACGAGCGAGCCGAGCGTGAACGCCACCGCCGACGACACGGCCGCAGCCCACGGGTCGTTGAGGTCCTCGGGGTCGAGCTTGTACTCGACGTCGAGGTGCGCGCGCAGCGGGTCGGTCGCGGTGAGCTCGACCGCGACGAGATGCGCCGTCTCGGGCGAGAGGCCGCGCTCCTCGTACATGTGCGCGAGCTGGTCGACCTGCCCCTCGGGGTTCGTCACGAGCAGCTGCTGCTCGCGCCGGATCGCCCCCCGCTCGCTGTCGCGCTGCGAGGAGACCGAGACGTACTCGCCGACCGCCATCGAGAACGCACCGGCCACCAGCGCGGCGACGCCGGCGGTGAGGATGCCGGCGACCGATGTGCCTGCGGCTGCGACACCCACCATGAGCGCCGACGTGGAGACGATGCCGTCGTTCGCGCCGAGCACGCCGGCGCGCAGCCAGTTGAGCCGCGACGACATCGATCCGATCGGCGGCGGCATGTCGGGTCGGCGCTGGAGCGCAGGGTCCATGGGTGTCCTCCAGACCCCTATGGTCCGGCGTCGCACCGGTGCCCGCAAGCAAGGCGAGGCTCGTCCGAAACCGGCAAGAAAGCCGAATCTTCGCGGTTCGGCGGCCCGAAACCGGCCGAGGCGGCATGCGGGACAGGGCTAGGCTTGCCGAGGCGAATCCCCACCACACTCTGCCCACAGACATTGATTGGATGACGCGTGGATCTCTATGAGTACCAGGCACGGGACCTGTTCGAGCAGCACGGCGTCCCCGTGCTGCGAGGCATCACCGCCGACACCCCCGAGCAGGCCGAGGCAGCAGCCACGGAGCTCGGCGGCGGTGTCGTCGTCGTGAAGGCACAGGTCAAGACGGGCGGCCGAGGCAAGGCCGGCGGCGTGAAGCTGGCGAAGAGCCCGGCTGAGGCGAAGGCGGCAGCGGAGGCGATCCTCGGCCTCGACATCAAGGGGCACACCGTGCACCGCGTCATGATCGCGGAAGGCGCCGCCATCAAGGAGGAGTACTACTTCTCCGTGCTGCTCGACCGCTCGAACCGCTCGTACCTCGCCATGTGCTCGTACGAGGGCGGCATGGAGATCGAGCAGCTCGCCGAGGAGCGGCCCGAGGCGCTCGCCAAGGTCGAGGTCGACCCGGCCGTGGGCATCGACGCCGCGAAGGCCGAGGAGATCGTGCGCGCCGCGAGCTTCCCCGAGGAGCTCGTCGCCAAGATCGCGCCCGTGCTCGAGAAGCTCTACGGCGTGTTCAAGAACGAGGACGCCACGCTCGTCGAGGTGAACCCGCTCGTCCTCACGGAGGGCGGCGACATCATCGCGCTCGACGGCAAGATCACGCTCGACGAGAACGCCGGGTTCCGCCAGGCCGGTCACGCCGCGCTCGAGGACCAGGCCGAGACGAACCCGCTCGAGGCGAAGGCCAAGGAGTCGGACCTCAACTACGTCAAGCTCGACGGCCAGGTCGGCATCATCGGCAACGGCGCGGGCCTCGTCATGTCGACGCTCGACGTCGTCGCCTACGCCGGCGAGGCGTTCGGCGGCGTGAAGCCCGCCAACTTCCTCGACATCGGCGGCGGCGCATCCGCCGAAGTCATGGCGGCCGGTCTCGACGTCATCCTGAACGACCAGGACGTCAAGAGCGTCTTCGTCAACGTCTTCGGTGGCATCACCGCGTGCGACGAGGTCGCCAACGGCATCGTCAAGGCCCTCGAGATCCTCGGCGACGAGGCCTCGAAGCCGCTCGTCGTGCGACTCGACGGCAACAACGTCGAAGAGGGTCGCCGCATCCTCGCCGACGCGAACCACCCGCTGGTGACCGTCGTCGCCACCATGGACGAGGCAGCGGCCAAGGCCGCCGAGCTGGCTGCGGCCTAGGAGAGCAGAAGATGTCGATCTACCTCAACAAGGACAGCAAGGTCATCGTCCAGGGCATCACCGGCGGCGAGGGCTCGAAGCACACCGCGCGGATGCTCGCGGCCGGCACGCAGGTCATGGGCGGCGTGAACGCGCGCAAGGCCGGCACCACCGTCTCGCACACGGCGCAGGACGGCTCGACCGTCGACCTGCCCGTCTTCGGCACCGTCGCTGAGGCGATGGCCGCCACCGGCGCCGACGTCTCGATCGTCTTCGTGCCGCCGGCGTTCGCCAAGGACGCCGTCATCGAGGCCGTCGACGCGGGCATCGCCCTGCTCGTGGTCATCACCGAGGGCATCCCCGTCCAGGACTCGGCCGAGTTCTGGGCACACGCGAAGGCCGCGGGCACGACCCGCATCATCGGCCCGAACTGCCCCGGCATCATCACGCCGGAGGAGTCGCTCGTCGGCATCACGCCCGCGAACATCACCGGCAAGGGCCCCATCGGCCTCGTGTCGAAGTCGGGCACGCTCACGTACCAGATGATGTTCGAGCTGCGCGACCTCGGCTTCTCGACCGCCATCGGCATCGGCGGCGACCCGATCATCGGCACGACGCACATCGACGCCCTCGAGGCGTTCGAGGCCGATCCCGACACCAAGGCGATCGTCATGATCGGCGAGATCGGCGGCGACGCCGAGGAGCGCGCTGCCGACTTCATCAAGGCGCACGTCACGAAGCCGGTCGTCGGCTACGTCGCGGGCTTCACCGCGCCCGAGGGCAAGACGATGGGCCACGCCGGCGCGATCGTCTCGGGCTCGTCGGGCACGGCCGAGGCGAAGCAGGCGGCCCTCGAGGCGGCCGGCGTCAAGGTCGGCAAGACGCCGTCCGAGGCCGCCCGCCTCATGCGCGAGATCATCGAGTCGCTCTGATCCGACCGGCACCGCGCTGACGTGCTGCACAGGGCCCCGGCTTCGGCCGGGGCCCTTCGCCGTTCCCCGGCGAGCCACACGGATGCGCGGCTAGGGTGGGCGCACCACTCGACCGGGAGGCAGACATGGACCACCACGACGGCTCTGACCACGAGCACGAGGACGAGGGCACGCCCAAGCCGGGCGGGCTGGGCGAGGACGGGACCATCCCGTCGAACCCGGACGGGCTCGGGGCGACCACCACCGACGAGGCCTCGACCTTCGAGCCCGAGGAGGACGAGGCGGCGCCCGACGAGGCGTAGTCGAGCGGCGAGCGAGGCCTCGGCCGTCGCTCGCGCGCGTCAGCCGATCCGCTCGATCGCGAAGACCGGGTGCTCGGCGGCGATCGCCTCGAACGCGGCCAGCCCGTCGCTCGGATCGGCGCCGACGGAGGGCCGCACGATGGGGATGCGGCGGACGTACTCGCGCAGCACCGGCGCGGCCTCGGGGGCAGGCAGCTCGATCGCGCGCACGGGCATCGGGGTGCCGCCGCGCTCGATCGTCGCCTCGCCCGCCGCGCGCAGGTCCTTGACCCACCCGACGACGCCGTAGGGCGCCACGAGGTGCACGCGCCCTCCCATCGCGAGTGGCGTGAGCGGCAGGGTGCGCGGCTCGCCGCTGCGTCGCCCGACGACGGTCAGCGCCACGGCGCCGCCCGGTGCGGCCCCGCGACGGGCGAGCGCCGTCATCACGCGGTCGACGACGCGGCGGACGGCGCCCCTGCGGAAGCCGGCGCTCGGGGAGTCGCCGCTGGGGGAGTCGGTCATGCCGTCAGCGTAGGCCCGCGGTCTCGCTCGACGCGCGCCGCGCATCCGTCTCGACGTGGAGCCGGAGGGGGTGCAGGCTGGGGGCCATGACGATCCTCTGCGCGACGTGCGGTGTCGAGACCGCCGAGCCGCTGCCCGAGACCTGCCTGATCTGCGCCGACGAGCGGCAGTGGGTGCCGCTGCACGGGCAGATCTGGACGAGCACCGAGGAGCACGCCGCCGACGACATGCACATCGATGTCGTCGAGCTCGAGACGGGCGCGTGGGGCCTCACCTCCGACCCGGCCGTCGGCATCGGCCAGCGGGCGATCCTCGTGCAGACCGCGGAGGGCAACCTGCTGTGGGACCCGATCGGCACGATCACGGATGCGGCGGTCGAGGAGGTGCGCGGGCTCGGTGGGCTCGCCGTCGTCGCCGCGTCGCACCCGCACATGTTCGGCGTGCAGTGCGCGTGGGCGGATGCGCTCGGCGCCCGGGTGCTCGTCAACGCCCGCGACGCATCCTGGGTCGCGCGCCCGCACGAGCGCATCGAGCTGTGGGACGAGGAGGTGGAGCCGCTGCCGGGCGTGCGCCTCATCCGCTTCGGCGGCCACTTCCCGGGCGCGGGGGTGGCGCTCTGGGCGGCGGGGAGCGAGGGCGAGGGGTCGCTGCTCGCCGGCGACACGATGCAGCCGAAGCCCGACCGCGCGAGCCTCGGCTTCATGCGCTCCTATCCCAACAACATCCCGCTGTCGGCGGGGGTCGTGCGGCGCATAGCCGACCAGGCCGCCGGCCTGCGGTTCCGTCGCATCTACGGCAACATCCCCGGCCAGGTCGTCGAGGACGGCCCGGAGGCCGTCGCCCGCAGCGCCGCGCGGCACATCGCGTGGGTGACGGGCGAGCACGACGACCTGACGTAGTCCACAGCCGGACGATCCGGCGCTCAGCGCGCCCTCGGCATGACAGTGCGGTCGAGCAGCTCCTGAACGCCGCTTCCTCCGGGCCTCCACAGCAGACCTCGACACCCGCTCGCGATCGGACTGCCGCGTGGCAGGGTGCCCGCCATGCTCGACCCGCTCGTCTACCAGCTCGGCGTCCTGACGGCCGGGCAGCTCATGTCGCTCGGCTGGACGAAGTGGCAGATCGAGCGCGCGGTCGGGACTGCTGCGCTGCAGCGACTGCGCCCCGGATGGTTCGGCCGGGACGTGGCCCCGCAGGCGCTCGCGGCAGTGCGGCAGGGCGCCTGCATCTCCTGCTTCAGCGCGCTCCGGCTGCGCGGCATATGGGTGCCCGAGCGGAAGGGCTGGCATGTGCGCTCGGCTCGGCATCGCGGGCCGAGCGGCTGCAGACCCCACGGCCCCCAGCCACCGGTGTCGAGCGTGATCGACGACCTCGAGACGAGCTTCCGCTGCGTGCTCCGATGCGGGAGTCGGGACGACATCGTGGTCGTCATGGACTCGCTGCTGCACTCTGGTCGCGCGACGACGGAAGACCTGCGCGCCTGGATGCGACGGGCACCAGCGCGGACCCGGTCCCTGCTGGACCTCGCCGACGGGCGCTCGGAAGCCGGCACGGAGACCATGGCGCGGATGCGGCTCCGCGCGCTCCGCGTGGCCACCCGCATCCAGGTGCGCCTCATGCAGGGCATGCGCGTCGACCTGCTGATCGGCGAGCGGCTGGTCATCGAGTGCGACAGCAGGGAGCACCACACCGACCGGGACGCGTACGAGCGTGATCGAGCGCGCGACCGGCGTCTGGTCGCGCGAGGCTTCATCGTGATCCGGCTGTCGTACCGGCAGATCCACGACGACTGGCCCGCGATCGAGCAGGACATCCTCGCGGTGGTGCGCCGAGGCGACCACCGTTGGCCGCGGCGGCGCAGCGACGCGCGCTGAGTGCTCCGTCGCGCGGCAGCACGCCGGAGGATCCGGCCCTGACCGGGGTCTGGGCGGGACTATCCCGCCCAGCCACCGCTCAACGCATGTTCCGCCGGGAACGGCGAAGGGCCCGGCCGGAGCCGGGCCCTTCGTGGCTGCGGGTCAGCGCAGCGGCGCGAGGATCGCGTTCAGCGAGGCGCTCGGGCGCATCGCCGCGTCGGCGAGGTCCGGGTCGACGCGGTAGTAGCCGCCCAGGTCGACGGGGCTGCCCTGCACATCGAGCAGCTCCCGCTCGATCGTCGGGGTCTGCGAGACCATCGCCTCGGCGACCGGCGCGAACGTCTGCGCGAGATCGGCGTCGTCGGTCTGCGCCGCGAGCTCCTCGGCCCAGTAGCGCGCGAGCCAGAAGTGGCTGCCGCGGTTGTCGAGCTCGCCGGTCTTCCGCGACGGCGACTTGTTCTCGTTGAGGAACGTGCCCGTCGCGCCGTCGAG
Source organism: Actinomycetota bacterium (assembly GCA_051751085.1). GTDB lineage: Bacteria > Actinomycetota > Actinomycetes > Actinomycetales > Microbacteriaceae > Agrococcus. Next base: position 16,668 of record JBNJKM010000002.1, on the reverse strand, counting down.
CGTCTCGGCGAGCACGCCCGCGCGGGCGTTGCCGGTGGACTCCGACAGGTGGCGGAACGACTCGGCGATCGCCATGAACTCGCCCAGCGAGTCCCACCGCAGGTGGTTCTCCTCGGCGAGCTGCTGCACGTGCTTCGGCGCCGAGCCGCCGGCGCCGGTCTCGAACAGGCCGCCGCCGTTCAGCAGCGGCACGACCGACAGCATCTTCGCGCTCGTGCCGAGCTCGAGGATGGGGAAGAGGTCGGTGTTGTAGTCGCGCAGCACGTTGCCGGTCACCGAGATGGTGTCGAGGCCCTGGCGGATGCGGTCGATGGCGTGCTTCGTCGCCTCGACCGGGTTCAGGATCGTGATCTCGAGGCCCTCGGTGTCGTGCGTGCCGAGCTCCTCCTCCACCTTCTTGATGAGCTCCGCGTCGTGCGCGCGGCCCTTGTCGAGCCAGAACACCGCGGGGGTGCCGGATGCGCGCGCGCGCGTGACCGCGAGCTTCACCCAGTCCCGCACCGCGACATCCTTCGTCTGGCACGCGCGCCAGATGTCGCCGGCCTCGACGTCGTGCGCCATGAGCACGTCGCCCGCCGCGTTCACGACCTCGACGCGGCCATCCCGCTCGATGCGGAAGGTCTTGTCGTGCGAGCCGTACTCCTCGGCCTTCTGCGCCATGAGGCCGACGTTGGGCACGGAGCCCATCGTGGTCGGGTCGAAGGCGCCGTTGACCTGGCAGTCCTCGATGACGACCTGGTAGATGCCGGCGTAGGAGGAGTCGGGGATCACGGCGAGCGTGTCCGCCTCCTCGCCGTCCGGGCCCCACATGTGGCCGGACTGGCGGATCATGGCGGGCATCGACGCATCCACGATGACGTCGGAGGGCACGTGCAGGTTCGTGATGCCGCGGTCGGAGTTGACCATCGCGAGGCGCGGGCCGTCGGCGAGGCCGTCCTCGATCGCCTGGCGCACGCCGGCGGCGGTGGACTCGTCGAGCTCGCCGAGCCCCGAGAGGATCGCCGCGAGGCCGTTCTCGGGAGAGAGGCCCGCCTCCTCGAGCTGCGCGCCGTAGCGCTCGAAGAGCGCCGGCAGGAACGCCCGCACCACGTGGCCGAAGATGATCGGGTCGGAGACCTTCATCATCGTGGCCTTGAGGTGGGCCGAGAAGAGCACGTGCTCGTCGCGAGCACGCTGCACCTGGTCGGCGAGGAAGGCGTCGAGCGCCTTCGCGCTCATGAAGGTGGCGTCGACGATCTCGCCCTCGAGCACCTTCAAGCCGTCCTTGAGGACGGTCGTCTCGCCGTCGGCGACGAGCCGGATCTGCAGGGTGTCGTCGGCGGGCAAAGTGACCGACTGCTCGTTGGCGCGGAAGTCGCCCTCGCTCATCGTCGCGACGGCCGTCTTCGAGTCGGGCAGCCACGCGCCCATCGAGTGCGGGTGCTTGCGCGCGTACTCCTTGACCGAGCGCGGCGCGCGGCGGTCGGAGTTGCCCTCGCGGAGCACCGGGTTGACGGCCGAGCCCTTGATCGCGTCGTAGCGCGCGCGGATGTCGCGGTCCTCGTCGGTCTCGACCTCGTCGGGGTAGTCGGGCAGGGCGATGCCCTTCTCCTGCAGCTCCTTGACGGCCGCCTTCAGCTGCGGCACGGAGGCGGAGATGTTGGGGAGCTTGATGATGTTCGCCTCTGGCGACTTCGCCATCGCGCCGAGCTCCGCGAGCGCGTCCTGCTCCTGCTGGTCGGCGGGCAGCAGGTCGGCGAACGACGCGACGATCCGGCCTGCCAGCGAGATGTCGCGGCTCTCGACCTCGACGTCGGCCGCTGCGGCGAACGCGCGGACGATCGGGAGGAGCGAGTGCGTGGCGAGCATCGGCGCCTCGTCGGTGTACGTGTAGATGATCTTGGCCATGCGGCTCGAACCCCTCGCAGTCTTGGTGGGACGGCGGCCGCGCGTGCGCTGGCCGCGCCATGCGCCTCCAACCTATCGCGGCCGGGCTCGAGCGGCGCGCGGCGGGGGAGACGGACGGCGTGCGGATGCGTCGGTAGGGTGCCTGCCGTGCGTCGCGTGTGGGCCGGGATCGGCCAGGCTGTCGAGTCCGCCGCCATCGCGGCGGTCGGACTCGTGCTGTGCGCGCTCGCGCTGCTCGCCGTCTGGGGCTTCGACCAGGGCTTCGGCGGCGACCCGCTGCTGCAGTGGCGCATCGCGGTCGACGCGTGGATGCTCGGGCACGGCGTCGACGTCGGCATCACGCTCGCGCCGGAGGCGGTCGCCGCGCTCGGCCTCGAAGCGGCGGGCGGATCCTTCGTGCTGTCGCTCGGCGCGTGGGGCATCGGCCTGATCACCCTCTGGCTGCACTGGCGCAGCGGCCGGCGCCTCGCCGAGCTGCCGCTGCTCGAGACCGCCGTCGCCGTCGCCGCAGGCGCCGCCGCCGCGGGCCTCGTCGGCCTGCTCGCCGGGGTCAGCGCGCAGCACCCGACGGCCGCGCCGAACCTCGGCCACGCGTTCGCCTTCCCCGCGCTCGTGGCGCTCGCGGGCATGGTGGGCGCCGTGCTCGCCGTGCGCGGGCACGACTGGCTGCGAGCGCTCGCGCGAGCGCTCACGATCGAGGACCGCTGGCTGCGCCCGGTGCGGGCGGCGCTCCGCTCGGGGCTGGGCGGCGCGGTCGGCGTGCTCGGCGTCGGCGCGCTGGTCGTCGGGCTCGGCCTGCTGCTGCGCTTCACCGACGGGCTGCTGCTCATGGAGTCGCTCGAGGTCACGCACGTGGGCGCCGCGGTGCTCTTCCTGCTGCAGCTCGCGCTCGCGCCCGTCGCGATCGTGTGGGGCGCCGCCTGGGCGATCGGGCCCGGCTTCATGGTGGGCCGCGGCTCGAGCGTCTCGCCGCTCGACACCGATCTCGGCCCGGTGCCTGCGCTGCCGCTGCTCACCGCGATCGACCCGGATGCCCAGCCCTGGATGCTCGTCGTCGTCGTGCTGCCCGTGCTCGCGGCCGTCGTCGTCGGCGTGCTCGCGCGGCAGACGGTGCTCGCCGGCAGCGCGGACCGCCCCGTGCACTGGTGGGAGCTCGCCATCGCGGGCGCCGGCGGCGGACTGCTCGCGGGCGCGCTCCTGGGCCTCGCCGCGATGCTCTCGGTCGGCGCCGCCGGTCCCGGCCGGCTGTCCGAGACCGGCCCCGATGCGGTCCTCGTGGCCGCGTGGGGCGCGCTCGAGGTGGGCGCGGGCCTGCTCATCGGCCTGATCGCCGGCGGTCGCGGCACCGGCCGGCTCGCCGGCGGCTTCGCGCTGCCGCTCGCGGCGGAGGGCGAGGGCACCTCGATGCGCGACGTGCTCGGCTTCAGCCGCAGCCGCGACGAGCCGCTCGACGACGCCGAGGGCGACGCCGATGCCGATGCCGATGCCGATGCCGATGCCGATGCCGAGCGCGATGCTGCGGCGGATGCCTCCGACGGGCAGACGACGGAGGCGCTCGCGCCGCTCGCGTCCGCGGAGGCCGAGACGCAGGCGGTCGAGCCGGTCGCGCGGCCCGCGTCGTCCGGTGCCGCTGTCGGTGAGCACACCGCCGTCGACCGCCCGACGACCGACGGCGACGCCGTCGAGCCGACGCATCCGGCATCAGTGTCGGCACGTCCGGATCGCGACCCCGGCGACCGCCCCGGACCGGAGGTCGCGGGCCCGTAGGATGGAGCGCGTGCTGCGCCTCGTCGTCCTGGTCTCCGGCAGCGGCACCAACTTCGCCGATCTGCTGGAGCGGACCCGCGCCGGTCGCGTGCCGGCCGAGATCATCGCCGTCGGCGCCGACCGCGAGTGCGGCGGCATCGAGATCGCCCGCGCCGCCGGCATCCAGACCTTCGTCGAGCCGTTCGAGGTGCCGCGCGACGCGTGGTCCGAGCGCATCGCCGACCGCATCGAGGCGTTCGAGCCCGACGTGATCGTGCTCTCGGGCTTCATGCGGCTGCTCTCGCCGGGCGTCGTGGCGCGCTTCGAGCCGGCGATCCTCAACACGCATCCCGCGTTCCTGCCCGAGTTCCCCGGCGCGCACGGGGTGCGCGACGCGCTCGCGGCGGGCGCGACCCAGACGGGCGCATCCGTGATCATCGTCGACAGCGGCGTCGACACCGGCCCGGTGCTCGCGCAGGAGCGCGTGCCGGTGCTGCCGGACGACACCCAGGACACCCTGCACGACCGCATCAAGCTCGTCGAGCGCGACCTGCTCGCGAACGTGATCGCCGACATCGCCGACGGCACGTGCGACCTCGCCGACCACGGGCTCGAGCAGCGCCTGCGATCAGAGCCCACCGACACGGAGGAACGACAGTGAGCGGACCCCAGCACGACCTGAGCCTCTACCGCGACCGCGACGTCGTGCCCTTCCGGCGCGCGCTGCTGTCGGTGAGCGACAAGAGCGGCGTCGTCGAGCTCGGCCGAGCGCTCGCCCAGGCGGGCGTCGAGCTCGTCTCGACCGGCTCGACCGCGAAGATGCTGGCGGATGCCGGACTCGCGGTCACCGAGGTGGCACAGGTGACGGGGTTCCAGGAGGCGCTCGACGGCCGGGTGAAGACGCTCCACCCCGCGATCCACGCCGGCCTGCTCGCCGACCTGCGGCTCGAGCACCACGAGGCGCAGCTCGCCGACCTCGGCATCGCGCCGTTCGAGCTCGTCGTCGTCAACCTCTACCCGTTCGTCGAGACGGTGCGCTCCGGCGCGGCCGATGCGGACGTCATCGAGCAGATCGACATCGGCGGCCCCGCGATGGTGCGAGCCTCAGCGAAGAACCACGCCAACGTCGCGATCGTCACCGACCCGCGCATCTACCCGCTCATCGCGAAGGCCGCGGGCTCCGGGCTCAACCTGCTGCAGCGGCGGGCGCTCGCGCGCGACGCCTTCGCGCACACCGCCGCCTACGACACCGCGGTCGCCCGCTGGTTCGCGGGCGAGCCGGTCGAGGGGCCCGTGGCGGCCGAGCCCGCGCCGCAGGCCGCACCTGCCCAGGCCGCACCTGCCCAGGCCGCACCTGCGGCGGCGCCGGCCGCACCCGCGCGCACGGCGGCATCCGCGCCCGCGGCGGCCGACGCATCCGCGCTGCCCGACACGCGCAGCGCGGGCGGTCTGCTCAAGGCGGTCGGTGCCGCGACGCTCGTCTCTGGCCTGCGCTACGGCGAGAACAGCCACCAGCAGGCGGGGCTCTTCGCGCTGCCCGGCGGTGCCGGCATCACGCAGGCGGAGCTGCTGCACGGCAAGCCGATGTCGTTCAACAACTACGTCGACGCGGATGCGGCGCTGCGCGCGGCCTTCGACTTCGCCGAGCCGGCGGTCGCGATCATCAAGCACGCGAACCCCTGCGGCATCGCGATCGCCGACCCGCGGGCGGCCGACCCGATCGCGTCGGCGCACGAGCGCGCGCACGCGTGCGACCCCGTCTCCGCGTTCGGCGGCGTGATCGCGGCGAACCGCACCGTCACGCGCGCGATGGCCGAGACCGTGAAGGACATCTTCACCGAGGTCGTCGTCGCACCCGACTTCGAGCCCGAGGCGCTCGAGCTGCTCACGGCCAAGAAGAACATCCGCCTGCTGCGCCTGCCCGAGGGCTACGCGCGCGAGGGCTCCGAGCTGCGGCAGGTCTCCGGCGGCGTGCTCGTGCAGCAGCCCGACACCTTCGAGGGCTTCTCGTCGCACACCTGGCGGCGCGTGAGCGGCTCGCACGTGTCGGACGCGGTGCTCGCCGACCTCGAGTTCGCGTGGCGCGCGTGCCGATCGGTGAAGTCGAACGCGATCCTGCTCGCGTCGGGCCTCGCCTCCGTCGGCGTCGGCATGGGTCAGGTCAACCGCGTGGACTCGTGCAAGCTCGCCGTCGAGCGGGCAGGCGAGCGCGCGGCCGGCTCGGTCGCGGCGTCGGATGCGTTCTTCCCGTTCGCGGACGGCCTCCAGATCCTGCTCGACGCCGGCGTCACCGCCGTCGTGCAGCCCGGCGGCTCCGTGCGCGACGAGGAGGTCATCGCCGCGGCGAACGTCGCCGGCATCACGATGTACTTCACCGGCGAGCGCCACTTCGCCCACTGAGCAGTCACCGCCGGCCGGAGCGCTCGGTCGGCCGCCGCGGACCCCTTCCACCGAACCGGACCCGGTGCACCGGGTCCGCGCGGGTGGAAGGGGTCCGCTCGAGCCAGGATCGAGGGCTACCGCGATGCCGCCGTCCGCCCGGGTAGCCTCCCTCGCATGAGCGCGGCGACCATCGACGATGTGCGGCGTGCGCGCCGCGTCGTCTGCTTCGGCGCGAGCGGCTCCGGCAAGTCGACGATGGCGACAGCACTGGGGGAGCGGCTCGGGCTCCCGGTCGCGCAGCTCGACGACCTCTGCTGGGATCCGGGATGGATCGAGGTGCCGACGCAGGAGCAGCGCCGCCGTGCGCTCCCGATCGTCGGCTCCGACGAGTGGGTGATCGATGCCCTGCGGTCGGCGATCGCCCAGGACGCCTGGCCGCGCATCGACGTGATCGTGGGGCTCGACTACCCGCGCGCGGTCTCGCTGTCGCGACTCCTCCGCCGCACGTGGCGACGCATCCGCACCCGGGAGCTCGTGTGCAACGGCAACGTCGAGACGCTCGGCCTCGCGCTCGCGAGGGACTCGATCATCGGCTGGCACTTCCGATCGTGGCGCTCGAAGCGCGAGCGGATGCGTCGATGGCATGCGGATCCGTCGGCGCCGCCTGTGCTGCTGCTCGCGCGTCCGGTAGACGCCGACCGTCTGCTCGCGGCGCTCGGCTGAGGGGCCGCTGCCGGTGCGGCCGGTGCGGCCGCGATCCGACGCATCCGCGGCGCGCCGGGGGTAGACGCGGCCAGCCGAGCCTGCTTAGAATCGAAGGCTGTCCGCGCCACCCGCCGCGGCTGACTGAGGAGGATGCCATGAGCACGACGACGAACGCTCCGATCGCTGCCGCCCGCGCCCTCCTCGTCCGCCCCCGCGTCGCCGGACGCCGGTAGCAGGAGGGCCTCGCAGCCCCGTCGCGAGCTCGTCTCGCCTCGTCGTCCCGGCCGCCCAGCCGGGGACGCAGCACCACCACCGCGACCCACCCGTCGCACCAGCACCGCGCGGGCGCTTGAAGCCCGCGATTGAAGGATCTCCTCCATGTCCTCGACGCCCTCGTCCGAGCAGCCCGACACCGTCACCCACCTGCGCGCGCTCGGACGGCTGCTGCCGTTCCTGCGGCCCGTGCTGCCGCGGCTCATCCTCGGCACCGTGGCGGCGCTCATCTCGGCGCTGCTGAGCCTCGCGACCCCGATCGCCATGCGCGCGCTCGTCGACGGCCCGCTCGCCGAGTCGAACGCATCCGCCGTCTGGCCGGTCGCGATCGCGATCCTCGCGCTCGCGCTCGGTGAGGCGTTCTTCGTCTACATGCGCCGCTTCCTCGTGACGCTGCCGTCGACGCAGATCGAGGCGGCGATGCGCCGCTCGCTCTACGGCCAGCTGCAGGCGCTGCCCGTCGCGTTCCACGACCGCTGGCAGTCGGGGCAGCTGCTGAGCCGCGCCGTGCAGGACCTCGGCATGATCCGCCGCTTCATCGCCTTCGGCGCACCGCTGCTGGCCGTGAACGCCATCACGCTCGTGGTCGGCATCGTGATCCTCTTCTTCTGGAGCCCGCTCCTCGCAGGCGCCTTCGTCGTGCTCTCGGCGCCGATCGTCTTCGTCGCGCTCCGCTTCGAGCGCCGCTACTTCACGATCTCGCGCTCGGCGCAGGACCAGGCCGGCGACCTCGCGACGACCGTCGAGCAGTCCATCCACGGCATCCGCGTGCTCAAGGCATTCGGCCGCGGCCGCCACGCGCTGGAGGGCTTCACCGACCAGGCGTCGACGCTGCGCGAGACCGAGATCGACAAGGCCCGCATGGACGGGCACCTGTGGATGTGGCTGACGATCGTGCCGTACGTCTCGTACGCGGTCTGCCTCTTCCTCGGCGTGTGGCTCGCGGCGACCGGTCAGCTCTCGGTCGGCACGCTCTTCGCCTTCTTCGCGGTCGCGATGGTGCTCAACTGGCCCATCGAGTCGATCGGCTTCCTCTTCGCGTTCCTCATCGACGCGTCGAACGCCTCGCGCCGCTTCCACGAGATCGTCGACAGCGAGAACACGATCGTCGACCCCGACCAGCCGGCGACCATCCCGGTGCCGCGCGGCCGGCTCGTCTTCGAGGACGTGCACTTCCGCTACCAGGATGCGCAGCCGCACGAGCGCGACCTCGTCGACGGCGCGACGCTCACGCTCGAGCCGGGCGAGACGATGGCGCTCATCGGCATCACCGGCTCGGGCAAGACGACGCTCACCGCGCTGCCCGCGCGGCTCTACGACGTGACGGGCGGCCGCGTGCTGCTCGACGGCGTCGACGTGCGCGAACTGACGCTCGCGGAGCTGCGCACGCACGTGGCGATGGCGTTCGAGGACGCGACGCTGTTCTCGGCGACCGTGCGCGAGAACGTGCTCATGGGTGCCCCGGATGCGTCGGAGGAGGCCCTGGAGCGCGCACTCGCGATCGCGCAGGCCGGCTTCGTCCGCGACCTGCCGAAGGGCCTCGACACGGAGATCGGCGAGGAGGGGCTCTCCCTCTCGGGCGGCCAGCGCCAGCGCCTCGCGCTCGCGCGCGCCGTGGCCGCGGACCCGGCGGTGCTCGTGCTCGACGACCCGCTGTCGGCGCTCGACGTCGAGACCGAGGCGCAGGTCGAGGAGGCCCTCCGCGGCGTGCTGGACCGCACCACGGCGCTCATCGTCGCCCACCGCCCCAGCACGGTGCAGCTCGCCGACAGGGTCGCGCTCATGCGCGACGGGCGCATCGACGACGTCGGCACCCACTCGGAGCTGCTCGCGCGCAGCGAGCACTACCGCTACGTGATCTCGAGCCTCGAGGAGGCCGAGCTCGACCGGAAGAGCATCGACGCCGTCACCGGCTCGATGCAGGTCATCGACATCGACGCGCTCGAGCGAGAGCTCGAGCAGGAGCAGGACGAGGAGGTGTCGCGATGAGCGTCTACGGCGTGCAGGGCGAGGACCGCACCGACTACACGAAGGCCGAGTCGAAGGCCATCCGCGCGCGCTCGCGGAAGCTGCTCGGGTCGCTCCTGCGGCCCCACATGGCGCGCGTCATCATCACGATGGTGCTCGTCGTCATCGCCGTCGCGGCGAACATCGCGGGCCCCATGCTCATCGCCTACGGCATCGACACCGGGCTGCCGTCGATCATGGAGCGGGCCGACTGGATGCCGCTGTGGGTCGCGACGATCGTCTACATCGTGGCCGCGGTGCTCGCGGGCGTGCTCATGTACCTCTACACGGTGGGCATCGCGCGCATCAGCCAGACGGTGCTGTTCGACCTGCGCCGCAGGCTGTTCGCGCACGCGCAGCGGCTGAGCCTGGAGTTCCACGAGTCGTACACGTCGGGCCGCATCATCGCCCGGCAGACGAGCGACCTCGAGTCGATCCGCGACCTGCTCGACCAGGGCCTCAACGAGCTCGTGCGCGGCGTGCTGTTCATGGCGTTCACGGGCGTCGCGATGACGATCCTCGACCCGATCTCGGGGCTCATCATCGGCCTCGCGCTCATCCCGGCGATCATCCTCACCCGCTGGTTCCAGGTGCGCTCGACGGTGCTGTTCCGCGAGACGCGCACCACGAGCGCACGGATGATCGTGCACTTCGTCGAGACCATGACGGGCATCCGCGCCGTGAAGGCGTTCCGCAAGGAGCCGTCGAACCAGCGCGAGTTCGACGAGCGCGTCGACGACTACCGCGACGCGAACTTCCGCACCATCAACATCTTCGGCATCTACGAGCCGGGCATCATGGCGATCGGCGCGGTCACCATCGCGACGCTCGTGCTCGTCGGCGGCCTGCGGGTCGTGGAGGGGTCGCTGCAGATCGGCGTGCTGCTCGCGATCGCGCTGTACGCGCGCAACTTCTTCCAGCCCATCCAGGGCATCGGCATGTTCTTCAACGGCTACCAGTCGGCGTCGGCGGCGCTCGAGAAGATCTCCGGCATGCTCGAGGAGGAGCCGACCGTGCGGGAGCCCTCGGCGCCGAAGGCGCTGCCCACCTCGCGCGGCCAGATCGACTTCGACGACGTCGAGTTCGCGTACAGCAGCGGCAAGGTCGTGCTGCCCGACTTCGACCTCCACATCCCCTCGGGGCAGACGATCGCGCTCGTCGGCACCACCGGCGCCGGCAAGTCGACGCTCGCGAAGCTCATCTCGCGGTTCTACGACCCCTCGGCGGGCTCGGTGAAGCTCGACGGCGTCGACCTGCGCGAGCTCGCGAACGACGACCTGCGCCGCGCCGTCGTGATGGTGACGCAGGAGGCGTACCTCTTCTCGGGCACCGTCGCCGACAACATCGCGCTCGGCAAGCCGGGCGCGAGCGACGACGAGATCGAGGCGGCGGCCCGCGCGGTCGGCGCGCACGAGTTCATCACGGCGCTGCCGGACGGGTACGACACCGACGTCAACAAGCGCGGCGGCCGCGTGAGCGCCGGGCAGCGCCAGCTGCTGTCGTTCGCACGGGCGTTCCTCGCCGACCCGCGCGTGCTCATCCTCGATGAGGCGACGGCGTCGCTCGACATCCCGTCGGAGCGACTGGTGCAGGAGGGGCTCACGACGCTGCTGCACGACCGGACGGCGATCATCATCGCCCACCGCCTCTCGACGGTCGCGATCGCCGACCGCGTGCTCGTCATGGAGCACGGCCGCATCATCGAGGACGGCTCGCCCGACGAGCTCATCGCCGCTGGCGGCAAGTTCGCGTCGCTGCACCGCGCCTGGCGCGAGTCGCTCGTCTGAGTGGAGGGTTCGCGTCCGAGTTGGTCTCAACTCGGACGCAAACCCTCGACTCGCATGCTCGTCCGCGGAGCCGGTTGAGGCTTTGCGTCCGAGTTGGGCTCAACTCGGACGCAAACCCTCGACGGGACGGCTACGGGCGCGAGAAGCGGTCGAGCGCGACCGCCTGCCACGGCTCGAGCTCGAGCGCGGCGACGCCGCCCGAGACCTCGACGACGGATGCGCAGCCCGGCACGACCACGTCGCAGTAGCGGCCGTCAGGCAGGCCGACGGGCACCTCGACCGATGCCGGCTCGTCGTCGAGCAGCACCGCGAACGCCGCCGTCTCGCCGCGGAGCTGGGTGTATGCGCCGTCGACGGCGGCCGTGTCCGTCACCGGCGCATCCACCACGCGGGTGCGCCAGGCGACGAGCTCGAGCGTGCCCGGCCAGCGGTGCTGGCACACCCATGCCCGGTCGGCCCAGCCGTCGACGGCCATGTCGGGCTGCTCCTCGCCCGTGCACGACGCATCCGCCACCGACCCGTCCGCCTCGAGCGCCGGTCCCTGGTCGCGGTCGCGGAACGCGTAGCCCGAGTAGAGCGTCGGTGGCCCGTAGTCGGAGGCGAGCATGACGGCCGTCGCGGCGGAGAGCTCGGCGCCGTTCCGGTAGGAGAGCGTCGAGTCGTTGCGCTCGGTGTCGTGGTTCACGACGAAGGTGCGCGCCTGCTCCTCGAGCAGGCTGTACGCCGAGGGGGAGAGGTCGGCGAGCGCCCGCGCCGAGCCGTCGTGCACGAACGCGCCGACCCGCTCCGCCCAGCCGAACTCCCACACGGTCGAGAACGCCGTGTACTGCTCGGGCTGCACCGGCTCGCCGGCGCCGCGGATGACCTCGCTGATGACCGGCGTGCCGTCCGGCAGCGCCGCGACGATCGCGGCCACGTCGTCGGGGTCGATGTGCTTGGCCGCGTCGATGCGGAAGCCGGCCGCGCCGAGCGAGAGCAGGTCGTCGAGGTAGGCGCCGATCGTCGCCTGCACGTGCTCGGACTCGGTCGCGAGGTCGGCGAGGTTCTCGAGCTCGCAGTGCTGGATGACGAACGGCTCGCGGTATGCGTCGATGTCGTCGTCCGGCGTGCGGTTGCAGTCGTGGAAGTCGGCGCGGTCGTAGAGCCCGGGGTAGTCGTAGTGCTCGAAGGCGGTGCCGACCCAACCCGTGCCCGACTCGACGCCCGCCATGTGGTTGATGACCGCATCCGCATACACGTCGACGCCCGCCTCGCCGCACGCGGCCGTCATCGCCGCGAACTCGTCACGCGTGCCGAGCCGGGACTCGACCGCGTAGGAGACGGGCTGGTACGACCACCACCACTCGGTGCCATCCGCCTCGGTGCCGTCGGCGCCGGCGAGCCCCGCGGTGCCGCCGTCGACGTGCTCCTGCGGCGGCGAGGTCAGCACCCAGGCGACGCCGGCGTCGCCGAGCGCCGGGCACTCGGCGGCGATCGCGTCCCACGTCCACTGGAACATCGCGACACCGGTGTCGCGGCGCTCGGGTGCGGCGGACGCGCATCCCGTCACCGCGAGGACGGCGACGACCGCCACCGCGGCAGCCCGTCGACGCATCGCGACCCCGTGCAGCGCGTCGCTCAGTCGGTCAGAGGCTCTTGCGCCCGATGACCTCGCCGTACTCGTTCTCGCCGATGGGCTCGAAGCCGACGGCCTGGAAGAACTTGCCGGGACCCTGGTCGCCTTCCTCCCAGACGGCGTAGAGGTTCTCGAAGCCCTGGCGGCGAGCCTCGTCGGCGACCTGCTCGACGGTGTAGCTGCCGACGCCCCGGCGCTGCGCGGTGCCGGCGACGTACATGCGGAGGACGCTCGAGCGGTACTCCTCGCGGTCGACCTCCGGGTCGAAGTTCGCCATCACGAAGGCCACCGGCTCGTCGCCGTCGAAGACGACGCGCTGCCACGCGCTCTGCGTGTTGACGAATTCCTCGAGCCGAGCATTCGGCGCGAGGAAGGCCTCCTGGCCCCGCTTGAGGGTCATGCCGTTGGCTGCGACGATGTTCGCCGCAGACAGCTCTTCGAGGCGCAGAGTCTCCATGGCGACACCGTATCAGCGGCTCGCCACTCGCCAAGTGGAGGTTGGGTGAACGGCGGCTCAGCCGATCGGAGCGATGCGGATGCGTCCTGCGAGGTCGCTCGGATCGGCGATCGTGCCCGCCTGCGCGGCGAGCACCGCAGCGGCGGACCATGCTGTGGCGCGCGCGAGCTGCTCCTCGAGCGTCGCGCCCTCCGCGATCGCCTGCGCGATGGCGGCGATGGCCGCGTCCCCGGCGCCGGTGGGGTTGCCGTCGAGCACGTGATCGAGGGCGGCGTGCCAGGCGCGGCCGTCGGGCAGCACCGCGAGCATCCCCTCGACGTCGAGCGAGGCGAAGACCGTGCCCGTGCCGAGCGCCGCGAGCCGACGGGCGGCGTCGAGCGGGTCGGTGCCGCCCATGGCGTCGAAGAGCTCGTGCCGGTTGGGCTTCACGGCCGTGGCGCCAGCGGCCACCGCACGCCGCAGCTGCTCGCCGCCCACGTCGACGAGCACGGGCGTGTCGGCAGACCTCGCGATCTCGACGATGCTGGCGCAGAAGCCTTCAGGCGTATCGGGCGGCAGGGAGCCGGAGGAGACGACGACGCGGGCCGCGGGGGTCTCCTCGCGCACGATGTCGAGGAGCCGCTGCCAGCTGGCGGCGTCGATCGGCGCGCCGTGCTCATTGAGGTTGGTGGTGCCGGCGGGCGTGACGATCGCGGTCGTGCGCCGGGTGTGCGCGTCGACCTCGATGAGGCGGTGGGGGATGCCGGCCATGTCGAGGTCGTGCACGAAGATCGCATGCACCGGGCCGCCGATGGGCGCGATGACGATGGCGGTCTCGTGCTGCTGGTGCAGCACTCGGGCGACGTTGACGCCCTTGCCGCCGGCGCGGGCGAGGCCCGTCGGCACTCTGTGGCTCGTGCCGATCCGCAGCTCGTCGATCGTGTACGTGATGTCGATCGCCGGGTTGGTCGTGACGCAGAGGATGGCGGCGCCGTCGGTCGCGTCAGCGGTGCGTGCGACGCTTCGAGCATCGGCGCTGCTCACGATCGTGCCTCCTGGTCGCGGTCGATCCCTGGCTGATGGGGACGGTTCGATCATCGCACGGGAGGCACCCGTCGACACGCCGCCGGGACTTGCTCGGATCGAACACATGTTCGAAGATATGGGGATGAGGATGGCGTCGACGAGGCTCGAACGTCGCGCGGGGGATGACCGCACGGCCACCGTCGACGCGCTCCGAGAGCGGCTGCGGAGCATGCAGCAGGCATCCGCCCAGCAGGCGGCGCCGGCGCCGGTCGAGCCGGTCTCCGCAGGGCTCGACGAGGTGGTGCGGCTGCTCCGCTCGGGTGCTGCGCACAGCATCGAGTCCCGTGGCGTCGCGCTCGCGTGCCTGGGTGCGGCGATGCCTCGCGGCGCGTGGGGCGCCATCGTCGGGATGCCCGATCTGGGGATCGAGGCCGCCCGCGACCTCGGTGTGCCCATGGACCGGGTGGCGCTCGTGCCGCATCCCGGACGCTCGTGGCTCGACGTGGTCGCGAGCCTCGCTGAGGCGATGCCGGTCGTGCTCGCGGTCTCGCCCGGCAGGGTGTCGCCCACCGAGGCGGCGAGGCTCGCAGCGCGGCTGCGACAGGCGTCGTCGACGCTGCTCGTCGAGGGACCGTGGCCGAACGCGGCGACCGTCGTGCGGCAGGTGCGGGCCGACTGGCAGGGGCTCGCCGACGGCGACGGCAGGATCGCAGCGGGCAGTCTCGTCGTGGAGACCGCCTCGGGCGGCGCACCCCGTCGCGCTCGGATCTCCATCGCAGGCGAGGATCTGCGGATGCCTGAACCGGAGCTCCGGGAGCAGCCGGCAGCCTGAGAAGGCACTGTGAATCGTTGCCCGATTGGCATGCCTGCGCATACGGTCATGAGCGAAGGTCACGACTTCGGAGGCAACGATGCAGGCGAGCAGCGGCGGGGCACCCTCCCGCTGGCTGCGCCTGGGCCTCACCGCCGGGGCAGCCTCGATCGGCACTGTCGCACTCTGCCTCCTCCTCGGCGGCTCAGCCGCGAGCGCGACGGAGAGCGAGGAGTCCGGCCAGCTCGGTGGGCTCGTCCAGCAGCTCGGCGGCACGGTCGGCGGCGTCGTCGAGACCGTGTCCGACCCGCTCGACCCCGTCGTCGGCGGCCTCGGCGCAGCCCTCGCTCCCGTTGAGCGGGCTGTGCAGCCCGTCACCGCGCCGATCGTCCAGCAGGTCGCGCCCGTCGTGCGACCGGTCGTGCAGGCACCGCCGGTCGCCGTCGACACCGTCCGCGACGTCGTGGCGCCCGTCACCGGCGCGCTGGCCCCGGTGCTGCAGCCGTTCGCGCCCGTCGTCGACCCGATCGTCGCCCCCGTCGACCGCGTCGTCCCGGGCGTGGTGCGCGATGTCGTCGCTCCGGTCGTCACCCCGATCGTCGACACCGTCGACGGCGCCCTCGGCGTCGCGCCGGTCGTCGACGAGCTGGTGGGCGAGGCGCCGGTCGCAGGCATCGTCGATCCTGTGGTCGGGGTCGGACCGGTGGAGGTCGGGCCCGTCGAGGTCGGGTCCGGGGCCGCACCCGTTGGGGTCGCGCCCATCGAGGTCGCACCCGTGCAGACCGCCCGACCCGAGCCCGGCGCGGCTCCGACGCCCGAGTCCGAGCCCGCGCCCGAGGTCGCGATGCCCCCGACCGTCGGCGAAGCCGACCCGTCGGCGGCCGCCGGCGAGGTGCCCGTGAGCGCCCGCGCCATCGAAGCGGTCCGATCGGCCCACGACGTGCGCGCCGTCCCCGCACTCGTCGGCGCAGCGCCCGCTGCAGCCGGTGCAGCCGTGTCGGCTGCCGACCCCGGCTGGGGCGGTCGGGATGGCGTGCCGCACCTTCCCGCATCCGACGGGATCGCGCCCTCGGCGGCGACCGGCTCCTCAGGAGCTCACGCCGCGCCGTCGGCGATCATCCAGGACCACCTGCTGCCCGCGCTCGCGGTCGGTCAGGTCGGCGCGCTCGAGCACGACCGCGCCCCCTCCTCGCTCGCCGAGGAGCACACCGCCAGCCCTGATTGAGCGATCCGAGGCCGCGCACTCGCGCGGCACGCAGCCGTCCCGGAGCGGGACGGCAGATCACTCCAATCAGGGAAGGCAAGAACCATGAACAAGCTCGCGAAGCGAGCGCTGTGGACCGCAGCGCTCACAGGCGGCCTCTGGGCCGCGGGTGCTGGCGTGGCCAGCGCCGCAGGGACCGACGGCTCGGAAGGCCTCGGATCCGGCAACGAAGCAGTGGTGTCGATCTCGGCACCCGTCACCCTCGGGGGCAACGCCCTGGGGATCCTCGGAGACGCCGAGACCACCGGGTCGTCGGCGACGACGGCTCCTGCGGCGCCGGCAGCCGACGTCAGCACCTCCGGCATCGGCGGCGTGCTGTCGGGCTCGGCGGCGCTCGTGGCGCTCCACGCGCCGGTGACGGTCGCCGGCAACGCGATCGGCATCCTGGGCGATGCGTCGAGCGACAGCTCGAACGCCACCACGACCGGCGGTTCGAGCGGCTCCGCAGCCACCACGTCGGGTGACGACGGGCTGCTCTCGGGCAACCTGGGCGTGGTGGATGTCGCGGCACCGGTCACGGTCGGCGGCAACGCTGTCGCGGTGGTCGGCGACGCTACGAGCACAGGTTCGACGGTCGAGTCCTCGGCTGCTTCGGGTGGCTCGGAGGGTGCTTCGACGGGCGGTGACGCCGGTCTGGTGTCCGGCAATCAGCTGGTGGCGGATGTGCTCGCTCCGGTGACGGCCGGTGGCAACGCGGTCGCGGTGGTCGGCGACGCGACGAGCACCGGT
>JBNJKM010000001.1:0-456350 GCA_051751085.1 Actinomycetota bacterium | reverse complement strand
TCTAGGCCGTCGGCACCCGGAACTCGGCGAGCTGCGAGAGCGCCGCCTCGTTCACCTTCGCGTCGATCCGCGTGCCTGCCTCCTCGTAGGCCTCTCGCACGACCTCGAAGCGATCGTGGAGCATCGCGATGATGTCGCCGCGGTCGAACGGCACGAGCAGCGACACCTCGACCTCCGGCCGCGGCAGCAGCTCGGCGATCGCGGCGAGGATCGCGTCGATCGCGTCGCCGGTCCGCGCGGAGGCGAAGATCGCATCCGGCTGGAGGCCGCGCAGCACGAGCCGCTCGTCGTCGCCGACCAGGTCGGCCTTGTTGAAGACGACGATCTCCGGGATCGAGCGCGCCCCGGTCTCGCCGAGCACGTCGCGCACCGTGGCGATCTGCGCCGCGGGATCGGGGTGGCTCGCGTCGACGACGTGCACGATGACGTCGGACTCCGCGACCTCCTCGAACGTCGAGCGGAACGCCTCGACGAGCTGGTGCGGCAGGTTGCGCACGAACCCGACCGTGTCGGCGATCGTGAACTCCCGGCCATCGGCCGTGCTCGTGCGCCGCACGGTCGCGTCGAGCGTCGCGAACAGCGCGTTCTCGACGAGCACCCCGGCGCCCGTGATGCGGTTGAGCAGGCTCGACTTGCCGGCGTTCGTGTAGCCGACGATCGCGACGCCCGGCACCTCGAAGCGGTCGCGGTTCGCTCGCTTCGCCTGGCGCGCGGGCGCGAAGCCCTTGATCTGCTTGCGCAGGCGCGCCATGCGGGTGTGGATGCGCCGCCGGTCCAGCTCGATCTTCGTCTCACCCGGTCCGCGCGAGCCCATGCCCGCGCCCTGGCCGCCGACCTGACCACCGGCCTGGCGCGACATCGAGTCGCCCCAGCCGCGCAGTCGCGGCAGCAGGTACTCGAGCTGCGCGAGCTCCACCTGCGCCTTGCCCTCGCGGCTCTTCGCGTGCTGGCTGAAGATGTCGAGGATGACCGCGGTGCGGTCGATGACCTTCACCTTGACCTTGTCCTCGAGCGCGCGCCGCTGGCTCGGCGAGAGCTCGCTGTCGGCGACGACCGTATCTGCGCCGAGCTCCTTGACGACCGCCGCGAGCTCCTCGGCCTTGCCCCGGCCCACGTAGGTCGCCGGATCGGGGTTCGGTCGCCGCTGCAGCATGCCGTCGAGCACGAGCGCACCGGCCGTCTCGGCGAGCGCGGCGAGCTCGCGCAGCGAGTTCTCGGCGTCCTCCGCGCCGTTCGCGCCGCCGGAGTAGACGCCCACGAGCACGACGTTCTCCAGGCGGAGCTGCCGGTACTCGACCTCGGTGACGTCCTCGAGCTCGGTGCGGAGGCCGTCGACGCGACGGAGCGCGGCGCGGTCCTCCCGCTCGAGCTGCGCGCCGTCGACGCCGTCGTCGAGCTCCGCCTCGAGCGCGTCCTCCTGGAGGGCCTGTGCGCGCTCGCCCCAGGCGAGGATGCGCTCCGTCGCGCGGCCGTGACCCGTGGATCCGGTGTCCTGCGGTGCTGCCATGCTTCGTCCTTCGCTACTGTCGTGTCCGTGCCGGACCATTACTTCTCAGCCGATCCCGTGGCCCCCGCGTCCACCCGGACCATCCGGGTGCCGATCGCCGGCGAGGAGCGGGAGATGGTGACGGCGACCGGTGTCTTCTCCGGCGACCGGCTCGATGTCGGCACCGCCGTGCTGCTCGATGCCGTGCCCGCGCCGCCCGCCACCGGCGAGCTGCTCGACCTCGGCTGCGGCTGGGGGCCCATCGCCGCGACGCTCGCGCTCCGCTCCCCCGCCGCCCGCGTGTGGGCGGTCGACGTCAATGCCCGAGCGCTCTCGCTCGTGGAGCGGAATGCCGAGCTGCTCAGCATATCGAACATCGTCGCGGCCGTGCCCGAGCTCGTGCCGGAGGACGTGCGCTTCGACGCGATCTGGTCGAACCCGCCCATCCGGATCGGCAAGCCACAGCTGCACGCGCTGCTCGAGACCTGGCTCCCGCGGCTCGCGCCCGGCGCGACCGCGTGGCTCGTCGTGCAGAAGCACCTCGGCGCCGACTCGCTGCTGACGTGGCTCGCGGAGCGCTTCGAGGGCTTCGACGTCGAGCGCGCCGACTCCAGGAAGACGTACCGCATCATCGCCGTCACGGCACCGGACTGAGCGTCTCTCCGCGGAAGACGATCTCTGCGGGGCCCGTGAGCCACGCGTGGCCGCGCTCGTCGAGCTCGACCTCGAGCCTGCCGCCCGGCACGTCGACGATCCACCGGTCGGCCGCATCGCCGGACCAGTGCCGGGTCGCCATCGCGGCGGCGACGGCGCCCGTGCCGCAGGAGAGCGTCTCTCCGACGCCCCGCTCGTGCACGCGCATCCGGATGGAGCCGACGCCGTCGGCGATCACCCCTGGCACGACGAACTCCACGTTCGCGCCGTCCGCCGGCACGGGATCGAGCGAGGGCGCGCGCTGCAGGTCGAGGCCGGCCAGCTCATCCTCACTCGCGAGCGCGACGACGACGTGCGGATTGCCGGTCGAGACCGCGAGCCCTGGTCGGGCGACGTCGAGGCCGTCGGCCGCGACGAGGCTGTCGGCGCCGAGCTCGAAGCGACCGAGGTCGGCCGAGAGCAGCGCGCCGCGGCGCACGACGCGCTTGACGCCGGCTCGGGTCGCGATGTCCATGGAGGCGCCGTCCGGGAGCTCGGCGAGCCGGTGCTCGAGCAGGTAGCGCACGAAGACCCGCACTCCGTTGCCGCACATCTCGCTGACGCTGCCGTCGGCGTTCCAGTAGTCCATGGCCCAGACCGTCCCGGTCGCGCCGTCGGCTGCCGTGTCGAGCGCGGCATCGCCTGCGGCACCGGCCGGCACAGCGCGGATCACGCCGTCGCCGCCGATCCCGAAGCGGCGATCGGCGAGGGCGCGCACCCGCTCCGGCGTGAGCGGTGCGCTCCCGTCGAGGTCTGCGACCAGCACGAAGTCGTTGCCCGTCCCGTGTCCCTTCGAGAAGGCACTGCTCGAGAAGGCACCCTGCTCGTGCTCCGTCATGCGTCCAGGGTAGCGACCGCGCGCTGGGCGAGCGCGTCGGCGTCGAGCGCGGGCGCCGCCGGGTAGCGCTGGAACCACGACACCTGGCGGCGCGCGTAGCGACGCGTGAGCGCCTGGGTGCGGGCGATGGCCTCCGCCTCGTCGATGCGGCCGTCCAGCTGGTCGAGCGCCTGGCGATAGCCGATCGCCTGCTGCGCGGTCGTCCCCCGCTCGATGCCTGCTGCGCGCAGCTCGTGCGCCTCGTCGACGATGCCCCGCTGCCACATGGCCGCGACCCGCGCATCGAGCCTCGCCACGAGCGCTGCGCGCTCGATCCGCTCGTGCAGGATGATGGTCGGCCGCACGAGCGATTCCTCCGGCGGCAGCCCGACGCGGAAGGGTTCGCCCGTGAGGGTGACGGCCTCCAGGGCACGCACGAGCCGCCTGCCGTTGTGCGGGCCGATCGCCGCTGCCGCGGCCGCGTCGACGGCGAGCAGTCGCGCGTGCATCGCGGCAGCGCCGTCCTCGTCGAGCTGCGCCTCGAGCGTCGCTCGGAGCGCGGCATCGGTGGCGGGGAAGGCGAAGTCGTACAGCACGCTCGAGGCGTAGAGCCCGCTCCCGCCGACCAGGATCGGCACGGCGCCGCGCGCCTCGATGCCGGCGACCGCGGCGAGGGCCGCGTCGCGGTAGGCGGGCACGGCCGCGTCCTGCCACGGCTCGAGCACGTCGAGCAGGTGGTGCGGGTGCCCGCGCCGCTCCTCGACGCTCGCCTTCGCGGTGCCGATGTCCATGCCGCGGTAGAGCTGCATGGCGTCGCAGTTGACGACCTCCGCCGTCGCGCCGAGGCGCGCGATCGCGTCGGCGATGTCGAGCGACCTCGCCGTCTTGCCGGTGCCGGTGGCGCCGACGACGGCGATGAGGATCACGCGCGCGGCTCGACCGGGGCGGAGCGCAGCGTCGGCAGGCCGAGCGAGACGGCGCGAGGTGCGCCTCCGGGTGCGGGCACCGCGCACGAATCGGCCTGTGCACGGTCCCACGCGTCTCCGGCGCGCGTGCGCCGCAGCGCGAGGGGCCCGCCGTCGGCGATCAGGTGGAACGACGCGGCGCGCGTCACCTCGACCGTCACGATGTCGCCGGGCCGCGGCGCGCCCGCCCCCGGGATGTCGCCAGGGGTGAAGTGGATGAGCCGGTTGTCCTCCGCGCGGCCGCTCACGCGGTGCGTCTCGGCGTTCTTCTTGCCCTCGCCCACGGAGACGAGCACATCGACCCGCCGCCCGACCTGCGCCTGGTTCTCCTCGTACGCGATGCGGTCCTGCAGCGCCACCAGTCGCTCGAACCGCTCCTGCACGACCTCTTTCGGCACCTGGTCGGGCATCGTGGCCGCGGGCGTGCCGGGCCGGATGGAGTACTGGAACGTGAACGCCGAGGCGAAGCGGGACGCCTCCACGACGCGCAGCGTCTCGGCGAAGTCGTCCTCGGTCTCGCCGGGGAAGCCGACGATGATGTCGGTCGTGATCGCCGCGTGCGGGATGCGCTCCCGGACGCGGTCGAGGATGCCCAGGAAGCGCGTGGAGCGGTAAGAGCGGCGCATCGCCTTGAGCACGCGATCGGAGCCCGACTGCAGCGGCATGTGCAGCTGCGGCATCACCGCCTCGGTCTCGGCCATCGCGTCGATCACGTCGTCGGTGAACGCGGCCGGGTGCGGGCTCGTGAATCGGATGCGCTCGAGCCCCTGGATCTCGCCCGCGGCGCGCAGCAGCTTGCCGAAGGCGAAGCGGTCGCCGAACTCGACGCCGTAGGAGTTGACGTTCTGGCCGAGCAGCGTGACCTCGATCGCACCGTCGTCGACGAGCGCCTGCAGCTCGGCGAGCACGTCGCCCGGGCGGCGATCGCGCTCCTTGCCGCGCAGGGACGGCACGATGCAGAACGTGCACGTGTTGTTGCAGCCGACCGAGATCGACACCCAGCCGGCGTAGGTGGACTCCCGCTTCGTCGGCAGCGTCGACGGGAACACGTCGAGCGCCTCGAGGATCTCCACGGCAGCCTCGCCGTTGTGGCGGCTGCGCTCGAGCAGCGCCGGCAGCGAGCCGATGTTGTGCGTGCCGAAGACGACGTCGACCCAGGGAGCCCGCTCGACGATGGTGGCGCGGTCCTTCTGCGCGAGGCAGCCGCCGACCGCGATCTGCAGACCGGGCCGCTCGCGCTTCGTCTTGGCGAGCTGGCCGAGGTGCCCGTAGAGCTTCTGATCGGCGTTCTCGCGCACGGCGCACGTGTTGATGACGACGATGTCGGGCTCGTCATCCGTGGCCTCGGCGAACCCCGCCTCCTCGAGCGATCCGCGGAGCCGCTCGGAGTCGTGCACGTTCATCTGGCAGCCGAACGTCTTGACCTCGTAGGTGCGCACGGCGTGGTCGGTGCGCGGAGCGATGACGGTCATGCCACCAGGGTACGACGACGAAGGGCGGGCCCTCGCGGGCCCGCCCTGCTCGAATCACCGAGGCGTCACTCCTGGGTTGCCACGAGCGTGTGCGAGCTGCCGTCGGTGCCCTCGCCGCTCAGGTTCATCTGACCGCCCTCTGCCGTGCCCGAGACGGTGAGGTCGAACTCGCCCTCCTCGAGACCGGTGATGGTCACGGTGAGGTTGGACGCGTCACCCGACCACACGTCCTGCGGCGCATCGTAGGACTGGTCCGAGGAGCCCCACGTCGTGATGTCGACCGTGCCGTCCTCGTTGAGGGTGAAGCCGATGGGGTCGACGACATCGTCGATCGCGCCCATCCACGAGGTGCCTGCGAGCTCTGCGGACTCGGTGCCGCTGTCGCCGCCCGTGACGGGCGCCTGGGTCTCGGTGGTCGTCCCGCCACCCATCGGCGGGAGCTGGATGCAGCCGGTGAGCGCGAGCAGCGACGCGGCTGCGAGGGCGGGGACGGCGAGGAACCTGGAGGTCTTCATAGGTCGAACCTAGCCGCCCGCAAGATGCCGAACCTGCATGCTTCCTGGACGTACCCGGGGTCGGTCAACGGAACTGCGGGCCGCGAGCCCGTGTGCGCTCGATCGCGATCCGCACGGTGCCGCCGGAGAACCCGCGTCGCTGGAGCCAGCCGGCGAGGCGACGCTCCGCCGTCTCGTCGTCGAGGCTGCCGAGCCGCCGTCGCCGCTCACCGGCCGCGTCGATCGCGCGCTGCAGCTCGTCGTCGCGATCGGCGTCGTCGAGCTCGTCAGGGTCGAGCCCGCGCTTGCGCAGCTCTGCTGCGACGCCTCGCTCCCCCATGTGCTTGCGCTCGCGCAGCCGCTCGGCCGTGTCGCGCGCGAGCTGCGCATCGTCGACGAGGCCCTCGCCCTCGAGGCGGTCGAGCACCAGGGCCCGCACCTCGGGGTCGACCTCCCTGCGCTCGAGCGTGTGGTCGAGCTCGCGTCGGCTCGCCGCCTTGCGCCCGAGCGCCCGCAGCGCGATCGAGCGCGCCGCGTCCTCGTCGATGGGCTCCTTCGTCGCCGCAGCGGCGTCGTCGTCGCCGTCGGGACCAGGCCGCTCCGGCGCGGTGTCGCGGGCGACCCACGCCGAGAGCTGGGTGACGCCGGCCAGGCGGTCGACGTCGCTCACGCGCCCTGGCGCTCCTGCCTGCGCGCGTCGAGCGACTCGACCTCGGGCACCGCGGCGGCCTTCCCGGCGCCGATGTTCAGCTTCACCAGGATCTTCTGCTCGATGTCCGCCGCGATGTCGGGGTTGTCGATGAGGAACTGGCGGGCCTTCTCCTTGCCCTGGCCCAGCTGGTCGCCGTCGTAGGTGTACCAGGCACCCGACTTGCGCACGATGCCGTGCTCGACCCCGAAGTCGATCAGGCTGCCCTCGCGGGAGATGCCCACGCCGTAGAGGATGTCGAACTCCGCCTGACGGAAGGGCGGCGCCATCTTGTTCTTGACGACCTTGACGCGCGTGCGGTTGCCGACCGCGTCGGTGCCGTCCTTGAGCGTCTCGATCCGGCGGATGTCGAGGCGCACGGAGGCGTAGAACTTCAGCGCCTTGCCTCCCGCGGTCGTCTCGGGGCTGCCGAAGAACACGCCGATCTTCTCGCGCAGCTGGTTGATGAAGATCATCGTCGTCTGCGTCTGGCTCAGCCCACCGGTGAGCTTGCGGAGCGCCTGCGACATGAGGCGAGCCTGGAGGCCGACGTGGCTGTCGCCCATCTCGCCCTCGATCTCGGCGCGGGGGACGAGCGCGGCGACCGAGTCGATGACGACGAGGTCGATGGAGCCTGAGCGCACGAGCATGTCGGCGATCTCGAGCGCCTGCTCTCCGGTGTCGGGCTGCGAGACGAGCAGCGCGTCGATGTCGACGCCGAGCTTCTTCGCGTACTCGGGGTCGAGCGCGTGCTCCGCGTCGATGAAGGCGGCGATGCCGCCGGCGCGCTGGGCGTTCGCGATCGCGTGCAGCGTCAGCGTCGTCTTGCCGGACGACTCGGGGCCGTAGATCTCGACGATGCGGCCGCGCGGGAGGCCTCCGATGCCGAGCGCGACATCGAGCGCGATGGATCCCGTGGGGATGGTCTCGACCGGCGCGCGCTCGTCGCTGCCGAGGCGCATCACCGAGCCCTTGCCGAACTGGCGGTCGATCTGTGCGAGCGCTGCCTCGAGCGACTTCTCGCGGTCTGCGGATGTGGGCATTGCTGGGCCTTCCGTTGGTGGTGCGCTCACGCTACGGCGGGCCGCTGACATGCGTGCGACCCCGAGCACCGCCTGTGGATGACGGGCTCGTCGTGCATCACGAGCCTACGCTCGGATCGAACGAGTCTTCGAACGTCGGGCGGCGTGTCGCGTGCCGGTCAGCCCTGCGGCGCGCGCACGCCTCGGCCGTGCCGGCGCTCGACCGGCACGTCCTTCGCGTCGCACAGCGCCTGCCAGATCTGGCGCGCCGGCACGCCCGCGGCCAGGGCCTCGGCGGCCGTGCGGCCGCCGAGGCTGCGGAGCGTCGTGTCGGTCATGAGGACCGCGCCGAGCGCGCCGAACTCCTCTGTGACCGCGAGCTGGAGCTCGCTCGTCCTCACGGGTGCCTGCCCGTCAGCGGACGACCGCGTCGAACTGCGCGACGAGCTCGTCCGGCAGGGTGTCCGGCACCGTCGAGCCGATCGCGTCGAGCTCGCCGTAGCTGAGCCCCTCGAGCACCGCGAGGCGGTCGCCCACTTCGCGCAGGATGCGCGACAGCGGCACCTCGAGCGCGTCGGCGACCGACGCGAGGATCTCGCTCGAGGCCTCCTTCTGCCCGCGCTCCACCTCGCTCAGGTAGCCGAGCGCGACCGACGCACGTGATGCGACCTGGCGCAGTGTCCTGCCCTGCCGGAGGCGGACGTCGCGAAGGACGTCGCCGATCTCCTGTCGTACCAGCACCATGGTCTCCCCCTTCACCGTGGTCGGATGCATCATCCTAGTCGCAGCTCTCCTGCACCCAGCCGTGCGTCCCACGTCTTCCACAACGTCAGTCTCACACCGGGCATTCCGCCCGGTCCCCTGGTCAGGATGTGGATTCGCTGTGCATCACGAGGTCGGTGCGCTCGAGCGCCGAGTCGAGCGCTTCGAGCGCCGCGAGCAGCGCCGCGTGGCGCACCGCCTCGCGGTCGCCGCGCACGAGGTGCGACGTCGCGCTCGCTTCGAGGCCGTGCGTCGTCTCGAGCTCGATGCCGATGTGGAACTCGCCGGGCGGGCGGTCGTCCTGCGGGCCGGGACCGGCGACGCCGGTCGTGCCGAGGCCGATGGTGCAGGCGGAGCGGTCCAGCGCCGCGAGCTGCCGCACGCCCCTCGCCATCCAGATCGCGACGTCGGGGTCGACGGCACCGCGCTCGGCGAGCAGCTGCGCGGGCACGTGCAGCACCCGCTCCTTCATCTCGGTCGCGTACGCGACGACCCCGAGCCGCAGCACGACGGAGGCACCCGGCGTGCGCACGAGCGTCTCGGCCACGAGCCCTCCGGTGAGCGACTCGGCGACGGCGATCGTCACACCCCGGGCGGCGGCGCGGGCGACGATGCGCCCGGCCAGGTCGACAGCATCCATCAGTGTCCTCTCATCGCGTGCACCACGAACTCCAGCCCCGAGTAGATCGTGAGGGCGACGGCGACCGTCATCGTCACGACGCACACCCACACCGCCCAGTCGCCCAGCCACGCCTGCAGCGGGAGCAGCGCGAGCGGCAGCGCGATCCCCTGCGCCATCGTCTTGGCCTTGCCTGCCCAGTCGGCCGCGATGACGACCTGCTGCGCCACCACCAGCCGGTAGACCGTGATCCCGAACTCGCGCAGGAGCACGACGATCGTGATCCACCACGGCAGCTCCCCGAGCAGCGACAGCACGACGAAGGCGCTGCCGGTGATCGCCTTGTCGGCGATGGGGTCGATGAGCTTGCCGAAGTCGGTGACGAGGCCGCGGCTGCGCGCGATCTGCCCGTCGACGAAGTCGGTCGCGATGAGCACGGCGAACAGCACCGCGCTGATCGTGCGCTCGAGCCCAGGCTCGGGGTTCGTCAGCGCGACGACGATGAAGACGGGCGTCAGCAGGATGCGCGCGACCGAGATGAGGTTGGGGACGCTCGCGACGCTCGCGGGCTCGTCGCCGCGGCGCCACACGCGGCCGCGCCACGGGCTCAGGATCCCCATGGTGCGAGGCTACCGACTGCGCCTGGGTCGATGATCGATCCGAGCGGCCCGATCCGCTGGCGACCGGTCAATCGCGGCCGGTCAGCGACCAGGCGTCGTCGTCGGCGTCGCCCTCCGCCTCGACGACCTCGAGCCCGTCGCGATTCGCCTCGTCGAACGGATCCGCGTAGCGGTCGTCCTGCTCGATCCACGGCCCTGCATCGTCGTCGGATGCGTCGTCGTCGTCGGATGCGTCGGGCACGTCGGACGTCTCGACCGGCGCGGCGGCCGGCGCCTGCTGTGTGGCGGGCCGCGGCGCGGGAGCCGCTGCCGGCCCCTCCCCGCGCAGCGATCCGAGCACGGTCGCGAGGTTGTCCGGCGGCACGAGCACGTCGCGCGCCTTCGAGCCCTCGGACGGGCCGACGATCTCGCGGGACTCGAGCAGGTCCATGAGCCTGCCGGCCTTGGCGAAGCCGACGCGCAGCTTGCGCTGCAGCATCGACGTCGACCCGAACTGCGTCGAGATGACGAGCTCGGCGGCGGCGCACAGGTCCTCGAGGTCGTCGCCGATGTCGCTGTCGATCTCGCGCTTCTCGGCCACCTCGGCGACGTCGGGGCGGTACTCCGGCTGCGCCTGGCCCGTGACGTGCTGCACGACCCGCTGGATCTCGGCCTCGTCGACCCAGGCGCCCTGCACGCGCATCGCCTTGTTCGCGCCCATCGGCAGGAACAGCCCGTCGCCCTGGCCGATGAGCTTGTCGGCGCCCGGCTGGTCGAGGATGACGCGCGAGTCGGTCACGCTCGAGACCGCGAACGCGAAGCGGCTCGGCACGTTGGCCTTGATGAGGCCCGTGACGACGTCGACCGAGGGCCGCTGCGTCGCGAGCACGAGGTGGATGCCGGCGGCGCGCGCGAGCTGCGTGATGCGGACGATCGAGTCCTCGACGTCGCGCGGCGCGACCATCATGAGGTCGGCGAGCTCGTCGACGACCACGAGCAGGTAGGGGTAGGGCTTGAGGGTGCGCTGGCTCCCGGCGGGCAGCACGATCTCGTCGGCGCGCACCGCCTTGTTGAAGTCGTCGATGTGCTTGTAGCCGAACGACGCGAGGTCGTCGTACCGCATGTCCATCTCCTTCACGACCCACTGCAGCGCCTCCGCGGCCTTCTTCGGGTTCGTGATGATGGGCGTGATGAGGTGCGGCACGCCCTGGTACGCGGTGAGCTCGACCCGCTTCGGGTCGACGAGCACCATGCGCACATCGGCCGGCGTCGAGCGCATGAGCAGGCTCGTGATCATCGAGTTGACGAACGACGACTTGCCCGAGCCCGTCGATCCGGCGACGAGCAGGTGCGGCATCTTCGCGAGGTTCGCGACGACGTAGCCGCCCTCGACGTCCTTGCCGATGCCGATCGTCATCGGGTGCTTCGAGTCGGCGGCGGCGCGCGAGCGCAGCACGTCGCCGAGCTTGACGATCTCGCGATCGGGGTTGGGGATCTCGATGCCGATGGCGCTCTTGCCCGGGATGGGCGAGAGGATGCGCACCTCGTTCGAGGCCACCGCGTACGACAGGTTCTTCGACAGCGCGGTGACGCGCTCGACCTTCACGCCCGGTGCGACGGCGACCTCGTAGCGGGTGACCGTCGGGCCGCGGGAGAAGCCGGTGACCTTCGCGTCGACGTTGAACGAGCCGAGCACCTGCGTGATGGCGGCGACGATCTCGTCGTTCGCCGCCGAGCGGGCCTTGGGCGGATCGCCCTGGCCGAGCGAGGCGATCGACGGCAGCCGGTAGGGGCGCTCGCGCGGCAGCGCGGCAGGCGCGGCGGCGGGCGCCGCGGCCTCGACCGCGCCCTCGACCTCGCCCGTGTGCTTGCGCACCGCCTCCTCCGCCTGCTCGAGCGACGCGAGCACCGCGGTCGCGTAGTCGTCGTGCTCGTCGGCGGCCGGCAGCGGCTCGACGGGCGTCGCCGGCACGGCGCCGGCCGGAGCCGCGCCAGCCGGAGCCGCGGCCACGCGGGTCGTCGGCTGCTCGCGGTCGACGACCACGGGCGTGTCGTACGCGGGGTCGTAGTTGGGGTCGATCTCGCGGCCGGTGGTGTTGCGCCGCCAGAACGGCAGCGCATCCGGATCGTCGACGAGCTCGTCCTCCGCGATCTGCGCTGCCTCGGCCTTCGCGAGCTCCTTCGCGTCCCGTCGCTCGCGGCGAGCCGCCTCGCGCTCCTCGGGAGCGGGCGTCTCGAGGCCGAAGAGGTACCCGTACAGCTCGACGAGGCGCTGGGGAATCCGGTTGGGCGGCGTCTTCGTGATCACGAGCACCGAGAGCGCGGCGATGAGCCCGCAGACGATGCCGGCGCCGATGGGGGTGAGCAGCGCCGCGAGCGGCGCAGAGACGACCCAGCCGAGGACGCCGCCCGCGTCTGCCAGCGCGGGCATGCCGAGGGATGCATCCGGCATGCCGAGGAGGACGTGGCACAGCCCGGCGACGGCGATGAGGAGCATCGCGAGGCCCACGCCGACGCGGCCGTTGTCGCTCACCGACGCGGGGTGGCGGAACATCCACAGCGCGAGCAGCACGAACACGACCGGGAGGGCGATCGCGACCTGGCCGAAGAGGCCGCCGAGCGTGTACGCGGAGATCGCCTGCGCGACCGTGTTGGTGGGCAGCATCCACTCGACGATCGCGCCCGCGATCGCCAGCAGCGTGAGCAGGAAGGGCACGCCGTCGCGGCGCTCCTCCTTGGCGAGCGACTCGCGCCCGAAGACGCGCGCAGCGGCGCCGGTCGCGTGCGCGAGGCCCATCCAGGCGCGCTGCCCGATGCCGGGGCCCTGGTCCTCGAAGGTGGGCTGCGCCGCGGGCTGGCGGGTGCGCTGCACCTTGGTGGTCGCGGTGGCGCCGCCCTTGCCCTTCGGTGCTGCGGAGGCACCGTTGGAACGCGGGCGCGTCGGCTTGGTCGTGGACATGCGGACACCCTAATCGCCAGCGCCGACGCGGCCCCGGAGGCGCTCCGGCGGGCGCGGATCGACTCCGCGCCCGACCGGCTACGCCTCGATGACCACCGGCACGATCATCGGGCGGCGACGGATGCGCGTGCCCACCCAGCGGCCCACCGTGCGGCGCACGACCTGCTGGAACTGGTGCTGGTCGCGCACGCCCTGCTCGCTCGCCTCGGCGAGCGCCTTGACGATCTTCGGGCGGATCTCGTCGAAGATCGAGTCGTCCTCGGCGAAGCCGCGCGCGTGGATCTCCGGCCCGACGATGATCTTCCCGGTCTGCGGCTCGAGCGCGATGAAGATGGAGATGAAGCCCTCCTCCGCGAGCGTGCGGCGGTCCTTGAGGTCCGCCTCGTCGATGCGGCCCACGGAGGAGCCGTCGACGTACACGAAGCCGATCTCGACCTGGCCGGCGACGCGGACCTCGTGGTCCTTGAGGTCCCAGACGGTGCCGTTCTCGCCCACGAAGGCGCGCTCGCGCGGCACGCCCGTGTCGATCGCGAGCTGCGCGGCCGCGTGCAGGTGGCGGTACTCGCCGTGCACCGGGATGACGTTGGCGGGGCCGACGACGTTGTAGCAGTAGAGCAGCTCGCCCGCCGAGGCGTGGCCTGAGACGTGCACCTTCGCCGAGCCCTTGTGCACGACCTTCGCGCCGAGCTGCATAAGGCCGTTGATGATGCGGAAGACGGCGTTCTCGTTGCCCGGGATGAGGCTCGAGGCGAGGATGATCGTGTCGTCCTCCCCCACCTCGATGCGGTGCTCGCGGTTGACGATGCGGCTGAGCACGGCCATCGGCTCGCCCTGCGAGCCGGTGGACATGAACACGACCTGGTTGCGCGGGAGGGTCTCGGCCTTCTTCTGGTCGACGAGGACGCCGTCGGGCACCTTGAGGTAGCCCAGGTCGGCGGCGATGCCCATGTTGCGGACCATCGACCGGCCGACGAGCGCGACCTTCCTGCCGTTCTCGGCCGCCGCATCCAGCACCTGCTGCACACGGTGCACGTGGCTCGAGAAGGACGCGACGACGACGAGGCCGGTGGTCTTCGCGATCACCTGCGAGATGACCGGGCCGATCTCGCGCTCGGGGGCGGTGAAGCCGGGCACGTCGGCGTTCGTCGAGTCGACGAGGAACGCGTCGACGCCCTCCTCGCCGAGCCGCGCGAAGTGGCGCAGGTCGGTGATGCGGTCGTCGAGCGGCAGCTGGTCCATCTTGAAGTCGCCCGTGTGGAGCACGAGGCCCGCGCGCGTGCGGATCGCGACGGCGAGCGCGTCGGGGATGGAGTGGTTGACGGCGACGAACTCGGTCTCGAAGGGGCCGAGCTGCTCGATCTGGCCCTCGCGCACGGTGTGCGTGTAGGGCTTGATGCGGTGCTCCTTGAGCTTCGCCTCGATGAAGGCGAGCGTCAGCTGCGAGCCGAGCAGGGGGATGTCGGCCTTGAGTCGCAGCAGGTAGGGCACGCCGCCGATGTGGTCCTCGTGGCCGTGCGTGAGGACGACGCCCACGACGTCGTCGAGGCGATCCCGGATGGGCCCGAAGTCGGGTAGCACGAGGTCGACACCGGGCTGGTGCTCCTCGGGGAAGAGCACGCCGCAGTCGACGATGAGCAGCTTGCCGTCGAGCTCGTAGACGGTCATGTTGCGGCCGACCTCGCCGAGGCCGCCGAGCGGGGTGATGCGGAGCGTGCCTGCCTCGAGCGGGGCAGGCTGGATGATGGCCGTCACATGGCCTCCTTCGTATGGGGCTCGCCCTCCGTTGCGGCGGTGGGCGAGCGGTTGTGGTGGGTGCGCGCGGCTCGCGCGCTGTGTGGTCTGTGGGGCCCGTGCCGCAGGGCTATCGGGTGGTGCCGTGCACCTTGGGGAGCGCACCGCCGGCCGCCGCGTTGCGGTCGGGGCGGAAGCGGCTCAGGTCGAGGCCGTCGACGCCCTGGACGAGGGCGATCTCGTCCTCGATGAGCGCGGCCTCGGTGTCCTCCGGGCCGACGAGCGGCAGCCGCACGCGCGGGCTGCCGATGCGGCCGAGGCCGTGGAGGATGTACTTCGTGGCGACCGTGCCGGGCACGTGCGTCATGGTGGCCCGCACAAGCGGCTCGAGCGCCTTGTGCTGCTTCTGCGCCGTGCTCAGGTCTCCCGCGTTCACCGCGTCGATCATGGTGCGGTACGGGCGCGGGGCGATGTTGGCCGTCACGCCGATGAGGCCAGAGGCCCCGACCGCGAGGTGCGGCAGCACGTTGGCGTCGTCGCCCGAGAAGTACAGCAGGTCGGTCTGGTTGAGCACGCGGCTCACCTCGGCGAAGTCGCCCTTGGCGTCCTTCACGGCGAGGATGTTCGGGTGCTTCGCGGCGCGCACGAGCGTCTCGTAGCGGATCGGGATGCCGGAGCGGCCCGGGATGTCGTAGAGGATGACGGGCAGGTCGGTCGCGTCGGCGATCATCCGGAAGTGCGTGAGGATGCCGGACTGCGTCGGCTTGTTGTAGTACGGGGTGACGATCATGACGCCGTCGGCGCCCGCGAGCTCCGCCTGGCGGTACAGGTCCATGGCGTGCGCGGTCTCGTTCGAGCCGCCGCCCTGGATGATCTTCGCCCGGTCGCCCGCGACCGCCTTCGCGACCTCGACGAGCCGGATCTTCTCCGGGTCGGTGAGCGTCGACGTCTCGCCGGTCGTACCGGAGACGACGATGCCGTCGGCGCCGTTCGTCACGACGTCGTCGATGAGCCGCTCGACGTCGTCCCAGTCGACCTCGCCATCGACGCCCATCGGGGTGACGAGCGCGACGAGCACCTGGCCGAAGGGATTGGGGTTCACCGTGCCAGGGTATCGCGCCCCGCGTGCCGAGCACTCGTGCGGGACCGGCTGGACCGTTGCACAATCGTGATGAATGCTCGTGTCCAGCGCGGGTCGTGCGCTCGTAGGCTTCAGCCAGGCGCGCCGTTGTGGTCTCGCCCCGCCATCCCACGTCGCACCCAGGAGTCCCCCATGGCCGCTGTCACTCGCGCGCTGCTCGCGCTCGCCCTCGCGGCGGCGCTGCTCGTCGCTCCGCTCCAGGCGCCATCCGCCCACGCTGTCTCGACCGTGCGCTACGCGGGCGCGGATCGCTTCGCGACGAGCGTCGAGGTGTCCAAGTGGTCGGACGGCTGGGCGGGGTCGACGGTGTTCCTCGCGTCCGGGCTCAAGTTCCCCGACGCGCTCGCCGCTGGCCCGGTCGCCGCGGCCGAGCGGGCGCACCTCCTGCTGACGCGCCCCGACAGGGTCGATGCGACCGTGATGCAGCGCATCCGCGACCTCGCGCCCGCAGAGGTCGTCATCGTGGGGTCCGAAGCCTCGGTATCGGCGGCTGTCGCCGAGCAGGTGCGCTCCGCGACGGGCGCGACCATCACGCGCATCGGCGGACGCGACCGCGTCGAGACGTCGCTGCTCCTCATGGATCGGCTGCTGGCACTGCCCGGTTCGACCGTCGACACGATCTGGGTCGCCTCGGGGCACAACTTCCCTGACGCGCTCGTCGCCGCATCCGTAGCCGGCACGCGGCAGCACGCGGTCATCCTCGACTACCACGACGGCACCGCGAACGGGGTGGAGGCGTGGCGTCAGCGGGTCCTCCCCTATGTGCAGAACCGAGTCGTGAACATCGCGGGCGGAGGCCCGTCGGTCAGCCCCTACGACGAGCAGGTGCTCCGCTGGTCGGGCACCACCGGAGTCTTCCGCTACTCCGGCTCCGACCGGTATGAGACCGCGCGGGTCATCAACGACACGTTCAACCCCAGCCCGTCGGACCGCTCGATGATGCTCGCCACCGGAGAGAACTTCCCGGACGCCCTCTCCGGTGCCGTCCACGCCGCGCTCCGCGGCATCCCGCTCTACCTGACGCCGAAGGCGTGCCACCCGCGCATCTCCGACATGCTGCGGGGGGAGGCAACGCAGCGCGGCATCCAGACGGTGATCGGGCTCGGGTCGTCCGCGTCCATCAGCGATCAGGCGCTGTCCTTCGGCCCATGTCCGCAATTCACGCCCTTCCAGCAGGCGATGGGCGACCGCTACGGCACGTTCACGGGCCGCTCGTATTCGGGCACAGGGGGCCAGGTGCTCGATCTGGGCGCCGAGGTCTTCGCCGGGCTGGTCACTGCGACACACGCAGGAGACGGCCAGTTCGCCGTCTCCGCGCTTGCAGCGAACTACGAGGAGATCGCCGAGCCTGTCTGGCACTGGGGACGCTACGAGGGTTCGGCGCTGTTCGACGGGCAGTGGTCGTGGAGCGAGAGCTACATGACACGCCACCTGCAGGTCACGGCCAACGGCCCGTGGACGCTCCGGCTCGACGACATCCGGCACGTGCCGGAGTTCTCGGGTTCAGCATCAGGGTCGGGTGACCGTGCGTATCTCTACGGGGGCGGCGCGGGCGTGCTCACCGCGCAGTACACGGGCGATTCGCTCTTTGAGGTCCACCAGCGGTGGTTCCGCGGCGACTGGGAGTACGAGGAGGCCATCATCGCCGAGTACGGGGACTACGCCGGATCCGTAGCGGCACAGGCGGGCCCAGGGTGGATCCAGGTCATCGGCCAGGGCAGCTGGTCGATCTCGCTGCGCCAAGGCGCCCAGGAAGCCGATCCCTCGGTGCAGGACCCTGACTCGACCGTGCTCGAGGACGTGAGTCGCGTCTCCCGCGACTGACATGCGCTGCTGGGCGACTCGAAGGCTGGCCGTGTGATCCAGCTCTATGCGCCGTCGGCTGCGCTGCACGCGGCGTGGGTGGAAGCCATGCGGGAGTTCGAGGGCGAGACGCTCCACGGCTTCTCGACGTTCGGCTTCGAGGTCGACGAGCTCGAGAGCACCGCCGGGTTCGACCGCTGGCTCGAGCGCGAGCGGCAGCAGAACGAGCGGGCGTTCGACGGCTTCGTCCCGGCCACCGCGTGGTGGATCGTCGATGACGCCGATCCGTCGCGCGTGCTGGGGTCGATCCACCTGCGACACGAGCTGAACGACTGGCTGCTCGCGGAGGGCGGGCACATCGGATACGGCGTTCGCCCCACGGCACGAGGTCGCGGCGTCGCGACCGCGGCGCTGCGCCTCGTCCTGGAGCGGGCGGCAGCGATGCGCATCGACCGTGTCCTGCTGCTGTGCGACGACGACAACCCGGCATCGCGCGGCACCATCCTCGCTGCGGGCGGGGTCCGGGAGGATGCACCCGGCCCGTACGAGCGCTACTGGATCTCGCTCGGCTGACGCGAGCGGTGTGACCGCGCGCGGTCAGCGCGCAGCGCGCTCGAGGGTGCGGTACGCGTAGCGGAGGCCGGTGCGGCTCACGTGCCACCCCTCGGCCGGGTCGCGCGCGACCTCGCGCCAGGACGCATCCGTCTCGGGCGCCGTCGTGTCACCGGTCGCTCCGAGATCGATGTCGGTGACCTCGAGCCGGTCGGCGCGCTCCATCGCGTCGCGATAGACGCGGCCTCCCCCGACGATCCACACCTCGTCGTCGATCGCGAGCGCCGCGTCGAGCGCCTCGTCGATGCTGCGCACGATCGTCGCGCCGGGGGCGACGTAGTCGCGGTCGGACGTGATGACGATGTTGTCGCGGCCCGGCAGCGGCCGGTAGCGCTCGGGGAACGACTCCCACGTGCGCCGGCCCATCACGACCGGGTGCCCCATGGTGATGGCCTTGAACCGCTGCATGTCCTCGGGCAGTCGCCACGGCATGTCGCCGGCCTCGCCGATCACGCCGTCGCGCGCCTGCGCCCAGATCATCCCGAGAGTCATGACGCCAACCTATGCGAAGCACGAGCGCCGCATCCGTGACCGAACCGTGACCGACAGCGGCACCACGGCGTTGGGCTCGCCTCTAGAGTCATCCTCAGCATCCCTTGCCGCACCGTGCGGCGCTCCCGATCGGACACCGCATGCGCCTGCTGCTCTCCCTGCTCGCGACCGTGAGCCTCCTGGCCGTGAGCCTCACGGCAGCGGCGCCCGCCGCCCATGCCGTCTCGACCACTCGGATCGCCGGTGCCGACCGATTCGAGACATCCATCGAGGTCTCGCGGAACTCGCCCCACGGCGGCGTCATCTACCTCGCCTCAGGGCTCTCCTTCCCGGACGCTCTCGCGGCGGGTCCGGTCGCCGCGGCAGAGGGCGCTCACCTGCTGCTGACGCGTCCCGACCGAGTGGATGCGTCCGTCGTCGCGCGGATGCAGGAGCTCCGGCCGCGCCTCGTGATCATCGTCGGATCGGAGGCGACCGTGCAGGACGCGGTCCGCTCGCAGGTTGCGGCCGCGCTGCCGGACGCCGACGTCGACCGCGTCGGCGGCCGGGACCGCGTGGAGACCTCGCTCCTGCTCCTCGACCGGCTGGAGGGCCTCGTCGAGCTGAGCGAGGCGTGGGTGGTCTCCGGGCACAGCTTCCCGGATGCGCTCGTCGCGGCGTCCGTCGCGGGCGCCACCGGCGGCGGCATCATCCTCGACTGGCACGGCGGCGGCGCGGCCGACGCCCGCGCCTGGGGCGAGCGCGTGGCGACCCGCGTGGCGGGCGTGCCGATCTCGATCGCGGGCGGCACGCCGTCGGTGAGCGCAGCCGACGAGCGGCTGCTCGCCGAGCTCGGCGGCGTTGACCTCGTCCGCTACGCGGGCTCGGATCGGTACGACACCGCACGGCTCGTGAACGACGCGTACCCGGTCGAGCGCGGCGTGAGCATGGTGCTCGCCACCGGCGAGAACTTCCCGGACGCCCTCTCGGGTGCCGTCCACTCGGCGCACACCGGGCGACCCCTGTACCTCTCGCCCACGGCCTGCCACGCGCGCATCGCGGGAATGCTCGCCGCCGAGGCGGCCGAGCGCGGCATCACGCACGTGATCGGCCTGGGCAGCGCGGCCTCGCTGAGCGACCGCTCCCTGTCGCTCGGTCCCTGCCCCACGCCCGTCCAGCAGTCGCTCGCTGCCTCCTTCGGCACCTTCCCGAACGTGACGCACGAGGGCCGCGGCACGGCGACGATCCCGCTGCCCGCGGGCGTGCAGGGCGCCATCGTCAAGGTCGACTGGACGGCCGCGACGCCCGGCGGCCAGTACACCCTCAAGACCCGCATCCCTGGCCAGGACGACTGGATGTTCGCGGCAGGAGCACGCGACTCCGGCGTGTACTTCGCAAGGTCGGACCGCAGCTCCGGAGCGACACTGGCCATCTCGGCGCAAGGATCGTGGCGGATCACGCTCATGGACGCGAGCAACGCCCCGTCGCTGCCCTCGAGCGCATCCGGGATCGCGTCGGCGGTCTACGCCTTCGGAGGCCATGCCGCGACGCTCACGACGCACCGCCCGCAACCGGATCTGCGGTTCGGCGTGACCCAGATGTGGGTGAGCAACGACTCACTGACCTACGGGTTCCGACCGAACCCCGGCTCACCGACCGGCTCGATCCCGCTCTCCGGCGTCAGCTCGCTCGTCGTCATACGCGCGCACGAGCCGTGGAGCGTGAGCGTCGGCCGCTGAGGTCGACTGCGGTCGGTCTCAGACCGCGACCGGCGCCTTGATCGCGGGGTGGTGCTGGTAGTCGACGACCTCGAGGTCGTCGTACTCGACCTCGAAGACGGAGTCGCGGTGCGCCTTGAGGCGCAGCTGCGGGAGCGGGAACGGCTCGCGCGAGAGCTGCTCGGTGACCTGCTCGACGTGGTTGTCGTAGATGTGGCAGTCGCCGCCGGTCCAGATGAAGTCGCCCACTTCCAGGCCGGTCTGGGCCGCGACGAGGTGCGTGAGCAGCGCGTAGCTCGCGATGTTGAACGGCACCCCGAGGAACATGTCGGCCGACCGCTGGTACAGCTGGCACGAGAGGCGGCCGTCGGCGACCGAGAACTGGAAGAGCGCGTGGCACGGCGCGAGCGCCATGCTCGGGATGTCCGCGGGGTTCCACGCTGAGACGATGAGGCGGCGCGAGTCGGGGTTCCGGCGGATCTCCTCGATGACCTGCTGGATCTGGTCGATCGTCTCGCCGCCGGGCGTCGGCCACGAGCGCCACTGGACGCCGTAGACCGGGCCGAGCTCACCATCCGCGTCGGCCCACTCGTCCCAGATCGTCACGCCGCGCTCCTGCAGCCAGCGCACGTTCGAGTCGCCGCGCAGGAACCACAGCAGCTCGAGCGCGATCGACTTGAAGTGCACGCGCTTCGTCGTGATGAGCGGGAAGCCCTGCGCGAGGTCGAAGCGGATCTGCCGCCCGAACACCGATCGGGTGCCGGTGCCGGTGCGGTCGCTCTTGTGCTGGCCGTTGGCGAGCACGTCGGCGAGCAGCTCCTCATAGGGGTGGCTGTCAGTCGGTCGCGCGGTCATGATGCCTCCTGGGATCGGATCTTGCGCGCCGCCCGCCGCAGGCTGAGCGCCGTGCGGGCAGCGTGCCTGGCGCGCCGCCGATCGCGCGCCGCGTCGTACGCCATCGAGAGCCGCAGCCACGACTGCCACGACTCGGGGTGCGCCTCGACGTCGGCCTTCGCGACCGGGAACGAGCGCTCGGCCGCCTCCTTGTCGGCGCGGCCCGAGGGCGTGCCTGGCAGCGGCGCGGGCATGCCGCCCTCCGCCTCGAGCGCGGCCACGGCGCCCTCGAGCTGCACGCCGAACACGACCTCGCGCACGAGCGCCCACGCGCCGACGAGGAACATGACAATGAGGGCGATGCCCACGGCGATGCCGAGGGCCTCCCCGGTGGCGATGAAGCGCACGGCGCGGTCGCCCGCGACGATCACGTACAGCGCGAGCAGCGCCGCCATGGCGAGCGCGGCGGACTTGCGGAAGCCGACGCGGACGGCGCGCGGGTGGCTCATGCGAGCCCCAGCAGGTCGCCGATGCCCACGGTCACGCCCGGCAGCGGCTCGGCCCGCAGCGCGAGCAGGATGCCGGCGGCGTACGACTCGCTCGAGGTCGTGTCGTGGCGGATCGTGAGCGTCTCCCCCGTGCCGCCGAAGACGGCCTCCTGGCGGGCGACGATGCCGGGCAGCCGCAGCGCGTGCACGGGCACGCCGGCGATGATCGTGCCTCGTCCCGGCTCGTCCGGCGTCGCGGGGCGGAAGCCGCGCACGGCGCCGATCGCCTCCGCGGTGCGGGTGGCGGTGCCGCTCGGGGCGTCGCGCTTGCGGTCGTGGTGCGCCTCGACGATCTCGACGGCGGTGAAGTGCCGGGCAGCGATCGTCGCGAGGTGCGTCTCGAGCACGCTGCCGAGCGAGAAGTTGGGGACGATGCGGATGCGCTCCGCACCCCGATCCCGGAGGCCGCGGATGCGCTCGTCCGACCAGCCGCTCGTGCCGACGACGACGGGCATGCCCGCGTCGAGGGCAGCGTCGACGAGCCGCTCGCTCGCGTCGAGGACGGTCGCGTCGAAGACCGCGTCGAGACCCGCCAGGTCGAGGCCCTGGCGCTCGTCGACGGCCACGGCATCCAGATCGGCGGCCTCCTCGACGAGCCGCATCGCGAGCGATCCGAGCCTGCCGGTGGAGCCCGCGATCCCGATGCGCCTCGTGCGTGCCATGGCGTCCAGCCTACGGGCCCCGCCGTGCCGCGCCCGCCGCGCGCTCGCCGTCGTAGGCTTGCCCGGTGGCCGTCACGATCGCTCCCGAGGACCCTGCTTCCGCTGTCGCGCAGTCGCTGCTCGCCGCCTACTTCTCCGACCGGGCGATCACGTTCGTCGGCGGCCGGTACACGCCGAAGCCGGCCGACCCGGCGACGCTCCGCGCTCCCGAAGGCGCGTTCCTGGTCGCCTGGTCGGAGGACGAGCCGGTCGGCTGCGGCGCGCTGCGCCGGCTCAGCCCGACGCGCTTCGAGGTCAAGCACCTCTACGTCGCCCCTGCGGGCCGCGGCATGGGCACGGGCGCGGCGCTCCTCGCGGCGCTCGAGGCGGGGGCGGCCGAGCTGGGCGCGACCGAGGTCGTGCTCGACACGAACAGCGCGCTCGAGGTGGCGAACCGGCTCTACACGACGCGCGGCTACGCATCCGTTGCCGCCTACAACGACAACCCGAACGCGACGACCTGGTTCCGCAAGCCCCTCGCCTGACGCGGCACGCGCCCTCGGGCTCGTCGCCGCCCCTGTTGAGGGTTTGCGTCCGAGTTGCGCTCGACTCGGACGCAAACCCTCAACGGGTGGCGCGCGGTTGACCTCCGGTTGAGGGTTTGCGTCCGAGTTGCCCTGCACTCGGACGCAAACGCTCAACGCGCGGCGGCGAGTGCGGCGCGCACCCGGTCGACGAGCAGCCAGGGCTTCGCGAGCATCGCGGCGGTCACGTGGATGACCGTCCAGCCGAGGGCCCGGAGCCGCTCGTCACGCTCGATGTCCCGCGCGCGCTGGCGGGGGTCGGCGAAGTGATGCTCGCCGTCGTACTCGATCGCGACGCGCGCATCGCGATACAGGAGGTCGGGCTGCGCGATGAGGATGCCGTCGACGAAGATCTCGCCGTTCACCTCGGGCTCCGGGAGGCCTCCGCGCACGAGGATGCAGCGCGTCGGCGTCTCCATCGGGGAGTCGACTCCGGGCCGCGCCTCCTCGAGGGCTGCGCGCAGCCGCTCGGCGCCCGGGGCACCGGTCCAGGTCCGGCATGCCGCTGCGAGTCGCTCGGGACTCGCCCCTGGCCGGGTGAAGCGCAGGCGCGGATAGCGGTCGCGCGGTGCCATCAGCGCATCCGCGACGACGATGAGCGCATCGACGTCGAGCACTCGCGAGAGCGTGCACAGCGCGAGCACGGGCGACGTCACCGGCAGACCGTCGACGCGCTCCACCACGAACCGCTCCTCGACGAGGGAGATGCTCTCGATCCCCGACGTCCGAGGGCGGTGGGCTCCTCTCGGGACGACGACCGTGACGGGCGCCTCGTCGCACCAGTCCGGGAGCGGCAGCTCCCAGAGCGCTGCCGCCGCGGCCCCGCCGTAGGCCTGGCCCGGCCGGAGCCGCGGCGCGTACTGCCGCGCTCGGCCGGCGAGCGTCGGCTCGAGCGCTTCGGCGCGGATGCCCCGGAACGGCCGGGCGAGGCTGCGCGAGCGCAGCCGCTTCTCGCTGATGCCGCGGGCTCGGAGCGCCGCGACGCCCACGGAGTCCTCATCGCCGAGCTCGGGGATGTCGATGCTTCCTGCCATGTGCGCACCATGCCGGGGCCGCGCGCCCGCCCGCGCCGACGCATCCGTCACCTGTGGATGGCGCATCACCGCTACCCGTTGAGGCTTTGCGTCCGAGTGCAGGCCAACGCAGACGCAAACCCTCAACCGGTCAGGCGAGGCCGGTGGAGGGTTGAGGGTTTGCGTCCGAGTGCAGAGCAACTCGGACGCAAAGGCTCAACTCGCGGGGCGAGGCGCTGGAGGACGAGGCGGGGCGGCCTGCGGCCGCTAGTACGGCTGCGGGATGGGCAGGCCGGTGCGGTCCTCGGCGGGGAGGTGGCCGAGGTCGTTGTGCACGACGAGCTGCGGCGGCTTGCCGGTGCGGCGACGGATGATCGTCAGCCCGCAGTTGGCCTGGTTGAGGCTCATCCACTGCCAGTTCGGCGACTGCATGACCTCGCGCACGAACCAGCCGATCACGAAGTTGTGGGTGATGAGCAGCTCGTTGACGTCGCCGCGCGAGGGTCGCAGCCAGTGCTGCGCCGCGTCGTGCATCTGCGCCGCGCCAGCCTCGGCGTCGACGGGCCGCACGCCCTTGAGGAAGCGCTGGAAGCCCACGGGCGTGTCGGGCTCGAGGCCCGAGGGGATGCAGTCGAGCAGCAGCGACGAGGGCTCGAACTCGACCGACGGCAAGCGCTGCTGCATGATGGCCGCCGTCTCGGTCGCGCGCAGCAGCGGCGACGTCCACGCCTGGTCGAACTGGACGCCCGAGAGCCGCTGCGCGATCGCGTGCGCCTGCCGCACCCCGCGCGGCGAGAGCCTGCCGTCCTCGACACCGTGCTCCGCGTCGACCTGCTCGCCGTGCCGGATCAGATAGAGCAGGTGCGCCATGGTTCCTCTACTGCGCGTCGATGCGCCGGTCGGTGCAGGGCGCGGTGGAGCCCCGGGGCTTCGTCAGGAAGCGGCCGCGGCCGCTCCATCCACCCTAGCCGAGCCCGATGACAGCAGGCGGCCGTCGAGCCCCTCCGGCACCTGGCCGACGGCCGCGATCGAGCGCGGTCCGGATGCGAGCTCCGCGGCGAGCGCGCGCACGTCCGCGTCGGTGACGCGGTCGATGCGCTCGAGGGTCGCGTCGATGTCGAGGAACTCGCCGAGCGTGAGCTCCGCGCGACCCAGCCGCGACATCCGCGTGTCGGAGTCCTCGAGCGCGAGCGCCGAGCCACCGGCGAGCTGGCCCTTCGCGCGCCGCAGCTCCTCGTCGCTCGCGCCGTCGGCGAGCCGCTCGAGCTCGTCGAGCATGAGCTGCGCGACCTCGAGCGTCTTCCTCGGCGCGCACGCCGCCGCCATGCCCATGATCCCCGCGTCGGCGTAGCCGCCGGCGTAGGAGTAGACGGAGTAGGCGAGGCCGCGCTTCTCGCGGATCTCCTGGAACAGCCGCGACGACATGCCCGCGCCGAGCACCGCGTTCAGCACCGCCATCGCACCGCGGCGAGGGTCGGTCGCGGTGATGCCGGGCGTGCCGATCATGAGGCTCACCTGCTCGAGCGGGCGCTGCACGACGGTGAGGCCGCCGGTGCCGTAGGGCTGCGCGCTGCTCCCGCGCCGCGGGGCGGGGCGAGCGGGGTCGAGCGACCATCCGTAGCGCTCGAGCGCGAGCTGCAGCTGCGTGACGATCGAGTCGTGGTCGACCGCGCCCGCGACGGTGACGACGAGGTTGCCCGGCCCGTAGTGCTCGCGGTAGTGCTCGGCGACGCGATCGCGCGACACCTCGGTGATGGATGCGGCGGTGCCGCCGATCGGACGTCCGAGCGGCGCCTCGACTCCGTGGACGAGCTCGCTGAGCCGCTCCCCCGCCACGTCGCCGGGGTCGTCGTCGGCCATCGCGAGCTCCTCGAGGATGACGTCGCGCTCGCGCTCGAACTCGTCGGCGTCGAGCAGCGACGAGGTCACCATGTCGGCGAGCACGTCGACCGCCATGGGCAGGTCGCGGTCGCGCACCTTGGCGTAGTAGCAGGTGTGCTCCTTGGCGGTGAGCGCGTTGTGCTCGCCGCCCACCTCGTCGAACGCGACCGCGATGTCGAACGCCGTGCGCGTGCGGGTGCCCTTGAAGAGCAGGTGCTCGAGGAAGTGCGTGGCGCCGCGGGCGTCGTCGCGCTCGTCGCGCGAGCCGACCGGCACCCAGAAGCCCACGGTGGCGCTCAGCGCGCCCGGCACCCGCTCGGTGAGCACGCGCACGCCGCTCGGCAGCAGGGTGCGGCGCACGAGGGCGCCGCTCGCGGTGGCGATGGCGATCTCTGGGGTCTCGAGGGGCAGCGTGACGGCGGGCATCCGTCCAGCCTAGGACAGTGGCCTCTGCACGGGTGGCACCGTGGGCGCAGACGACGGATGCCCCCACCCGGTCGGGTGAGGGCATCCGTCGTTCGCGACTTACTCGGCCGAGTCGGCCGAGTCGGCCGAGTCTGCCGAGTCCGCGGAGTCGGCGGAGTCCGCCGATGCTGCCGCGGGCGGCGCGACCGGCGCCGACTCGTCCACGATCTCGAGCGAGAGCTTGCCGCGGTCGTCGATCTTCGTGATCTCGACCTGGATCTTCTGGCCGATCGTGACGACGTCCTCGACGCTCTCGATCCGCTTGCCGCCGTTGAGGGCGCGCATCGCGGTCACGTGGAGCAGGCCGTCGCGGCCCGGGAGCAGCGAGACGAAGGCGCCGAACGACGCCGTCTTGACGACGGTGCCGAGGTAGCGCTCGCCGAGCTCCGGGTTGAGCGGGTTGGCGATCGCGTTGACCGCGG
This sequence comes from Actinomycetota bacterium, assembly GCA_051751085.1. Lineage (GTDB taxonomy): Bacteria > Actinomycetota > Actinomycetes > Actinomycetales > Microbacteriaceae > Agrococcus. The sequence goes on along the minus strand of JBNJKM010000001.1, from coordinate 429,910 downwards.
CGCGCGCGGCCTCCGCCGAGGGGCCGTCGACGGCGCCGATGTAGACGGTGCCGTTGTCCTCGATCGAGATCTGGGCGCCCGTGTCGTCCTGGATCTGGTTGATCGTCTTGCCCTTCGGGCCGATCAGCTCGCCGATCTTGTCGACCGGGATCTGCACGCTGATGACGCGCGGCGCGGTGGGCGCCATCTCGTCGGGGGCGTCGATGGCGGCGTTGAGGACCTCGAGGATCTTCGTGCGCGCCTCCTTCGCCTGCGTCAGCGCGCTGTGCAGCACCGAGGCCGGGAGGCCCGAGAGCTTCGTGTCGAGCTGGATGGCCGTGATGAACTCGGGCGTGCCGGCGACCTTGAAGTCCATGTCGCCGAGCGCGTCCTCGGCGCCCAGGATGTCGGTGAGCGCCGCGTAGCGGACCTCACCGTCGACCGTGTCGCTCACGAGGCCCATCGCGATGCCCGCGACGGGTGCCCGCAGCGGCACACCCGCGTTGAGCAGCGCGAGCGTCGAGGCGCAGACCGAGCCCATCGACGTCGAGCCGTTCGAGCCGAGCGCCTCCGAGACCTGGCGGATCGCGTAGGGGAACTCGTCGCGGCTGGGCAGCACGGGCATGAGCGCCCGCTCGGCGAGCGCGCCGTGGCCGATCTCGCGGCGCTTCGGGCTGCCGACGCGACCGGTCTCACCGGTCGAGTACGGCGGGAAGTTGTAGTTGTGCATGTAGCGCTTCGACGTGACAGGGCTCAGCGAGTCGATCTGCTGCTCGAGCTTGAGCATGTTGAGCGTCGTGATGCCCATGATCTGCGTCTCGCCGCGCTGGAAGATCGCGGAGCCGTGCACGCGCGGCACGACGGCCACCTCGGCGTCGAGCGGACGGATGTCGGCGAGGCCGCGGCCGTCCATGCGGATCTGGTCGGAGAGGATGCGGCCGCGGACGACCTCCTTCGTCACCGCCTTGTAGGCGCCGGAGACCTGCGACGCGATCGACCCGTCGAGCTCGCCGCGCTCGATGCGCTCGTTGACCTGCTGCTTGACCTGCTCCTTGAGCTGGTCATCGGCGTCCTGGCGCTCGAGCTTCGCCGCGATGCGGTAGACCTCGCCGAGACGGTCCTTCGCGATGCCGCGGACGGCCTCGAGGGCCTCGTCCGAGTAGGGCGGGAACAGCGGGTACTTCTGCGTCGGCTTCGCCGCGGTCTTGGCGACCTCGGCCTGCGCGGCGACGAGCTGCTTGATGAACGGCTTCGAGGCCTCGAGGCCCTGCGAGACGATCTCCTCGGTCGGCTTGACGGCGCCGCCCTGGATGAGCTCCCACGCGTTGTCGGTGGCCTCGGCCTCGACCATCATGATCGCGACGTCCTCGACGCCGGCGGCGTCGGTGACGACCCGGCCGGCGACGACCATGTTGAACACGGCCTGCTCGAGCTGCGAGTGCTTCGGGAACGCGACCCACTGGCCGTCGATGAGTGCGACGCGGACGCCGCCGATCGGGCCGTCGAAGGGCAGGCCCGAGAGCTGCGTCGACATGGACGCGGCGTTGATGGCGAGCACGTCGTAGAGCTCGTCGGGCTCGATCGCGAGCACGGTGACGACGACCTGCACCTCGTTGCGGATGCCCTCGACGAACGACGGGCGCAGCGGCCGGTCGATGAGGCGGCACGTGAGGATCGCGTCGGTCGAGGGGCGGCCCTCGCGACGGAAGAACGAGCCGGGGATGCGGCCCGCGGCGTACATGCGCTCCTCGACGTCGACCGTGAGGGGGAAGAAGTCGAAGTTGTCCTTCGGGTGCTTGGAGACGCTCGTGGCGCTCAGCAGCATCGTCTCTTCGTCGATGTATGCGACCGCGGCGCCCTGGGCCTGCTGCGCGAGGCGGCCGGTCTCGAAGCGGACGGTGCGCGTGCCGAAGCGGCCGTTGTCGATGACAGCCTCGGCGAATGTGATCTCGGGACCTTCCATGAAGGTCACTCCTCTCCTGTGCCCGTGAGGGCACGACATGGGAGACGTGCGCCGATCGCGGCACGGAGTGGTCATCAGTGGAGGGCGCCGAAGGCGACTTCGGCACCCTCCACCAACGACCAGCTCTCGAGCAGGTGCGAATCGGGCGCACGACGGCCGCAGACGCGGCCTCGGACAGGTTACCAGGCCGGGCCTCCGATCCCCAGGAAGCGCGCGGATACCCTGCCGTCGTGCCCACCGTGCCGCAGCCCGACCTCCGTCCCCTGCAGCAGCCCCGATCGCGCGCGGAGCTGCGCGACGGTCGACGGTGGCTCCGCGCCCACCGCCAGCCGATCGATGTCCCCGCCGCCGGGCTCGCGGTGGCCGGCTGGGTGCTGGTGCTGCCGGGCGCGCTGCTCGTGCTCGTCGCCCTGTCGCGCGCCGGTGACCCGGCGATGCCGGTGGTCGGCGCCGTCATGGCCGGTGGCGGCGTCGCCCTGCTCGTCTGGCAGCGCGCGCGACGTCGGGAGGCGCTGCGGCGGACCGCCCGGATGCTGCGCTTCGCGGAGGCGAACGGCTTCGTCTATGCGCAGCGAGCGCTGCTCGACCCGAAGCCGGCGTCCGCGCTGCGGCAGGGCTTCGACCGGGTCGCGCGCGATGTGCTGCGAGCACCGGACGGCGCCGAGTGGGGCGTGTGGAGGTTCCGGCTGCCCGAGCGCCGCGGCACCGAGGAGCTGCGGGGCTACGTCGAGGTGCCGTGGTCAGCCGCAGCGCCGCCGCTGGGTCTCGTCGAGGACCTCCGGTTCGCGCCGCTGCCGCTCGACGTGGAGACCGGCGGCGGCAGGCTCACCGTCACCGCCAGGTCGGGCTGGCGGATGGACGACCCGGCGGTCCAGTCGCTCGTGCACCGGATCCGCGCCATCGCGGCACAGCAGCAGCCTCACACAGCGCCGCCCCGCTCGCCGATGCCGGCGATCGTCTCGACGGATGCGGGACGGCGGCAGCGGGCGGTCGCCATCGCGGCCGGCGCCGCCGTCGCGATCGCCGCGCTCGTCGGCTCGCTGCTGCAGGCGCTCGTCCGCCACGCGGCGTAGCGAGCACGAAGAAGGGCCGCCCCCGCGGGGACGGCCCTTCTGGAACGCTTGGGACGACTAGCGGCGCAGGCCGAGGCGCTCGATGAGCGCACGGTAGCGGGCGATGTCGATCTCCTGGAGGTAGCCGAGCAGGCGGCGACGCTGACCGACGATGAGCAGCAGTCCACGACGCGAGTGGTGGTCGTGCTTGTGCTCCTTCAGGTGCTCCGTGAGGTCCTTGATGCGTCGCGACATGAGCGCGATCTGCACCTCGGGGCTCCCGGTGTCGCCTTCGTGCGTGGCGTACTCCTCGATGATGGTCTTCTTGACCTCTGCGTTCAGACCCATGGTCGAACCCCTCTCTCCTCGCAGCGCGGTGCCCCCGCCGAATGCTGGGGCGCTCTCTGTCCGCGGCCGGTCTACGGCAACCGCACTACTCTACCAGGTCGCATCGCCGGTCACCGGCGTGGCGGCCATCCGGCATCGAGGTCCCCGAAGCGCTGCACGCGAGCGCCGACGGGTGCGGAGACGGCGGCGCCCTGCGCCATCGCGACGGGCTGCCCGATCGCCGTGCTCGCCATCCCTCGCCGGTGATGCATGAGCTGTGCGAGGAGCGTCGCCTCGTCGGCGACGGTGTGTGCGCGGTCACGGCCGACGAGCGCCCGCTGGCGGTGGTTCGCGAGCCTCGTCGCGGTGAGGATGTACTCGCGCATCTGCCGTCGCAGCCCGCGCCTCCTCGCCCAGTCCATGAGGGACGCGCGCCCGTCGCCGGTCGACAGCCGCTCGACCTCCTCGGAGGTGAACCAGCCGGCGCGGCCGTAGTCGTGCAGGCGGGCCCTCGTGATGCGGATCTCCTGCCGCAGCAGCAGCCACACGAGCGCCGCGGCGAGCACGCACAGCGGCACCTGCACGACGAGGTAGTAGACGAAGAAGCCGACGGTGCCACCGGGCACCCACCAGCTCGCCGAGTTCCACAGGGCATGCAGCAGCGCCGACACGAACCAGCCCGCGGGGAAGGCGAGCAGGAGCCACCAGCGCGACCGGAGCCGGGCGGCGAGGCCCAGGGCGAGGCCGATGCCGACGGCCGTGAAGATGGCGTGCGTGAGCGGGCTCATGATGCCGCGCAGGAAGAAGATGAAGGAGCCGTCGCCGGACTCCGCGAGCGAGGTGCCGAAGTAGAGGATGTTCTCGGTGAACGCGAATCCTGCCGCCGACAGCGCGGCGAAGACGACGCCGTCGACCGGCCCGTCGAACGTCTTCCTGAAGAAGAGGAACATGATGACGACCGGGATCGCCTTCCACAGCTCCTCGGTGAACGGCGCCTGGATCACTGTGGCGTAGAACTCGTACTGGTCCTGCGACTGCAGGAACGGCGTGACGATCGGCTCGAGCACGAACGCGTTGAGCGCGAGCGTCAGCAGCACCGCGGCGACACCGCCCCAGAGCGCCGCGAACCACATCGCGATGCGCGGCTCCGGCTCCCAGCGGTCGATCGCGAGCACCGCCCAGACGACGAACGCGAGCGGCACGAGCGCCATGAGCCCGGAGGTGGCGACCACGAGCGGATTGCCGATGGCGCCGCCCAGGAAGAGGATGACCCCGAACGAGGCGACCGCGAGCATGACGATGCCGATGATGCCGGCGATCATGCCGACGTTCGGCCCGTCCGTGCGCACGAGCGGCGACAGGGGTGGTGAGGCGGTCACGTCAGGAGCGTACCGACTCCCGCCCCCCGCTCAGGGCAGGTCGTCGGGCGAGATCACCGGGATCGCCTGCGTCACCGGCTGCAGCCCTGACAGCCTCGCGGGCGCGAGCAGCTTCTCGACGCGCTCGCGGTCCATGAGCCCGGCCTCGACGACGAGGTCGGCGATGGACTTGCTGCTCGTCAGCGCCTCGTGGGCGAGCTTCGCGGAGTCGGCATAGCCGAGGTACGGCGTGAGCGCCGTGACGACGCCGACCGAGGTGCCGACCATCATGCTGAGCCGCTCGCGATTGGCCTCGATGCCGTCGATGCAGTTCACGCGCAGCGTGAGGCACGCCTGCGTCATCCAGTGCAGGCTCTGCAGGATCTGGTGCGCGATGACCGGCTCGAAGGCGTTGAGCTGCAGCTGCCCGGCCTCGGAGGCTGCGGTGACGGTCGCGTCCGAGCCGATGACCGCGAAGGCGACCTGGTTGACGACCTCGGGGATGACCGGGTTGACCTTGCCGGGCATGATCGACGAGCCGGCCTGCTTGGGCGGCAGCGTGATCTCGCCGAGCCCCGCCTGCGGGCCGGACGAGAGCAGCCGCAGGTCGTTGCAGATCTTCGAGAGCTTGACGGCGGAGCGCTTGAGCGCGCCCGAGAGCGTCATGAACACGCCGGTGTCGCTCGTCGCCTCGATGAGGTCGGCGGCCGGCAGGATCGGCAGGCCGGTGAGCTCTGCGAGGTGCCTCGATGCGGCCTCCGCATAGCGGGGGTCGGCGGTGATGCCGGTGCCGATCGCGGTCGCGCCGAGGTTGACCTCGCTGAGCCACTTGATCGTCTCGTGCAGCCGGTCGTAGTCCTCGCGCAGGGTGACGGCGAAGCCGCGGAACTCCTGGCCGAGGGTCATCGGGACGGCGTCCTGCATCTGCGTGCGGCCGACCTTGAGCACGTCGCGGAACTCCACGCCCTTGCGGTCGAACGCGTCCGCGAGCCGCTCGAGCTCGTCGAGCAGGCGCCGCAGCGTGAACGACATCGCCACCTTGATCGAGGTCGGGTAGGTGTCGTTCGTCGACTGCGAGCGGTTGACGTCGTCGATGGGGCTGAAGTGCTCGTAGTCGCCCTTCGTGTGGCCGAGCTCGACGAGGCACGCGTTGGCGATGACCTCGTTGGTGTTCATGTTCGTGGACGTGCCCGCGCCGCCCTGGATGACGCCGACCTTGAACTGGTCGTGCAGCTCGCCGCCGCGGATGCGCACGCAGACGCGGTCGATGAGGTCGGCCTTGTCGGGGTCGAGCACGCCGATCTCGCGGTTGGCGCGGGCGCACGCCTGCTTGACGACCGCGAGCGCGTTCACGAGGTCGGAGTAGACCGAGATGGAGCGGCCGGTGATGGGGAAGTTGTGGAGCGCCCGCTCGGTGTGGATCCCCCAGTACGCGTCGGCCGGCACGGGCAGCTCGCCGAGCGAGTCGCGCTCGATGCGGGTCGGGCCGGCGTAGATGCGCTCGCCCTGCGGTGCCGGCTCGAGCTTGTACGGGGGGATGTCGGTCATTGCTGGCTCCATTGCCTTGTGCCCGCCGGGGTGGGCGGGGCGTGGACGCGTCGCGGGGGTCGCCCGCCCTTGAAGCCTAGCCGGGGCCCTCGTGCGCTCAGGCGAGGGCGGTCCGCAGCTCCTCGCCGATCGCCGCGATCCCGAGCTCCACCTCGGCGAAGGTGGTGCTGAGCGGCGACAGCCCCACCCGGATGCCGTCGGGGCCACGGAAGTCGGGGATCACGCCGCGCGCCCACAGGCGCTCGGTGACGGCGCGGAACGCCGGATGCGTCACCGTCAGGTGGCTGCCGCGGCTGGGGCCGGCCGGCGGGCTCGCGAGCCGCGCGCCGAGCGGCAGCACGTGCGCCGCGAGCGCCTCCTCGGCGAAGTCGGTGAGCGCGATCGACTTCTCGCGCACGGCGTCGATGCCGACCCGCTCGAGCAGCTCGACCATCGCCTCGAGCGCCACCGTCGCGAGCACCGGCGGCGTGCCGCTCGCGAAGCGCCGGAGGTCGGGTGCGGGCGCATAGCTCGGCGCCATCGCGAAGACGTCCGCTGCCCCCATCCAGCCCTGGATGGGCTGCGAGAGCCTCGACTGCAGGTCGTCGCGCACGTAGGCGAACGCGGGCGAGCCGGGGCCGCCGTTCAGGTACTTGTACGTGCATCCGGCCGCGAGGTCGACGCCCCACGCGTCGAGCTCTGTGGGGATGACGCCTGCCGAGTGGCAGAGGTCCCAGAGCACGAGCGCACCCGCGTCGTGCGCGGCGCGCGTGATGGCCTCGACGTCGGCGACGTGGCCGGAGCGGTAGGCGACGTGGCTGAGCAGCAGGAGCGCCGTGCGCTCCCCCACCGCCGCCTCGACCTGCTCGAGCGTGACGCCCGCCGCGCGGTCGACCTCGATCCAGCGCACCTCGAGCCCGCGCTCCGCGGCGACGCCCTCGACCACGAACCGGTCGGTCGGGAAGCTGTCGTCGTCGATGACGATCTCGGTGCGGCCCGTGGCGGCCTGCGCGTCGGCTGCCGCGCGCACGAGCTTGTAGAGCAGCACCGTGGTCGAGTCGCCGACGAACGCCTGGCCGGCGCCCGCGCCGACGAGCGCGCCGATCCGGTCGCCCAGGTCGAAGGGCCGACGCATCCACCCCTCGTCCCAGCTCCGGATGAGCCGTGCGCCCCAGTCGTGGGCGATGAAGCTCGCGAAGCGCTCCTCGAGCGCGGCGAGCGGGCGGCCGAGCGAGTTGCCGTCGAGGTACGCGACGACGTCGCCGTCGCGCACGAACGCGGCGGTGTGCTCGGCGAGCGGGTCGGTGGCGTCGAGCTCGTCGGCCCGGGCGGCGAGTGGTGCGGCGGTCATCGTTCGTCCTCCATGTCGTACCAGCTGAGGGGCAGCGAGCTCGCGCGGTCGAGGCGGGCGAGGAACGACGCGTCGTCGACGACGCGTGCGTCGCCGCCGAACGTGTCGCCGGCCGGCAGCAGCCACTCGGCCAGCAGTGCGTCGACGAGGGCGGTGCCCTCGATCCCGGCCTGCCGCAGCGCGGCGATCTCCTGGGCGTCGAGGTCGAAGCGCTCGCTGCCGTTGCCGAGGTCGGTGCCGTAGGCGACCGCTCCCCCGGCGGCCGCGAAGCGGGCCAGGTTGTCGGTCGCCCGCGCGAAGGCGAGGTCGTCGCCGCCGCGGCCATGCATCGCGAGCGTCGAGATCCAGGTCTGGCTCCCGGCGGCGGCGCGGATGACGGCGTCGCTCAGCCGCTCCGTCCACGGGGTGTGCGCGAGCACGTCGACGCCGGCGGCCAGCGCGCGCTCCGTCATGCCCTCGCCCTGCACGTGGGCGACGAGCTGCAGGTCGACCGCGTGCGCCTCGCCCGCGAGCGCCGCGAGCAGCGCGTCGTCGAGCACCGGCCCCGCCTCGGCGTGGAGCGTGACCTTGATGACGGATGCGCCGGCGGCGGCGTGGGCGCGCACGGAGCGGGCGGCGTCGCTCGCGTCCGCCAGCTCGGCGACGGCGCCCGGCGGCGCCCAGGCGCGGTCGGAGGGGTAGCCGCCGACCGCGGCGTGGAACGCGCCCGCGACCCGCACGTCGAGGCCGCGGTGCGCTGCGCGCGCGGCGTCCACGATGCCGGGGAGCGCATCCGGCGCCCAGCCGAGGTCGAGCACGCGACCGAGGGCGGTCGGCCGGCGGTCGCTCGCGTCGGTGAGGCCGAGGTGCACGTGGGCGTCGGTGATGGGCGGCATGAGGGCGCCGCGGATGCGCGTGCGGACCTTCGCCGGCACCTCGTCCGCCGGCACGAGGCGCATGCCCGACTCGCTCAGCTCGACCACCGCATCCGTCACCCAGCGGCCGTCGATGCGCGCCCGCTCGACGCGGGCGACGATCGGCGAGGTCACTCCTCGATCCGGGTGCGCACCGCGTACAGCTCGGGGAAGAAGGTGAGGTCGAGCGCGCGGCGCAGGAAGTCGGTGCCGCTCGAGCCGCCGGTGCCGGTCTTCATCCCGATGGTGCGGGTGACGGTGCGCAGGTGGCGGAACCGCCAGAACTGGAAGTTGTCCTCGAGGTCGACGAGCTCCTCGCAGGCCTCGTACTCGCGCCAGTGCTCCGAGGTCTCCGGCTGCCCGACATCGGTGTAGATGCGCGTGAAGACGTCGACGAGCGGCTCGCTGAACACGTGCGCCTTGCGCACGTCACGCTCGAGGACCTCGGTCGGCACCGGGTGGCCACGGCGCGCGAGCAGCCGCAGGAACTCGTCGTAGAGGCTGGGCCGCTCGAGCTCGGCCGCGAGCGCCGCGTGGTCGTCGGCATCCGAGGCGAACACCTGCAGCATGCGCTCGTGCTTGTTGCCGAGCGCGAACTCGACGAGCCGGTACTGCGCCGACTGGAAGCCCGATGCGCTCGCGAGCGCGCCGCGGAACTGCACGTACTCGGTCGGCGTGAGCGTCGCGAGCACGGACCACTGCTGCGTCAGCACCTCCTGGATGTGCTTCACGCGGGCGATGCGCTTGAGCGCGGCGCCGAGCTGATCGGCGGCGAGGAGCCTCCGTGCGTCGTCGAGCTCGTGGATGACGAGCTTGAGCCAGAGCTCGGTCGTCTGGTGCTGGATGATGAAGAGCAGCTCGTCGTGGTGCTCGGGCTCGCTCCTCGGGTGCTGCGACGCGAGCAGCGTGTCGAGCCCGAGGTACGCGCCGTAGCTCATCCGCTCGGAGAGATCGGTGACGATCGTCGACTCGATCTCGCGCGTGTTGTCCGCGACGCCCACGGGGGCCTCCTTCGATGGTTGCCTCCCACGCTAACGCGCCGGATAGCCTGCTCGCGTGGTGCGCATCGACGAGTCGGCGATCGACGACCTCATCGCGCTCGTGCGCGTGCCCACCGAGCTGCCCGAGCAGCTGCCCGGGTTCCAGGCGGCGCTGCGCGAGCGCTTCCCCCGCCTGTTCGGCGCGCTCGAGGTCGAGGCGGTCGGCGCGACGCTGCTCGCGCGCTGGCCCGGCCGGGGCGAGGGCGCTCCCGCGCTGCTCATGGCGCACCAGGACGTCGTGCCCGCCCCGCCCGCCGGGTGGGCGCATCCGCCCTACGACGGCCACCGCGACGCGACGCACGTGTGGGGGCGCGGCACGCTCGACGACAAGGGCTCGCTCGTGGGGATCTGCGTCGCGGTCGAGGCGCTGCTCGAGGCCGGCTTCCGGCCCGCGCGCGACGTGTGGCTGCTCTTCGGCCACGACGAGGAGACGATGGGCACGGGGGCCGCGTCGGCGATCGCCGAGCTCGACGCGCGAGGCGTGCGGCCCGCGTGGGCGCTCGACGAGGGCGGCGCGATCATCGAGCCGCCCATCGCTGGCGTCGAGCGCCAGGTCGCGGTCGTCGGGGTGGCGGAGAAGGGCTTCGCCAACATCCGGATGCGCGTCGCGCAGGTGGGCGGGCACGCGTCGACACCGCCTCGCCTGCCGGCGACGTCGCGGCTCGCGCGCGCGATCCGGCGCCTCGATCGCGCCTCGTTCCCCCGCTCGCTGCCGGAGCCGGCGCTGCGGATGCTCGAGCTGCTCGGCGCCGAGGCGCGCGGGCCGCAGGGCGCGGTGCTGCGCAACGTGCGGCGATCGCGGCGGCTCGTGGAGCGCATCCTCGCCCGCGGCGACGAGACGCGCGCGATGCTCTCGACGACCGCCGTCGTGACGCAGCTGTCGGGCGCTGCAGCCCCGAACGCGCTCGCCGAGGAGGCGGTCGCGGTCGTGAACGCGCGCATCGCCGTCGGCTCGAGCCTCGACGAGACGGTCGCGCAAGTGCGCCGCGCGATCGCCGACCCGCTCGTCGAGCTCTCGGTGCTCCACGGGCACGGGCCGAGCCCCGAGAGCCCGTCGAGCGGGCCGGGCTGGGCCGACATCGAGGGGGCGATCGCGCGGCTGCGCCCTGACGTGCGCACCGTCCCCTACGTGATGCTCGGCGGCACCGACGGCCGGCACGCGCACCGCATCACCGATCGCGTCTACCGCTTCGCGCCGTTCTCGATGACGCGCGAGGAGCGGCTCACCCTGCACGCGCGCGACGAGCGCATCCGCATCGACACGTGGCTCGACGGGTGCCGCTGGTACGCCGACCTGATCGAGAGGAGCTGCTGATGCGCTTCGCCATCGACGCGCCGACGGCGCTGCGGATCGTCCGGGAGGGCATCGTCGTCGGCGAGCACCAACTCGTCGGAGCCGGCAGCCTGCGCTCGCAGGCGATGCAGCTGCTCTACTCGGAGGTCCGTGCGGGCGGCACCGACGCGAGCGAGGTGCGCGCGGTGCTCGACGGCATCGCGGGCCTGAAGATGCGGCTGCTCGCCGACCGCGTCTCGCGCGCGACCGCATGGCGCATCGCGGAGCGGCTCGACTGGGCCGAGATCGCGCCCGCGGAGGTGCTCGCGGTCGCGTCGCTGCAGGCCGACGCGCTCGTCACCGACGACCCCGTGCTCGCGGCGGCCGCCGAGGGCGTGGTCGAGCGGATGTCGTGGGGCGAGTTCGTGCGCGTGCTCGGCTGACGGTCAGGGGCGGCGTCGCTGCATGGACCGCCAGGCATGGAGCCCTGCGACGCCGAGCACGGCACCGATCGTCGCCATGGCGGCGAACGCGCTGATCAGCCGGTCGTCGACCAGCAGGCTCCAGCCCAGCGCCACGATGAGCACGGTGCTCACGATGCCCATGCCGATGTGCCACGCGTCGAAGGGCCCCGACCACCACGACCCGTTCGCTCCAGCACCGAGCAGCCAGGACCCGACCATCCACGTCATCGACGCGACCATCCACCACTGCGGCCACTGATCCTCTGCCCTCGCACTCCAGACGAAGATGCCCGCGGCGACCCACAGCGGCCACGCGTAGCGGCAGACGAGCATCAGCCGCGTCGGGGGCGGCGCGGACGCCCAGCTGCTGACCCCGGCCGACATCGGGTTCGCGATCCGCTCCATCGAGGCCCCTCCGCCGCTCACGATGTGCCGTCCGAGCGTGCGCGCCGCACGTGCGAGGCGGCGACGCCGAGCGCCCCGCCGATGAGCAGGGTCATGGCGACCGTCATCGCGAGCGGTCCGGCCATGACGGCGACGATCGTCCCGAGCAGGAGCACGCCGATCTCCACGAGCGTCCATGCCTGCCATGCGCCCCACGGCGCCGGTCGCCACCACGAGCCGTTCGCGCCTGCGGCGAGCAGGAGCATCGGGATCATGAGCGCGAAGTGCACAGCCCAGCTCTGCATGCCCGTGTCTGCGAGCGCCATCGAGGCCAGCACATAGACCGGCAGCCAGAGGGCGAACCCGTAGCGGCACAGCACCATGAGCCGGGTCGGCGGCACCGCAGGCATCGACCCGTCGTCGAGACTGCCCGTGACCGGGTTGGCGATCCGCTCCATCGAGGCCCTCCTTGGCGACACGCTAGCCCGCGGCAGGCGTCCGCGGTACCGAGTTGCCGCCTCCAGCCCGCCGGAACGGGCAGTTCGGTACCGCAGGCCCGCCGGCCCTCCGAGTCGGGCGCGTTTCCGGTACCGAAGTGCGGGTGAGGACGGCCTGCACCCGCAGATCGGTACCGGAACGGCCGGGGCGAGAGGAACAGCGGCCGCGGGTCAGGCGTGCAGGCGCGACTCGTGCTCGGCGTGGCCGGGCGGCTCGAGCTGGAAGGTCGCGTGCTCGAGCGGCACCGGGAAGTGCTCGGCCACGCACGCCTGCAGCGCGTCGAGGATGCGCGGCGCGTGCCCGTCGCGGAAGCACGCCTCCTCGACGACGACGTGCGCGGTCAGCTGGTGGGTGCCCGTGCCGAGCGTCGTCGCGTGCAGGTCGTGCACGCCGAGCACGTGCGCCTGCCGCTCGAGGTGCGCGCGCACCTCGTCGAGGTCGAGCTCGGCGGGCGTCGCCTCGAGCAGGATGCGACCCGAGTCGCGCAGCAGCACGACCGCGCGCGGCACGATGAGCACGGCGACGAGCGCGCTCGCGATGAGGTCGGCCTGCTGGAAGCCCCACAGCCAGATCGCGAGCGCCGCAGCGATGACGGCGACCGAGCCGATCGCGTCGTTCAGCACCTCGAGGAACGCCGCCCGCAGGTTGAGGCTGGAGCGCCGACCGCCGGCGAGCACGCCGAGGGCGACGAGGTTGCCGGCGAGCCCCACGACGCCGAAGACGAGCAGCAGCGGCCCCGGCACCTCGGTCGGCTCCGCGAGCCGCCGCACGCCCTCGACCACCACGACCAGGGCGACGACGAGCAGCGCCGCCGACTGCGCGGCTGCCGCGAGCACCTCGACGCGCACGAGCCCCCACGTGCGCGTGCCGGACGGCGGGCGCCGCAGCAGCGCCTGCGCGCCCAGCGCGACGCCGAGCCCCGCGACGTCGGTGAGCATGTGCACCGTGTCGACGAGCAGCGCGAGCGAGCCGGTGACGATCGAGCCGACGATCTGCGCGACGAGCAATGCCGCGGTGATGCCGAACGCGACCGCGATGCGGGTCGTGCCCGACGCATCCGCACCGCCACGACCATGCGCGTGGGCGTGCGCGTGCGCATGCCCTCCGGTCATGGCTACAGGCGCGACTTCGTGTGCCAGACCGTCTTCGTCTCGGTGAGCGCGAGGATGCGGTGCGGCGTCTCGGGCGCGAGGCCCGGCTCGGGGCGGATGACGCGCTTGAGGGTGTCGGCCGCGATGACCTCGAGCTCGACCCAGTCGAGGTCGCCCGCGCCGGTGAGGTCGAGCGCGTTGACGTCGGCGTGGCCCGCGAGCCACGGGGCGAGCTCTGCCGGGTCGCCGGTGAGCACGTTCACGACGCCGCCGGGCAGGTCGCTCGTCGCGAGCACCTCGGCGAGCGAGATCGCCACGAGCGGCGACGAGGCCGCCGGGATCACGACGACGGCGTTGCCGGTGACGAGCGCGGGCGCGACGACCGACGCGAGCCCGACGAGGCCCTGCGACTGAGGGGCGACGATCGCGACGACGCCGGTCGGCTCCGGCAGCGACAGGTTGAAGTAGGGACCGGCCACCGGGTTCGCGTTGCCGCCGATCTGGGCGATCTTGTCGGTCCAGCCGGCGTGCCAAACCCAGAGGTCGATCGCGTCCTCGACCTGCTGCCGTGCCCGTGCGGCGGAGAGGCCCTCGGTGCGCACGAGCTCGTCGACGAACTGCGCCTTGCGGCCCTCGAGCACCTCGGCGACGCGGTACAGCACCTGGCCGCGGTTGTAGGCGGTCGCGCCGGCCCAGCCCGACTGCGCCTTGCGGGCCGCACGGACGGCGTCGCGCGCATCCTTCCTGGATGCCTTGGCGACGTTGGCGACGAACGCGCCGTCGGGGCCGCGCACCTCGGTGACCCGGCCGGACTCGCTGCGGGGGAAGGCGCCGCCGATGAACAGCTTGTAGGTCTTCGGCACGTCGAGGCGGACGGTCGTCGTCTTCGTGGGCGTCGCCATCACTTGCCTGCCTTCAGGTATGCCTGCATGCCCTGCACGCCGCCCTCGCGGCCGTAGCCGGACTCCTTGTAGCCGCCGAACGGGCTCGTCGGGTCGAACTTGTTGAACGTGTTGGTCCAGACGACGCCGGCGCGCAGCTTGTCGGCGACCGCGAGCACGCGGCTGCCCTTGTCGCTCCAGATGCCGGCCGAGAGGCCGTAGGGCGTGTTGTTCGCCTTCGCGATCGCCTCGTCGGGGGTGCGGAACGTCAGCACCGACAGCACCGGTCCGAAGATCTCCTCGCGGGCGATCGTCGACGACGCCTCGACGCCGGTGATGACGGTCGGCGCGAACCAGAACCCCTGCTCGGGGAGCTCGCACGCCGGCGCCCAGCGCTCGCCGCCCTCGACCTCGCCCTGCGCCACGAGGCGCGTGATGCGCTCGAGCTGCTCGGCGGAGTTGATGGCGCCGACATCGGTGTTCTTGTCGAGCGGGTCGCCCAGGCGCAGCGTCGCCATGCGCTCCTTGAGGCGCTCGAGCACGGCGTCGTGCACGTTCTCCTGCACGAGCAGTCGGCTGCCCGCGCAGCACACCTGCCCCTGGTTGAAGAAGATGCCGTCGACGATGCCCTCGATGGCCTGGTCGAGCGGTGCGTCGTCGAAGACGATGTTCGCGCCCTTGCCGCCCAGCTCGAGGGTGAGCTTCTTGTCGGTGCCGGCGATCGCCTTCGCGATCTCGCGGCCGACGGCGGTCGAGCCCGTGAAGGCGACCTTGTCGACGTCGGGGTGGCGCACGAGCGCCGCGCCTGTCTCGCCCGCGCCGGTGATGAGGTTGACGACGCCGGCGGGCAGGCCGGCCTGCTCGCAGATCTCGGCGAACAGCATCGCGGTGAGCGGGGTCGTCTCGGCGGGCTTCAGCACGACCGTGTTGCCGGCCGCGAGCGCGGGCGCGACCTTCCACGCGAGCATGAGCAGCGGGAAGTTCCACGGGATGATCTGCGCCGCGACGCCGTGCGGCTGCGGCGCGGCACCGAAGCCGACGTAGTCGAGCTTGTCGGCCCATCCGGCGCAGTGGAAGAACCACTGGGCGACGAGGGGCACGTCGGCGTCGCGCGTCTCCTTGATGGGCTTGCCGTTGTCGAGCGACTCGGCGACCGCCAGCTCTCGCGCGCGCTCCTGCAGGATGCGCGCGATGCGGAAGAGGTACTTGCCGCGGTCGCGGCCCGACATCGGGCCCCAGACGGTGCGGAACGCGGTGCGCGCTGCCGCGACCGCCGCGTCCACGTCGCCCTCGTCGGCGCTCGCGAACATCGCGATCTGCCGCTCGGTGGAGGGCGAGATCGACGCGAAGGCGGTGCCGCCGCCGGTCACCCACTCCCCGCCGATCCAGAGGCGGTACTCGTCCCGAAGGTTCAGGATGGAGGTCGACTCGGGAGCCGGCGCGTAGTCCAGGAATGCCATGGGGTGCCTCAGTCGATCGTGACGTAGTCGGGGCCGGAGTACCGGCCGGTCGTGAGCTTCTGGCGCTGCTGCAGCACGTCGTTGAGCAGGCTGGATGCGCCGAAGCGGAACAGGTGCGGGTCGAGCCACGTCTCGCCGCACGTCTCGGCGACGGTGACGAGGTACTTGATCGCGTCCTTCGCGGTCGAGATGCCGCCGGCGGGCTTCACGCCGATGCGCTCGCCCGTCAGCCGCTCCCAGTCGCGCACGACCTGCAGCATGAGCAGCGTCACCGGCAGCGTCGCCGCGGGCTGCACCTTGCCGGTCGACGTCTTGATGAAGTCGCCGCCGGCGAGGATCGAGAGCCACGAGGCGCGGCGCACGTTGTCGTAGGTGACGAGCTCGCCTGTCTCGAGGATCACCTTGAGGTGCGCGTAGCTGCCGTCGTCGCGGCGGCACGCCTCCTTGGTGAGCACGATCTCGTCGAACACCTTGCCGTAGTTGCCCTCGAGGAAGGCGCCGCGGTCGATGACCATGTCGATCTCATCGGCACCGGCGGCGACGGCGTCGCGCGTGTCCTGCAGCTTCACCGGCAGGCTCGCTCGGCCGGCGGGGAAGGCCGTCGCGACCGCGGCGATGTTGATCCCGTCGTCGCGACCCGCGCTCCAGGCCGAGCCGAGCGCATCCCGCGCGTTGCCGACCATGTCGCCGTAGACGCACACGGCCGCGGGCCGGGGCGTGGAGGGGTCGGATGCGTCGGGCACGAGCGCCTTCGCGACCAGCGAGTGCACCTTGCCGCGGGTGTCCGCACCCTGCAGGGTCGTGAGGTCGATCATGCGGATGACGAGGTCGAGCGCCGCCTGCTTGGAGGTGGTCTTGATCGAGCGCGTGCCGAGCCCCGCCGCGCGGGCCTCGAGCCCGACCGCGTCGACGCTCGGGAGCCCCTCGAGGTGCTGCCGGAGCACGACCTCGGAGAGGTCGCTGCCGAGCAGCTGGACGGCCCGCTCTGCGGGCGCGAGCGCTGCGCTGGGTGTGGTCACGCTGTTCCTCCTGCTCGACCCGAGCGGATGCGCGCGGGCGGATGGGTGCACGAGAGTCTACCGAGCGGGGACCGCCGGCGGGCCGTCGGCGACGGGTCAGGCGCTCGCGGCGGTGATGATCTCGCGAGTCCGGTCGACGTCGCGACCCATCTGCGCGATGAGGCTGTCGAGGTCCTCGAACCGGTGCATGGAGCGCACGAAGTCGACGAGCTCGAGCGCGATCGGTCGGTCGTAGAGGTCGAGGTCGACGTCGAGCAGGTAGGCCTCGACCGTCTTGGCCGCGACGCCGTCGAAGGTCGGGTTGTCGCCGATCGAGACCGCGGCGGCGAAGGTGCCGGCGTCGACGTGCGCGAGCGCCGCGTAGACGCCGTCGGCGGGGATGAAGCCCTCGACCGGCGCGCCGAGGTTGGCGGTCGGGTAGCCGAGCGCGCGGCCGCGCTGGAAGCCGCGCACGACGTCGCCGCGCAGCAGGTGGCGCCGCCCGAGCATGCCGTTCGCCTCGTCGATGCGGCCGAGCGCGAGCGCCTCGCGGATCCAGGTGCTCGAGACCCGGCGCCCGTCGGCGAAGCAGATGTCCTCGATCGACTCGACGCGCGCGCCGCGCGGCTCGGCGAGCTCGCGCAGCAGGGCGGCGTCGCCGGCGCCGCAGGCCCCGAAGCGGAAGTCGTCGCCGACGAGCAGCACGCGGGCGCCGAGGCCGTCGAAGAGCACCCGCTCGGCGAACTCGCGCGCGGGCTGGGCCGCTGTCTCGGGCGTGAACGGCACGACGACGACGCGGTCCGCGCCCGCCTCGCGCAGCAGCTCGATCTTGTGCGCGAGCGAGACGAGCGGCGTGGGCGCGCGGTCGGGGCGCACGACCTCGAGCGGGTTGCGGTCGAAGGTGACGACCGTGGTCGCGAGCCCGGCCGGCTCGGCGAGCGCTCGCAGCTGCTCGATGATCCGCTGGTGGCCGATGTGCACGCCGTCGAACTTGCCGATCGTGACCGCCGACGGCGCGGGCTCGAGCTGCTCGATCCAGCCGAGGCCGCGCTCGGCGAGGCCGCTCATGCCGCCACCCGCTCGCGGCTCGAGCGCAGCCACCACAGCCCGAGGAACGGCAGGACGGCCGGGATGAAGAGGTAGCCCATGCCGAAGCGGCTCCACACGGTGTCGTGCGCGAAGAGCTCTGGCGCGGCGAGCGAGAGCGCGCCGACGACGACCACGCCCAGCAGCTCGAAGCAGACGGCCGCGAGCGCGACCCGGCGCCAGGCATCCCCTCGCATCGCGAGCGCGACGGTGGCCAGGATGTACACGACGGCGGCGACGGCGCTCAGCGCGTACGCGAGCGGCGCCTCGTCGAAGCGCTGCACGATCTGCACGAACGAGCGGCCGGTCGCCGCCATGGCCAGCACCGCGTACACCGCGACGAGGACTCGGCCGATCCCGGCATGCTTGCGCTCGCTCATCGGATCGAGTCTATTCGCTCGGCTCAGCGCTGGTCGCGCTCAGGCGACCTGCACGAACCAGATCTGGTGCATGCGGTAGACCATCACCGCGACCGCGAGGATGCCGACGCCCACGACGAGCGTCGACCACTCCCCCTTCTTGTCGACGAGCGCCCACATGACCGCGGCCGGCGGGATCATGAGCGCGGTGATGAGGTACGTCCAGTACTCGAGCAGGTCGCCCGTCGGGCCCGCGCCGGCCAGCGGCGCGATGATCGACGCGACGACCTGCACGATGAGCGACAGCAGCGCGATCGCCGCGGCCGCGAACACCCAGTCGTTGAAGGGCTTCCGCGCGATGCCCACGATCGCGACCGCGGCGCCGATCACCCCGAGCGTGCTCGCCTGCGCGAGCATGAGCCAGCTGATCATGCCGTGCCCGCCGGTCCGGTCGGGTTGGGGAAGTTCGTGACCGGGAGGAGCCGTCGCCCCGCGACGCGGGCGATCCCCACGAGGCGGTCGCCGTGCACGGCGGCCACGATGCCCGTCTCGCCCTCGAGCGCCTCCGTGCGGCGACCGTTCGAGAGGTCGGCGGCGCGCTCGTCGTCGAGCTCCGCGACCGGCAGGATGCGCGCGGCGGCCAGGGCGGGCGGCATCAGCAGCGCGTCGGCGCCCGACTCGGGCAGCGCGTCGGCGCCGGGAGCGCCGTCGACCGCGAACGGGCCGATGCGCGTGCGCCGGAGGGCGGTGAGGTGGCCTCCGACGCCGAGGGCTGCGCCCAGGTCGCGGGCGAGAGCCCGGATGTACGTGCCGCTCGAGCAGTCGACGACGACGTCGAGCTCGGCGGTCGTGCCCGGGCGGAACGCGATCGCCTCGAAGCGGGCGACCGTCACGGGTCTCGCGTCGAGCTCGATCTGCTCCCCCGCGCGCACGCGGGCGTAGGCTCGCTCGCCGTCGACCTTGATCGCGCTCACCGAGGAGGGGCGCTGCTCGATGTCGCCCGTCAGCGCCGCCATCGGAGCCGCGAGGTCGGCCTCGGTGACGTGGGACGCATCCGCCGTCGTCGTCACCTCCCCCTCGGCGTCGTCGGTGGTCGTCGCGGCGCCGAGCGCGATGGTCGCGACGTAGGTCTTGTCGAGCCCGACCATGTGCGTCAGCAGCCGCGTGGACGGGCCGACGCCGAGGATGAGCAGCCCCGTCGCCATCGGGTCGAGCGTGCCGGCGTGGCCGACCTTTCGGGTGCCGAGCGCACGTCGCGCGCGACTCACCGCGGTATGGCTCGTGATGCCCTGGGGCTTGTCGACGAGCAGGATGCCGTCGGGGGCTGCGGGGGCTGCGGGCACCCGTCGAGTTTAGTCGCTCGCCGCGGGCCGCTCCTCGTCGGGCCCACCGCCCGGATCCTCGTCGAAGTCCTCGACGTCGGGCCACGACGCGATGTCGACGCCGTGGTTCTCCGGCGAGGCGATCGTCCACCAGCGTCCCGGCTCCTCGCGCACGACGCGCCCGCCGGCCGCGACCGCGGCGGCGACCCGCGCCTCGGCGTGGTCGGCAGGCACCGAGATGTCGATGTGCGTGCGGCCGCGGCCGGGCCGGGGCGGGTCGAGCTCGTGCAGCCAGACGTGCGGGTTGCGGCGCTGCGGGTCGATGGCGTCCTCGTCGCCGAGCGGGTCGTAGCCCATGACGGCGGCCCAGAACGGACGCACGTCGGCGCCGCGGTCCTGGGCGACCGCTATGCCCGTCACCATGAGCGTCGACGGATCGGGGCGGCAGCCCAGGCGGTGCGCGGCCTCGGAGACGCCCTGCGCGAGCCGGGCATCGAGCTCGCTCAGCCCGCCGTCGCGCCGCGTCGCGGTGCGGATGGTCACGCCGGTCGGCCGCACGTCGACGTCCGGCGCGTGGCCGACCGCTGCCGCCACCTCGCCGATCGCGTCGACGAGCCGCACCGCGTGCGAGAACGAGTCGCACGCGTAGAAGGCGTGCGCGCCCCAGAAGAGCACGCGCCAGTCGTCGACGCCCGGATGCTCGTGGAACCGCTTCGCCGTGAGGCGCGGCTGCGCGGGTGCCGCCTCGCTCGGTGCCGCCTGGTCGGCCATGGCTCCCCCTCCCTCGCGCGCCGTCGCGCGAGCCTGCGAGGAGCGTAGGGCGAGCCGCCGACATCCGCACCCCGGATAGCCTGCTGGCCATGACGACCGAGACCGGCCAGGCAGCCGCGCCGCGACAGCGGGTCGCCGTGATCGGCGCCGGGGCGATCGGCGGCACGATCGCGGCGCTGCTGGATGCCCAGGGCCACGACGTGACCGTCACGGCGCGCGGCGAGCACCTCGCTGCCATCCGCGACCATGGGCTGCGACTGCGGGGCGGCTACGGCACCCGCACGGCGGCCGTCACCGCGATCGAGGTGCTCGAGGCCACGCCGGACGTCGCGATCCTGACGACGAAGGCGACCGGGGCCGTCGCGGCGCTCGAGGCAAACCGCGCGCACCTCGACGGCGTGCCCCTGCTCGTCGTGCAGAACGGGCTCGGCGGCGAGCGGGCTGCCGCCGACCTGCTGGGCCACTCGCGCGTCGCCGGCGGCATCGCCCTCATGGCGGCGAACTCCATGGAGCCGGGCGCCATCACGGTCACGGCGCCGGGCGAGACGATCGTCGGCGGCGCGGAGGGGTCGCGCTTCGCGGCGCTGCTCGGCGAAGCGCTGCCGACGACCGAGACGCCGTCGATCGAGGGCGCGCAGTGGACGAAGCTGCTCATCAACATGGTGAACGCGCTGCCCGCGATCGTCGGGCACTCGGTGCAGGACGTGATCCGCGACCCGGGGCTTCGGCGGGTGATGCTCGCCTCCATGCGCGAGACGGCGCGGATCGGGCTCGCGTCGGGAGTGCGGTTCCAGCCCCTGCAGGGCCTGACGCCGCTGCTCGTGCGCGTCGTCGCGTTCGCGCCGCGCAGGATCGCGCAGCAGGTGCCGCTGCGCATCAAGGACCGCTTGGGCGATGTGCCGAACCTGGGGTCCACGCAGCAGTCCATCCGGCGCGGGCAGGTGACGGAGGTCGACCACATCAACGGCGCGGTGGTCGCGGCCGCTGCGCGCATCGGCCGGGAGGCGCCGGTGAACGCGTCGCTCGTCGAGCTCGTGCACGAGGTGGAGCGGACCGGTCGCTTCCTGCCGGCGTCGGCGGTGCGGCGGCTCGGCTAGCAGCGACCGCTGCCGGTCGAGCCGCACGGCCGCCCCGGTGGCCGCGCGAGTCGAGACCGACCCCCTCAGCTCGGCAGGAGCGCCCGTCGCGATGGTCTCGACTCGGGCGGCAGCGCGAGCAGCGACCGCTGCCGGTCGAGCCGCACGGCCGCCCCGGCGGCCGCGCGAGTCGAGACCGACCCCCTCAGCTCGGCAGGAGCGCCCGTCGCGATGGTCTCGACTCGGGCGGCAGGGCTAGCAGCTGTCGGCGAAGACCTGCTTCGGCCAGCGCCAGTCGCTGTTGTCGACGACGACGAGCGCCTTGCCGCGCGGGCGGACGGTGCGCTCGTAGTGGTCGTGCGCCTCCCGATACCGACGGTGCGAGTCGTGCTGGACGTCCGGGTGCGCGCCGTCCCTGGCACGCAGCCGCTCGCCGCGCACGCGGTCGTCCGCCTCCAGGTAGATGACGGCGTGCCACTTGCCGGCGAGCGCCGGGCGCTGCAGGAACACGCCGTCGACGATGAGCACCGCGTCCGGTCCCGCCGTCTGCCACTCCATCTCGACCGGGCGGTCCGCCCGCAGGTCGAAGGCGCGCGTCATGAAGCCCGTGGACCCGCCCATGCGGAACGGGTGCAGCAGCACGCGATCGAGCAGCTCGGTGTCGAACGCGTCCTCGAAGTAGCCCTTCGGGGAGCTCCGACCCTGTCGGTAGCGGAACGCCTCTGCGCGGTGGAAGTCGTCGGCGCTCGCGCGGAACGCCTCGACGTCGGCGCGAGCGAGCGCGACCTGCAGCGCATCCGCGAACCGCGTCTTGCCCACGCCGTCGCGGCCCTCGACCGCCACGAGCCTGCGCCCGCGCGGATTGCGGCGGACGAGCTGCTCAGCGAGGCTCGTGTAGAGCACCTTCTGCTCGGGCGTCCAGGAGGCGGCCTTCATCAGCAGCGCGGAGTCGACCATGCCGTCAGCCTAGGCGCTCACACGACGGGCGTCGGGGCGGCCACCGGTCGCCTGCCGTAGGCGAGGCGGCGCAGCAGCGCCTCTGCCGGGCCGCGCTTGCCGGCGCGGTCGAGCACCACGGCGACCACGACCGTGACGAGCCACACGCCGAGCGCGAAGGCAGCCGCGCCGAGCGGCGAGAGCACCGCCCCGAGCCCGAGGCCCCACGCCGCGAACGCCGGTGCGAACAGCAGCGACTGCAGCAGGTAGCTCGAGAGCGAGCGCTTGCCGACGGCCGCGAGCGCTCGGGGCACCGCGCCCCCGCGCGCGCCGACCGCGGCGGCGATGAGGCCGAAGAGGGCGGCGTAGCCCACGCCGCCCGCGACACCGGTGAGGCTCGAGAGGCCCATCGTCGCCCACGAGATGGCGGGGTCGAAGAGCAGCCCCGCGAACTGGGCGGCCGCGAGCGCGCCGCCCGCCCAGCCGACCGCGATGCCCACCACGGCGATCCGCACGAGCGCGGCGCGATGCTCGCGCGGCCGGTCGAGCAGTCCGTGGCGGGCCGCGAGGATGCCGAGCGTCACCGCGAGCGGCACCGTGAGCGCGAACAGCTGCCCGACGGTGGCGATGAGCCAGGTGCCGATGCTCGCGAGCATGAAGACGGGATAGTCCTCGAGTCCTGCCACCGAGGGGAATCCGGCATCGGCGAACTGGGCGGGATCGCCCGCGACGCCGGTGCTGAGCACGATGCCGCTCACGATCGAGAAGAGCCCGAACAGCAGCAGCAGTCCCGTCAGCACCCACGCGACGACCTTGAGCGTGCGACCGCGACGCTGCAGCAGCAGCCACGTGACGATGAGCCCGGTGATCCCGTAGGCGCCGACGATGTCGCCGAACCACAGCAGCAGCGCGTGCACCGCCCCGAACGCGAGCATCCACCAGTGACGTCGCTGCAGCAGGCGCTTCGCGTCGCGCATGGGCGTGCCTGCGGCGGACTGCCGGCTGTAGAGCTGCCAGATCCCGTACCCGAAGAGGAACGCGAACAGCGGGTAGGAGCGGCCGTCGATCGCGACGAGCGAGAACAGCTGGTAGCCGAGGTCCGCGCCCTCGTACCCGACCGGATGCGCGTTGGTGAGGCCGTGCTCGCCGGCGTAGAGCCACCACGGCACGTTGGCGAGCGCGATGAGCAGCAGCATGAGACCGCGGGCGAGGTCGGGCGCGAGGCTGCGACCACGGGCCGCCGTCGCGGCAGCCGCGTGGTCGACGGCGGGCGCGGGATGCTGCAGCGGGGAGGCGTCCGTCACGACGATCACGCTAGGGCGGGGCGGTCGGCCTCACCTCCCCCGATCGATGGAGGCCGGCTCGTCTAGCCTGGCGTGATGCTCCGTGCCGCCGACCTGGATGCGCTCACGGCCTGGTACCGCGGCAGCGCCCGCGACCTGCCGTGGCGGCGGCCCGAGTTCGACGCGTGGGGCACGCTCGTGAGCGAGATCATGCTGCAGCAGACGCAGGCCTCGCGCGTCGCGGTCGAGATCGACCGCTGGCTGGAGCGCTGGCCGACGTCCGCGCACCTCGCGGACGCGCCCACGCACGAGGTGCTCCGGCAGTGGGGCACGCTCGGCTACCCGCGGCGCGCGCTACGGCTGCAGGACGCGGCGCGCGCCATCGTCGAGCGGCACGGCGGCGAGGTGCCGCGCGACGTCGAGGCGCTGCTCGCGCTCCCCGGCATCGGCGACTACACCGCGCGCGCGGTCGCGGTCTTCCACTTCGGCGACCGCCACCCGGTGGTCGACACGAACGTGCGACGCGTCATCGCTCGCGCCGTGCACGGGCAGGGCGAGGCGGGACCGGCGGCGAGGCGCGACCTCGCCGACGTCGAGGCGCTGCTGCCCGACTCCCCCGCCGACGCATCCGTCGTCTCCATCGCGCTCATGGAGCTCGGCGCGCTCGTCTGCACGGCGCGCGCGCCGCGGTGCGAGTCGTGCCCGATCTCGGCCGCGTGCGCGTGGCGCGCAGCCGGGTACCCGCCGTACGAGGGCAAGCGGGGTCCGCGGCAGGGCAGGTTCGCCGGCAGCGACCGGCAGGTGCGCGGCACGGTGCTGCGAGCGCTGCGCGCCGTCGACCTGCCGCTGACGGAGTCGGAGCTCGCGCCGCTGTGGCCGGACGCCGAGCAGCTCGAGCGGGCGGTCGCATCGCTCGCGGCCGACGGCCTCATCGTGCGGGCGGACGGAGCGGTCAGGCTGCCCGACTAGGTTGTGCGCATGCCGGCACGACATGCGCGTCTGACCGATGCGAGCGACGAGCTCGCCGCCGCCCTCGCCGCGATCCGTGAGGAGCTGGGGCTCACCGCCGAGTTCCCGTCCGACGCGCTCGCCGAGGCCGAGGCGTTCGCCGCCGAGCCGCGACTCCCGGACGCCGACGCGACGGCGGTCGGCTTCGTCACGATCGATCCCGAGGGCTCGACCGACCTCGACCAGGCACTGCACCTCGAGCGCGACGGCGACGGCTTCGTCGTGCGGTACGCCATCGCCGACGTGCCCGCGTTCGTCGAGCCGGGCGGCGCGATCGATGCGGAGGCGCGGCGGCGGGGGCAGACGATGTACGCGCCCGACGGCCGCGTGCCGCTCCATCCGCCGATCGTGAGCGAGGGCGCGGCGAGCCTGCTCGAGGGTCAGGAGCGCAGCGCCTACGTCTGGACGATGCGGCTGGATGCATCGGGCGAGGTCGCCGCGACGACGCTCGAGCGCGCTCGCGTGCGCTCCCGCGAGCAGCTGACGTACGCAGAGGCGCAGCAGCGCGTCGACGCCGCTGACCCGATGCTGGGCCTGCTGCAGGAGATCGGCGAGCTGCGGATCGCGCTCGAGGAGGCGCGCGAGGGCGCGAGCCTCGACATGCCGGAGGAGCAGGTCGCGCGCGACGGCGACGAGTACCGCATCGAGCGCCGCGAGCTGCTGCCCGTCGAGCGCTGGAACGCCCAGCTGTCGCTCATGACCGGCATGGAGGCCGCGAACCTGCAGCTGCGGGTCAAGCGGGGCATCCTGCGCACGATGCCCGCGCCGCCGCGCGCCGACGTCGAGCTCTTCCGCAAGGAGGTCCGGGCGATCGGCGAGGAGTGGGCCGCGGACGAGCACTACGGTGCGTTCCTGCGCCGCCTCGACCGGTCGAGGCCGACGACCCTCGCGATCCTGCAGGCGGCCCGTCGGCTGTTCCGCGGCGCCTCGTACACCGTGCTCGACGACGCGTCGGAGGCGTCGGAGCTCGAGCAGGCGGCGATCGGCGCGCCGTACGCGCACGCGACCGCGCCGCTGCGCCGGCTCGTCGACCGCTACGTGCTCGCGCACTGCGAGGCGATCGCCAACGGTCGCGAGATCCCCGGATGGGCCGCAGCCGGGCTCGACGGGCTCCCGGCGATCATGCAGGCCTCGGGCCAAGTGGCGTCGAAGCTCGAGCGGGAGTCGATCGACGCGGTGGAGATCGCCGTGCTGCGGCACCGCATCGGCGAGGAGTTCGACGCCGTCGTGGTCGCGGCCCGCAAGGAGGGCGCGACGATCCAGCTCATCGACCCGCCCACGGAGGCCGCGTGCGACACGGCGGCCGAGCCGGGCACGCGCATCCGGGCGCGGCTGACCGAGGCCGACCTCGCGACGCGACGGCTGCGCTTCGCCGAGGCGTAGCCAAGCTCGCTGGTCAGCCGTGCTGACGCCGAAGGCGCCAGCACGAGTCGAGACCGGTCGGCGGCCGGGAGCGGCCGTGGCGCTGGTCTCGACACGATCAGCGCGCTGCGCGCGCGGATCGGCTCGACCAGCGGTCAGTCCTCGTCGTCCGCTTCTCGGGGCTTCTTGTACGGGTCGGCATCGCCGGCGTACTGCGCGGCGGCGGCCGCCTCCTGCGCGGCGCGGTCACGCACGCGCGCCTCGTCGAGCAGGTGCTCGATCGACGCGGCGCTCTCGGGCAGCGCGTCGAGGAAGAACTCGATCGACGGGGTCAGCCGCAGCGACAGTCCCTTGCCGATCTCGCGCCGCACGACGCCCTTGGCGCTCGAGAGCGCCTTCGCGGTCTCCTCGCGCTCCTCATCGGTGCCGTACACCGTGTAGAAGATGGATGCGTGCTGCAGGTCGCCCGTCATGCGCACGGCCGTGATCGTGACGAAGCCGAGCCGCGGGTCGCGCACCTCGTGCTCCAGCGCGCGCACGGTGATCTCGTGGATGCGGTCGGCGATCTTCCTCGCCCTGGGGTTCTCTGCCATGTCATTCCTCCGGTCCTAGAGACGGGTGTGGGGCGACCGCAGCCGCCCCACATCCGTTCGCGTGTCAGACGCGCGGCTTCTCCACCATCTCGGTGGTCTCGATCTCGTCACCGATCTGGAGATCGTTGAACTTGCCGAGGCCGATGCCGCACTCGAAGTCCGTGCGGACCTCGGTGACGTCGTCCTTGAAGCGGCGCAGCGACTCGATGGCGAGGCCATCGGCCAGCACGACGCCGTCGCGGATGACGCGCGCCTTGGCGTTGCGGGTGATCGTCCCCGAGCGCACGATGCAGCCGGCGATGTTGCCGAACTTGGACGAGCGGAACACCTCGCGGATCTCCGCCACGCCCGACTGCTTCTCCTCGAACTCCGGCTTGAGCATGCCCTTCAGCGAGTTCTCCACGTCCTCGATGGCCGCGTAGATCACGTTGTAGAAGCGGATGTCGACGCCCTCGCGGGCGGCGCGCTCTCGAGCCTTCGGGTCGGGGCGCACGTTGAAGCCGATGATGACGGCCGAGTCGACCGTCGCCAGGTTCACGTCCGACTCGGTGACGCCACCGACGCCGCGGTGGATGATCCGCAGGTCGACGGTGTCGTCGATGTCGATCTTCATGAGCGACTCCTCGAGCGCCTCCACGGCACCCGACACGTCGCCCTTGATGATGAGGTTGAGCGTCTCGACCTTGCCCTGCTCGAGCGCGAGCTTGAAGTCCTCGAGCGACAGGCGCTTGCGGGCCTTCGCCAGCTGCGCGTTGCGCTCCACGGCCTCGCGCTTCTCGGCGATCTGGCGCGCGGTGCGGTCCTCCTCGGTGACGATGAAGCTGTCACCGGCACGGGGGACGCTCGAGAGGCCCTGCACCTGGACGGGCATCGACGGGCCAGCCTCCTGGACCAGCTCGCCGCGGTCGTCGACCATCGCACGGACGCGGCCGTAGGCCGTTCCCGCGACGATCGCGTCGCCGACGTGCAGCGTGCCGGACTGGATGAGCACGGTCGCGACGGCACCGCGGCCCTTGTCGAGGCGAGCCTCGATCGCGACGCCGCGAGCCTCCTTGTTGGGGTTGGCCCGCAGGTCGAGACCCGCGTCCGCGGTGAGGATGACGGCCTCGAGGAGCTCCTCGATACCGGTGCGCGCGAGCGCCGAGACGTCGACGAACATCGTGTCGCCGCCGTACTCCTCGGTGACGAGGCCGTACTCGGTGAGCTGCTGGCGCACCTTGGCGGGGTTCGCGCCCTCCTTGTCGACCTTGTTCACCGCGACCACGATCGGCACGTTGGCCGCCTGCGCGTGGTTGAGCGCCTCGATCGTCTGGGGCATGATGCCGTCGTCCGCCGCGACCACGAGGATCGCGATGTCGGTCACCTGTGCACCACGGGCACGCATGGCGGTGAACGCCTCGTGGCCCGGGGTGTCGATGAAGGTGATCGCGCGGTCCTCGCCCTCGTGCTCCTTCCACACCTGGTAGGCGCCGATGTGCTGCGTGATGCCGCCGGCCTCGCCCTCGATGACGTTGGCGTCGCGGATCGCGTCGAGCAGTCGCGTCTTGCCGTGGTCGACGTGACCCATGACCGTGACCACCGGCGAGCGGTAGACGAGGTCCTCGTCGGTCTCGTCCTCGAGCTCCTGCTCGAGGTCGATGGCGAAGCCCTCCAGGAGCTCCTTGTCCTCGTCCTCGGGGCTGACGATCTGGATGCGGTAGCCGAGCTCCGCGCCCAGCAGCTCGAAGGTCGCCTCGTCGAGCGACTCCGTCGCCGTCGCCATCTCACCGAGGTGGAACAGCACGGTCACGAGGTCGCCGGGGCTCGCGTCGATCTTCTCGGCGAAGTCGGCGATGGATGCGCCGCGGCGCATGCGGATGACGGTCGTGCCGTCACCGCGACGGACCTTGACGCCACCGATCGACGGCGCCTCGCGCATCTCGAACTCGAGCCGCTTGGTGCGCTTCGACTTGCGCGACTTGCCCTTCGCGCCACCCTTGCCGAACGCGCCGGCAGTGCCGCCGCGACCGCGACCGCCACCGGGACGACCGGCGAAGGCGGGACCGCCGCGACCGGGAGCACCGGGACCGGGAGCGCCCGCACCGGCACGCTGGAAGCCACCGGCAGGACGACCGCCGGGACCGGGGCGGCCAGCGCCACCGGCACGGGGAGCGCCGGGACGCGGAGCGCCGGGACGCGGTGCGCCGGGACGGGGAGCGCCGGGGCGAGGGGCCACCGGACGGGGTCCGCCGGGGCCGGCCTTGCTCGTGAACGGGTTGTTGCCGACGCGCGGTCGGCCCATGCCCTGCGCCGACGCGAACGGGTTGTTGCCGGGACGGGGCGCACCGGGACGGCCCATCGGGCGCGGGATCGCGCTCGAGCCGTCGTCGTCGCCCTGCTGCGCCGGCGCCGCGGGCGCGGCGGGGGCCGCGGACTCGGGCGCGGGGGCGGCTGCGGGGGCAGCCTCGGGGGCGGCCGGCGCCGGTGCGGGCACGGGCGCGGCCTTCGGTGCGGGTGCCGGGCTGGGCGCGGCGCCCGGGGCCGGCGCGGGTGCTGCGGGTGCCGGTGCCGGAGCAGCGGGGGTCCGTGCTCCACCGGGCTTGGCCGTGCTCTTCGCCGGCGCCTTCGCGGCCTCAGCCGCGGGCGCGCTGGCGGCGCCCTCGGCCGCGAGGGCGGCCTTGAGCTTGCGGGCGACCGGGGGTGCGATCGCCGAGGCGGGTCCCTTGACGAACTCGCCCATCTCCTTGAGCTTGGCCATCGCGACCTTGCTCTCGACGCCGATCTCGGCGGCGATCTCGTGCACACGTGGGTTTGCCACTTGTCTCCTGTCCTGGTCCGCCCAGGACAGGGCGGACATCAAATGCTGACGGTTCTCATTTCGAGGTGCTCATCAGTTGTCCATGGGGTGTTCGTTCCTTCGGTCGGGGCTCGGATCGAGCCCGTCCTGTGCCCACCGTGCGATGGGCGAGGTGTCCAGGTGCTTCGCGCGCAGCGCCCGCGGGATGGCACGCACTGCGCGTTCCGCGCACTGCTGCGTCGGATGCACCCACGCGCCTCGGCCGGGCAGCCGTCGATCGAGATCCACGACCGCCGTCCCGTCGACGGCCACGATCCGCACGAGGAGTGCGGGTTCGGTGCGCGCGCGACAGCCAAGACACGTACGGATGGTCACGAGTCTAGCGCACGGCGCGCCCGGGAAACAGGTGTGTCAGTCCTCATCCATGACCGAGTCCGGCTGGATGTCGATCTTCGCGCCCGTGAGCTTCGCCGCGAGGCGGGCGTTCTGGCCCTCCCTGCCGATCGCGAGCGACAGCTGGAAGTCCGGCACGAGTGCGCGCACGGCGCGCGTCTTCTCGTCGAGCATGAACGCGTCCGAGACGCGAGCGGGGCTGAGCGCGCTCGCCACGAACGACGGCAGGTCGTCGGAGTAGTCGACGATGTCGACCTTCTCCTCGCCGAGCTCCGCCTGCACCGCACGCACGCGGGCGCCCATCTCGCCGATGCACGCGCCCTTCGCGTTGATGCCCGGCCGCGTCGCGCGCACCGCGATCTTGGTGCGGTG
The DNA here is from genome assembly GCA_051751085.1 of Actinomycetota bacterium. Lineage (GTDB taxonomy): Bacteria > Actinomycetota > Actinomycetes > Actinomycetales > Microbacteriaceae > Agrococcus. Next base: position 400,034 of record JBNJKM010000001.1, on the reverse strand, counting down.
ACCCGCCTCGCGGGCGATGGCGACGATCTCGACGGCACCGGCGGCGATCTCCGGCACCTCGAGCGCGAACAGCCTGCGGACGAGCGAGGGGTGCGTGCGGCTGACGGTGACCTGCGGGCCGCGCTGGCCGCGCTCCACCTTCGTGATGTAGACGCGCATCCGCTGGCCGTGCTTGTACTCGGCCCCGGGCACCTGCTCCTCAGGCGGCAGCAGCGCCTCCATGTCGTCGCCGAGCTTCACGTGCACCATGCGCGGGTTCGTGCCCTGCTGCACGATGCCGGCGATGATGTCGCCCTCGCGGTCCTTGTACGCGCCGAGCACCGTCTCGTCGCTCTTCTCGCGCAGCGCCTGGAAGATGACCTGCTTCGCGGCGGATGCGGCGATGCGGCTGAAGTCGTCGGTCGTCGCGATCGACTCGCCGATGCGGTTGCCGTCCTCGTCGAGCTCGGGCTCGTACAGGGTGACCTCGCCGGTCGAGCGGTTCACCTCGACGCGCGGCTGCGGGGCCGCCGCGCCGGGCTTGTCGCTGGGCTTGTCGCCAGGCTTGTCGCCGGGCTTGTCGACGGGCTTCTCGGCCGACTTGATGTGCGCCTGCAGGATCGCCTGCTCGATGATGTGGATCAGGGCATCTGAGGAGATCTCCCGCTCGCGCTCGACGGTCTTCAGCACGCTCAGATCGATCTTCACTTGTGGGCTCCTTGTTCTGCAGTTCGACCGGCATGGGATGCCGACCGATCAGCCTACCGCGCGTCCGCCACCCATGGAACTAGTCTGGCTCGCATGGAGAGCTTCGACGCCCTGGTCCTGTCCGCCGGCGACTTCTGGTGGACGTGGGTCGTCCTCCCCGTGCTCGCCCTCCTCGGCATCTACTTCACGGTCCGCACGGGCGTCGTGCAGCTGCGGCTGCTGCCCTCGATGTTCCGCGTGCTGACCGACAAGACGCCGAAGTCGCGGGACGGCAGCAACCAGTCCGTCTCGTCCTTCCAGGCCTTCACCATCTCGGCCGCGAGCCGCGTCGGGGTCGGCAACATCGCCGGCGTCGCGACCGCGATCGCGATCGGCGGTCCCGGCGCCGTCTTCTGGATGTGGACGATGGCGTTCGTCGGCGGCGCGTCGTCGTTCATCGAGTCGACGCTCGCCCAGCTCTACAAGCACCGCGACGCGGACGGCTTCCGCGGCGGGCCCGCGTACTACATGCAGCGCGGCCTCGGGGCGCGGTGGATGGGCATCCTGTTCGCCATCATCCTTATCGTCTGCTTCCCGTTCGCGTTCTCCTCGCTCCAGGCCAACACCATCGTCGCGACCGTCACGTCGACGGCCGGCTCGGATGCCGCGTGGCTGCCCTGGGCGATCGGCGTCGTGGTCGCGGTGCTTACCGGACTCATCGTCTTCGGCGGCGTGCGCCGCATCGCGAAGGTGACCGAGGCGCTCGTGCCCTCGATGGCGCTGCTCTACCTGCTGCTCGGCCTCATCATCGTCGGCATGAACATCACCGAGGTGCCGCGCGTGCTCGGCGAGATCTACGCCGGCGCCTTCGGGTTCCAGCAGGTCGCGGGCGGCGCGATCGGCACGATCATCATGCAGGGCGTCAAGCGCGGCATGTTCTCGAACGAGGCCGGTCTTGGATCCGCCCCGAACGGCGCGGCCTCGGCCGCGGTCACGCACCCCGCGAAGCAGGGGCTCGTGCAGACGCTCGGCGTCTACTTCGACACGTTCCTCGTCTGCTCCATCACCGCGTTCATCATCCTCGTCTCCACGCCCGACCTGACGGGCGCCGAGGGTGGCATCGGCCTCACCTTCGACGCCGTCACCGGCCAGCTCGGTGCGTGGGCGGGCGTCGCGCTCTCGCTCATCGTCTTCCTGCTCGCCTTCTCGTCGATCATCGGCAACTACTACTACGGCGAGTCGAACATCGAGTTCATCACCGAGAACCGTACGGTCCTCACCGTCTACCGCGTGCTCGCGGTCGTGGCGGTGCTCGCGGGCTCCGTGATCGCGACCGCGACGATCTGGAACACGGCCGACCTGCTGATGGGCATCATGGCGATCGTCAACCTCATCGCGATCGGCATGCTGTCGGGGGTCGCGTTCAAGCTGCTGCGCAACTTCGACGAGCAGCGGAGGGCCGGCAAGGACCCGGTCTTCACGCGCGACATGCTGCCCGACGTGCGCGGGGTCGAGGTGTGGGAGGACGCCGAGTCGGTCACCGGGCAGTGGTCGGTGCTGCCGGCGGCGACGGAGGCCCCGACGCGCCGGCCGAACGCCTAGCGGCCGAGCGCGCCCTCGAGCGCGTCGATCGCGACCTGCTGCCGCTCCCCCGTCGCCCGGTCCCAGACCTCGACGAGGCCCGCGGCCGCATCGCGGCCGACGATCACGATCTGCGGCACACCGATGATCTCGGCGTCGCCGAACTTCACGCCGGGCGAGACCTTCGGTCGGTCGTCGTAGAGCACCTCGAGCCCGCGCGCCTCGATCCCCGCGACGACGGACTCGGCGACCTCGAAGGTCGCGGGGTCCTTGCCGGTGGCGACGACGTGCACGTCGAACGGTGCGATCTCGCGCGGCCAGATGATGCCGCGCTCGTCGTGCGACTTCTCGACGATGGCGGCGAGGTTGCGGGTGACGCCGATGCCGTAGGAGCCCATCGTGACGGTGACGAGCTTGCCGTTCTGGTCGAGCACCTTGAGGCCGAGCGCCTCCGCGTACTTGCGGCCCAGCTGGAAGACGTGCCCGACCTCCATGCCGCGGTCGAGCGAGACGGGGCCGGAGCCGTCCGGCGCGGGGTCGCCGGCGCGCACGTCGGCGGCCTCGACCCATCCGTCGCCCACGAAGTCGCGTCCCGCGACGAGGCCGAAGACGTGCTTGCCGGGCTCGTTCGCTCCGGTGATCCAGGCGCTCCCGTCGACGATGCGCTTGTCGAGCAGGTAGCGGATGCCTGTCGATGCCTCCTCGCCGAGCACGGCGCCGGCGGTCGACCACGGGCCGATGTAGCCCTTGACGAGGCCGGGGTTGGCCGTGAAGTCGTCCTCGTCGGCCGCGGTGACCTCGGCGGGCTGGAAGGCGACCTCGACGCGCTTCGCGTCGACGTCGCGGTCGCCGGGCAGGCCGATCACCACGAGCTCGCGGCTGCCGTCGAGGTGCGTGAGGCGCAGCACGACGTTCTTGAGCGTGTCGGCGGCCGTCCAGGGGCGGCCGTCCTCGCGGAGGAACCGGGCGTTGGCGTCGGCGACGAGCGTCTCGATCGTCGGGGTGTCGGGGGTGTCGTGCACGACCGCTGCCGGCTGGCCGTCGATCGCGATCGGCGCGGGGGCGACGGTCTCGAACGCCTCGACGTTGGCGGCGTAGCCGCCAGCGGAGCGCACGATCGTGTCCTCGCCCACGGGCGTCGGATGCATGAACTCCTCGGACTTCGAGCCGCCCATCGCGCCCGCGTCGGCGGAGACGATGACGTACTCGAGGCCGAGGCGCTCGAAGATCCGCTCGTACGCGTCGCGCTGCCGCTGGTAGGAGGCGTCGAGGCCCGCGTCGTCGACGTCGAACGAGTAGGCGTCCTTCATCGAGAACTCGCGGGCTCGCAGGAGCCCCGCGCGCGGGCGGGCCTCGTCGCGGTACTTGTCCTGGATCTGGAAGATCGTCAGCGGCAGGGCCTTGTAGCTCGAGACGAGGTCCTGCACGAGCAGCGTGAAGACCTCCTCGTGGGTCGGCGCGAGCAGGTGGTCGGCGCCCTTGCGGTCCTGCAGCCGGAAGATCCCGTCGCCGTACTCCGTCCAGCGGCCCGTGCGCTCGTACGGCTCCCGCGGCAGCAGGCCGGGGAAGAGCACCTCCTGCGCGCCGGCTGCCGTCATCTCCTCGCGGATGACGCGCTCGATGTTGCGTCGCACGCGCAGGCCGAGCGGCAGCCACGAGTAGAGCCCGGCGCCCGCGCGGCGGATGTAGCCGGCGCGCAGCAGCAGCCTGTGGCTCGCGACCTCGGCCTCTGCCGGGTCCTCGCGGAGCGTGGTGAAGAAGAGCTGGGAGAGGCGGATCACCCTGCGAGTCTAGGGACCCGCGACCTCCCGGGCGTCACCAGGGCCGGTCGACGCTCGGGCCGCCGGGGCCATCCTCGCCGCCCTGGTCGTACTGGTCCTGCTGCTGCTGCTCGCCCTGCGCCTCCTGGTTCTGCTCCTCGAGCTGCTCCTCGGGCGTCTGCGGCTCTCCCTCGTCGCCCTCGCCGTCGCCGTCGCCCTCGTTCGACGACTCGTCCTCGATCTTCTCCTCGATGCGCGGGGTCGCGGCCTCGAACTGCTCCGCGGTGTCTGCCTCGTCGGGCAGCGGCTCGTCGAGGCAGCCGTCCGGCAGCCCGCCGATGATCGCGAGCGCCTCGCCGTAGTAGCCGTTCGCGGCCTGCGTGTCGTCGGCCTCCCGCGCGACGTCGCCCTGCTTCTCGATCGCGGTGACGAGCGACGCGACGATGATGCAGTGCTCGTGCATCTGCGGCGGCGTCACGGGCTCGCCGTGGAGCACGAGCGCCTCCTCGAGCTTCGCCCTGCCCTCCTCGAGCGAGCCGGCCATCGTCAGGTTCACGCCGAGTCCGAACGGCGCCTTCCACGGCTCGATCCAGTTCCACAGCTCGAGCCCCCGAGCCGCCTCGGCGCCCTGCGCGTAGGCGCGCCCCTCGAAGCGGTCGATCGCGGTCTGCGAGAGCACGTTCACGCTGATGAGCTTCGTCGACACCACGAGCACGGCGAGCGCGACGGGGATGAGCCCGAGCATGAGCCACCAGCGCAGGGTGCGCCGCTGGCTGTCGGTGAGCACGCGCCGCCGGCTCATCGTGCGCCCTCCCGGCTCAGGATGCCCCTGGTGGCGCGCAGCGAGCGCGCGAGGCTGAGCGCCTCCCACGCGAGCAGCAGGGCGATCGGCACGCCGAGCACCCAGGCGATCTCGAGCCGCGCCTCCTCGGTGCGGTCGAGGTTCGCCTCGCCGTCCGCCGCCGCCATGGGCCCCAGCGCGTCGGTGATCGGCAGCCCCGGCTCCCGGTGCAGGTAGCTGATGCCGAGCTGGTCGGCGATCGCGCCGAGCTGCGCCTCGTCGATCCGCGAGACCGCGTCGCCGCCCGCGGGATCCTGCAGGTACTGCTCCTGCACCGCGGGGTCGAAGCTCGACACGCGCATCCGCCCGCCCTGCTCGGTGCCGTAGCCCAGCACGAGCCCGCGGTCGACGAGCGGCGCGACGTCGTCGAACGACTGCGGCGGCTCCTCTGCGGTGTGCTCGCCGTCGCCGAGGTAGAACACGATCGCCGGCGAGCCGGGCTCGGTGGCCTCGCTGCGCTCGAGCTCGGTCTTCAGCAGGTCGTGGGCGACCGCGACGGATGTGCCGCGCGACTGCTGCGCGATCTCCGGCCGCAGGGCGCGCACCATCTCGATCACGGCGGAGCCGTCGTCGGTGAGCGGCACCCGCAGGATCGGCTGCGAGTCGAAGGAGATGACCGAGATGTCGGCACCGGCGAAGCCGCGGGCGATCTCGACGACGTCCTCCTGCATGCCGGCCAGGCGCGGCTCGCTCCCCCAGTCCTCGGCGGCGATCGACTGCGAGGTGTCGATCATGACGAACACGCGCGCCTGGATGGTCGCGGTCGGCACCTCGCCGCCGGGCACCGCGGGGCGGAAGGCCATCGCGATCGCGAGCAGCACGAGCAGCGAGCGGCGGAGCCACGCGAGGCGGCGTCCGCGCATCACGACGAGCTGCCAGATGCACAGGGCGAGCGCGACGGCGCCCAGCACGGCGACGACGACGGGGAGCGTCGGGTGGAACGTGATCACAGGCGCACCCTCCAGGCGATCAGGCAGACGCCGGTGACGAGCATGAGCACGATGAGCGGCAGCGAGCCCGGCCGGTCGATGATCTGCACCTGCGGCGGGGTCTCGATGTAGCCGGCCTCGATCGCGTTGACGCGGTCGACGATCTGCGTCACGGTCTGCGCGAAGTCGAGGGCGAAGTACGAGCCGCCGGTGCCCTCCGCGACCTCGCGCAGCTCCTGGGACGCCATGTCGCCGCCGAAGTCGAACGGGTTGATCGCGTACACGCGCACCTCGTTGTCGACGGCGAGCTGGCCGGCCTGCGGGAGCGAGAAGATCTGCTGGCCGTTCACGACGTTGTCGGTCGCGAGGATGATGGATCGCGGCCGCTCGCTCGCCTCGAGGTCGGCGAAGTCGAGCACGCACGACGCGAGGCCGTCGCCGACGAGGGATGCACCGAGGCCGCTCGCGGTGCCCGCGAGGTAGTTGAACTGCTCGTCGGGCCCGAGCGTGCCGCTGAGCGCCCGCTCGTAGCGGCCGAGCTGGTCGGCGATGTACTCGTAGTCGCTCGTGAGCGGGAACGCCATGACGCTCGAGGCGTCGAAGATGCGCATGCCGATGCGCTCGCCGTTCAGCTCCGAGGCGATCTGCTGGTAGACGCCCAGGATCTCGGCGTCGACCTCGACCATCGAGCCCGAGACGTCGAGGCACAGCACGATGTCGCGCTTGTAGTCCTCCTCCTGGTTCGCGCTGATGCCGGAGGGCCGGGAGCCGATCGCGCCGGCGACGCCGACGCCGACGAGCGAGGCGAGCAGGGCCGTGCCGATCCAGAGCCGGTAGCGCAGCAGCGCGCCGCGGAACGCCCCGAGGGACGTCATCCGGTCGACGTGCGCGACCGGCAGCCCGCGGTCGCGCCTGCGCCGCGGGAGCCACAGGCCGAGCGCGGCCAGCAGCAGGCCGAGCACGCCGACGAGCGGCAGCACCCACGGCCACAGCAGGCTCACATCCACGTCGCCACCACCTGCTTCGCTGCGGCGATCGCCGCATCCGGGTCGTGCTTCGCCGCCCGGCGGAACGACGACGGGTAGTACTGCTCGACCGCGCCCTGCACACTCGGCAGGTCGGCGCCCCGCAGGTCCCGCAGCGTCATGACCTCGGCGACGACGCCGGTCGACTCGTGCGCGAAGAAGCGCAGCACGAGGCTGAGCCGCTGCGCGAGGCCGCGCGCGTCGAGGTCGCCGTCGGCGTGCTCCTGCGCGACCTCGTCGATCATCCCGAGGTACTTCTCCTTCACGCTCCGCACGTCGATCGGCACCGGCGGCGGGGGCGGCGGCTCCAGGATGCCGCGCGGCCGGGTCCAGAGCCAGGCGAAGGCGTAGGCGGCGAGCACGAGCAGCAGGGCGATGGCGCCGAGCAGCCACCACGGGCCGTAGCCGAACGGGCCGTAGGTGTCGGGCGCCGGCAGCAGCGCGAGGTCAGCGGCGCGCACGGCGATGCCTCTCGAGCAGGCGGAACAGGCCGCTGATCGCGGCGGCGCTGTCGCTGATCCGCACGGAGGCGATGCCGAGCGAGCGCAGTCCCGTCTCGAGCCGTGCCCGGCGCTCGGCGGTGGCCTCGTCGAACGCCTTGCGCAGGCCGCGGTCGCGGCGGAGGAAGGGCGGCAGGCCCACGCCGGAGTCGACGCCGACGAGCTCGCGGTGGTCCCGCTGGCGCGACATGAGGTCGGCGTCGCCGATCGACACCCACAGCACCTCGTGGCGCGTGTGGAGGCGGCCGAGGTGCACGTCGAGGTCGTGCGTGTAGGCGAGGTCGTCGGCGATCACGACGATGAGCGAGCGCCGACGCATCCGCCGCACGGCCTGCCCGAGCACGCCCTCGAGGTCGGAGCGCGGGCCGTCCAGGGCGATCGCCTCGTCCATCCGTCGCAGCATCCGCTCGAGGTGCGACTCGGAGCCGCCCTCTGGCATGCTGTCGAGCCGGTCGGCGTCGCCCATGAGCAGGCCCACCCGGTCGCCGTGCCTCGTGGCGAGGTAGCCGAGCACGCCCGCGACCAGGATCGCGATCTCGCGCTTCGTCTCGCCCGACTCCGCCGTCGCCGCCATGTTGCGGCCGGAGTCGACGACGAGCAGCAGGTTGTGCTGCCGGGAGACGATGTAGCGCTTCACGAGCGGCACGTGGCTGCGCGCGGTCGCCTTCCAGTCGATGTCCTTGACGTCGTCGCCCGGCTGGTACTCGCGCAGGTCGTCGAAGTCGTGGCTGCGGCCGTGGTGGATCGACGCGTACTCGCCGTCGAGCAGCTCGAGGGTACGACGGTGCGCGTGGATCGACATGGTCGTCTTCACCTTGCGCAGTCGCCGCTCCATGACGGGTCCTACGGGGTCCGCACGGCGGCGAAGATCGCGTCGATGATCTCCTCGCTCCTGACGCCGTCCGCCTCGGCCTCGTAGCCGAGGATGAGGCGGTGGCGCAGCACGGCGTGCCGGAGGTCCTTGACGTCCTCCGGGATCACCCAGTCGCGGCCCTGCACGAGCGCGAGCGCGCGCGACGCCTGCGCGAACGACAGCGAGCCGCGCGGGCTCGCGCCGTACTCGATGTAGCTCGCGAGCTGCGCGCCGATGTAGTCCTCGGCGTGCCGGGTCACGTACATGAGCTGCACGACGTAGTTCGTGATCGCCTGGTCGACGTAGACGCGCTTCACGAGCGCCTGCAGGAACCGCACGTCCTCGAGCGACGCGACCGGCTCGTCGGGCTCGTCGAAGACGCCGGTCTCGGCGCGGCGCACGATCTCGGCCTCCTCGGTCGGCGACGGGTAGGTGAGGATCTCCTTGAGCAGGAAGCGGTCGAGCTGCGCCTCGGGCAGCGTGTAGGTGCCCTCCTGCTCGATCGGGTTCTGCGTCGCGAGCACGAGGAAGGGCTCGGGCAGCGGGTGCGTCTCGCCGCCGATCGAGGTCTGGCGCTCCTGCATCGCCTCGAGCATCGCCGACTGCGTCTTCGCGCTCGAGCGGTTGATCTCGTCGAGCAGCACGAAGTTGGCGTGCACGGGGCCCAGCTGGGTGCGGAACTCGCCGTTGTGCTGGTCGTAGATCTGCGTGCCGACGATGTCGCTCGGCAGCAGGTCGGGCGTGCACTGGATGCGGTGGAACGACGCGGTCACGGATCGCGCGAGGGTCGCGGCAGCGGTCGTCTTCGCGAGCCCCGGCACCGACTCCATGAGCACGTGGCCGCCGGTCAGCAGCGCGACGAGCAGCGAGCGCAGCAGCTGGTGCTGGCCGACGACGGTCGACTGGAACGACTGCTCGACGGAGCGGATGATGCGCTTCGCGCGCTCCAGCTCCTCGGGGGTGATGGGATCCCGGCCGGGGACTGCATTCGACACGCGGGCTCCTCGTGATTCATGACGGCTGGCTGCTGGCGGCGGTCGCCTCGGTCACGGTACCGGTTGGCGGGGGCGCGCCGCTGGAAGGCGCCTGGTCGAGAGCACCGCCGCGACGACGACGGTCGCGATGATCGGCAGCATCGCGAGGTTGAGGCCGCCGTAGCCGACGAGGCCGAGCACGGGGCCCGCCGCGGCGCCGGCGCCGGCGCCCGCGAGCCCCATGATGAGGTCGCTGCGCCCCTGCAGGGTGGGTCGGAGCGGCGGCTCGACCGCCCCGGCCACGATCGTCGACCCCGCGACCGTGGCCGCGCTCCAGCCGAGGCCGAGCAGCGCGAGCCCGATCGGCGCGAGGTCCGGCCCGAGGACGATGTTCGCGACGACCGCCGCGACGAGGAGGCCGGCGCCCGCGATCACGGTCGCGCGCGGCCCGATCCGGTCGGTGAGCCAGCCGAACAGCGGCGAGAGCGCGTACATCCCGGCCGTGTGCGCGCTCATCGTGAAGCCGATGAGCGCGAGCGCGTGGCCCGCGTGCTCGAGGTGCACGGGCGTGAGCGCCATGACGCCCACCATCGTCGCGTGCGCGGCGGCGACGGCGACGACCGCGGCGATCGCGCGCGGATGCTCGCGCAGCCGCAGCGCCGGCCGCGGACCGACGGCCGCCGGCGCATCCGCCCGGCTCTCGAGCAGCGGGTCGGGCCGCAGGAAGATCCACAGCACCGCTGCCATGCACGCCGTCGCGGTGCCCGAGATGACGTAGGCGCCGACGAGGTGCGGCAGGCCGAGCGCCATGCCGAGCACGTCGCCCGGCGCGATGAGGTTGGGGCCCACGACCACGCCGATCGTCGTCATCCACACGACGACGGAGAGGTCGCGCCCGCGCCGGTGCGGCCGGGAGAGATCGGTGGCCGCGAAGCGCGACTGCAGGTTGACGGCCATCGCGCCGCCGAGCAGCAGGAAGCCGGGCAGCACGATCCAGGGCGAGCCGAGCGTGCCGCCGACCGCGAGCAGCACGGTGCCGAGCAGCGCGAGCATGGCGCCGCCGGTGAGCGCGACGCGTCGGCCGCGCCGGTGCGCGAGCCGGGCGAGCGGCACGGCGAGGCCCGCGCCGCCGAGCGTCAGCAGCGTCGCGGCGAGGCCGGCGAGCTCCTCGCGCCCCGTCACCTGCGCGACGAGCAGCGAGCCGACGCCGAGCGCGACGCCGTTCGCCACGCCGCCGAGCGCCTGCGCGGCGGAGAGCACCACGAGCGTGCGCCGCTGCGAGGGATGCGGTGGTGCCGCGGTCGGGACGGTCACGGCTCGCCGCGCATGTCAGGCGGTCGTGACGACCGTGGCCTCGCCCGAGGGCAGGCCCTGCTCGTCGGCGAGCTTGCGAGCCTCCTCGATGAGCGTCTGGACGATGTCCGCCTCCGGCACGCTCTTGACGACCTCGCCCTTGATGAAGATCTGCCCCTTGCCGTTGCCCGACGCGACGCCGAGGTCGGCCTCGCGCGCCTCGCCCGGGCCGTTCACGACGCATCCCATGACGGCGACGCGCAGCGGCACCTGCACGTCCTTGAGCCCCTCGGTGACCGCGTCGGCGAGCGTGTACACGTCGACCTGGGCGCGGCCGCACGACGGGCACGAGACGATCTCGAGCTTGCGCTCGCGCAGGTTGAGCGACTGCAGGATCTGCATGCCGACCTTGATCTCCTCCACGGGCGGCGCCGAGAGCGAGACGCGGATGGTGTCGCCGATGCCCTCGGCGAGCAGGATGCCGAAGGCCGTCGCCGACTTGATCGTGCCCTGGAACGCGGGGCCGGCCTCGGTGACGCCGAGGTGCAGCGGCCAGTCGCCGCGCTCGGCGAGCATCCGGTAGGTCTTCACCATCACGACGGGGTCGTTGTGCTTGACCGAGATCTTGAAGTCGTGGAAGTCGTGCTCCTCGAACAGGCTCGCCTCCCACACGGCCGACTCGACGAGCGCCTCCGGCGTCGCCTTGCCGTACTTCTGCAGCAGCCGCGGGTCGAGCGAGCCGGCGTTCACGCCGATGCGGAGGCTGACGCCCGCGGCCTTCGCGCGCTTCGCGATCTCGCCGACCTGGTCGTCGAACTTGCGGATGTTGCCGGGGTTCACGCGCACCGCGGCGCAGCCGGCGTCGATCGCCTGGTAGACGTACTTCGGCTGGAAGTGGATGTCGGCGATCACCGGGATCTGCGACTTCTTCGCGATGATGTGGAGCACGTCGGCGTCGTCCTGCGTCGGCACCGCGACGCGCACGATGTCGCAGCCCGTGGCCGTCAGCTCGGCGATCTGCTGGAGCGTCGCGTTGATGTCGGTCGTCTTCGTCGTGGTCATCGACTGCACGGAGACCGGCGCGTCGCCGCCGACGAGCACCTTGCCGACCTTGATCTGCCTGCTCTTGCGACGGGGCGCGAGCGTGAGCGGCTCGGGCTTGCCGAGATTGATGGCTGCCATGGCATCCAGCCTACGCTGGCTGGATGAGCATCACCGCGGCCGCAGACGGCTCCTCCCTCGGCAACCCGGGACCGACCGGCTGGGGCTGGTACATCGACGAGTCGCGCTGGGCCGCGGGCGGCCAGCGCCTCGGCACGAACAACATCGGCGAGCTCTCGGCCGTCATCGACCTGCTGCAGCAGACGCGCGGCCTCGACGAGCTGCTCATCCTGTGCGACAGCCAGTACGTCATCAAGTCGATCACCCAGTGGATGCCGGGCTGGAAGCGCAAGGGCTGGCGGAAGGCCGACGGCAAGCCGGTGATGAACCGGGAGCTGCTCGAGGAGCTCGACCGCCTCATGACCGAGCGCAAGGCCGAGGGCGGCGTCGTGCGCTTCGAGTGGGTGCGCGGGCACGCCGGGCATCCGCTCAACGAGGAGGCCGACCGGCTCGCGAACGGTGCGGCCACCGCCTACCAGCGGGGTGCGGTGCCGGATGCGGGGCCCGGGTTCGGCGGCGTGACGCGCGCCGCCGTCGCGACGCCGGAGCCGGCAGCCGCGACCCCGCCTGCGCCCGCGGCCTCCTCCTCCGTCGGCCTCTTCGACGACCTCGACGGCTTCCTCGCCGACGACCCCGACGAGGCGGCCGTCGTGCGGCTCGAGCGCGAGCTGCTGCGCGACGAGGTGCGCTCGGACGCCGCGAGCGTCGCCGCCCTGCTGCACCCGGAGTGGGAGGAGATCGGCGCGTCGGGCCGCCGCTGGAGCCGCGACGAGCTGCTCGCCGAGATCGCCCCGCTGCCCTCCCCCGTCGAGCTCGAGCTGCTCGCCACGCACCGCGTCTCGGACGACGCGCAGCTCATCGTGTGGCGATCGGTCGGCGACTCGAGCGCCCTCCGCAGCTCGCTCTGGGTGCGCAGCGGTGCCGCATGGCGCCAGCGGTTCCACCAGGGCACGCCCGAGGCGTAGGGCGTCAGCCGCCGAAGAGGCTGATGGGCTTCACGATGTCGGCGTAGATGAGCAGTGCGCTCATGATGCCGAGCACGCCGGTGACGACGAGCGTGACCGGCACCCACTTCGCGGTGTCGAGCGGCGCGGCGACCGTGCCGCGCAGCCTCGCCCAGGCGCGACGGATGGCGTCGACGACGGCGCCGAGCACGTGGCCGCCGTCGAGCGGCATGAGCGGGATGAGGTTGAAGACGAACAGCGCCACGTTGAGGCTCGCGAGCAGCTGCACCATCGCGCTCATCCGCTCGAGGACGGGCACCTGGTCGAGCGATGCGATCTCGCCAGCCATGCGCCCGACGCCCACGACCGAGAGGGGTCCGTTCGGGTCGCGCTCCCCCGGTCCGAAGGCCGCCTCCGCGACATCGATGAGGCGCTGCGGCAGGTTGAGGATGAGCTCGCCGACGCGCGCGACGTTGTCGCCGACCGCGGGCAGCACGGCGGAGGCCGGCTGCTGCTCGATGACGTACTGCGGGCCGACGCCGACGAAGCCGATCGTCTCGGTGACGGGCTCGCCGCCCGCCTCGACCGGCTCGCCGCGGTCGTCGAGCACGTAGCGCTCGGTCGCGAGCGGCGTCACCTCGAGCGTGAGCGCGGCGCCGTCGCGCTCGACCACGAACGGGGTGGGGAGGGCGGCGCGGTCGCGGATCGCGGCCTGCACGTCGGCCCATCCGGCGACGGGCTCGCCGGCGATGCTGACGATCGTGTCGCCGGGCAGCATGCCGGCGGCGGCGCCGGGCGCCTCGGGGTCGCCGGCCGCGCACTCGCTGCGCTCCTCGGTCGCGCCGATGACGCACTCGGAGACCGTCGAGACCGTCGTGGAGGGGACGGCGATGCCGAAGCCGCACAGCACGAGCGCGTAGAGCAGGATCGCGAGCAGCAGGTTCATCGTCGGCCCGCCGAGCATGATGACGATCCGCTTCCAGGTCGCGAGGCGCCAGAACGCGCGGTGCTCCTCGCCCTCGTGGATCGTGTCGGCGCTCGAGTCGCGCGCGTCCTGCACGAGCGTGTCGAGGAAGCCGGTCGACGCGTCCCGCGACTCCCCGCCCGGCTTGAGCGGCGGGAACATGCCCGACATCGAGATGTAGCCGCCGAGCGGGATGGCCTTGACGCCGTACTCGGTCTCGCCCTTCCGGAACGAGAGGAGCGTCGGCCCGAACCCGATCATCCACTGGCCGACGCGCACGCCGAAGGCCTTCGCGGGCCACAGGTGGCCCAGCTCGTGCAGGCCGATCGAGACGGCGAGGCCGATGACGACGACGAGCACGCCGACGATGTAGAGCAGGACGGGTTCCATCGCCGCTCAGGCTAGTCGCACAGACCAGGTGCCTACGCTGTCTCGCATGGCAGGCGGCCCAGCATCGAGCGTCGCCGAGCGCGTGCCGCGATCCGCCTCCGACGGCCGCGGGGTGGTGCTCGGCGTGATCGCGGTCGCGATCGTGCTGCTGCTCGCGTGGATCGTCACGCGGCCGGCGGCCGATCCCGTGCAGCAGACCGCCACGGTCGAGGGCGAGCTGCCCCGCTCGGTCGGGGCCTGGAGCGGCGAGCAGCTCGAGCACGCGGCGATCGTGATGCGCGCGGGGCGCGACCTCGGCATGAGCGAGCGGGACGTGCGGGTGGCCGTGATGACGGCGATGGGCGAGTCGAGCCTGCGCGTGCTCGACCGCGGCGACCGCGCCGGTCCCGACTCGCGCGGGCTCTTCCAGCAGCGGGACCCGTGGGGGCCGTACGAGGTGCGCATGGATGCCTACGGCTCGGCCGTGCTGTTCTACCGGGCGCTCGCCGAGGTCGGCGGCCGCGACGGGATGGTGCCGACGCGCGTCGCGCACGCGGTGCAGATCAACCGCGACCCCGACCACTACGCCAGGTGGTGGGACGACGCGGGCGAGGTGGTCGCGGCGGTCGACGAGGCCGCGCCGACCGTGGTCGTCGAGCCCGCGTGCGCGACCTGTTGACGCCGCAGCCGTCGAATGTGCACGCTCTTGTCGCTCGCGGCTGCCCGAGGCGACAGCTGGGTGCACCTCTCGCGCGGGGCGACCGATGGACGCACGCAGAGATGCACGCTCCTGTCTCTCGCGGCTGCCCGAGGCGACAGCTGGGTGCAACGCTCGCTCGGGGCGTGACGGATGCGCCGCGCTACCGGTTGACGCCGCACGCCTCGTCGGCGGTGCGGCGCGCCCACCGCTCGGCCTGCAGCACCCGCTCGAGGGTCATCTCGCCCGGCTCGTGCCGCTCGAGCACGTGCTCGATGGCCGGCAGGATGTCGAGGAAGCCGATCTCGCCGAGGTGGAAGGCACGCACGGCCTGCTCGTTCGCGGCGTTGAACACGGCCGGGTAGGTGGAGCCGAGGCGGCCGACGCGCTTCGCGAGCGCGACCGCCGGGAAGACGTCGTCGTCGAGCGGCTCGAACGTCCAGCTCGACGCCGTGGTCCAGTCCAGCGGCGCGCCCACGCCCGCGACGCGGTGCGGCCAGTCGAGGCCGAGCGACAGCGGCAGCCGCATGTCGGGCGGCGAGGCCTGCACGATCGTCGAGCCGTCGACGAACTCGACCATCGAGTGCACGATCGACTGCGGGTGCACGGTGACCTCGATGCGGTCGAACGGGATGTCGAACAGCAGGTGCGCCTCGATCACCTCGAGGCCCTTGTTCACGAGCGTCGCGGAGTTCGTCGTCACCATGGGACCCATGTCCCACGTGGGGTGGGCGAGCGCATCCGCGGGGTTGACGGCCGCCAACCGCTCCCGCGACCAGCCGCGGAACGGGCCGCCCGAGGCGGTGAGCACGAGCCGGCGCACCTCGCCGCGGTCGCCGGCGCGCAGGCACTGCGCGATCGCGGAGTGCTCGGAGTCGACCGGCACGATCTGGCCTGGCCTCGCGCGGTCCATCACGAGGTCGCCGCCGGCGATGAGCGACTCCTTGTTCGCGAGCGCGAGCGTGCGTCCGGCGTCGAGCGCCGCGAGCGTGGGGGCGAGCCCGACGGAGCCGGTGATGCCGTTCACGACCACGTCGCAGTCGACCGACTCGATCATCGCGACGGCCGCGTCGGCGCCCAGCGCCGCCTCGCCGCCGAACTCCGCCTGCTGCGCCTCGAGGCCCGCCCGATCGCTGCCGGCGACGAGGCCCACGACCTCGAACCGGCGCGGGTTGGCGCGGATGACGTCGAGCGTCTGCGTGCCGACCGAGCCCGTCGAGCCGAGGATGATGACGCGGCGCATCGATGCCTCGCTCATGCGGGCTCTCCTGCCGCCGTCGCGCCACCGGCGACGACCTCGCCGTCGACGACGATCGTCGGCTCGTGCAGCACCGGGAACGCGACCGAGGATGCGATGAAGCAGTCGCGATGCGCCTGGCCGTGGGCGTCGAGCGCGTCGGCGGCCTGCGAGGCATCCGTGATGGTCACGACCGGCCGCAGCACCGCTTCGGTGAAGCGGCCACCGGTGCCGGCCGTCTCCATCGTCGCGCTCGCCCCATCGCGGTAGTCGGTGACGACGATGCCGCGCGACGCCGCCTGGTGCAGGTAGGAGAGCATGTGGCACTGCGCGAGCGAGGCGAGCAGCAGCTGCTCGGGGTTGTGCCGCGCGCGGTCGCCGCGGAACGTCGGGTCGGCGGAGCCGAGGATGTCGGGCAGCCCGTCGATGCGGATGACGTGGTCCCGGGTGTAGGAGCGGTAGGTGCGGGTGCCCTCGGCACCGGCTCCCGTCCATTCCACCTCGACGGCGTAGGCGTGGCGCATCGGCATGGCCTCAGCGTATGGGCCGCCGCGTGCGAGCACGCTCCGCGGCGTAGGATCGGAGGCATGACCGACACCGCCGTCTCCGCTCCGTCCATCTCCCTCGTCACCGAGATCCCGGGCCCGAACAGCCGCGCGCTGCTCGAGCGCAAGGCGAAGGCGGTGCCGCAGGGCATCCCGCACCAGCTGCCGGTGTTCATCGAGTCGGCGCACGACGCGATCATCACCGACGTCGACGGCAACCGCTTCATCGACCTGGGCTGCGGGATCGGCGTCACCACCGTCGGCCACACGAACGACGCGGTCGTCGCCGCCGTGCGCGAGCAGGTCGGCAAGCTCACCCACTCGCTCTTCGGCACGACGCCCTACGAGCCGTACGTGCGCGTCGCCGAGTACCTCGCGAAGCACACCCCGGGCGACCACGACAAGAAGACATTCTTCGTCAACTCCGGCTCCGAGGCTGTCGAGAACGGCGTCAAGGTGGCCCGTCGGTACACCGGCCGCCGCGCGGTCGCCGTCGTGGAGCACGGCTACCACGGCCGCACGAACCTGACGATGACGATGAACTACAAGCCGGCGCCGTACGCGACCGGCATGGGCCCGCTCGCCTCCGACATCTTCCACGCACCGGGCTCCTACCCGCTGCAGGACGGCCTGAACGGCGCCGAGGCCGCCGAGCGCACCCAGTACTACCTCGAGAAGCACGTCGGCGTGACCGACCTCTCGTGCCTCGTGATCGAGCCCATCCAGGGCGAGGGCGGCTTCATCGTGCCCGCCGAGGGCTACCTCGCCGCGATGCAGGAGTGGTGCACCGAGCACGGCGTCGTCATGATCGCCGACGAGGTGCAGTCCGGCATCTGCCGCACCGGCACGACGTTCGCCTCCGAGCAGCTCGGCTGGGTGCCCGACATGGTGCTCTCGGCGAAGGGCATCGCGGGCGGCATGCCGCTCGCAGGCGTCACGGGTCGCGCCGAGATCATGGACTCGGTGCACGTCGGCGGCATCGGCGGCACCTTCGGCGGCAACCCCGTCTCGTGCGCCGCCGCGGTCGCGGTCTTCGAGCAGATCGAGGCGAACGACCTGAACGGCGAGGCCAAGCGCATCGAGCGCGTGCTGCGGCCGATGCTCGACGCCCTCGCCGACGAGCACCCCGAGATCATCGAGGTGCGCGGTCGCGGTGCGATGCTCGCCATCGAGCTCATCGACCCCGCCTCCGGTGCGGCCATCCCGACGGCGCCGATCTCGCAGGCAGCCGGTCTCGAGGGCGTGCTCGTGCTCACGGCGGGCACCGACTACAACGTGCTGCGCTTCCTGCCCAGCCTGACGATCACGGACGACCAGCTGCGCGAGGCCGTGGCGGTCATCGGTCGCGCGATCGCGTCGACGAAGACCGCCTGATGCTCGTCGGGGTGCCGCGCGAGATCAAGACGGATGAGGCGCGCGTGGCGCTCATGCCGGCCGGCGCGGCGGAGCTCGTCGCGCGCGGGCACGAGGTCGTGGTCGAGGCCGGCGCCGGCGTCGGCAGCGGCATCCCCGACGCGGCGTACGTCGCCGCCGGCGCCCGCACCGTCGCGACGGCCGAGGAGGCGTGGGCCTCGCAGCTCGTGCTGAAGGTCAAGGAGCCGATCGCCGCGGAGTACGGCTTCCTGCGCGACGACCTCACGCTCTTCGCCTACCTCCACCTCGCCGCCGACCCGGTGCTCGCGCAGACGCTGCTCGAGCGCGGGACCACGGCGATCGCGTACGAGACGGTGCGAGCCGCCGACGGCACGCTGCCGCTGCTCGCCCCCATGAGCGAGGTCGCCGGACGGCTCTCGGTCACCCAGGGCGCTTCGCTGCTCACCGCCCCCGCGGGCGGCGCCGGCCTGCTGCTCGGCGGCGTGCCCGGCACGCGCGCCGGCCACACGGTCGTGCTCGGCGGCGGCGTCGCCGGCACCGCTGCGGTCGAGATGGCCGTGGGCCTCGGGTCGCGCGTGACGGTGCTCGACGTCTCGCTGCCGCGGCTGCGGCAGTTCGACACCGTCTACGGCGGGCGCGTGCAGACCCTGCACTCGAACCTCGTGACCGTCGCAGAGGCGGTGGCCGACGCGGATCTCGTCATCGGCTCGGTGCTCATCCCGGGCGCCAAGGCGCCGAAGCTCGTCACGAACGGCATGGTCGCGGGCATGCGGCCCGGCTCGGTGCTCGTCGACATCGCGATCGACCAGGGCGGCTGCTTCGCCGACTCGCGACCGACGACGCACCGCGAGCCGACGTTCCGCGTGCACGACGCGCTCTTCGCGTGCGTCGCGAACCTGCCGGGCGCCGTGCCGCGCACCGCGACCTCGGCGCTCACGAACGCGACCCTCTCGGCGACCACGCGCCTCGCCGACCTCGGCTGGCGCGAGGCGCTGCGCGCCGACGACGGGCTCGCGCAGGGGCTCAACACCGCCGGCGGCCAGGTCGCGCACCCGGGCGTCGCGGCATCGCTCGACGCTCAGGCCGTGCCGGTCGCCTCGCTGCTGGGATAGCGCAGCCGCTCGAAGTCGCCGCCGCCGAGCACCCACGCGGGTCCGCCGCGCATCGGCGGCGCGGGCGGCGCATGCCGCAGCACCTGCCGCACCTGCCGCTCGTCGACGCCGAGCAGCACCACCGGCCGGTCGGCGCGGAGCCGATCGAGCTCTCCCCACGCCGCCTCCCACTCCGCGACCGTGCCGACGACGACATCGCCTGCCTGTCCCGGTCGCACGGCGCCGCTCGAGCGCGGAGCCGCGGCGCCCTGCCCCAGCACGATCGCGACGCGACCGGTCGGCATCGCGACCGACCGCGGCGCCCGCCGGGGCGGCCGCTCCTGGGGCAGGGCGAGCTGGATGCGCTCGTCGCGCAGCCACCCTGCCCCCGGCGGCAGGGCGCCGTCGTGCAGGGTGCCGGTGCCGCCCGCCACGACGTGCTCCTGCCGGCTCGCGATGCGCAGCAGGATCCGCAGCTCCGCGAGCGGCGCGAGCTGCCCCATCGCGCTCGACGCGCGCCGGGCCGTGAGCGCCACCGGAGCGCCTTCGCGCATCCGCCGTGCGAGGAGCTGCGCGACGAGCGCCTGCTGCTCCTCGCCCAGCCGCGCGAGCTGCAGATCGAGGTCGTCGACGACGAGGGCGGCGCCGGACGGACGCTGCCCGGCGGACGCACCCGGCGGGGCATCCCGGAGGGCGTCCCAGAGGGCGTCCTCGCGGTCGACGACCTCGCAGCCGAGCTGGCAGGCCACGAGGTCGGCGAGGCTCGACCGGCCGCTCGAGGCCCCGCCGATCGCGAGCAGCGGGCCGTCGAGGGCGGGCCGCCACACGACCGGCGCCACCCGCTGCTGCGCCGGCAGGTCGACGAGGCCGAGCCGCACGGCCGGGGCCTGTGCCGGGTGCGTCGGCGCCGCAGGGTCGTCGGGCACCGCTGCGAGCGGCAGCCGCTCCGGCAGCGGCTCGCACCAGGGCCTCGCCGGCCGCGGCTGCCCGGCGGAGGCGGCGACTAGCCGCGCGAGGTGGGTGGGTGAGGCGATGGCGGCCTGCGCCGCGAGGGTCGCGCCGCCGCTGATGCGCACGACGCAGCGGCCGCGCGCGGCGAGCGGGATCGCCGCCGCCTCGGCCGTGCCCGTGATCGCGACCGCGTCGTGCTCGTGCGTGACGCGCAGCGAGATGCGGATGCCGCAGTTCGCGAGCAGCGCGTCGCGCACCGCCTCGGCCGGACGCTGCGTGCACAGCACGAGGTGCACCCCGAGCGAGCGGCCGCGGGCGGCCAGGTCGACGAACAGCCGGTGCAGATCGGGCAGCTCCTGCAGCATCGCCGCGAACTCGTCGACGACGATCACGAGCCGCGGGAGCCCGGTCGCCTCCTCGATCGAGCGCACGCCCTCACCGGCCAGCAGCCGCTCGCGCCGCCGCAGCTCGGCGCGCAGGCTCTCGATCGCGCGGCGAGCGCCCGCCTCGTCGAGGTCGGTCATGACGCCCACGCAGTGCGCGAGCGCGGCGAGGGGCGCGAAGGAGGCACCGCCCTTGAAGTCGACGAGCAGGAAGCACACCTCCTCGGTCGAGCGGCCGGCGGCCATCGCTGCCACCCACGCGAGCAGCAGCTCGCTCTTGCCGGCGCCGGTGGTGCCGCCGACGACCGCGTGCGGGCCGTCGCGCACGAGGTCGAGCTCGACGGGCGCGTCGCCGACGAGGAAGACGGCGGCGAGGCCGCCCGTCGCGATCGGCAGCGTGTCGAGGTCGACGCGCGCCGGCAGCGCACCCGCGCGGCGGATGCCCGCGTGCTCGGCCGCGCGCGCGAGGGTCGCCGCGACGGCGGCCGCCTCGCGCTCGGCGATCGCGACCGGCACGCAGGAGCGCGCCCCGAGCATCGCCGCGTCGAGCGCGACCCGCACGACGAGTCGGCACTCGCGCGGCAGCGACGCGGGGTGCGCCGCGACCGCGACCGTCACCTCCAGCCCGTCGCCCACGACCCGCACCGCTGCCCCGGGCTCGCGGTGCAGCGGATGCGGTATCGCCTCCAGCCAGTCCCAGTCGTCGCCGTCCGGCGCGATCACCTCAGCCGCGTCGGGCGGCACCGCGTCGAGCACCTGGACGACGGCCGCGCGCGCAGCCGCGAGCGCGACCTGCCGGGGCCCGACGAGCCCGAGCCCCTCGCGGCCGTCGAGGACCACCGGTCCGTGCACCACCGCGGCGAACGATCGCAGGCGCTCGGCCTCGGCCGCCGCGCCGATGCGCCGCACGAGCGGATCCGTCGCCGGCACCTCGCCCTCGACGGCGACGCCGGAGGGCAGCGGGCCCGTGCCGAGCACGACCGGCACGGGCTCGTCCGGGGCGCGCCGCCAGCGGTGCGGATCGTGCGGCGGCCTGGCGGCGAGCTCGCGCGGACCCGGGTGCGCGTCGCGCAGCGCGCGGCGCCGCTCGTCGAGCGCCGCATCGATGCGGTCGGCGACCTGCTCGAGCTCGGCGCACCAGCGCTCGGTCTCGCGCCGCCGCCGTCGGCGTCGCACCCTGCGGCCGTCGCCGAGGCTCGCGACGGCGATCGCAGGACCGAGGAGCGCGAAGACGAGCACCGTGGGCGTCTGGAGCAGCACCCACAGCGCGCCGGCGCCCAGCACGGGTGCGAGGCTCGCGAGCAGCGGGAACGACGCGGGCTCCGGCTCGGTCGGCGGTCGCGGCAGCGCGATGCGGGTCTCCATGCGGCAAGGATGCGGCGCGGCGCCGGCGCTCCGTCGACGGCCCGACCCGGCCTGTGGAGAGCCTGACCCTCAGCGCCCGACGAGGGATGCCGGGTTGAGGCTCGCGAGCACCGGCCGCAGTCGGCCGGCATCGGCGTCGCGCGCCGCGAGCACCTCGTCGCTCAGCTGCCACGCGGCCGTCACCTCGTCCTCGGAGGGCGGAGCGGCCGCGAACATCGCACGATCGACGCGGTCGGCGAGCGCACGCATCCGCGCGTCCCGCCCGGCCTGCTCGAGGCGCGTGCCCTGCTGCTCGGGCGCCTCGCCGCGGTCGCGGAGCCGGTCCACGAGCTCGGACCACGCGCCCTCGGCTCGCTCGCGCGGCTCGTCGGCACCGCGCCGGCGGCGCCGGCGGACGAGCTTCGCGACCACGAGCCCGACCGGCACGGCCGCGACGAGGGCGACGAGGCCCAGCACGGCCGCGGTCGCGCCGAGCACGGCGAGCAGCCGCGACGCCGGATCGGCCGCGTCCTGCGGCGCGCTGGGCGCCGCGGGGTCGGCGCCCTGCTGCTGCCCGCCGGGCGGCGGCGCCGGCGCCTGCTGGGCGGGCGGCTCCTCCACGACCGAGGGCGCGCCGTCGTCCTGCTCGGGGATCGGCCTCGGGTCGGGCACGACGTCGATGCCCACCCAGCCGGCGTCGGTGCGCACCTCGACCCAGGCATCCGCGTCGGCGCCGATCACGGGCGTCGGGCTCCCCGGCTCGATCGTGTCGGGCGTGTAGCCCACCACGACACGGGCATCGAACCCGAGCTGTCGAGCGAGCAGCATGGCGGCGGTCGCGTACTGCTCGGCGTCGCCGACCATGGGCTCGCGGAAGAGCTCCTCGAGCCGCTCGAGCGAGTGGCCGGGGCGCGAGGGCGCCTCCTCCTCGAGCACCCCGTGGCTCACGTAGCCCTGGGCGCGGAGCCCCTCGACCATCGCGGCGAGGCGCCCGCCCGGGGTGGTCTCGGCGCCGGTCCACGACGCGAGCGCGCGCAGCATGGCGTCGGGGAGCGTCTCGGATCCCTGCAGCGGCTCGGCCGGCGCGAGGGCCGCGATCGCGTCGCCCTCGGCGATCGGCGTGCCCGGCTCCGCGAGCAGCTGGTAGCCGTCGCCCGCGCCGATGCCCGGCGTGACGACGAGCGCGCCGAGCCCCTGGTCGCGATGCAGCCCGGAGGCGAGCGCCTCGGAGCGCGGTCCCACGAAGCGGATCGCGGAGGCCTCGCCGACGCTCGGCAGCCACGGGCTCGAGAGCCCGGCGACGGTGATGCCGACGACCCTGCCCTCCCCCGCCTCGGCGCCCGCGACGCGCTCGAAGGCGGCGCGGCCGATGCCGAGCACCTCGCCGTCGTAGTCGTCGAGGGCGGTGAGCCGGATGCGGTCGCCGGGCTCGAGGCCGGTGGCGGTCAGCAGCGTGGCGTCGCGGGTGCCCTGCGCCCAGTTCGCGCGGTAGGCCGACAGCGGCGACGCCCCTTCGAGCGCGATCGACGAGGGGCTGTCGCCGCGCAGCACGACCCGCTCCGGCAGCGGCAGCAGCGCGCCGGCGGCGGTCGCGCCGCCGCCGGCGAGGAGCGCGACGAGCGTGCCGGCGCCCACGCGCCGCGCGAGCGACGAGAGCGCGCGCGGCGCGCGGCTGCGGCGGCGCACCTGCCGCACGAGCGTGACGTACGCGGCGAGCGGCACGAGCGCGACCGCGCCCGTGAGCCACGGTGCCGGCAGGTCCTGCGGGCCCCAGAGGATCGCCCAGACGGCGAGCACGGCGGGCACGAGCGCGGCCGCCTCCGCGCGCCGCGATCGGAGCGCGAGCGACACGCCGATGATCGTGCCGGCGAGCACGAGCACGACGGGCGCCATGAGCAGCGAGTCGCCCGTGCCGACCGGCAGGCCGATCGAGAGCAGGCGGCGCCACGACAGCACGACGGCGGCGCCCGCGTCGAGGATCCCGGGCAGCCACTCGCCGCGCGGGATGCGCTGCGGCGCGGTGAGCGGCACGGCGAGCAGCCCGAGCGCGATGGTGCCCATCGCGAGCACGAGCAGCCCCGACCATCGGCGCAGGGCGCCGAGCACGGCGATCGCGGCTCCCACGAGGATCGAGACGGTGAGCGCGACGACGAGCTGCGCCGTGCCGAAGATCCACCACATGGGGATGCACGCGCACGCGATCGCGAGCAGCAGCAGCCCGGCGCCGGGCGCGCGGCGGGCGATCACGTCGACCTCGAGGACTGCCGGATGCCGCGCGCCAGGTCCTCGATGGCGCCGACGGTCACGACGTCGGCGTCGCCCAGCCGCGAGCGCGCCGGTACGGCACCCACCGCGGCGCGCACGACGACCGAGACGACGCCCGCCGGCATGCCGTTCGCGGCAGTGCGCAGCGTGCGCGCCGGCACGACCGAGCCCGTGATGAGCCACGCGACGCTGCCCGGCGCCGCGCCGCGCGAGGCGCGGGAGGCCTCGGCGATGCCGTGGGCGCTGCGGGGCTCGATGACGGCGAGGGCGTCGAGCAGCCGATCGCGCGTGGCGGAGTCGAGCGGCGGCGCGGCGCCGCGCTCGGTGATCGGGCTCTCGACGACGTGCAGCGTGCGGCGATCGGCGATCGCGGCGAGGCCGAGGGTGCCGACGAGCGACAGGGCGAGCTCGAAGTCGTCGCCGTCGTACTCCGACGGATCGGTCGAGAGCACGATGAGCGTGTCGGCGCGGCGCGACGGCTCGAACTGGCGGACGAGCAGCGTGCCGTGGCGCGCGCTCGAGCGCCAGTGCACGAGCCTGCGGTCATCGCCCGGCGAGTACTCGCGCAGGCTGTGGAACGAGACGTCCTCGGCGGTGCGCTCCGCGGCCGCCTCCCCGTCGAGGTCGCGCACGATGCCGCCGGCGCCGCCCGGCAGCCGCACGACCCTCGGGTGGACGACGAGCGATCGGGTCTGCGTCAGGTGATGGCGGCGCTCGAGCACGCCGAAGGGGTCGGTGCGCAGGATGGTGGCCGGGCCGATCGTGCGCAGCCCGCGCCGGCTGGTGTCGAGCGGCACGCTGCGCAGCACGCTCGCGCCCACCTCGAGCGGCGGGATCTCGAGCACGACCTCGTCGTCGCCGAGGAGCAGGTCGACCTGCCTCGGCGTCACCGCCCGCGACGGTCGCGCGACCTCGATGAGCGCGAGCGCGTCGGCGCCGACCGGCACGCGCTCGGCGCTCAGCCCGATGCGCGCGCGCGCCCAGCGCTCGCCCACGACCCACGGGATGGCGCCGACGAGCAGCCCCGCCGCGGCGACCGCGGCGACGATCGCCTCGCTCCAGCCGAGCGTGCGCGCGAGCACGACGCCCATCACGACGGCCGCCAGCAGCGTCCACCCCCACGGGGTGAGCGCTCGCAGGGCGGCGTCGAGCCAGCGCACGTCAGCGCCTGGGCGGGGCCACGGTCAGCATGAGCTGCTGCACGACGCTCTCGGGCCGCACGTCGTCAAACTCGGCCTCCGGCTGCAGCACGAGGCGGTGCGCGAGCGCGGGCACCGCGAGCGCCTTGACGTCGTCGGGCGTGACGTAGTCGCGGCCGTGGATCGCGGCCCACGCGCGCGCCGTGCGCACGAGTGCGAGCGCTCCGCGCACCGAGACGCCCAGGCGCACCTCGTCGGCCTCGCGCGTCGCCTCCACGAGGCGCGCGACGTAGTCGACGATCGACGGCTCGACGTGCACGCCGCGGATGACGGCCGCCATCGCCTGCACGGTCGCCGCATCCGTCACCGGGGCGATGGCCTCGGGCGAGACCTCCTCGCCGGAGTCGGCGAGGATGCGCAGGGTGGAGGCGTGGTCGGGGTAGCCGATCGACGCCTTGAGGGCGAAGCGGTCGAGCTGCGCCTCGGGCAGCTCGTAGGTGCCGGCGTGCTCGATGGGGTTCTGCGTCGCGATGACCATGAAGGGCTGGGGCACCGAGTGGGGCACGCCGTCGACGGTGACGCGGCCCTCCTGCATGACCTCGAGCAGCGCCGACTGCGTCTTCGGGCTCGCGCGGTTGATCTCGTCGGCGAGCACGACGTTCGAGAACACCGGTCCCGGTCGGTACTCGAACTCCCCCGCGCTCTGGCTCCACACGCTCACACCGGTGATGTCGCCCGGCAGCAGGTCGGGGGTGAACTGGATGCGCGTGGACGTCCCGGCGATCGACGCCGCCAGGGCGCGGGCGAGCGACGTCTTGCCCGTGCCGGGGTTGTCCTCGATGAGCAGGTGCCCGTGGCTCAGCATCGCCGTGAGGGACAGCTGCACGACGTGCGGCTTGCCGACCAGCACCCGCTCGACGCCCTCGACCACCCGCTCGGACAGCTCCTGGATGCTCGCGACGTCGACGCCCACGGGCGGCTCCCCTCTGTTCACAGCCCGCAGCTCGCCACGGTCGGCGTCCGGTCCCGAACGGGACCGGACTCCAAGTAGGTTACGACGCCCCACGCCTGCACCTGTGTCGCCCCCGCGGGGACGCGGGCGGTCGCGGGCCGCTCGTCGGTCCACGCGCCGTCCACGAGGTAGCGGGCGATCACGGAGCCGCGCGCCTCCGGGCTCGCGTTCGCCGGGGGCGTCGCCTCGAGCGGCACGAGCGGCGTGCAGGAGACGACCGTCGCGAGCAGGCTGAGCGGCATCTCGCTGCCCACGCGGGTCGGCTCCGAGCACACGGGGCTCGAGCCCGCACCGGAGGGCGCGCAGACGCGCACGTCGACGGTCACCTCGCGGCCGTACGTGAACGACGTCGTGGTGGGCGTGACCCACTCCCCGACCCGGACGCGCTGCCACACCGGCTCCGTCGCCTGCGGCGACTGGCGCGCGCGGGCCTCGAACCACAGGCCGTCCACAGCCGTCGGGAGGGCGAGGATCTGGACGTCGAGCGCGTCCTCGCGCACCTGCTCGCGACCGGCCGCGATCGCCACCTGGTTCGCGGCGACGGGCGCCGGCGTGCCGAAGACCGGGTCGGAGATCGAGACGGCGCAGTGCCAGCCGTTGTCGGCGGTGACGGCGATGACGGCGCGGGAGCCCTCGGCGATCGCGAGCGTCGCGGTCGTGGCGGCGGTGCCGACGGGCGTGCCGCCGCCGGTCGAGCAGCCGAGCCCCGGCACGTCGGCGACCGGGACGATCCTCGCCGTGTACCGCACGCTCGCCGCACCGCCCGCGTCGACCGCCGACCAGCGGGCCGTCACGGTGCCGCTGCCGCGATCGGTGAGGAGCACGGGTGTGGTCCCCGGCTCGCCGACGGCGGTGAACGGCACGGGCGCGGCCGGCCAGCGCCACGCGGCATCCGGCACGCCCGCGTCGTTCGCCGCGGCAACCTCGACGGCGTAGGCGCGGCCGGGCGTGAGGTCGGCGATCACCGTCGAGCGCTCCGCGGCGCCGACGCGGATGAGCCGGTCGATGCCGCTGCCGGTGACGCGCACGAGGTACGCCTCCACGGGCGTGCCGCCCTGCGGCTGCGGCACCGCGCGCCAGGTGACGCGCGCGGCCCCCGGATCGGTCGCCGGCACCGCGTCGACGGCCTGCACGAGCGCCGGCAGGCGGTCGGCGTGCACCGGCTCCGAGGCGTCCGACGGGGCGCTCTCGCCGAGGGCGTTGATCGCGACGGCGCGGAGCCGCAGGTCGACGCCTGCCTCGAGCCCCTCGATCGTGCAGCGCGGCTGCGCACCGCACGCGACGTCGACGCCGGCGCCGCGGATGCGGTAGCCGGTGATCGGGCTGCCGTTGTCGGCGGGCGGCTCGATCGCCATGCTGACGACGCCGTCGACGTGCTCGTCGAACACCTGCACGGGCGGCGCGGGCGCATCCGGCACGTCCTGCACCGTGATGGTGATCGGGCTCCACACCCCGCGCCTCGGGTCACCGGTGACGTCGAGCACGAGCGCCTGCACGATCGTCGTGCCGATCTCGGCGCTCGCGCTCGCGGTGAGCGTCACGGCACCGTCCCGGAGGCCCGCGTCGATGCCGCGGGCGGCGGCGCCCGTGGCGCGCAGCGCCCCGATCCGCAGCGGCGAACCGGGGAACGGGTTCGACGCCTCGTCGTTGGCGAGCGGCAGCACCTCGGCGCTCGTGCCCCGCCGCATGGTGATGGCGTCCGGCACCGGCGCGACGAGCGGCTTCGTGCTCGAGATGACGGACAGCACGACCGTGCCCGGCTCGCCGACGCCCGCGGCGTCGCGGACGCCGACCCGCAGCTCGGCCATCGTGCCCGGATCGGTGTCGGGCAGCGCACGGACGGTGAGCTCCGAGCCGCTGATCGTGGCTTCGAAGCCGTCGGGCGCGCTGCCGACGACGGACCAGCTCGCGCCGTCGAGCCTCGAGGGATCCGGCGCGCGCGTGACGCGCGCCAGGTCGATCGTGCGCGCCGCGTCGGGCTCGAGCTGCAGGAACGAGCCGAGCACCGAGAGCCGCACGTCGTCGCCCGCGGTCACCTCGATCGGCAGCACGATGGTGCCGACCCGGCCGTCCGGATCGGTCGGGGAGTCGCCGTCGGTCACCTCGAAGGTGATGCTCGCGGGACCGAAGTACTCGGGCGGCGGCACGTAGCGCAGCGTGCGCTCGTCGATGACGGGGTTCGAGCCGTCCGTCGGGGAGGCCTGCACCTCGCTCGCGTCGGTGATGAGGGCGCCGCTGCCGCTGACCGTGGCGACCACGGTGTCGATGTCGATCTCGAGCGTCTCCCCCGCGCGCATCGTGAGCGGCGCGATGCCGGGCTTCAGCTGCGGGAGCGCGTCGAGGCGACCGGGCACGGCGATCACGGCGGTCGTCACGGTGCCCGGCGCATCGGTGCGCGCGATCGAGAACGGCACGAACCGCGTGCGGTCGCCGACCGCGACCTCGATGGTGCCGTCGTCGCGCAGGGCGACGCCCTCTGCCGGCATCGGCAGGCTGGCCTCGAGCACGTCGACCCTGCCATCGCGCACCGAGGCGTGCGCGAGCGGCGAGACGCGCACGGCATCGGCGTCGGCGATCGACTCGATGGCGACCTGGACGTCGTCGACGTCGGCGGCGGGCGGCGGAGCGTCCTCGTCGACCTCGACCCGCAGCCAGCTCGCGGCCGTCGTGCCGGCGGCGTTCTCGACCGTCACGACGACGCCGATCTCGACCGCGTCGGCGCCGGCTGTGACGAGCACGGCGCCGTCGCTCACCTCGGCGGCCGCCCCGGGCGAGGTCGTCGCGACGTCCACGATCTCGAGCGGCAGCCCTGCGGGGTCGCTGTCGTTCTCGAGCACCGGCACGACGAGCGTGGAGTCGGGCCGCATGACGGCCTCGTCGGGGCGCAGCACCGGGGGCGCGGCCTGGCCCGGCTCGACCACCGCGATGCGCACGGTGCCCTCGCTCGAGGCGCCCAGATCGTCGACGACCCGGTACCGGAACTCGTCGGCGCCGAACGAGTAGTCCCCGGCCTGATAGCGGAGCGTCGACCGGCCCGACTGCGTGACGAAGCCCTGCGCGGGCGCGGACGAGGGACCGAGGAGCTGCACCGGGTCGCCGTTGGGATCGGCGTCGGAGAGCGGCAGCGGGATGTCGATGCCGGCGCCGGCGACGACCCGCGCCTCGATGGTGGGCGCGTCGGGCGCCGCGTTCGTCGTGCGAGCCTGCGCCGCGACGCGCAGGGTGACGTCGGCCGTCGCCGTCTGGCCGTCGGGTCCGCGCACCCCGTAGGTCGCCGTGAAGGTGCCGGGCGTGTCGCCCGCGACGTAGCGCATCCGGTCGCCGTCGACGAAGAGCAGGCCGGCCTCCGGCGCTGCGACGATCTGCGGGTCGAGCTCGAGCGGCAGGCCGTCGGGCTGCTCGTCGTTGACGAGCACGGGGATCTCGACGAGCCCCCCGGGGCGCAGCGTGATCTCGTCGTCGCGCGCGATCGGGGCCTGGACGGAGGCCGCGGCGGCGGCCGAGACGAGCACCTCGCCGAAGGAGGTCGCGACGCCGTTGGTGACCGTGTAGCGCACGGTCGCCTGCGCCTCGAGCTCGTCGGTGAGCGTGAGCCGCAGCCGGTCGGCGTCGACCACCTCGGCGCGCACCGCAGGCGTGTCGCTCTCGGCCGTGCGCAGCGCGATGACGCCGCCCGCGGGATCGTGGGCGAGGCGGTCGATCGCGAGCTCGACCGCGCCGATCGCGGGCAGCGCCGCCCGCTCGGGCATCGTGACGGGCGCCGAGGAGGCGTCCGCGCCCTCGAGCACCCGCACCGCCACGGGCCCGCTCTGCGTCGACTGCCCGTCGGTGACGACGTAGTCGAACCGCAGCAGGCCGGGGTCCGTGGGCGTCACGACGATCGTGTCGTCGGCGAAGCTCGGCTCGACCGGCTGCGCGCCGGCGACGACGTTGTGGAGGCTGAGCGCACCGGCACCGCCCTGCGCCGTCAGCAGCGGCTCGAGCACCAGCCGCTGCCCGACGCGGGTGACGGCCGTGAGCGGCTGCGCCGCGATCGGCACGGCCCCCGCGTGCGCCGTCACCGGGATCACCGCGGTCTCGGTCGCCCGGCCGTCGGTGACCGTCACCTCGATCTCGCGCTGCGCGCCCGCGCGGGCGTCGCGGAACTCGAGCCGGCCGTCCGCCCGGACGCTCACGCGGTCGGGCGACTCCACGGTCGCGGAGACGACGGCGAGCGGATCGCCGTCGGGGTCGACCCAGCCGTCGAGCGCGTCGAGCACGAGGGTGCCGCCCGCCTCGATGACGGCCTGCGGCGGCCGGACGAGCGCCGGCGGCTCGTTGCCGCCGCGGACGGTCACGGTCGCCGTCGCCTCGTCGGAGGCCGTGCCGTCCGAGACCCGGTACCGGACGCTCGTGACCCCCTCGTCGGGGGCCTCGAACCTGATGGCGCGGCCGTCCGGCGCGATCGACACGAGGGCGTCGGCGCGGTCGGACTCCACCTCGGTGATGATGAGCGGATCGCCGTTGACGTCGATGTCGTTGAGCAGCACGGGCAGCAGCGTGACGGCCCCGGCGCGCGCGCCCAGCTCGTCGTCATCGGCGACGGGCGGCGCGGGTGCGGCCTCGACGACCTCCTCGACGGTCTCGCCGTCGGCGGGCTCCTGGGGGGCGGGCTCCTCGCCCTCCTCCTCCCACCCCACGATCCGGTCGCCGGCGTGGTCGATCGCCCACGCATCCCCGCTGCGGGCGTCGACGAGCGCGGTCGCGCTGCCGCGCTCGAGGATGCGGAGGTCGGGATCGGGCGCGACGTCCTCGAGGTCGAGCACCACCGGCTCGGTCGCCGCGCAGTCGCGCCAGCCGATGCCGTCGCTCCACGCCGCGAACGTGCAGTCCCCGGCGACGAGCGGCCGAGCCGGGTCGCCGCCCGAGCCCGAGGCGAGCACCTGCGCGGCGCCGACGCCGAGCGACTGCCGCACGAGCGCGTCCGAGGTCGCGTACAGCACGCCAGAGGCGCTCGGCCCGGGCTCCTGGAGCCGCACGCCCTGCGCCTCGACCGCCGTCTGCCACGTGCTCGTGGAGAGCACGCCGGAGCCCGCGTCGTAGAGCACCCACTCGTCGCCGAGCGCGGTCAGCTGCAGCTCGGGCGCGGCCGGCGAGACGGGAGCGCGATCGCTCCCGACGGTCGCTCCGGACGCGTCGACGCGCAGCACGCGACCGAGGCCGGGCGACGCCGCGAGCAGGCTGTCGTCGCCGAGCACCGCGACGCCGCCGCGCCCGAGCGCGACGACCGGCTCCTCGAGCTGCGTGCCCTCGGCGAGCGCGCCCGTCGTCGTGCGCCACACGTCGCCGGTCTCCGGCGACGTGATGACGATGCGGTCGTCCCGCACGCCGACGACCGCGCCCGCGACGATCGGGACGACGGGACCGGGCTGGGCCGCCCCCTCGAGCACGACGCGGACGGTGGATGCGTCACGATCGACGACGACCGTGCCGCTCGGCGTCTGGTGGGCCTCGTCGACGTCGCCCACCCGCACGATCCGCTCGATGGTGCCGTTCGCCGTGTTCGCGAGCCCGATCGCGCCCGCCGTCCTGTTGGCGACCCAGACGCTCGAGCCGTCGAGCTCCGGCTGCACGGCGACGTAGCCGGGGCTCAGCACCGCTCCGGCGACGACGCCGGCGACGAGCAGGGAGCCCAGGGCGACGCCGGTGCGGCGCGTCACGGCAGCGGCTCCCCGCAGGCCGTCGTCACGTCGCCCGTGGCGCCGTCGCGGTTCACCGCGATGTCGATGCAGAGCCGCTCCCCCGGTGCGCCCGTCATCGCGAACTCGCGCCCAGCCTGGATGAGCGCGTCGCCGGTGGAGGTGCGCACGAGGTACGTGTCGGCGCCGACCAGGCCCGGGTCGGGCCAGGCGAACCGGACCCGGCCCGACTCCTCGGAGACGGCGACGTCGGCGACGACCGGGATGCGCTGAGAGACGCTCGAGAGCGCGACCGCCGCGACCGCCACGATCGCGAGCACGACGATGCTCGCGACGGCGATGCCGAGGCCGACCGCGAAGCGCTTCGGCGGCTGGGGCTGGCGCCTGCCGGTGGAGGCCGAGATGTCGATGCGGCTGCCGGTGATGCCCGGGGACCGACGGGAGCGCTTCTGCCGCAGCCGCAGCGCATCCGAGTCCTCGATCACCTCGGGCTCCGGCAGCGGCGCGGCCGCCCAGGCGTCGACCTCGACCTCGATGGGCGTCTCGTCGAGGCCGAGCTCGCGCTGCACGGCCTGCAGCTCGAGCAGCATCTGCTCGACGCTGTCGAACCGGTCGTCCGGCTTCGCGGCGAGCGCGCGGTCGAGCACGCGCCGGAGCGGGGTCGGGATCGCGCGCGAGGGCAGCAGGTCGTGGCCGATGATCCGCTCGGTGAGGGCGGCGTGGTCGTTGGCGCGCCCGGGGTGCTCGGCCGGGCTGCGGCCGGCGATGAGCGAGAAGAGCGTCGCGCCCAGCGACCAGACCTCGGTCGCGATGGTGCCGCCGGTCTCGCCGCGCAGCACCTCCGGCGCCGCCCACGGCACCGAGACGCCGGCGGCCTCGGTCGCGTCGTGCTGGAGGCCCGCGATGCCGAAGTCGCTGAGCACGGGATGCCCGAAGGCCGTCGTGAGGATGTTCGCGGGCTTGATGTCGCGGTGCAGCACGCCGGCGCGATGCGCCGTCTCGATCGCCGCGCCGACGCGGATCGCGACGCGCAGCGCCGCCTCCGGCGCGAGCGGCTCGGTGCGGAACCGCTCGCCCAGCTCCGGGCTCGCGAGCTCCATCACGAGGTACGGGCGGCCGTCGCTCGCGACGCTCGCGCCGAAGACGGTGAGGATGCCCGGGTGCGACGACAGGCGCCCCATGAGGTTGACCTCGCTGCGGAAGGAGCGACGGACATCCTCGTCGACCAGCTCCGCGAGCAGCACCTTGACGGCGACAGGGCGGCGCGGGAGCGCCTGCTCGTACAGGAACACGTCGGCGTAGCCGCCCGTGCCCAGCACGTGGAGGTGCGAGTAGCCGGGCAGGACCGGCGGCGCTGAGGGGAGCCGCCTCGCCATCAGGACCGCCTGGTCTCCTCGTCGCGCAGCGTGGTCCGGGGCACGGTGCGGTCGACGTCGTCGACGGTCGGCGCGCGGGTGACGTCGACGACGATGACGGTCACGTTGTCGCGACCGCCGTTGTCGAGCGCGGCGGAGACGAGTGCTGAGGCGGCTGCGGCGGGCTCGTCGTGCTCCCAGAGGATGCGCTCGATGTCGATGTCGTGCACCTCCTTGGTGAGCCCGTCGGAGCACACCAGCAGGCGCAGCTGCGGCATGATCGGCAGCAGGAAGTAGTCGGGCACCGGGTCGATGCCCGCGCCCACGCCGCGGGTGACGACGTTGGCCTCCGGGTGCGTCTCGGCCTCCTCCTCGGTGAGGAGCCCGGCGTCGATGAGCTCCTGCACGACGGAGTGGTCGATCGTGATGCGCGTGAGCCGCTCGCCGAGCATCGCGTAGGTGCGCGAGTCGCCGACGTTGAAGACGGCGAAGTGCGGGGCGCCCTCGTGCATCGCGAACGCGCAGCCCGTCACCG
This sequence comes from Actinomycetota bacterium, assembly GCA_051751085.1. GTDB lineage: Bacteria > Actinomycetota > Actinomycetes > Actinomycetales > Microbacteriaceae > Agrococcus. The sequence continues at coordinate 366,568 of JBNJKM010000001.1, read as the reverse complement.
TGGTGCCCGCGGCGCCCTCGCCGTCGCCGAGCTTCTCGATCTCGTCGGTCGCGCGCCGGAGCGCCTCGACGACGTCGATCGGCTCGACCGTCTCGAGCGAGCCGAGGCCGCCGAGCTGGTCGGCGACGGCCTTGCTCGCGAGGTCGCCGTGCGAGTGCCCGCCCATGCCGTCCGCGACCGCGAAGACCGGCGGCAGCGTGACGAGGGAGTCCTCGTTGTGCTGGCGCCGGAAGCCGGTGTCGGTCATTCCTGCCCAGCGCACTGCGAACTGGCGGCCCTCAGGCCCCTGGGTGGCATGCTCGCCGGTCGCCGCTCCGATGTGGGTCACATCCTCCAGTGTTCCACGTCGCGCCCCTGCATCCCGCATCGCGCGCGGAAGCGACCTCCCTAGAGCCGTCCCTTGAGGATGCGGTGCCAGTACACCTGCGGCAGCGCGTACCGGTCGAGCGCGAACCACACGGGGCTCGAGCGGATCTGGTCGGGCACCGGCACGCTGTGCCGCACGCGCAGCTCGCGGTCGTACTCGCCGAACGAGAGGCTGCGCCGCGAGGTCGCGATCGGCGCGACGGTGTAGCCGTCGTACCGCTGCAGCGGCTCGCCGGCGCGGGCCCTGCGGATGTTCTCGACCGCGATCTTCACCTGCTTGCGCAGGCCGCCGCCCGTGCGGGCGTCGCCGAGGTCGGCGGCGTCGCCGACGCCCCAGATGCGCGGATGCGCGACGTGCTGGAGCGTCTCGGGGTCGACGGCGATGAACCCGCCCGTGCCCTCGGCGTCGAGGCCCGAGTCGGCGATGAGCTGCGGTGCGGCGTACGGCGCGTGGAGCGCGACGAGGTCGGCGTGCTCCGTGCCGGAGCCGTAGGGGCCGACGAGCGACACCGCATCGCCCTCGATGCTCTGGATGTGCGTGGCCATGCGCACGTCGACGCCGTACCCGTCGAGGGTGCGGCGGATCTCGTGCTCGATCGCCTCGACCGGATGCAGTCTGCCGCCCTCGTGCACGAGCACGACGTCGATGCGGTCGAGCACCCCTGCCGCGCGCCACGTGTCGCAGGCCATGAACAGCGGCTTGAACGCCGTCTCGAGACCGGAGGCAGGTTGCCCGTGCACGTGGAAGATCGCTCGGCCGCTCGTCATCGCGGCGATGCGCGAGCGGGCGCGATCGAGCTCGGTGTCGAGCCAGGTCGTGATGGCGGTGCCGTCCGCGAGCGCGCGCTCGGCGCCCGGCAGCAGCGACCAGTCGATCCGCGCGCCGGGCGCGAGCACGATGTCCTTGCCGCGCACGACGCTGCCGTCGGCGCACCGCACCTCTCGCAGCACCGGATCGATCGAGACGGCGGCCGTGCGATGCCACTCGACGCCATCGGGGACGAGCGACGCCTGCGGCCGCACCATCTCGTCGGCGCTCGCGACCCCGAGGCCGACGTAGTGCTGCAGCGGCTTGTAGACGTGCCGCTCGGACGGCTCGATGAGCCCGACGTCCTCGCATCCCCTGCGCAGCAGGTGGGCGGCCGCCGACAGCCCGCCGTTGCCGCCGCCGACCACCAGGACGTCGTGCACGCGTTCGCTCGTCATGCCGCGACGCTACTCCCTGTCCCCCGGATGGAGCACCCAGTCGGGTGCGCCCTTCGCATCGACGATGTCGCGCAGCAGCGGCGCCATCGTCAGCGCGGGGTCGGCGCCGATGGCGAGCTCCGCGCAGCGGCCGGCCGTCCGGCCCCGGCCGACGAAGAAGTGCAGGAACCCGACGATCACGAGCAGCGGCGCCCGCCACTCGAGCGGCGTCGCCTCGGCGATGGCGGTCCAGCGGCGGAGGCGCTCGTGGAGGCGGTCCGCGTCGGGCTCCGGTCCGCAGCCGAGGAAGCGCTCCGCCGCGGAGTCCCCCGCGAGCGAGCCGTGCTCGTCGATCGCGGTGAGCGTCGCGGCGGCCGCGTCGACCCCGTCGATCGCGAGCTCGATCGCGAGGTCGCGCAGCATGGGGTGCGCGACGAGCGCGATCGCGACGGCGGCCGCCTTCGCGGGATCGATGCCGAGCGGACCCGGGCCGGAGCCCAGCCTGGCCGCGAGCTCGACGGCCCGCTCGAGCGCGGCGATGGGTGCCGCGGCCGCCGCCTCGAGCTGGACGGGGTCGAGCGCGTCGAGCCAGCGCTCGACGGCCCGCGCCTCGGGACCGTCGCCGCCGACGGGGACGCCGGGGATGGCGGGCAGCTGCGGCACGCCGGGCGCGGGGTCGTCGAGCAGGTCGAGCTCGGCGAGCGGGCCCCGTGCTCCCTCCGGCATCGCGTAGTCGCCCCATGCGTCGGGCGCGAGCGCGAGGAGCTCGAGGCAGCGCACGCCGGCGTCCGACAGCCGGTCGGCGAGGCGCGTGAGCTCGAGGCGCAGCGGCAGCGGCTCGGCGCCGAGGTGCGCGGGCAGGCACGCGACGAGCACCACCGCGTCGGCGCCGCGGGCGCCGGCCCGGATCGCGCGAGCGATGGCCGGGATCGAGCGGCGGTGCGGCAGGTCGAGCACCATCGGCATGCCGGACCTCCCCTGCTGGAAGGGCAGGGCGACGAGCGACGGGGGCTCGACCGGGCCGACGAGGCGCGGCAGCAGCCGGAGGAGCGATTGCGGGGTGCGGATGCGGACGGTCTCCATGGCGCCGCACTCTGGACCACGACCACGACCCCTCGTGCCACCGGAGGTCGGGGCTGTGGAGAGACGGCCGGTCTCGGCACTTGATACATACCCCTGGGGGGTATACAGTGCCGGCATGACGAGCGCCAGCCAGACCGGGCACGACGAGCACCACAGCCACGACGAGCACGCGGTCCACTCGGACCACAGCGACCACCCCGACCGCACCGACCACGGGGGTCACACCGGCCACGCGGGCCACGCCGACCACGTCGCCCAGTACCGCCGCCTGTTCTGGTGGATGCTCGCGCTCGCCGTGCCGACGGTGCTCGCGAGCGGCATGTTCGCCTCGATCGTGGGCTATCGGCTGCCCGACTGGCCCCTGCTCGCGTGGGTCTCCCCCGTGCTCGGCACCGTCATGTTCGTCACGGGCGGCCGCCCCTTCCTCGTCGGCGCCGTCGACGAGCTGCGAGCGCGGAAGCCGGGGATGATGCTGCTCATCGGCCTCGCCATCACCGTGGCGTTCGTGGCGTCGTGGTCGGCCTCGCTCGGCATCGCCGACCACGAGCTCGACTTCTGGTGGGAGCTCGCGCTCCTCATCGCGATCATGCTCCTCGGCCACTGGCTCGAGATGCGCTCCCTCGCGCAGACCTCGTCGGCGCTCGACTCGCTCGCCGCGCTGCTGCCCGACGAGGCCGAGCGCGAGGTCGACGGCCGCGTCGAGCGGGTCGCGCCCGAGGCGCTGCGCGTCGGCGACGTGCTCGTCGTCAGGCCGGGCGCACGGGTGCCCGCCGACGGCGCCATCATCGCCGGCAGCGCGAGCTTCGACGAGTCGATGATCACCGGCGAGTCCCGGCCCGTCACCCGAGGCATCGGCGACCGGGTCGTCGCCGGCACGGTCGCGACCGACTCCGGCGTGCGCGTGCGCGTCGACGCGACGGGCGACGACACGGCGCTCGCGGGCATCCGCCGGCTCGTCGCCGACGCCCAGGCCTCCACCTCGAGGGCGCAGCGGCTGGCGGACCGCGCCGCGGGGTGGCTCTTCTGGTTCGCGCTCGTCGCTGCCGCGATCACCGCGATCGCGTGGTCGACGCTCGGGATGCCCGACGACGCCGTCGTGCGCGCCGTCACGGTGCTCGTGATCGCGTGCCCCCACGCGCTCGGCCTCGCGATCCCGCTCGTGGTCTCGATCGCCACCGAGCGCGCCGCCCGAGCAGGGGTGCTCGTCGCCGACCGCCTCGCGCTCGAGACGATGCGCCGGGTCGACGTCGTGCTGTTCGACAAGACGGGCACCCTGACCGCAGGCGAGCCGGCGGTCGTCGGGCGCCACGCCGTCGACGGCGACACCGATCGGCTGCTCGCGCTCGCCGCGGCCGCCGAGGCGCCGAGCGAGCACCCGCTCGCGCGAGCGATCGTGCGCGCGGCCGAGGCAGCGTCGCTCGCCGTGCCCGACGCATCCGACTTCACCTCCTCCCCCGCCGTCGGCGTGACCGCCGCGGTCGACGGCCACCGGGTGCGGGTCGGCGGGCCGCACCTGCTCGAGGAGGAGGGCGCCGCCGAGCTGCCCGAGGTCGAGCCGTGGCGGGCGGAGGGCGCGATCATCCTGCACGTCGTCGTCGACGGCCGCGTCGCCGGTGCGCTGCGGCTCGCCGACGAGATCCGCGAGGAGTCGCGGCAGGCGGTGGATGCGCTGCACAGGCTGGGCATCGAGGTCGCGATGATAACGGGCGACGCCGAGGCGGTCGCGCAGTCGGTCGCCCGCGAGCTCGGCATCGACCGCGTCGCGGCGAACGTGCGCCCCGAGCACAAGGAGCGCGAGGTGGCGCGGCTGCAGGCGGAGGGCCGCACGGTCGCGTTCGTCGGCGACGGCGTCAACGACGCGCCCGCGCTGGCCCGCGCCGACGTGGGGCTCGCGATCGGCGCCGGCACCGACGTCGCGATCGCCTCCGCCGACGTCATCCTCGCGAGCTCCGACCCGCGCAGCGTGCTCTCGGTCGTCGTGCTCTCGCGCGAGAGCGCACGGAAGATGGTGCAGAACCTCTGGTGGGCGGCCGGCTACAACCTGCTGTCGGTGCCGCTCGCCGCGGGCGTGCTCGCGCCGATCGGGTTCGTGCTGCCGATGTCGGTCGGCGCGCTGCTCATGTCGGTCTCGACGATCGTGGTCGCGCTCAACGCGCAGCTGCTGCGACGGCTCGACCTCGACCCCGCAGTGGTCTCGAACCTGGGCGCCGGCGCGGAGCGTCGTCGATAGCCTTGCGCGCATGATGCGAACGAGACCGCCGCTGCAGGGATCGTTCGGCGCGGTCGCGTCGACGCACTGGCTCGCCACGTCGAGCGGCATGGCGGTGCTCGAGCGCGGCGGCAACGCCGCCGACGCGGCTGCGGCTGCGGGCTTCGTGCTCCACGTCGTGGAGCCGCACCTCAACGGCCCCGGCGGCGACCTGCCGGCGATCGTGCGGCTGCCGGGACAGGCGCCGCGCGTGCTGGGCGGGCAGGGCCCGACGCCCGCGACCGCGACGATCGAGCGGATGCTCGCCGAGGGCATCGAGCACGTCCCGGGCACGGGGCTGCTGGCCGCCGTCGTGCCCGGCGCCGTGCCCGCATGGCTGACGCTCGTGCGCGACCACGGCACGTGGGCGCCCGCCGAGGTGCTCGCGTTCGCGATCGAGCTCGCCGACCGCGGCCACCGGGTGCTCCCCCGCGTCGCGAGGACCATCGCCAACCGCGCCGACTTCTTCCGCCAGCACTGGTCCGCCTCCGCCGACCTCTGGGCCGACCCGGCGCCCGCCGACTGGGACGTCGTGCGCAACCCGGCGCTCGCCGAGACCTACCGGCGGCTCGCCGAGGCCGGTCGCGGCAAGGAGCGCGAGGCGGGGTGCGACGCGGCGATCGCCGCCTGGAGCGAGGGCTTCGTCGCCGAGGCCGTCGACCGGCACGCGCGCCAGCCGGCCATGGACTCGACGGGCACCGCCCACGCGGGACTCCTCACCGGCGACGACCTCGCCGGATGGCGGCCCGGGTGGGAGGACACCGTCTCGATGCCCTGGCGCGGCACGACCGTGCACAAGGCCGGCGCGTGGTCGCAGGGGCCGGCGCTCCTCGCCGCCCTCGGCATCCTCGACCCGCTGCTGCCGACGCGCGCGGCGTCGTTCGACGCCGAGCTCGTGCACCTCGCGGCCGAGGCCACGAAGCTCGCGCTCGCCGATCGCGACGCGTGGTTCGGCGACGGCGCCGACCTCTCGCGGCTGCTCGAGGCCGACTACCTCGCCGAGCGGCGCGCTCTCATCGGCGATGCGGCGTCGCTCGAGCTCCGCCCCGGAGCGCTGCACGGCGAGCCGCGCATGCCGCGGCTGCCCGAGGGCGCCCCCGAGTCCCGGCCGGCCGGCACAGGTGAGCCGACGCGCGGCGACACGTGCCACATCGACGTCGTCGACCGCTGGGGCTGCGTCATCTCGGCCACGCCCTCCGGCGGCTGGCTGCAGTCGAGCCCCGCGATCGCCGAGCTCGGCTTCTGCCTCGGCACCCGAGCGCAGATGCTGTGGCTCGAGCCGGGCCTGCCCACGAGCATGGCCCCGCGCATCCGCCCCCGCACGACCCTCTCGCCCACCATGCTCGTCGACGACGACGGCGGCACCGCCGCGCTCGGCACGCCCGGCGGCGACCAGCAGGACCAGTGGCAGCTCACCATGCTGCTCGGGATGCGCGTGCTCGGCCTCGACCCGCAGGCGGCGATCGATGCGCCGTCGTGGCACGTCACGCACCTCGTGTCGTCGTTCGAGCCGCGCGTGTGGGAGCCCGGCGGCCTGCACGTCGAGTCCCGACTGGGCGAGCCGGCCATCGCGGAGCTGCGGCGACGCGGTCACGTCGTGACGGATGCCGGACCGTGGTCGCTCGGACGGCTCTCGTTCGCGGGACGCGACGCCGACGGCACGATCCGCGCCGCCTCGAACGCGCGCGACGAGCAGGGCTACGCCGCGCTCCGGTAGCGGAACGGTGTTCTCGAACACCGTCCTGGCTCTACGCTGGGCCGGTGCGAGACACGTCGACGGTCCACCCGCCAGCCTCCCGCCGTCGCCGGCGCTCCGCGCTCGCGCTCGTCGCGCTGCTCGGGATCGCCGGCTGCACGGCCGCGCCCGATCCGGCGCCCGTCCCCGTCGCGACCGCCGCCGTCGAGCCGCGGCCCTCCCCGAGCGCGACGCCGAGCCCCACCCCGACCGGACCCGCCGATCCGCTCCCCGCCGGCCCCGTCACCGCGCTCCTGCTCGGCACCGACTCCCGGGACCCGGCCGACTACACGGGCAACGCCGACGCGATCGTGATCGTGCAGGTCTCCGCCGACCGCGAGTCGCTCGCGCTCATCTCCGTCACGCGCGACTCGTGGGTGACGATCCCCGGGCACGGCGACGCGAAGCTCAACGCGTCCTTCGCGCTCGGCGGCGCGGAGCTGACGCGCGCGACCGTCTCCGACCTGTTCGGCGGCCTGGAGTTCGACTACATCGCGCAGACGAACTTCCAGGGCCTCATCGAGATCGTGGATGCCGTCGACGGCTTCCTCGTCGACAACAGCAACCCCTCCACGGCGATCTACACGCCCGGCGGCGAGGTCGGCGACACGGGCATCGTCTACGACTTCACGGCCGACCCGATGCCGCTCGACGACGCCGAGGCGATCCTCTTCCTGCGGCAGCGGTACGGGCTGCCGCTCGGCGACCTCGACCGCACCGAGCGCACCCGCCAGGCGATCATCGGCCTGCTCGACCGGCTCCACGAGCTCGCCGCCGACCCGCCCGCGCTCACCCGCGCGCTCGTGCACATCGCCGGCGTCGTGCGGATCACCGGTGAGCTGCACGTCGACGACATGATCGCGCTCACCGAGCTGAGCCAGAGCGTCGAGCGCGACGACATCCTCAGCCTCATGGCACCGATCACCGGCTCGACCGGGCGCGCCGGCGCATCCGTCAACGTCGTCGACGAGGTGCGCACCGCGGCGCTGGGCGACGCGCTGCGAGCGGGCGACGTGCAGTCGTACGTCGACGTGCACGGCGCCGGCTACCCCTGAGCGAGCCGGGGGCCGCGGGTCAGGCGAACAGCTCGGCGATCTCCTCGACCGTCGCCGCGTCGAGCGCGCCGCGGCCGGCCTCCGCGTTCTGCACGACCTGCTCCGGGCGCGTCGCACCGGCGATCACGCTCGTCACGGCGGGCTGCGCGAGCAGCCACTGGAAGGTCGCCGCGAGCATCGTCGTGTCGGCGCGGCGCACGATGCGCTCGTACTCGGTGATGCGGGCCCAGTCCGTCTCCTCGAGCAGCTGCGGCTTGAGCGCGGTGAGCCGCGCACCCTCCGGGCCGGTGCCCTGCGAGTACTTGCCCGAGAGCAGCCCGTTGGCGAGCGGGAAGTAGGGCAGGAAGCCGATGCCCACCTCGAGCACCGCGGGCAGCACCTCGCGCTCGACCTGGCGGGCGACGAGCGAGTACTCGTCCTGGGCGGAGACGAAGCCGTTCGGGCTCTCGACCTCCGCGGCGGCGGCGATCTGCTCCGGGGAGAAGTTCGAGTGGCCGTAGGCGCGGATCTTGCCCTCGTCGACGAGCTCGTCGAGCGCGCGCACGGTCTCCTCGATCGGCGTCTCCTCGTCGGGCGTATGCAGCTGGTAGAGGTCGATGCGGTCGGTCTGCAGCCGCCGCAGCGATGCCTCGACGGCCTTGCGGATGTAGCCGCGAGCGCCCTTCGCGCCCCACTCCTCGGTGCCCTCGATCGCGAAGCCGGAGTGGCCCCACTTGGTGGCGAGCACCACCTTGTCGCGGGCGGCGCTGCCGGCCTTCCCGAGCGCGACGCCCATGAGCGTCTCCGAGGTGGTCGCGGGGTTGCCGTAGATGTCGGCGGTGTCGAAGAGCGTGATGCCCTGATCGATCGCCGCGTGGATGACCGCGTCGGTGCCCGACTGGTCCTCCGTCACGGTGCCCCTGCGGCCGAAGTTGTTGCATCCGAGGCCGATGGGCGAGACTTCGATGCCACTGGTTCCGAGCGTGCGCGTCATGCCTCCAGGCTATCGGCGCTCGGTGCGAGGCTTCTGGGGCTGGGTCGACGCGATCGTCTGGGCCACCTCGTGCAGCCAATCGGTGTCCCGCATCCGGTCGTCGTCGACGATGCCGTAGGGCTTCGATCCCGGGTACGCCTCGCCGCGCGGCAGCTCGGCGGTGAGCTCCTCCGCCTCGGGCACGAGCTTGAGGAGCAGCACGTCGTCGCAGACGAACCCGAAGATCCTGTCGTCGCAGTAGATCGCGTGCTCGCCGAACATGGGCTGCAGTCGGATCGGCAGCGGCTCGAACGCCTCGTGCAACCGCTCGATCGTCTCCGGCCGGTTCCCCATGGGCCGATGCTAGGGCGTCAGCGGCTGCAGCACGCCGGAGCGCTCGATCGCCTCGAGCGCGAGCGTCTTGTAGCCCTCCTCGTCGAAGAGCACGGTGATGCGGTCGCCGTCCTCGCTGACGACGCTGCCCTCGCCCCACGCCTCGTGCCGCACGTCGAGGCCGACCGGCCAGCTCGCATCCGCCTCGCCGTCGCCGCGCGCCTGCTCCACCCGTGCGGCCGATCCGCTGCGGCAGGTGTCGCACGCGCCGCACAGCTCGGGCAGCTCCTCGCCGAAGTAGCCCAGCAGGAAGCGGCGGCGGCAGCCGCCCGTCTCGGCGTAGCCCCGCATCATGTCGGTGCGCGAGCGGTCGACGCGGCGACGCGCCTCGGCGAGCCGTGCGGCCTCGTCGACCGCGGGCTTGACGGTGCCCTCCCGCCACACGAGGTCGCCGTCGCCGTTCGTCGTGACCGCACCCGCCTGCTCGAGCAGGTTGACGGCGGAGGTGAGCCGGGTGGCGCCGACGTCGAGCCGCTCCCGCAGCCGCTCCGGCGGCACGGGCTGCTTCGCTCGGCGGATGCGCGAGGCGACCTTCGAGAGCATGTCGGTGTCGGCAGAGCCGCCGGTGCGGAAGCGGTGGACGCCGAAGTCCTCCTGGCGGAAGTAGAGGGCTGCGAGCGCGGGCTCGCCGTCCCGGCCCGCACGGCCGATCTCCTGGTAGTACGAATCGGGCGAGTCCGGGGCCGCCGCGTGCAGCACGAAGCGCACGTCGGCCTTGTCGATCCCCATCCCGAACGCCGAGGTCGCGGCGACGACGTCGGCCGTCCCGTCGGTGAACGCGTCGTGCACCCGCTCGCGCTCGGCGCGCGGCATGCCCGCGTGGTACGCCTCCGCCGTCATGCCGGCGGCGCGGAGCTCGTCGGCCAGCTGCTCGGCCTGCTTGCGGGTCGCGACGTAGACGAGTCCCGGCTTCTGCTCGGCGGCGGCACGCTCGACGACCGCCGCCTGCTGGTCGCGCTCGTCGCCGATCCGGTGCGACTCGAGGAAGATGTTGGGGCGGTCGAAGCCGCGCACCACCTGGCGCGCGTCGCGCATCCGCAGCCGCTCCACGATCTCGTCACGGACCGGCGGCGCGGCCGTCGCCGTGAGCGCGAGCGTGGTGGGATGCCCGAGCGCGTCGATCACGTGGCCGAGCCGCAGGTAGTCGGGCCGGAAATCGTGGCCCCAGGCCGAGACGCAGTGCGCCTCGTCGACGACGAAGAGCGTGGGCTCGAGCTCGCGCAGCCGAGCGATCACCTCGTCGCGCGAGAGCTGCTCGGGTGCGAGGAAGAGGAAGCCCGCCTCCTCGGCCTCGAGCTCCTCCCACGCCTCGCGGTTCTCGCTCGCGCGCTGCGAGGAGTTCACCGCGACGGCCGGGTCGGCGCCCAGCTCCTCGAGCCGCTCGACCTGGTCGCGCTGCAGCGCGATGAGCGGCGACACGACGACGGTGAGCCCGTCGGTCAGGGCTGCGGCGAGCTGGTAGATCGCCGACTTGCCGTGCCCGGTCGGCATCACCGCGAGCACGTCGTGGCCGTCGAGGATGCCCTGCACGGCGTCGCGCTGCCCGGGCCTGAGCTCCGGCCAGCCGAACTCGGCTGCAGCGGCGGCGATCGCGTCAGGCTGGGGTACATCGGGCATGCGTCGATGCTAGGAGCGCACACCCGCACGTGCGCTGTACCCGACGCTGCTGGTCGAGCCGCACGGCCGCCCCGGCGGCCGCGCGAGTCGAGACCACATCCGTGTCAGGGAGGAGTGCCCGTCACGATGGTCTCGACTCGGGCGGCGCGCAGAGCGCGCCGTCCGGCTCGACCAGCATGTCGCCGCTGGTCGAGCCGCACGGCCGCCCCGGCGGCCGCGCGAGTCGAGACCACGTCCGTGTCAGGGAGGAGTGCCCGTCGCGATGGTCTCGACTCGGGCGGCGCGCAGAGCGCGCCGTCCGGCTCGACCAGCAGGTGGCTCGACCGTCCCGGCGTCAGGCACACCATCCGTCGCATGCCTCGATGCTCGGAGCGCACACCCCCACGTGCGCTGTACCCGACGCTGCTGGTCGAGCCGCACGGCCGCCCCGGCGGCCGCGCGAGTCGAGACCACGTCCGTGTCAGGGAGGAGCGCCCGTCACGATGGTCTCGACTCGGGCGGCGCGCAGAGCGCGCCGTCCGGCTCGACCAGCAGGTAACTCGACCGTCCCGGCGTCAGGCACACCCGCCGACAGCGCATCCGTCGCATGCCTCGATGCTCGGAGCGCACACCCGCACGTGCGCTGTACCCGATGCTGCTGGTCGAGCCGCACGGCCGCCCCGGCGGCCGCGCGAGTCGAGACCACGTCCGCCAGGGAGGAGCGCCCGTCACGATGGTCTCGACTCGGGCGGCGCGCAGAGCGCGCCGTCCGGCTCGACCAGCACGTGGCTCGACCGTCGCGCGGTCAGCGGGCGGCGACGAGGCGCGGGTCACTGACCGTCAGGCGGAGGCCCGCGCCCGAGCGCTCGAGCGGCACACCGGCCGACGCTGCCCACGCGAGCAGCGCATCCGTCGAGTCCGCCTCGACCGCCGCGACGGCGAGCGCGCGCACGAGCGCGCCCTTGCCGGCCTTGTTCCAGTGATTGAGCGCGGCGCCCTCGGGAGACACGATCTCGACCGGCACGGCCGTCGCGACGGGCGCGAGCGAGGCGTACGCCTTCGAGCGCAGGTCGAGGGCGAACCCGACGACCTCGTCGCCGGCGTGCGCCCAGAGCTCGCGCATCCGCTCCCCCGGCAGCCGCGTGCTCGACGACACCTTGTACGCCGGGATCGTGTCGCCCGCGCGCACGAAGCCCAGCAGCGCCGACTGGATCACGACGTGGGCGTCGATCCACTCGCGGGCGGCGGGCTCGAGCGAGCCGGCGTCGAGCGCGTCGTACAGCACGCCCGTGTAGCGCTCGATCGCCGGCATCGTGGGCGACGAGCGCACGGCGGCGTTGTCGGCGGCGGCGCGCGCCTTCGCGGGCGTCGAGACATCCTGCCCCGCGGCGACGAGGCGGTCGAGCGCCGCCAGCGCCCGCGAACGGGCGACGGCCAGCCCGGGGTATCCCAGACCGGCCGTCGAGAGGCGATCACCCGTCCCGCCTGCCGCCTTCGTCTCGCTGGGCGGCAGCAGGACGATCACGCGAGCTTGGCGTTCCTGGCGACGATCTCCACGCGGTCGTGGTCGACCGACAGGAAGCCGTCCTCGGCATCCACCCTGTGCACGGTGCCGGAGGCGTCGGTGACGCGCACCTGACCCTCGGCCAGGACTGCGAGCACCGGCTCGTGGCCCGTCAGGATGCCGATCTCACCCTCGGTCGTGCGCGCGATGACCTGCGAGGCCTCACCCGACCAGACCTCGGACGCGGCCGACACGATGCTGACGGAGAGAGCCATCAGGCGTTGTCCTTCTGGATCTGCGCCCACTTGGCCTCGACGTCCGAGATGGCGCCGACGTTGAAGAACGCCTGCTCCGCGACGTGGTCGAACTCGCCCTTGGCGATCGCGTCGAACGACTCGACGGTCTCCTTGAGCGGCACGGTCGAGCCCTCGACACCGGTGAACTTCTTCGCCATGTAGGTGTTCTGCGAGAGGAACTGCTGGATGCGGCGTGCGCGCGACACGACGATCTTGTCCTCCTCGGAGAGCTCGTCGACACCGAGGATCGCGATGATCTCCTGCAGCTCCTTGTTCTTCTGGAGGATCTGCTTGACCGTGGTCGCGACGCGGTAGTGGTCGTTGCCCAGGTAGCGGGGGTCGAGGATGCGGCTCGTCGAGGTGAGCGGGTCGACGGCCGGGTAGAGGCCCTTCGACGCGATCTCGCGAGAGAGCTCCGTCGTGGCGTCGAGGTGCGCGAACGTCGTGGCCGGGGCCGGGTCGGTGTAGTCGTCAGCGGGCACGTAGATGGCCTGCAGCGACGTGATCGAGTGGCCGCGGGTCGACGTGATGCGCTCCTGGAGGATGCCCATCTCGTCGGCGAGGTTCGGCTGGTAGCCGACGGCGCTGGGCATGCGACCCAGCAGCGTCGAGACCTCGGAGCCGGCCTGCGTGAAGCGGAAGATGTTGTCGATGAAGAGCAGCACGTCCTGCTTCTGCACGTCGCGGAAGTACTCCGCCATCGTCAGCGCCGACAGCGCGACGCGGAGGCGCGTGCCCGGCGGCTCGTCCATCTGGCCGAAGACGAGGGCGGTCTTGTCGAAGACGCCCGCCTCCTCCATCTCGTGGATGAGGTCGTTGCCCTCTCGCGTGCGCTCGCCGACACCGGCGAACACCGACACACCGCCGTGGTTCTGGGCGACGCGCTGGATCATCTCCTGGATGAGGACGGTCTTGCCGACACCGGCGCCGCCGAACAGGCCGATCTTGCCGCCGAGCACGTAGGGCGTCAGCAGGTCGATGACCTTGATGCCGGTCTCGAACAGCTGCGTCTTCGACTCGAGCTGGTCGAAGGCCGGCGCGTTGCGGTGGATCGACCAGCGCTCGGAGACCTCGAGGGTCTCGCCCTCGCCGAGGTTGAGCGCCTCGCCGATGACGTTGAAGACCTTGCCCTTGGTGATGTCGCCGACGGGCACCATGATCGGGTCGCCCGTGTCGCGCACCTCCTGGCCGCGGACGAGGCCGTCGGTGGGCTTCAGCGCGATGGCGCGCACGAGGTCGTCGCCGAGGTGCTGCGCGACCTCGAGCGTGATCTCCTGCGGCTCGGTGCCGTCACCGAAGTCGACGGTGGTCTTCAGGGCGTTGTACACGCCGGGGAGCGAGTCGTGCGGGAACTCGATGTCGACGACGGGCCCGGTCACGCGAGCGACGCGGCCGACTCCGGCCTGCTTCTGCGAGGCCTCAGTGGTGTCAGTGATGGTCATGGTGCTTGCCTTTCGTGGCTACTTCGCCGAGGAGAGGGCGTCCGCGCCGCCCACGATCTCGGAGATCTGCGTCGTGATCTCGGCCTGGCGCGCGTTGTTGCGCAGGCGGGTGTAGTCGGTGATGAGCTTGTCGGCGTTGTCGGAGGCCGACTTCATCGCCTTCTGCGTCGCTGCCTGCTTCGCGGCGGCGGACTGCAGGAGGGCGTTGAAGATCCGGCTCTCGACGTAGACCGGCAGCAGTGCGTCGAGCACCCCGGCCGGCTCGGGCTCGAACTCGTACAGCGGGAACTGCTCGGCGCTGTCGGAGCTCGCGGCCTCGACGATCTCGAGCGGCAGCAGCCGCACGGAGTTCGGCTCCTGCGTCATCATGCTGACGAAGCGGTTGTAGACGACATGGATCTCGTCGACCTGCTCCGAGACGTACGCCTCGAGCACCGCCTGCGCGATCTCCTGCGCGAGCTCGGGGGACGGCGTCTCCGACTGCCCCGTCCACGCCTGCACCGAGGCGCGCTTCCGGAACCGGAAGTAGCCGACGGCCTTGTTGCCGACCAGGTAGTGGTCGACCTCCTTGCCCTCAGCCTCGAGCTTCACCCGCAGCTCGCCCGCCTCGCGGAGGATCTGCGAGTTGAACGCGCCGGCGAGGCCGCGGTCGCTCGTCAGCACGACGATCGCCGCGCGCTTCAGCTGCGCGCGCTCGATCGTCAGCGGGTGCGCCTCGTTCGAGAACGTGGCGACCGCGCTGACGGCGCGCGTCAGCGCGCGTGCGTACGGCGTCGACGCGTGCACGCGTGCGAGCGCCTTCTGGATGCGCGATGCAGCGATGAGCTCCATCGCCTTCGTGATCTTCTTTGTCGTCTGCGCAGACTTGATCTTCTGCGTGTAGACCCGGAGCTGGGCTCCCATGTCGCCTCCTCAGCGAGCTCGACTCAGCGACGACCCTTGACGATCTGCTCCTGGTTGACGTCCTCGAGCATCGCGGCGTCCGCTTCGGTGCCCGGGTCGGTGATGCTGGACTCGGGCTTGCTCTGCCAGTTCTTCACGAACCCGTCGACCTCGGACTCGAGGGCCGCGAGCGTGGCGTCGTCGAGCACGTTCGTCTCGCGCAGCGTCGCCAGCACCGAGCCGTTGTGGCGCATGTGCTCGAGCAGCTCGGACTCGAACTGCAGCACCTGGTTCACGGGCACCGTGTCGAGCTTGCCGTTCGTGCCGGCCCAGATCGAGACGACCTGCTCCTCGACGGGGTACGGCGAGTACTGCGGCTGCTTGAGCAGCTCGGTGAGCCGAGCGCCGCGGTCGAGCTGCCGGCGCGACGTCGCGTCGAGGTCGGATGCGAACATCGCGAAGGCCTCGAGCGAGCGGTACTGGGCGAGCTCGATCTTGAGCGTGCCCGAGACCTTCTTGATCGACTTGACCTGCGCGTCGCCGCCGACTCGGGAGACCGAGACACCCACGTCGACCGCGGGACGCTGGTTGGCGTTGAAGAGGTCGGACTGCAGGAAGATCTGGCCGTCGGTGATCGAGATCACGTTCGTCGGGATGTACGCGGAGACGTCGTTCGCCTTCGTCTCGATCACGGGCAGGCCCGTCATCGATCCGGCACCGAGCTCGTCGGAGAGCTTCGCGCAGCGCTCGAGCAGACGGGAGTGCAGGTAGAACACGTCACCCGGGTAGGCCTCGCGGCCCGGCGGGCGGCGCAGCAGCAGCGACACGGCGCGGTAGGCCTCTGCCTGCTTCGACAGGTCGTCGAAGATGATGAGGACGTGCTTGCCCTCGTACATCCAGTGCTGGCCGATGGCCGATCCGGCGTAGGGCGCGAGGTACTTGAAGCCGGCCGGGTCGGATGCGGGAGAGGCGACGATCGTCGTGTACTCCATGGCGCCGGCGTCCTCGAGGGCGCCCTTCACCGCGGCGATGGTCGAGCCCTTCTGGCCGATCGCGACGTAGATGCAGCGCACCTGCTTGTTGACGTCGCCGGACTCCCAGTTGGCCTTCTGGTTGATGATCGTGTCGATCAGGATCGCCGTCTTGCCCGTCTGGCGGTCGCCGATGAGCAGCTGGCGCTGGCCGCGGCCGATCGGGATCATCGCGTCGATGGCCTTGATGCCGGTCTGGAGCGGCTCGTGCACCGACTTGCGCTGCATGACGCCGGGCGCCTGCAGCTCGAGGGCGCGACGGCCGCTCGAGGCGACGGCGCCGAGGCCGTCGATCGGGTTGCCGAGCGGGTCGACGACGCGGCCGAGGTAGCCCTCGCCGACGGGGACGGAGAGGACCTCGCCCGTGCGGGTCACCTCCATGCCGGCGACGATGCCGCCGAACTCACCGAGCACGACGACGCCGATCTCGGTCTCGTCGAGGTTCTGGGCGAGGCCGAGCGTGCCGTCCGCGAAGCGCACGAGCTCGTTGGCCATGACGCCGGGGAGGCCCTCGACGTGGGCGATGCCGTCGGCGGCGTCGATGACCTGGCCGACCTCGGCCGTCGTCGACGTCGACGCCTCGTAGGACGAGACGAACTCGGCGAGTGCGCCCTTGATCTCGTCGGGGCTGATGGTGAGCTCTGACATGTGTCTTCCTCTTCGCTTCCTTCGACCTAGCCGAGCTGCAGGCGGAGGTCGGTGAACTTTGAACGGACGGTGCCGTCGATGACGTCGTCGCCGATCGAGACCCGCAGTCCGCCGATGACGGCCGGGTCGACGATCTGCTGCAGCTGCAGCGTGCGGCCGTACTGGCGCTCGAGGCCGATGCGGAGCCGGTCGAGCTGTGCGGCGGGGATCTCGCGCGCCGCGGTGACGGTCGCGATCGAGCGGCCGGTCGCGGCTGCGACCTCAGCGGCGGCGCCGCGGAGCAGCTGCCCGATGCGACGGCCCCGCGGGACGCGCACGAGGTGGTCGAGGATGGCGAGGGTCGCCTCGCTCGCCCTGCCCGCGAGGAGTCGCTGCACGAGCGCCGCCTTGTCGTCGGCCTTGCCGAGCACGCCGCCGAGCGCGAGCTCGAGCTGCGCGTCGGACCCGACGATGCGCGCGAACGACGCGATCTCGCCCGCGACGTCGGCGCCGCGCGATGCCTGCACCGCGATGCGGATGCCAGCGTCGTCGATGGCGGCGAGGATGTCGTGCGCCTCTGACCAGCGCTGGCGCGCGAGGTGCGCGACGATCGACCTCGCCGGTGCACCGAGCTCTCCCAGCACGCGCTCGGCCAGGGCCGCTCGCGCGTCGGAGGGCGACACCGGGTCGGCGAGCGACGAGAGCACCTGCGGGTTGCGCTCGATGGCGCGCGACGCCTGGAAGAGGTCGCGCGCGTCATCGAGGCCAGCCTGGGGCTGGCGCAGGAGTGCTTCGTCGATGCCGGCTCGTGCCTGGCTGGTCGCGCTGCCCACTAGCGGGTCGCCGTGTCGTGCTCGAGGTCGGCCAGGAAGCGATCGACGATCGCCGCGGAGCGCGCGTCGTCCATCGTCTCGCCGACGACCTTCTCGGAGAGGCCGAGGGCGAGCGTGCCGACCTCGGTCTTCAGCGAGCTGAACGCAGCCTGGCGCTCCGCCTCGATGCGCACGTGCGCCTGGGCGGTGATGCGCTCGGCCTCGTCGTTGGCGCGAGCCTTGAGGTCGGCCTCGATCTTGGCGGCGTCGGCGCGAGCCTGGTCCTTGATGCGACCGGCCTCGGCGCGAGCCTCAGCGAGCTGGGTGTTGTACGACTCCAGCGCTGCGGCGGCCTCGGCCTGCGCTGCCTCTGCCTTCTTGATGCCGCCCTCGATGGCAGCGGAGCGCTCGTCGAGCAGCGCCTGCATGCGCGGGAGGACGACCTTCCAGAAGATGAGCAGCAGGACGACGAAGATGACCGCCGACCAGATGAGGTCGTACGGGGCTGGAAGCAGGGGGTTGGGCTGTTCCCCCGCTTCTTCCGCGAGGAAGAGAGGAGTGATGAGCATCAGTGCCTCAGACCATGAAGAAGTACGTGGCGATACCGATGAACGCCAGTGCCTCCGTGAACGCGATGCCGATGAACATGAGGACCGTCAGGCGGCCCTGCAGCTCGGGCTGGCGGGCGACCGACTCGATCGTCTTGCCGACGACGATGCCGACGCCGATGGCGGGGCCGATGGCAGCGAGGCCGTAGCCCACGGTGCCGATGTTGCCGTTGATCTCGGCGAGGATGGTCGTGGCGTTGTCCACGGGGGTTCCTTTCTGGAGTTCCGAAAAGACGGAAGGGTCAGTGCTCTTCAGCCAGCGCGAGCTGGATGTAGATCGTGGTCAGGATGGCGAAGACGTAGGCCTGCAGCACGCAGACCAGCAGCTCGAAGACGGTGAACGCGAAGCCGAACGCGAGCGTGCCGATGCCGAGCACCGGGAAGAAGCCGCCCGCGCTGAACAGGAAGAACTGCGTCGCCGCGAAGAAGAGGACGAGCATGAGGTGGCCCACGAGCATGTTCATCATGAGTCGCAGCGTCAGCGTGATCGGGCGCAGCACGAAGGTCGAGACGAACTCGAGCGGCAGCACGATGATGTAGAGCGGCCACGGCACCCCGGGCGGCAGGAGCGAGTTCTTGAGGAACGCGCCGGGGTGCTTCTTGAGGCCCGCGTAGATGAACGCGACGTACGCCACCAGCGCGAGCACGAGCGGTACGCCGATCACGGAGGTGCCGGCGATGTTGAGGCCCGGGATGACGGCGGTGAAGTTCATCGCCAGCACCATGAAGAAGATGGTGGTGATGAGCGGCAGGAACCGCTTGCCGTCCTTCTCGCCGAGCAGGTCGTAGGCGATGCCGTCGCGGACGAAGCCGAGCCCCATCTCGACGAGGCTCTGACCGCGCGTCGGGATGAGCCGCAGCTTGCGGGTGCCGAGCACGAAGATCAGGATCAGCGCGATCGCGGCGATGAAGCGCACCAGGATGATGCGGTTGATGCCGAAGATCGGCTCCTCACCGTCGACCCAGCCCATCGTCGGGTCCTGGAACAGGACGATCGGCGGGAAGAAGTCCGCGAGGGTCGGCGGGTGGAACGGCTCGGGCTCGATTCCAGCGGCGGCCAGCGGCGTCAGCAAGGCGTTCAGCGTCTCTTCCTCAACCTCAGGGCGCCTGGCGCCGGTTCGACGTCGTGAGTCCCCCTCGCGCGATCGCGCTCGAGAACGAGCGGAGCAGTGGGGGGAGCGGTAACGACACTATCAGAGGGACGGGGCGGGACGGACACCGCGGGGGCCGCCATCAGGCGCGCGCACCGGATGCCGGACGGCCCTGTGTCTCGTCGTCGGCGTCGCTGTCGACGGTGGGCTGGCGGCTCGTCGCGATGACGACGCAGTCGATCACGAGCGAGCCGATCACGGCGGCGACGAGCGAGCCGAAGGCGACGCCGCGGTGCAGCCAGTCCTGGTCGGCGAGCACGAACACGAGCACGATGAACAGCACGAACTTGAGCAGCCAGCCGCCGAGCACGATGCCGAAGAAGGCGCCGGAGATCATGACGCCCTTCGACGCCTTGAAGGCGAGCAGGATGCTCAGGCCCGTCAGCATGCAGAAGATGATCGCGAGCGCCGTGCCGACCAGCGCGGAGGCGACGCCCGCGCCCGCGGCCAGGAACCATCCGAGCACCCCGCCGACGACGGCGACCGCGGCCGCGAGGATGCCTCCCCAGAGCAGGATGCGCTGCATGATGGCGGTCGTGGTCAACGGCTGTCCCCCGTGTGTGAGTGCTGCGTGTGTGCGTGCTCGACTCCCCTGCGCGCCGCGCGGCGCTCGCGCAGCACGCGCAGCGCCGTCTGCCACACGCGCCGGCTGACCGGCGCGGCAGTGAGCACCGCGCACACGAGGAATCCAGCCACCATGATACCGACCGCCACCCACCAGGGCTGGATGAGGAAGATCAGGCAGCCGATCGAGACCACGGCGGTCCACGCGTAGAAGATGAGCACGGCGCCCAGGTGCGAGTGGCCCATGTCGAGCAGGCGGTGGTGCAGGTGCTTGCGATCGGCCGCGAAGGGGCTCGAGCCGTTGAGGAGGCGGCGCACGACGGCGAGCACGAAGTCGGTGAGCGGGAGCAGCAGGATCGCGAGCGGCAGCAGGATGGGGATGAACGCGGGCAGGATCTGGCTGCGGCCGCCCATGGTCGCGAGGTCGATCTGCCCCGTGACCGCGATCGCGCTCGCGGCCGTCATGAGGCCGAGCATGAGCGCTCCCCCGTCGCCCATGAACATGCGGGCCGGGTGCCAGTTGACCGGCAGGAAGCCGATGCAGACGCCCACGATGATCGCGGTGATGAGGCTCGCGAGCGAGAAGTAGGCGTTCGGCTGCCCGAGGTTCTGACTGATCATGAAGATGTAGCCGAAGAACGCCGTCGAGCCGATGATGGTCGTGCCGGTGACGAGGCCATCGAGCCCGTCGATGAAGTTCACGGCGTTCATCACGAGCACGATGAGCAGCACCGTGAGACTGATCGCCATCGTCGACGACGGCACGGTGAGCCCGCCGATCGGCAGGCTCACGATCTGCACGCCGAAGACCGCGACGCCCGCCGCGACCAGGATCTGCGCGCCGAGCTTCAGCATCCAGTCGAGGTCGTAGAGGTCGTCGAGCACGCCGATCGCGCAGATCGCGACGGCGCCCGCGAGCAGGGTCCAGATGCGCACCGGCTCGGCGAAGACGCCGGCGAGCTCGGGGATGAGCGCCGCGACGCCGAACGCGCCCAGCAGGCCGACGCACATCGCCGCACCGCCGAGCCGCGGTGTGGGCCGCGAGTGCACGTCGCGATCGCGGACGGGCGGGTGGATGCCGTAGCGGAGCGCGAGGCGCAGCACGACGCGGCTGGCGAGGAACGTGATGAGCGCCGCCACGGCCGTGATGACGAGGAAGATCACCGCGTCATCCGTCGAGGAGCAGGTCGCCGAGCGCCTCGGCGATGACCGCGCGGGGCAGCACGCCCTGGCGCACGATGCGCGCGACGCCGGGCGTCGAGCAGTCGAGGATCGTCGAGCCGTTCTGCGCACCGGGCGCCGCGGCGCCGCCGACCTCTCCGGCGTCGAGCACGACCGCGACGCGGTCGCCGAGCATCTCGGCGGCCCCCGCTGCGGTCGTGGGCGCCGGCATCCCGTGCAGGTTGGCGCTCGAGACGGCGAGCGGCCCGGTCTCGCGCAGCAGGCCGATGGCGATGGGGTGGTCGGGGACGCGGATCGCGACGGTGCCGCCGGTGTCCCCCAGGTCCCACGTGAGCGACGGCTGCGCGCGCACGATGACGGTGAGCGGGCCCGGCCAGTGGGCCTCGAGCAGCGGCTCGACCTCGGCCGGGATCGACTCGGCGAGCGCGGTGGCCATTGCCCGGTCGGCGACGAGCACGGGCGGCGGGAAGCCGCGGTCGCGCCCCTTCGCGGCGAGCAGCCCCGCGACGGCGGCATGCGAGAACGCGTCGGCCGCGATGCCGTAGACGGTGTCGGTCGGCATCACGATGCACTGGCCCGCCGCGACGGCCGTGCGCGCGGCGCGGACGCCGTCGAGCAGCGACATCGGGTCGGCGCAGTCATGGATGGCGGGCACCTCGCCATCGTACCGGCGCCTGCCGCCACCACCCGATCCGCCGAACTTCCCCGAACTCGGGGATTCCCGGCGCGGACCCCGCAGTTCGGGGAAGTTCGGCGACGAGCGAGGAGGGGTCAGCGGATCGCAGCCGTCACACGATCCCGACCGGTGAGGTCCTGGTGCGTACGCGCGTCGTGGAAGCCGGCGTCCAGGAGCATCTCCCGGATCGCCGCCGCCTGGTGCTCGGCGTGCTCGAAGGCGACGAGGCCGCCGGGCGCGACGAGGTCGGCCGCGAGCGGCGCGAGGTCGCGCACGAAGTCGAGCCCGTCCGCGCCGGAGTAGAGCGCACCCTCCGGGTCGAAGCCGCGCACCTCGTGGTCGGCGGGGATGGCGGCGTGCGGCACGTACGGCGGGTTCGACACGAGTGCGGCGAGGGAGCCGGGCTGCACGCCGACGGCGGCGAGCGCGGCGGCGTCGCGCGCATCCGCGTGCAGCAGCACGATCTCGGGTGCGAGCGCGGCGACGTTGCGGCGGGCCCAGACGAAGGCTGCGGGGCTCAGCTCGACCGCGACCACTCGCGCGCCCGCCTCCTGGGCGAGCGCGATCGCGACGGCGCCGGAGCCGGTGCCCACGTCGAGCACCAGCGGCTCCGTCAGGCCCCGCACGTGGTCGAGCGCGATGTCGACGAGCAGCTCCGTCTCGGGCCGCGGCGTGAAGACTCCCGGTCCGACGGTGAGCTCGACATGCCGGAAGGGCGCGACCCCGGTGATGTGCTGCAGCGACTCGCGCGCCTCGCGGCGCGCGACGGCCGCACGGAAGCGAGGGAGCGCATCCGCTTCGAACGAGCGACCCATCGCGATGTCGACGCGGATCTCGCCCGTGGTCGAGGCGGCTGCCCAGGCTGCCAGGTGCTCGGCGTCGGGCCCGGCGATGCCGGCGCGCTCGAGCCGTGCGCGGGCGGCGCGCACCTCGTCGCCGACGGTCGGATCGTTCACGAGCACACGCTATACGGCTCCGGCGGGCGTCCAGCCGCGCGCCTCTACACTGAAAGCGACGCTTCCATCGGATCAAAGGAATACGCATGGCCCGCATCTTCGATGACATCACCGCCACGATCGGCGGCACCCCGCTCGTCCGCCTCCAGCGCCTCGACGACACCGATGCCACGGTGCTCGTCAAGCTCGAGTCGTTCAACCCGGGAGCCTCGGTCAAGGACCGCATCGGGCGCGCGATCATCGACGCGGCGGAGGCCGACGGCTCGCTGCCGCCCGGCGGCACGATCGTCGAGGGCACGAGCGGCAACACCGGCATCGCCCTCGCGATGGTGGGCGCGGCGCGCGGCTACCGCGTGATCCTCACGATGCCCGAGACGATGTCGGTCGAGCGACGCGCGATCCTCAAGGCGTACGGCGCCGAGCTCATCCTCACGCCGGGTCCCGACGGGATGCGCGGCGCCGTCGAGCGCGCGCAGCAGGTAGTCGACGAGACGCCCGGCGCCATCCTCGCCCGCCAGTTCGAGAACGAGGCGAACGTGCGCGTGCACCGGGAGACGACGGCCGAGGAGATCTGGGCCGACACCGACGGCGACATCGACATCTTCATCGCCGGCATCGGCACGGGCGGCACCATCACGGGCGCGGGCGGCCGGCTCAAGGAGCTGAACCCCGACCTCCACCTCGTCGTCGTCGAGCCCGCCGACTCGCCGCTGCTGTCGAAGGGCCAGGCCGGCCCCCACAAGATCCAGGGCCTGGGCGCCAACTTCGTGCCGGCGATCCTCGACCGCGAGGTCTACGACGAGGTCATCGACGTCGAGCTCGACGACGCCGTGCGCGTCGGCCGCGAGCTCGCCGCCAAGGAGGGCATCTTCGCCGGCATCTCCTCCGGCGCCATCGTCTGGGCCGCGCTCGAGGTCGCGCGACGCCCCGAGTCGGCCGGCAAGACGATCGTCGCGATCGTCTGCGACACCGGCGAGCGCTACCTCTCGATGCCCATCTACGCCGACCTGGTCTGAGGCAGGGCGGATGGGCCTGCTCAACATCCGTGAGGACATCGAGAACGCGAAGCGGCACGATCCGGCCGCTCGCGGCGCGGTGACCATCGCGCTTACCTACTCGACCCTGCACGCGGTCTGGGCCCACCGCATCCAGCACCGCCTGTGGCATGCCGGCGCTCGCTCGCTCGCGCGCGCCGGCAGCCAGGTGGCGCGCTTCGTGACGGGCGTGGAGATCCACCCGGGGGCGCGGCTCGGTCGCCGCTTCTTCATCGACCACGGGATGGGCGTCGTGATCGGCGAGACCGCGGAGGTCGGCGACGACGTGATGCTGTACCACGGCGTGACGCTCGGCGGCACGGCGAACGCCGCCGTGAAGCGCCACCCGACGCTCGGGCACCGCGTGCTCGTCGGCGCGGGAGCGAAGATCCTGGGCCCGATCGCGCTCGGGGACGACGTGAAGGTGGGCGCGAACGCGGTCGTGCTGCACGACGCGCCCTCCGGCTCGACGCTCGTGGGCGTGCCCGCGAAGCCGGTCGCGCGGACCTCCCCGGCCGAGCTGCCCCACATCGAGTACTCGATCTAGGGCTCGCACTGCTGATCGAGCCGCACGTCGCGCGCAGCGCGCTGCTGGTCGAGCCGCACGTCGCGCGCAGCGCGGCGCGCGAGTCGCACTGCTGGTCGAGCCGCACGTCGCGCGCAGCGCGGCGCGCGAGTCGAGACCACCTCGGCTCTCGAAGCCCTGGTCTCGACTCACGCGCGCCTTCGGCGCGCGCGGCTCGACCAGCGCATCAGGATGCGGGTGCGCTGGGCTCCGGCTCGGCGCGCTCCGTGAGCGCGAGGCCGGCGACCGCGACGAGGATGCCGGCGAGGAAGAGCAGCATGAGGGGGTTCCACGGCTGCGTGCCGGTGAGGAGCGCCCAGATGACCGTGAGCGCCCCGCCCACGCCCGTCCAGACGGCGTAGCCGGTCGCCAGCGCGATGGTCTGCACGGCCCGCTCGAGACCGATGAAGCTCAGCACGGCGGCGACGGCGAACACGATCGTCGGGATGGGCTGCGAGAAGCCCGCCGACTCCCCCAGCGCCGTCGCCCACACGGCCTCGAGGACGGCGCTCGCGAGCAGCACGAGCCACGCGGTGCGGGGGCGCATCAGCTCACCAGCTTCAGGCCGACGAGGCAGCCGACGAGCAGCACGAGCAGCAGCGAGCGCACGAGCGTGAGCCGCTCCTTGCCGCGCGCCGCCTGCAGTGCGACCGTCGCGACCGCGCCGACGCCGACCCAGACCGCGTAGGCGGTGCCGGTCGGGATCTCGAGCATCGCCCACGCGAGCCCGCCCATCGACGCGAGCATCGCGACGGCGAAGAGCACCGTCGGCCGCCACTTGCGGAAGCCCTTCGACGCCTGCATCGCGGCCGCCCAGACGGCCTCCAGCAGGCCGGAGGCGATGAGGATCACCCAAGCCATGACGAGTCCTTCCGGCCGTCTTGTCGCTGTGCGGGTACGGCTCCCTCGTCCGCGGACCGGTCGTCGGGTCCGCGCTCCATGCTACGCGGCGGCCTCGCCCGGGCCGGAGGCGTGGGCGCGCCAGGTCGCGAGGATCAGGCCGACGACGAGGATGACCGCGGCGAGCACGGCGAGGATCGCCCACTCCGCCACCCCGCCGGCGATGCCCGCCGCGAGGGCGCCGAGCGCGGCGACGGCCGCGACCGAGCAGGTGAGCCAGGTGAGCGGCGTCGCCGCGCGGTGGGCGGTGCGGTAGACCGCCGCGTCCGTCCGCAGCCGCCGGCCCGGCAGTCCCAGCGCGGAGATGCGCGCGACGCGGCCCAGCCCGATCATGTGCACGACCACCCCGATCGCGATCGCGCCGACGGCGAGCAGCGCCGAGCCGAGCGACATGAGGAGCGCATCCATGGCCGCCATCCTGGCACGGGCGGCCGGCGCAGCCGCTGCGGTGCGGATGCGTCCACGGGCCCGGTCAGTCCGTCCGCACCTCGCGGTGCGGCTCGTCGGCGCCTGGCCACTCGAAGCCGGCCACGAACCGCTCGAGCGCCGCCGCCTCGAGCACGACCGAGTCCGGACCGGGCTCGCGCTCGCGGAGGCGAGCGGTCAGGGTCGCGAGCGGCGCGCGCACGACGACCAGCGCGTGCGTCGCACCCAGGGCGGCGCAGCGCATCCGCCACTCGTCGCGCACCGCGCGGGTCGACAGCGACGCGTCGAGCACCACGCGCTCCCCCGCGGCGACGGCAGCCGCCATGCGCGCGTGCAGGTCTGCGTCGATCGAGGCCATGAGCGCCTCGGTGAAGGCGCCGTCGTGCACGCCGCGCGCCCACGCCTCACGGTCGAACGACAGCACGATCGCGCCCGCCGCCTCGAGCTCGCGCGCGAGCGTCGACTTGCCCGCGCAGGCGGGCCCGCACAGCAGCGTCACGGCGGCAGGAGACGGGGCCATGCGGGCGAGCCTACGGGCCGTCGACGGCGAGGCTCAGCGCAGGTCGACCCTGATGACGGAGCCGCCGCCCGCCGAGACCGAGTCGACCGTGACGTATGCAGCGTGCCCGTGGATCGCGACGCCGTACGGCGCCGACAGACCGTCGACGACCGCCTCGTGCTCCGATCCGCCCGGCGTCACCTCGCGGAGCGAGCCGATGCGCTCGGGGCTGCCGAGGCCCTCGTCGTCGAGCTGCACGGCGTACAGCGTGTCGCCCCGCCACGCGAGGCTCGTGACCATCGTGAGACCGGTGGCGTAGGCCGACACCTCCCCGTCGCGGGTCACGCGCCAGATCGTCGCGCCGCCCTCGGGGAACGGGAAGCCGGTGAGCTCCGAGACGTAGTACGCCCCGTCGGGCCCGATCACCACGTCGGTCGGCACCGCTTGCGGGCTGGTCTCCGTGCCGGGTGCGCCAGGGTTGGGCACGGGGTCCCCGGCGGGGAACACCGCGACCGTGCGCGCGCCGTGCCTGCTGAACGACAGCAGGTCGTTGCCGGCCGCGTCGGTGACCAACCAGCGATGGTGGCCGCGCGACGCCAGGCCGGTCGCGTTGGTCTCGATCAGCGGGACGCCGTCGGGGTTGTTCGCGAGCTCGTAGGCGTTGACGTCGGCCACGACGCGCATGTCGGCGGCGTCGAGCGGAGCCCAGTGGAGCCGGCCGGTGCGGAGCGTGCCGAAGGCGGCGTACTCCGGCTGGCTGTCGCGCAGCGCCGCCGCGGCCGCCATGCCGCCGACGAGCACCGCGATCCGGTCGCCGCGCACATCCACGTCCGCGGCTCCCACCACCTCGCCGCCCAGGTCGAGAGTGGGCAGGCCGGTGACGACGCGCCGCTGCTCGCCGCGCCGCACCTCCGTGACCGAGCCGGTGAGACCGCAGAACTGGAGCGCCGCCGGCGCGCCCGCGATGGCCTCGCAGCTGTCGGCGGTGCCCGCCTCCGCGACGTAGAGGCGATGGCCATGGCCGGTCGTGAGCTGCCGGGGGTTGTTGAGCCCTGTCGCGACGGTCACGACGTCGTCGTCGTAGCCACCGCCGGAGTGCCCGCCGCCCGCGTGGGCGGGCATGCCGCCGATGGCGATCAGGGAGAGGCCCATCGCGACGGCGGCCGCTGCCGCCGTCGTCCTGGACCGAAGCTTGCGAGACATCGTGCGCTCCTCATCATCGAGAACTGCGGCGGCGGGATGCCGCCGCGCACAAGCGTCCGCCGCATGCGGCATGCCGACAAGCCCCCGGATGCGTCGGCGCGGCGCGCGATCAGCGCGCGCGGCGCGCGAGCGGCGACAGCGCCATGCCGGCCGCGGCCACCGCGAAGCCCACGCAGACGATCACGAGCGCGGGCCCGAACCCGATGGCGTCTCCGACGAGTCCGGCGAGCGGCGCCGAGACGACGATCATCGCGCGGTTCACGGTGCGCATCGTCGCGTTCATGCGCGACTGCATGCTGTCGGGCGTGGCCCGCTGGCGCAGCGCCATCTCGCTCGGGTTGTCGATGCCCATCGCGAGCCCGGCGATCGCGAGGCCGGCGAGCACCGCGACGAGGCCGGTCCCCTCGGGCAGCCCGGCGAGCGACGCGACCGCGACGCAGCCCCAAGCGACGGGGTAGGCGGCCTTGGCGACCACGATCGTGCGTCCTGCGCCGAGTCGCCCGGCGACCACCCCCGCGAGCGCCGTCCCCACGAGCGTCGCACCGCCCAGCACGCCGAGGGCGAGGCCGAGACCCGCAGGGCCCGCGTCGAGGTCGAGCAGCACGAGCGGCACGAGGAGCGTCATCGCGGCGCCGTTGCAGAGGAACCAGACGTGCGTCCAGCGGGCGAACGGCCCGAGCAGCGGATGCCGGTGCACGAAGCGCAGGCCGCTCACGATCGCGCGACCCAGCCGCTGCCGCCGGGCAGGAGCGGGCTCGTCGACCGGCAGCGTCGCGAGCACCACGACGGAGGCGAGGTGCGCGAGCGCCGCCGCGAGCAGCGCCACCGGAGCGCCGAGCCAGGCGATCACCACGCCCGAGACGGCCGGGCCCGCCGACTGCGCGGCCGAGCTGCCCGCGTCGAGCCGCTGGTGCGCGCCGAGCAGTCGGTCGCGGGCGACGAGGCGCGGCACGAACGCCTGCGACGCGGTGTCGTTCACGAGGCTCGCGGCGCCGAGCAGCACGGCCCCCGCGAGCAGCAGCCACAGCGAGCCGAGCCCCGCGAGCCAGGCCCACGCGAGCGCGCCGAGCACGACCGCGCGCGCGACGTCGCTGACGAGCATCGTCGTGCGCCGACGCATCCGCTCGACGACCGCGCCGACGACGAGGCCGAGCACGACGTAGGGCAGCCAGCGCGCCGACGCGAGCCATCCCACCTCGGTTGCTCCCCCGGCGAGGTCGAGCACGACCATCGTCTGCAGTGCGATGACCGCGAGGCCGATGCCGGTCTCGGTCGCGAGCTCGACGCTCCAGAAGCGCCAGAACGCCGCGCCGAGACCTGGGCGGTCCCGGGCGGCGGCCGTCATGCGGTCAGGCGTCGCTCGCGAGGGCCGCGAGCTGCGCCTCCTCGTCTGCCTGGATGCACGAGTCGATGACCGGCTGCAGCGCGCCGTTCAGCACCGAGTCGAGGTTGTACGCCTTGTAGCCGGTGCGGTGGTCGGCGATGCGGTTCTCGGGGAAGTTGTAGGTGCGGATGCGCTCCGACCGGTCCATCCCGCGGATCTGGCTGCGACGGGCGTCGGACGCCGCCGCGTCGAGCTCCTCCTGCTGCCGTGCGAGGATGCGGGCGCGCAGCACCCGCATGCCGGCCTCGCGGTTCTGCAGCTGGCTCTTCTCGTTCTGCATCGACACCGTGATGCCGGTCGGCAGGTGGGTGATGCGCACGGCCGAGTCAGTCGTGTTCACGCTCTGGCCGCCCGGGCCAGAGGAGCGGTAGACGTCGATCTTCAGGTCGTTCTGGTCGATCTGCACCTCTTCGGGCGCATCGACCTCGGGGAAGACGAGCACGCCCGTCGTGGAGGTGTGGATGCGTCCCTGCGTCTCGGTCGCCGGCACGCGCTGCACGCGGTGCACGCCGCCCTCGTACTTCAGCGACGCCCACACGCCCTGCGAGGGGTCGTTCGACGACCCCTTGAAGGCGATCTGGACATCCTTGAAGCCGCCCATGTCGCTCGGCGTGGCCTCGAGCATCTCGATCTTCCACCCGCGGCTCGAGGCGTAGTGCGAGTACATGCGCACGAGGTCGGCGGCGAACAGCGCCGACTCCTCGCCGCCCTCGCCGCCCTTGACCTCCATGATCACGTCGCGGCCGTCGTCGGGGTCACGCGGGATGAGCAGCCTGCGCAGCTTCTCCTCCGCGTCGTGCTCGACGCCCTCGAGCGTCGGCACCTCCTCGGCGAACGCCTCGTCCTCGCGCGCGAGCTCGCGCGCAGCGGCGAGGTCCTCGACCGCCGCGCGCCAGCGCTCGTGCGCAGCCTTGATCTGGCTGAGCTCGGCGTAGCGCCGGTTCACCCGGCGTGCACGACCGGCGTCGGCGTGCAGCGCCGGGTCGGCGAGCTGCAGCTCGAGGTCGGCGTGCTCGGCCAGCAGGCCGGAGACCGACTCGAACATGTCAGTCCTTGTCGTGCTGGCCGGGCACCGACTTCGAGACCTTCATGAGGAACTCGACGTTCGACTGCGTCTCCTTGAGCTGCTTGAGCGTGAGCTCGAGCGCCTGCTGGGTGTCGAGCCCGGCGAGCGCCCTGCGCAGCTTCCACATGACCTTCGTCTCCTCGACGCCCATGAGCATCTCCTCGCGGCGCGTGCCGGAGGCGTTGATGTCGACGGCGGGGAAGATGCGCTTGTCGGCCATCTGGCGCGAGAGGCGGAGCTCCATGTTGCCGGTGCCCTTGAACTCCTCGAAGATGACCTCGTCCATCTTGGAGCCGGTCTCGACGAGTGCCGTGGCGAGGATCGTGAGCGATCCGCCGTGCTCGATGTTGCGCGCGGCGCCGAAGAACTTCTTCGGCGGGTACAGCGCGCTCGAGTCGACGCCACCGGAGAGGATGCGGCCCGAGGGCGGCGCCGACAGGTTGTAGGCGCGGCCCAGTCGCGTGATGCCGTCGAGCAGCACGACGACGTCGTGGCCGAGCTCGACGAGGCGCTTGGCGCGCTCGATCGCGAGCTCCGCGACGATCGTGTGGTCCTCGGCGGGGCGGTCGAAGGTCGAGGCGATGACCTCGCCCTTGACGGTGCGCTGGAAGTCGGTGACCTCCTCGGGACGCTCGTCGACGAGCACGATCATGAGGTGGACCTCAGGATTGTTCTCGGCGATCGCGTTCGCGATGGCCTGCATCACGAGCGTCTTGCCGGCCTTCGGCGGCGAGACGATGAGGCCGCGCTGGCCCTTGCCGATCGGCGCGACGAGGTCGATGACGCGGGTCGACAGCTTGTTCGACGTCGTCTCGAGGCGCAGGCGCTCCTGCGGGTAGAGCGGCGTGAGCTTCGAGAACTCGACGCGGCTCAGCGCATCCTCGACCGACTGGCCGTTGACCGAGTCGACGCGCACGAGCGCGTTGAACTTCTGGCGGCTCGACTGCTGCTGCTCACCGTCACGGGGCTGCTTGATGGCGCCGACGACGGCGTCGCCCTTGCGCAGGCCGTGCTTCTTGACCTGGGCGAGCGAGACGTAGACGTCGTTCGAGCCCGGCAGGTAGCCGGACGTGCGCACGAATGCGTAGTTGTCGAGCAGGTCGAGGATGCCGGCGACGGGCAGGAGCACGTCGTCCTCGTGCACCTCGAACTCGTCGTCCTGGCTGCGTCCGCGGTTGCGGTCGCGACCACGACCGCGACGGCCGTCCTGGTCGGCCTGCGGCTGCTGCTGCGTCTGCGGGCCGTTCTGGCCCTGCTGCCCGCGGCCGCGGCCGCGACCCCGACGGTTCTCGTCGTCGTCCTGCTGCTGCTGGTCGTCCTGGCCGTTCTGCTGGTTGCCCTTGCCGCGGCTGCGCCGGCGGCGGGAGGTGCCCTCGCGCTGGCCGTCGCTCTGGTCGGACTGACCGCGGTCGTCGGACTGGCCGTCGGACTGCTCGTCGGACTGGTCGTCCGACTGGTCCTGGTCGCGGCGCTGGTCGCCACGGCGCTGGTCGCCACGGGCCTGGTCATCGCGGCCCTGGGCGTCGCGGCCCTGGCCACGGCGATCGCCCCGGCTGCGGTCGCCGCGGCCGTTCTCGGCCTGGCCCTGCTCGTCGGCGGTCACCTCGTCGACGGCGGCGCGAGCGCGCGCGGCGCGGTCGTCGGACGCGGCCGGCTCGGCGAGCTCGCCGTCGCGCGACGACGCATCCGCGACCTCGGTCTCGGCGACGGGCGTGTCGGCCTGCGGCGCGGGCTGGTCGTCGGCGGGGGCGCCGGACTTGGCGGCGCGGGATCGGCTCGTGCGGGTGCGGGGCGCGCGCTTCGCGGGAGCCTCGTCCGTCGCAGCGGCATCGGCGTCGGCGGATGCCTGCGGAGCGGCCGCCTCGGCGGGCGCGTCTGCTGCGGGTGCCTCGGTCGCGGGTGCGTCGGCGGCGGGCGCCTCCTCGGCGGTCGCGTCGGCCTGCTTCGACGAGCGGCGGGGCGCACGTCGCTTGGGCGCCGTCTCGGCGACGGGCGCGTCGGCGGTGTCGCTCGACGGAGCCTGCGCGGGCGCTGCCTCGGCGGGCGCGGGCGCTGCCTCAGCGGGCGCGGCCTCGGCCTGCTCGGCCACGGACGACGACGTCGCGCGACGAGAGCGGCGCTTGGGCGCGGTCTTGGCGGGAGCCTCGGACTCGGGGGCCTGGGCCGCCGAGTCGGGGCCCGTGGTGGTCTGGACAGCCGCGTCGTCGGACGCCGGAATGCTGTCGATGATCTCGCTCGTCATGGGGCGAGTGCTCCTTCGATGTCGGCCCGCGCGCGATGCTCGCGGGCGTGGGACCATGTCTCCCGCTGCGCCCACGGCCGCTGGGCGGACGTCGAACGCATCAGAGTGCGGAGAGAGGAGTCGGAAAGCTCCCTGCCCGGCTAGGCCGCGGCGTTGGTGGGAACTGGCTCCACTGTACCACCGCGGATGTCGACGGCCAGCAGGCGCGCGTGCCACGCCTCGGGGCGGCTCTCGACGATCCCGGCGGCGGCGAGCCGCGCAGCGGGATCGCTCGCGAGCACCAGCACCGAGGGCCCGGCGCCCGACACGACGGCGGCGTGCCCGGCTGCCCGGAGCTCGCCGATCAGAGCGCTCGTCTCGGGCATCGCGCTGGCCCGGTAGGCCTGGTGCAGGCGGTCCTCGGTCGCGTCGAGCAGCAGCTCGGGGCTCTGCGTGAGCGCGGCCACGAGCAGCGCGGAGCGCGACAGGTTGAAGACGGCGTCGGCGTGCGGCACCTCGGTGGGCTGCAGGCTGCGGGCGAGCGAGGTCGACATGGTCGCCTCCGGCACCGCGACCAGCAGCGAGACGCCGCGGTGCACCGCGAGCTGCTTGTGGCGGGGACCGGTGTCGTCGACCCAGGCGATGGTCAGCCCGCCGAAGATGGCGGGGGCGACGTTGTCGGGGTGCCCCTCGAGCTCGGTCGCGTAGCGCAGCACGTCGGCGTCGCTCACGTCGACGACGCCCGCGAGCAGCCCCTTCGCCGCGAGCACGCCCTCGACGATGGCGGCGCCGGAGGAGCCCATGCCGCGACCGTGGGGGATGCTGTTGGTCGCCGTGATCTCGACGCCCGGCGGCACGACGCCGACGCGGTCGAAGACGTGCAGCAGGGCGCGCGCGACGAGGTTCGACTCGTCGGTCGGCACGCTGTGCTCGGTGCCGGGCTCGCCGACGCCCGTCACGTCGACGCGGATGCCGGACTCGGTCGCGACGACCTCGAGCTCGTCGTGCACGTTGAGCGCGAGCCCGAGCGTGTCGAAGCCGGGGCCGAGGTTGGCGCTCGTCGCGGGCACGCGCACGTGCACGCGGCGGCCGACGGGCACCGTGCCGGCGGTCGTGCCCGTCACGCGAGGCCCAGCATCTGCGCGACCTGCGCGGTGTCGGCGTCGGCCGACTCGGGGGTCGCGTCGGAGCCGTCCTCGAGCCGCAGGCCCCACGCGGCGTCCTTGAGGCCGTGGCCGGTGACCGTGAGCGTCACCGTCGATCCCGCCGGGATCTCGCCGGCCGCATGCCGCTCGAGCAGGCCGGCGACGGAGATCGCCGACGCCGGCTCGACGAAGACGCCGGTCGACGAGGCCAGCAGTCGCTGGGCGCGCAGGATGTCGGCGTCCTCGATCGCGCCGATGTGGCCGCCGGACTCGTCGCGGGCGTCGAGCGCCTGCTGCCACGATGCCGGGTTGCCGATCCGGATGGCGGTCGCGACCGTGTCGGGGTCGCGCACGACCTCGCCGCGCACGATGGGTGCGGCGCCCGCGGCCTGGAAGCCGAGCATCCGCGGCCGCCGCGTGGCGGCGCCGGCCGTCTCGGCCTGCGAGAAGCCGCGCCAGTAGCTCGTGATGTTGCCGGCGTTGCCGACGGGCATGATGTGGATGTCGGGAGCGTCGCCGAGCACGTCGATGATCTCGAGCGCCGCCGTCTTCTGGCCCTCGATGCGGTCGTCGTTCACCGAGTTCACGAGGTGCACCGGGTACCGCTCGGCCAGCTCCTTCGAGATGTCGAGGCAGTCGTCGAAGTTGCCGCGGATCTGCACGATGCGCGCGCCGTGCACGACCGACTGCGCCAGCTTGCCCATCGAGATGCGCCCCTCGGGCACGAGCACGACCGCCTGGATCCCCGCCGCCGCCGCGTACGCGGCAGCCGACGCCGACGTGTTGCCGGTCGACGCGCACGCGACGGCCGTCGCACCGCGCTCGATGGCGCGCGAGACGGCCACCGTCATGCCGCGGTCCTTGAAGGAGCCGGTGGGGTTGAGCCCCTCGAACTTCACGAGCACGCGCGCGTCGGTCATCGCCGACAGCGCCCTCGACTCGATGAGCGGGGTGCCGCCCTCGCCGAGCGTCACGACCGTCGACGCATCCGTCACGTCGAGCACGTCGGCCCACTCGCGCAGCACGCCCTGCCACTGGTTCGCCATGTCAAGCCTCCTAGTCGATGAGTCGGATCACGCTGTCGATCCGCTCCACGTCGGTGTGCGCGTCGAGCGCGTCGAGCACGGACGCGATGCGCGCCTCGCTCGCGGTGTGGGTGCCGAGCACGAGCGATGCGCTCGCCTCCCCCGCGTCCTGCCGCACGGACTCGACCGAGACGCCCTGCTCGGCGAAGAGCCCGGCGACCGCGGCGAGCACGCCCGGTCGGTCGGCGACGGTGAGCGCGAGCTCGTGCCGGGCGAGCACGTCGCCGAACGGCGCGATCGCGAGATCGGCGTGCGTCGACGCGGGACCGCCCGGGCCGCCGAGCACGTGCCGGCGCGCGATCGAGACGATATCGCCGAGCACGGCGGAGGCCGTCTCGGGCCCGCCGGCGCCCGCGCCGTAGAACATGAGGTCGCCGGCCGCCTCGGCGGTGACGAAGATCGCGTTCTTCGCCTCGCGCACGGCGGCGAGCGGATGCGTCGCCGGCAGCGAGACGGGATGCACGCGGGCCGAGACGCGGTCGCCGTCGGCGCCCGGCATCCGCTCGCAGATCGCGACGAGCTTGAGCACGCGTCCGGTGCGCTCCGCCTGCTGGACCATCGCATCCGTGACGCCCGTGATGCCCTCGCGGTGCACGAGCTCGCCCGGCACGGCGGTGTGGAAGGCGAGCGAGGCGAGGATCGTCGCCTTCGAGGCGGCGTCGAAGCCCTCGATGTCGGCGGTCGGATCGGCCTCGGCGTAGCCGAGCTCGGTGGCCGTCGCGAGCGCGTCGGCGAGCGACGAGCCCTCGGTGTGCATGCGGTCGAGGATGAAGTTTGTGGTGCCGTTGACGATGCCCATGACGCGCGTGACGCGGTCGCCCGCGAGCGAGTGCTCGAGCGGTCGGATGATGGGGATGGCGCCGCCCACCGCTGCCTCGTAGGCGACCTGCGCGCCGACGATCTCGGCGGCGTCGAAGAGCTCGGGGCCGTGCGCCGCGATGAGCGCCTTGTTGGCGGTGACGACGTCTGCGCCCGCCGCGAGCGCGTCGAGCAGGAGCGTGCGGGCCGGCTCGATGCCGCCGAGCAGCTCGACGACGATGTCGGCGCCCTCCACGAGCGTCTCGAGGTCGCTCGTCATCAGCTCGCGCGGTAGGTCGACGTCGCGCTGGGCATCGGGGTCGCGCACCCCGATGCCGACGAGCTCGAGCGGCGCGCCCACGCGGGCGGCCAGCTCGTCGGCGTGCTCGAGCAGCAGCCGGGCGACCTGCGACCCGACGCTGCCGGCGCCGAGCAGCGCGATGCGGAGGCTCCGGTACGAGTTCATGCGTCTCCGTCGTCGTCGTTCGGGCGTGCGTGGTCCGCGGCGAAGCCGACGCCTGTGAAGCCCGTGTCGCGGGCCAGCAGGTCGTCGATCGACTCGCGCCGCACGAGCTCGCGGACGGCGCCGTCGCGCACCGCGAGCACCGGCGGGCGGGGCGTCGCGTTGTAGTTCGAGGCGAGCTGATGGCAGTACGCGCCGGTCGCGGCGACCGCGAGGAGGTCGCCGGGCGCGACGTCGGCGGGCAGCCACTCGGCGTCGACGACGATGTCGCCCGACTCGCAGTGGTGGCCGGCGACGCGGGCGAGGGCCGGCGCGGCGGCGGAGGCGCGGTTCGCGATCCGCGCCGAGTACTGCGCGCCGTAGAGCGCGGGCCTCGCGTTGTCGCTCATCCCGCCGTCGACCGAGACGTAGGTGCGGGTGCCGGCGTCGAGCCGCACGGGCTTGACCGTGCCGACCGTGTAGACGGTGACGCCGGCGGGGCCGACGATCCAGCGGCCGGGCTCGATCGCGATGCGCGGCACGGGCACGCCGAGCTCTGCGGCGGCCGCGCGGACGGCGTCGGCGAGCGACGCGGCGATCTGCTCGATCGGCTCGGGCCGGTCGGCTGCCGTGTAGGCGATGCCGAAGCCGCCGCCGAGGTTGAGCTCGGCGAGCGGTGCGGATGCGCCGAGCTCTGCGTGCAGGGCGAGCATGCGGCGCGCCGACTCGGCGAAGCCCGACGCGTCGAAGATCTGCGAGCCGATGTGGGTGTGGAGGCCGACGAGCTCGAGGCTCGGCAGCTCGCGGATGCGCGCGACGAGCGCAGGGGCGTCGGCGACGGCCACGCCGAACTTCTGGTCCTCGTGGCTCGTGGCGAGGAACTCGTGCGTGGAGGCGTGCACCCCGACGGAGATGCGCAGGCGCACTCGCTGCACCCGGCCGGCGCGCTCGGCGGCCGCGGCGACCCGCTCCGCCTCGATCGGCGAGTCGAGCACGAACGTACCGATGCCGGCGGCGACGGCCGTCTCGATCGCGGGGACGCTCTTGTTGTTGCCGTGGTAGCCGAGCGCCTCTGGCTCGATGCCCGCGCGAAGCGCGACCTGCAGCTCGCCGGCGCTGCACGCGTCGATGCGCAGCCCCTCCTCGCGCATCCACCGCGCCAGGTCCGCGGTGAGCAGCGCCTTGCCGGCGTAGTAGACGTCCACGGCGTCGAAGGCGGCCTCGAAGGCCTCGCGGATGCGCCGAGCGCGGCCGCGCACGACCGTCTCGTCGACGAGCATGAAGGGGGTGCCGTGCTGCTGCGCGATCTCGCGCACGTCGACCCCGCCGATGCGCAGCGCGCCGTCGACGCGCTCGGTGCCCTCCGGCCACACGTCGGCTGCCAGGGCGTTCGGGTCGCTCGCGTCGAGCAGCTGCGGGGCGAGCGGATGCGGCACGGGACTCCGTCCGTGTGAGGTGCGATGGGCTGGCGCGCGAGGGCGCCGGCGGCGTCGGCGCTTGTGGCGCTGCCTCCATCCTATGAGGACGGGCATGGCGGCTCCGCCCCGGCCCCGCGGTCGGTGGCCGCTCACAGGGCGAGGCGATCTCGGCCCGCGGTCACGGGCGGAGGCGAGATGCCAGCCGGGCGAGCGGCGGAACCTCTCCCCGGAGCGTGCCCTACGGTGGCGGCGTGCCGACTCCCGACCCGACCTGGTTCGAGCGCGACCCGCTCGAGCTCGCGCCGCTGCTGCTCGGCGGCGTGCTGCGGCGAGCGGATGCGTCGGGCGCCGTCGCGCTCCGCCTCACCGAGGTGGAGGCCTACCGCGGCGCGGATGACCCGGGAGCCCACACCTTCCGCGGGAAGACGGCACGGAACGCGACGATGTTCGGCCCCGGCGGGCACGTCTACTGCTACTTCACCTATGGCATGCACCACGCGGTGAACATCGTCGCGGGGCCGGAGGGCTCCGGCTGGGGCGTGCTCGTGCGCGCCGGCGAGGTCGTCGAGGGCGCGTCGCTGGCTCGCGAGCGCCGCTCCGCGCGACGGGCGTCGGCGCCGACCGGCGAGCTCGCCCGCGGGCCGGGCAACGTCGCGCAGGCGCTCGGGGCGACGCTGGCGGACGACGGCGCGGCGCTGCGCCAGATCTCGCCCCCCGCGCATCGAGGAGGACCCGAGGCCCGCATCGAGATGACGCCGCTCTGGTCCTTCGATCCAGCGCCCGAGCCGCCTCCCCACCGCACCGGCCCGCGCGTGGGCGTCAGCGGGCCCGGCGGTGACGCATCCGCCCACCCGTGGCGCTTCTGGATCCCCGGCGAGCCGAGCGTCTCGGCCTACCGGGCTGCGGTGGCGCGCCGCCGGACCTGACGGCGCAATCGGCGCCTGGTGCCCCGCCACGACGGCACGTACACTCGCCGCGTGGCGGCCCTGTCGCCGCGTCCCGTGCGGATCCCGAGGGAGCGCCATGGAGGCTCGAGCGTCTCGCCAGCAGGCGGCGATCCTCGTCGTCGCCGCCGACGAGGACGCCCGCAGCGCCCTGCTCGAGCCGCTCGAGCGTCGCTACGCCCGCGACTACCTGCTCGTCGACGCAGCGGGGCCGGCCGACGGCGTGGCGGTGATCGACGAGCTCCGCGCAGCGGGCGGCGACCTCGCGCTCGTGCTCGCCGACGACCCGACGCCGGTCGGCGAGCACGACAGCGTCTTCGCAGCGGCCCGGCGCGCGTTCCCCGACGTGCGCCGCGGCTTCGTCATCGAGTGGGGGTCGTGGGCCGACCGGCGCACTGCGGATGCGGTGCTGCAGCTCATGTCGCACCTGCAGATCGACTACTACGTCGTGCGGCCGACGCACTCGCCCGACGAGTCGTTCCACCGGGCCATCACCGACTTCCTGCGCGAGTGGGAGGCGTCGGTCGGCAAGCGCCACCGCGCGTTCACGATCATCGGCGACGGCGCGCAGCCGCGCACGCACGATCTGCGCCGGCTGCTCGACCGCTCGGGCGTGCCCGCCGACCACCTCGTCCCCGACTCCCCCGACGCGGTCGCGCTGCTCGCCGAGGCGGGCGTCGACTACGCCGGCCTGCCGCTCGTGCGCACCCCCGCCGGCCACGTGCTCGTCGACCCCGACGACGCCGAGCTCGCGCGGGCGCACGGGCTCAGCACGGCGCTGCCCACCGGTACGCGCGACCTCGTCGTGGTCGGCGCCGGGCCGGCCGGTCTCGCCGCCGCCGTGTACGCCGCCTCGGAGGGGCTCGACACGCTCGTGCTCGAGGTCGACTCGATCGGCGGCCAGGCGGGGTCGAGCTCGCTCATCCGCAACTACCTCGGCTTCTCGCGGGGCGTCTCGGGGTCGGAGCTCGCGCAGCGCGCCTACCAGCAGGCGTGGGTCTTCGGTGCGCGCTTCGGGCACACGCGACGCGTCACGGGCATGCGCGTCGACGACGGCTTCGAGCTGCAGGTGGCGCCCGACGAGGTCGTGCGCGCGCGGGCGGTCGTGCTCGCGAGCGGCGTCTCCTACCGGCGGCTCGCGGCTCCCGGGCTCGAGCCGTTCGTCGGCGCGTCGGTCTTCTACGGAGCGACCTCGGTCGAGGCGCGCGCGCAGGCCGGCCGCGACGTGCTCGTCGTCGGCGGCGGCAACTCGGCCGGGCAGGCCGCGCTGCACCTCGCGCGCTACGCGGGATCGGTGACGATCGTCGTGCGCGGCGAGGGCCTCGCGGCGAGCATGTCGCGCTACCTCATCGACCAGCTCGAGGCCATGGGCGTGCGGCTCATCACCGGCGCGAGGGTCGTCGACGCGAGCGCCGCCTCCGCCGATCGGCTGGAGCGGGTGGTGCTCGAGCGCTCGGCGACGGGCGAGCGCTTCGAGGTGCCCGCCGACGCGGTGTTCATCACCATCGGCGCCCGTCCGCACACCGAGTGGCTGCCGCCCGAGGTGCTGCGCGACCGCTGGGGCTCCGTCATCACGGGGCCGGAGGTGCTCGCCGAGGGCGGCCGGCGGGCGTGGCGGGGGGAGCCCGGCTCGGAGCCCGCGCTGCTCGAGACCTCGGTGCCGGGATGCTTCGCGGTCGGGGATGTGCGGCGCGGCTCGGTGAAGCGCGTCGCGTCTGCCGTCGGCGAGGGATCGGTCGTGATCTCGTCGGTGCACAAGCACCTGGGGGCGCTGGTGCCGACCCCGTTGGTCGAGTAGCACGGCGCAGCCGCGCGTATCGAGACCACAGCAGCTTGCATACGGCGTCTCGATACGGGCCTTCGGTCCTACTCGACGAGCAGAAGACCAGCGAGAGCGCTACATCCGCTCCGGCGCGCTCACGCCGACCGTCGTCAACGCCGTGCGCAGCACCGTCCCGGTCGCGTCGTTCAGCCACAGCCGCGTGCGGTTCAGCGTGCCGACCGGCTCATCGCCCTGCGGCGCGACGCGGCAGGCGTCGTACCAGCGGTGGTACAGCCCCGCGAGCTCCTCGGCGAAGCGCGCGACGCGGTGCGGCTCGCGCAGCACGGCGGCCTGGGTGAGCACGCGCGGGAAGTCGGCGAGCGCACCGAGCAGCGCCGACTCGGTCTCGTGCTCGAGCAGCGTCGGGTCGAACTCGCTCCGGTCGACGCCCGCGGCCACGGCGTTGCGCGCGACCGCCGACATCCGGGCGTGGGCGTACTGCACGTAGTAGACGGGGTTGTCGTTCGTGCGCTGCGTGAGCAGCTCGAGGTCGATGTCGAGCGGCGTATCCGCGCTCGAGCGCACCAGGGCGTACCGGGCGGCGTCGACGCCCACCGCATCCACCAGGTCCTCCATCGTCACGACGGTGCCCGCGCGCTTCGACATGCGCACCGGCTGCCCGTCGCGGATGAGGTTGACCATCTGGCCGATCATGATCTCGAGGTGCTCGTGCGGGGTGTCGCCGAATGCGGCGCACATCGCCATCATGCGGCCGACGTAGCCGTGGTGGTCGGCGCCGAGCATGATGATGTTCTGGTCGAAGCCGCGGTCGCGCTTGTTCTGGTAGTAGCCGAGGTCGCCGGAGAAGTAGGCGGGCTGGCCGTTCGAGCGGATGATGACGCGGTCGCGGTCGTCACCGAACGTCGTCGTGCGCAGCCAGATCGCGCCGTCCTCCTCGAAGACGTGGCCGCGCTGGCGCAGCACCTCGATCGCGCGCTCGACCGAGCCGTCGGACTGCACCTGGTGCTCGTGGAAGTACACGTCGAAGTCGACGCCGAACTCGTGCAGGTCGTGGCGGATCTCGTCGAACATGAGCTTCACGCCGAGCTCGCGGAACGTCTCCTGCAGCGACTGGTCGTCGAGGTCGAGCAGGTCGCCGTCGTAGGAGTCGTCGACGCGGCGGGCGATGTCGGCGATGTAGGCGCCGCCGTAGCCGTCCTCGGGGGTCGGCTCGCCCTTGAAGGCGGCGACGAGGCTCTTGGCGAAGCGGTCGATCTGCGCGCCGTGGTCGTTGAAGTAGTACTCGCGGGTGACCTCGGCCCCCTGGCGCTCGAGCACGCGGCCGAGGCTGTCGCCCGCCGCGGCCCAGCGCGTGCCGCCCATGTGGATGGGACCGGTCGGGTTGGCGGAGACGAACTCGAGGTTGATCTTCACGCCCTCGAGGTCGTGGCCGGAGCCGTAGGCCTCCCCCGCCTCCACGATCGTGCGGGCGAGCTCGCCGGCCGCACCCGCGGAGAGCGTGAGGTTGATGAAGCCGGGACCGGCGACCTCCGCGCGCTCGATGCCGTCGACCTGGGCGAGCGCGGCTGCGACGTCGTCGGCGAGCTCGCGGGGCGGCACGCCGACGCGCTTCGCGAAGCGCATCGCGGCGTTCGTCGCCCAGTCGCCGTGGTCGCGGTTGCGGGGGCGCTCGAGCACGATGTCGCCCTCGCCGACCTCCACGTCCGCCGCGCGTCGGCCGACCACGGTGCGGACGGCGGCGAGCACGGCGAGCGAGAGATCGGAAGGCTGCATGGCCTCGATCGTAGTCCGCGCGGCGTCGGGTCGACGCCCGCGCGGCCCCGTAATCTGGCTCCATGTCAAGCCCCAGCCTCCGCATCCGCCGTCTCATCCCCGTCGCGCTCGTCGCGACCGCGACGGCGCTCGCGCTCACCGGTTGCGAGCCCGGCGCTCTCGCCCCGTCCGTGTCGCCGGAGCCCTCGTCGAGCGCATCCGAGCAGCCGACGCCGAGCTCGAGCGACAGCGAGGGCGAGGGCGAGACCGCAAGCCCGAGCGCGACGCCGACCGAGACGGAACTGCCGGAGTCGCCCGAGCCCATCCCCGCTCCCACGGGCACCGCGCTGCCGACGACGCCGCCGGTCGCGGGCGACATCTCCTGCACCGACGTGTACACGGCCGACCAGCTCTACGAGTTCAACCCCAACTTCGCCCCCTCGTCCGACCAGGGCTCGCTGCCCGGCGCGATCGACGACGTGGCGGATGCGGGCGGCACCGTGTGCGCCTACCAGCACGTGACGGGGTCGGACCGCCTGCTCATCGGCGTGCTCTCCGACGCCGCCGGCTTCGCCGCGCCGGCCTTCGAGACCGTCAGCGACATGGGCATCGCGACCTCGCCGCAGGACGGCGCGATCATCGCCGTCGCGTCGCAGTACTTCGACACCGTGCAGGACGCGCAGCAGGTCATCGACCAGGTCGCCGACAACCTCGACTGACCCGCACCCGCTGGTCGAGCCGCTCCGCGCCCGCCCCACCCGCTGGTCGAGCCGCTCCGCGCCCGCCCCCCCCGCTGGTCGAGCCGCTCCGCGCCCGCCCCACCTGCTGGTCGAGCCGCTCCGCGCCCGCCCCACCCGCTGGTCGAGCCGCTCCGCGCCCGCCAGGGCGCTGAGCGAGTCGAAACCACGCCGAAGGTAGAGGTGGTCTCGCTAGAGGCCTCAGACGATGCGCACCCTCAGCGCCGCATCGTCGACCGCGCCCTCGGCCAGCGCGTCGTCGCTCGCCTCGACCGTGAGCCGCTGCAGCCGCACGGGATTGCGCGTCGTGGTCGCCCAGGCGGTCTCGAGCGCATCCGCCCCTGTCGCGATGCGGATGAGGCTGCCGCGCGGAGCCAGCCCGGTCGCATCGACGACCCACCACTCCCCCTCGACGTGCACCTCGGCGACGGCGTGGAAGTCGGGCGGCTGCAACCCCGGTGCGTACACGGCGACGTAGCGGGCGGGGATGCCGGCGGCGCGCGCCATCGCGATCATCACGTGCGTGTAGTCGCGGCACATGCCGCCGCGCTTGCCGAGCGTCGAGACGGCGGAGTCGTCGATGAGCGACAGCGCCGGTGAATAGGTGAAGCCGCGCGCGATCCACTGCCGCATGGCGGCGATCTGCTCGACGCCGTACACGCGTCCGAAGCGCTCGTCGACGAAGCCGCGGAGCGCGCTTGCCTCTACGTAGCGGGAGTCGTCGAGGTAGCGCGCGGCGTTGCCCTCGTCGACAGGCCGCTGGAGCTCGTCGACCGTCGTCTGCACGTCGACCGCGAGGTTGCCGGCAGGAGCCGTGAAGACGAGCTCGCGGGTGTCGTGCGCAGCGTCCTGGATGCGCCACTCGACGGGCGCGCCATCGACGGTGACCGAGATCTGATCCTCGGATGCGTAGGCGGCGGCGGGCAGCACGAGGAGCGTGAAATCAGTGTCGCCCACGAGGCTCATCGTGAAGGCTGCATGGGCGGTGCGCATAGGGGTCGATCTTCCCACAGCGCGACCGGAGATCAGCTCCCGCTGAACGCTGCTATGACCCCGAGCGCCGCCGGAGCCATCACGACGATGAACAGGACCGGCATGATGAACAGCATCAGCGGCATGAGCACCTTCACCGGTACCTTCTGCGCCTTCTCCTCCGCGCGCTGACGACGCTTGAGCCGCATCTCGCCGGCTTGCGTCCTCAGCACGTCGCCGATCGAGATGCCGTATGCGTCGGCCTGCAGGATGGCACGGACGAACTGCCGGAGGTCGGTGACCTGGTTGCGAGCGGCGAGATCCTTGAAGGCCTCGCGACGCGACCGTCCCATGCGGATGTCCTGCAGTGTCCTGGTCAGCTCGTCGGCGAGCGCCCCGTTGCCGTTGGCGGCCGCGCGGCTCATGGCGGCGTCGAACCCGAGCCCGGCCTCGACCGCGATGGTCATCTGGTCGAGCGTGTCGGCGAGCTCCAGCTCGATGCGCTGATCGCGCTCCATGCCACGGCTGAGCAGGAGCAGCTCTGGGACGAAGTAGACGACGACGCTCACCACGGCGATCAGCAGCACGAGCATGGGCGCCTGCTTGGTCACGATAGAGAGCAGGAGCACGACGCTCACGACCGGGATCCAGAGCAGTTTCAGGGCGAGGAGCCGATCGACGGGCCAGTCCTTCGGACGCCCCCCGCGGGCGTGCTGGCGCTCGAGCGTGGCCACCAGCGTGGGCAGCGTCAGTCGACGCGCTAGGGCCTGCAGTCCTTCCCTGCGCTCGCTCTGGGCCTCCGCACGACCGGAGTCGAGCCCCCGCTGTAGGTTCGCGACGCTCCGCGCCCGCTCCGGCTGCACCGCGCTCGCGAGCAGCCATGCGATGGCTCCGAGTGCGCCCGCGACCATCGCGCAGGCGACGAGGACCGTGGTCGCCATCAGAACTCGATCTCCGTGACCTTGCGCATCCAGATCCCGCCGATAAGCAGCATGATGCCAGCGACGACGAGGAGCACGATGCCGATCGGCTCGGTGACGAAGGGCGCCAGGTAGACCGGATTAATGAGCAGCAGAAATCCGCCCACGACGAAGGGCAGTGCCATGAGGATCACGGCCGACAACCGCCCCTCTGCGCTGAGCGTCTTCACCTGCCGGCGGATCTGTCCGCGCTCCCGGATGGTGTGGGCGACGCCGTCCAGCACTTCGGCCAGGCTGCCGCCGACCTCTCTATTGATGGCGATCGCCTGAGTCACCCACTGGAAGTCCTCGCTCGCCATGCGGACCGAGGCCTCCTCGAGCGACGACACCACCGGCCGCCCCACGCGCGTCTCGTTCACGACGCGCCCGAGCTCCGACGCGGTGGGCTCCTCCGACTGCTGCGCGACGGAGGACAGCGCCTGCATCATGCTGTAGCCCGCTCGGAGGCTCGAAGCCATCAGCTGCAGCGTGCTGTCGAGCTGCTCGGCGAACGCGGAGCGGCGGCGTGCGATCTTCATGCGGACGACGAGGATCGCGATGATCGGGGCCAAGGCCCCGGCCGGCACCCCCGCCAAACCACCGCCGAGCACCAGCACGACCGCCACCAGCACGACGCATCCGACGGCCACCAGGAACCCGAAGTCCTGCGGGCGCATGCGAATGCCGGCCAGGTCGAGCTGCATCGCGAAGTCGCCGCTGCGGCGGTGCATGAGCCGGCCGATGACGCCGGTCGCCGCCTCGGCCGCACCAGCGAGCACCCCATCGCCGTCCTCCGTGGGTGGTCGACGCCGCTCGCGCGGCAGTCGGTTCCCGCCCGGAGCTGCGGCGGCGAGGACAGCCACGCCTGCGCCGATCGCCACGGCTC
Organism: Actinomycetota bacterium; assembly: GCA_051751085.1. Classification (GTDB taxonomy): domain Bacteria; phylum Actinomycetota; class Actinomycetes; order Actinomycetales; family Microbacteriaceae; genus Agrococcus. Next base: position 322,005 of record JBNJKM010000001.1, on the reverse strand, counting down.
CTGCGCCGATCGCGATGAGCATCATCGCTGCGGCGGGAGGTCGAACATGCCATGGGGCAGCTCGATGCCGTGGTCGGCGAGGCGCTCGACGAACTTCGGTCGCACCCCTGTCGCGATCGGGACACCGAGGAACCTGCCTGTCGCGTCCTGACCGGCGGCGTAGTCGAAGACGTAGACGTCCTGCAGGGTGACGATCTGTCCCTCCATGCCCACCACCTCGGTGACGGCGGTGACGCGGCGGCTGCCGTCGCGCAGTCGCTCCAACTGCACGATGAGGTCGACGGCGGAGGCGATCTGCTCGCGGATCGCGCGAAGCGGGAGCTCCATGCCCGCCATGAGTACGAGCGTCTCGAGGCGGGCGATGGCGTCGCGCGGCGAGTTGGCGTGCACCGTCGAGAGCGACCCGTCGTGACCAGTGTTCATGGCCTGGAGCATGTCGAGGGTCTCGCCGCCTCGCACCTCGCCGACCACGATGCGGTCGGGGCGCATGCGGAGCGAGTTGCGCACGAGGTCGCGGATGGTGACCTCGCCCTTGCCCTCGATATTCGACGGGCGCGACTCCAGGCGCACCACGTGATCCTGCTGCAGCTGCAACTCCACGGCATCCTCGATCGTGATGATGCGGTCGTGCGACGGGATGAACGAAGACAACACATTGAGGAGCGTCGTCTTACCCGTGCCTGTTCCCCCGGAGACGATGACGTTGAGCTTGCCCTCGACGCACGCCTTCAGCAGCTTGGCCATCTGCGGCGTGAGCGTGCCGAAGCGGATGAGGTCCGGCACCTTGAACGGGTCCTTCGCGAACTTGCGGATCGTCAGGGTGGAGCCCGAGAAGGCGAGCGGGGGGATGACCGCGTTCACACGCGAACCGTCCTCCAGACGGGCATCGACCATCGGCGATGACTCGTCGATGCGGCGACCCATGCGCGTGACGATACGTTCGATGATGCGCCGCAGCTGGTCCTCTGAGGTGAAGCGCACGTGCGCCCGGGTGAGCTTGCCGCCCTGCTCGATGTAGACGTTCTCGGGTCCGTTGACCATGATTTCGGTCACGGTCTGGTCCTCGATCAGTCGCTGCAGGGGGCCGAGGCCGAGCACGTCATCGCGCACCTCATTGATGAGCCGCTGACGCTCCTCGCCGGTCAGCGGAGCCTGCTCCGCTTCGACGACGCTGTTGAGCTCGACACGGACCAGCGCGTGCAGCTGCGCCTCGGAAAGGTTCGGATCGTTGAGCCTCGCACCGATGCGGGCGAAGAGGGCCTGGGCTGCCCGCTGTTTGACGCGGGCGAGGCCGTCGGACTGCTGGGGCTGCGGTTCCGGAGCGCGTGCGTTCGCCTGCACCGAAAGCTGCGGCGCGTGCGGGGCCACGTCGGGCTGCTCTGCCTCCCGCACCCTGTGCTCCGTCGGCGCTGGCGGTGTCGGGCCCGGTGTGGCCTTCTGCTCCTGATCGACGGCGACTCGCGCCGAGAGCCGCTCGGCGAGGCTGCTCATGCTGATGCCTTGGAACGACGAGCAGGCGTACGGGGACTCGACGTCGCATAGAGCGCGAGCAGCTTGCGCAGCTGCTTCGAGGCAGCGTCCTTCGGCCTGTGGTGCAGCAGCGGCGTGCCGGTGTTGAGCGAGGCAGTGACGGCCTTAGAGAAGGGGATCGTCAGGTCGACGCGCGAGCGAATTGTGGCCTCGATGTCCGAGACGCTGAGGCCCGCCTTGGGGTCGGCGAAATTGAGCACCACCTGCCGCGTGTTCGTGAGCATGCCGAGCTCTCGGAGGGTGGCGATCTCCTTGCGCATGCCGCGGGCGCCCGGCACGTCGAAGGTGGTGAGCAGCACGGGATCTGTGGTGTGGTCGAGTGCCGCGAGCGTGCGCGCCTCGAGGCCCGCAGCGGTGTCGACGACGACGAACCGGAACTGCGCGGCCAGGCTGCGCAGGAGAGCGCTCACCTGCTCGGCCGTGATCGTATCGGCGACGGCCGGGTTCTCGGGCGCGCACACCACGGACAGCCCCGACGGGTGCTGGGTCAGATGTGTCTTCATCGCGATGGGATCGCGCAGCGCCGCTCCATGGACCACGTCGTCGAGCGTGTACTCCGGGTCAAGGCTGAGCGCGGTCGCGACATCGCCGAACTGCACGTCGAGGTCGACGAGCACGACGGCCCCCGGGGCCGCCTCGGCCAGTCCGATGGCGAGGTTCGTCGAGACGGTCGTCTTGCCGGCTCCACCCTTCGGCGACAGCACCGTCAACACCCTGCCGGGCGAGATCGGCGCCGGCATGCCAGCCGCTACGGACGCCGGCGCAGCTCGACGAGCGAGCACCGTGCCGCTGACGTGCTCGAGCGACGCGCGGAGCCCCTCGATGTCGATGTCCGGTGAGACGACGTCCCGAACCCCGACGCGCATAGCCGCACCGGCGAGCGCAATGGGGTCTCCCACGAGCACGACGCCCGTACCGGGCAGCTCCCGGTCGAAGCGTGCAGCGAGGGCGAGCGCCTCCTCCGGCGCCCGCGTCGCGTCGAGCACCAGGATGTCAGGCAACGACTCATGCCGAAGCTGTGCGAGCAGCTGCGCCGGCTCATCCGGCAGCGGATGCGCCGGGACCGCGATGCAGGATCCCCCGGACGCCTCCAGGACCCGCGCCCGAAACTCCGCCGAGTCGCTGGTCAGCAGCACGTTGCTCATTGGAACGCCTCCTGCGGGATGACGAGGCGGGTGCCCTGTTCGGGAACTTCCGCCCCTTCGAGCGAGAGCCAGATCGTCCCGAACTCGGCGCCGAAGACGAGCTGCTCCGCATCGGCGGCAGACAGCGCGAAGGTCACCATGATGGTGTCCTCCGCCTCCTGCTCCACCTCTTCCCCGCTCTCGTCGGTCGTGACCGCCGCGCCGCCGGTGACTGCGGTCACGAGCACCTTGTGCAGGATCAGGTGGGTCTGGTCGACCGACGAGTTCTCCGTCGACGTACCTGTCGTGACCGTGCCGGAGAGGAAGACACCTACGGTGTCCCCCGCGCGCAGCTCGCCGCCGATGACCCGGCGCGTCTCGAGTTGCAACGACAGCTGGTGCATATCCGCCGGCACCTCGACGACCTCCGCGAGCGCCTCCTGGGCCGCGAATCTCGACGCGAGCAGTTGCTCCCCCGGCTGCAGATCAGTGGTGGTCAGGAGCCCGGCGACCTCTCCGAGATCGGTAACGCCGCCCGGAACCACCGCCGACGACGGGATCTCGGTGACGGTCAGCGATCGCGCGATCGATTCGGCCGGCGTGCCTGCCGGGATCGGCTCGGCGACGACAAGCACCTGCGCCGGCGACATGCTGGCCATGGCACGCGCATCAGCGCCGGCCGCGTACAGGAACGTCAGCACGCCGCCGACCGCGGCGATGAGCAGCGCGACGAGCGCCACGATAATGCGGCGGATCATGATCAGGGCCCTTCAGGGAGTCGAAGCTCGACGACAGACGAGCCCAGGTTCGGCGCATCGGGATCAGTTTCGAAGTCGCCGCCAAGTTCGACGAAGTTCAAGAACGTCCCTTGCACGCAGCGCTCGTTCCCGTGGCATATGTGCGGTGCAGGCCTGAAGCCGCCGGTGAAGTAGTAGCTCTCGAACTTGAAGGCCACATAGCCGACCAGCCTGTACTGCGCGTTGCTACCTGATCCGGTCACGCTGTCGAAGACGGGTAGGAGCACCGTCTCGTTGATCAAGCTATCGAAGTACGCAGCGGTGCAACCGGTCGGGGGCGGTGCGCCGGTGTCTCCGCCGACCATGCCCAGCTCGGTGATGGCCGGAGCGCAATTGGGGCCCGAGGGGTCGAGCCAGCCGAATCCTCCAGGGACCACGTTCCCGCTCGGACCTGTGCACGGCGTTTCGGACGTCTTAGTGAACTGGATCGTACGCGTCACTCCATCCTCGGGGATCTCGAGACGGATAAACGCGTTCGTGACAAGGTCCTTCACGGCTTCGAAGCCGAACTGCTCGCTCAGCTCGCATTCGCCGAACGTGATGGGCAGGACCGCTGGCCCGCCTGATGGTGCTCCCCAGCCGGCGGCACCGACGCGCGTCTGGGAGGCGTCGTCCTCACCCGCGAATGCACCGAACCACAGGCCGCGTTCTGAGCTCGTCTCGACCTCCACGTAGCCGGCAGCCGTGTCGAGATCGACGACGTCTGCCACGACGGGCCCGCCCTGCGGTTCGTTCGCATCGGCGAGCTCTTGGGCCGTGGCATCCTCGTCCCCGCACGCTCCGCCAGCGCATTGCTGCGCGATCGCCAGTGCGGCAGCATCGGCTCCGGTCTGCAGACGCTGACGGTCGGCGTGGAGGGAGCCGACGTCGATGGCAAGAGCCGCGACAATCATCATGGGCACCATGAGAAGCGCGACCCAGACGGCGACAGCGCCGCGGTCGTCGCGAAGGCGGTTCAGCCGTTGCATCGCATGCTCCCGGTTCCGGTGAGGGTGGCGTTCCAGAAGCCGCCGAGCAGCTGGAAGTCGGTGAGGGTGATGGTGACTACCGCGTTCTGGCCCGGGGGGCAGCCGGCAGGTCCGATGGCGATCTGTCCGTTCGTCAACGCGATGGAGGGCGCGGCGACCTCGATCGCGCGGGCTCTCGCCTGCGCGCCGGGGTCACCGTCGTCCTCAAGCGCGAAGATCCGCACGCCTTCCCGAGCAGCATTGTCGAGCACGGTCTGGATGTGGAAGGCGTGACCGAAGGCGATGATGCCGATCGTCAGCGCGAGCAGCAACGGCAGGACCAAGCCGAACTCGACAGCGGCCGCTCCGCGATCTCGATGCTTCTCCACGCCGGATCTCCTTGCTTGCTCACCGGCGAATCGCCTCGAGCGGCGCCCCACAGGTTTGGGACGCCGCTCGAGAGCGGGTGGCCGAGCCGAATCGGGCCTAGAGGGCCTGGAGCTGAACGAGGACGCGGTTGAACATGTCGTTCAGCTCCGGGCCGAGCAGGAGCAGCGTGGCGATGATCGCGATCGCGATGAGGCCGACGAGCAGGCCGTACTCGACGGCGGTGGCACCGCGGTCGTTCTTCTTCTCGAAGCGGTCGGAGACGAAAGCGCTGACAGCGCTGAGGAATGCGTACATGAAGAGGTTCCTTCGGTGACAGGGCCCGGGGCTGGGGTTCCGGTGCGATGCGAGGCGGCGACCCTGCTGGGCCGTCGGAGAGGATCGTGTCATGCTGGTTGCCTAGCGCGCAACGTTGCTTTCCTACAAGGTTCCCTTAAGTGGGGAGTTGCTGACCCTGCACGCTTCCTGAGCCACTACGTTGTTGACGGAAACACTGTTACGGCGCAAACTTGCTCCACAGTCGGCGAGTGCCGGCTCCATCGACGCGGCGCGGCCGCGAGACTGGACGCGACCATGACTTTCCACCCCTCACCCGCCGGCCTCGAGATGGCGCACGCGACTGTCGCCTTTCGCGACGCATCTCGAGCGACCTCCAGTGAGTGACTCCGCGCCGACGCCCGAAGAGCTCGGCCTACGGCAGCGCAAGAAGATCCTTACGCGCCAGACGATCGCGACCGCTGCCTTCGAGCTCGCGCAGGAGCACGGGCTGGACGACGTGACGATCAGCCAGATCGCCGACCGCGCGTTCGTCTCGCCGCGCACCGTCTCGAACTACTTCCACTCGAAGGAGGCGGCGATCGTCGCCGCCGACGACAACGAGCCGATCGAGATGCTGGTCGGCTTCGACGAGCGCCCGGACGATGAGCCGCCGCTGCAGTCGCTGCGCGCGGTGCTCGCGACGACGGTGCGCGGCTGGAGCAAGGAGCAGCTCGATCGGCTCCGCGCCAAGGAGGAGCTCGTCGACCGCTCCCCCAGCCTCCTGCCGCACCGCATGGCGCAGTACGACGAGCTCGAGGACGCGATCCGGATCGCCGTGGCCGAGCGCTCCGGCGCCGACCCGGAGACGGATGCGTTCTCCCGCATGATGGCGGGGGCCGCCTCGGCAGCCGTGAAGACCGCCATCCGCGTGTGGGTCAACACCGACGCCGAACCGCAGGAGCTCGCGTCGCTCGTCGAGCACGCGTTCGACGACCTCGAGTCGGGCCTCAGCCAGGACGCGTGACGCGGTCGGCCACCGCGCCGGCGCTGCCATAGCATCGGCGCGATGCCGCCTCTCGTGATCGCCTTGGCCGCTGCGCTCTGCGCGGCGGCCGCTGCGCTGCTCACCCCCTGCGTCCGCAGGCTCGTGGAGGCGGAGTCGCGCTGGCTCCAGCGCTGGGTCCCCGGCGCTCTTGCGGCCGTCGGGGGCGCCGCTGCTGCCGCGCTCGCGGAGCACTGGGCCGTCGCGATCGCCTACTGCGCCCTCGCTGTCGGCTGTGCGCTGCTCGTCGCCGTCGATCAGGCCGTCCTGCGGCTGCCCGACGCGATCGTCTGGCCGACGACCCTCGCGGTCGCTGCGCTGCTGCTCGTGGCGGCCGCCACGACCGGCGAGTGGGGGCGGCTCGGCACCGCCCTGCTCGCGGCGCTCGTCGTGGGCGCCGGCTACTTCGTGCTCGCATGGTTCGCCCCATCGAGCCTGGGCCTCGGCGACGTCAAGCTCTCGCTCGTGCTCGGACTCGCGCTCGGCTGGTTCGGCTGGAGGGCGGTCCTCCTCGGCACCCTCGGCGGTTTCCTGGTGTTCGCGCTCGTCGCGCTGCTGCTGCTGGCGACTCGGCGCACCACGCTCCGGTCCGATCTTCCGTTCGGCCCGTGGATGATCCTCGGCGCCGCTCTCGGCCTCGGGTGGGTCGTCGTCGGCGGGTAGCTCCAGCCGGTGATAGATTGGGCGCCGCTGCCTCGGCAGCACGGGCCCCCATAGCTCAGGGGATAGAGCGTCTGCCTCCGGAGCAGAAGGCCGCAGGTTCGAATCCTGCTGGGGGCACCACCGACGCACTGCGGACTTGCAGGCGCCGCCTTCCCGCCGAAGCGCAGCATCGCCTGCTCGAGGCGCGCCTGGTCGCCGTGCTCCAACAACGAGCTCGCCTGCTCGACGGCCATGAAGTTGCTGAGGGAGTGCCTGTCTCCGAAGGCGAGCTCCGGCGACTGCGCTACGATAACAGCGTTTCGACCGTTACGAGCACAGGAAAGGTGAGCCATCCGGGCACGATCGGGCCCTTCGGCGTCGCGACACGCGACATCGAACGCAAATTTGCCCGAAACGGCGTCCGCGACGGCATACGCTGAGGACCATGGGACGACCACGCCTGCATGACGAGCACCTCCGCCAGCGCCTCCTCGAGGCCGCGACGGAGCTGATGGCCACCGAGGGGCCTGATTTCTCGCTGCGCCCGCTCGTCGCCTCGATCGGCACCTCGACGTCAGCCGTCTACTCGCTCTTCGGCTCGCGCGGCGAGCTGCTCGAGGCGATCACCCTCCGCGCGGCGCGGTCGCTCGTGGACGCGCAGAACGAGGCCGAGGTCGCCGACCCGGTGCAGCGCATCCTTGGCCTGGCCCGCGCCTGGCGCCAGTGGGCCACGGAGAACGCGTCGATGTTCCAGGTCGTCTTCGGCCGTGGCGAATCGACCCCCGCGGTCGACGAGGCTCGCGACAGCACGACCGAGCCGCTGCTGCGCGCCGTGACCGCCGCCGTCGACGAGGGCGTGCTGCACGGCGACCCCGAGACGTCCACCCGCACGATCTTCGCCGGCGTGCACGGCTTCATCACGCTCGAGCTGCTCGGCCTCTACCCCGCGGATGAGGCCGACGCGCTCTTCGACGCACAGCTCGCGGCCATCTGGCGCAGCTGGGCCACGCCCGAGCACGTCGACGCGGTCGCCGCCTGAGCATTGCCCTGCATACCCCTCCGGGGTATGATCGATGCATCATGAGCATCACCACTCAGCACGGCTACACGGCCGACAAGGACGCGCTGCTGAAGCGACTCCGTCGCGCCGAGGGCCAGGTCCGCGGCGTCGCCCGGATGGTCGACGAGGACGTGTACTGCATCGACATCCTCACCCAGGTCTCCGCCGCGACGAAGGCGCTCGAGACCGTCGCGCTGCAGCTGCTGGAGGACCACCTCGCGCACTGCGTCGCCGAGGCCGCAGAGGCGGGCGGCCCCGTCGCCCAGGAGAAGCTGGCCGAGGCCAGCGCTGCGATCGCGCGCCTCGTGCGCTCATGACCCCCACACATCGTCCGTTCGCGACCGAAAGGCATCCCATGCTGCAGAACATCGAGATCATGTCCACCCCCGCCGAGGCCGACGCGCAGGCCCAAGCCGGCGGCTGCTGCGGCGGCGGCGCATGCGGCGTGCCCTCGCAGGCGACCGCGGCGAGCGCACAGACCTTCGAGGTCGAGGGCATGACGTGCGGCCACTGCGTCTCGTCGGTCACCGAGGAGCTCTCCGGCCTCGCGGGCGTCGAGGGCGTCGACGTGCAGCTCGTCGCCGGCGGCCGCTCCACGGTCACCGTCGCCGCGGACGCACCGCTGCGCCTCGACGACGTGCGCGCCGCTGTCTCCGAGGCCGGCTACTCGCTCGTCGAGGCCTGAGCCTGAAGTCCCGAGAGCGCCGGTCCCCAGCGGGGCCGGCGCTCTTCTCGTTCCCGGATGCGGAGACATACCCCCAGGGGGTATAGTCGTGGGCATGACGGAGACACAGACGATCGACCTCGAGATCGGCGGGATGACCTGCTCCTCCTGCGCCAACCGCATCGAGCGCAAGCTGAGCAAGCTGCCCGGCGTCACGGCGACCGTCAACTACGCGACCGAGGTCGCGCACGTCTCGCTCCCCGCGGGCACCACGGTGGCGGATGCGATCCGCACGGTCGAGCAGACCGGCTACAGCGCGGCCGTGCCGGAGCCCGAGCCGGAAGCAGAGCGAGACGAGCGCGGCGCGGCCCTGCGCACCCGGCTCGTCGCATCCGCCGTCCTCGCCGTGCCGGTCGGCGTCCTGTCGATGGCGCCGGCGCTGCAGTTCGACGGCTGGCAGTGGGTGGCGCTCGCCCTCACCCTGCCGATCGCCATCTGGGGCGCCTGGCCGTTCCACCGCGCCGCCGCCGTCAACCTGCGCCACGGCGCCGCCACCATGGACACGCTCGTCTCGCTCGGCGTCATCGCCGCCATGGGCTGGTCGCTGTGGGCGCTGCTCTTCGGGACGGCCGGCGAGATCGGCATGCGCATGGAGCTCCAGTGGTTCGGCGGCCACGGCGACGAGCTCTACCTGGAGGTCGCCGCGATCGTCACGGTGTTCCTGCTTGGGGGCCGTTACATCGAGCACCGCACGAAGCGCTCGAGCCAGCAGGCGATGCGCTCGCTCGCGCGCCTCGGCGCGAAGGAGGCGAGCGTCATCCGCGATGGAGTCGAGTCCCGCGTGCCGGTGAGCGACCTCGTCGTCGGCGACCGGTTCCGCGTCGTGCCGGGCGAGAAGGTCGCTGCCGACGGTGTCGTCGTCGAGGGCGCCTCAGCGATCGACGCATCACTGCTCACGGGCGAGTCGCTGCCGGTCGAGGTGTCGACGGGCAGCGAGGTGGTGGGCGCAACGATCAACGGCCACGGGATGCTCGTCGTCGAGGCGACCCGGGTGGGGGCCGACACCGAGCTGAGCCGCATCGCCTCGCTGCTGCAGCGCGCGCAGGAGGGCAAGGCCGACGTGCAGCGCATCGCCGACCGGGTCTCGCAGTACTTCGTGCCCGCGGTGCTCGTGCTGTCGCTGCTGTCGCTGATCGGCTGGATCGTGCTCACCGGCGACGTCGCCGCTGCGTTCACCGCGGCGGTCGCGACGCTCATCATCGCCTGCCCGTGCGCTCTGGGCCTCGCGACGCCCACCGCGCTGCTGGCGGGTACGACCCGCGGCGCCGAGCTCGGCATCCTGATCCGCGACGCGCGCGTGCTCGAGTCGAGCCGCGGCATCACCACGATGCTGGTCGATAAGACCGGCACCGTCACCGAGGGGCGGATGCGCGTGGAGGGCGTCGTCGCCGCACCCGGCGATGACGCCGACGAGGCACTGCGCATGGCAGCCGCGGTGGAGCGCGCGAGCGAGCACCCGATCGCGCACGCGATCGTCGCCGCGGTGGAGGACGTCGCGGTCGCGACCGACGTTCGCGCGGCGCAGGGCGCCGGCGTCGTCGGCGTCGTCGAGGGGCGTGCCGTGCAGGTCGGCAAGCCGGCCTGGCTCGCGACCGACTGGGGCATCGCGATGCCGACCGAGCTGGCGGATGCGTTCGAGGCGGCCGAGGCGAAGGGCGCGACCGCGCTGGCGATCGCATGGGATGGCCGGATGCGCGCCGTGGTCTCGGTGCGCGACACGGTCAAGGCGACCAGCAGGGCCGCCGTCGAGCGGCTCGCCGGGCTGGGCATCGACGTCGTGATGCTGACGGGCGACCACGAGCGGGCCGCGCACGCGGTGGCGGCCGAGGTGGGCATCCGCCGCGTGATCGCGGGCGTCACCCCGGCGCAGAAGGTCGACGCGGTGCGGGCGGAGCAGGCTCGAGGCGCGGCTGGGAGGCGGGCGCAGGTCGCGATGGCGGGCGACGGCGTGAACGACGCGGCGGCGCTCGCCGCCGCCGACCTCGGGCTCGCGATGGGCACCGGCACGGATGCCGCGCAGCAGGCCGCCGACATCACGCTCGTGCACGGTGACCTCGCGGGCGCCGCCGACGCGATCGCGCTCTCGCGGCGCACGCTGCGGACGATCCGCGGCAACCTCTTCTGGGCCTTCGCCTACAACGTGCTGGCGATCCCGCTCGCGATGCTCGGGCTGCTGAACCCGCTCATCGCGGGTGCCGCGATGGCGCTCTCGAGCGTCTTCGTCGTGCTGCATTCGCTGACGCTGCGATGGTTCCGGCCGATCGGCTGAGATCGCCCCTGGTCAGGTGGAGCGGGCCGGGTCTAGTGTCAGCCGCAAGCCGGCCGTAACGGCGTCCGGGTACCGACGCTAGGGGCCATCATGCAACGACGCTCGCTCGCCATCCTCGCGGCCATGGTGATGGGCGTCTCCGCCCTCGCCGTCGCCGCTCCCGCATCCGCCGCAGGCCCGCCCGACGGCGCCGCCTACGTAGCGCTCGGCGACTCGGATGCCGCCGGCACCGGCAACCTGCCCTACGTCGACGGCGACTGCCTGCGGTCGCGCAAGGCGTATCCGAACTGGCTCGCGAGGATGCTCGGCACTGACGTGGTCTCGGTCGCGTGCGCCGGGGCGACGACGGGCGATGTGATCGCCACGCAGGTCGACGCGCTCGGAACCGATACCCGACTCGTGACCATCACGGTCGGTGTCAACAACCTCGACTGGCTGGGCGTGCTGCGCGAGTGCAGCGCCGACGGTGACCCGGTGCTGTGCGCTGAGGCGCAGGCGGCGATGTTCACCTCGATGGCGGCGCTGCCCGCCGACATCGCGCAGATGCTCGGCGTCGTGCGCATGCACGCACCGAACGCGCAGATCTTGGTCGCCGGCTATCCGCTGCTGTTCGGCGATCTCGCCACAGGCTCGTGTCGCGCCGGCTCCGACCGCGGCGAGCACGTCGTGTTCTCGGCCGAGGAGACCCAGTTCGTCAACGGTGCGATCCTGACCCTGAACCAGGCGATCGCCGGCGGCGTTGCCCTCTACCAGGCGGCTACAGGTGACCCGGGCGTCACCTATGTCGATGTCACCGAGCACTTCGACGGTCATGGGCTGTGCGACACCGAGGGCCGGTGGGTCAGCGGCGTCGTCTCGGGCACGCCGGTCCGCGACCGCGGCCTCCACCTCAACCCTCCCGGCATGCGGGAGTACGCCGAGGTGCTCGCTGAGGCGATCAGCGGCTGACCCGGGTGCAGCTTCGGGGCCGGTGAGCGCGCCCGGCCCCGATCCCTACGCGCCGCGCGCGGCTCTGCGTGCGCCGCTGGGTGGTGCGGTCAGCCCTGCTCGATGCGGACGAGGTTGCCGGCGGGGTCGCGGAGCGCGATGTCGCGCACGCCCCAGAACTGATCGGTCGGCTCCTGCACGATCTCGACGCCCGGCGCGGCCGTCGCGCGCTCGAAGACTCCGTCGAGGTCGCCCGCGCGCAGGTTGACGCTGCCGAGCTCGCCCTTCGCGAGCAGGGCGGCGACCGCCTCCCCGTCCCGGTCCGACCTGCCCGCTCGCGGATGCGACAGCACGAGCTGGATGTCGGGCTGCGTCTGGGGCGACAGGGTCACCCAGCGGAAGCCCTCGTTCTCGACCTCGCTCGTCACGGTCATGCCGAGCACATCGCGATAGAACGCGACCGCGGCATCCGTGTCGTCGACCATGACGTGCACTGCGCTGATGGAGATGCTCATGCGCTCGACACTAGGCGGGCACCGCGCGCCGCGCTTCTCGGAACCTGCTCGAGGGGTCGCCCTTCCGGGGCCGCGTCAGCACCATCGCGAGGCAGCCCGGCATGCCGTCGAGCGCCTCGTGGCTGCGGGCCCGGTAGGCGCTCGGCGTCTCGCCCATGAGCTTCGTGAAGCTCGCCGAGAACGAGCCGAGGCTCGTGCACCCGACCTGCATGCACGCATCCGTCACGCTCACCTCGCCGCCGCGCAGCAGCGCCGCGGCACGCTCGATGCGCCGCGTCATGAGGTGGGCGTAGGGCGTCTCCCCGTAGGTGTCGCGGAACCGACGGCTGAAGTGCGCGGTGGACATGAGCGCCGTGCGCGCGAGCGCCGCGACGTCGAGCGGCCGCGCGAACTCGCGGTCCATCCGGTCGCGAGCGCGACGCAGCCGGCGCAGCTCGTCGAGGTCGACCATCCGCCCATCCTCGCGGTGCGGTCAGTCCGACAGGGTGTCAAGGAAGTCGACGACCCGACGTCGCACGCGGTCCCGGATGCGTCGCACCTCGGCGGTGCCGAGCCCGGCCGGGTCGTCGAAGTCCCACGCCTCGACGCGCTGCCCGTCGACGAGCTCGAAGGGGTGCTCGATGAGCATTGTGACGATGACGTCGGCGGCGCGGGCGAGGTCGTCGGTGATGGGCTTCGGGAAGCTGTCCGTGAGGGGGACGCCGTCCTCCTCCATCACGTCGACGACCGTGCGGAGCACGTCGATCGCGGGGTTGACCGCCGCCGATAGCGCCTCGACCCGGCCCTCGCCGAGCTCGTTGAGGAAGGCGGCGGCCATCTGCGAGATGCCGTCGTTGCGGATGGACTCGACGAGCACGCGCAGCGGCTCGCCTTCGGCACGCGCGCCGATGCGGTCGAGGGCGCGCAGCCGATCGGCGGCGAACTGCAGCGCGAGCGGCGGCAGGTGGTCGCGCGACCGCGCGCCACGCGCGAGCGTCGCGTGCGACTCGAAGACGATGCGCTCGACGAGCTGCGGGTCGAGATCGGGATGCAGCTCGGCGAGATGCTGGGCGCCGCGCCGGAGCGTCGCGTCGGGAGAGGCCAGCCCGCGCTCGGTCTCGGTCATGTCGGCTCCTCCGGTCGACGTGGCGCCTCCAGGCTACGGGCCCGCTGTGCGCCTGCCAAGAGCCGCCGAGGGCTCAGATCGCGGGGGCGTGGCGCTCGAGGAAGGCGTAGAGCTCGGCGTCGTCGACGCCGGGGTACGTGCCCGACGGGAGCGGGGCGAGCGTGTGCTGGTGCATGCGCGCCGACGCCCACGACTTGCGGCGCCAGCGGCCGACGAGGCCGTCGTCGGGTCGGGCGCAGCAGCGGTCGTCGGGGCACGTGGAGACCTCGCGGAACGCCGTCTGCGAGCCTCGGAAGTACTTGGCGTCGTCGAAGCGCACGCCGACCGAGATGGAGAACTCGCCGTCGGTGCCAGCGCCGGTCTGGGTCGAGCACCAGTAGGTCCCGTTGGGGGTGTCGGTGTACTGGTAGAACTCGGTCGTGCGGGAGGTGCGCTCGAAGGCGCTGCGGGCCGCGAACTTGCGGCACACGAGCTGCCCCTCGGCGTGACCGGATGCGTCGACCGGGATCGGGATCCCGTCGTTCTCGTAGACGCGCGAGAGGGCGCCGTCCTCCCCCACCCGCAGGAAGTGCACGCGCAGGTCGAGGTGCGTCGTCGCCAGGTTCGTGAACCGCATGGCGGCGGTCTCGTGCGTCACGCCGAACGCGTCGCGGAAGTCCTCGACCGCGAGGTTCCGCTCCTTCTTGGCCTTGCGCAGGTAGTCGACGGCGCGCGAGCGCGGCATGAGCGTCGCGGCCGCGAAGTAGTTGATCTCGAGCCGCTGCTGCAGGAACTCGCTGTAGTCCTGCGGCTCGTGGTGGCCGAGCAGCCGGTGCGCGAGCGCCTGCAGCGCCATCGACCGGAGGCCGTGGCCGCCCGGGATCGACGCCGGCGGCAGGTAGATGCGGCCGTTCTCGAGATCGGTGACCGAGCGGGTGGAGTGCGGCAGGTCGGTGACGTAGACGAGCTCGAAGCCGAGCCGCGCCGCCATCTCGCTCACCGTGCGGTGGGTGAGGCTGCCGCCCTCGTAGCCGACGGCGCGCAGCTGCTCCTCGGCGAGCTCCTCGAGCTCCGGCAGCGAGTTCGCCTGCTCGCGCATGCGGTGGCGCAGCGCGGTCGCGTCGCGGCGCGCCTGCTCCGGCGTGGCGATCGCCTCGCGCGCTCGGCGGTCGAGCTCGCGGTGCATGCCCACGAGCGCGGCTAGCAGATCGTCGCTCATCGAGCGGGTCGGGCGCACCGTGGGCAGGCCGAGCCGGCGGTAGCTCGCCCCCTCCTGCAGCCGCTGCAGGTCGAGCTCCATGCGCGATCGCTCGCTCGGCGGCTCCGGCTCGAGCAGCTGCGGCGTGCTGACGCCGAGCACCTCGGCGATCGCCTGCAGGTGGCTCAGCTTGGGCTCGCGGTGCCCGTTCTCGATGAGCGACAGCTGACTGCCGGCGAGGCCGATCCGCTCCCCCAGCGCGTCGAGCGTGAGATCCGCGGCGGTGCGGAAGTGCCGGATGCGGTGCCCGAGGATTGCTGCGTCGACCATGCCGCCCAGTGTACGAAACTTTGACTGATCCTTCTCGCATACATCCGCTGACGCACGGCTGGACCGCCAGAACCGCGGAATACCGCCGCGAACGACGCGCATTCGAGCCGCTCCGCCTCAAGGACCTTGCCTTCGCCGGGACGCAACGCGCCCTCGAGGTTCACCGCCGCGAAGGAATCCCCGATCCTTCTGCGCATCGCACCGGCGCGGGGCGTCTCGCGGGCGGAGACTCGAACCATGACGATCCTTCCCCCTGCGCCGTCCCGCTCCGCCGCCAAGCCAGTGAGGCCGAAGGCGGTCAACGCTCCTGATGGCGCCGACCCCGGGGTCGTCTCGTGGGTCGCGAGCATCGCGGAGCTGCTCGAGCCCAAGGACATCGTCTGGTGCGACGGCACCGCGGAGGAGCTCCAGCGGCTCACCGACGTCATGCTCGAGGCGGGCACGATCGTGCCGGTGCCCAAGCGGCCCGGCAGCTACCTCGCCCGCTCGCACCCCGACGACGTCGCACGCATGGAGGACCGCACCTTCATCTGCGCCGAGGACGCCGACGACGCAGGCCCCACGAACAACTGGCGCGACCCGCAGTCGATGCGCCAGGTGCTGGGCGGCCTCTTCGACGGCGCGATGCGCGGCCGCACGATGTACGTCATCCCCTTCTCGATGGGCCCGGTGGGCGGCCCGATCTCCAAGCTCGGGATCGAGATCACCGACTCCCCGTACGTCGTCGCATCCATGCACTTCATGACGCGCGTGGGCACGGCGGCGCTCGAGGCGATGCACGGCACCCACGACTGGGTGCCGGCGGTGCACTCGGTGGGCGCGCCGCTCGCCGAGGGCCAGGAGGATGTCGCCTGGCCGTGCAACCCGACGCGCTACATCTCGCACTTCCCCGAGACGCGCGAGATCTGGTCGTTCGGCTCCGCCTACGGCGGCAACGCGCTGCTCGCCAAGAAGTGCTTCGCGCTGCGGATCGCCTCGGTGCAGGCGCGCGACGAGGGCTGGCTCGCCGAGCACATGCTGCTGCTGCGCATGAAGCACGAGGACGGCCGCCAGCTGCACCTGGCCGGCGCCTTCCCCTCTGCGTGCGGCAAGACGAACCTCGCGATGCTCCAGCCGACGATCCCCGGCTGGACCGTGGAGACGCTCGGCGACGACATCGTATGGATGCGGCCCGGCCCGGACGGCCGGCTGTGGGCGATCAACCCGGAGAACGGCTTCTTCGGCGTCGCGCCCGGGACGAGCGAGAAGACGAACGCCACCGCGATGGCGATGATGGACCACGACACGATCTTCACGAACGTGGCGCTCACCGCCGACGGCGACGTCTGGTGGGAGGGCATGACGAAGGAGGCGCCCGAGGGCCTCATCGACTGGCAGGGCCGCCCCTACGACCCGGCCAACGGCCCGGCCGCCCACCCGAACGCGCGCTTCACCGTGCGCGCCGAGCAGGCGCCGTCGATCGCCCCCGACTGGGATGCGCCGACCGGCGTGCCGCTCGACGCGATCATCTTCGGCGGTCGCCGCCCCTCGCAGGTGCCGCTCGTGCTGCAGGCGCGCGACTGGGAGCACGGCGTCTACGTCGGCGCGACCGTCTCGAGCCAGCAGACCGCAGCGGCGGAGGGGCCGGTCGGCGAGATCCGCCGCGACCCGTTCGCGATGCTGCCCTTCTGCGGCTACAACATGGGCGACTACTTCACGCACTGGATCGACATGGGGCACCGGCTCGGCCGCGGCGCTCCGAAGATCTTCTCGGTCAACTGGTTCCGCCGGGACGACGAGGGCGGATTCCTCTGGCCCGGGTTCGGCGAGAACGCTCGCGTGCTCGAGTGGATCGCAGGCCGCGTCGACGGCACCGCGCCCGGCGTCGACACCGCGATCGGCGTCATGCCGGCCGACGACGCGCTCAACCTCGACGGCCTCGACATCGACCCGGCCGTCATGGAGGAGCTGTTCGAGATCGACGCGAAGGCCTGGCTCACCGAGCTCGTCGACGTCGAGGCCTTCTTCGGCCAGTTCGGCCGCGCGCTGCCGACCGGCCTCGTGCGCCAGCTGAACCACGTGCGGTGGCGCCTCGAGCACATGCAGCAGTCCGTCGCCGCCTGACGCCCGCCTGTCGCAGAGATAGGGCGATGCGCTCGAATCCCGCCCGGATTCGAGCGCATCGCCCTATACCTGTCCCATGTCGGCGCGTCGGGCGCGCGCGGCTCGCAGTCGCTCCACGAAGTGGGCACCGCGTCGCGCCATGTGGTCGCGCGTGACGCGCACGATGATCCAGCCCGCAGCCTCGAACCGTGCGTAGCGCTCGATGTCGACGTGCCACTGCCGCTCGTCGCGGTGGCCGTCGCCCTCGTACTCGATCGCGATCCTCAACTCCGGGTACGCGAGGTCGGGGTGCCAATCGAGACCATCGATGACGACGAGCGGATGCACGATCGGCTCGGGCAGCCCCGCCTCGACGATCAGCCGCCGCGTGACGGTCTCGAAGCGCGAGTCGACGCCGACCCGCGCATCCGCTGCAGCGGCGCGGAGCGCCGGGATGCCCGCGAGCCCCGCGCACCGCTCGAGGAACGAGTCGAGCTGCTCGGGCGTCGCATACGGATGCCCGGGCCTCCGTGGCAGCGCGAGGTCCGGATACCAGCGCGACGGCGTCAGCAGCGCGTCGAGCACCTGCACGAGCGCCTCGTGGTCGAGCTCGCGGGCGAGCGTGAGCGCGGTCGCGAGCGGCCCGAGCACGCGCAGCCCCAGCGTCTCCGTCGGCTGCAGGCGGCGCTCGTCGAACGCGATCTGCCTCGTGCCCGCGAACGAGCCCGGCGCGGTGCGGTTCGGCCGAGCGATGATGAGCGGCTCGTCGCGCGTCCACGTGGCCGCGATCGGCATGCCCCAGAGCCGCGCCGCCGTGATCCCGCCGAAGCACTGGTGCGGGGCCATCAGTGGCGCGTAGGCCGTCGCCAGCCCGACCACGTCGGCGATGGGCTGCGCTCGGACGCCGCGGAACGGCGCTTCCAGGTCGGCGCCGCGCAGGCGCCCCGGGGTGACGCCGGCGCGCAGGGCGTCGGAGACGCGGAACGCTCCCTCATGGAACGGATCGGGCAGCGGGGTCGGCGTGCGCACGGGCGGAGGATGACGCGTCGGCGGCCCGCCGCTGCCCGACCACGGCACTGCCTGTGGATGGGGACGTGCCGCCGCAGGTAGAGGGCGTTCGGCTGGTCTGGCGGTGCCGTGCCAACCGATCGCCCTATATCTGCCGAGTTCTCGTCGAGAACCCCGCAGTTTCGGGGAAGTTCGGCGAGGTCGCGGGGGGTGGGATGATCGGGGCATGCAGCCGAATCCTCTCTACCGCGTGGGCCTCGCCGAGGTGCGCGAGCTGGCCACGCGCGCGCCGTGGATGATGCTGGTGTCGCACCCCGC
The DNA here is from genome assembly GCA_051751085.1 of Actinomycetota bacterium. Taxonomy (GTDB): domain Bacteria; phylum Actinomycetota; class Actinomycetes; order Actinomycetales; family Microbacteriaceae; genus Agrococcus. The sequence goes on along the minus strand of JBNJKM010000001.1, from coordinate 303,763 downwards.
ATCCGGAGCCGTCGCGTCGCCGTCGCCGGTGCTCGTCGACGACGAGCAGAGTTCCGACGAGCAGCTCGTGCTCGTCACGCACCTCGGTCGAGCGGATGCGCGCGGCCACGGCCTGCTCGCCGAGCGCACCCCCGAGCAGGGGCCCGCGCAGATGCTCGTGATCGTGCAGGGCGAGCACGGCTACATCTCCCCCACCTGGTACGTCGGCGACGACCGCGGCCAGGTGCCGACCTGGAACTTCGAGATGGCGACGCTCACGTGCGACGTCGAGGTGCTGAGCGCCGACGAGAACATGCGCGTGCTGCACGGGCTCGTCGACCACTTCGAGCAGCAGTACGTCGGCGACGAGGGCGTGCGCCTCGACATCGACGACGAGGGCAACCGCGGGATGGCGATGGGGACCATCGGGCTGCGGCTCCGCGTGCGCTCCTTCGACGCGAAGGCGAAGATGAGCCAGAACAAGTCGCCCGAGACGCGCGCGAGCGTGCTCGCGCGCCTCGACGCATCCCACGCCCGACTCGCCGCGCGCATGCGCGTCGCCGACTGAGCCCAACCTTCGGGCTCGCTCATTCGTCTCAGAGGGTAGGAGGACTCGCGTGGCAGCCCGGTGGGAGCTGGTCGTCGCCGAGCTCGTGGCGGAGCGCGGCGAGGCGCTCGTGCGCTACGCGATGCTCCTGACCGGCGATGAGGAGGAGGCGCGCGACATGGTGCAGGACGCCCTGACGGCGACGTTCGGCCGCCTGCGCAACGGCTTCGAGGTCGAGCAGGCCGAGGCCTACGTGCGCAAGGCGATCGCCAACCGCTTCCTCGACCGCGCCCGGCGCGGCCAGCGGTGGCGCCGCATCCAGCCGCTCGTCGTCGAGCCGGAGCGCCTCGACTCCGGCTCGACCCTCACCGGCGCGCGGCTCGACATGGCGCACCGGCTGCAGCGGCTCACGCCGCGCGAGCGCGCGTGCATCGTGCTGCGCTACGACGAGGACCGCACGGTCGACCAGATCGCCGCCGAGCTGGGCATCTCCGCCGGCGCCGTGAAGCGGTACCTGTCGGATGCGCTCGGCAAGCTGCGCGGGATGCTCGAGCGGGAGCGCGAGCGCGACGCCCGTGCCGCGGAGCGAGCGCGGGAGGATCGAGCATGAGCGACGACGAGCTGCGCCGCCGGCTGCAGGAGCTGCCCGGACCCGGGTCCGGCCTCGACGTGGATGCGGTGGTCGCGGGGGCGAAGCGGCGACGGCGACCGAAGGTCGCGGCGCTCAATGCCGCGGCGGCCGGCGTCGGCGTGCTCGTCATCGCGCCGTTCGTGGTCCCCGGGTTCTCGCCGATCGCGCCGTCGAGCATGGAGCAGGGTGCCGGGCAACCGGCCGCACCTGCGCAGGAGTCGGGCGAGGACGCGGCCGGTTCCACTGAGGCGGGCTCCGCCGGGTCGGACAGCCTCCCGCTCGCGTGCACCTACCCCGCCCTCGTCGACGAGACGGGCGTCCGCGCCGCGTTCCTCGACGATCCCGCCGATGGCATCGCCGACCTCGAGCTCACGCCCGCGCTGCCGCCCGAGCTGCGGATCCTCGGGGTCGCGGTCGCGCAGGTCGCGGCCGATGGGGATGCGCTGACGATCATCGCCGCCCCGGACCTCGAGGCGCTCGAGGACGCACCGCCCGTCGGCGTGAGCGAGGAGATCGCGCGGGTCGACCCCGCGTCGACCGTGTACCGCGACGGCGCCGTGCTCGACGCGCCCGACGTCGACTGCGGCGTCGATGCGCCGAGCGTCCCCGCGCCGCTGCTGCTCGTCGAGCTCGAGGGTCGGCGCATCGCCGTCGTGGGCGAGCCGTTCGACGTTCGCTGACAGCGGCGACCAGGGCGCGGATCTCCAAGGTTCCCGGCAACCTCCGCTGGCTAGACTCGCGCCAGAGACGGCACCGTCGAGGCGTGCCGCGGGCAGGGAGCGCAGATGCAGGCCAGGATCGTCCGTCCGTTCGCGGTCGTCGCGATGGGAGCCGCCGGCCTGCTCGGACTTTCGGCAGGTGCGCTCGTGACCGAGGACCCCGTGGACGTCGCGGGCGACCCCTTCGTCGATCGCACCGGCGACTACACGGCCGACGACGCCGAGGTGACGGCGGCGCTCGAGGAGCAGAACGCATCCTCCGACGCCGACGTCTACGTCGTGGTCGTCGACTCCTACGACGGCCTCGAGCGGGGTGAGTGGTCGGTGCAGGCCGCCGAGGCATCCGGGCTCGGCCAGGACCAGCTGCTCGTCACGATCGCGATGGACGACGGGCAGTGGGGGTACGCCTACCCGCAGGGCTACCCGCTGACGGAGGCGGAGGTCAACCAGCTCGGGCAGGAGGCGCTGCTCCCCGGGCTCAACAACGGCGACGTCGCGGGTGCCGCGACGGGCTTCAGCACCGCGGTCGCCGAGGCGGCTGCAGCTCCCGAATCGGGCACGGGCGGCACCGAGGTCAACATCGACCCGTGGCCGGTCGTGCTGCTCGTCGGCGGTGCGGCGGTCGTGGGCGGCGGCGCGCTGCTCGTGACGCGCGGCATGCGCGCGAGCCGCAAGCGCAAGGGCGAGAAGGCTGCCATCGAGCAGCAGCAGCTGAGCCTCGAGGAGCTCAAGCAGCGCGCCGACATCGCGCTCGTGCAGCTCGACGACACCGTGCAGCAGAGCGAGCAGGAGCTCGCCTTCGCGAACGCGCAGTTCGGCGAGGAGGCCGTGCGCCCCTACCGCGAGGCGCTCGACAAGGCGAAGGGCGGGCTCACCGAGGCGTTCGCGCTGCAGCAGCAGCTCGACGACGCCTTCCCCGACACGGATCAGGAGCGGCACGAGTGGTCGAGCCGCATCCTGCAGATCGCCAACGGCGCAGGCAGCGAGCTCGCGAGCCACGCGTCGTCGTTCGCGCAGCTGCGCGACCTCGAGCGCACCGCGCCGCAGGTGCTCGAGTCGCTCGCGCAGTCGCGCCAGCAGCTGGACGGCCGCATCGTCAACGCGAAGCAGATCCTCGACCGGCTCGACGACCGCCACTCGGGCGCATCGATCGACCCCGTGCGCGAGAACATCACCGGCGCCGAGCGGCAGCTGCCCAACATCGACCAGTCGCTCGCGGCGGGACGAGCGGCCGTCGAGGCCGGCGACGGCTCGAAGGCCGCGCTCGCCGTGCACGCCGCGGAGGCCGCGCTCGCCCAGGCGTCGGGCCTGCTCTCCGCCGTCGAGCGCGCCGAGCGCGACCTCGACAACTCCGCCCGGCAGCTCGCCGAGCTCGTCGACGACTCCATCGGCGACATCGCGGCGGCCAAGACGCTCCGCAGCACCAGCACGGTCGACCTCGCCCCGCTCATCCGCCACGTCGAGGAGCAGCTCGCGGTCGCGCAGCAGCGCCCGACCGACACCCTCACCGTGCTGAGCAACCTCCAGCGCGCCAACCAGCGCCTCGACGACGCCACGGCGCAGCTGCGCGAGGCCGGCTCCCAGCGCCAGCACCTCGAGTCGGGGCTCGTGCGGTGGATCGAGTCCGCCCGCGCGAACATCGACCGCGCCGAGGACTTCATCCACACCCGCCGCATCGGCGTCGGCCCGCACGCGCGCCAGCTGCTCGCGACCGCGCAGCAGGAGCTCGCGCAGGCGCTGCGACTGCGCGAGGCCGACCCGAACACCGCGACCCAGTACGCCCAGGCGGCCTCCCAGCACGCCGAGCAGGCGATGCAGGATGCGTCGGGCGACGTCGGCGGATGGGGCGGCCGGGCGCAGAACCCCTACTACCGCGGTGGCGGTGGCGGCGGACGCGGCCAGGACATGATCACCGGGGGCCTGCTCGGCTACATCCTCGGCGACATGCTGAACGGCTCCGGCGGCGGCCACGGCGGCGGCTGGGGCGGCGCATCCGGCGGCGACGGCGGCGGGGGCGGTGGCGGCCTCGGCGACCTGTTCTCCGGCGGCGGCGGCTCGTTCGGCGGCGGCGGAGGTGGCGGCTTCTTCGGCGGCGGCTTCTCCGGCGGCGGCGGTTCCTTCGGCGGCGGAGGCGGCTTCTTCGGCGACTGACGCCGACCGGACGCCGACGCGCACACAGACCATTGCCCATCCACGACCAACTGCCGCTCCAGCGGCAACCGCAGGAAGGAAGACCATGACCAAGCAGTCCATCCTCGGCCGCATCTCGCAGCTCGCGAAGGCCAACATCAACGCACTCCTCGACCAGGCCGAGGACCCCCAGAAGATGCTCGACCAGATGGTCCGGGACTACACGAACTCGATCGCCGAGGCAGAGGCCGCCATCGCGCAGACGATCGGCAACCTGCGCCTGCAGGAGCAGGACTACCAGGAGGACGTGCGCGCGGCGGAGGACTGGGGCCGCAAGGCCCTCGCCGCGAGCCAGCGCGCCGATGAGCTGCGCGCCTCGAACTCCCCCGACGCGCCGAAGTTCGACAACCTGGCGAAGGTCGCGATCGGCAAGCAGATGCAGGCGGAGTCGGAGGCGCGCGCAGCGGAGCCGTCGATCCAGTCGCAGAACCAGGTCGTCGACAAGCTGAAGACCGGCCTCGACACGATGAAGGGCAAGCTCGACCAGCTGAAGTCGAAGCGCTCCGAGCTCATCGCGCGCGCCAAGGTCGCAGAGGCGCAGACGCAGGTGCACGACGCCGTCAAGTCGATCGACATCCTCGACCCCACGAGCGAGATCGGCCGCTTCGAGGAGAAGATCCGTCGCGAGGAGGCACGGGTCGTCGGTCAGCAGGAGCTCGCCGCGTCGTCGCTCGACGCCCAGTTCGAGGCGCTCGAGGACGTCGGTCGCGAGACCGAGATCGAGGCACGCCTCGCCGCGCTCAAGCACGACCAGCAGCGGGCCGTCGGCGCCGGCTCGTCGCAGGGCTCGCTCGAGGGCGGCCAGCAGCAGGGCTCGCAGGCCGGCGGCGACACCGTCGAGGCGGAGGTCGTCGACCGCTAGGAGCGGTGACGTCGACGAAGGCGGAGGTCCACACCGGGTCCTCCGCCTTCGTCGCGTGCACCCGGATGCGTCAGACGCCCCAGTGGTCGAGCAGCGCCTCGCAGTAGTCGCCGTTCGTCCCCGTCGGGCCGAAGATCAGCGCTTCGCTCAGCGTCTCGCCGGACTCGACGTCGATGGTGAGCAGCAGCCGGATCTGCCCGGAGTCCGTCGCGAGCAGCTTGCCGTCGCTGCCGACGAGCCTGGCTCCTCCCGTGACCAGCACGGTGACGCTGATGGTCCCGTCACCGTTGTCGACGATCTTCTGGTCCTTGATGAGGGTGTTCGGCTGGATGGCGGTGGCGGTCATCCCGTCGTAGGTGAACGTCTCGACGATGCGGAGCCGGTCGTGGTACCAGAGCTGCGTGTCATCGCCGCGCGTCCTGAGGGTGGCGGATCCTGTGTGCGCGTAGGTGTACGCCACCTCCAGCCCCGAGCCGCAGAAGTCGTCGATGACCTCGCTGAACGAGTCCTCGTAGGTGTAGCGCTCGACGACTCCCGCGCTGGCCGGCGCGGCGCCGGCCGCCACGAGACCGCCGACGAGGAGCGCGGTGATGAGCGCGCTTCGCTTCTTGAACATGTCATGCCCTTCGGTGGAACGGAACTTCGGACGGACAGCGTCCACCTCGTGACATGCACATCCCCAACTTGTCCGGCTGCGCCGACGACTCTGTCCGCGGTGAGCGTATGCGGCGCCCCCACCTTGCGGTAGTGCCGGATCGCGCCCGCTAGGTTGGCCGCGTGACCGAGACGACACCGCGCGTCGCGATCGAGCGACGCGGCCACATCCTCCACATGGCCCTCGACCGGGTCGACAAGCGCAATGCCGCGGACGAGCGGATGCTGCAGGAGCTGGCCCTCGCCTACGGGCAGCTCGACCGCGACCCGACGCTGCGCGCCGGGGTCGTGAGCGCCCGCGGCGACCACTTCACGGCGGGCCTCGACCTCGCCGACATCGCGCCCAAGCTCGCGACGGGGCGCATCCGCCTCGTGCCCGACGGCGGGCTCGACCCGTGGGGGCTGCAGACCGAGCCGGTGCGCAAGCCCGTCGTGCTGGCCGTGCAGGGCACGTGCTTCACCCTCGGCATCGAGCTCGCGCTCGCGAGCGACATCGTCGTCGCGGCCGACTCGACGGTCTTCGCGCAGCTCGAGGTGGCCCGCGGCATCATGCCCTTCGGCGGCGCGACGGTGCGCTTCCCGAGGCTCGGCTGGGGCGACGCGATGCGGTGGGTGCTGACCGGCGACCGCTTCGACGCGGCCGAGGCGCACCGCATCGGGCTCGTGCAGGAGGTCGTACCGGCGGGCACCGAGCTCGAGCGCGCCTTCGCGCTCGCCGAGCGCATCGCGGCGCAGGCGCCGCTCGCCGTGCAGGCGACGCTCGCGGCGGCGCGCGAGGCGCTCGACGGCGCGGCGGATGCGGTCGGCTCCCTGCTGCCGACGGTGCAGCGGCTCGGCATGACGAACGACGCGCGGCGCGCGGCGGAGTCCTACCTCGCCGGCCGGGCCATCCCCTTCGAGGGCAACTGAGTGCGCGTCGCGGTGGTCTCGACTCGCGCGGCCGCCGGGGCGGCCGTGCGGCTCGACCAGCAGGTGGGGGTCACGCGACGCTCGGGATCGTCGAGCGGTAGACCGTCTCGAGCTCCTGCGCGACGTCGCGCCAGTCACGACGGCTGACGATGCGGCGCCCGGCGAGACCGAGCTCGAGCTGCAGGTCGACGTCGTCGAGGATCGCGCCGACCACCTGCGCCCACTCCGCGGGATCGCGCCCGTCGACGAGCACGCCCGTCTCGCCGTCGACGACCGATTCCGTGAGGCCGCCCACTCGCGACGCGACGACGGGCGTGCCGCTCGCGGCCGCCTCGAGCGGCACGAGGCCGAACGACTCCGAGCGGCTCGGAACGACGACCACGTCGGCCGCGTCGAGCAGCCGGGCGAGCGCCGGGCGCTCGAGGCTCCCGATGTGGCGCACGCGGCCCTCGACGCCGATCACCCGGGCGATGTCGTGCAGCGACTCGAGGTAGCGCTCGTCGCCGGGCGTCGCGTCGCCCGCGAGGACGAGCACCGCACCCGGCAGGTGCTCGAGCATCCGCACCGCGAGGTCCTGGCCCTTGAGCGGCTGCACGCGGCCGACGCACACGACCAGGCCCTCGTCGAGGCGAACCCCGAGTCGCGCGCGCACCTCGGCGCGCGCACGCACGGGCGCCGGCTGGAAGAGCACGGTGTCGACCGCCGGCGGCACGAGCCAGACGCGCTCCGCGGATGCGCCGACGCCGTCGCAGAGCACGTCGATCTCGGCGCGCGACACGGCGGCGATCGCATCCACCTCGCCCGCGAGGTACCGCTCGGTGAGCACGCGCCGCTCGGGCTCCGGGCGCTCGCCGTCGGCGAGCCGACGGTTCTTCTCCTCGGCGAGCGTGTGGAACGTCTGCACGATGGGGATGCCGAGCGACAGCGACACGGGCAGGGCGGCGAGGCCGGAGAGCCAGTAGTGCGCGTGGATGACGTCGTAGGAGTCGGAGGCGGAGAGCGCCACGCGCTCGAGCTCGGCGCCGAACGCGTCAGCGAGGTTCGGCAGCTCGTGCTTGCGCACGACGCCGCCGCCGGTCGCGAGGGCGTAGAGCGTGACGCCCGGCGCGAGCGCCTGCGAGTGCGGCGCCCCGGGTGAGCGGGTGAAGACGTCGACGTGGTTGCCGCGCGCGGCCAGCGCCCGAGCGCTCTCGAGCACGAGCACGTTGAGCCCGCCCGCGTCGCCCTTGCCCGGGCGGTCGGCGGGCGAGGTGTGCATCGAGACGACGGCGATCCGCAGAGGCTCCGCGTCGGGGATGCCGTACGGCTCCGGGCGCATGACCCCAGGCTATCCGCGGTGGGCGCCCGCGTCAGCAGTGCGCCGTCGCGCGCGACCGGTGCCGCGCATCCGGGTACCGTCGAGGTCGTGAGCACCTCTCCGAGCCGCCTTGCGCGGGTGGGCCGCCGCGTCGGGATCGTCGGCCGCGCCGCATCCGCTCCCGCCTTCCGCGCGCTCACCGCGCCGCCGGTCGCGCGCGCCGGCCATCGCGTCGCCACCGCGGGCGCGCGGCTGTGGGGGCGGATGCTCGGCGGCGAGGAGCGGCGCGTCGGCGAGCTGACCGTCATCTCGGGGCTGCCGAGCTGGGCCTTCGGCCGCGGCGGCACGACCGTGGGCGCGACCTTCCTCACCGCCGACGCGCTGTCGCCCGAGATCCTCGAGCACGAGGACGTGCACCGGCAGCAGTGGGAGCGCTACGGGCTGTGGTTCATCCCGATGTACTTCGCCGCCGGCATCGACGGCCTGCGCAATCGGTTCGAGATCGAGGCGGGGCTCGAGAAGGGCGGGTACCTGTCGAGGCCGCGCCGCCCGCGCGCCGGGTAGCGCTGGTATCTCGACACGCGGCCGGGCTGCGCCCGGCAGCTGCTCGATCACCGAGAGGGGCGCATCGCGTCGACGACGCGCTGCGTCCAGGGGATGCGGCGCTCGAGCTGGCGGCCGATGGCGAGCAGCGTCGCCTCCTCCCCCGGGCGGCCGATGAGCTGCACGCCCATCGGCAGGCCCGGGCCGCCTGCAGTCGGCGCCGTGCGGTGCACGGGCAGCACGATCGCGGGCAGCCCCGTCATGTTCACGAACGAGGTGTGCGGCGTGTGCCGCACCTGCGCGTCGAAGTCGGCCGGGCCGTCGTCGATCGGGTACCAGTCCAGCGGCCGGGGCGTGAGCGCCGTCGCGGGCGTGAGCACCGCATCCCACGGCGCGAAGGCCGCGAGCACCCGCCGCTCGAGCTCGGTCGCCCACAGCTGCGCGATCGCGAGGCCACCGGCGGTGAGGTCGTCGCTCGAGTCGATGATCCAGCGCGCGAGCGGCTCGAGCAGGTGGCGCTCCTCGCGCGCGATCGGCACCGTCGCCGCTCCCCCGCGCCACAGCGCCGTGAACGCCTCGGCGTAGCTCGGCACGCCCAGGAACCCCGACGCATCCGGCATCGCCACCTCGCCCACCTCGTGGCCGAACGCGGCGAGCGCGGCGACCGTCGCGTCGACGGCCGCGACGGCCTCGGGCGCGATGCGGATGTCGTGGGTCGCGTCCCAGGGTGTGCCGTGGAGCACCGCGATGCGGAAGCGGCCCTCGCCGCGCACCGCCGCGGCGAGCAGCGAGCCGTCGTCGCGCTCGGGCGAGCGCAGCGTGAGCGCGTGCGGCGTCACGCCGTTGACCCGGCCGATGAGCGCGTCGGTGAGCAGCGCGACGTCCATGACGGATCGGCCGATCGCACCGGCGGTCGTGAGGCCGCCGACCTGGCCGACGCCGCCCTGCGCGGGGATGCGGCCGCGGGTCGGCTTCAGGCCGACGAGCCCGCAGGTCGCGGCGGGGATGCGGATCGAGCCGCCGCCGTCGGAGCCGGGCGCGAACGGCAGCAGCCCCTGCGCGACCGCGGCCGCCGCTCCGCCGGAGGAGCCGCCCGCGTGCAGCCCGGGGTGCCCGGGGAGCGTCGTGGGGCCGTGCAGCGCGGAGCGCGTGTAGCCCGCGAAGCCCAGCTCGGGCGCGGCGGTGCGGCCGAGCACGATGCCGCCGGCGCCGTCGAGCACCTGCGCGACCGGGTCGGTCGTCTCGGCGACGGCATCCGCCTGCCAGCGGCTGCCGAGCGTCGCGGGCTGCCCGGCCCGGAGCGTGAGGTCCTTGTCGGCGAATGGCAGGCCGTGGATGAGCCCGGTGCGGTCGTCGGCGTCGTCCGCCGCGCGGGCGCGGGCGAGCGCGAGCTCGCGGTCGACGTGCACGATCGCCTTGGCGTCGTCGAGCCGCTCGATGCGGTCGAGGAAGTGCTCCGCGATCTCGACGGCGCTCAGCTCGCGCGCGTGGAGCAGGCGCCAGAGGTCGAGCGCGCCGAGCTCGTGGATCGCCGTCACGTCCCGGCCCCGGCGCGGCGGCGCGCGAACGTGAGGTGCTGGGCCGCCCAGCCGATGCCGGCGCCGAGCGCGACGAACGCCACGGGCACGAGCGGCGAGTCAGCGCCGCCGCCCGTCAGCCACACGAGCACCGCGCTCGTCGCGAGCGCCGCCGCGATGCCGAGCAGCCAGCGCAGCAGCGGCACGGGCGCGCCGCCGTGGGCGAGTGCGCGCAGGATCAGGGCGAGCACGGCCATCACGACGCCGGCGGCACCGCCGAGCACCAGGGCCCACAGCGCGATCGACACCCACATGACGGCATCCGTCGAGCCGCCGGAGACGATCGCCGCGACCAGCACGACGCCGCCCGCGAGCGCCGCTCCGAAGCCGGCCGCCCACAGCAGCACCTGCCAGAAGGCCCACCGGAAGCCGAGCCCGTCGTCGGGCACTCGCGCCGCGTGCGCCGTCACTCGAAGTACCGTCCGGCTCGGCGCTGCAATCGCTTGCGCTCGGTGCGCTCGAGCATCTGCTCGCGGCTCGCGTAGTTCGTGAGCTCGCGGAACGGGTCGCGGCCGACGAAGCGCGGCGGCTCCGCGATGATCGCGGCGATCGCCCTGTCGAACTCCCAGTACTCGCCGATGCGGGTGCCCTGGCCGGGGTTCACGTGCCGCAGCCGCGCCTCGAAGCGCACCTCGCCCTTCACCTCGATCTGCACGATGAAGCCGCGCGTCGCCCCGGCGACCGACACCATCCAGAACCCGGGCCCCAGGTCGGTCACGGTCGCGCTCACGTCGCTCGCGGCGGCCGCGGCCTGCGCGTCGGTGCGCTCCCGCGACTGCCGCCACTCGTCGAACTCGGTCATGCGCCCATCGTGGCACCGCGCGGTGACATCCGTGCCCACCGACGCGACGCTAGCGGTCGTCATGCTCTCGCTGCCGCGCCCGGGCGACGAGGCTCGCGAGCGTGGAGGCGCCCTGCTGCGCGTCGCCCACCGTGACGGCGAACCGCGAGCCCTCGCGCGTCGTCACGACGATGCCGGGACCGCGCCGCAGCACGATCGCGAGCCGGCCCGGGAGGCCCCGGTAGCCCCATCCGCCCCAGTCGAGCGGCTCGACGACGAGCGCCTCGACCAGGCGGATGCGCGCGAGCGGGATGGTGCGCAGCGGCAGCGGCACCAGCACGCCCCGCACGCGCAGCCCCTCGGCGTCGACGAGCACGCGGATGCGCGCGAGCGCGACCACGACGGCGGCGGCGACGAGCAGCGCGAGCGCGGCGAGGATCGGCACCCACGGCCCGGGCGACACCGGCAGCAGCGCCGCGAGCAGCAGGCTGCAGGCGCCGACGACGACGCCCACGACGAGGAAGGCGCTCGAGCTCTCCTCGCCCGACCACGAGGCGGCTCGGCTCTGCGTGAGCGGCAGCATCCGCTCGTCGCCGCGCGGCACGTCGTCGTCGCGGGGGTGGACGGCCAGCGGCACGAGGAGCAGCAGCACGGAGCCCAGCAGCAGCAGGAGCCACGGGCCGAGCACGGCGGTCTGCGCGCTGCCCGCCTCGACGGTCGTCACCGCGGAGATCACCCAGGCGGCCGCCACCATGCCCGACACCGCGGCGAGGAGCGACAGCAGCATCGCGCGGGAGCGGTCGGCCATGCGCACCGCGGCGAGCACGAGCGCGACGACGAGCAGTGCGCTCGTGATCGACAGCAGCATGACCGCGGTCGGCACGGTCGCCGAGACACCGTCGGCAACCCCGACTCCGGACCAGTGCGTGGCCACCGTGTCGGGCAGCTGCGGGGCGAGCGCCGCCCAGCTCGCGGCGATCACGATCGGCGGCAGCGCGAGCACGAGGGCGGCCAGCCACACGCGCGCTCGGTTCATAGCCCCATCCTGGCGGAGGGTCGCGACGAACCGAGCAGTCCTCAGCGCTTCTTGCGCAAGGACTTCTGCAGCAGCACGATGCCGAGCTCGCGCCCGAACTTCTGGCCGACCCGACCCATCCGCCCGATCTCGTCGAAGCCGAGGCGCTCGTGCAGCCGGATGGACGCATCCGCCCCCTGATCGGAGATGACGGCGATCATCTCGCGCACGCCTCGCGCGCGCGTCGCCTCGATGAGCGCCTCCATCAGCGCGCGCCCGAGGCCGCGCCCGGTCGCGGCCGGCGCGAGGTAGACCGACGACTCGACGGTGTAGCGGTAGGCGCTGCGCTGCTTCCACGGCTGCACGAGCGCGTAGCCGAGGATCGCGCCGGTCGCGCTCTCGGCGACGAGGAACGGCAGCTGCAGCTCGGTGGCCTCGCGCAGGCTGCGCCGCCACTGCGCGAGGGTCTTCGGCCGCTCGTCGAACGTGACCGCGGAGCCGAGCACGTAGTGGCGGTAGATGTCGCGCACCACCGGCAGGTCGGATGCGTCGACGGGCCGGATCGTGAACGCGAAGTCGGGCGCGCGGTGCTCGGGCTCGCGCAGGTGCGGCGGGAGGCGGCGACGGCGCTCGTACTCCTCGGGGAGCACCTCAGGCCCCCGCCTCGGGGCCTGCCGGGATCCGCCAGTCGATCGGGTCGGCGCCCTGCGCCTCGAGCGCCGCGTTCGCGCGCGAGAAGGGCCGCGAGCCGAAGAAGCCGCGGCGGGCCGACAGCGGCGAGGGATGCGCCGAGGCGATGATCGGCACGCCGTCGAGCAGCGGGGCGAGCGACTGCGCGTGCGCGCCCCACAGGATCGCGACGAGCGGAGCGGGGCGGCCGTCGGGCGTGCGGCGGGCGACGAGCGCGCGGATGGCCGTCTCGGTCACCTGCTCCCAGCCCCACCGGCGGTGCGACGCGGGCGCGCCGGCTGCGACGGTGAGCACCCGGTTGAGCAGCAGCACGCCCTGGTCGGCCCAGGCGGAGAGGTCGCCGTGCGCCGCGGGGTCGATCCCGAGGTCGTCGTGCAGCTCGCGGTAGATGTTCTGGAGCGACCGCGGCAGCGGCCGCACGTGCCGCTCGACCGCGAACGCGAGGCCGATCGAGTGGCCGGGCGTCGGGTAGGGGTCCTGGCCGACGACGAGCACGCGCACGTCGTCGATCGGTCGGCGGAAGGCGCGCAGCACGGCGTCGCCGGGCGGCAGGTGGGGCCGCCCCTCGGCGGTCTCCTCGCGCAGCCGCTCCCCCAGCTCGCGCAGCACCGGCTCGACGGGCGCGAGCGCCTCCGCCCACCCGTCGTCGACGAGCTCGGCGAGGGGCGCGACGGTCATCGCGACGCGGCCAGCACCGAGACGGTGACGCGGTCGCCTGCGGCGTCGCCGCGGTCGACCGTCCAGACGCTGCCGTCGCCCGCGACCTCGAGGCCGCCGGCGCCGACGATGAGCGAGGTGCACTCGTCGATCGCGACGACCCGGTCCGAGAGCCCTGCCGCGACGATCGCGATGGCGCGCGAGACGGTGCCGTACTGGGCCGCGTGCACGTCGACCACGAGGTCGACGAGGCCGAGGCCCGCATCCAGGGTGACCTCCTCGAGGCCCTCGGACGTCGCCTCCGCCGCGACGGCGACGCCGCCGATGCGGTAGCCGCCGAGCAGCGCCACGTCGCCGGCGATCATGGCGCCTGCCGAGTAGCCCGCGTACGGCAGGCCGGTCGAGACGAGCCCGCGGATCGTGTCGGCCGCGGGCATGATGGCCGCGTGGTAGCCGGGCGTCAGCCCGCCGCCGACGAACAGGCCGTCGGCGCTGCCGAGGTCGGTGGGCAGCAGCGTGCGCTCGGCCGTGAGCTGCACGATCCGCACCTCGCCCGCACCGAGCTTCATGAAGTCGGCACGGTAGTCGTCGTGCCACTGCTCGCCCTCCGACGCATCCGCCGCCCACAGGACGACGACGATGACGGGGGGACCCTCGGCGCGCTCGCGGGCCTCGGCGACGAAGCGGCCGGTCCAGCGCGACTCGTCGTCGGCGTCACCGCCGCCCAGCAGGTGGATGCTCATGGGGCAAGTCTGGCACCCTCCGCTGGTTGAGCCGCGCCGACGCCGAAGGCGCCTGCGCGTGTCGAGACCACCCTCAGTGGGACGCGCGGTTTCGACACGCTCAGCGCGCTGCGCGCGCGGACCGGCTCAACCAGCCGACGAAGCGAGGGCGGAGAAGGCGTCGTCGAGGATGGCGAGGCCCGTGCGCGCGTCGTCGTCGCTCATCACGAGCGGCGGCACGACGTGCAGGCGGTTGTCGGCCGCGAACGGCACGTAGCCGCGATCCATGAGCAGGCCCTTCAGCTGCCCGATGACGGATGCGTCGACCGGCTCGCGCGTCGCGCGGTCGGTCACGAGGTCGAGGGCCCAGAAGGCGCCGCGGCCGCGCACCTCGCCGATGATCGCGTGCCGCTCGGCGAGCTGCGCGAGCCCCGGGCCGAGGATGTCGGCGCCGAGGTGCGCGGCGTGCTCGACGATGCCCTCGTCGGCCATCGCGTCGATCGCGGCGACGATCGATGCCGCGGCGAGCGGGTGGCCCGCGTAGGTGAGGCCGCCGGGGATCGCGCGCTCGCGGAAGGTGGCGAGGATCGGCTCGCTGATGATCACGCCGCCGACGGGCACGTAGCCCGAGTTCACGCCCTTCGCGAAGGCGACCAGGTCGGGCTTCACCCCGTCGTGCTGGTGCGCGAACCAGTGCCCAGTGCGGCCGAAGCCGGCCATCACCTCGTCGAGGATGAGCACGATGCCGTGCTCATCGGCGAGCTCGCGCAGCCCCTGCAGGTAGCCGGGCGGCGGCAGCAGGATGCCGGCGGTGCCCGGCACCGACTCGACGAGGATCGCCGCGAACGTCGACGGCCCCTCCGACTCGATCACGCGGCGCGCGTGCTGCAGCGCGCGCTCGCACTCCTGCTCCTCGCTCTCGGCCCAGAACTCCGAGCGGTAGAGGAACGGCCCGAAGCAGTGCACGTGGCCGGTCGCGAACTCGTTGCCGACGCGGCGCTGATCGCCGGTCGCGTTCACGGCCGCGCCGGTGTTGCCGTGGTACGAGCGGTAGTGCGAGAGCACCTTCGCGCGCCCCGTGTGGATGCGCGCCATCCGGATCGCGTTCTCGATCGCATCCGCCCCGCCGTTCGTGAAGAACACGGCCGCCATGCCATCGATCTTCGACAGGATCCGCTCGGCCGCCTCGCCGCGGCGCAGGTTCGTCGTGGCGGGCGCGACGGTCGCGAGCTCGGCCGCCTGCCGCTGGATGGCCTCGACGACGCGCGGATGCGAGTGCCCGATGTTGGCGTTCACGAGCTGGCTCGAGAAGTCGAGGTACTCGCGCCCGTCGTGGTCCCACAGCCGCACGCCCTCGCCGCGCGCGACGGTGAAGGGGTTCGTGGCGCCGTGCTTCGACCACGAGTGCAGGACGAGCCGGTCGAGCTGGCGCGCGCGGTCTCCGTCGGCGGGATCGAATGTGTCGCGCATCGGTGCTCCTCATCAGCGGCGGTGGGACTCTTCGGACTCTACTGGTCGGCGGCAGGCGCCTGCCGAAGCGGCTCCAGTCGAGGGTTCGCGTCCGAGTTGCTGCCAACTCGGACGCAAACCCTCAACGCGGGCAGCGGCTACTGGCCGCCCTCCTGCAGCTCGACCTCGATGGGCGCGAAGCCGTCGCCCGTGATGTCGACGCCCTCCTCCTCGAGCTGCTCGAGCGCCTGCTCGACGTACTCGTTCGTCCACGCGCCGTCGTCGGGCTCGGCGGTCAGCACCGTCGCGCCGTCCTGGTTGCGGGTGTCCATCGCGATCTCGACCGTCTGCTCCCAGGCGTCCTCGTCGATCATGCCGATGCCCTCGTCGGACGGCCAGATGAGCCGGTTGGTCTCGTTCACCATCCACAGCTGGTGGGATGCGCCGAGCTGGCTGCCCGAGTCGACGACGATCTGCGCGGCCTCCTCGGGATTGTCGCGCGCGTAGATCCAGCCCTCGATCGACGCCTTGATGAACGCGACCGTCGTCTCCTGGAACGCCGGGTCCTCGAGCCGGTCGCTCGACGCCCAGATGGCGTCCTGCAGCATCGCGGTGCCGACGTCGTTCCAGTCGAGCATCGAGAAGTCGTCGGCCGTGTACAGCTCGCCGGTCTCGGGATCGACCGTCTCGAGCAGCTGCGCGTACTCGTTGTAGGTCATCGCCTGCGCCGCGTCGATGTCGCCGGAGAGCAGGCCCGACATGTCGAACGCCTGCTGCACGAGCGTGACGTCGGTCATCGGGTCGAGCCCCGCCTCGGTGAGGGCGGCGAACAGCTCGAACTCGTTGCCGAAGCCCCACGAGCCCACGTTCTTGCCCGCGAGGTCCTCGACCGAGTCGATGCCGGCGTCGGCGAACGACACCTGCAGCGTGCCCGAGCGCTGGAAGATCTGCGCGACGTCGGTGATCATGGCGCCCTGCTCACGGCTCGCGAGCGCCTTCGGCACCCACGCGATCGCGAAGTCGGCGGCGCCGTCGGCGAGCACCGTCTGCGGCACGATGTCGGCGCCGCCCTCGGCGATCGTGACGTCGAGGCCTGCGGCCTCATAGAAGCCCTGGTCGACGGCGGCGTAGTAGCCGGCGAACTGGCCCTGTGCGAACCACTGCAGCTGCAGCGTCACGGGCGTGAGCTCGCCGTCGGTGCCGGGCTCCGACGCGGTGGGCGCGGTGCCGGTCGAGCAGGCGACGAGCACGGCGGATGCGACGGCCGCGACGGCGGCGAGGGCGGCCCGGCGACGTGGCCGGGACGAGGCTCCGGGATGGTGCGTGAGACGGTGCATGATGGCTCCTGCGGTTCGGTGATGGGGATTCGGTGGTGGGACTCAGGTGACGGGGATGCGGGCCCAGCGGCTCGCGGTGCGCTCCGCGAGTAGCGTGACGGCGTAGAAGACGAGGCCCAGCACGATCGACGCGACCACGTACGCCCACGCGCGCGGGTAGCCGGACTGCGCGGCGGCGCTCGCGATCCGGCTGCCGAGGCCGTTCTGCAGCCCGCCGAAGTACTCGGCGACGATCGCCGAGATGACGGCCACCGACGAGGCGATCGTGAGCCCCGCGAAGACGAACGGCACCGCGCCGGGGAGCGTGACGACGCGCGTCGCCTGCCAGCCGCTCGCCCCGTACGCGCGCATGAGGTCGCGGTGCACGGGCCGCACCTGCCGGAGCCCTCGCAGCGTCGTGATGAACACCGGCACGAACGACGCGATCGCGACCACGATGATGCGGGGCATCTCGCTCGTCGCGCCGTACATGGTCTGCAGCACGGGCGCGAGCGCGACGATCGGCACGACCGCGATCGCCGCGACGAGGGGTGCGACCACCTCGTCGAGCCAGCGCAGCCGCGACGCGAGCGCCGCGACGACGAGCGCGACGACCGCGCCGAGCAGCAGCCCGACGAGCGCGTTCCTGCCGGTCGCGAGCGCCGCCTGCACGATGCCGCCGAACGCGGCCTGCAGCTGCGCGAGGATCGCGCTCGGCGCCGGCAGCAGGTACGGCTGGATGCTGAGGGCGCGCACCGCGACCTCCCACAGCACGAGCGCGGCCGCACCGAGCAGCAGCGGGGCGGCGATCCGCACCCAGCCCCGGTCCGTCCAGTGCGGCGTCATCGGGCCTCCGCGCCGCGGGGTGCGGCGCCCTCCCTGCCGTGGAGCGCTTCCCGCACCGCCGTGACGGACCGGAAGAACGCATCCGTCTCGCGCACCGCGTCGTCGGCCGCTCCGGCCGCGATGGGCGACCGCTCGACGGCGACGATGTCGGTGATGCGGCCGGGCCGCGGGCTCATGACCACGACGCGGTCGGCGAGGAAGACGGCCTCGGGGATGGAGTGGGTCACGAACACGACGGCGGCGCCGGTCTCGGCGCGGATGCGCAGCAGCTCGCCCTGCAGCCGCTCGCGCGTCATCTCGTCGAGCGCGCCGAAGGGCTCGTCCATGAGCAGGAGCCTCGGGTGCTCGGCGAGCGAGCGGGCGATCGCGACCCGCTGCTGCATGCCGCCCGAGAGCTGGTCGGGGTGCCGGTCGGCGAACTCGGTGAGCCCGACGAGCTCGATGAGCTCGTCGGCGCGGGCGCGCCGGTCGGCGGCCGGTGCGCCGTGCAGCTGCAGCGGCAGCTCGACATTGGCGCGCACGGTGCGCCACGGCAGGAGCCCCGACTGCTGGAAGGCGATGCCGTACGCGCGCTCGAGCCTCGCGCGCCGGGCGGGCATGCCGAAGACCGACACGTCGCCGCTCGACGGCTCGTCGAGGTCGGCGATGAGCCGCATGAGGGTCGACTTGCCGCAGCCCGAGGGGCCGATGAGGGCGACGAACTCGCCCTCCGCGACCGTGAGGCTCACGTCGTCGAGCGCGCGCACGGTGCTCGACCGCGCCCCTCCCGACCCGGCGGACACCGCGAACTCCTTCGTGACGCCCGACACCTCGACCGCGCTCATCGCGCCTCCGCTCTCCGGTAGTCGCGGAGCGCGAGCCCCGCGAGCGCGACGATGCCCGCCGCGACGAGTCCCATCGCGACGGCGCCCGCGATGGGCGCCCACGCCTTCGCGGGATCGGAGGAGCCCGACTGCGCGTACTCGACGATGAGCCGGCCGATGCCGCCGCGCGCTCCCGTCGAGACCTCCGCGACGACGGTGCCGATGATGGCCGTCGCAGCGCCGAGCCGTGTCGCCGACAGCAGCTGCGGCACGGCGGCGGGCAGCCGCAGGTAGCGCAGCGTGCGCCACCAGCCGACGCCCTGCGCGCGGAAGAGGTCGAGGTGCTCCTGCTCGGGCGCGCGCAGGCCCCGCAGCGTGCCGATCGCGATCGGGAAGAACGCGAGGTACGAGGCGATGACGGCCACGCTCATCCACCGCTCCCACTGCAGCGCGCCCAGCTCGAGCCTGCCGCCCCACGCGACGACGAGCGGCGCGAGCGCGATGAGCGGCACGGTCTGGCTGAGGATGAGCCACGGCAGCATCGCCCGGTCGGCGAGCCGGTAGCGCTGCATGACGAGCGCGAGCAGCACGCCGACGACCGCCCCGAGCAGGAGTCCGACCCCCGCAGTGCCGAGCGTCTGGGCCGCCGCCTTCGCGACCGCCACCACGACGAGCTCGCCGCCCGCGCCGCTCGCGGGCTGGAACGCGCGCGCGATCGAGTCCCACACGTGCGGCATCGCGAGGTCGGTCGTGCGCGGCAGCAGCACGGTGCCGCCGACCGACACGCCCTCGGCGGGGCCGAGCGCCTTGTACAGCTCCCAGACGACCGCGAGCAGCACCACCCCGAGGGCGCCGAAGAGCAGCGGCTGCGCGCTCCGGGCCCGCACGGGTCAGGACCTCGCCAGGGCGGTGCCCCGCATCGCCGGGATGATCCGCTCGCCGTACTGGCGGAGCGTCTCCTCCTTGTCGTCGTGCATGACGTAGGCGGCGAACTGGTCGACGCCGAGCTCGCGCAGGCGCGTCAGCTTCTCGATGTGGTCGTCGACCGAGCCGAGCACGCAGAACCGGTCGACGATCGCGTCCGGCACGAAGTCGACGTGGTCGTTCTCGGCCTTGCCGTGGGTGTTGTAGTCGTAGTCGGTGCGGGAGGCGATGTAGCTCGCGAGGTCGGCCGGGATCGCGCCCCCGGTGCCGACCGTCGCCGGGCCGTACCGGCGCACGATGTCGGCGACGTGGTTGCCGACCATGCCGCCGAACCAGCGCGACTGCTCGCGCTGGTGCGCGATGTCGTCGCCCACGTAGGCGGGGCCGGCGACGCAGATCTTGATGGACATCGGATCCCTGCCCGCGTCGCTCGCCGCGGTGCGCACGCGCTCGATCATCCACTTCGTGATCTCCGGGTCGGCGAGCTGCAGGATGAAGCCGTCGGCGACCTCGCCCGTGAGCTTGAGCGCGAGCGGGCCGTAGGCCGCGACCCACACCGGCAGCTCCGAGCCGTGCGACCACGGCAGCCGCAGCGTGACGTCGCCGACCTCGACGGCGCGGCTCGAGCCGAGCTCGCGGATGACGTGCACCGCCTGGCGCAGCTCCTTGAGCGTCGTCGGCTCCCCGCCCGAGACCCGCACGGCGGAGTCGCCGCGGCCGATGCCGCAGATCGTGCGGTTGCCGTACATCTCGTTGAGCGTCGCGAACGTCGAGGCGGTCACGCTCCAGTCGCGCGTCGCGGGATTCGTCACGAACGGGCCCATCGTGACGCGCCGGGTGGCGGCGAGCGCGGCCGAGAGGATGACGTAGGGCTCCTGCCACAGCACGTGGCTGTCGAACGACCAGACGTGGCTGAAGCCGTGCACCTCGGCGAGCTGCGCGAGCTGCACGAAGCGGCTCGCGGGCGGATTGGTCTGGAAGACGGCGCCGAACTCCATGGTCGTCACAGCAGGTACTGGCTCAGGCCGCGCTTGACGAACGAGCCGTCGCCGGGCCGGCCGAGGTACTGGGCGTCGTCGACCACGACGCGCCCACGACTCATGACGGTGTCGACGTGGCCGTCGATCTCGAAGCCCTCCCACGCGGAGTGGTCCATGTTCATGTGGTGCGTCTTGTCGACGCCGATCGACGTGTGTCCGTTGGGGTCGTAGACGACGATGTCGGCGTCGGCGCCCGGCTGGATGACGCCCTTCTTCCCGTACAGGCCGAACATGCGCGCGGGCGTCGTCGCGGTGATCTCGACCCAGCGCTCGAGCGAGATCTGCCCGTCGGCGACGCCCTGGTAGAGCAGGTCCATGCGGTGCTCGACCGAGCCGATGCCGTTGGGGATCTTCGAGAAGTCGCCGCGGCCGAGCTCCTTCTGGTCCTTCATGCAGAAGGGGCAGTGGTCGGTCGAGACCATCTGGATGTCGTTGGTGCGCAGCGCCGTCCAGAGCTCGTCCTGGTGGTGCTCGTGCTTCGAGCGCAGCGGCGTCGAGCACACCCACTTCGCGCCCTCGAAGTCGCCCCACTCGTCGCTGCGAGCGGCGAGCTGCTCCTCGAGCGAGAGGTAGAGGTACTGCGGGCAGGTCTCGCCGAAGACGTTCTGCCCGGCGTCGCGCGCGGCGGCGAGCTGCGCCACCGCTTGCTTCGCGCTCACGTGCACGACGTAGAGCGGCGCCCCGGTGAGGTTCGCGAGCATGATCGCGCGGTGCGTCGCCTCCTCCTCCATCTGCCAGGCGCGCGCGACGCCGTGGTACTTCGGCTCGCTCTTGCCCTCGGCGAGCAGCTGCCGCACGAGCACGTCGATCGCCGGCCCGTTCTCGGCGTGCATCATCGTCATGAGGCCGGTGTCGGCGGCGACCTGCATCGCCTGCAGGATCTGCGCGTCGTCGGAGTAGAAGACGCCCGGGTAGGCCATGAAGAGCTTGTAGCTCGAGATGCCCTCGTCGGCGAGGCCGCGCAGCGCCGTGAGCGACGCCTCGTTGACGTCGCCGACGATCTGGTGGAAGCCGTAGTCGATGGCGCAGTTCCCCGCCGCCTTCTCGTGCCACGCGGCGAGCCCGTCCTCGATGCGCTGGCCGTAGGTCTGCACGGCGAAGTCGATGATCGTGGTCGTGCCGCCCCACGCGGCCGCGCGCGTGCCGGTCTCGAAGGTGTCGCTCGCCGCGGTGCCGCCGAACGGCAGCTCCATGTGGGTGTGGGCGTCGATGCCGCCGGGGATCACGTACTTGCCCGTCGCATCCACCACCCGGTCGACGGAGGAGGAGAGGTCGATGCCGAGCAGCTCGCTGCCCGGCGCGAGCACGGCGCGGATGGTCTCGCCGTCGACGAGCACGTCGGCGACGGATGTGCCGGTGGCCGAGACGACGGTGCCCCCGGTGATGAGCGTGGTTGCCATGGCGCTACGGCTTCGCGATCCGGTCGTAGGAGTCAGGTCGGCGGTCCCGGTAGAACTGCCAGTCGTCGCGCATCTCGCGCACCACGTCGAGCTCGAGGTCGCGGATGATCAGCTCCTCCTCGGTCTCGGAGCCGCGGTCGCCGACGAAGTTGCCGCGCGGGTCGATCACCTGGCTCGTGCCGTAGAAGTCGACGGCGAGCTCGCCGTACTCGTTGTCCTCGCGGCCGACGCGATTGGGCTGCAGCACGAAGTACCCGTTGGCGACCGCCGCCGCGGGCCCCTCCACCTCCCACAGCCGGTTCGACAGGCCCGGCTTCGTCGCGTTGGGGTTGAAGACCATGTGCGCGCCGGCGAGGCCGAGCTCGCGCCAGCCCTCGGGGAAGTGGCGGTCGTAGCAGATGTAGACGCCGACCTTGCCGACCGCGGTCTCGAACATCGGGTAGCCGAGGTTGCCGGGGCGGAAGTAGAACTTCTCCCAGAACCGGTCGAGGTGCGGCAGGTGGTGCTTGCGGTAGGTGCCGAGGATCGAGCCGTCGGAGTCGACGACGACCGCGGAGTTGTAGTAGACGCCGGTCTGCTCCTCCTCGTAGATCGGGAGGATCGCCACCATGTTCAGCTCCTTCGCGAGCGCCGCGAAGCGCTGCACGATGGGCCCGTCGGCCGGCTCAGCGTAGTCGTAGTACTTCTTGTCCTGCGTGATGCCGAAGTAGGGGCCGTAGAAGAGCTCCTGGAAGCAGATGATCTGCGCGCCGCGCTCCGCGGCCTCCCGCATGAACGCCTCATGGCGATCGAGCATGGACGCCTTGTCGCCGGTCCAGGTGGTCTGGGTGATCGCTGCACGAACCGTGGTCATGTGCTCCTCGACTTCCTCGCTGTGGACGACGGCGACGCTGCCCTCGTCAAGAGCACTCTCCGGGTGTCGGGCGTCAGCGTCAAGGCTCACTGTCGCTTCGACCGATTTCGTGCGCGTTTCCTGCGCGTTGCGATCGTGCTCGGCTTCTCGACGCCCGTGCGTCGAGCGGCGGCCGACGGGATTACGATGGTGGAGCGCCGGGCATCACCTCCGCGCGCGAGCCGCACTGCCGTTCGCACCAGCCTGCCCAGGAGCCCCCGATGCCCTTCCCCCGCCGCCTCGTCCTCGCCGCCGCGACCGCCGCGCTGCTCGCGCTCTCGGGATGCGCGAGCCCGGGCTCCGCGCCGTCCCCGTCCACCTCGGCGGCCGCGCAGCCGGCGGCGATCGACGACTGCGGCGTCGCGGTCACGCCGCGCGCCGAGCCCGCCGCGCGCATCCTCGCCGTGAAGTCGACGGCGGCGGAGCTCGTCGTGGCGCTCGGCCTCGGCGACGCGCTCGTCTCGACCGCATTCCTCGACGGCCCGCTCGAGATGGAGCCCGGCGACGCCGAGCCGCCCGCGATCGAGGGGATGCCCTCGCGCGAGGCTGTGCTCGCGCTCGAGCCGGATGCGGTGGTCGCCGGCTGGGAGTCGGCGTTCGCACCCGAGGCGGCCGGGGATCGCGCCGCGCTCCACGAGCTCGGCATCACGACCTGGGTCTCCCCCGCCGCGTGCCGCTCGGTCGACGTCGCGCCGCTGTCGTGGGATGCGCTGCTCGGCGAGTTCATCGACACCGGCGTCGCGCTCGGGGTGCCGGAGGCGGGCGAGGCCCTCGTCGCCGAGCAGCGGGCGGCCCTCGACGCGATCGAGCCCCTCGACGACGGCGCGACGGCGCTCTGGTACTCCTCGGGCGAGGACGCGCCCTACGTCGGCGGCGGCGCGGGCGCGCCGCAGCTCGTGCTCGACTCGGCGGGCCTGACGAACGTCGCCGCCGACGTGCCGGATGCCTGGACGGCGATGTCGTGGGAGGCGCTCGCCGCGAGCGACCCCGACGTGATCGTGCTCGTCGACGCCGCGTGGCACACCGCCGAGTCGAAGATCGAGCGGCTGCGCGCGAACCCAGCGACGGCGCAGCTGGGCGCCGTGCGCGACGGCCGCTTCGTCGTCGTGCCGTTCCCGATGGCGGAGGCGGGCGTCGGCTCGATCGGCGCCGTCGAGCTCGTGGTCGACGGCGTGCGCGCGATGGACCTGCCATGACGCGCGGCACAGAGATAGGGCAAGACGCTCTGGACGCGCGCTCGAAGCAGCCGATCGCCCTCCATCTGTCGGGGCGCGCAGGGCGCGCGGCGCGCGCGCGAGCCGAGCGGCGGCGGGGCCGGCGGCGCTGGGCGCTGCCGGCGCTCGGGGCGCTGCTGCTCGCGCTCGGCGTGCTCGCCGCGTGCATCGGCGTCGCCGGGGTCGCACCCGCCGACGCGCTCGCGGCGACCGCGGCCCGGCTGGGCATCGGCGCGAGCCCGCTGGGCCCCGTCGGCGACGCGATCGTGGTCGACCTGCGGGTGCCGCGCATCCTCACCGCCTGCGCCGTCGGCGCCGGACTCGCGATCGTCGGCGCCGTCATGCAGGCGCTCGTGCGCAACCCGCTCGCCGACCCGTACCTGCTCGGCGTCTCCTCCGGCGCATCGGTCGGCGCGGTGCTCGTGCTCGTCACCGGCCTCGGCGCGGGCGTCGGCGGCGCGCTCGGCGGCGCGGTGCTGCCGAGCGCGGCGTTCGCGGGCGGCCTGCTGGCGCTGCTCGCGACCCTCGGCCTCGCCGGCGCGGCGGGCGGGGCGACGCCCACGCGCACCGTGCTCGCGGGCGTCGTCGTCGCATCCGCCGCGAGCGCCGTCGTGAGCCTCGTCATCTTCTGGCGCGCCGACGGCGACGCGTTCCGCGAGATCCTCGCGTGGCTGCTCGGCTCGCTCGCCGCATCGAGCTGGTCGAGCGCCGCCATCGCGCTCATCGGCGCGGCGCTCGCGCTGCCGCTGCTCGCAAGCGGCCGCCTGCTCGACGCGCTGCAGCTCGGCGACAGCGCCGCGGGCGCGCTGGGCGTCGACGTGCGGCGCACCCGCTGGGCGCTGCTCGTCGCGTGCGCGCTCGTCACGGGCGTGCTCGTCTCGGTCTCGGGCGCGATCGGCTTCGTCGGCCTCGTCGTGCCGCACGCCGTGCGGCTCGTCGTCGGCGCCTCGCACGCGCTGCTGCTGCCCGCGTCCGGGCTCGCGGGCGCGATCGTGCTGCTCGTCGCCGACACCGTCTCGCGCGCCGCGTTCGACCCGCGCGAGCTGCCCGTGGGCATCGTGACGGCGCTCATCGGCGCGCCCGTCTTCGCGGGGCTCCTGCTCACGGGGCGGGTGCGGACGTGAGCGGGCAGGCACCCGCAGGCCTGGCGGTGGAAGGGCTCTCGGTCTCGGTGCGGGGTCGCGCGCTCGTCGATGACGTCTCCTGGACGGCCCCGGCCGGGCAGATCACGGCGCTCGTCGGGCCCAACGGCGCCGGCAAGTCGACGATGCTGCGCGCCATCGCGGGCGTCGTGCCCGAGCGGGCGACGCTCGCCGGCAGCGTGCTGCTCGACGGCGAGCGGCTCGACGCGATGCCGGCTCGTGAGCGCGCACGCCGCATCGCGCTCGTCGAGCAGTCGACGGATGCGGTGCCGCAGCTGAGCGCGCGCGACGCGGTGCGCCTCGGCCGCACCCCGCATCACCGCCTGCTCGGCTTCTCGCTCGGCGACGAGGCGCAGGTGGAGGCGGCGCTCGCCGACGCCGGCGCCGCGGAGCTCGCCGACCGGTCGCTCGGCGAGCTCTCGGGCGGCGAGCTGCAGCGCGTGCACCTCGCGCGCGCGCTCGCCCAGCGGCCCGCGCCGGGCGAGCCGAGCGCGCTGCTGCTCGACGAGCCGACGAACCACCTCGACGTCGCCTGGCAGCTCGAGCTGCTCGCGCTCGTGCGCCGGCTCGCCGACGACCGGCCGGTCGTGATGACCGTGCACGACCTCGCGCTCGCCGCGACGCACGCCGACCGCGTCGTGCTCGTCGATGGCGGCCGCGTGGTCGCGGAGGGCAGCCCGGATGCGGTGCTGACGGCCGACCGCATCCGCTCCGTCTACGGCGTCGAGGCGACGATCGACGCGGCGCCCGACGGGGTCGCGATCCGCTACCGGAGGCTGCACGCATGAGGAGCATCGACGCAGAGGAGGATCGACGCATGAGGATGGACGCATGAGGATCACGGTGCTGGCCGGCGGCGTCGGCGGCGCGCGCTTCGCGCTCGGGCTGCGCGACGCGGCGGGCGACGCCGACATCCGCGTCGTCGCGAACGTGGGCGACGACATGTGGCTCGCGGGCGTCAAGGTCTGCCCCGACCTCGACTCGCTGCTGTACGCGCTCGCCGGCGTCGGCGACACGGAGCGCGGCTGGGGCCGCGCGGGCGAGAGCGAGCGGGTCGCGGCGGAGCTCACCGCCTACGGCGTCGGCTGGCCGTGGTTCACGCTCGGCGACCTCGACCTCGGCACCCACCTCGCCCGCACCGCGATGCTGCGCGACGGCGCGAGCCTGACCGAGGCCACGGCGCGGCTCGCCGCGCGCTGGCCGCTCGGCGCGACGCTGCTGCCCGTCACCGATGACGAGGTGCCCACCCACGTCGTGACCGACGAGGGCACGATGCACTTCGAGGAGTGGTGGGTGCGCACGCGCGCGCAGCTGCCGGCACGTCGGTTCGTGCAGCACGGGCTCGAGCGCTCGCGCATCTCGTCGGCGGCGAGGGCGACGATCGCCGACGCCGACGTCATCCTGCTCGCGCCGTCGAACCCGGTCGTCTCCATCGGCACGATCGTCGGCATCCCCGGCGTCCGCGACGCGCTCGAGACCGCGGCGGCACCCGTCGTCGGCGTCTCCCCCATCATCGGCGGCCGGGCCGTGCGCGGCATGGCGGCGGCGTGCCTCGACACGATCGGGGTGGAGGCGGATGCGGCTGCGCTCGCCGCGCACTACGGCGCGCGGTCGCGCGGCGGGCTGCTCGACGGCTGGCTCGTGGCGGAGGAGGATGCGTCCGCGGTCGAGCGGGTGGAGGCGCTCGGCATCCGCGCGGCGGCGCGGCCGCTGTGGCTCACGGCGGGCGAGCCGGCGGCGCAGGTCGCGCGCGAGGCGCTCGCGCTGGCGGGCGCCGTCCGGCCGCCAGCAGGCTGAGCCGCTCCGCACGCTCCGCGCCCGCTCGCTGGTTGAGCCGCTCCGCGCTCTCCAGGGCGCTGAGCGAGTCGAAACCACGCCCTCCTCGCTTCCGCTGGTTGAGCCGCTCCGCGCCCTCCAGGGCCCTGAGCGAGTCGAAACCACGCCCGCAGGAGTGCTCGGTTTCGACACGCTCAGGGCGCTGCGCGCCCGGAGCGGCTCAACCAGCGGGCTGCGCGCCCGGAGCGGCTCAACCAGCGGGTTCGGTCAGTTCGAGAGCGACGCGCCGTCGAGGACCGCTCGCGTGTGCTCGCCGACGCCGAGGTCGAGCGCGGCGTGCAGGTCGGCCAGCTCGTCGACGTCGAGCCTCAGCCCGGAGTCGGGCTCGACGGCGAGCGGCACGTGGCCGGCGCTCCGGTGCTTCTCGGCCGACCCGGGTCCGAAGCGCGGCCGCAGCGCATCCGCCCGGTGCGCGGCGAGCATCGTCGTGCCGGTGGTGAGCGCATCCGGCACGCACGAGCGCGGCTCGCGGGCGGCGAGCTCGAGCGCGGCGTCGAGCGCGGCCGGCGTGAGCGCCGGGAGGTCGCCCAGCAGCACGGCCGCCGGCGCTGCGGGGTCGAGCACCGCGACGCCGGCACCGATCGCCGCGTGCAGCCCGCCCTCGGGATCGTCGACCGTCTCGATGCCGTGGATGCCCTTCGTCACGGCGGGGTCGCACGTGACGACGACGACGCGGCTGACCGCATCCGCGTCGCGTGCCGCGGTGATGACGTCGCGCGCGAACGCGACCGCGAGCGCCGCGCGCGCGTCGCCGGCGTCGAGGCGCGACTTGCCGATCGATCCCTTCACGGGGATGACGATCGACCACAGCATGCCGCCCAGCCTACGTCGGCGGGGATGCGTGCCCGACCGCGCATCGAGCACGGAGCCGCTTCATGCGGCGATCTTGAGGCACGGAGCTGCCCCGTCTGAGGCCGGCGCGGGGGCCACTCGGTGCCGTAGGCGCCGCAGCGCGGGCTCAGTCGTCGGGCAGCGGCGGCACGATGCGGAAGAGGCTCGGCGGGAGCGCGGCGGCGAGCGCGCGGCGCCACGGCCGCAGCGCGGCGGCGAGGCCCCGGCGTACCTCCCGCACGTCGCCGTCGAGCGCACCCGGCTCGCGAGGGCCGGCGTCGAAGGCGGCGCGCTCGGCCGCGAGCCGCACGCGGTCCGAGGCGCCCGCGGTCGCGGGTGCCCGCTCGGCGATCGCGGCCTGCACCTCGCCCGGTGTGGCCGAGCCCGGCAGCCGCACGCCTGCATCCGCGAGCGACGCTCGCAGCTCGAGCCACGCGCCTGGCGCTCCTCGCCGCAGCCGCAGCGCGCGCTGCGCCGCGCGCACCGCCCACGGCAGCGCGAGCAGCAGCAGCACGCCGATGCCGATGAGCCATCCGCGCAGCGCCGCCCCGTCGATCGCGATGCCGCCGCCGGGCGCGGCGGGCGTCGACGCCGAGGGCGCGGCGGTCGAGGGCGTCGGGCTGGGCGAGGCGGACGGCGTCGCGGATGGGGTGGGTGACGGCGTCGGCGTCGCGCTCGGCGTGGGGCTCGGCGTCGTCTGCGCGCCCTCCGGGCTCGCGACGCCGGTGCCGGCGCCCGGCGTCGTCTCGACCCGCACCCAGCCCGCGCCGTCGACCCACGCCTCAGCCCACGCGTGGAGGTCGTTCGTCGTGACCGACCAGCCGCCCGAGATCTCGGCGCCCGGCAGGAAGCCGATCACGACGCGCGAGGGCACCTCCGCGCCCCGCAGCAGTGCCGCCGTCGCGCTCGCATAGTGGACGCAGTAGCCGGAGCGGGTCTCGAGGAACCCCTCGAGCGCATCCCAGCCCTCCCCGCCCTCGCCCGCGAAGCCCGGCAGGTCGAGCTGCTCGGAGTAGTCCCAGAGGCCGCTCGTCATGAAGCCGTGGACGGCGACGACGCGCTCAGACGTGGACATGCCGTCGCCGACGAGCGCCGCGCCCTGCGCCCCGATCGCCTGCGCACCCTCCGGCAGGGCGAGGAAGCCGTCGTGGCCGCTCGAGCCGGCATCCCCCGGCAGCGCGGAGAGCAGCGGCGACCGGCTGCCGGCCGCTCGGTACTCGAGGCCCGACTGCACGACGCCGGTCTCGACGAGCAGGGCGTCGTTCGCCTCGTCCCAGCTCGAGCCCGAGGGCGCGGCGACGTCGAGCGCCCGCTCCGGCGTGGGCAGGCTCTCGCCGCGCACGTCGCTCATCCGCACGGTCATCTCCATGGGCGCGCCCGCCTCGGCCCCTTCGACGAGCACGGCCGGGTCGCCGGCTCGCGGCTCGACCGAGACGAATCCGGCGGGGCCGGCCTCCGGCAGGGTCATGAGCCGCGTCACGGTCGGCTGGCCGTCGGTCGTGGCGTAGGTGAAGACCGACTGCGGCTCGGGGCGCCGCAGCTCGTCGCCCAGGTCGATCGAGGTGTCGAGGATGGGCGTGGCCGGCGGGAAGAGGTCGTTGACCGTGGGCAGGTCGAAGTCGGCCTCCCGAGGGCTCGGCACGAGCATCGGCACCGCTGCCGCCACGAGCGCGGCGACCGCCACGAGCATGACGGGCCCCGCCCAGGCGCGGCCCAGGGCGAGCCGCTCGTCGATCGAGGGTGCCGCGAGCACGAGCGCGGATGCCGCGACGCCGGGCAGCGCGTGCCACCACGGCACGTCGATGCGGTACGCGATCGGCAGCAGCAGCGGCACGGCGGCGAACAGGATCGCGATCGCGGGCGTGCGCAGGGTGAGGCCGATGAGGTCGACGTTCACGACGAGCACCACGGCGGCAGCGACGATCGTGGCGAGCACGGGCGGCTCGAGGGCCACGGGCACCTCGACCGACCAGGCGATGTCCTGCACGCCGACCGTGAGCACGCGCAGCGCCTCGACGATCGCGGACGGCGTCGGCACGACGCCGAGGAGCGCCTCGTCGGGCGCGCTGAACGCGATGATCCAGCCGATGCCGACGATCGCCGCCGCGGCGGAGCCGGCGAACGTCGACCACAGGGCGCGCGCGAGGCCCGCCGCGAGCGCCATCGACACCACCGCGAGCAGCACGGGCCACAGCCAGTCGGTGCCGAGCACCGACTGCGTCGCCAGCAGCCACGCGAGCGGCAGCACGCCGAGCGAGATCGCCTCGACGAACCCGGCGCGGGCGCGTCGCGGTCGGGGCGCGCGCGGCTCTGCCGGCGTCGCGGAGCGCTCCCGCAGCAGCGCGCTCATCGCAGCTCCCTCGCGGGCCCGACGGCGTCGAGCCATCGCTGCACGCGCACGCGCGAGCCCGGGGCGATGCGCTGCGGGGGCGCGTCACGAGCGGCGACGAGCCACAGGGTGGAGCCGGGCGGCAGGGTCCACCGCTCCGGCGCGGCCTCCTCGAGCGCCACGACGTGCGCGGCCGTCGTCGCCCGCGCGGTGCGCTCCGAGGGCTCGCCCGCGGCGAGCGACGCGAAGCCGGCGAGCGCGCCCGCGCGGTCGCGCCAGTCGGCGGCGGTGATGCTCGCGGCGCCGGTCTCGTCCACCTGCACGACGCGGTCGCGGCCGGCGAGCGCGCGCACGATCGAGCACGCGGCGCGCGCGAGGCGGTCCTCGGCCTCCCGCCCGAGCCCGACGGCGCCCGCGGTGTCGACGAGCACGAGCAGGTCGTCGGTCGCGGGGTTCGCCTCCTGCCGCACCATCAGCTGCCCGCGCTTCGCCGACTGCCGCCAGTGCACGCGCCGCTGCGGATCGCCCGGACGCCACTCGCGCACCATCGCGTCGATCTCGTCGGCGCTGCGCGTCTGCGACTGCTGGCCCGCCTGGCGGTCGGAGCGCAGCGCCGAGGAGGGCACGGGCGACAGCGCGGGGCCGACGACGAGGCTCGCGCGCGGGTCGACCGAGCGGACGGTGCGCATGACGCGGAACGGGTCGAGCGCGGTGATCTCGACCGGCGCGAGCCGCCAGCGGCCGCGCGGGTGGGAGCCGAGCGGCACCTCCGCCGCACCCTCGTCGTCGAGCTCGCCCTCGAGGTGCAGGTAGCGCTCGGGGCCGGGCGCCCACGTCGCCCAGCGGTCGCCCGCCTGCCGCGGGTCCCCGGCGATGTGCAGCACCGCATCCTCGCCCTCCTCGAGCACGCCGGGCGCCACCACCCGCACGCGCGAGGCGGTGCCGAGCACCCACCAGGCGCCGAGCAGCACGATGCCGAGGCAGAGCGCGGCGGGCACGAGCAGCACGACCTGCCGCTCCCAGTAGGCGGCGACCGCGAGCGCCACGCCCACCACGACGAGCACGACACCGCGCGCCGTCGGGCGAGCGCGAGCGCGATCGCGGGCCATCAGCGCATGACGGGGGCGACCGTGGTCGCCAGCGCGTGCGCGACCACCCGCCGGGCGTCGTCGTGGCGCGCGTGCGGGTCGTGCATCACGAGGTGGTGCGGCAGCACGTGCACCGCGAGCTCCTTGACGTCGTCGGGCGAGAGCCAGTCGCGGCCGTGCAGGTGGGCGCGCGCCTTCGCGGCCCGCACGAGCTGCAGGGTCGCCCGCGGGCTCGCGCCGAGCCGCACCTCGGGGTGCTCGCGCGTGACGCGCGAGAGCCGCACGGCGTAGCGCTCGACGAGCTCGTGGGCGCGCACCGCGCGCGCGACGCCGATCTCGTCGCGGAACTCGTGCTGCGTCGTCACGGGCCGCACCGCGTCGAGCGGCTGCGCGGTCTCGCGCGCCTGCACCATCGCGAGCTCGGCGTCCTGGTCGGGGTAGCCGAGCTCGAGCCGGGCCATGAAGCGGTCGCGCTGCGCCTCGGGCAGCGCGTAGGTGCCCTCCATGTCGATCGGGTTCTGCGTCGCGACGACGAGGAACGGCGTCGGCAGCACGTGCGTGACCCCGTCGACCGTCACCTGCCCCTCGGCCATGCACTCGAGCAGCGCCGCCTGCGTCTTCGGGCTCGCGCGGTTGATCTCGTCGGCGATGACGATGTTGGCGAACACCGGTCCCGGCTGGAAGCGCAGCTCGCCGGTGGTCTGGTCGAGCACCGACATGCCCGTGATGTCGCTCGGCAGCAGGTCGGGCGTGCACTGGATTCGGCGCACGGTGCCGCCGATCGCGGCGGCGAAGGCACGCGCGAGCTGCGTCTTGCCGACGCCCGGCACGTCCTCGAGCAGCACGTGGCCCTCGGCGAGCAGCACGGTGAGCACCGTGCGGATCTCGACGGTCTTGCCCGAGATGACGGATGCCACGGCCCGCTCGATGCGGGTGCCTGGCGTCTCCGGCAGGTCGGGCACGACCTCCACGAGCGCCTCCCGCTCGTCAGCCTGCATGCGCTGCTCCCGCCTCTGCCCGTGCGTCGATCCTGCCCGCCTCGAGACCGGCCCGGTAGGCCTCGTCGGCGCCGAGCCGGAACATGTCGTCGCTCGCCGCCCGCACGAGCCGTGCGGCGCCCGGCTCGTCGAGCCCCGCGACGTGGCGGCCGAGGCCGCGCACGAGCACGACCGGGACCCCGTCGGCCTTGCCGGCGACGAGCTCGGCGGCGCCCGCGATCTCGTCGGCGATCGCGGGCGCGGTGACGAGCAGCGGCCGTCCGTTCGCGTCGACGGCCACCGGCTCGAGCACGCGGATGCCGGCGGCGCCGATCGCGACGTCGGTCTGCCCGACGCGCCACGCGCGGCCGAGCGTGTCGCTCACGACGACGCCGATCGCCGCGCCGAAGCGCGACCGCAGCCGCTCGGCGATCGCGCGGGCCGACGCATCCGAGTCGAGCGGCAGCAGCAGGATCGTGCCGTCGTCGGTGTTCGAGGCGTCGACGCCTGCTGCGGCGAGCACGAGCCCGGTGCGGTGCTCGACGATGCGCGTGATCCCGCCGGGGTGCGCGCGCGAGGCGACGATGCGCACCGACTCCTCGGTGATCGCCTGCTCGCGCTCGGCGGCCGGGCGGAAGCGCCCCTCGGCCTTGGACACGACCTTGCTCGTGACGACGACGATGTCGCCGTCGACGGGCTCGAGCGGCGCGACGGCGTCGGCCACGATCCCGGGCAGGTCGTCCCCCGGGCGGATCTCGCCCATCCCGCGCACGGCGCGGAGCTCGAGGTCTGCCCTGCTCTCGAGCCCGGCGCCGCGCTCGGGGTCGCTCATCGCGACTGCAGGAACGTCGCGACCGCGCGCGGCACGTAGGGGCTGATGTCGCCGCCGAGCTCCGACACCTGCCGCACGAGGCTCGACGAGACGTGCGCGTTCTCGGGGTTCGGCAGCATGAAGACCGTCTCGACGTTCGCGAGGTTGCGGTTCACGATCGACATCGGCGTCTCGTACGAGAGGTCGGTCGACGAGCGGATGCCCTTGACGAGCACCTCGGCGCCCACCTGCTGGCAGTAGTCGACGAGCAGGCCCATCGACCAGTTGGCGATGCGCACCTCGCCCGGGATGCGGGCCTCCTCGATGGAGCGCTCGATGAGCGCCTCGCGCTCCGGCACCGGCAGGAACGCCGCCTTGTCGGGGTTGTGCGTCACCAGCACGTGGACCTCGTCGAAGATGTGCGCCGCTCGCGCGATGACATCGAGGTGACCCAGGGTCACGGGGTCGAAGGAACCGGGCACGACGGCGATGCGGGGCATGCGGCCAGCGTACCGGCCGCGGCTATGAGGAAGCCTCTGCTGCTGGGTGGGCGCGCGGCGCGCGCTCACGGGGCGACGCGCCGCTCAGGCCGTGACGAGGGCGGCGCGCGCGTCCGGGTCGAGCCGCGCGTGCACCGCCAGGCGCAGCGCCGGATGCGCGACGAGCGTCGGATCGGCGTCGAGCACGTCGCGCGCGGCGTCGCGGGCGGCCTCGATGATGCCGCCGTCGCGCGCGACCCGCAGCACGCGCAGCCCGCTGCGGCCGCCCGACTGCGCGGCGCCGAGCACGTCGCCCTCCCCGCGCTGCTCGAGGTCGACCTCCGCGAGCGCGAAGCCGTCGAGCGTGCTCGCGACGGCGTCGAGCCGCTCGCGCGCGGGCGAGAGCGGGTCGGCGCCGCTCACGAGCATGCACAGGCCCGGGTGCTCGCCACGGCCGATGCGGCCGCGCAGCTGGTGCAGCTGCGAGACGCCGAAGCGGTCGGCCGAGAGCACGACCATCATCGTCGCGTTGGGCACGTCGACGCCGACCTCGATCACCGTGGTCGCGACGAGCACGTCGACCTCGCGCGCCCGGAACGCCTGCATGACGAGGTCCTTGTGCTCGGTCGTGTCGGCGCCCGTGAGCGGGGCGATCTGCCGGCCGACGAGCTCCGGCCGCGCGCGCAGCCGCTCGAGGGTCGTCTGCACGTCGTCGACCGCGGGCCGCGGGCGGGAGCTGCCCACCGCATCCGCCTCGTCGTCGCCGTCGACCGCCGCCGTGTCGATGCCCTCGAGCGCGCCCGGCGCGATCGCAGGGCAGACCACGAACGCCTGCCGACCGGCGTCGAGCTCCTCGCGCATGCGGGTCCAGATGCGACCGAAGAGCTTCGGCTGCTCGGCCGGGTCGACGACGAAGGTCTGGATGGGGCTGCGACCGGCGGGCAGCGACCGGATCGTGGAGACGTCGAGGTCGCCGAAGGCGGTCATCGCGATCGTGCGCGGGATCGGCGTCGCGGTGAGCACGAGCGTGTGCGGGTGCACGCCCTTGGCGCGCAGCGACTCGCGCTGGGCGACGCCGAAGCGGTGCTGCTCGTCGATGACGACGAGCGCGAGCTCGGCGAAGCTCGTGCGCTCGCTGAGCAGCGCGTGCGTGCCGACGACGATGCGCGCGGAGCCGGCCGCGATGCGCAGCATCGCGCGCTTGCGCTCGGATGCGGGCATCTGGCCGGTGAGGAGCGTCGGCTGCAGCTCGGCGGCGAGGTCGGGGCCGAGCGCGCGGGTGATCGACCGCAGGTGCTGGACGGCGAGCACCTCGGTGGGCGCGAGGAGCGCCGACTGCCCGCCCGACTCCGCGACGGCGAGCATCGCGCGCGTCGCGACGACGGTCTTGCCCGAGCCGACCTCGCCCTGCACGAGCCGGTGCATCGCGGTGCCGCTCGCGAGGTCGGCGAAGATCTCGTCGCCCGTGGCCTGCTGGTCGTCGGTGAGCTGCCAGGGCAGCGAGCGGTCGAAGCGCTCGAGCAGCGGCCCCGGATGCCTCGGCGCGGTCGGCAGGGTGTCGAACCAGTCGCGGGTCGCGAGCAGGTACGTCTGCAGCAGGAACGCCTCGTGCCAGGCGAGGGTGTGGCGAGCGCGGTAGGCGTCCTGCTCGACCTTGGGCTGGTGCGCCATGCGCAGCGCCTCGGCGATCGGCATGAGCCCCTGCGCCCGCCGCACCTCGTCGGGCACGGGGTCGGGCACGTCGCCGAGGGCGTCGAGCCCCTGCGCGACGAGCGCCTGGATCTTCGTGGTCGCGAGCGTCGACGTCGCCGGGTAGATCGGCACCGGCTGCTGCGCCCACTCCTCGGGGTCGATGCCCTCCGCCTCGTCGAAGAGCTCGTAGTCGGGGTGGGCGAGCTGCCGCTTGCCCTTGTAGATGCCGACGGTGCCGGAGAAGAGCGCGGTCGCCCCCTGGTGGAGCTCGCCCGACCTCCACGCCTGGTTGAAGAACGCGAGGTCGAGCTCGCTCGTGCCGTCGGTGATCGTGATGCTCGTGAGCGTGCGGGGGCGGCCCTTCGCGTCGCGCTGCAGGTCGCGCTTCTCGACCGAGCGCACCTTGGCGACGACCGTGACGTGCTCACCCGGGACGAGGCTCGCGAGCTCGGTGGGCTCGCCGCGCTTCGCGTAGCGGCGCGGCAGGTGCCAGACGAGGTCGCCGAGCGTCTCCATGTCGAAGGCGCGCTCGAGCTTCGCGGCCGCCGCCTTCGGCAGCACCCGGTCGAGCGGGCGCCGGAAGCCCTCGGGCAGCGCCCCGCCCGCATCCCTCGTCGCCACGTGCCCAGGGTAGGCCGTGCCGCCGACGCCCGTGAGTGCATCCACCACCGGCACACCGCGCGCCTGCCACTATTGCGGCATGACGCGCATCATCGGAGGACTCGCCGGCGGGGCGAGGCTGCACGTGCCCGTCCGCGGCACGCGGCCGACGGCCGAGCGCGTGCGCGAGGCGATGTTCAGCGCGCTCGACGCGCGGAGCCTCTGCGACGGGGCGCGCGTGCTCGACCTGTTCGCGGGATCCGGCGCGCTCGGCCTCGAGGCCGCGAGCCGCGGCGCCGAGTCGGTCGTGCTCGTCGAGCGCGATCGCGGCGCCGCGAAGGTGGCCCAGCGGAACGCCGAGACGGTCGCGAAGGCCGGCGCGACGCTCGCGCTCGTCGAGCAGGTGGCGGTGCGCCAGTTCCTGCAGCGCACGGGCAAGCACTTCGACCTCGTCTTCATCGACCCGCCCTACGAGCTCGCCCACGACGAGCTCTCGGCGACGCTCGCCGACCTCGCGCCGCTGCTCACGCATCCGGCCATGGTCGTCGTCGAGCAGGCGAGGCGGGCGGGCGCGCTCGACCTCCCCGGCGACCTCGAGCTCGAGCGCAGCCGCGACTACGGCGACACGACCCTGCACTACGTCGCGACGACGGGCACGGTGGCCGACATCGCCCGCCCATCCGCGCGATCCGACGCCGAGCGCTCCGACGACGAGCGCTCCGACGCCGAGCGCTCCGACGCCGGGCTCGCCGACGGCGAGCCGTGAGCGGCTCCCGTACGGCGGCGCTCGTGATCGCCCCCGCAGACTTCGCCGACCCGGCACTCGCCGCCTTCCTGCAGGCGCACCTCGACGACCTCGCGCCCACGGCGCCCGCATCCAGCCAGCATGCGCTCGATCTCGCCGCTCTGCAGCGCTCCGACGTGCGGCTGTGGACGGCGTCGGTGGATGCGGCGATCGTCGGGACGGTCGCGCTCGCGGTGGTCGGGCCCGGCCACGAGGAGCTGAAGAGCATGCGCACCGACCCGGCGCGGCGCGGCACGGGGATCGCCTCGGCGCTGCTGGTCCACGCGCTCGAGGACGCGCGGGCGCGCAGCGTCCGGCGCGTCTCGCTCGAGACCGGCAGCCAGCCGTTCTTCGCGCCGGCCCGCGCGCTCTACGCGAAGCACGGCTTCGCCGAGTGCGAGCCGTTCGGGGCCTACAGACCCGATCCGCACAGCACGTTCATGACGCTCGAGCTCGAGGTCGAGCCGCCGCGATAGGTCGCGGCCTTCAGCCAGCCCGGTACGGGTCCCAGCCGTGCGGCTCGAGCTGCTCGCCGTCGAGCGTGACGCCGCCCGCGCCCGCGGCCTCGACCGCGCCGATGCGCCGCACGGGGTGGCCGGCGAGCTCGGCGGGCGGCTCGACGTGCGCGGGGAGCGTCACGAGCAGCGCGTGGTCCTCGCCGCCGTGCAGCGCCGCCTCGAGCGACGCGCCCGGGGCCGAGGCCGCGATGGCGGCGGCGTCGAGCGCGATGCGCACGCCGGATGCGCGAGCGACGCGGGCGGCGTCGAGCGCGAGCCCGTCGGAGACGTCGAGCATCGAGGTCGCGCCGAGGTCGGCGAGGAGCGTGCCCGCGCCGACGGGGGTGACGGGGGCGAGCTGCGCCCCGATCGCGGCACCGTGCGTGCCCGCGCGCAGGCGCTCGGCGGCGTCGCGGACGGGCTCCGCCGCCTCGTCGACCGCTGCCGCGAAGAGGTGCCGCAGCCCCGTCGCGGCCAGGCCGAGCGCGCCGACGAGCCACACCGCATCCCCCGCTCGTGCGCCGGAGCGCAGCACGGGCGCTCGGCCCTCGAGGTCGCCGAAGGCCGTGACGGCGATGACCGCGTGGCGGGCGGTGCCGAGGTCGCCGCCGACGACGCCCACGCCCGGCGCCATCGCAGCGATCGCGTCGGCGAGGCCGCGGGCGAACTCCTCGAGGGCGACGACGCGCGTCGAGGGCGGCACCGCGAGCGCGACGACGAGCGACGTGGGCCTCGCGCCCATCGCGGCGACGTCGATGAGGTTCGTGGCGACCGCCTTCCAGCCGAGGTCGTGCCAGCGCGACCAGCCGAGCCGGAAGTCGGCGCCCTCGAGCATCGTGTCGGTCGTCACGACGAAGCGCCCGTCGGGGGCGGCGACCACCGCGGCGTCGTCACCCGGACCGATCGCGGTCGCGTCGCCCGCGGGCAGCAGCGGCAGGAAGCGCCGGAGCGCCTCGAGCTCGCCGGCCTCGTGCAGGGTCGCGTCGTCCATGCGGCAACGGTAGCCGGGACGGGCGGCCTCGACCGGCGGGAAGTACGCTGGAGGGGTGCGTCCCCTCCCCCTCGCCGCGGCCGCGGCCGTCGTCCTCGCGCTCACGGGATGCGCGAGCGCCGTCACGCTGCCACCCGCCGAGGAGGCCTCCGACCCGGGGTGCGCGGGCGTGATCGTCTCGCTCGCCGAGGTGATCGGCGACCAGTCGCTCCCGGAGCCGCTCGAGCGGCGCGACACCACCGGGCAGGGCACCGCCGCGTTCGGCGAGCCGAGCGCGATCACGCTCCGCTGCGGCATGCCGGAGCCCGCGCCCTCGACCGCTCGCTGCATCACCGTCGGCGAGGTCGACTGGCTCGAGGTCGCCGCGGAGGAGAACGTCTGGACCTTCGTGAGCTACGGCCGCTCGCCCGCGACCGAGGTCGTGATCGACACCGACGCGGTCAGTGCTGTGACCGCGCTGGAACGCCTGTCGAGCGCCGTCGCTCGTACGGAGCGCGTCGGCGCCTGCACCTAGTCAGCCGACGTTGCGGGCCTTCCGCTTGAACCATCCCCAGGCAGCGGTGGCGATGAAGAGCACGAACCCGATCGCGGCGAGCCAGAGCAGGCCCTCGATGATGAAGCCGAGGACCGCGAGGACGGCCCAGAGGACCAGGAGTGCGATGAGGAAGCCGAACATGGCCACCACGCTATCGAGCCGCGCTGGCAGCCCCCTGGACCCGGGATGCCCTCATGCTCTCGCGGGCACAGCGCTCGGGCGGTCGGCAGGCCGGCCGGTCTAGCCGACGTCGGCGGCGAGCACGTCGGGCAGGAAGACGCGCCCGTCGTCGTGCCCCGGGTCGAGCACGATCGCGTGCCCTGCCGGGATGGAGGCGG
This sequence comes from Actinomycetota bacterium, assembly GCA_051751085.1. Taxonomy (GTDB): domain Bacteria; phylum Actinomycetota; class Actinomycetes; order Actinomycetales; family Microbacteriaceae; genus Agrococcus. The sequence goes on along the minus strand of JBNJKM010000001.1, from coordinate 265,176 downwards.
CGAGCTCGGCCCCGGTGAGCTTGAGGTGCCGCTTCGTGCGCGTCGCGAAGCCGCCGATGCGGGTCGTCGCCGTGAACGCGACGACGAGCTGCATGCCCTTGTGCGGCAGCACGAGGAACCTGCCGGAGCCGGGATCGCGCGGATCCTCGACGACCGCGGGCACGACGAGCTCGGCCTCGCGCACGAGCGCCCACGCCCCGGCGTGATCGGTCGTGGGGATGGTCTGCAGCGCCTCGAGCGTCGGGTTGGCCATGCCTCCATGGTCGCAGACCGCCGCGTCGGGACGGGTGTGTGGGCGCACGCTGGGAGACTGGACGCATGGCCCTCGACTTCACCGCGATCGACTTCGAGACGGCCAACGGCAACGCCGCGTCGGCGTGCGCCGTGGGGCTCGTCAAGGTCCGCGACGGCCTCGTCGTCGACCGCTTCTCGACCCTCATCCGCCCCACCGCCCCGTACGACGAGTTCTGGGAGTGGAACACGCGCATCCACGGCATCTACGCCCACCAGGTGCTGGATGCGCCCGACTGGACCGAGACGCAGCGGCAGATCCTCGAGTTCGGCGGCGACGACGTCTACGTCGCCCACAACGCGGGCTTCGACCGCGGCGTGATGCGCGCCGCCGCGAAGGCGGCCCGGCTGCCGGTCCCGGACATGCGGTGGACCGACTCGCTGCGCATCGCGCGCAAGACCTTCGCGCTCGAGTCGTACCGGCTGCCCGTCGCCGCGCTCGCCGCGGGGTTCGACGACTTCCGCCACCACGACGCGGCGGGCGACGCCGAGGCGTGCGCCGCGATCATCATCGGCGCGGCGAAGCGCCACGAGCTCGACGAGCTGCTCGCGCTCGTCGCGAAGTGCACGTCGGCCGTCCACGAGATCGGTGAGCGCCACGAGGAGCTGCGCGAGCTCGAGGCGCGTCGACGAGCCGCGCAGCGCGAGCGCCCCTGGTGGCAGTGAGCCCATGTGGGTGGCCTCGCCTATCGTCTGCAGCAGGACGAGGAGCGAGGTGGGTGGCCCCAGGGCCCTCGTCGTGACGAAGGAGTCGACGATGAGCCGGAGCGAGCAGGCAGCAGCGGCGGTGCAGGCCGCGCGTGCCCTGCTCGACGACGCGGCCTCGTTCTGCCGTGCGCCGGACGCCGATCTCGTCGACCTGCTCGGCGACATCGCAGCGCTGTCGAGAGTCGTCGACAGCCTCAAGGTGCGCATCGCCGCCGGCGTCGAGGAGCGCTCGCGCGGAGGGGCAGACGAGGCGCTCTGCCTGCGCATGGGGCACCGCAGCCCGCGCGAGGCGCTCGCATCCGCGTTCGGCATCCGCGACCGCCAAGCGACCGAGCTCCTCACCATCGCCGCCGCGACCTCCCCCACGCCGGGATTGACCGGCCACCTCGCCCCCGCCCGGTACCCGCGGGTCGCCGCAGCGCTCGCCGACGGCGAGCTGTCGCTGCCGCAGGCGCAGGCGATCGTGGGAACCCTCGAACCGGCGGCGCCCCGCGCCGATCTCGAGCAGCTCGCATGGGCCGAGGGCGCGCTCGTGAGCGCCGCGACCGACCCATCGGCACCGCTCGTCCCCGAGCTGCTCGTGACGCAGGCACGCGCCTACGCCGCAGCGCTCGATCCCGACGGCGTGCTGCCGAATGCGGAGCGGCAGCGGACGATGCGATCGCTGCGCCTGTGGCAGCGGCGCAACGGCATGTGGCGGCTCGAGATGCAGTCGCCTCCCGAGGACGGCTCCGCCCTCAAGGCCGTCCTCGATGCCTACAGCGGTCCGAGGGTCGACGTGGCGTTCCGCGACGACGACGGCCCGGTGGACGCGAGCACCGACGAGGCACCGATCGACGACCGCTCGCCGGCCCAGAAGCGGCACGACGTGCTCGTGGCGCTCGTGCGCGCGCACGCCGCGTCGGGTGACGCGCCGGTCGCGGGCGGCGAGGCCCCGGTGCTGGTGCTCACCGGCACGATCGACGCCTACACCGCCTATCTGCAGGGGATCGCGCACCCGGAGCGCACCCTCACGATCGAGCACACCGGCGACCTCGTGCCCATCGAGACGATCGAGCGGCTGCTGTGCGAGGCGAAGCTGCAGCACGTGGTCGTGAGCTCCTGCTTCCACACCCTCGTCCTCGGCCGCGCCGAGCGCCTCTTCACCCGCGCCCAGCGGCGCGCGCTCGCCGTGCGCGACAAGGGCTGCCGCGTGCCGGGCTGCGGCATGCCGGTCGCCTGGTGCGAGGCCCACCACATCGTCCCCTGGCAGCTCGGCGGCCCCACGGACGTCGACAACGGCATCCTCGTCTGCAGCTACCACCACCACGAGATCCATGCCGGCCGACTGCGGGTCGAGAGGGCCGGTCCGGAGCCGGGCAGCTGGCGCATCGTCGCTCAGCTGGGCCTCTCGGATCGCGTCGCTCGCAGCCGGCGCCGTGCCGCAGAGCCCGCGATGCCTCCCACTTCCGCGACAGCCACCGCTCGCAGCATCGACGCCGCCTCTCGCAGCGACGAGAGCATGACCGGCGCCCTCGCCATGACGGCGCCACCGGGCCTCGCCCGCAGGCTGCCGGACGCAGCAGGCCCGGCGCGGCCACCGCGGCGCCGACGGCGCACCCGGTCGCGCCTCGTCGAGCAACGGCTGCGCAGCGGGGTCGGACGCCGCCGGGCGGCCGCACGCGCGGCTCGATTCGACCTGCGTTCGCCCGTCCGCCTCGTGATGCGGACCTGAGCTCGAGCGCGCGAGGGCCCTGATGCCCTCGAGTGCCGACACGCTCGGCCATAACGAAAGCATCACGATCCGACGGTGAGGATGCGTCGGATTCGTTGATTCTTCGGGGTTCTCCGCGCTGGGGGCCAGAACTGCGGCTTCTGACGGCCGCTAGGGTTGGACGCTGGACGGTTCCCCAGACCGTCTGATCCACCTGGACGCGACCGTCGGCTGCGCCGCCGACGAGCGTATGGTGCCGCTCGCAGACGATCCTGATCGTCGCTGAACGGCAGACCACACTCCGCTCGCGCGGCTGCACCCGTCCTCGACTGACCGCCCCCGTGGCGCGACAGGAGTGACATGAGCGAACCGCGCACCCCCGACGAGGGACCCCCGACCGACGACATCGCCGTACGCGTCGAGCACCTCACGAAGGTGTTCGGTCGACGGGCGAAGGAGGCGGCCGACAGGCTGGCCTCCGGATCGTCGCGGGACGAGGTGGCGAAGCTCGGCACGCCCGCCGTCATCGATGCCTCCTTCGAGGTGCGCCGCGGTGAGATCTTCGTCGTCATGGGCCTGTCGGGCTCGGGCAAGTCGACGCTCATCCGCATGCTCAACGGCCTGCTCGAGCCGACGCGCGGCTCCGTCGAGATCGGCGGCGACACCGTCACCGGCATCGACGCGAAGCGGCTGCGCGCCCTGCGCCGCTCGCGGGTCTCGATGGTCTTCCAGCACTTCGCGCTCCTGCCCCACCGCACGGTGCTCGAGAACGTCGCCTACGGCCTCGAGATCCAGGGCGTGCCCCGCGAGCGGCGCCACGAGCTCGCGCGCGCCGTGATCCACCGCGTCGGGCTCGAGGCGTGGGAGCAGCGCCTGCCGAGCGAGCTCTCCGGCGGCATGCAGCAGCGCGTCGGCATCGCGCGCGCCCTGTGCGCCGACACCCCCGTGCTGCTCATGGACGAGGCGTTCAGCGCGCTCGACCCGCTCATCCGGCGCGAGATGCAGGAGCAGCTCGTCGAGCTGCAGGCGGAGCTCGGGAAGACGATCGTCTTCATCACGCACGACCTCAACGAGGCGATGTTCCTCGGCGACCGCATCGCGGTGATGCGCGACGGCCGCATCGTGCAGATCGGCACGCCCGAGGAGATCCTGACCGACCCGGCGAACGATTACGTCGCGCAGTTCGTGCAGGACGTGGACCGCACGCGCGTGCTCACGGCGTCCAGCGTCATGGAGCCGCCCGCGGCCGCCGTGCCCATCTCCGTCGGGCCGCGCGGCGCGCTCAAGCTCATGCGCGACATGCAGACCTCCATGCTGCTCATCACCGGCCCGGGCCGCACCGTGCTCGGCGCCGTGCACGACCGCGACGTGCTGCGCGCCGTGCAGCGCGGCCAGCACGACCTCGCGCCGCTCGTCGACGCGCACGTGCACCGGGTGGGGCCCGACACGAGCCTCGCCGAGCTGCCGGAGCTCGCCGTCACGAGCGGGCTCCCCATCGCCGTCGTGGGCGAGGGCGACCGCCTGCTCGGCGTCATCCCGCGCGTGCTGCTGCTCGCGGCCCTCGGCAACGTCTCGACCGACACGTCCGAGCTGCAGGTCATCGACCTGCCGCCGGCGCTCGACGCGCACCTCGTCACCCAGACCCTCGACGCAGCACAGGAGGTGTCCGATGCTCGATGATCTCCGCATCCCCCTCGGCACGTGGGTCGAGTCCGGCGTCGACTGGATCACGACCAACCTCGCGTTCCTCTTCGGCCTGATCCGCACCGTCGTCAGCGGCATCTTCGACGGCGCGGAGGTGCTCTTCACCGGCCCGCCCGCGATCGTCATGATCCTCGTGCTCGCCGCCGTCGGCTTCCTCGTGCGCGGTTGGCGGATGGCTTTGGGCACGATCGCGGGGCTCGTGGTCGTCGCGCTCGTGAACCAGTGGGACAACGCGATGACGACCCTCGCGCTCACGGTGGTCGCGGCGTGCATCGCGCTGCTCATCGCGATCCCGCTCGGCATCTGGGCGGCGCGCTCCGACACCGTCTCGGCGATCCTGCGACCCATCCTCGACTTCCTGCAGACGATGCCGGCATTCGTCTACCTGATCCCGGCGATCATCCTGTTCGGCATCGGCGTCGTGCCCGGCATCATCGCGACGATCGCGTTCGCGATGGCGCCCGGCGTGCGGCTCACCGAGCTCGGCATCCGCGGCGTGAACCGCGAGATCGTCGAGGCCGGCACCGCCTTCGGCGCCTCCCCCGGCCGCATCCTGCGGCAGATCCAGCTGCCGCTCGCGGTGCCGACGATCATGACGGGCGTCAACCAGATCATCATGCTGTCGCTCTCCATGGTCGTGATCTCGGCGATGGTCGGCGCCGGCGGCCTCGGGCAGGACATCGTGCAGGCGCTCCAGCGCATCGACGTCGGGCTCGGCTTCGAGGCCGGCCTCTCGGTCGTGATCCTCGCGATCGTGCTCGACCGCATGACCAACGCACTCGGCAGCCTGCAGGATCACAGCCCGGTGGCGAAGCACCGCGCCCGCGGCTGGGGCGCCCGGCAGGCGATCGGCGCGGGCAACCTGCCCGCCGCACCGGGTGCGGCGCCGACCGCCGACATGACGGACGCGACCGCCTCCAGCGGCCGCTGACGGACGAACGATACGAAACGAGAGAGGACACAGCATGCAGAAGCGATTCATCCGCGGAGCTGCCATCGCCGCTGTCGGGGCACTCGCCCTGGCCGGCTGCTCGGCAGCAGGATCCGACGAGGCTCCCGAGGAGGGCGCCACCGGAGGCGACCAGACCGAGCTGACGATCGGCGTCTTCAACGGCTGGCCCGAGGGCGAGGCCGTCTCCTACCTGTGGGCCGCTGTGCTCGAGGAGAAGGGCTACGACGTCGAGCTCGAGTACGCCGACGCCGGCCCCGTGTTCGCCGGCGTCGCCGGTGGCGACTACGACGTGACGCTCGACGGCTGGCTGCCGATGACGCACGCGGGCTTCATGGAGGAGTTCGGCGAGGACGTCGTCGACCTCGGCGCCTGGAACGAGGACGCGGTGCTCACGCTCGCCGTCAACGAGGACGCACCGATCACGTCGATCGAGGAGCTCGCCGACAACGCGGAGGCCTTCGGCAACCGCATCGTCGGCATCGAGCCGGGCGCCGGCCTCACCGCCGCGACGCAGGACGCGGTCATCCCGACCTACGGCCTCGACGGCATGGAGTTCACGACCTCGTCCACGCCCGCGATGCTCGCGGAGCTCTCGGGCGCGATCGACGCCGGCGAGAACATCGTCGTCACCCTGTGGCGCCCGCACTGGGCCTACGACGAGTTCGCCATCCGCGATCTCGAGGACCCGCAGGGCACGCTCGGTGCCGCCGAGGGCATCCACTCGATCGCCCGCACGGGCTTCGAGGAGGACTTCCCGCAGCTGACCGGATGGCTGCAGGCCTTCGCGATGGACTCCGAGCTGCTCTTCTCGCTCGAGAACGCGATGTTCAACAGCGATGCCGACGCCTCGGACTACGAGGACATCGTCGAGACCTGGATGGGCGAGAACCAGGAGTACGTCGACGCCCTCACGGCCACGGCGTAGGTTCCAGGACGACGAAGGCCCCGCATCCGTGACGGATGCGGGGCCTTCGTCGTGCGGCCGCCGTCAGTCGTTCGCGGTCACGTGGGCGAGCAGCTCGTCGACGAAGCGCGCCTCGTCCTCGAGGTGAGGCGAGTGCCCCGCGTCCTCGAAGACGACCTCGCGGTACGCACCGCCGTTCGCGGCGTACTGCTCGAGCACGGCGCGCGTCTGGGCGATCATCGGCTGCGGCGGTGCCGCGTCCTCCCCCGGCCAGCTCGGCACGATGCCGTGCTTGCCGAGCGTGTTGAGGTCGAAGAACGACTCGTCGCCGACGATCGCGTCGTGCGCGCCGCGGATCCACAGGATGCCGGGCTTGCGATCGAGATGCACGATCCCGGTCAGGTCCATGTGCGCTGCCGACATGGTGTTGAGGACGCCGCGGGTGCCGGCCGCGAAGCCGGGCCACGACTCGGATGCCACACCGTCGCCGGGCTGGTTGTCCTCCCCCGTCTTCGTCGACAGCATCGACTCGACCCACAGGTCCTCGCGGCCGTCGTCGAAGCCGGGCGCGACGAAGCTGGAGCGGAAGACGCTCCGCGGGCTCGTGGGCTCGTCGGCCGTCGTGTCGCCGGCGGCGAGCCGGGCGATGAAGTCGGGATTCGCCCCGAGCCCTCCCGTGCCGGCCGCGTCGGGCGTGCACGTCGAGCCGTCGAGCCTCGTGCCGAAGCCCTGCGGCGGCACGGTCGCCATGAGCGTCGCCGAGCGCACGAGGTCGGGCCGGTCGAGCATGAGCTGCATCAGCACGCCCCCGCCCATCGACCAGCCCACGATGTGCACGGCAGACAGGCCGAGCGCGTCGAGCACGCTCGCGACGTCGTCGGAGAAGTCGCGCAGGCCGCGCGTCGCATCGACCGGCAGCGTCGCGCTGTCGCCGAAGCCGCGCAGGTCGATCGCGACCGTCGGCCGCGGCAGCGCGAGCATGAGCGGCTGGAAGAAGAGCGACGACGACACGTTGCCGTGCACGAGCACGATGGGCGTGCCCGAGCCATCCCCCTGGCCGCCGTGGCTGAGGACGGATGCCCGCAGCCGGTCGGTCTCGACGAAGGTCTGGTCGATGCCGGCCAGGAGCGTGCTCACGCGAGGATCTCCGGCTCGGTCTTCTCGCGCAGCTCCTCGAGCGTGACGCCGGGCGCGAGCTCGACGAGCCGGAGGCCCTCGGGGGTGACGTCGAGCACCGCGAGGTCGGTGATGATGCGGTCGACGACGCCCTTGCCGGTGAGCGGCAGCGAGCACGCGTCCACGATCTTCGCCGAGCCGTCCTTCGCGACGTGCTCCATGAGGACGATCACGCGCGCGGCGCCGTGCACGAGGTCCATCGCACCGCCGGGCCCCTTCACCATCTTGCCGGGGATCATCCAGTTGGCGATGTCGCCGGATGCCGACACCTGCATCGCGCCCAGGATGGCCGCGTCGATCTTGCCGCCGCGGATCATCGCGAACGAGGTCGCCGAGTCGAAGAACGACGTGCCGGGCAGGGTCGTGACGGTCTCCTTGCCGGCGTTGATGAGGTCAGGGTCGACGTTCTCCTCGGTCGGGTACGGCCCGACGCCGAGGATGCCGTTCTCGCTCTGGAGCACGACGGTCACGTCGTCGGGCACATGGTTGGGCACGAGCGTGGGCAGCCCGATGCCGAGGTTGACGTAGTTGCCGTCCTCGAGCTCCTGCGCCGCCCGTGCGGCCATCTCGTTCCTGGTCAGTGCCATCTCAGGCCTCCCCTGCGTTCTCGGTGACGGTGCGACGCTCGATGCGCTTCTCGATGTCGGTGCCGACCTCGACGATGCGGTGCACGAACACGCCCGGCAGGTGCACGGCATCCGGGTCGATCTCGCCGGGCTCGACGAGCTCCTCGACCTGCGCGATGCAGATGCGGCCGGCCATCGCCGCGGGCGGCGAGAACTGGCGGGCGGCCTTGTTGAAGACGAGGTTGCCGTGCCGGTCGCCGCGCAGCGCGTGCACGAGCGCGAAGTCGGTCGTGATGGCCTCCTCGAGCACGAACTCCTTCGGCTCGCCGTCGACGTCGAACGTGGCCGTCGGCTTCGGCGCGGACGCCTTCGCGATCGTGCCGTCGGCGTTGTAGCGCTGCGGCAGGCCGCCCTCCTGCACCTGCGTGCCGACGCCCGTGCGGGTGTAGAACGCGGCGATGCCCGAGCCGCCGGCGCGCAGCTTCTCGGCGAGCGTGCCCTGCGGTGTGAGCTCGAGCTCGAGCTCGCCCGTCAGGTAGCGGCGCTCGAACTCCTTGTTCTCGCCGACGTAGGAGGAGGTCATCTTGTCGATCTGGCCGTTGCGCAGCAGCAGGCCCAGCCCCCAGTCGTCGACGCCGCAGTTGTTCGACACCACCTTGAGGTGCTGGACGCCGCGCTCCTCGAGCGCCCGGATGAGCGCCATCGGGTTGCCGGAGAGGCCGAAGCCGCCGACGGCGAGCGTCGCGCCGTCCTCGATGTCGGCGACGGCCTCTGCCGCCGAGCCGTAGGTCTTGTCGATCGCCATGGTCAGCGTCCCTCTCTGTTGGCTACTGCACTGGGGTCGGCCACGGATCTGGGGTCGGCCACGGAACTGGGGTCGGCCACGTGCGCGGTCGCGACGAGCGAGACCGCGTCTGCCACGGCATCCACCCCTCGGCCCATCAGGATCGTGTAGTGGTTCGTGTGCTCGACGTCTCGCACGTCGAGCTCCGGCAGCCGCGACGTCCACGTGGCGAGCCACTCGTCATCGTAGAGGCCGGGTGCCTCGTCGAACAGGCCGCGCGGGCTGCGCAGCAGCACCATCGGCACCTCGAGCCCCTCGAGCGCGGCGGTGTAGCCGCCGCGGCCGTCGAGCTCGACGAGGTTGGCGATGACGGCCTCGGGCGTGGCCGAGGGGCGGAGCGCGCCGTCGGCGTCGACGAGGTCGTAGTCGACGTACTCCTCGATCGCGGGGCTCCAGTAGGGCCCGAACGCGGGGTGGTGCTGCCAGAAGGCCCGGTAGTCGTCGATCGACGGGAAGGTCATGCGCAGCCGCTCGATCGCCGGGCCGAGCACGTCCTCCGGGCTCAGCGATGAGCCCTCGGGTGCGGGCCGCAGCGGCAGCCCGCCGTCGACGAGCACGAGCGACGCGACGAGCTGCGGATGCGCGGCCGCGAGCCGCACGGCGACGAACGCGCCCATGGAGTGGCCGACGACGATCGCGCGCTCGAAGCCCGCCGCGGCGATCGCGGCGGCCACGTCGTCGGCGTGCTGCTCGAGCCCGTAGGGGCCCGGCAGCAGCCGGGAGCCGCCGCGGCCGCGCAGGTCGACGGCGAGCATCGGCGCGTCGAGGCGCTCGGCGAGCGGCGAGAACGATCGGTGGTTGGCCGTGATGCCGTGGATGGCGACGACCGGCGTGCCCGGGGCGTGCGCCCGCCACAGCGTCGCGGCGAGCGCACCCCCGTCGACGTCGACCCGCAGCGGCGCCTCGCTCATCGGGTGGTCCATCCACCGTCCATGACGTACGAGGCGCCGGTCGCCATGCCGGCGTGCGGACCGGCGAGGAAGAGCGCGAGCGCGCCGATCTCCTCGGGCTCCAGCAGCCGCTTGATGGCCGGCTCGGTGAGCATGACGCGCTCGAGCACCTCGGACTCGGGGATGCCGTGGATCTCGGCCTGATCGGCGATCTGCGCCTCGACGAGGGCGGTGCGCACCCAGCCGGGGTTGATGCAGTTCGAGGTGACGCCGTGAGGCGCGCCCTCGAGCGCGGTGACCTTCGAGAGCCCCTCCAGGCCGTGCTTCGCAGCGACGTACGCCGACTTGAACGGCGACGCGATGAGGCCGTGCACGCTCGAGATGTTGAGGATCCGGCCCCAGCCTCGCTCCTGCATCCCCGGCATCACCGCGCGCGTGAGCAGGAACGGCACCTCGAGCATGAGCGTGTGGATGCGCCGCCACGCCTCCGGCTCGAAGTCGACGATCGGGGCGACGCGCTGGATGCCGGCGTTGTTGACGAGGATGTCGGCCTCGAGCGAGAGCGACTCGAGCGAGCCCACGTCGAGCAGGTCGACCTCCCACGACTCGCCGCCGAGCTCCTCGGCGAGGGCCGCGGCAGCGGCGCCGTCGCGGTCGGCGATGACGACGGTCGCGCCCTCGGCCGCGAAGGCGCGGGCGATGGCCGCGCCGATGCCGGCGGCGCCGCCGGTGATGACGGCCCTGCGGCCGGAGAGCGTGCTCATGAGTCCTCCTTGGTGTGCGCCGCGGTCGCGGCGCTCGTGGTGGTCGACAGGATCTCGGACGGCGGCGCGCCGGTGCCGAGCGCGCGCTGCACGAACGCGACCATCTCGTCGAAGACGTGCTCCGGCACGGGCGTCGCGCCCGAGCCGTAGGCGCCGGAGTCGCCGGTGGGCCACAGCACGTAGCGCATGCCGATCATCTCGCCGACGCCCATGAGCGCCCACGCGGCGACCTCGGGGTCGATGTCGCCGATCTCGCCCGTCGCCTTCGCGCGGGTGAGGCCGTCGCGGTAGCCGTCGACGATGCGCTCGTAGTGCGAGCGCATCGCGCCCGGCGCGACGTACTCGGCCTCGCGCACCACGCGGTAGAGCGCGGGATGCTTCGCGGTGAAGGCGAAGAACTCCCGGAAGCCCTCGCGCTCGGCCTCCGCGCGGTTCGATCCCCTCGCCGCGCCGTCGCTCATCGCCTTGCGCACGCGGCGGTTGAGGTCCTCGACGAGCTGCTCGAACAGGTCGAGCTTCGACGAGAAGTACAGGTAGAAGGTGCCCTGCGCCACCTTCGCGCGCTCGGTGATCCGCGAGATCGACGCCGCCTGGTAGCCCTGCTGGGCGAACACGACCTCGGCGGCCGCGAGCAGCTTCGCCTTCGTCCGCTCGCCGCGCTTCGTCCTCGGCTCGTTCATCGCGCCACCGCCCGATCGTGCTCGAAGGCCGCGATGAGCGCGCGCCGCAGCGGCTTGCCGCTCGTCGTGCGCGGGATGCCGTCGACGACCAGGAAGCGCTTCGGGTGCTTGAAGTCGGCGATCCTGCCGTCGAGGTGGGCGCGCAGCGCCGCGGCGTCGGCGGGCTCGGCGAGCACGACCCACGCGACGAGCTCCTCGCCCCAGCGCTCGCTCGGCACGCCGGCGACCGCGGCGTCGGCGACGGCGGGGTGCTCGAGCAGGGCGAGCTCGACCTCGATGGGCGCGATCGACTCGCCGCCGGAGCGCACGATGTCCTTCACCCGGTCGACGATCCGGATGCGTCCCGACGCGTCGCGCGCGACGAGGTCGCCCGTGCGCAGCCACGCCCCGAAGAAGGCCGCCTCGGTCGCCTCGGGGTCGCGGAAGTAGCCGCGGAAGACCGCGGGTCCGCGCACGAGCAGCTCGCCCGTGCCCGCGCCGTGCTCGACGCCGCCGTCGATGAGCAGCGCGACGTCGACGTGCGGGTAGGGCCGGCCGGCCGTGCCCGCGTCGGTCTCGTCGCGCGTGATCGCCACGTTGGGCGCCGCCTCGGTGAGCCCGTAGCCCTGCCGCACCGCGATGCCCTTGCGCGCGAGCTGCTCCGCCGCGCGCGGGTCGAGCATGCCGCCGCCGACGACCGCGCTGCGGATGCTCGAGAGGTCGCGGGCCTGGAAGTCGGGGTGCTGGATGAGCGCGCGGAACGTCGTGGGCACGCCCATGGTCGCGGTCACGCGGTGCCGCTCGATGAGCGCGAGCGCCCGGCCGGCGTCGAAGGTGCGCTCGAGCACGACGCACGCCCCCACCCACCACGCGAGCAGCGGCTGGATGTTCCAGCCCGCCACGTGGTGCTGCGGCAGCACCTGCAGCACGACGTCCTCGGGCGTGAGCGGCGTCGCGCGGGAGAGCGAGAGGTTCGCCCACGCGCAGTTCGCGTGGCTGAGCACGACCGCCTTCGGGTCGCTCGTGGTGCCCGAGGTGAAGAGCATGAGCAGGGCGTCGTCGTCCTGCGGGGCCGACGCTGCCACCGGGTGCAGCGCATCCGGCATCGACAACTCGGCGCCGGCGGCGCCCAGGGCTGTCGTAGGGATGCGGGCGGTCGTCGGGATGCGCGCGCCGTCGAGGCGCTCGAGCGCCGCCTCGGCGACGGGGCGGTGGTCATCCTCGACGAGCAGCAGCGAGGGGTCGGCGATGCGCAGCTGGGCGGCGAGCTCGCCAGCGGTGTGCCGCCACGACAGCGGCACGAGCGTGGCGCCGGCCTTGGCGCACGCGAACAGCAGCACCACCTGGTCGGCCGTGGATCCGGTCACCGTGGCGATGCGGGCGCCGCGACCGTGACCGGCCTCGCCGAGCGCGTGCGCGAGCGCCGTCGCGCGCGCCTCGAGCTCGCCGTAGGAGACGACGACGCCGCGGTCGACGATCGCCGGGCGCGACGGCTCGATCGCGGCGCGGTCGGTCGTCCACCGGCCCAGCGTCAGCGCACCCGGCGTCGATGCACCCGGGGTCAGCGCGTCGTCAGCCATGCGCCTAGGCTTCCATGTCCTGCAGCACGGCGGGCTCCTCGACGTCCTTCTTGCTGCCGCGGCGACGCGTGATGCGGTGCGCGATGCCGACGATGCCGCCGGGGGCGAACATCACGACGAGCACGAACAGCATGCCGAGGATGAACAGCGGCTCGGAGAGCGGGATGCGCAGCACGTCGGGCAGCCCAGCGATGACGTCGCTCGAGGCGAGCGCCGCGAGCCGCTGGTCGAGCAGCGTGTAGACGATGCCGCCGACGATCGCGCCCCAGCGGTAGCCGACGCCGCCGAGCACGACGATCACGAGCAGCGTGAGCGTGAAGTCGCTCGCCGAGATGCGGGGCGTCGCGCTCGACTGCAGCAGCATGAACCCCATGCCGGCGACGGCGGCGAGCACGGCGGCCGCGGCGAAGAGGAACAGCCGCACGAAGTAGGGGCGCAGCCCCAGTACCGTCACGCGCAGCTCGTTCTCGCGCGCCGCGGCGACGACGTGCCCGAGCCTGGACCGCTCGACCCACACGCACGCGAGGTAGACGAGCACGAGGATCCCGAGCGCCATCCAGTAGAGGTTCCGCGTGTTGACGACCCCGACGAGCCACTCGGGCACGACCGCGACGGCGAGGGTGACGCCCTCCTCGCCGCCGGTGAAGCCGCCGACGTTGCGCCGGATCATCACGTTCATGGCCTGCGCGATCGCGAGGGTCACCATCGCGAACGAGATGCCGCTCACGCGCAGCGCGAGCGCGCCGACGAGGTTGCCGAGCACGAGCGCGACGACGAGCGTGATGCCGATCGCGAGCAGGAACACCGCTTCGCTCGGCATCCCCGTCGGGGCGAGCAGCCGCAGGATGATGCCGAGCCCGTACGCGCCCGCGGCGAAGAACATCGCATGGCCGAAGGAGAGCATCCCCGCGACGCCGAAGATCAGGTGGTAGCTGAGCGCGAGCGCCGCGATGAGCATCGCGTAGGCGAGCACCGTGAGCGTGCCCGGCGTGTAGGTGGGGCCGGGCAGCACGCCCGGGATGTCGATCGCGAGCAGCGGCAGGATCGCCGCGACCACGACGATGGCGGCGCCGACGAGGAGCCGGCCCCAGACGGAGGTGAGGAAGGTGCGCATCGTCATCTCCTAGTGCTTGACCTTGCCCATGAGGCCGGTCGGTCGGACGAGCAGCACCGCGGCGAGCGCGAGGACGACCGCGAGGTCGCCGGTGCCGCCGAGGTAGAAGTTGGCGAACTGCTGGATGACGGCGACGAGCACCGACGCGATCGCGGCGCCCGAGAGCGAGCCGAGGCCGCCGATGACGGTGACGATGAACGCGTAGATGAGCAGCGACCCTCCCTGATGCGCGCCCACCTGGCCGAAGTAGACGGAGGCGAGCACACCGCCGAGGCCCGCGGCCGCGCCGCCGATCGCGAAGACGATCGTGAACGCGCGGCGCACGTCGATGCCGAGCGCGGTGACCATCGTGCGGTTCTCGACGCCCGCGCGGATGACGAGGCCGTAGCTCGTCCGCTGCAGGAAGAGCACGATGAGCAGCAGCACGATGCCCGCGGCCCCCATGAGCAGCCACATCTTGTTGGGGATGAAGGCGCCGAGCACCGTCGTCGTCTCGTTGAGCCACGCCGGGATGCGGATCTGGATGGGGTCGGTGCCCCAGATGCCCTCGAAGAGGGCGACGGATGCGAGGCCGAGGCCGACGGTGACGAGCACCTGCTCGATGTGCCGGTTGTAGAGCGGCCGGATGAACACGAGCTCGGTGATCGCGGCGACGAGCGCGCCGACCACGAGGCCGACGAGCATGCCGATGAGCAGGCCGCTCCAGCTGCCGTCGCCGACGCGGCGGCCGACCTCCCAGCCGAGGAAGCCGGCGAGGGTGAGGAAGGAGCCGTGGGCGAAGTTCAGCACGCCCATGAGCCCGTAGATGAGGGAGAGGCCGCTCGCGACCAGGAAGTAGAGCGCACCCAGGCCGAGGCCGGTGATGAGCAGGAGCAGGACGGTGGTCACGCGGCCTCCTGATCGGTCGAGACGCCGAGGTGGCGGTGCACGAGGTCGGAGTCGAGGAACTCGGCGGCGGGGCCGGTGTGCACGACGCGGCCGCCCGAGAGGACGACGACGGTGTGCGCGAGGTCGCGCACGACCTGCAGGTTCTGCTCGACGAGCAGCATCGGCGTCCGGTCGGCGGCGGCCTCGAGGGCCTTCGTGACCGTGGCGACGATGAGGGGCGCGAGGCCCTTCGTGGGCTCGTCGACGAGCAGCAGGCGGTTGTCGTTCATGAGGGCGCGAGAGATCGAGACCATCTGCTGCTGACCGCCCGAGAGCGTGCCCGCCTGCTGCTTGCCGCGCTCGATGAGCTCGGGGAAGAGCTCGGCGACGATCGCGCGGTTGGGCGCTCCCCCGCGCTCCGCGAGCCGCAGGTTCTCCTCGACGGTGAGCCCGCCGAAGACCTCGCGGTCCTCGGGCACGTAGGCGATGCCGCGCTGCACGATGCGGTGCGTGAGCAGCCCGTCGATGCGCTCGCCGTCGAAGGTCACCGCGCCGGTGCGCTCGTAGAGGCCGAGCAGCGCCTTGATGGTCGACGACTTGCCGACGCCGTTGCGCCCGAGCAGCGCCGTGACGCCGTGCTCGGCGACGTCGAAGGAGACGTCCTCGACGACCTGCTGGCCGGCGATCCGGGCGCCGAGGCTCCGGACGGAGAGGATGGCGGTCATACGGTCTCCCCGAGGTAGGCCTTCTGGACGGCCGGGTCGGCCATGATCGCCTTCGGCGTGTCGATCGCGAGCAGCTCGCCGTGGTGCATGACGGCGACCCGGTCGACGAGTCCGAGCAGCACCTCCATGTGGTGCTCGACCATGAGCACGGTGCGGCCGGATGCGTGGAGCCTGCGGATGACCTCGACGAGGCCGCCGACGTCGCCGGAGCCGACGCCCGCCATCGGCTCGTCGAGCAGCACGACCTCCGGCTCGGTCGCGAGCAGCATCGCGATCTCGAGCTTGCGCTTGTCGCCGTGCGAGAGCACGCCCGCCGTCGTGCGGGCGTGGTGGGCGAGGCCCACCTCCTCGAGGCAGCGGCCCGCGACCCCGCTCGCGTCGTCGTCGGCCCGGGGGAACCGCCAGGGGCTGGTGGCTCCCCCGAGCTTCGCCTGCGCCGCGAGGCGGGCGTTCTCCCCGACGGTGAGTCTCGGGAAGACGCTGGAGGTCTGGAACGTGCGGCCGAGGCCGGCCCGCGCTCGCTGGTGCACCTTGCGGCCGGTGACGTCGTCGCCCCCGAGCAGCACGCGGCCGCTCGTCGGGGTCGAGACGCCGGAGATGATGTTGAAGAGCGTGGTCTTCCCAGCGCCGTTGGGGCCGATGACCCCCACCATCTCGCCGGTCGCGACCTGCATCGAGACGTCGCGCAGGATGCGCGCGCCGCCGATCTGCAGGCCGACGGCGTCCAGCTCGAGCGCGGGCCCGGTCATCGCTCGCCCGCCCTCACTCGCCGGCGACGGGCGGTGCGACCGCCTCGGCGTCGACGATCTCGACGAGCTCGGGCGCCCAGGTGCCGCCCTCGTCGACCAGGCTCACCTGGAACATCGGCTGGATGAGCGCGTGGTCCTCGGCGCGGATCGTGAGCTCGCCCTTGACGGAGTCGAAGGTCCAGCCCTCGAGCGCGCCGATCATGGCGTCGACGTCGCCGCGACCCTCGGTGATCGCGTGCACGAGCATCTGCGCGCCGACGAAGCCGTCGACCGTGAACAGGTCGGCCTCGTTGCCCGCCTCCTCGAGGAACGCATCCATGGCCTGTGCGGCCTCGGTGTCGGTCGCGCCCGGGAAGTAGTGGTTGAGGAACTGGATGTCGCCGGAGCCGGGGCCGTAGGCCTGGTACGACGCGCGGTCCGCGAGGCCGGTGACGACGGTCGTCGACTCGAGCACCTGCTGCTGCGAGAGCGCCTCCCACATCGCGCCGGTCGTCGCGCCTGCCCACGCCACGAAGACGAGGTCGGGCGATGCTGCCGCGATCTGCTGCGCGAACGGCGTGAACTCGGTCGCGTCCTCGGCGACGAGGATCGGCGTGACCGTCGCGCCCTCGCCGCCGAGCACCGCCTCGACCGAGGCGACGTTGCCCTGGCCGAACGCGTTGTCCTGCGCGAACACGACGATGTTCGAGCCGTCGACGCTGTCGAGGAAGGTCGCGGCGGTCGCGACGTCCTGCAGCGTCTGGCGGCCCGAGCGGAACGTCTGCTCGTTGACGCCGGTGATGGCGTCGGCGGCGGCCGGGCCGGAGAGGAAGAGCGTGTTGTTCTGCGCGGCCTGCTCCGCGACCGCGAGCGCGACGCCCGAGGCTGCCGAGCCGCCGATGATCTGGTAGCCCTGGCCGATGACGTCCTTCGCCTGGGTCACCGCGGTGTCGGGGTTGCCCTGGTCGTCGATCCACTCGATCGTCAGGTCGATGCCCTCGATCTCGCCCGTGCCCTCGGTCGCGTAGTCGAGGCCGGCCTCGAAGCCCTGCTGGTAGCTGGCGCCGTAGGCGGCCAGCGGGCCGGTGATCGACGTGAGCATGCCGACGTTCACGGCGACCGACTCCTCGGCCCCCTCGGAGCCGCCGGTCGTGGCGGCGGGCGTGGTGGCCGTCGGCGCGCACGCCGTCAGCGCGAGCGCGGCGAGAGCGATGCCCACGCCTGCGAACTTCGTTGTCCTGCGCATGAGTTGCCTTTCGAGCAGTGCGAGCCCCAGCTGGCGCTGCTCGGCGGGCGAGCGAGCACTCCGTCGTGCGGCTTCACGGTCAAGAACCTGACAGGTGGTTCAGGTTTCAGGTTCCAGGATGCGAGGGAAGCCGTCCCGTGTCAAACCGGCGCCGCGACCGTGACCGGATCGTGATGATCCGGCTCCTCGCGGCGAGGGGTAGCTGCATGCGCGAGGGGTAGCCGCGAACGACCACCCCTCGCGCGGAGCACTACCCCTCGCGGCGTCAGCGCACCTCCGCCGGCCACCGGATGTCGAGCCGGTCGAAGCCGGCGTCGATGCCCTCAGCCATGCCGCTCGCGTAGGCGCCGTCGCGCATCTCCTTCGACGGATACGTGATGACCGTGCGCATCGTCGTCACCCCATCCGCCTCGGTGAACGTCACGACGTTGTGCGTCGGCGGCAGGTCCATGCCGCCCATCGCCGAGCCGCCCATCTGCTCGGTGCTGACGAGCCGCACGGGCGCCTCGGCCTCGAGCACGTCGCCCGTGATCTCGAGCTCGCCCTGCGCGTCGACCCACACCCAGCGGAACGAGCCGCCGGTGCGCATGTCCATCTCGCAGGTGGGGAACTCGGTCTCGGGGTCGGGACCGAGCAGCCAGGTGCGGACGAGCTCTGGCTCGGTGTACGCCCGCCACACCTCGGCGGCGGGCGCGTGGAAGCTGCGCTCGTAGACGATCGAGGTGTCATCGGGCATGGTGAACGTGGTCTTCATGGTCGCTCCTTGTCGGTTCCCGACTGGAGGTGCGCCTCGAGGCGGTCGAGTCGGGCGTCGACCTGGACCTCGAACTGGGACACGAAGACGGCAGCCCGGATGAGCGGCGCGAGCTCGATGATCCGGTGGATGCGCTGCGCGTCGCGCTCGGCGCGCACGAGCCCTGCCTCGGCGAGCACCTTGCAGTGCTTCGAGACGGCGGGCTGCGTGAGGCCGGCGAGGGCGGTGAGCTCGGTGACGGTCGCGGGACCCGATCGCAGGCGCAGCAGGATGCGGCGCCTGGTGCGGTCGGAGAGCGCGGCGAAGATGCGGTCGAGCATGTCGTCGTCGAGCTCGCGCCCCATGTCCATCACCTCCTGGTTCTATAACCAAGCAGCAATGTACGCTCCGGGCCTCGCGCCGTCAATCCCTCTCGTCGGACCCTCCGTCGGCGGCAGCGGGGGCCACCGGCGACCCCCGACGCCCCGCGGCCGCATCCGCGCATCGGCCGACCAGCGTCTCGAGCGGGCCGCGGGCGGCCGATGCCGCGAGCAGGGCCCCGATGCCGAGCGCGATCGCGACCTGCACGGCCCAGGCCGCCCATCCGTCGACGAGCCAGGCGGCATCGCCCGCCGCGAGCGGCAGCAGGCCCGACAGCAGCGTGACGTGCACGACGTAGATCGTGAGCGGAGCCGCCCCCGCCGCGCGCAGCGGCTCGATGGCGCGGAGCGCCGGGCGCGGGAGCGCCGAGGCGGCGAGCGAGAGCAGCGCGATGACGAGGAGCGCGATGCCCACGGTGCGGGCGATGTCGGCGGGCGTGCCCGTGTGCGGCGCCGCGAGCAGCTGCCAGTCGAGCGTCGTCTCCGGCACCGCGCCGTAGCCGTTCGCGAGCAGGTCGTCGCGAGCGGTGTCCGGTCCGCCCGGGTGGCGCTCCCCCAGCAGCCGCACGCCCAGCTCGCTCGCCGCGACGCCGAGCGCCACGAGCACCGCGCCGATGCCGGCGAGCGCGCCGAGCACCGCGCGCTCGCGACCGCGGGCGCGCGCCGCCGTGATCGCGCGCGCGACGAGCATGCCGATGAGCATGTAGGCGAGCCACGTCACGGCGGGGTAGACGCCCGTGAGCACGAGGTCCTGCACGGTGCCGACCGGATCGCTCACGAGCGTGCCGATCGAATGGGTCTCCTCGACCACCCCCAGGCGCTCTCGCGCGATCGCGACCAGCGAGCCGACGAGCGCGGCGAGGAGGAGCGCGCTCGTCGCGACCGCCCAGGTCGGCAGCAGCAGGAAGACGGATGCCGCCATGATCGCGACGCCGAAGGGCGCGAGCACGACGAAGACGGCGCTCGCGAGCGGCACGATGAGGAGGCCGAGGGCGGCGACGACGAGGCCGCGCGCGAGGGTGGCGCGCACCGCGGCGGCCCGGTCACCCGCGGCGAGCCGGGACCGCGCGGCGAGCGCGACGCTCACACCGCCGAGCACCGCGAACAGCGTCGAGGGAGGGCCGTCGATGAGCGCCGTGACGCCGGGCCCGACGGGCGGCTCGGTGAAGGCGAGCGTGTGCGCCGCCATCATCCCCGCGACGGCGACGAGCCGCGCGAGGTCGACGCCCACCAGGCGCTCGGAGCCGCTCACGACCCCATCGTGCCCCACCCGCGCCCGCATCCCTCGAACTTCCCGAGACGGCGGGTTTCGCGGCGCAGGGCCCGCAGTTCAGGGAAGCTCGGCGGACCGGGGCGGGTCAATCGCGGTGGGAGTCCTTCTCGAGCCACTTCTCGGCGCGGTGCTCGGCGATCACGCGGCGCGCGGTGCCGGTCTTGGAGCGCAGCACGAGCGACTCGGTGCGGATGAGCGGACCCTTGCGGCGCACGCCGTCGAGCAGCTGCCCGTCGGTGACACCCGTCGCGACGAAGTAGGTGTTGTCGCTCGAGACGAGGTCGTCGAGCGCGAGCACCCGCGTCAGGTCGTGGCCCGCGGCGATGACCCGGCGGTGCTCCTCGTCGCTCTGCGGCGAGAGGCGGCCCTCCATGAAGCCGCCGAGCGCCTTGATCGCGCACGCGGTGATGACGCCCTCCGGGGTGCCGCCGGCGCCGGCGCACATGTCGATGCGGCTCTCCCAGCGGGAGGCGTTGATGCCGCCGGCGACGTCGCCGTCGCGCATGAGGCGCGTGCCGGCGCCTGCGGCCCGGATCTCCTCGATGAGCTCCGCATGGCGCGGCCGGTCGAGCACGGCGACGACGATCTCCTCGACGTCGCGGCCCTTGGCCTTCGCGAGCTCGCGGATGTTGTCGCCGATCGACTGCTCGAGCGAAATGACGCCGATCGCCTCGGGGCCGGCGACGAGCTTGTCCATGTAGTACGCGTCGACCGGGTCGTACATGGTGCCACGGTCGGCGACGGCGATGACGCTCAGCGCGTTCTGGCGACCGGCGGCGGTGAGCGAGGTGCCGTCGATCGGGTCGACGGCGATGTCGCACGACGGCCCGCGGCCGTTGCCGACGTGCTCGCCGTTGAACAGCATGGGCGCCTCGTCCTTCTCGCCCTCGCCGATCACGATCACGCCGTCGAACGCGACGGTCGCGAGGAACGTGCGCATCGCATCCACCGCAGCGCCGTCGGCGGCGTTCTTGTCGCCGCGGCCGATGAACGGCACCGCGCGGATGGCGGCGGCCTCGGTGGCTCGCACGAGCTCCATCGCCAGGTTGCGGTCCGGATTGTCGAAGACCGGGGCCTTCTGCGAGTCAGTGTGCTGCGCCACGGTGTTCCTCCATCGGTGAGCCTGCTTCGAGCGTAGTGAGCGGATGCGGCGGGCCCGTCCACCGGGCGCGGAAAGTCCGCGGGTTCCTTCACCGACGCGAAGGCCGGATCGGGGTGTCGCGGGTCCCGATCCGGCCATCGTCCTTGCATCCGTGGGATGCAGGTCTTGTCGTCGTCAGACGAGTCCTTCGTCCTCGCCGACGCGATCGCGCATCCGGCTGAACGGCTTGCGGAGCGCCGCCACGACCTTCGGCAGCACGACCATCGCTGCCGCGAGCGCGAGCACGCCGACGGCGATCGGGCTGTCGAACACGACGCCGAGGTCGCCCTGGCCGATCGCGCTCGTCTGCACGAGCGCCTTCTCGAACAGCGGCCCGAGCACGAGGCCGAGCACGAACGGCGCCATCGGCAGGTCGAGCTCCTTCATGAGGTAGCCGAGCACGCCGAAGATGAGCACGAGCCACACGCTGAACATGTTGTTGCTCACCGAGTAGGCGCCCACGAGCGACGTCAGCAGGATGATCGGGTACAGGTAGCCGTACGGGATCCGCAGCATCTGCGCGAAGACCGGCGCGAGCGGCAGGTTGAGCACGAGCAGCAGCACGTTGCCGATGAAGAACGACACGAGCAGGCCCCAGACGAGCTCGGGCTGCGTCTCGAACAGCAGCGGTCCGGGCTGCAGGCCGAAGATCGTGAACGCGCCGAGGAGCACGGCCGTGGTCGCGCCTCCCGGGATGCCGAGCGCGAGCGTCGGCACGAAGTTGGCGTTCGCGGCGGCGTTGTTCGCGCTCTCCGGGCTCGCGACGCCCTCGATCGCACCCTTGCCGAAGTTGGCCCGGTTCTTGCTCACGCGGCGCTCGACGCCGTACGACATGAACGACGCGAGCGTCGAGCCCGCGCCGGGCAGCATGCCCAGCAGGAAGCCGATGCCGGAGCCGCGCAGGATCGCCGGCATCGAGTCGCTGATGTCCTTCTTCGTGATGACCATGTCCTTGAAGCGGGCACGGATGGGCTTCGCCGCCCCGACGCGGATCTGGTAGAGCACCTCGCCGAGCGCGAAGATGCCGATCATCACCTCGACGAACGGGATGCCCGAGAGCAGGTTGACGTTGCCGAAGGTGAAGCGCTGCTCACCGGTGCCGGGCGCGATGCCGACCGTCGCGACGAGCAGGCCGGCTGCCGCCATCAGGCCGCCGCGGACGAGCGCCCCGCCCTGGAAAGTGACCACGATGATGAGGCCGAGCAGCATGATCGCGAACATCTCGACCGGCTGGAACTCGAGCGCGATGCTCGCGAGGGGTGGCGCGAGCGCCATGAGCAGCCCGAGCGAGATGATCGCGGCGACGAACGAGCCGATCGCACTGATCGCGAGCGCAGCTCCCGCTCTCCCCCGCTTCGCCATCTGGTAGCCGTCGAGGGTCGTGACGACGCTCGCCGCCTCCCCCGGTGTCGAGATGAGCACCGACGTGATCGTGCCGCCGTACTGCGCGCCGTAGTAGATGCCGGCGAGCATGATGAGCGCGGTGACGGGCTCCATGGCGAAGGTGAGCGGCAGCAGCACCGCGACGCCGGTGGTCGAGCCGAGGCCCGGCAGCAGGCCGATGACGGTGCCGAGCAGCACGCCGACGAAGCACCAGACGACGTTCTCGAGCGTGAGCGCCGTCTGGAAGCCGAGGATCAGGTTGTCGAGCATCAGATGAGTCCCAGCAGACCGGTCGGCATCGGAACCCGAAGGAGCACCGAGAAGACGAGATGGATGACCCCGACGGCGATGACGCTGACGATGATCGAGGAGACGATGGGACGGCGCTCCACGACGATCGCGATCGCGATCATCAGGGCGCCCAGCGAGAGCAGCAGGCCGAGCACGGGCACGAGCAGCAGCGCGACGATGAGCATGCCGGCGACGATCGCGAGCATCCGGTTGCGCTGCTTCCCGGTGCGGCCGAGCGCGTCGATGTCGGACGCCTCCTCGACCGTGTCGATGGCCGCGGCGTTCGCCTCGTCCTCGACCCCTGTCAGCTGCTCGGCCGTGTGGCTGGGCTCGCGCCGCAGCAGGATCGTCGCGGTGTCGACCGCCGCCAGCAGTGCGACGACGATGCCGAGCACGAGCGGCAGGAAGCCGGCGCCGATCTGGCCGTTCTCCTGAGCGACGCCGTAGCCCCATCCGCCGATGGCTGCGGCGACGCCCAGGAGCACCAGGGCGGCGCTGAACGCCGCCCTGGCGATCCTGGGCGAGAGCGTCACTGCGAGACGACCGATTCGAGGTAGGCCGAGTTCTCGCCGAGGTACTCGACGAACTCGTCGCCGTAGACCGCGTTCGGCTGCATGAGGTTCTCCTCGATGTAGGTCGTGTACGCGTCGCTCGCGACGTACTCCTCAGCGGCGGCGATCCAGTAGTCGCGCGCCTCGTCGCTGATGCCACCGGGCGCGATGAAGCCGCGCCACTGGGCGAACGACACGTCGATGCCCTGCTCGATCGCCGTCGGGACGTCGGCGATCTGCTCGTACTCGTAGCGCTCCTCCGAGAGGGAGCACAGGGCGCGCAGGTCACCGGACTCGAGCTGGCCGAGCACCTCGCCCGGGTTGAGCGAGCCGACCTCGACGGTGCCGCCGAGCAGGCCGGCGATGACCTCGCTGCCGCTCTCGTAGGGCACGCGGTCGAAGGTGACGTCCTGGTCCTGCTCGACGAGCGAGAAGACGATCTCGTCGAGGCTGATGGCGCCCGAGACGGCGACGACGACGCCGTCGGCCTTGGCCGCGTCGACCACGTCGGTGCAGGTCTGGAACGGGCTGTCGGCGGGCACGACGACGAGCGTGTAGTCGTCGCCGAGCTTCATGATCGGGGTGAACGACTCGTACGTGTAGTCGACGTCGGTCGTCAGCGGCAGCGAGAGCAGCGTCGTCTCGGAGGCGAGCAGGTAGCTGCCGTTGCCCTCCTGCGCGAACAGGTGGCCGTAGCCGACCGCGCCGGATCCGCCCTCGCGGTTCTCGACCGTGATGGTGGTGCCGGTGGCCGCCTCGAGGCCGCTCGCGATCGCGCGACCGGATGCGTCGGAGCCGCCGCCGGCGGAGAAGGGGACGATCATGCGGACGTCCGTCGGCGCGAACGCGCCGTCGGCGGCGGGGGCGCCGCCGGTGCTGGAGCAGCCCGCGAGGGCGGCGACGGCGACGGCGCCGATGAGCGCCGTGGTGGTGCGTGACTTCATTGTCGGTTCCTTTGTGGTGGTGGTGGTGCGGGGATCAGGAGAGCTCGCGCGCGGCGCGGCGCTGGGCGCCCACGCCGACGGCGGTGCTGAAGGCGTGCTCGTAGGCGCCGGTCGACGCGACGCGCTTGCCGACGACGTCGAAGGCGGTGCCGTGGGCGGGCGTGCAGACGGCGACGCTGAGGCCGCCGGCCATCGTGACGCCGCGGTCGAAGCCGAGCAGCTTCACGGCGATCTGGCCCTGGTCGTGGTACATCGTCAGCACGCCGTCGAACGCGCCGTCGCGGGCCTTGAGGAAGATCGTGTCGCTCGGGAAGGGACCGCTCGCGTCGACGCCGCGGGCGCGGAGCTCCTCGACCGCTGGCGCGATGATGTCGATCTCCTCGCGGCCGAACTTGCCCGACTCCCCCGCGTGCGGGTTGAGGGCGCAGACGCCGATGCGGGGCGCGTCGATGCCGCGGGCGCGCAGCACGGCCTCGAGCAGCTCGCCCCGCTCGACGATGAGGTCGAAGTCGATGAGGCCGGCGACCTCGGCGATCGAGCAGTGGCTCGTGACGCGGGCGGTGACGAGCTCGGGCAGGATGTTGAGCTCGGTCGCCGAGCTGCCGTCGGCGAGCACCGTCTCGAACCACGACATCTCGTCGTTCTCCTGCATGCCGGCGAGGTGCAGGGACGACTTGTTGAGCGGGGCGAACACGATCGCGTCGACCTCGCCCGCCTTCGACAGCTCGAGCGACCGGCGCAGGCTCGCCATCGCCCACAGCCCGCCCTCGCGCGTCGCCTGCTGGCGGACGAAGCCGCCCTCGGGACGCTCGCCGTCGTTGTCGACGAGCTGCGGCACGCCGGTGCCGGCCTCGCGCGTCCACGCGAAGTCGACGCCGGCATCCGTCATCGCGTCGCGCAGCTCCTGCTCGTCGCCGACGATGAGGATCTCGGCAGCCTCGGCCGTGGCGGGGTCGGCGAGCTGGCGGGCGACGAGCTCGGGGCCGACGCCGGCCGGGTCGCCGAGGGTGAGGGCGATGCGGGGGCGGAGTGCGGTGGTCATGTCGGTTCCCTTCGACTGGTTCATGCTGCGGTCGCGCCGGCGGGCAGCTGCGTGCGCTCGACCGCGCTCAGCACGTCGCGGATGTAGCGCTGGTTGGCCGCGCACACGCCGAGGCTGTCGCCGCCGTAGTGCTCGCAGAGGATGATGCCGTCGAAGCCGAGCTCGACCGCGTCGCGGAGCACCTGGCGGTAGTTGATGAGTCCCGCCTCCATGGTGCTCGGCGCGCTCGACGCCCAGGAGCCGTCGCCGGCCTCGTCGCGCGCGTAGTTCTTCACGTGCCAGTAGTTGGCGAACGGGAGCGTCTTGGCGAAGGCCTCGCGCCAGTCCTCGATCGGGCGGTGGAGCCGCACGAGGTTGCCGATGTCGGGGTTGAGGCCGACGTTGTCGAGGCCGATCTCCTCGACGAGCCGCACGGCCGAGTCGGCGGTGCCCAGGTAGGTGTCCTCGTACATCTCGAGCGCCATCCGCAGGCCCAGCTCGCCGGCGTGCGTGCCGAGCTCGCGCAGGCGCGTCACCGCGGCGCTCCAGACCTCGGGGTCGGCGGGGTCGGTGGGGCCGTCGGCGGTCCAGAACCACAGGGCGCGCCGCTGGGCGTCGCTGAACGGCTGGTGCAGCCCGGTGGAGAAGACGCTCATGCCCATCTCGGCGACCGCGTCGATCGTGCGGTGGGCGTAGTCGAGGTTGCGCTCCCAGCGGCCGGGCTCGATGACGCTCTGGCGCTGGACGTGCACGGACGGCAGCGCGATGCCGCGGGCCGCGGCGATCGAGACGAGCTCCGCGCGAGCGGATGCGTCGAGGTCGGCCGGGCGGATGTGGCTGTCGGCGAGCTCGGCGCGGTCGAATCCCACCGCCTGCACCTGCGCGAGCGCAGCATCCCACGCCTCGGGGCCGGCTTCGTGCAGCGTCGTGCCATCGGCGAGCACGGTCGGCACGCCGTGCAGGCATGCTGCGATCGGCCAGTCTGCGGCGGTGTGCGCTGCCATGGTCCACTCCATCGTGATCGTGCGCTCGCGTCGTGCTGCGAGCCTCTGCGTAGATCCTATAGGAAAGATCCAATTGCACGTCAAGTCGGATCCCGGCGCGTCGGTGGCCCGCCGGCACGCGCGCGACTGCCGCCGCTCATGCGAGCGGCGGACGGCGCGTTCAGACGAGCGTCTCCCGCAGGGACCGGGCGCGCACGCCGTCGATGTGCGTGCGCATCGCCTCCGACGGTGCGCCAGGCGTGCCCGACTCGAAGGCCGCGAGGATCGCCGCATGCTCGGCGTGGGCCTCCTCGACATCGTTCACGCCGCGGATCACCGCCTGACGCAGCCGATGGGTGAGCGCACCGAGATCGTCGTGCATCGCGACGAGGTAGCGGTTCGAGGCCGCCTCGAGGATGACGCGGTGGAATGCGGCGTCGGCCGCGAAGTAGTCCTGGGTCGCGCGCACCGCCCCCTCCCCGTTGCGCATGGCCTCGATGACGATCGCGGCGGATGCCTCGTGGTGGGCGTGCGCGGCGCGGAGCGCGGGCAGCAACGCGTCGGCGTGCGGCGTCGCGAGCCTGGTGGCGCCGACCTCGACCAGGAGCCGGGCGTCGAAGAGCTCCGACAGCTGCTCGGGTCCGAGCGGGGGTGCGACGCGGTAGCCCTTGAGCGCCTCGCGCGTCACGAGCCCGGTGCGCTCGAGCTGCACCATCGCCTCGCGCACCGGCGTGGGCGAGACGTCGAGCTGCTTCGCGAGCGTGTCGATCGACAGGCGCGAGCCCGGCTCGACGTCGCCCTCGAGCAGCATCTCGAGGATGCGGTCGTAGACGCGGTCGCGGAGGCCGCGCCGCTCGAGGTCGCCCACCCGCAGCGGCAGCTGCGCGGTCATCGCGCCGCCTCCAGCGCGAGCGCCTCGTCGAGGATGGTGCCGAACGCGGCGGGGTCGTGCGCGAAGCGGCCGAGGAACATCCCGTCGACGCTGTCGGCGATGCGCGGCAGCAGGCCGGGGCCGGCGCTGCCGCCGTAGATGACCTGCGCGTCGAGCGGGTCGTCCGCGAGGTGCGCCCGCAGCGCGCCCGCGACCGCGCGGATGTGGTCGTCACCGGCGGGTCGCGGCGCGCCGATCGCCCAGACCGGCTCGTACGCGACGACCAGCCGGCCGACCGCCCCGGCCTCCCGCGCGAGGGCGAGCGACGCCTCGAGCTGGCGGATGCATGCGGCCGCCGCGTCGTCGGGCGCGCCCTCGCGGGACTCCCCGATGCACAGCACCGGGGCGATGCCGTGGCGGAGCGCGGCGGCGACCTTGAGGGCGACGGTGGCGTCGCTCTCGCCGAACATCGCGCGACGCTCGGCGTGCCCGATCTCGGCGAGCGTCACCCCGTGCTCCGCGAGCTCGAGCGCCGAGACCTCACCGGTGAACGCGCCCGCGTCCTCCCAGTGCAGGTCCTGCGCACCCACGAGCATCCGCGCATCCGTCGCGATCGGGACGATGTCGGGGATCGACGGGAAGGTGGGGATGACGAAGGGCTCGACGAGGCCGTCGCGCACCGCCGGGTGGTCCGCGCAGATGGCCGCGACCGCACGCGTCCACTCGAGGGTGCGGGCGCGCCCGAAGTACATCTTCAGGCTCGAGCCGATCAGCATCCGCGACAATTCAGCCCTCGTACGCGCAGATGTCGTCGACGTTCGCCTGGGAGTGGCTCGACGGGTCGAACGTGTACGTCAGCCACTCCTTCGAGAGGCGCTTCGCGAGCTCGATGCCCACGACGCGCTGACCCATGCAGAGCACCTGCGCGTCGTTCGAGAGGATGGCGCGCTCGACCGAGTAGGAGTCGTGGGCGGTGACGGCGCGGATGCCCGAGACCTTGTTCGCCGCGATCGCGACGCCGAGGCCCGTGCCGCAGACGAGCAGCGCCCGGTCGGCCTCGCCGCGCGCGACGCGCTCGGCGGCCTCGATCGCGACCTTCGGGTACGAGGTCGCGCCGTCGGCGTCGTCCACGCCGACGTCGACCACGGACTCGACGAGCTCGTGGCCCTCCAGCTCGCGCTTGAGGATCTCCTTGTAGTCGAAGCCGGCCTTGTCGCTGCCGACGATGAGGCGAATCGCCATGGTCACTGCTCCCTGTCTGTGGTGAGGACGTCGTAGATCGTGTTGCAGATGAGGGCGAACGACACGGCGCCCGGGTCGGGCGTGCCGATCGACTTGTCGCCGTGCGACTTCGCGCGGCCGAGGGTGGCGGCGAGCGCGGCCGTCTCCTGCGCCGCCTCGTCGGCGACGCCCGCGGAGTGGCCCCACGCGTCGCGCAGCCGCTGGCCGTCGGCGATGCGGCGGGCCAGGTCGTCGGAGAACGGCACGATGGCGTCGACCATCGTCTTGTCGCCCACCTTCGCCTTGCCGAAGGCCATCACCGCCTCCTTCGCCGCGACGATCCCGTCGGCGACGGTCTGCGCGGTCACGTGCCGGTCGTCGCCCACGTGCTCGCCGAGCGTGCGGAGCATCTCGCCCCAGATGGCGCCGGAGGTGCCGCCAGCGCGATCGCTCCACGCGTCGGCCGCCCAGACGAGCGTCGTCCTCGCGCCCGCACCCGCGCGGAAGGCCGCGGTCGCGGCCTCGCTGCCCGCGCGGGACCCGCGCTGCATGCCGATGCCGTGGTCGCCGTCGCCGGCCACCGAATCCATGTGGCCGAGCTCCTCGGCAGCCTCGTCGATCACGTCCGCGACGGCGGCGAGGGATGCGGCGATGAGGTGCGCGGCGTCGCGCGACTCGGCCGTCGACTCGGGCACGTCCTGCACGTCGACGACGGTCTCGACCGCATCCGCCTGCTGCTGCGGCGCGACGGAGCCCTTGCGGAAGCCGGAGCTGTCGGCCGGTGCCGCCCAGAGGCGCTCGAGCTCGTCGTCGAGCCACAGCAGCGTCAGCGACGTGCCGGCCATGTCGAAGCTCGTGCAGAGCTCCCCCACCTCCGGCTCGACGACGGTGATGCCCCGCTCCTCGAGCAGCGCGTGCACGCGGCGGTAGACGACGAAGAGCTCCTCGTACTTCACGCTGCCGAGGCCGTTGAGCAGCGGCACGACGCGAGCGCCCTCGACCTCCACGCCGTCGGGCACCTCGTCGAGCAGCTTCTCGACGAACATGGCGGCGAGCTCGTCGGCGGTGGGGACGTCGACCTCGTCGATCCCCGGCTCGCCGTGGATGCCGAGCCCGACGGCCATCTTGCCCTCGGGCACGGTGAACAGCGGCTCGGATGCGCCGGGCAGCGTGCACCCCGAGAAGGCGACGCCGAACGAGCGCGTGCGCTCGTTCGCGGCCTGGGCGACGCGCTCGACGCCGTCGAGGTCGTAGCCCGCCTGCGCCGCGGCGCCCGCGGCCTTGAACACCGCGAGGTCGCCGGCGATGCCGCGGCGCTGCTCGCGCCGGTCCTGCGGTGCGCTCCAGATGTCGTCGGTGACGGTGACGGTGCGCACGTCGATGCCCTCCGCGCGCAGGCGTTCCTGCGCCTGGTCGAAGTGCAGCACGTCGCCCGCGTAGTTGCCGTAGCTGAGCAGCACGCCGAGGCCCTGGTCGGCCTCCTTGGCGATCGCGTAGACCTGCTGCGCCGACGGCGAGGCGAACAGGTTGCCCATCGCGGCGCCGTGCGCGAGCCCGGGGCCGACGAGCCCGCCGAACGCCGGGTAGTGGCCGCTGCCACCGCCGATGACGAGCGCGACCGTGGGCTCGTCGGCCTTGGTCGAGCGGACCACGCCGCCGGGAGCCGCCTGGACCCAGCGCGACGCCGCTGCGGCGAAGCCCTCGATCATCTCGTCGGCGAACTGGGACGGATCGTTGAACAGTCGCGTCATTGCGCTCTCCTCGGGTCGGAACCCCAGGCGGGGCGTGCACGTCGTCAAATCCTATAGGAAGTCGGGTTCCCTGTCACGCGTCTTCGCCCATCCCGTCGGCACCCCTCCGACCTAGACTGATGGCGATCCCGCGCGGCCCGTGCCTCGAGGCCCGCGACCAGACGAGTCAGGAGCCACAGCATGCCCGTCGCAACCACCGAGCAGTACGCAGCGATGCTCGACAAGGCCAAGCAGAACGGCTTCGCCTACCCCGCCATCAACGTGTCGTCGTCGTCGACGATCAACGCCGTGCTGCAGGGGCTCGCCGACGCCGGCTCCGACGGCATCATCCAGGTCACGACCGGCGGTGCCGACTTCTTCGCGGGCCAGAGCGTGAAGAACCGCGCGGGCGGCGCGATCGCGTTCGCGCGCTTCGTCACCGAGGTCGCGAAGGCCTACCCGATCACGGTCGCGCTGCACACCGACCACTGCCCCAAGGACGCGCTCGACGGGTTCGTCTTCCCGCTGCTCGACGCGAGCGAGGAGGAGGTGCGCGCGGGGCGCGCGCCGCTCTTCCAGTCGCACATGTGGGACGGCTCGGCCGTGCCGCTCGAGGAGAACCTCGAGATCGCGAAGCAGATCCTCCCCCGCACGCATGCGCTCGGCCAGGTGCTCGAGGTCGAGATCGGCGTCGTCGGCGGCGAGGAGGACGGCGTCAGCCACGAGATCAACGACCAGCTCTACACGACCCTCGACGACGCGATCGCGACCGTCGAGGCGCTCGGGCTCGGCGAGCAGGGCCGCTACATGGCGGCGCTCACCTTCGGCAACGTGCACGGCGTCTACAAGCCGGGCAACGTGCGGCTGCGGCCCGAGCTGCTCGGCGAGATCCAGGCTGGGCTCGCCGAGAAGTACGGCACCGATGGCAAGCCGCTCGACCTCGTCTTCCACGGCGGCTCCGGCTCGAGCGACGAGGAGATCGCCGAAGCGGTGCGCAACGGCGTCATCAAGATGAACATCGACACCGACACCCAGTACGCCTACACGCGCTCAGTGGCGGGCAGCATGTTCGCGAACTACGACGGCGTGCTGAAGCTCGACGGCGAGGTGGGCAACAAGAAGGTCTACGACCCGCGCTCGTGGGGCAAGGCGGCGGAGTCGGCGATGGCCGCGCGCGTCGTCTCGGCGACCCAGCAGCTCGGCTCGGCGGGCTGGTCCGGCAAGTAGCCCGAGCCGTCATGCGGGCGCTCATCATCGCCTACGGCACGAGGGGCGACGTGCAGCCGTACGCCGCGCTCGCCAAGGCGCTGCGCGAGGCGGGCCACGAGGCGGTGCTCGCCGCGCCGTCGGCTCATGCCGAGCTCGCGGCGCTGGCCGGTGTGCGGCTGGAGCCCGCGTTCGAGGGCATGCACGAGGCGATGCGCGCGCTCATGGCCTCGGAGGCGAGCCCGCTGCGGCATGCGCCGGCGATGATCGAGGCCACGCGGCAGTCGTTCGCCGACCAGTGGCGGATCGCGCGCGACGTGGCGCCCGACATCGTGGTGCACCACCCGAAGGCGCTCGGCGGCGACACCGTCGCCGAGCGCCTCGGCGTGCCCGGCGTGCTCTCGCTGCCGCTGCCGTACTTCACACCCACGGATGCGTTCCCCTTCCCGTTCCTGCCGGGGCTGCCAAAGGGGCTGAACCGCGCGAGCTACCAGCTGCTGCGCACGACCGCGCTCGCGTACGGCGGCATGATCAACCGGTTCCGCCGGCAGCTCGGGCTGCCGCGCATCTCGCGCTGGTCGCGGATGCTCACGCTCCCCGACGGCGGCGCGCGGCACATCCTCTACCCCTACAGCCGCCACATCCTCCCCGTGCCGGACGACTTCCCGCCCGAGGCGCACGTGACCGGCCCCTGGTTCCTCGACCGCGATCCCGCATGGTCGCCGCCTGCCGAGCTCGAGGGCTTCCTCGCGCGGCAGCACGATCGGCCGCTCGTCGCGATCGGCTTCGGCAGCATGCAGTTCGGCGGCGGCGACCGCAGGCGCAGCGAAGCCGTGGTGCGCGGCGTCGCCGCGGCGGGGGTGCGCGCCGTCGTGCTCCGCGGCTGGGGCGGGCTCGAGCTCGAGCCGAGCGACGACGTGCTCGTCATCGACGGCGCGCCGCACGACTGGCTCTTCCCCCGCGTCGACGCGGTCGTGCACCACGGCGGCTCCGGCACGCTCGCCGCCGGGCTCCGCGCCGGCAGGCCCACCCTGGTCGTGCCGTTCCTGGGCGATCAGCCGTTCTGGGGCCGGCGGGTCAGCGAGCTGGGCGTCGGCCCCGCGCCGCTGCCGCAGCGGCAGCTCACGGCCGAGTCGCTGCACGGCCGCCTGTCGATGCTCGTGTCCACGCCCTCCTACCGGGAGCGCGCGAGCGAGCTGGGTGCACGCATCCGCGACGAGGACGGCACGGGCGAGGCCGTGCGCGTGCTCGAGCGCCTCGTCCCCTGACGACCGGTAGCTCTCTCAACGTCGCCAGTGGTCGTTCGTCGCGCATATAGCGACGAGTGACCACCGGCGACGTTGAGAAGTCCGTCACTCCCAGTCGGTGTCGTCGACGATGCTGTCGGTGCCCTCGGGCAGCGTCGTGTCGTCGACGCCGTTGTCGTCGGTGTCGACGCCGGCCTGCGTGCCGCCGTGCTCGTCGGGGATGTCGGCGGGATCGTCGCCCTCGAACTCCTCGTCGCGCGCCTCCGCGCCCTCAGGCGCGTCGTCGTCGTCGATCTCATCGAGCTCGTCGGTGGCGAGCACGCGGTCGTCGTCGGCGGACTCCCCCATCGACTCGTCGAAGTCCTCGCCGTCGGCCATCCGCTCGGCCCACTGCTCGGGATCCGCGACCTCGCCGCCGGCGTCGACCGGCGTCGTCGAGATGGCGCCGAGCGCCTGCTCCTCGTCGTCGACCTGGTCGATGTCGATCGCGTCGGCCTGGCGGACGGCGTCGACCCCCTCGGGCGCGATGCCGCCGGCACCGTCGTCGACGGCTCCCGCCGCGGTCGCCTGGACGCTGTCTCCGTCTCGAAGCTGATCAGTCATGCCGCCAGCGTATCGACGGGCACTGGGAGCCCGCCAGGAGACCGTCGCGTCAGCGCTTGCGACTCGGGCGCAGCTCCTTGGGCAGCGAGAAGATGAGGTCCTCCTCAGCCGTGCGCACCTCGCGGATGTCGCGGTAGCCGGCATCCTCGAGCTCGGCGAGCACCTCGCGCACGAGGCCCTCCGGCACGCTCGCGCCGCTCGAGAGGCCGATCGACCGGACGCCCTCGAGCCACTCCTGCTGGATCTCGGTCGAGTAGTCGACGCGGTAGGCGGCCTTCGCGCCGTACTCGAGCGCGACCTCGACGAGGCGCACCGAGTTCGACGAGTTCGCGCTGCCGACGATGATGACGAGATCGGCGTCGGGCGCGACCTTCTTGATGGCGACCTGGCGGTTCTGCGTCGCGTAGCAGATGTCGTCGCTCGGCGGATCCTGCAGGTTGGGGAAGCGCGTGCGCAGCCGGCGCACCGTCTCCATCGTCTCGTCGACCGAGAGGGTCGTCTGGCTGAGCCACACGAGCCGATCGGGGTCCTGCACCTGCACGGTGTCGGCCTCGTCGGGGCTGTTCACGATCGTGACGCGGTCGGGCGCGTGGCCCGCGGTGCCCTCGACCTCCTCGTGGCCCTCGTGGCCGATGAGCAGGATCTCGAAGTCGTCGCGAGCGAAGCGCACGGCCTCCCGGTGCACCTTCGTGACGAGCGGGCAGGTCGCGTCGATCGCGTCGAGACCGCGATCCGCTGCCGCCTGCACGACCGCGGGGCTCACGCCGTGGGCGCTGAAGATGACGCGTGAGCCCTCGGGCACCGCATCCACCTCGTCGACGAAGATCGCGCCCTGCTCCTCGAGCGTCGAGACGACGTGCTTGTTGTGCACGATCTCCTTGCGCACGTAGATGGGGCCCTCGTACTGCTCGAGCGCCTTCTCGACGGCGAGCACCGCGCGGTCGACGCCGGCGCAGTAGCCGCGCGGCGTCGCGAGCAGGATGTGCTTGCCGCCGTCGACGGGGAGGTCCTGGAGCCGACCCCGGCGGAGTGCTGGACGCGGGGCGTCGAGCGGGACTCGTCCGTTCGTGATCGTCACCCGTCCAGTCTACGTTGGAGAGCGACGTGCCGCCCTCAGCGGCAGGAGCGACGACGGGAGCCGCATGGCGGAGCGCATCACGGGCACGCCCGACGAGCCGTGGAGCGTCGAGCGCCTGGGCGGCGAGCTGAAGTCGTACATCGGCCGGCTCGGCCACCTGTGGGTGGAGGGCGAGATCACCCAGTGGTCGAACTCCCGCGGCAACGTCTTCGGCAAGCTCAAGGACGTCTCGAGCGACGCGACCGTCTCCTTCAACGTCTGGAGCTCGACGCTCGCGCGCATCGAGGGCGAGTTCAAGCAGGGCGACCGCGCCGTGCTGCTCGTGAAGCCCGACTACTGGCCGCGCGCCGGCACGCTCTCGATGGCGACGGCGCAGATCCGCCACGTCGGCCTCGGCGACCTGCTCGCGCGGCTCGAGCAGCTGCGCCGGACGCTCGCGGCCGAGGGCCTCTTCGACGCCGCGCGCAAGCGCCCGCTCCCCTTCCTGCCCGGCACCGTCGGCCTCATCACGGGCCGCGACTCGGACGCGGAGAAGGATGTGCTGCGCAACGCGCAGCTGCGCTGGCCCGGCGTGCGGTTCCGCGTCGAGCACGCCGCGGTGCAGGGCGACCAGACGGTGCCGACGGTGCTCGCGGCGCTCGAGCGGCTCGAGGCCGACGCCGAGGTCGAGGTGATCGTGATCGCGCGCGGCGGCGGCGACTTCCAGAACCTGCTCGGCTTCAGCGACGAGCGCCTCGTGCGCGCCGTCGCTGCCGCGACGACGCCCATCGTCTCGGCGATCGGCCACGAGGCCGACCGGCCGCTGCTCGACGACGTCGCTGACCTCCGCGCATCCACCCCGACGGATGCGGCGAAGCGGATCGTGCCGGACGTCGCGGAGGAGCTCTCCCGCATCGCGCAGGCGCGGGCGCAGCTGCGCGCCAGGGTGACGCAGCACGTCGCGCGCGAGACGGACCGCCTCGAGGCCGTCCGCACGCGGCCCGCGCTCGCCCGGCCCGAGTCGATGCTCGACACCCGCGCCCAGGACCTCGCGCGGCTCACCGCGCGCGCCGACGAGCTCGCCGCCCGCGTCGTCGAGCTCGGGGGCCAGCGCCTCGACCACCTGCGGCAGACGCTGCGGGCGCTCAGCCCGCAGTCGACGCTCGACCGCGGCTACGCGGTCGTGCAGACCGCCTCGGGCTCGGTCGCGCGCGAGGCGGGCGCGGTCGCTCCGGGCGACGCCCTGCTCGTCACGCTCGCGAGCGGCACGCTCGACGCCGAGGTGCGCGCCGCGCATCCGGAGGGCTGAGCGCACGCACGACGATGCCCCGGCCGCAGCCGGGGCATCGAGGCGCTGCGGGCCGGGCTCAGCGCTGCAGGTAGCGCTTGCGCACGAAGTACAGGCCGACGAGCGAGAGCACGGCGATCGCCATGTAGTAGAGGCTCGGCGCGTTGAGCGAGCCGGTGACCTGCAGCAGCCACGTGAGCACGAGCGGCGCGATGCCGCCCAGCAGCGTGACGCCCACGTTGTAGGTCACCGACAGGCCGGAGCCGCGGATGTCGGCGGGGAACATCGACGAGAGCAGGCCCGGCAGCGGCGCGAAGTAGAACGCCATGATCACGCCCAGCAGCGCGATCGCGATGACGAGCGCCACGACACTGCGCAGCGTCACGATGAGCTGGAAGATCGGCCAGGCGAGCACGAGCGCCGCGACGGCCGCGTACGTCATGATGCGCGCCGGCCCGAACCGGTCGGCGAGGTGCCCGACCCAGGGCGAGCCGAACACCGTGATCGTGCCGGCCACGACACCGCCGAGGTAGGCGGCGGTCGGCGGGATGTCGAGGTTCGTCACCGCGAACGTCGGCATGTACAGGATCATGTAGACCGAGATCGTGGCGACGCCGATGATCGCCGAGCCCGCGAGCAGGCGGCCCCAGTGCTCGCGGAAGAGCGTGCCGAGCGGCGACTTCCGGCGCTCCGTCGCGACGAGCTCCTGCGGCTCGGCGAGCTTGGCGCGGATGTAGAGGCCCACCGGGCCGATGAGCAGGCCGACGAAGAACGGCACGCGCCAGCCCCACGAGTACAGGTCCTCCTCGGAGAGCCAGGTGTTGAGCGCGAAGCCGAACCCCGACGCGAGCAGCATCGAGGCGCCCTGCGCCGCGATCTGCCACGACGCGTAGAACATCTTCTTGTGCGGCGCCGTCTCGATGAGGAAGGTCGTCGCGGTGCCGAACTCGCCGCCCGCCGAGAAGCCCTGGATGAGCCGCGACAGCAGGATGATGACGCCGCCCCAGACGCCGACCATCGCGTAGGTGGGCGCGACCGCCATGAGCAGCGTGCCGACCATCATGAGCAGCAGCGTGACCGTGAGGGCGTTCTTGCGCCCCTTCCGGTCGGCCCAGCTGCCGAGGATCATGCCGCCGAGCGGGCGGATGAGGTAGGTGGTCGCGAACGTCGCGAACGTGTAGATGAGGCCGTACTCGCCGGCGTCGGGGAAGAAGTTCGCGGTGATCACGACGGCGAACGACGCGTAGACGATGATGTCGAACCACTCGAGGGCGGCGCCGATCGAGCTCGAGATCACCGCCTTCTTGGCGGCGGCGAGCCGCTCGGGCGTCACCTCGGTGGCGGGTGCTGCGGTGGTCATGCTGACTCCTCATCGGTGCGGGAGAGGCCGGCGATCAGCCGGTCGATGAAGGCCTCGCACTGCGCGATCTGCGCGAGGTCGATGAACTCGTCGGGGGCGTGCGCCTGCGCGATGTCGCCGGGGCCGCAGACCACGGTGGGGATGCCCGCCTGCGCGAAGAGCCCGGCCTCGGTGCCGTAGGTCACCTTCGTGTCGCTCGGCTCGCCGCCCCACGCGGCGGCCATCGCGACGATGTCGGCGTCGGCGGGCGTGTCGACGCCCGGGGCGGCCGCGGTGGTCGTGAGCTCGACGCTCGCATCCGGGTGCTGCTCGCGCATGACGGCTTCGATGCGGCGGCACTCGGCGCGGAAGCGCTCGACGAGCGCCTCGTGGTCGACGGTGGTGAGCGCGCGGAACTCGAACTGCACGGTGCACTCGGCGGGGATGGTGTTGACGGCGATGCCGCCTTCGATGCGGTTCACGCTCACGGTCGTGAACGGCACGACGTAGGCGTCGTCGAACGGCCCCTCGACGCGCATCTCGTCGGCGACGCCGTGCACGAAGCGCACGAGCTCGGCCGCGTGCTCGATCGCGTTCACGCCCTGCGGCGTGAGCGACGAGTGCGCGGCGAGGCCGCGGACGTCGACCCGGAAGACGTTCATCGACTTGTGGCCGCGCACGATGCGCATGCTCGTCGGCTCGCCGACGACGCAGCCGCGCGGGGCGAGGCCGCGCCGCACGATCTCGTCGACGAGACCGATCGCTCCGACGCAGCCGACCTCCTCGTCGTACGAGAAGGCGAGGTGGATGGGCTCGGCGAGCGCTGCCGCCGCGAGCTGCGGCAGCTTCGCGACGACGACGCCCAGGAACGACTTCATGTCAGCGCTGCCGCGCGCGTACAGGCGGCCGTCGCGGATCTCGGGCGCGAACGGCTCGCTGCTCCACGCCTGACCGTCGACCGGCACGACATCGGTGTGCGCCGACAGCACGACGCCGCCGCTCACGGTGCCGTCGGCGGCGGGGAACGTCGCGAGCAGGTTTGCCTTCGTGCCCTCGGCGTTCGGCACGAGCACCGGCTCGACGCCCACCTCGGCGAGGCGCTGCGCGACGTGGTCGATGAGGGGCAGGTTCGAGTCGCGGCTCGTGGTGTCGAAGCCGATGAGCGACTGGATCTCGGCCATGGTGGAGTCGGTGGGAGCGGTGGGCACAGCGGATCCTCACGATCGACGGAAGTCAGACAGCGATTCTGGCACGGGCACCGCGCCCGTCGGGGTACACGGCGCCCGCGCTGGGCGGCGCGCGCCGCGATAGACTCGGATCGTGACCACCCCCGACCCCACGGCGCCCGCGACCGACCTCGCGCCCGTCGCCGAGCTCGGCTACGAGGCCGCGCGCGATGAGCTCGTGCGCGTCGTGCACGCGCTCGAGTCGGGGGGCGCATCGCTCGAGGAGTCGCTCGCGCTGTGGGAGCGCGGCAACGCGCTCGCCGACCGGTGCGAGCAGTGGCTGCAGGGCGCGAAGGCGCGCCTCGACGCCGCTCGTGCGGCGGGTCCCGCCGCGGCGGCGCAGGGGGCCGACGGGGCATGAGCCGCGATCGCCGCATCGTCGCCGAGCTGGGTCGCCCGGAGACGCCCGAGGAGACGGCCGCGCGCAAGGCGGCGGCGTCGAAGCGCCACCGCGACAACCAGACCTTCGCGAACCTCATCGGCGCGCTCGTCGTGTGCCTCGCGCTCGTGCTCGTGATGATGCTCGTCGTCGTGCGGCCGGGGACCCCCGAGCGCGAGCCTGTGGACGTGGCCGCGGCCGCCGCCTCGGCGCAGCAGACGATCGACGCCCCGCTCGTCTCTCCGGAGCTGCCCGAGGGCTGGGCGGCCAACGTCGCGGAGGTCCGCAGCGGCTCCGACGGCGTCACCACCTGGTACGCGGGCTACGTCACGCCGGGCGATCCGCAGCCGCAGTTCCTCTCCTTCACCCAGGCCATCGACGCGAACCCCACGTGGCTCGCGACCGCGATCGAGGGCGCCCCGCAGACGGGCGAGCGCGAGATCGACGGGATCGTCTGGGCCGAGCACGACCAGCGCTCCGCCGAGGACCCCGGCAACCTCGCGTACGTCCTCACGACCGAGGTGGGCGCATCCACCGTCGTCGTCGCCGGAACCGCAGGCGACGCCGAGCTGCAGATCTTCTCCGAGGCCGTGAGCGCCGAGCTCGCGGCCGCGGAGTGACCCCCAGAAGCACACCGCCACGAGACCGGAGGCACGACGACGTGAACGCGCAGGACCAGTACCGCATCGAGCACGACACGATGGGCGAGGTGCGCGTCCCGAAGGACGCGCTGTACGCCGCGCAGACGCAGCGCGCCGTCGAGAACTTCCCCATCTCGGGCTCCGGGCTCGAGCCCGCGCAGATCGTGGCGCTCGCGCGCATCAAGCGCGCCGCGGCGATCGCCAACCGCGAGCTCGGCGTGCTCGAGGCCGACGTCGCCGACGCGATCGTCGCCGCGGCCGACGAGGTCATCGGCGGCGCCCACCACGACCAGTTCCCGATCGACACCTACCAGACCGGCTCCGGCACCTCCTCGAACATGAACATGAACGAGGTGCTCGCGACCCTGGCGACCGGCCACCGCGGCGAGATGGTGCACCCCAACGACCACGTCAACGCATCCCAGTCGTCGAACGACGTCTTCCCCACCTCCGTGCACATCGCGGTGACGGGTGCGCTCATCGAGCAGGCCATCCCGGCGCTCGCGCACCTCGCCGAGGCGCTCGAGGAGAAGGCGACCCTGTGGGCGGATGCGGTGAAGCCGGGCCGCACGCACCTCATGGACGCGACGCCCGTCACCCTCGGCCAGGAGTTCGGCGGCTACGCCGCGCAGATCCGCTACGGCATCGAGCGGATCGAGGCGGCCCTCCCCCGCGTCGCCGAGGTGCCGCAGGGCGGCACGGCCGTCGGCACCGGCATCAACACGCCGCTCGGCTTCCCCGAGAAGGTCATCGCCGAGATCGCCGCGTCGAGCGGGCTGCCGATCACGGAGGCGCGCAACCACTTCGAGGCGCAGGCCAACCGCGACGGCCTCGTCGAGGCATCCGGGGCGCTCCGCACCATCGCGGTCTCGCTCACGAAGATCAACAACGACCTGCGCTGGATGGGCTCCGGCCCCAACACGGGTCTCGGCGAGCTGCGCATCCCCGACCTGCAGCCGGGCTCGTCGATCATGCCGGGCAAGGTCAACCCGGTCGTGCCGGAGGCCGTGCTCATGGTGTGCGCGCGCATCATCGGCAACGACGCGACCGTCGCGTGGGCGGGCGCCTCCGGCTCGTTCGAGCTCAACGTGCAGATCCCGGTGATGGGCACGGCGCTGCTGGAGTCGATCCGGCTGCTCTCGAACGCCTCACGCGTGCTCGCCGACAAGACCATCGCCGGGCTCGAGGCCGACCTCGAGCGGGCCGCGGCGCTCGCGGGCATGAGCCCGTCGATCGTGACGCCGCTCAACCGCCTCATCGGCTACGAGGCCGCAGCGAAGATCGCGAAGCACTCGGTCAAGCAGGGCATCACGGTGCGCGAGGCCGTCATCGACCTCGGCTACGTCGAGCGCGGCGAGCTGTCGGAGGCCGACATGGACAAGGCGCTCGACCTGCTGTCGATGACGCACCCGGGCGTCGCGAAGTAGCCGATCGGGCGCTGCCCGCCGCCGGAAATGCAGCCGCCTCGGCGCGGCGGTCAGTGCCCGCTCAGCACGCGCGGCTCGTCGGGCGGCACGGGGCCGCCGCCGAGCTCCGCCCAGCGCTGCGCGAGCGTGACGCTGCGGTCGGCGAGCTCCTCCATGAGGTCGTAGGCGAGGTCGGCGCGACCCATCCGCTTCGCGTAGAAGGCCAGCGAGACCTCGTCGAAGTCGCCGTGCAGCCCGGTGCCGATGACCCAGAGCGGCGAGCGCGAGTTGCGGGGCAGGATGCGCTGCAGCGCCGGATCCGTCGTCGTCATGAAGAGGGCCTCGAGGAACGCCGTCGACACGAGGCGCGAGGCGGCGCCCGCCTGGAGGACGTTGCGGTTGCCCTCGCGGAGGATGCGCACCTCGAAGGCGGTGGTGACGGGCGGCTGCCGTGGGCCGCCGCGGAGTCGTGCTCGGTCAGCGCGCGTCGAGAATGCCGCGATCCACGGCGCGGTGATGAAGTCGATGTCAGTCATGGCAGGGCGGTCGTGCTCCTCCGGCGCGCGTCGCGGCGCGCCCATCGTCGGTCCTCGCGGTCAGGGTCGGCGCGGTCATGGTCGGCCGGATTGTTTACAGCGTAAACACGAGTAGCGTGAGCATACAGTCGAGCGACGCGCGGCCGTCAAGGCAACGATCAGCATTCCTCAGAGGAGGGCCGTCATGGCCGAGCGAGCGAGCAAGGACCGGTCGGCGACGCCACCGCGTCGCCTCAGCCGCGACCTCATCGTCGCCACCGCCCTCGGCCAGATCGATCGATCCGGCGCCCACAGCCTCTCGATGCGATCGCTCGCGCAGGAGCTGGGCGTCGAGGCGATGGCGCTGTACCGCCACGTGCACGGCAAGGAGGACCTGCTCGAGGGCGTCGTGGCGCTCCTCATGGGCAACCTGACGTCGAACCTCGACGACGAGCTCGCCGAGCACTGGCAGGGCTTCCTGCAGACGGTCGCCCACGAGGTGCGCAGCATCGCGACCGAGCACCCGAAGGCGTTCCCGCTCATCGCCACCCGCCACCCCTCGGCGCCGTGGCTGCGACCGCCGCTGCGCAGCGTCGAGGTCGTCGACACCTTCCTCGGCTCGCTCATCGGGCACGGCTTCACCGACGAGCAGGCTGTCGACGCGTACCGCTCCTTCAGCAGCTTCCTGCTCGGCCAGCTGCTGCTCGAGTCGACCGTCCGCGGAGCCGAGACCGGCCCGGTCGAGGAGCCGCTCGACGAGGGCGACGCGACGATCCCCGAGCGCGACGGGCAGGTCTCGCTCGACGATGCGCCCGAGGTGCTGCGCCTCCGCGCGCTGCTGAGCGAGGACCGCAGCGACGAGGAGTTCGAGATCTCGCTCGAGGCGCTGCTCGACCGGCTGAGCCGAGACCTGTCGCAGTGACGATCGCGCGCAGCGCGCACAACGGAGGCCCGGCCGGCGCCTCGTAGGCTGAGCGGATGCGATACCCCGAGGTGCGACGAGACGAGACCGTGGAGACCGTGCACGGGGAGGCGATCGCCGACCCGTACCGCTGGCTCGAGGACGGAGAATCGGCCGAGACGCGCGCGTTCATCGAGGCGCAGAACGCGTTCGCCGAGCCCGTGCTCGCCGCGCTCCCCGCCCGCGAGGCGTTCCGCGAGCGCGTCACGGCGCTGCTCACGGCTCCGACCCGCGGGTGCCCGTGGGTGCGCGGCGGCCGCGCCTTCGCGTGGCACGGCGACGGCCAGAACCAGCCGGTGCTCGTCACCGCAGCCTCGGTCGACGAGCTCGACGACGCGCCGCGCGTGCTGCTCGACCCGAACGGCCTCTCCGACGACGGCACGGTCGCCGTCACGATGGCGAGCGTCTCGCCCGACGGCGCGCTGCTCGCCTACGGCGCGGCCGACGGCGGCTCCGACTGGCGCACCATCCGCATCCGCGATGTCGCGACGGGCGAGGACCTCCGCGACGAGATCCCGTGGACGAAGTGGAACAGCGCCGTCTGGCTGCCGGGTGACCGCGGCTTCAGCTACTGGGCGTACGACGCCCCGACCGGCGATGCGCTCACCGACGAGATGGGCGCGGGCCGGCTCATGGCGCACGCCGTCGGCACGCACGTCGCTGACGACACGGTGCTCTTCTCGATGCCGGATGCGCCGCGCATGTTCGCCCGCCACTGGCCGCGCGACGACGAGTGGTTCGTGCTCTCGACCGACACCGGCTCGTCGAGCGGCAACGACCTCGCGGTGCGCCGCCACGACGACGGGGCGGATGCGCTGCGCCAGCTGGTCACGGGGCACGAGCACGAGTGGAACGCCATCGGCATCCACGGCGGCGCGCTCTTCGCGGTCACCGACGAGGGCGCACCCCGCTACCGGCTCGCCGCCTTCAACCTCGCGACCGGCGCCCAGTCGACCCTCGTGCCCGAGCACCCCGAGGACGTGCTGCTCGACGCGTCGCTCACCGCGACCGGCCTCGTGCTCGAGTACTCGCACGACGCGAGCCACCGCATGCAGCTCGCAACCTTCGACGGGCTGCTCGGCGACCTCGTGCCGCTCGGCGACGGCATCTCCATCACCGGCTCGGACGCCAGCGACGCGTCGAGCACGGTGCTCGTCAGCACCGAGAGCTTCGTCGACCGCGGCACGCGGCACGTCATCGAGGTCGACGGGGCGCGGCTCGTCTCGCACCGCACGCTGCCGACGCCCGGACCGGCCGCGCCGGCGGCGGTGACGCAGCGCATCCGCACCGCGTCGACCGACGGCGAGATCGTGCCGGCCTTCCTCGTACGACCGGAGGGCGATGTCGGCGATGCGCACCGGCCGACGCTCATCTGGGGCTACGGCGGCTTCAACATCCCGATGAACCCCGGCTTCCGCGCCGTGCTCGCCGCGTGGGTCGCGGCCGGCGGCGTGCTCGTCGTGCCCAACCTTCGCGGCGGCGGCGAGTTCGGCTCCGACTGGCACAAGGGCGGCACGAAGGAGCGCAAGCAGCAGGTCTTCGACGACCTGTTCGCGATCGCCGAGCACCTCGTCGCGATCGGCGTCACGACCCACGAGCAGCTCGCGCTGCACGGCCGCTCGAACGGCGGCCTGCTCGCGGGCGCGGCGCTCACCCAGCGCCCCGAGCTGTGGGCGGCGGTGCTCCCGGGCGTCGGTGTGCTCGACATGCTGCGCTACCACCGGTTCACGATCGGCTGGGCGTGGGCGAGCGACTACGGCGACCCCGACGAGCCCGAGGCGCACGCCTCCCTGCGCGCCTACTCGCCGCTGCACAACGTGCGCGAGGTCGCGCATCCGCCGACCCTCATCACGACGGGCGACCACGACGACCGGGTCGTGCCCGCGCACTCGTTCAAGTTCGCGGCCGAGCTGCAGCGCGCCCAGCAGGCGGCCGGGGCGGATGCGCCGGTGCTGCTCTCGATCGACACGCGGGCCGGGCACGGCATGGGCAAGCCGAAGGATGCGGCGGCGCTCGAGTTCGCCGATCAGCTCGCGTTCGCGGCGCACCACACGGGACTGCAGCTGTGAGCGTCGAGTGGGAGGTCGCGGCGTGGAGCGCGGCGGTCGCGGCGCTGTGGGACCGCGTCGACGAGACGCCCGCCGACGAGGCGGTCGAGGGGATGCGCGCCCTCGCGACCGCGTACCCGGGCGCCGACGGGCGGGCGGCGTTCGAGCTCGCCGGCATGCTCGACTCGCACGGTCGCGAGCACGAGGCGGAGCGCGAGTACGAGCGGGCGCTGAAGCTCGGGCTCGACGCGGAGCAGCACGCGCAGCTCGCGGTGCAGCACGGCTCGACGCTGCGCAACACCGGCCGCCTCGATGACGCGATCGCGGTGCTCGACGCCGCGCCCGAGCATCCCTCGACCGGGGCGTCGCCGCGGGTGTTCCTCGCGCTCGCGC
Organism: Actinomycetota bacterium; assembly: GCA_051751085.1. Taxonomy (GTDB): domain Bacteria; phylum Actinomycetota; class Actinomycetes; order Actinomycetales; family Microbacteriaceae; genus Agrococcus. The sequence goes on along the minus strand of JBNJKM010000001.1, from coordinate 220,934 downwards.
TCCACAGCGCCGGCCGCCACGACGAGGCGCTGCGGGTGGTGATCGAGGCGCTCGAGCCGACGCTGCCGCGCTACAACCGCTCGATCCGGGCCTACGCCGCCGAGCTCACGGAGGCGTCGGTCGCCTGAGCCCGCTGGCGCGTGCCGGATCGCGTGGGGCTCAGTCCAGCGGGTCGTGGCCCCAGTTCATGAGCGAGTAGCGCCAGCGCGTGTCGGTGATGTCCCCGTCGGGCCGCTGCTTCGAGTGCCGCGCGACGTAGCCCGTGACCTTCTGCATGTGGTCGTAGTCGTCATCGGTGAGGTCTGCCTGCTTCGTGCGCAGCAGTTGGACGATGCGGCGGCCGGAGGCGTGACCGGTCGACTCGGCCGAGCCGCTCTGCTTCTGCCCCACGTCGCGCGACTCGTCCGTCTCGAGCCACTCCTCGATCCTCGACGCCGTCATGGTCACGGCCTCGTGGAAGTCGTGCCGGATCCTGGTGCGCTCGTCGTCGTCCACGGTCACGATGATGCCCGCTCGGCGCCCGCGGCGCCATCGTCGCGCTCGCCGGCAGCTCGACGGGGGTCAGCGCCGCATGATCCGGCGGGCGAGCGCATTGCCGAGCGCCTGGATCAGCTGCACCACGATCACCACCACGACGAGCGCCGACCACGTGACGACCTCGTCGAACTGGCGGTAGCCGTAGGTGACCGCCCAGTTGCCGAGCCCCTGCCCGCCGACGAGCCCCGCGACGGCAGACATGTCGACGATCGAGATCACCGCGAACGTGAACCCCAGCACGAGCGGGCCGAGCGCCTCCGGCAGGATCACGGTGCGGATGACGCGCCACGGGCTCGCGCCCGTCGCGCGTGCCGCCTCGATCACCCCCGCGGGGATCGAGACGAGGTTCTGCTCGACGATGCGCGCGATGCCGAAGGTCGCGGCGAGCGCGATCGCGAACACCGCGTACGACGTGCCGATGCCGGTGCCGACCACGACGCGACCGAGCGGCTGCACGGCGGCGAGCAGGATGATGAACGGGATGGGCCGCACCGTGTTGACGAGCACGTTGAGGATCCACCAGACGGCACGGTGCTGCAGCACGCCGCCCGCGCGGGTCACGTAGAGGCCCGTGCCGATGATGAGCCCGCCGACACCGCCGAAGGCGAGCGACAGGGCGACGATGCCGAGCATGATCGCCGTCTGCTCGGCGAGGGTGGGCAGCAGGTCCACGATCTCGCTCATCGCTGCTCCTCCACCGTCACGCCGGGGCCGATCTGCGCGAGCGCCGCATCGACCGCGTGCGCGTCGCCGCGCACCGCGATCGTGAGCAGGCCGTACACGCGGCCCCGGATGTCGTCGACGCCGCCGTGCACGAGGTTGAAGTCGACGCCGGCGCGGGCGAGCGCGCCGAAGACGCGCGCCTCCGAGGCGCCGGCGTCGGTGAACGAGATGGTGAAGAACCGGCCCTCGTGCTGCGCGCGCAGCTGCTGCAGCTCGTCGCCCTCGGGGAGCGCCCGCACGACGGTCTGCACGAAGCGGCGGGCGGTGGCGGTCTGCGGGCGCGTGAAGACGTCGTAGGTGGTGCCGGTCTCGACGACCCGGCCCGCCTCCATCACGGCGACGCGGTCGGCGATGCGCGTGATGACCTCCATCTCGTGCGTGATGACGACGATCGTGACCCCGAGCTCGCGATTGACGCGCGCGAGCAGGTCGAGCACCTCGGCGGTCGTCTCGGGGTCGAGCGCGCTCGTCGCCTCGTCGGCGAGCAGCACCTGCGGGCTCGCGGCGAGCGCCCGGGCGATGCCGACGCGCTGCTGCTGGCCGCCGGACAGCTGCTCGGGGTAGGCGTCGGCGCGGCCGGCGAGCCCGACGAACTCGAGCAGCTCCTCGACCCGACGGCGCCGCTCGGCCCGGCCCATCCCCACGACCTCGAGCGGGTAGGAGACGTTGCCGGCGACGGTGCGGGACGAGAGCAGGTTGAAGCGCTGGAAGATCATGCCGATGCCGGTCTGCTGCTCCCGGAGCCGCTTGCCCCGCAGCTCGCTGATGGGCACGTCCCCGATCGTGATCCGGCCTCCCGAGACCGGCTCGAGCTGGTTGATGAGCCGCACGAGCGTCGACTTGCCCGCTCCCGAGTAGCCGATGATCCCGAAGATCTCGCCCCGCTCGATCGCGAGCGAGACGTCGTCGACCGCGACGATCTCGTCGCCGCCGCGCTTCGCGGGCGGGAACCGCTTCGACACGCGGTCGAGCACGATGTGCTCCGCCACGGGTCCTCCTTCCGTCGGTCGTGCGGACATGCGGATGGGCACGGTCGCTCCCGTGCCCATCCGTCGCCGGACTACTGCTCCGCGAGCTCCGCCTGCACCTCGGCGAGCGCCGACTGCAGGTCGGCCTTGGGCGTGACCGTGAGCAGCGCGGTGCCGCCGGAGGCCTCGAGCACGCCCGCCTGCACCTGCTCGTCGGACTGGTAGATCTCCACCAGGCGACCCAGCACCTCGTCGTCGACGAGCTCCGACCGGGTCGCGAAGATGTTGATGTAGGGCGCGGCTGCCGGGTCGCTCGGGTCGTCCTGCGCGATCGCGGAGTCGGCGTCGAGCCCCGCGTCCTCGATGAAGTCGTTGTTCACGATCGCTGCCGCGACGTCGGGCAGCGATGTCGCGGTGATCGCCGCGTCGACCGCCTGCACGGTGACGCGCGACTCCTCCTCGATGACGTCGGCGACGGTCGAGTAGGGGCTGCCGCCGTCCTGCAGCGAGACGAGCCCGGCCGACTGCAGCACGAGCAGGCCGCGCGCCTGGTTCGTGTCGTCGTTCGGCACGATGACCGTCTCGCCGTCGGGGATCTCGTCCGCCGACGTGTACTTGTCCGAGTAGAGGCCGATCGGATAGATGGCGGTCGAGCCGATGGGCTGCAGGTCGTCGCCCGCGTTCACGTTGTAGTCGGCGAGGTAGATGATGTGCTGGAACTGGTTGATGTCGAGCTCGCCCTCGCTCGTCGCCGGGTTGGGCTGGTTGTAGTCGGCGAAATCGACGATCTCGAGCGCGATGCCCTCGGCCTCGACGGCCTCCTCGTAGGTGGCCCAGTACGGATCCGATGCACCGACGACGCCGAGCTGCACGGGGTTCTCGGCCGAGCCGAGTGCCGCATCGTCGGCGCCGGATGCCGCGCTGCAGCCGACGAGCGCGACGGCGAGGCCGAGGGAGCCGGCGATGGCGAGCGGGCGAGCGGTGCGGTGGAGTGCGGTGCGGTGCGACATGGAGGCTCCTTCGTGAGGCGGGACTGCATCCACGGTAGGAATCAGATACCGCCCTCCAGGAATCGCCTCGTCACGGAGCGTCACAGTCGCGCGCCACCGGCGGCGCACGCGATACCAAGACCCGTCAGCTCTGCTGCAGCGCGAGGGCGACCGCCGCGCCGTGGCCGAGCAGCAGTGCCGGGCCGAACGCGACCGTGCGCCGCCCGAGCGCGAGCGCGGCCGCGCCGGCGATGCCGCCGACCACGACGGATGCGGCCAGTCCCGCGATCGGGGCCGTCCAGCCGAGCGTCGCGGTCGCGAGCGCGAGCCCCGTGCCCAGCTTCACGTCGCCCATCCCCATCCCGCCGAGCACCGCCATCACGAGCAGCACGAGCGCGCAGGCGAGCGCGGCGAGCGGCGCGAGGTCGCCCTGCGCGAGCCGTAATCCCACCGCCACCGCACCGAGGGCGATGAGCGGCACCGTCAGCGCGTTGGGCAGCCGTCGCTCCGTCGCATCGATCCTCGCGAGCGCCGGCGCGACGGTCGCGGCGGCCGCGAGCGGTACGGCGGCGACGGCATCCACCCCGGCCGCGACGAGCAGCCCGGTCCCCACCAGCGCGAGCGGCACGCCCAGCACGTCGATCGGTCGCAGCTCGAGCGGCGCTGCGCGCTCAGAGAGCGCACCCTCTGCCTGCATCGTCACGGCGCCACGCTAGCCACCCGAGGCGAGGGCCCGTCCCTGCTCTCCACAGGCGATCCCGGTGGGCGCCGAGGCCCGGAAGCACCACCGCGACACGCCCGGGATGCATTCTTTCGAATCTGATGCAACCGATCCGGGGCCCTACGCCGATATGGGTGCAGACGGCGCAACCGGCGCCCCGCACCCTAGGAGACCACCATGAAGCGCAAGCTCGCGATCGGCGTCGGCGCCGCTCTCGCCCTGACGGCCTTCGGCGGCGCACCCGCCATGGCCGACAACCACGAGTCGACCGTCTCGGTCCTGCACGCAGTCCCCGGCCTCACGGTCGACGTGTTCATCAATGGCGAAGAGGCCATCGCTGACTTCGAGCCGGGCACCCTGACCGACCCGATGATGCTCGCGGCCGGCAGCTACGACATCCAGGTATTCGCCGACGGTGGCACGCCCGACACGGCCGATGCCGCGATCGAGGCGCTCGGCCTCGAGGTGCCGGGAGGGGCCAACCTCACGCTCGCCGCGCACCTCACCGAGGGCGGCGACCCGACCCTTTCGGCGTTCGCGAACGACACGGACCCGGTCGAGGCCGGCCAGGCACGCCTGACGGTGCGCCACCTCGCCGCGGCTCCGTCGGTCGACGTCCGCGCAGGCGGCACGGCCATCGTCGAGGCGCTCACGAACCCGAACGAGGCCTCGCTCGAGACCGCTGCCGGAGCCGTCTCGGCTGACGTCGTGCTCGCGGGCACCGACACCGTCGCGATCGGCCCGGCCGACCTCGAGCTCGCTGAGGGCGCGAACACCATCGTGACCGCCTGGGGCAGCGCCGAGGAGGGCAACCTCGCCCTCGCCGTGCAGGTCGTGCAGGCGCACAGCGCACCGTCCGGCGTGCCCTCGGGCCTCGGCGGCGTCGAGGACCAGCGAGCGCTCGGCTTCTCGCTGCTGCTCGCCGGAGCGCTCGGCCTCGCCCTGATCACGGCGCGCACCCTGCGCCCCGCCCGGGAGCGCAGCTGAGCATGAGCACCGACCGGGGGCTCCCGTCGCGCGATGCGCGGCGGGAGCCTTCCGTGCGTCGCTCCCGCGGCGGTCGCTTGGGCTTCGTGACCGCCGCGGTGATCGCCGTCGTGGCGATCGCCGTCGGGGCCTGGCTGCTCGCGCGGCTCCCCTCGACGCAGATCGCCGCGCCGGTGGCGGACGCGAGCACGACGGCACCGGCGCCGCCACCCGCGGCCGCGGCCGACGCATCCGCATCGCCGTCGGCCAGCACGCCGGCGCCCACCGTGCCGACGGGGGTGGCGGTGCGCGACGCATCGCCGCAGGCACCCGCGGCCGTCGACGCGCCCGCCACCGTGCGGGTGCCCTCCGTCGGCCTCGAGCTGGGCGTCGTCCCGGTCGGCGTGCGCGAGGACGGCCAGATGGATGTGCCCGACCTCGTGAGCGAGCTCGGCTGGTACCGCTTCGGCCCGGCACCCGGTGCCGACGCGGGCTCCGCCGTGCTCGCGGCGCACGTCGACAGCGACATCGGCGCCGCGCCGATGGCCTCGGTGCTGCGCGCCGTCGAGGGCGACCCGGTCGAGATCGCGACCGCGTCGGGCGCGCTGCTCGACTACCGGATCACGAGCATCGAGCAGGTGTCGAAGGACGAGCTCCGGCTCGACGCGCTCTTCGCCCGGGACGGGGAGCACGTCGTGCGCCTCGTCACCTGCGGCGGCGAGTGGGATGCAGCCGCCGGCGCCTACGAGGACAACATCGTGGTGACGGCCGTCCTGGACGCGCGGTGAGCCGCGTGACCCGGTGATACGTTCTGGCCGTGGTGGAAGAGGATCCGATCGACGTCGAGCGCCTGTCGCTCGCCTTCGCGTCGGACGCCTCGCCGGAGGTGCTGCGCCAGGCCTACGAGCGCTGGGCGGGCATGGTCTACGCGATCGCCTGCCGAGCGATGGCGCCGCACGACGCGGAGGATGTCGTGCAGCAGACGTTCGTCTCGGTCTGGCGGTCGCGCACCTCGTACGACCCCGCGAGCGGCCCGCTCGGCGCCTGGATCGTCGCGATCGCCCGCCGGCGCATCGCCGACCACTACCGCACGCGCTACGCCGGCGAGCAGGCCTTCGACCCGCAGGACCTCGCGATGCAGCTCGATCGTGGTGAGGGCGACCCGACGTCGGAGGCGGTGTCCGACGCGCTGACCGTGCAGGAGGAGCTCGAACGGATCGGCGAGCCGCAGCGCACGATCGTGCGCCTCGCGGTGATCGAGGACCGCTCGACCGCCTCGATCGCAGAGGTGCTCGACATGCCGGTGGGAACCGTAAAGAGCCACTTGTCGCGAGCGCTCCGAAGACTCAGGGAGAGATGGGAGGACACGCATGCAGCATCTGCCGACTGACGCGCTCGCCGCGCTCGCTCTGGGCGAGTCCGACGCTCGCGCTGAGCACCTCGAGACCTGCTCGCAGTGCCGTGCCGAGCTGACCGCCCTGCGCGAGACTGCCGACCGCTACCGGGCAGCGCACATCGCGCCGCTCGAGCCGCCCGCCGGGGTGTGGGACCGCATCCTCGCCGACATCGCGTCGGAGGAGGCCGCTGCCGCGCCGGGACCGGCCGTCGAGCGGCCGACCGCCGACACCGGCGATGCGGCCCCCGCGCAGCGGATGCCCACGGGCGACGTCGTGCGGCGCCGGCGGCGCCGGTTCAGCGCCCGCGCGCTCATCGCCGCGTGCGCGGGCTCCGCGGTGCTCGCCGCGAGCCTCGCCGTGCTGATCGTGACTCAGGTGGGCGGCGCGCCCAGGTCGACCGCGTTCGCGAACGCGGCGCTCGAGCCCCTCACGTCGACCGTCTCGGCTGCGCGCGCCGAGGTCGTCGAGCGCGACGGCCAGCGGCTGCTCGTGGTCGACGCGGATGCGCTGCCGACGGTCGACGGATACCTCGACGTCTGGCTGCTCGACGCCGATGCGCAGCAGATGGTGAGCCTCGGCGTGATGGATGCGTCGTCGACGGAGCTCGCGCTCCCCGCCGACCTCGACCTCGCGGCCTTCCCGGTGGTCGACGTCTCGATCGAGCCCTACGACGGTGACCCGACCCACTCGGGCAACAGCATCTGGCGCGGGGCGCTCGAGCTCTGACGCGTCAGCGGTGCGGCCAGGCCGCGAGCGCCGCGTCGATCCGTCGGCGCGTCGCGGCCGGCACCGGCTCGACCAGCTCGAGCACCGGCTCGGTTGGCGCCTTCGAGCGCGCGGCGGGGATGCGCCACGTCCCGACCGCGACGCCGTCGACGAGCACCGTCGGGCGGAAGACGCCGTTGCCGCCGGGCACGACCGCGGCGAGCACCGCCGGGCTCGCGACGAGCGAGCGGTCGCGGTAGCCGAGGATCCACTCGTCGAAGCCGGGCGCGAGCAGCACGCCCTGCTCGCCCGGTGTCCCGCTCGCCGTCGCCCCCTCGGGGGTGAGCACCTCGTGCTCGCCGACGCGCACGGTCTCGAGCCCGCCGGCGCGGGCGAGCGAGGCGCGCACGGGCGTCTTCGGCAGGCCCATCCACCACGCGACGTCGTCGGCGTGCATCGGCGCGCGCGCCGCGACGACGCGGCCCAATGCGCCATCCAGCGCGGCCTCGGGGTCGGCCACCGCGGGCCTGGCCCCGCCGACGAGCAGCTGGTCGCGGCCCTCGAACGGCCCGAACCGCACGAGGCCGTCGTAGGCGAGCAGGGCGAGCAGGTGGTAGCCGCGGCCGCCGGCGGTGGAGATGCCCTCGGCCTCCCACGCGCGCAGCATCGCGGGCCTCGGCGCCGGCCCGCTCGCGAGCGTCTCGACGAGCACGTCCGCGGCGAGCTCGGCGGCCGCCTGGTCGATCCCGCGCACCTCGCACAGACGCCACTCCTGGCGCCGCATCCGCTCGGCCGTGGCGGCGTGCAGCACCGCGAGGTCGTCGGGCGCGGCGACGAAGAGCGTGCCCCGCATCACCCACGAGCGCACGAGCTCGCCCGCGTCGAAGGCGGCCCGCACGTCGTCGAGCGTGGTGCCCGGCGCCGAGCGGACCGCGATCGCGCGCAGCACGGCGGGCAGGTCCTGCCCCTGCAGCGCCACCATGTGGCGCACCGCCTCGACCGGGGAGCGGTCCGAGCCGACCAGCCCCTGCGCGACCAGCCGCATCCGCCGCGCCTCGACCGCCGTCAGCTCCCGCACACCGCTCACGCTATCCCCGCTCGCCCAGCGAAGCGGACCCGATCCACCGATCGGGACCCGGTGCACCGGGTCCCGATCGGTGGCAGGGGTCCGGATGGGGCAGGCAGCGACGCCGGCGAGCGGATGCGGTCAGTCCTCCAGCAGGCTCGTCACGAGCGCGGCGATGCGGCTGCGCTCGCTGCGCACGAGCGTGACGTGGCCGAAGAGGTCCTGCCCCTTGAGCGTCTCGATGACGCTCGCGACGCCGTCGTGGCGGCCCACTCGCAGGTTGTCGCGCTGCGCGACGTCGTGCGTGAGCACGACGCGCGAGTTCTGCCCGATGCGGCTGAGCACCGTGAGCAGCACATTGCGCTCGAGCGACTGCGCCTCGTCGACGATCACGAACGCGTCGTGCAGGGAGCGGCCGCGGATGTGGGTGAGCGGCATGACCTCGAGCAGGCCGCGGGCGGCGACCTCGTCGAGCACGTTGTCGCTCACGAGCGGGCCGAGCGTGTCGTAGATCGCCTGGCCCCATGGGTTCATCTTCTCGCCCTGGTCGCCCGGCAGGTAGCCGAGCTCCTGGCCGCCCACCGCGTAGAGCGGGCGGAAGACGATGATCTTCTTGTGCAGGCGCCGCTCGAGCACCGCCTCGAGGCCCGCCGCGAGCGCGAGCGCCGACTTGCCGGTGCCGGCGGAGCCGCCGAGCGAGACGATCCCCACCTCGTTGTCGAGCAGCAGGTCGATCGCGAGGCGCTGCTCGGCCGAGCGGCCGTGCACCCCGAAGACGTCGCGGTCGCCGCGCACGAGCGAGACCTCGCCGCGGCGCGTCACCCGGCCGAGCGCCGAGCCGCGCTCGGACGAGATGACGAGGCACGTGTTGACCGGCATGGCGTCGACGAGCGTCGTGTCGATCCGCTCGTCCTCGTAGAGCCGGTTGATCTGCTCGCCCGAGAGCGCGAGCTCCGCGGTGCCCGTCCAGCCGGAGTCCACCGCCTGCTCGGCGAGGTACTCCTCGGCCGGCAGCCCGATCGACGCGGCCTTGACGCGCATCGGCATGTCCTTCGACACGATGCACACGTCGAGCCCGTCGCCGGCGAGGTTCGACGCGACCGCGAGGATCCGCGAGTCGTTGTCGCCGAGCTGCAGCCCGCTGGGCAGCACCTGCTGGTTCGAGTGGTTCAGCTCCACCCGCAGCGATCCGCCGCCCTCGGTCGGCACCGGGAAGTCGAGCCGCTCGTGCTCGACGCGGAGGTCGTCGAGGTTGCGCAGCGCCTTGCGGGCGAAGTAGCCGATCTCCGGGTCGTGCCGCTTCTTCTCGAGCTCCGCGATCACGATCACGGGGATCACGACGGCGTGCTCGGCGAAGCGGTGGATCGCCCCCGGATCGGACAGCAGCACGCTCGTGTCGAGCACGTAGGTGCGCTGGCGGGTGTCGAGGTCCTCGGCCTCGGCGACGCCGCTCTCGGGGGTGGTGGCGAGTTCAGACACGCGATGCTCCTCTTCCGACCCTCGGGTCGGATCACGCGGCCGTCGCCTCCCGTGCTGCTCGCTGGCGCGATGGCCGCTCGCTGTCGGGCGGAACTGCCCGACGAGGCCGAATCTACGCGCGGTGCCTCTGCGCTGCGAGTGAAGACACACCATCGTCACCCACAGTTCACCTCATGCAGAGGTTGAAGGTCTCCTCAGCGGCCGTAGCGCCGCTCGCGCTGCCCGTAGGCGCGCACCGCGCGCAGGAAGTCGACCTCGCGGAGGTCGGGACCGAGGGCCTCGACGAAGTAGAACTCGCTGTGCGCGCTCTGCCACAGCATGAAGTCGCTCAGCCGCTGCTCGCCGGAGGTGCGGATCACGAGGTCGGGGTCGGGCTGGCCCGCCGTCCCCAGGTGCTGCGCGATGAGCTCCGGCGAGAGCCGCTCGGCGATCTCCTCGACGCTCGCCCCATCCGCGCCCGTGAGGATCGTGCGCACCGCCTCCACGACCTCGTGCCGGCCGCCGTAGCCGACGGCGAGGTTCACGACCAGGCCGTCCTGATCGGCGCTGCGCGCGACCGCCGCCGAGAGCGCCGAGCACAGCGGCGCGGGCAGCCCCCGCACGTCGCCCACATGGCGGATGCGTCTGCCCGGCAGGCGGGAGAGGTCGTCGGCGAGCTCGGCGATGATCTCGCACAGCTCGTCCAGCTCCTCACCGCCACGACCGGTGAGGTTGTCGCGCGAGAGCAGGTAGAGCGTCACGACCTCGACGCCGATCTCGGCGCACCAGTCGACGAACTCGCGCAGCTTCGCGGCACCGGCGCGGTGCCCGTGGCCAGCGCTCGCGAGCTTCTGCTCCCGCGCCCAGCGCCGGTTGCCGTCGATGATCATGGCGATGTGCCGCGGCACCGCCGAGCTCTGCAGGTCGTGGCGGAGCCGCCGCTCGTAGTAGCGGTAGACGAGCCGTGAGCCCGGGGCGCTGCGCAGTCGCACGGGACGAATCTACCGGGCGCTCGATGCGGGACCGCGCGGACGCGTGCTCGACGCGGTACTGCGTACGCCGTACGCTGTCCCTATGGCAGCGCACCCCGGCAATCCCTCCCGCGATGAACTGCCCGCGACCGGGGACAGCATCGGCGATCCTGCCTCGATGCACCTGCCGCTCATCGAGGCCGCGGGCGACGCGATCGTCGAGGCCTCGGTCGAGCAGAAGCCCTCGTGGCGCGGCTGGATCCACGCGGCGACGGCGCCGCTCGCCCTGCTCGCCGGCATCGTGCTCGTCGTGATCGCCGACGGCGCGACGGCCACGATCTCCACCGCCGTCTATGCCGCGTCGAGCCTGCTCATGTTCAGCGTCTCGGCCGTCTACCACCGCTTCCACTGGCAGGAGCGCACGCGCGTCCTGCTGAAGCGGCTCGATCACGCCAACATCTTCCTGCTCATCGCGGGCAGCTACACGCCCATCGCGCTGCTGACGCTCCCCTCGCCGATGGACTGGATCCTGCTGACCGTCATCTGGGTCGGCGCGCTGCTCGGCATCGCCTTCCGCATCTTCTGGTTGCACGCGCCGCGCTGGCTGTACGTGCCCATCTACCTGGCGCTCGGCTGGGCCGCGGTCGCGTTCCTGCCCCAGATCTGGGACGCCAACGCGGCGACCGCCTTCCTCATCGGCGCCGGCGGGCTCGCCTACACGGTGGGCGCCGTCATCTACGGGATGAAGCGGCCCAACCCCTACCCCGGCCACTTCGGCTTCCACGAGATCTTCCACTTCTGCACGTTCGTCGCGTTCGTCTGCCACTGGACCGCGATCATGCTCGTCGCGGTCGATCCGCCGGCCTGAGCACGTGCTCTCCCAGCGTCTGATCTCCCAGCGTCTGCGCGGCGCGCGGGCCTAGCGTCGCAGCATGCGCCTCGCCCGAACCGCTGCCGTCGTCACCGCGGCGCTCGCCGTCGTCACGATGAGCGGATGCGTCATCCTGCCGCCGCCGCTGCCCACCCAGATCCGGCAGCCGCAGCAGCCGCCCGTGCAGCCGTCGCAGCCGTCGCAGCCGTCCGGCGAGCCGCAGGTGGACGTGCAGCCGGTCGAGCCGGACGAGCCGATCACGACGAGCGACGAGACGGATGCCGACACGGGCGAGCTGTACGCCGGCGCGCAGGGCGAGACGGTCGACGGCTACTTCCCGGATGCGGCGCTCGACCTCGTGCTCGAGGCCACGCGCGGCACGGCGCGGGTGGCGCCCGGCATCGCGATCCCCGAGCACGAGGACGGCGACGAGCTGCTCGCCGGCACGCCCCACACGGCCGACGCGAGCCTGCTGCTGACGACCGTCGGGCGCCTCGTGCTCGAGACGGCGGAGGCGGAGTACACGTGCAGCGGCACCGTCATCAACAGCGACTCGGGGCTCGTCGTCGTGACGGCCGCGCACTGCGTGTTCGACGACGAGACGCGCGACTACTACGACCGGATCACGTTCGAGCCCGGCTACGAGCGCGGCGACGCGCCGTTCGGCACGTGGGAGGCCGAGGAGTGGTGGGTGCCGGCGCAGTACCTGGAGGCGAACGACCGATGGCTCGACGGCGCCGATGACGACGGCTGGATGGGCTTCGACTTCGGCTTCATCCGCTTCGCGCCGCAGGGCGGCGCCACGCTCGAGGACGTCGTCGGCGGCCAGGGCGTCAGCTTCACCGCCGAGACGAACGGCGTGGTGATCGCGGGCTACCCGGGCAACGACGAGTTCGACGCCGAGGTGCTGCGGTACTGCGCGGAGGACGCGCTCGACTATGGCGCGGGCGGCGACGCGAACTACGGCGCCGACTGCGTCATGGGCGACGGAGCCTCGGGCTCGGGGTTCGTGTCGAACGTCGACCCCGAGACCGGCGCCGGCCACATCACCGCCGTCTACTCGAACGGCGGCGAGAGCGGCGCGTACGGCCCGCCGCTCGGCGTCACCGCCTACAACGGCCTGCGCTCGCTCGACCGCTGAGCGATCCCTGCTCCTCGATCAGCGAGGGCAGGGTCAGCGGCTCGCGCCGTCGGGCCCGTCGGCGTCCTGGAGCTGCCCGAACGCGCCCTTCTTGGGCGCGGCCTTCGACTGCTTCTCGGCCGCGCGACGCTGCTCGCGGTTGCCGCCGGCAGGCTTGGTCTTCGCCGCGACGGCCGGGTTCCCGGAGCGCGCACGCGGCTTGCCGACGTCGCCGAGCTCCTTGCCCTGGTCGTCGTGCACCGATGCCTCGCCGCCCTCGTCGGGCGCCGAGTAGGTGAGCGCCGAGGTGTCCTCCTCGGCCGGTGCCTCGAGCCCGCCGCCCTCGATGGCCGGCGCCTCTGGCGAGGCACCCTGCTGCACCTTGACGTCGAGGTTGAACAGGAACGAGATCGACTCCTCGCGGATCGCCGACATCATCTGCTGGTAGAGCGCGAAGCCCTCGTTCTGGTACTCGACGACCGGGTCGCGCTGCGCCATCGTGCGCAGGCCGATGCCCTCGCGCAGGTAGTCCATCTCGTAGAGGTGGTCGCGCCACTTGCGGTCGATGACCGAGAGCACGACGCGGCGCTCGAGCAGGCGCATCGCGGGCGAGCCGAGCGACTCCTCGCGCTTCTGGTAGGCGATCGTCGCGTCCGAGAGCAGCTGCTCGTAGAGGAAGTCGGCCGTCAGGCGCGGGCGCGCCTCGGCGACGACCTCGTCGATCGTGATGCCGACCGGGTAGAGCAGCTTCGCCTCGGTCCAGAGGGCCTCGAGGTTCCACTCGTCGCTGTCGTTGCCGACCGCGTGGTCGGAGACGAGCGAGCGCAGCGCGCCCTCGAGGAATCCCTGCACGCGGCCCGCGAGGTCGTCGCCGTCGAGGATGTGCCGGCGGTCGGAGTAGATCGCCTCGCGCTGGCGGTTCATGACGTCGTCGTACTTCAGCACGTTCTTGCGCATCTCGGCGTTCCGCGACTCGATCTGCGCCTGCGCGGTGCGGATGGTGCGGGTGAAGATCTTCGACTCGAGCGGGATCTCGTCCTCGTCGGCATCGACCGCCATGAAGCGCTCGGCGACGGAGCCGCCGAACAGCCGCAGCAGGTCGTCCTGCATCGAGAGGTAGAAGCGGCTCTCGCCCGGGTCGCCCTGGCGACCGGAGCGGCCGCGCAGCTGGTTGTCGATGCGGCGCGACTCGTGGCGCTCGGTGCCGAGCACGTAGAGGCCGCCGGCCTCGACGACCTTCGCGGCCTCGTCCTCGACCTCTGCCTTGACGGCGGCGAAGACGTCGTCCCAGCGCTCCTCGTACTCCTCCGGCATCTCGGAGGGGTTGAGGCCGAGCTCCTGCATGCGCGTGACGGCGAGGTGCTCGGCGTTGCCGCCGAGCATGATGTCGGTGCCTCGACCGGCCATGTTCGTGGCGACGGTGACGGCGCCGAGGCGACCGGCCTGCGCGACGATCGCGGCCTCGCGCGCGTGGTTCTTCGCGTTCAGCACCTCGTGCTTCACGCCCGCCTTGGCGAGCAGGCCCGAGAGGTACTCGCTCTTCTCGACGCTCGTGGTGCCCACGAGCACGGGCTGGCCGGCCGCGTGGCGCTCGACGATGTCGTCGACGACGTGCTTGAACTTGCCCTCCACCGTCGCGTAGACGAGGTCGGACCTGTCGTCGCGCTGCATGGGCTTGTTCGTCGGGATCGGGACGACGCCGAGCTTGTAGGTCGCCATGAACTCGGCGGCTTCGGTGTCGGCCGTGCCGGTCATGCCGGAGAGCTTCTCGTAGAGGCGGAAGTAGTTCTGCAGGGTGACCGTCGCGACCGTCTGGTTCTCGGCCTTGATCTGCACCCCCTCCTTCGCCTCGATCGCCTGGTGGATGCCCTCGTTGAAGCGGCGGCCCTGCATGATGCGGCCGGTGTGCTCGTCGACGATGAGCACCTCGCCGTTCATGACGACGTAGTCGCTGTCGCGCTTGAAGAGCGCCTTCGCCTTGAGCGCGGTGTTGAGGAACGAGATGAGCGGCGTGTTCGCCGACTCGTAGAGGCTGTCGATGCCGAGCAGGTCCTCGACCCGCTCGATCCCGGGCTCGAGCACGCCGACGGTGCGCTTCTTCTCGTCGACCTCGTAGTCGACCTCGGGGCGCAGCCGCTTGGCGATGCGGGCGAACTCGGCGAACCAGCGGTTCGCCTCGCCGGCGGCCGGGCCGGAGATGATGAGCGGCGTGCGCGCCTCGTCGATGAGGATCGAGTCGACCTCGTCGACGATCGCGAAGCCGTGGCCGCGCTGGACCATGGCCTCCTTGGAGTGCGCCATGTTGTCGCGCAGGTAGTCGAAGCCGAACTCGTTGTTCGTGCCGTACGTGACGTCGGCGTCGTACTGCTGCTTCCGCACCTCCGGGGACTGGCCCGAGATGATGCATCCGGTCGTCATCCCGAGGGCGCGGAAGACGCGGCCCATGAGCTCGGACTGGTAGCTGGCGAGGTAGTCGTTGACCGTGACGATGTGCACGCCGTCGCCGGAGATCGCGCCGAGGTAGGCGGCGATCGGGGCGACGAGGGTCTTGCCCTCACCGGTCTTCATCTCGGCGATGTTGCCGAGGTGCAGCGCCGCGGCGCCCATGATCTGCACGTCGTAGGGGCGCATGCCGAGCGTGCGCTTGGCCGCCTCGCGGACGGCGGCGAACGCCTCCGGCAGCATCGCGTCGAGCGGCTCCCCGTCGGCGTAGCGCTGGCGGAACTCGGCGGTCTCGCCCGCGAGCTCCTCGTCGGTCAGGTCCTCGAACGCGTCCTCGAGTGCCGCCACGTCCGCGGCGATGCGCTCGAGACGGCGCCGCAGCCGGCCTTCGCCGGCGCGGAGCAAGTTCTCGAAGAAGTTGGCCACGAGGGATGCCTCCCGGTGCTTGGGGGTACGGTCACGGTCCGTTGACCGACTGCTCATCGTAGCAACGCGAGCGAGGCGGCTCCCCAGCGCACTGCGGGAGCCGCCTCGAGCGGTTCAGGATGCGGCGCGCTGCGGCTCCGCCTCGGCGTCGGATCCCTCGTCGATCGCGTCCTGATCGAGCGAGATGACGCCGTAGGACCAGCCCTTGCGGCGGTAGACCACGGCGCACTCGTCGGATGCCTCGTCGACGAAGAGGTAGAAGGGGTGGCCGACGAGCTCCATCTGGTCGACGGCCTCGCGCACGCTCATGCGCTTCGCGGGGAAGCGCTTCTCGCGGATGACCACGGGCGACCACTCGTTCTCCCCCTCCTGCTGCTCGGAGGCCACGATCGGGAGCGCCCCGGTGGTGACGGCCTCGACGACGGCCGGGTCGGCGGGCGTGATCGCGACCTGCTCGAAGCCGGCGGCGGCCGCCTCGCGGAGCGGCATGCGGCGGCGGGCGCTGTGGTCGTGGCGCTTGTCGTGAGCGCGGCGCGCGCGCTCCATGATGCGGTGGAACGCGGAGTCGAACGCCATGTACTTGTCCGGCCCGTCGGATTCCGAGCGGATGATCGAGCCGGGCGCGTGGACGGTGATCTCGACCCGCCCTCCGGCGACGGCGACGTGCGGATCGGCGTGGCGGGTGAGCTTGACATCGAGGGCCGTGGCCCGGGGCAGCAGCTGCGTGACCTTCGCGAGCTTCTCCTCCGCGTATGCGCGGAACCGGTCGGTGATGTCTGCGCCCTTGGCGCCGAACGTGATGTCCATCGTGGCCTCCCCTGTGGATCGGCGTCGGCGCTTGCGGCGATGCAATGCCGACTTGCGTGCCGGTCACTCTACCCCCGCTCCATGTGCGTCGCTCCAAGTCGTGTACCCCGCTTCGGGGTCCGCGCGACCGCGGCGATCGCCACCGGTCGACCGCCCGCGGCGCGCACCGCCCGCACCGCGTCCCGAGCGGTCGCGCCGCTCGTGATGACGTCGTCGACGACCACCACGGGGCGGCCGACGAGCGTCGTGGCGGCCCGCGCGGACAGGCGGAGCGAGCCGTGCGCGGCCGTCGCTCGCGCCGCCGCCGACCGCTGCTTCTGCGCGCCGTCGGCCCCGACGCGGCGCAGCGGCACGGCGCGGAGGCCGGCCCCGCGCACGACGAGCGCGACCGGGTCGAAGCCGCGCCGACGCATCCCGCCGCGGCTCGAGGGCACGCGCACGAGCGCCGCTGCGGGCGCCGCCGCGACGGCGCGGGCGAGCCCCGCGCCGAGCGCACGAGCCTCGGCCCGCCCGCCGCGCTCCTTGCACGCCGCGACGAGCGAGCGCACGACCCCCTCGTAGGGCGCGGCGGCGATGAGCGGCACCCCGTCGAGCGACTCGCGCACGAGCGGTCCGCGCAGCGCCGCCGCGCATGCCTCGCACACTGGGACGTCGGGCGCTCCGCAGCCGGCGCACTCGACCGGCCACAGCACGCTCGCCGCCTCCCGCAGCGCGCTCCGCACCCGCTCGTCGACGCCCATCCGCATGCACCGATGATGCGGGCGGATGCGTCGGCGCGCGCGACGGCCGACGGCGCCTGTGGATGACCGGGGCCGGGCGCGCTACTGCTGCGTCGCGATGAGCGTGATGGGGCCCAGGTTGTCGGCCGCGGTCCAGACGCGGCCGCGCAGCGCGAGCACCCGGCCGTCGTCGGTGAGCGCGCGCAGGGTCGAGGTGCCCTCGCTGCCGCCCACGAGCGACTGCACGGGCACGCCCGGGGTGGGCAGCTGCTCCGAGTCGCCGCCGACGACGTGCATGACGATCTGCGCCTGGTCGCCGCCGGTCGCGAGCACCGCGATCTGCGTCGAGCTCGCCCAGGTGACGTCGATCGCGGCGCCGTCGAGGAGCGGCAGCCGGTAGGGCTCCCCGAGCGAGACGGGCCGCCCGTCCGCGTCGCGCACGATCGCGACGACCACGACCTGGCTCGAGCCGGCTCCGACCGTCACGACCGCGAGCCGCGAGCCGTCGCGCGAGAGCTCGAGCGCCGCGATGCGGTCCGGGTTCGGCGGCAGCTGCAGCTCGGCCCGCTCGCCGTCGCGCCAGGCGAGCAGCCGCTGCGGCACGGCGCGCTCCTGGAGCACGACCCAGCCGCTGTCGTCGACGGTGGGCACGGATGCGGTGTCGGCGGAGATCACGACCGGGTCGACGCCCGGCTCGATCCACACGGCCGTCGAGCCGGTGTGGGCGACGCCGCCCTCCGCGCCGACGGTGTAGCTCGTGGCGCCGATCGACTGCAGCGTGGCGCCGACGTCGTCGATCGTCGACGCCCCTGCGCCGATCGAGCGCAGCGACGTGCCGTCGAGCACGAGCGGCCGCTGGTCGACCGCGCCGACGTCGATCGGCGGGGCGTCGGCGCTCGACGCCGCGAGCCCGTCGCGGGCCTCGACCTGCACGACGACCTCGCGCACGCCGACGGAGCGCAGCGACAGCGCGAGCTGCGTCGCGAGCGGCTGCAGGCTGACGGCGCCCAGCTGCTGGATCTGCGCGTAGTCGACGGTGACGGTCATCCGCGTGCCCTCGACCTGCGGCTCGCCCACGCGCCGCGCCTCGGCGGCCGCGAAGGTCGCGACGGCGGGCGAGAGCCATGTCGACGGGCCCGCGAGCAGGGCGTCGATGATGCGCGAGGCGGCCGTCGTGGCGGTGCGCTCGAACCACCGCACCTCCGGCACTGCGCGGGCGCGGTCGGGGGTGAGCCAGTGCAGCGAGTGCGCGCGGAAGAGCTCGGCGAAGTGGAAGCTCGACAGCACGATGCCGTCGGGCGCGTCGGCGATGCGCCACTCGCCCTCCTCGCGCAGCATCCGGAACTCGAGGCTGCGGTCGTCGGCCGGTCGCTGCAGCGCGCCCACGCCGTTCACCTCCGAGAGGGCGGTGACGACGGCGGTCGCCTCGGTCTCGCTGCCGAACGACACCTCGGGCTGGCCGGCCCGCACGATCACGCCCGCCCCCGGCCGCCATTGCTGGGCCTCGGCCTCGGTGAGGAACTCCCGCGCGATCGAGAAGCCGTCGTCGGGGCTGATGCCCGCGTCGAGGAAGCCGCGGATGATCTCCTCCTGCGTCGCGCCCTCCTCCGGCTCCTGCGCGATGAAGCGGAGGCTGTCCTCCTGCTCGCTCATGTCGACGACGCCCTCGGTGACGGGCCCGGCGTCCGGGATCGCGACGCAGCCGGTGAGCACGAGCACGACGGCCGCGAGCGCTGCGGCCAGGGTGCGCTTCATCGGTCGGCCTCCTCGGGGGTCGGCGGGGCGCCGGGGGTCGCGGTCGCCGGCACGGTCGTGGTGGGCGCGGTCGGGTCGACGAGCGCGATGCTCACGCCGTCCGTGTCGACCGACGCCGCGTGCTCCAGCTGGGCCTCGTCCGGCAGCACGATCGCCTGGGTGTCCGCGGGCGGCAGCTCGATCGGCGAGGCGACCGCCCGCGCTCCCGCGCGCGGCAGGGTGAGGCGGAACGCGGTGCCCTCGCCGTGCCGCGACCAGACATCGATCCATCCCCCGTGCAGCGCCGCGTCGTCGCGGCTGATCGACAGGCCGAGGCCCGTGCCGCCCGTGCGGCGCTGACGCGAGGGGTCGGCGCGCCAGAAGCGGTCGAAGACGCGCGCAGCCTCCTCCTCGGTCATGCCGACGCCGTGGTCGCGGACGGCGATCGCGGATGCGTCGCGGGTCGAGTCGACGGTCACGACGACCGGCTTGCCCTCGCCGTGGTCGATCGCGTTGCCGAGCAGGTTCTGCAGGATGCGTCGGATGCGGCGCGGATCGACCTCCGCCTCGAAGTGGCCGCCGGGCGCGACGAGGCGCAGCTCGATGCCGTGCTCCCTCGCGAGCGGCTCGACGGCCGCGATCTCGCCCTCCGCGAGCCGCACGAGGTTCGTCGGCTCGACCTCGAGCTGCGCGGCGCCGGCGTCGAAGCGGCTGAGCTCGAGCAGGTCGGCGAGCAGTCGCTCGAAGCGCTCGATCTGCGCGTGCAGCAGCTCGACGGTCCTGCCCGCGACCGGGTCGAACGACTCGCGGCGGTCGTGCAGCACGTCGCCGGCGAGCCGGATGGTCGTGAGCGGCGTGCGCAGCTCGTGGGAGACATCCGAGACGAAGCGCTGCTGCACGGTCGACAGCGTCGCGAGCTCGCTGATCTGGCGCGAGATGGAGTCGGCCATGTCGTTGAACGAGCGCCCCAGCTTGGCGATCTCGTCGTCGCCGCGCACGGGGATGCGCACGTCGTACTCGCCGGCGGCGATCCGCGCGCTCGACGCGGCCGCCGCCTGCACGGGCCCCACGACCATCCGCGCCACGAACCACGTGATGAGCCCGATGAGCGCGATGAGCGCGAGGCCGCCGAGCAGCATCGTCAGCTGCATGAAGCCGAGCGTCGACTGGGTCGACTGCAGGCTCGTCAGCAGGTAGAGCTCGTAGCGGCCGGCGAGCGGCACGTCGACGGTCGAGCCGACGATGATGCCCGGCTCGACGCCCTCCTCGTCCTCGAGCCGCACCGACTGGTAGTACGGCAGGTCGGCGGATGCCGCGACGGCGGTGCGCAGCTCGGCCTCGAGCAGCCCGGAGTCGAAGCCCTGCGACTGCACGTCGTTCATCTGCAGCAGCGTGTCGGGCTGCGACTCGGCCCGCAGCATCGCGTACTCGGTGCTCGAGCGGGACGAGATGATGCCGGTGACGGCGTCGAGCGCCCGGTCCTGGAGCGCGTCGACCTCGCCGCTCGTGAGGCTCTGCGTGACGGCCTCGTCGAAGATCTGCTGCATGCCGGCGGTCGCGCGCACCGACTCGACGAGCGCCTCGTCGCGGCGCGTCTCGAAGAGGTTCTCGCCGACCGACGCCGACATGTAGCCGAAGACGCCGACGAGCGCGAGCGTCGACAGCAGCATGCTGATCGCGACGACGCGCGCCTGCAGGGAGCGCCGCAGGAAGCGCGTCGCCCGCTCCCATCTCCAGCGTCGCGCGGCCACGAGGGCCTCAGACCTGCGGAGCGCCGGCGCGGTAGCCGACGCCGCGCACCGTCGTGACGACCACGGGGCTGTCGACGTCGAGCTCGACCTTCGAGCGCAGGCGCTGCACGTGCACGTTCACGAGCCGGGTGTCGGCCTTGTAGTGGTAGCCCCACACCTGCTCGAGCAGCATCTCGCGAGAGAAGACCTGGTTGGGCTTCGAGGCGAGCGTGACGAGCAGCTCGAACTCGAGCGGCGTGAGCGCGATCGGCTGCTCGGCGCGGCGCACCTGGTGGCCGTCGACGTCGATCTCGAGGTCGGCGACCTTGAGGATGCCGGTGTCGGCCTGGCGCTGCGGGCGCAGCCTCGTGCGCACGCGGGCGACGAGCTCCTTCGGGTTGAAGGGCTTGACGACGTAGTCGTCGGCGCCCGCCTCGAGGCCGATGACGATGTCGGTCGGGTCGCCCTTGGCCGTGAGCATGATGATGGGCACGCCGGACTCGGCGCGCAGCTCCTGGCAGATCTGGATGCCGTCCTTGCCGGGCAGCATGAGGTCGAGCAGCACGAGATCGGGCCGCACCTCGTGGAAGCGGTCGACGGCCGCGGCGCCGTCGGCGCAGAACTCGAGCTCGTAGCCCTCGCCGGCGAGCACGATGCCGATCATCTCGGCCAGGGCGGGGTCGTCGTCGACGACGAGGATCGTCTGCTCCGCCATCGGTGCCCCTTCCCTGCCGCGCACGGGAGGCGCGGCTCTCGTCAGACTAGTGGAACCGTCTGCACGAGCCTCTCCCGCGTCGGGTGGTCACGACACGCCGCTCCCGCGTGTCCGACTACGGCGCGTCGTGACCACCCGGCGATCCAGACACGGCGTGTCGTGACCACCCCGAGGGGGAACGTCAGGCCTCGAGGCCCTCGTGCGCCTCGAGCCACTGCTCCTCGAGGTGCCGGATCTTGTCGTCGAGCTCCGAGAGCTCGCGCTGGAGGGCGGCGAGCACGTCGAAGTCGCCGTGGTCGGCCGACTCGAAGCGGTCGAGCACGTCCTTGCGCTGCGCGTTCGCCTTCACGAGCCGGCGGTCGAGGCTCGCGGCCTCCTTCTCGAGCGTGCGCCGCTCGGCGCCGCTGAGCCCCGACGGCGCGCCGGCGCCGGTCGCGGGCGCGGTCTTGGCCGCCTTGTCGACCGAGCCCTTCCCCGACATCGCGAGGTACGCATCCACGCCGCCCGGCACGTGGCGCAGCGAGCCGTCCATGATCGCGTACTGGTGGTCGGTGACGCGCTCGATGAGGTAGCGGTCGTGGCTCACGACGATGAGGCATCCGGCCCACGAGTCGAGCACGTCCTCCATCGCGGCGAGCATGTCGGTGTCGAGGTCGTTCGTGGGCTCGTCGAGGATGAGCACGTTCGGCTCGTCCAGCAGGATGAGCAGCAGCTGCAGGCGGCGGCGCTGACCGCCCGAGAGGTCCCTGACGGGCGTGGAGAGCTCGCCGGAGCGGAAGCCGAGCTTCTCGAGCAGCTGGCCGGGCGTGAGCTCCTTGCCGCCGGAGGCGTAGCTCGTCTTGAGGTTGGCGACCACGGTGCGCACCGGGTCGTCCTCGTGCTGCTCGAGCTCGGAGAGCTCCTGCGTCAGCTCGGCGATCTTCACCGTCTTGCCGGTCTTCACGCGGCCCGTCGTGGGGCGGATGCGTCCGGCGATGAGCGCGAGCAGGGTCGACTTGCCGGCGCCGTTGCGCCCGAGCACGCCGGCGCGCTCGCCGGGCGCGATGCGCCACGTGACGTCGTCGAGGATCGTGCGGCCGCCGAGCTCGACGGAGACGTCGACGACGTCGACGACGTCCTTGCCGAGGCGGGTCGCGGCGAGCTGCGCGAGCTGGATCGGGTCGCGCACGGGCGGCTCGTCCTCGATGAGCTGCGTCGCCGCGTCGATGCGGAACTTCGGCTTCGCGGTGCGGGCGGGCGCGCCGCGACGGAGCCACGCGAGCTCCTTCTTCATGAGGTTCTGGCGCTTCGCCTCGCTCGCGGCCGACATGCGGTCGCGCTCGACGCGCTGCAGCACGTAGGCGGCGTAGCCGCCCTCGAAGGGCTCGACGAGCTGGTCGTGCACCTCCCACGTGCCGGTGCAGACCGCATCGAGGAACCACCGGTCGTGCGTGACGGCCACGAAGGCGCCGCGGCCGGTCGCGTAGCGGGCGTTGAGGTGGTCGGCGAGCCAGGCGATGCCCTGCACGTCGAGGTGGTTCGTGGGCTCGTCGAGGAAGAGCACGTCCCAGTCGCCCGCGAGCAGCTGCGCGAGCGCGACGCGGCGGCGCTGGCCGCCGGAGAGGTCGCCGATGCGGCCGTGCCAGTCGAGGTCGCCCACGAGGCCGGCGAGCAGGTCGCGGATGCGCGCATCCCCCGCCCACTCGTGCTCGGGCCGGTCGCCGACGATGGCCTCGCTGATCGTCATCTCGTGGTCGAGCGTGTCGCGCTGGTCGAGCACGCCGACCTGCAGGCCGCCGCGGCGCGTGACGCGGCCGCTCGTCGGCTCGAGGCTGCCGGCGAGCACGCGCAGCAGGGTCGACTTGCCGTCGCCGTTGCGGCCGACGATGCCGATGCGGTCGCCGTCCTCGAGGCCGAGCGAGATCGACTCGAACACGGTGCGCGTGGGGAACGCGACGCCGACGCGTTCGGCGCCCAGAAGATGAGCCATGCCTCCATCCTCCCGCACGCGCGGCGAGCGCCGCGCCGAGGGCCGGTGCCGCTCGCACCTGAGTGACGCCACGCACTCGCAGAGGACGCCGGTCACATGCCGGAGGCGCCCCTCACGGGACGGACGGGCGGATGCGGTCGGCTCAGTCGATCAGGCGGGCGCCGGGCACCGGGCCGGTCACCTTGACCGCCGTGAGCTGGGCCGCCGCGAGGCGCTCGCGCACCTCCAGCGCCGACTCGACGCCGTCGCACAGGAAGGCGACGGTCGGGCCGGAGCCGGAGACGATGCCCGCGAGCGCGCCGGAGCGCTCCCCCAGCTCGAGCGTGCCGGCCAGCCGCGGCATGAGCCGCAGCGCCGGCGCCTGCAGGTCGTTCTGGAGCACCTCGGCGAGCATCGACGGGTCGCCGGCGCGGAGCGCCTGCAGCACCCGCGCATCCACCGTCGGCACGTCGTGCGCGGGCGCGATGTCGGCCGCGTGCACGGCGCGGTGCTCGTCGAGCGCCCGGTAGACGTCCGGGGTCGAGAGGCCTGCCTCGGCGTAGGCGAGCACCCAGTGGAACTGGCCGCGCGCGAGCGCGGGCGTCAGCCGGTCGCCGCGGCCCGTGCCGACGGCGGTCCCGCCCGCGAGCGCGAACGGCACGTCGGCGCCGAGCTCCCGGCCGATCTCGTGCAGCGCCTCGCGCCCCAGGTGCAGCCCCCACAGCTCGTCGCACGCGACGAGCGTCGCCGCCGCATCCGCGCTGCCGCCGCCCATGCCGCCGGCGATCGGCACGTGCTTCTCGATCGAGAGCGCCACGCCGCCGGTCACGCGACCGCGCCGGGCGAGCGCCATCGCAGCGCGGATCGCGAGGTTGTCGGCGCCGGTGGAGAGGTGGTCGTGCGGCACCGGTCCCGAGAAGCGCACCGAGAAGTCGTCGGCCTCGGTCGCCTCGACGAGCTCGTGCAGGCTCACGGCCTGGTAGGCGGTCGCGACGTCGTGGTAGCCGTCGTCCTGCAGCGCGCCCACGCCCAGGTGCACGTTGATCTTGCCGGGCGCCTTCGCCCGCACCGTGCTCCTCTGAGTTCCGCGCACCACGGCAACCAACCTAGTGCGCGCCGCAGGGTGCTCCTGTCGCACGGGCAGCGCTACTCTCGCGGCCATGGCGCATCCGCCGATGTTCGACGACGACGACCCGGTGCTCGCGCGCGTCCGCGCGCTCGCGCTCGCGCTCCCCGGTGCCGCCGAGAAGGTCTCGCACGGGCGGCCCGCGTTCTTCACCCAGAAGGTCTTCGCCTACTTCGGCTGCTCGACGAAGCGCGACGGCGAGTGGCTGCAGCACCCGCACCACCTGAGCGTGCTGCTCGAGCCCGACGAGCGGCTCGCAATGCTCGAGGAGGGCGCGATCGAGCCCGCCTACCTCGCGCCGAGCGGTTGGATCGCGGTCGACCTCGACGCCGCCGACTGGGCGCGCGTGGCCGAGCTGCTCGACGCATCCTTCCGCGTCACGGCGCCGCGCCGCCTCGCGGCCGAGCTCGACGCGCGCTCGCCCGACGGCTGAGGGCTCAGCCCGCGACGGCGTCGAAGATCGCGGCGATCTCGGCCTTCGCGGTGTCCATCGCCGACGCATCCGCGAGCTTCTGCACCGTGAGGCTCACGGGCGTGCCCGTCGCGTTCGGCTGCTGCGCGGCGGCCGTGAGGCGCGTCCCGTCGCCCAGTCGCCACCGCACGACCGGCTGCGCGGCGGCGAGGTTCTCGCCGTGCGCGGGGCCGTGGCGCTCCTCGATCGCCGCGCGCACCGCAGCGAGCGCCGCGAGCCGCTCCCCCGGCACCGTGCGCGTCCGCGCGACCGAGAACGAGCCGTCGGGCTGCTGGCCCGGCATCCTGCCCTTGCGGTCCTGCTCGAAGTCGACCGTGATCCCCTGCGCCCACCACGGCTCGACGCCGTGCTCGGCGACCAGCCAGTCGGCGATCTGCCGATGGCTCCACTCGAGCGCGCCGGCCGCCTCGAGCAGGTCGCGCCACGCCTCGTGGTCGCGACCGGTCGCGGCGCGCATCGCGGCCGGCCCCATGGTGCGGTCGATGCGGTCGACCATCAGTGCTCCGCGGATGCGTCCGGCACGGCGGATGCGTCGGCGGCGGATGCGTCCGGGCCGGCGACGCCCCCAGGCGCGGCCTCGGCGATGCGGATGAAGTCGTCGAGGTCGAGCGCCTCGCCGCGCAGCGTGGGCGCGACGCCGGCGCGCTCGAGCACCTCGGTCGCGGCCGCCGACGAGCCGAAGACGCCCGAGAGCGCCTGCCGCAGCATCTTGCGGCGCTGGCCGAAGGCGCCGTCGATCACCCGGAAGGTGCGCCGCCGCAG
Organism: Actinomycetota bacterium; assembly: GCA_051751085.1. Lineage (GTDB taxonomy): Bacteria > Actinomycetota > Actinomycetes > Actinomycetales > Microbacteriaceae > Agrococcus. Next base: position 195,561 of record JBNJKM010000001.1, on the reverse strand, counting down.
CGCCTCGTCGCCCCGCGACGGGCCGCGGCGGAAGCCGACGAGCACGCTGTCGACGTTGGGCACCGGCCAGAAGATCTGCCGCGACACGTCGCCCTCGAGCCCCCACTGGCCCCACCATGCGACCTTCGCGCTCGGCGAGCCGTACACCTTCGATCCGGGCGGCGCCGCGAGCCGGTGGCCGACCTCGGACTGCACCATCACGAGCGCCCGGTCGATCGTCGGGAACCGCTCGAGCAGGTGGATGAGCACGGGCACGGAGACGTTGTAGGGCAGGTTCGCGACGAGCGCCTGCGGCGCGAAGGGCAGCGACTCGATCGTGAGCGCGTCGTGCTGCACGACCTCGAGCCTCGCGTCGGGCTGCTTCCGCTCCACGGTCCTCGGCAGCAGCTCCGCGAGCCGCGCGTCGATCTCGACGGCCGCGACCCGCGCGCCGACCTCGGTCAGCCCGAGCGTCAGCGAGCCGAGACCCGGTCCGACCTCGACGACGTCGCGACCGGCGACATCCGCGATCTTCACGATGCGGCGCACGGTGTTCGCGTCGACGACGAAGTTCTGGCCCCAGCGCTTCGTGGGGGTGAGGTCGAGGGTCGACGCGAGCGCGCGGATCTCGGTCGGCCCGAGCAGCGACTCGAGGCTGCCCCTGCCGGTACCGGGTCGGGTGTCGCCGGCCTGGCTGTCGATGCTCACGGGTCGAGCCTATGCCGAGCCCGTCGCGAGCGCGCGCGCCGCGATCTGCGACAGGATGCGGTGGCGGAGCCCGTCGGAACGTGACCGGATCGTGACCGCACCGGCGTGACCTCGGCCGGAGACTGGACATGTCAGGACGTGCGAGGAGGAGCCTCGCGAGAGAGGACCCAGCCGTGCGCCGATCCGAGAGTCACCCGCTCACCGCCACCGGAGGCCGATCTGCCGCTCGATCGCGGCGGATGCTCGCCGCCGTCGCGCTCGCCGGCTCGGCCGCGCTGCTGGCCGCGTGCGCGTCGCCCGGCACGTCGCCGACCTCCGCGCCGCCGCAGCCCTCCACCTCGACCGGCGCCCCGGGCGCGGCCGGCGCCGCGCCCGTCGAGCTCGCGGACGAGCTGCTGCAGTCGGAGGGCCTCTTCGACGAGGTGAGCGAGGAGGGCTTCGCGGTGCGCTGGCTGGAGCCCGGCGAATCCATCGCGGTCGTCATCGGCGGCTCGGGCGGCGGTGGCGGGTGCATCCCCCAGCCGCACGCCGCCGAGCAAGGCGAGAGCGGCGTCCTGGTCGCCTTCGATCCGCCTGACCCGGCCATGATGTGCACGGCCGACTTCCGGCTGCACGGCTGGGAGCTGGGGCTCGCGTCACCGGTCGATGCCACCGAGACGCTGACGGTGATGCTCGAGAACCTGCGCGGGGAGGACGAGTCCACCGACGTGGAGATCGGCCCCGACGACCTGCTCGACAGCGGCCCGACCGCCGATCCGCAGCCGTCGCTCATCCCGACGCCGCCCGAGGACGTGCCCGCGCCGTCGGCCATCCCCGCAGAGCAGCTGCCGTCGTCCACCGAGGCCGGCGTGGTGCAGACCGAGGACCCGGAGGTCGGCGTGCGCTGGATCGAGCCGGGTGTGCGGCTCGCGGTGCTGCGCTACGGATCCGGCGCGGACCACTGCACGCCGACGCCCGTCGCGGCGCGCTCGACCGGCATCGGCATGGTCGAGGTGTCGTTCGAGTTCGCGCCGGACGACCGTGACTGCAGCGCCGACGGCATGCTGCGCGGCTGGGCCTTCACGCTGCCCGAGCGCGTGCCCGCGACGCAGCCCGTCGAGGTGACCGTGACCGGCGCGAGCAGGACGGGCGCGACCGCGGTGCTGACGCTCCAGCCCGACGACCTGCTCGACATCCCATGATCCTGCCCCGAGAGGAGCGCCCCGTGCGCCGCATCCAGCCCCTGACGATCACCATCGCCGCCATCGGCGTCGCAGCCCTGGCGGGCTGCGCGTCGAGCACGCCCTCGATCACGCCCGATCCGGCGCCGAGCATGAGCCCGGCGGAACCCGGTTCGTCCGCGTCCCCTGAGGAGTCGACCTCGCCGTCGCCCTCGACGTCGGCCGAGCCGAGCGCATCCGCCACCCAGGACGACGACGACCGCGCGACTCGGATCGCCGATGCCGCCCAGCTGGATGCGTGGGACCCCGTGACCGTGTCGACCGCGCCGGTCGTCGTGTGGGGCGACGGCTTCTCGACCGTGCGCGTCTTCTCCGCCGGCAGCAGCAGCCCGGAGTGCCAGCCCACCGGTGACGACGTCGAGATCGAGGGCGACCGGCTCGAGATCGACTTCGACGAGCCGGAGGGCGAGGGCGACTGCCCGGCCGACCTCGCGGTCTTCGGCTGGGAGTTCACGCTGCCGACCGAGGGCAGCGCCGCCATCATGACGGCGCGGATCGACGGGCTCGCCGACGGCGACGGCGTGACCGTCGACATCGAGCCGGCGGGCTGAGGCTCGAGCTCAGTCCCAGCTGCCGTAGGCGCGCAGCGTGTTCTCGGCCGTCTCGGCCGCGAGCTCGTCGGCGTCGACGCCGAGCCGCTCCGCCATGGCGCGCACGGTGACCGGCGTCAGGTACGGGCTGTTCGGGCGACCGCGGTGCGGCGCGGGCGTGAGGAACGGCGCATCCGTCTCGACGAGGATGCGGCTGCGGTCGGCGACCGCGAGCGCCGCGTGCAGGTTGCGGGCGTTCGAGAAGGTGACGGTGCCGGCGAACGAGAGGTACCAGCCGTGCTCCGCCGCGACGCGGGCGAGGTGCTCGTCGCCGGAGAAGCAGTGGAAGACGGTCGTCTCGGGCGCGCCCACCCGCAGGAGCGTCTCGACCACCGCGTCGTGCGCATCCCGGTCGTGGATCTGCAGCGCGAGACGGTGCCGCTTCGCGATCTCGATGTGCGCCTCGAACGACTCGAACTGCGCGTGCCGCCCTTCGTCTCCGGTGCGGAAGAAGTCGAGCCCCGTCTCGCCGATCGCGCGCACGCGCGGCTGCGCGGCGAGCGCGTCGATGGTCGCGAGGGCGTCGGGGAGCGTGCCCGCGTCGGCGTAGCCGGGCGCCTCGTTGGGGTGGAGCGCGACGGCCGCGAGCACCCGTCGATCCTGCGCCGCGAGCGAGGCCGACCACTCCGACGACTCGACGTCGCCGCCGACCTGGATGACGCCGACGACCCCCGCCCGCTCGGCCGCGTCGAGCGCCGCCCAGTAGGGGAAGTCCTCGCCGTCCTTGATCTCGAGGTGCGTGTGGTTGTCGTAGATCGGCACGCCGAGCGGCTCTGGCTCGGGCGGCCTCGTCGTGTCGCGCTTGCCGTCGTCGAACCGCTCGCGGATGTACTCGCCGCCCGGCAGCGTCGTCCCGCGCGGGGCCTCGCCGAGGCGGCTGGCGACGTCAGGGATGGGCACGGTTCCGTCGGGGCTCGCAGGCATGCCGCCCAGCCTACGAGCGCGGCCGCGCGGCGGATCCTGAGTCACCGCCCAGGTTGCGCATTGGGGTCGATGCCACCATGACCGGCAGCGACACCTGTTGGAGGTCCTCCCGGCATGCTTCGATCCCTCGCCCTGCCCGTCGCCGTCGCGGCTGTGCTCACGCTGTCTGCGTGCGCATCTGTCGACGACGCGAGCAGCACGGCGCCCGCACGTCCGGGGGCCTCGGCGACGCAGACGGGCACCTCGCCCGCGCCTGATGCGAGCGCGACCGCGCCGAGCGAGACCGAGCCGAGCGACGCCGAGCCGACCGCGAGCGCGACCGAGTCGGGCAGCGGGCAGCCGGAGGACTCCAGCGCGACGGACGCCGCGGCGCAGGGCGATCCCGGCGTGCCCGGGCTCCCGCAGCTGAGCGGCGCGTCGATCGACGACGTGCTGCGGCTCGGCGCGGTCGCCACCTGGATCGAGCAGCCCGTGCTGATCGCGCTCTCGCTGCCGGCGACGAGCGACTGCTGGCCGTTCGCCGCGGAGCCGGTCGTGGAGTCGCCGACCCTGATCGTCGTGCACGTCGAGCTGCCCCAGCCGTGCGGCGCCCCCAACGCCGCCCGCACCTATGCGATCCCGGTGCCGGATGGCGTCGACACGAGCGCCGACCTGCATCTCGCGGTCGTCGGGCTCGAGCACGAGTTCACCCTCACGCTGCCGTCGGCGTAGCGGCGCCTCGTCGGGGCGGTCAGTGCGCGAGGCGCGCGAGGGCCTCGTCGAGCCGCTCGAAGTCCTCGTCCATGCCGCCGTCGATCCCGGAGGCGACCATCGCGTCGCAGTCGGCCTTCGAGGCGTAGGTCGAGGTGATCTCGAGCGCGCTGCCGCCGTCGGGCAGGTCGCGGAACTCGAGCACCTCGAGCGTCGGCCGGCCGGGCTGCGCCTGGAACTCCCACGTGTGCACGATGCGTCCCTCGACGACCTCGTGGTACGAGCCCCAGAAGCGCCAGTCGCCGCCCGCCTCGACGGTGTAGTCGAAGCGGCCACCGGTGCGCGCCTCGAAGTGCTCGATGCGCAGCCGGGAGCCGCGCGGCCCCATCCACTGCGCGAAGAGCTCGGCCGTGGTGTGGGCGCGCTGCACGGCTGACGCCGATGCATCGAACTCGCGTCGGTGCACGATCGACTGGTCGCTGACGCGCTCGTGGGTGGTCTCGCTCATGGCGGTGAGACTACGCGATCTCGATACGCGGCCGGCTCCGCCCACCCGCTCGTCGAGGAGCAGCGCCGCAGGCGCCGCGTCTCGAGACGAACGAGAGCGTCAGGCCGCGGGCTGCGCCTGCTCGATGCGCGGGAACAGCGGCGGCACGGTCGAGACGCGGCCCGTGCCCTGCCACGCGTGGGCCTCGCGGATCGGCTGGGCGAGCACGTCGCCCTCGCCGCCGACGGCCGACCACAGCTTCTGCGACGACTCGGGCATGATCGGCGCGAGCAGGATGGCCGCCGCGCCGATGCCGTGCACGTTCGAGGCGAGCACCGCCGCGAGCCGGTCGCGCTGCGCCTCGTCCTTCGCGAGCACCCACGGCGCCTGCTCGGTGATGTAGCCGTTCAGCCGCTCGACGATCGACATCGCCGCGTCGACGGCCTCGTCGATCGCGAACCGGTCGATCGCGCGGTCGGCGCGGCCCACGGCATCCGCGACGAGCGCTCGGATGTCGTCGTCCGCATCCACCGCCGGCACGACGCCGTCGCAGTACTTGTGCACCATCGCGATGACCCGGCTCGCGAGGTTGCCGAGCCCGTTGGCGAGCTCGGAGTGGTAGCGGGCGTCGAGGTCCTCCCACGAGAACGAGCCGTCGGAGCCGAACGCGATCGCCGACATGAAGTAGTAGCGGAAGGCGTCGACGCCGAACACCTCGGTGATCTGACGCGGCTCGATGCCGGTCGCCTTCGACTTCGACATCTTCTCGCCGCCGACGAGCAGCCAGCCGTGTCCGAAGACGTGGTCGGAGATCTCGAGGCCGGCCGCCATCTGCATCGCGGGCCAGATGACCGCGTGGAAGCGCGCGATGTCCTTGCCGACGATGTGGGTCGCGGGCCAGCGGCGCTCGAACTGCTCGTCGTCGACGCCGTAGCCGTTGGCGGTGATGTAGTTGAGGAGCGCCTCGAACCAGACGTAGACGACGTGCGTCTCGTCCCACGGGACCTTGATGCCCCAGTCGAAGGTGTTGCGGCTGATCGACAGGTCGTTGAGGCCCTGCTTCACGAACTGCCGCACCTCGTTGCGCACGTGCTCGGGCTGCACGTAGTCGGGGCGCTCGTCGTAGAGCGCGAGCAGCCGGTCGCCGAACTCCGACAGCTTGAAGAAGTAGTTCGCCTCGCGCACCGTCTCGATCGGGCGGGAGTGGATGGCGCACACGAGCTGGCCCTCGAACTCGCCCGTTCCCGGCACGAGGTCGTTCGGCGTCTTGTACTCCTCGCAGCCGACGCAGTACTGGCCCTCGAACTCGCCGTGGTAGATGTACCCGGCCTCCCTGAGCCGCTCGAGGAAGATGCGCACGCCCACCTTGTGGCGCTCGTCGGTCGTGCGGATGAAGTCGTCGTTCGCGATGTTCAGCAGCTCGAGCTGCGGGATCCAGGCGGTCTCGACCAACCGGTCGGTCCACTCCTGCGGGCTCACGCCGTTCGCCGCGGCGGTGCGCATGATCTTCTGCCCGTGCTCGTCGGTGCCGGTGAGCATCCACGTGGCGTCGCCGCGCATCCGGTGCCAGCGCGCGAGCACGTCGGTGGCCACCTCGTTGTAGGCGTGCCCGATGTGCGGCACGTCGTTGACGTAGTAGATCGGCGTCGTGACGGTGAAGCGCTCGGGCATGGGCTCCAGTCTAGGTGCGCGGGCGCTGGCCGCTCGGCGTGTGACGCCAGTGGTCGTCGCCCCTCCTTCGCCGGTCGAGCCGGTCCGCGCGTCACGCCCGGGGTCAGCCCCCCTTCGCCGGTCGAGCCGGTCCGCGCGCGCAGCGCGCTGACCGTGTCGAGACCAGCCCGCTACGGCGCGGGCTTCGCGAGCGCGGCCTGGTACAGCGCGTTGCGCGGGTGCCCGGTCGCCTCGGCGACCTCCGCGGCGGCGTCCTTCAGCCGCATCCCGCCCGCCTTCAGCCGCAGCACCTGCTCGACCGCGGCATCCAGGTCGGCGAGCACGGGGACCGCGCCCTCGATGACGATGACGATCTCGCCCTTCACGCCCTCTCTCGCCCACGGCACGAGCTCGGCCGCCGTGCCGCGGCGCACCTCCTCGAACCGCTTCGTCAGCTCGCGGCACACCGCGATGCGCCGACCGGGCATGGCGCGGTCGACCGCCGCGAGCGAGTCGGCGATGCGGTGGGGCGCCTCGAACAGCACGACGGTGCGCTCCTCGCGGGCGATCGAGGCGAGCATGCGATCGCGCTCCCCCGCCTTGCGCGGCAGGAACCCGTCGAAGGCGAAGCGGTCGGTCGGCAGGCCCGAGAGCGCCAGCGCCGTCAGCACGGCCGACGGGCCGGGGAGGCACGTGACGGCGACGCCGGCGGCGACCGCTGCCTGCACGAGCCGGAAGCCGGGGTCGCTCACGGTCGGCATGCCGGCGTCGGTGAGCACGAGCACGTCCTGGTCGCGGGCGCGCTCGACGAGCGCGGGCGACGCGGCCTCCTCGTTGTGCTCGTGCAGGGCGACGAGCTGCGGCTGCGCCTCGATGCCGAGCGCGCGGATGAGCTGCCTGGCCGTGCGGGTGTCCTCGGCCGCGATGATGGGCGCGGTCGCGAGCGCGTCGCGGAGCCTGCCGCTCGCGTCGCCCAGGTTGCCGATGGGCGTCGCGCCGAGGATGATCACGCGATCCAGGCTATTGCTCCTCCCGCCGGTCGAGCCGGGCGAGCCGGGCGAGCCGGTCGAGCCGGTCCCGCCGGTCGAGCCGGTCGGGGCGCCCCGCGCCCCGCCCGAGTCGAGACCACCCGCCCGCTCTGGTCTCGACTCGCGCGGCGCCCTGGGGGCGCCGTGCGGCTCGAGCAGCGCGGCGCCGTGCGGCTCGACCAGCGCGGCGCCGAGCGGCTCGACCGGCGCTGCGCCGAGCGGCTCGACCACCGGAGCACGGGCTGCGGGGCGCGGCGCGATCCCGCTCGATCAGCCGGGAGTGCGAGAATCGCCCGCGTGACCCTGCAGCGCGACGCCGACCCCGCGCTCGACGGCGGGACAGCATCCGCGGCCACCTCCCGGCCTCGCCTCGAGCGGCTCACGGATGCGTACGGGTCGCTCGAGCGCCGCCTGGCCGAGCCGCGCATCCGCCGCCGCATCGAGATCGCCGCGCCGGTCGCCATCGTCGGCCTCGCCGCCGTCGCGCGGCTCGTCGGCCTCGGGCATCCGCACCTCCTCGTCTTCGACGAGACGTACTACGTCAAGGAGGGCTGGTCGATGTGGCAGCTCGGCTACGAGGGCGAGTGGGGTGAGACGGCGAACGAGCGCTTCGAGGCCGGCGACCCGGGCGCGCTCTCGACCGACGCCGACTACGTCGTGCACCCGCCGCTCGGCAAGTGGCTCATCGGCATGGCGATGGCCGTGTTCGGCATGACGGACCCCTCCTGGTGGCGGCTGCCGAGCGCGCTCGCGGGCATCGCGCTCGTCGGCCTCACCTACGCGGTCGCGCGCGGGGTGCTGCGGTCGGTCGCGTTCGCGTCGCTCGCCGGCTTCTGGCTGGCGATCGACGGCTTCGCGATCGTGATGAGCCGCACGGCGCTGCTCGACGGGATCCTCGCGGTCTTCGTGCTCGCCGGCGCCGGGGCGCTGCTGCTCGATCGGCGGGGCTCCCCCGCGCGCACCGTGCGGGCGCTCGCCGACAAGCCGCGACGCTTCGGCGCCGCCATGTGGAACCGCCCGTGGATCCTCGTCGCGGGCGTGCTGCTCGGCGCCGGCTGCGCGACGAAGTGGTCGGGCGCCGCGTTCCTGGCGCTCTTCGGGCTGTGGATCGTGGCGCTCGATGCGCTCGACCGGCGCCGCGCCGGCTACCGGCACCCGTGGATCGGAACCCTGCTCACGCAGGCGCCGACGAGCCTCGTGCTGCTCGTCGGGCCCGCCCTCGTCGTCTACGTCGCGAGCTTCGCCGGCTGGTTCGACGGCGGCTGGGGCTCGCAGCTCATGCTCGAGCGCGCCGACCTGCGCTGGGGCGGGCTGCTCGCCTGGGTGCCGCTCGGACTCCAGTCGCTGTGGGCGTACCACGCGCAGCAGCTGGGCTTCCACGTGGGGCTGTCGAACGACCACGCCTACCAGTCCCCCGCGATCGAGTGGCTGTGGCTCGGCCGCCCGACCGGCTTCAAGACGATGGCGGTCGGAGACGGCGCCTGGTGGATCACCGCGCTCCCCAACCTGCTCGTCTGGTACGCCGCGGTGCTCGCGCTCGGCTTCCTGCTCTTCCACTTCGGCCGCACGCTCGACCGCCGCGCGGGATTCCTGCTCGTCGCGATCGCCGCCGGCTACGGGCCGTGGCTGCTGTTCCCCGACCGCACGATCTTCTTCTTCTACGCGATCGTCTTCCTGCCGTTCCTCGTGATCGGGCTGGCCCTCGCGCTGCAGCAGCTCGTCGGGCTGCGGTCGCGGGTGCCTGCCGTGCGAGCGGATGCGGTGCCGCCCATCGACGCGGACGTCGCGGCGGCGATCCCGCCGCTGCCCGCGGCCGCGGGCCCGGGCACACCCTCGACCGCTGCCTCGGCCGGTGGCGAGCCGGCGGACGACGTGGAGTGGCGCGCGGCCGCGTGGTCGATCGTCGCGCTCCTCGTCGTGACGAGCATCGTCGTCGCCGTCTGGTACCTGCCGGTCGCCTACGGCATCCCGCTGCCGCCCGAGCTCATGCGGCTGCGGTTCTGGCCGCCGACCTGGCCCTGACAGGCCCCTGAGCGGTCATGCGCTGCGGTGGCGCTCTGCGAAGCCGCTCGAGCGGATCACCTGCTCCTCGTCGCCCTCAGCAGCCGGCCAGACGTCGAAGCGGAATGCCTCCCCCGGCGCCTCGTACACCTGATCCCACTGGGCGTCGCGGTCCCGCGCGCTGCAGCGCACGACGTAGCGCCCGGGACCACGGGACGCGAGGTTCTCGGACTCCCCGCCCATCCCTCCCCAGCCCTCGACGCGCAGGTCGCCGCTCTCGACGGCGAGCACGACCTCGACGACATCGTCCCAGCCGTCCTCGACCGTCGGTCGCTCGGCGTGCGATGCCCACTCGTAGGGCACCTCCCCCATCGCGACTCCGGTGACCACCACGGCGCCACCGCCCGGGAGCGGCTCGATCACGCCGTTCCGGGCGCTGCCGTCCCAGTCGAACGTCTCCCAGTCCGGCGAGAGGGCGAAGTGGTGGAACTCGGCCCACGTGCTCGCGGAGCCGGACGCTTCGATCGTCATGGGACGATCCTGCACCACAGCGCGGACAGTCCTGCCGCGCGCGACTCAGTACGGCTGCGGCAGCTCGCAGACGAAGCCCTCGCAGCGGTAGGCGGCGGGCGCCGTCTTGCCCTCCAGCAGCGCGAAACCGGCGGCGGCGAGCTCGGCCGCCTGCTCGGGGCTCGCGACGAAGGCGCCATGCTCGCGGCGGAGCGCGGAAGGCGGGTCGCCGATGAGGACGAGCGTGCGCGGCGGCTCGGCGATGAGGGCCGCGACCCGCAGCATGGCCGGGCCCGCGATCGGGTTGCGCATCGCGAGGCGCGCGTCGAGCACGCGGGCGGCGCGGTCCAGATGGGTGGCGTCGCCGGTGAGCGAGAAGAGCGTGTGCAGCGCGCCCGCGAGCGCCGCCTGACCCGACGGGGCATCGCCGTCGGCATCCGGCCCGAGCTGCAGCGCGGGTCCGCCGCTCGAGGTGCGGGCGGGATCGGGGGCCGCCTCGAGGATCGCGCGGGCGGCGACCGCCCAGCGCGCCTCACCGGTGGCGGCCGTGAGCGCGAGCAGCCCGCTCGCGAGGCAGCCGGCGTCGGTGGCGGTCGCGGCCGCGGATGACGGGCGGCCGTCGAGGCTCGCGTGGACGAGCGCCGCAGGGTCGGATGCGTGGTGCTCGAGCAGGTGCTCGGCCGCGCCGCGGGCGAGTGCGAGCGCCGCCGCATCGCCGTCGCGGAGCGCCCGCAGGGCGAGCGCCTCGATCGCGAGTCCGTTGGCGGCGGTGACGACGAGCCGGTCGAGCGGCGGCCGCTCGACGTCGGCGTCCGGAGGCGCGAGGTGCCATCCGCCCTCGACGCGCTGCCCGTCGACGGTCGACTCGGCGTCCTCCGCCATCGCGAACGCGCCGCCCGGCAGCCGCAGCACGTCGGCGAGGAAGCCGACGAGCCCGCGCGCGACGGTCTCGCGGCCCAGCAGCGTCGCGACGTGCAGCAGCTGCGCGTTGTCGACGAGCATGCGCTCGAAGTGCGGCACCGACCAGTCGCGCTGCGTCGCGTACCGGAAGAAGCCGCCGTCGCGACCGCGCAGGTGCGAGTAGCCGCCGGCGGCGACCACCGCGTCGTCGCCCGCTGCCGCGTCGAGGAGCCGATGGGCGAGCTCCGGATCGACGTCGACGAGGGCGAGCAGCAGCGGCGCCTGCGGGAACTTCTGCCCGGTGCCGAGCCCGCCGTGCTCCGGGTCCTCCGCGCGCACGACCGACGCGAGCGCGTCGCGCACGGCGGCCGCGTCGGGCGCGCCGCCCTCCGGGCCGACCGCGGCGTCCCGCAGCGCCTGCTGCACCTGGTCTGCCGTGCCCGCCACCGCATCCGGCTGCTCGCGCCACGCGTCACCGATCGCCGCCAGCACGTCGCGGAACCCCGGCATGCCCTGCGTCGCCACCGGCGGGAAGTAGGTGCCGGCGTAGAACGGCAGACCATCGGGCGTGAGGAAGACGCTGAGCGGCCAGCCGAGCTGGCGGGTGAAGGCGGAGGCCGCCCCCATGAGCGCGGCGTCGACGTCGGGCCGCTCCTCGCGGTCGACCTTCACCGCGACGAACCCACCGCGCAGCAGCGCCCCGACATCGGGATCGGCGAACGACTCGCGCGCCATGACGTGGCACCAGTGGCAGGTGGCGTAGCCGACCGAGGCGAACACGGGCACGCCGCGCTCGCGCGCCTCGGCGAAGGCGTCGTCGCCCCATTCGCGCCAGTCGACCGGGTTGTCGGCGTGCAGTCTCAGGTAGTCGCTCGTCGCGTCCGCGAGCCGGTTGTCGCCGTGCTCCTGCATGCGCCCAACGGTACTCCGGCGGGCCGCGAGACCGCGGTGCTGACCAGCGCATCAGTACGGCATCCGGGGCCGCCGCATCCGGTGCCAGTGCACGCACGGCTGCGTCGAGCCGCGCCGGACGCCCGCGCACGGCGGCATGCCGTCCGGCGGCTCGGCCTCGAGCACGATCGACTGGCCGTCGACGTCGACCTCGCGGCTCGTCGTCCACAGGTGCCATGCCGGCTGCACCACGTTGGCGAGCACCTCGCAGTCGCAGAAGCCGCCGCTCGCCTCGAGCCGCTGCTCGACGCGCGTCGCGCGGGGCGCGGCGAGGTCGCGGTAGTGCTTCGCGAACCGCAGGCTGCCGTCGCACTCCTGGTACTCGAGCACGCGGTCGAGGTAGCAGGCGAGGCACTCGCCCACGAGCGGCGCGAGCCACTCGTCGAGCAGGCCGCGCACGTAGGACTCGGCATCGTCGGTGATCGATCGCTCCATGGCCCGCACGATGGCAGAGGCGGGTGCTCGCGCGTGCGACGCATCCGCCTGCTTGTGGAGAGTGCGGGAGCGGGGCGACTCAGTCGGAGCGCACCAGCCGGGCGATGAGCGCGTCGACCGCGGCGAGCGCCTCGTCGAGCGCGAGGTGCCCGGCTTGGGCCAGCTGCGCGAGGCCGTGGGCGGCGCCCCATGCGGCCGCCGTCATCGCCGCGACCGCCGGCTCGTCGAGATCGGGCATGGCGGCCCGCACCGCGTCGCCGACGAGCGCCTCCTCTGCCGCGATGAGCGGGGCCATCGCGGCGGTCGGCTGCCCGGGGACGCACACCGTCGGGTCATAGACGACGGCGAAGGCGTGCGGGCGCTCCGCGGCGAAGCGCACGTAGTCGCGCGCGATCTCCCGCAGGCTGCCTGCCGGCCCGTCGATCGCCGCCGCCTCGCGCTGCGACTCGAGCAGCGCGGCCATGCTGCGCTCGGCGAGCGCCTTGAGCAGCGCCCGGCGATCGCCGAAGTGGTGGTACGGCGCGTTGTGGCTGACGCCGGCCGCGCGAGCCACCTCGCGCAGGCTGATCGCCGCCGCCGGCTGCGCCTCGAGCAGGCCCATCGCCGCGCGCTCGAGCGCCTCCGGCAGGTTCCCGTGGTGGTAGGCGGCGCCCGATCTTGACACGTGCAAGATCCTACGCCACGCTGGGCGGTGTCCAGATTGTTGACACTGTCCAGATAGGAACCGCCATGTCCGCCCTCGTGATCGACGCCCATCCCAACCCCGACTCCCTCGTCGCCGCCCTCGCTCGCGCGTACGTCGACGGCCATGGCGACAGCCGCCTCCTGGCGCTGCGCGACCTCGACTTCGACGTGCACCTCCGCTTCGGCTACACCCAACGCATGCCCATCGAGCCCGACCTCGCCGACGCCCGGCAGGCGATCCGCGACGCAGACCACATCGTCATCGCCACGCCGGTCTGGTGGCGCTCGACCCCCGCGATGCTCAAGGGCTTCCTCGACCGCGCGCTGCTGCCGCAGGAGGACTACCGCTACAAGGGCGCGACGCCCGAGGGGCTGCTCACCGGCCGCACGGGCCGCATCATCGCGACCGCCGACACCCCGAGCTGGCTCGCGCCGCTGCTGCCCGACACCCGGCTCGACCAGCTGCGGACGGGCACCCTCGGGCTCTGCGGCATCAGCCCCGTGCGGATGCGGCGGCTCGGCCCGGTGCGCACGTCCAGCCCCGAGCAGCGCGCCGCGTGGCTCGCGCTCGTCGCCGCCGACGGCGCGAAGGACCGCGCGCGGGCGCCGCGACCCGCCGCAGCGCTCGTGGGCGCCTGACACACCCCAGGCGGACCCGAGCTCGGCACGCGGACCCGCGATCGCGGGTCCGTCTGCCGAACTCGGGTCCGCACGAGGCGGCCGGCGCGCCGCGTGGGAAGCTCGAGGGATGGATGCCTCCCACCGCGTCGTGCCCGTCGCGATCGAGCACCCGACGGTGCCGCACGTCGACGCGATCGTCGAGGTGCCCGCCGACGCGTGGGCGAGCATCGTGCTGCTGCACGGCGCGGGCGGCTCGGCGACGCATCCGTGGATGGCGGGCGTCGCGCGCGGACTCGTCGGCGAGGGCATCGCGGTGCTGCGCGCGAGCTTCCCGAACGCGCAGGCCGGCAAGCGACAGCCGGAGCGCGAGCCGAGCGCGATCGCGACGTGGCTCGCCGTGATGGCCGCCGCCGAAGGGCTCCTGCCGCACCCGCCCTGGGCCGGCGGCAAGTCCCTCGGCGGGCGGATGGCCGCAGCCGCGGTCACGGCCGGCATGCCGGCGGCGGGCCTCGTCTACCTCGGCTACCCGCTGCACCCGCCCGGCCGGCCGGAGCGCATCCGCGACGCCCACCTCGGCGACATCGCCCTGCCGCAGCGGTTCCTGCAGGGCACGAACGACCCGTTCCAGTCGGGGGACGCGCTCGACCACGTCGTCGCCCGGCTGCCGGATGCGCGGGTCGACTGGGTCGCGGGCGGCGACCACTCGTTCCTGGTCGCGGGCGGCGATCGCGACCCGGAGCGGGTCGCGGCGGCGCTCGGCCCGCGGATCGCGGCGCTGCTGCGCTGACGCGCGCCCGTCGCCGACCTGGCAGGGCACGCGGACCCGCTCCACCATCCGGGACCCGGTGCACCGGGTCCGCCCCGGTGGAACGGGTCCGCGAACGCGAACGGACCCGAGCTCGGCAGGCGGACCCCCGATCGGGGGTCCGGCTGCCGGACTCGGGTCCGGATGCGCGCGGTCGCGGTCAGCTGACCTCGGCCGGGTCCGCCGACACGCGGCCGGCGTCGCCCTGGTCGAGCGCGTCGATCGCGGCGATGTCCTCCGCCGTGAGCTCCACGGTCGCGGCGGCGATGTTCTCCGCCATGCGTGCACGACGGTTCGACTTCGGGAAGACGATGCGGCCGCACTGCAGGTGCCACGCGATCGTCGCCTGCGCCCACGAGATGCCGTGGCGCTCGGCGATCTCGCCGATGACGGTCGACGCGTAGTCGACCTTGCCCTGCCCGAGCGGGCCCCACGCCTCGATCTTGATGTCGTGCTCGGCGGCGAGCGCCGTCGTCGCGCGCTGCTGGAACTGCGGGTGCAGCTCGATCTGGTCGACAGCCGGCACGAAGCCGGTCTCGAGGATCTCCGGCAGGTAGCGCTCGTCGAAGTTCGAGACGCCGATCGACGTCGTGAGCCCCTCGTCGCGCAGCGCGCCGAGCGTCTCCCACGTCTCCACCGGGCTGCCGGCCGACGGCGTCGGCCAGTGGATCAGGTACAGGTCGACGCGGTCGAGCCCGAGCTTCTCGAGGCTCTCGCCGAGCGCGGCGCGCGCCTCGGCCTCGCCGCGGCGGTCGTTCCAGAGCTTCGTGGTGACGAACAGCTCCTCGCGCGGGATGCCGGAGGCCGCGATCGCGCGGCCGACGCCCTGCTCGTTGCGGTAGATCGCCGCCGTGTCGATGTGGCGGTAGCCGGCCTCGAACGCGTCGAGCACGATGCGCTCGGTCTCGTCCGGGTCGACCTTGAACACGCCGAAGCCCAGCTGCGGGATGGTGCGCCCGTCGTTCAGCTGCAGGCTCGGGATGCGGTGGTCCGTGGTCATTCGGTCTCCTCGATCGCGGATGTGTCCTCGGGCAGGGCGGACGGGTCGACGCCAGCGACGTGGCGCTCGTCGGGTCCGCTGTAGGCCGAGAGTGGTCGGATGAGCGCGTTGTTCTCGCGCTGCTCGATGATGTGGGCGGTCCAGCCCGTCACGCGCGCCGCGACGAACAGCGGCGTGAAGATCGGCACGTCGAAGCCCATGAGCGCGTACGCCGGGCCGGACGGGAAGTCGAGGTTGGGCTTGATCGGCTTGCGATCCGCCATCGCCTGCTCGAGCGCGGTGTACATCTCGAGCGTCTCGGGCGAGCCGTAGTGCTCCGCGAGCCGCTCGAGCGCCGCGCGCATCGTCGGCACCCGGGAGTCGCCGTTCTTGTAGACGCGGTGCCCGAAGCCCATGATCTTGCGCTTCTCGTCGAGCGCCGACTGGATCCACGCATCCGCCTTCGACGGCTCGCCGACCTCCTCGAACACGTGCATGACCGCCTCGTTGGCGCCGCCGTGCAGGTGCCCCTTGAGGGCGCCGATCGCCGCGGTGACCGCGGAGTACAGGTCGGCGAGCGTCGAGGTCACGACGCGGGCGGTGAAGGTGGATGCGTTGAACGAGTGCTCGGCGTAGAGCACCATCGACTGGTTGAACGCCTCGACGACGACCGGGTCGGCCTCCTCGCCGAAGGCCATCCAGAGGAAGTTCGCGGCGTAGTCGAGGTCGTCGCGCGGCTCGATGAGCTCGTGGCCGTTGCGGCGCCGCTGCTCGTAGCTGACGATCGCGGGCAGCACGGCGAAGAGCCGGAACGCCTTGTCGAGGTCGGTCGTGGGGTCGTCGGCGTCGGGGTCGTTGGCGCCGACGATGCTCACGGCCGTGCGCACGACGTCCATCGGATGCGCGTGCGACGGGAGCGCATCCATCACCGACCGCACGTTGTCGGGCAGGGCGCGGAGCGAGCGCTCACGGCTGCGGAGCTCGGCGAGCTGCTCGTCGGTCGGCAGGTCGCCGTGCCAGAGGAGGTGGGCGACGGCCTCGAACGGCAGCGTGGCCAGCTCCTGCACGGGGTAGCCGCGGTAGAGGAGCGAGTTGGTGTCGGGGTTGACCTTCGAGATCTCGGTGGTGTCGGCGATGACGCCAGCGAGTCCCTTCTTGATCTCGGGCTCTGCCATGGTGCTCCTCGGTGGAACGGTGGTGCGGGGCGCCATCCGACTCTAGGGCACGCTCCCCCGACGACCGCCGCGCGCCGGCCGCCTCCTCCGCGCGACGCCGAAGCGCCCCGCCGGAGTGGCGGGGCGCTGCGGTCGGGCGGGGCTGCGGCTCAGTCGTTCGAGCCGGCCGAGGGCGCCGATCCCGGGGACGGCGCCGAGACCGGCGACGGCGCGGAGGCCGCCGACGGTGCAGAGGCGGCGCTCGGCGCCGAGTACGCGGGGCTCGGGGCGGAGTCGACCGCCGGTGCCGGAGCGGGGGCGGGCGCCTGCACGGGAGCGGGCGCCGGGGCCTGCTGCGCCGGTGCGGGTGCAGGCGCGGGCGCCTGGCGAGCGGGTGCAGGGGCGGGGGCTGCCGCCGACGGCGCCGAGGCGGGCGACGGCGCCGACGCGGGCGAGACGGCCGACTGCGTGGCCGAGGGCGCGGAGGCGGTGGCGGCGTCTGCCGAGGTGGCGGATGCGACGTCCGCCGAGCTCGCGTCCGAGGCGGATGCGGCGGAGATGACCGAGGCGTGGTCGCCCGTCGTCTTGATCGACACCGTGCCGCGCTCGAGCAGGTCGCCGCGCACGGTGCTCGACTCGAGCACCCGGCCCTGCGTGTCGCGCAGCTCGACGGCGTTGGCGATGCTCGCCGCGCTCGCGGCAATCGCGCCGAGGCCGAGGGTGCTGAGGGTGCCGACGGCGATCCACTTCGTGTGCATGAGCTGCTCCTTCTGTCGTGGGAGGCGGTGGCCGTCCCTGCGTCTGACACCCACCCTCGCGAGCGGCCGTGAGGCGGGAAGGAGCGGCGGATGAGAGGGCTCTCACCGCCCGGAGGCTCAGCGGTGCTGGAAGTGCGGCTCCCGCTTCTCGCTGAAGGCCGCCATGCCCTCCTGCTGGTCCTCGGTGTCGAAGAGCGCCGTGAACCGCTCGGTCTCGAGGGCGAGGCCATCGGCGAGCGGCAGCTCGAGCGCGGCATCCATCGCGGCCTTCGCCGCGACGAGCGCGGGCAGCGGCTTCGCGGCGATGCCGACCGCGAGCTCCTGCGCCTCGTCGAGCAGCCGATCGGCGGGCACGACGCGCGAGACGAGGCCCGCTCGCTCGGCCTCCTCAGCACCGATGCGGCGGCCCGTGAGGATGATCTCCGCCGCCTTCGGGTAGCCGACCGCGCGCACGAGCCTCTGCGTGCCGCCGATGCCGGGGATGACGCCCAGCGAGACCTCGGGGAACCCGAACGTCGCCGAGTCGGCCGCGAGGATGATGTCGCACATGAGCGCCAGCTCGAGGCCGCCGCCGAGCGCGTAGCCCGAGACGGCCGCGATCACCGGCTTCCGCACGTCCGCGAACCGCAGCCATTCGCCGAAGTGGTCGTCGGCGCGCATCTCGGCGGCCGACTTCGAGGCCATCTCCTTGATGTCGGCGCCGGCGGCGAAGGCGCGCTCCGAGCCGGTGACGACGATCGCGCCGATGCCGTCGTCGCCGTCGAGCTCGACGGCGGCGGCGACGACCTCCCGCATGAGCTGCGCGTTGAGCGCGTTGAGCGCCTCGGGACGGTCGAGGTGGATCCAGGCGACTCGGTCGCGGCGCTCCACGCGGATGGTGGTGGGCTCGATCATGGTGTCTCCTCTGGCAGGTCGGGCTCTGGCAGGTCGGTCTCTGGCAGGTCGGGCGCCGGCAGCTCGAGGTCGCCGTCGGGCGCGAGGGCGAAGCAGGCCTCCACCATGGCATCCGTCACGTGCTCGATGTCGGCGGGCTGCCACGAGGGGCTGCGGTCCTTGTCGACGAGCTGGGCGCGGATGCCCTCGGCGAAGTCGGGCAGGAGGCTCACGTGCGACGAGACCCGGTACTCCTGCTCGAGGGCGCGCTCGAGCGACGGGAGGTGCGCGGCGCGGCGGAGCGACGCGAGCGTCACGGCGAGCGCCGTCGGCGAGCGCTTCGCGATCGTCGCCGCGAGCGCCGCGCCCTCCGCCCCCGCCGCCTCGAGCCGGGCGACGATCGCAGGTAGGTCGTCGCCCGCGAACGCCCCGTCGATCGGCGCGCCCTCCGAGAGCTGGCCCGCGGGCGGCGCCGCTGCGGCCGCGGCGATCGCCTCGTCGGCGGCGGTCGTCGTGAGCGCCTGGAGGAGATCGGGGATCCCCGCGTGCGGCACGAACGCATCCGACAGCCCGAGCAGGATCGCGTCGGCCGGGCCGACGTGCTCACCGGTCAGCGCGGCGCGCGTGCCGAGCTCCCCCGGCGCGCGAGAGAGCAGCCAGCTGGCGCCCACGTCGGGCACGAAGCCGATCGTCACCTCGGGGAAGCCGATGCGGGTCGAGTCGGTGACCACGCGGTGGCTCGCGTGCGCCGAGATGCCGACCCCGCCGCCGAGCACGATGCCGTGCTGGATGGCGACGACGGGCTTCCCGGCGCGGGCGATCGCGGCGTTGAGCGCGTACTCGTCGCGCCAGAAGGCGCGCGCGCCCGCACCGCCGCGCTCCTGCACGTCGGTGCGGAGGCCCACGACGTCGCCGCCCGCGCACAGCCCGCGCTCCCCGGCGCCGACGATCGCGATCGTCGCGACGGATGCGTCGGCCTCGGCCTCCGCGAGCGCCGCGGCGATGCCGCGCACCATCTCGTGCGTGAGCGCGTTGAGCGCTTCGGGACGGTGCAGCTCGATCACCGCGAGGTGCCCGCGCCGGGCTGTGCGCACGTGCTCGGACATGCCGCGCGCTTCAGCGGGCCGGGGTCGGGACGCGCCGGGCGCGCGTGTACTGCGGCGGCCACACCGACGCATCCGCGACGCCGTCGAGCTCGACCTCGGCGCCGAGCGCCCAGTGCGGGTTGCGCATCCAGGCGCGCGCGAGCATGACCGCGTCGGCGTCGCCGTCGGCGAGCACCGACTCGGCGTGCTCCGGCTCCTCGATGAGCCCGACGGCGTTGACCTTCGCGCCGGTCGCGGCGCGCACGGCGCGCGCGAACGGCACCTGGTAGCCGGGCTCGAGCGGGATCTGCTGCCGCGGGTCGTTGCCGCCGGACGAGAGGTCGAACCAGTCGGCGCCCGCGGCGATCGCGACGCGCACGTGCTCGACGGTCATGGCCGAATCGATGCCGCCGTCGACCCAGTCGGATGCGCTCAGGCGCACCATGAGGGCGGCGTCGGGTGCCGCGGCGCGCACAGCCTCGACGACGCGCTGCAGCAGCAGCGTGCGGAGTCCCCCGTCGCCCACGCCCCACTCGTCGTCGCGGTGGTTGGAGAGCGGCGAGAGGAACTGGTGCAGCAGGTAGCCGTGCGCGCCGTGGACCTCGAGCACGTCGAAACCGGCGCCGACCGCGCGGCGCGCCGCCGCGGCGAAGAGCTCCGGCACGGCCGCGACCTCGTCGGACGTGAGCGCGCGCGGCGCCGCGTAGCTGCCGAACGCATCCGACCCCGCGCTCACCGTCTGCCAGCCGCCCTCGGCCTCGGGCACGGAGCCTCGCCCGCTCCACTCGCGGTGGATCGACGCCTTGCGGCCGGCGTGCGCGAGCTGCACGGCCGGCACGGCGCCGTGGGCGCGGATGCGCGCGGCGATCGGCGCGAGCGCCTCGGCCTGCGCGTCGTTCCAGATCCCCAGGTCGTGCGGCGAGATGCGCCCGATCGGCTCGATCGCGGCCGCCTCGGTCATGACGAGCCCGGCGCCGCCGCGCGCGAAGGAGGTCAGGTGCTCGTGGTGCCAGTAGCCCGCCATGCCGTCGCGCTCCTCGCAGGAGTACTGGCACATCGGCGAGACCCAGGCGCGGTTGCGCACCTCGATCGGCCCGAGCTGCACGGGCGAGAACAGCACGCTCATCGCTCGGCACCTGTCTCGACGCCCGGCACCTCGAAGTTGAAGACGCCCTCGTCGAACGCGTTGTACGCGGCGTAGTCGTTGAGCTCGTAGAGGCGCGCGCGCGTCTGCATGCGCTCCACGGCACCGTCGAGCGTGCCGGTCTCGGCGAGCAGCCCGAGCTCGCGCTCGATCGCGCCCATCGCGATGCGCAGCAGCGACACGGGATGGATCGCGATGTCGACGCCGACGTCCTGCAGCTGCTGGTGGGTGAAGAGGGCGCTCTTGCCGAACTCGGTCATGTTGGCGAGGATCGGCACGTCGACGGCCTCGCGGATGGCCGCGAACTCCTCGAGGCTCGCCATCGCCTCGGGGAAGATCGCGTCGGCCCCGGCCGCCTCGAGCGCCTTGGCGCGGTCCTTCGCGGCGTCGAGGCCGGACACGCCGCGGATGTCCGTGCGGGCCATGATGACGAGGTCGCTGTCGCGTCGGGCCGAGACGGCGGCCGCGATGCGCTGCACCGCCTGGTCGAGCGAGACGACCTCCTTGCCGTCGAGGTGGCCGCAGCGCTTGGGGTTGACCTGGTCCTCGAGGTGCAGCCCGGAGACGCCCGCGTCCTCGAGCTCGTGCACGGCGCGCGCGACGTTCATCGCCTCGCCGAAGCCGGTGTCGGCGTCGATGAGGGTCGGGAGGTCGGTCATGCGCGAGATCTCGCGGCCGCGCTGCGCGACCTCGGTGAGCGTCGTCATGCCGATGTCGGGCAGGCCCAGCTCGGCCGCCATGACGGCGCCCGAGATGTAGACGCCCTCGAAGCCGAGCTGCTGGATGAGCGGCGCGGTGAGCGGCGTGAAGGCGCCCGGGAAGCGCTGGAGCGTGCCGGAGGCGAGGCCCGCGCGCATCGCCTTCCGCTTCTCGGAGGGCGTGACCGACGTCGACAGCACTAGAAGAGACCCTTCGTCGTGCCCTGGTCGACGATGCCGGCGGGCGCGTAGACGGTGAGCTGGCGCACCTCGTCGACCGAGAGCTCCGGCAGCCGCTCGACGAGCGCGAGGAACCGCTCGAGCTCGTCGTTCCCGACGATCCCCTGCGCGAGCGAGCGCAGCTTGTGCACGTACTCCGCGCGGCCGAACGGACGCGCTCCGGCCGGGTGCGCATCCGCCACCGAGATCTCGTCCTCGATGACCTCGCCGGAGGTGAGGGTGATGACGATGCGGCCGCCGAACGCCTTCTTGTCGGGGTCCGGGTCGTGGTACCGCTCGGTCCAGAGCGGGTCCTCGAGCGTCGTGATCCGGTTCCACAGCTGGACGGTGTCGGGGCGGGATGCGCGCTCGGGCGCGTAGGAGTCGACGTGGTGCCAGCCGCCGTCCTGCAGCGCCACCGCGACGATGTAGGGGATGGAGTGGTCGAGCGTCTCGCGGCTCGCGGTCGGGTCGTACTTCTGGGGGTCGTTCGCGCCGGAGCCGATCACGAAGTGCGTGTGGTTGCTCGTGTGGAGCACGATCGACTGCACGTTGTCAGGGTCGCGCAGCTCGGGCCGCTCGGCGGAGAGCTTGCGGGCGAGGTCGATCCAGGCCTGCGCCTGGTACTCGGCCGAGTGCTCCTTCGTGTACGTGTCGAGGATGCCGCGCTTGGGCTCGCCCGGTGCGGGCAGCGGCACGGAGTAGGCGCCCTCCCAGCCGTCGAGCAGCCAGGCGATCACGCCGTCCTCGCCCTCGTAGATGGGGACGGGGCTCGTCTGGCCGCGCATCGCGCGGTCGACCGACTCGACCGCCATCTTGCCGGCGAAGGCGGGGGCGTGCGCCTTCCACGTCGAGATCTCGCCCTTGCGCGACTGGCGCGTGGCCGTCGTGGTGTGGAGCGCCTGGCCGACGGCCTGGAAGATCGTCTCGGCGTCGAGGCCGAGCATCGTGCCGATGCCGGCGGCGGCCGACGGGCCGAGGTGCGCGACGTGATCGATCTTGTGCTTGTGGAGGCTGATCGAGCGCACGAGGTCGACCTGGATCTCGTAGCCGGTCGCGAGGCCGCGCACGAGCGCCCGCCCGTCGCAGCCGACGTGCTGCGCGACGGCGAGGATGGGCGGGATGTTGTCGCCCGGGTGGGAGTACTCCGCGGCCAGGAAGGTGTCGTGGTAGTCGAGCTCGCGCACGGCGACGCCGTTCGCCCACGCAGCCCACTCGGGGCTGACACGGTCCTCGATGCCGAAGACGGCGGCGCCCGGCGAGTACGGGTGGCGCTGCGCCTGCTCGCGAGCCGAGACGACCGGCGGCCGGTTGAGGCTCGCGATCGCCACGGCGGCGTTGTCGATGATGCGGTTCGCGATCATCTCCACGACGTCGGCCTCCACCTCCACCGGGTCGACCGCGACCTGCGCGATCTTCCAGGCGAGCTGCTCCTCGCGGGGCAGGTTCTCGGCGCTCTTGTGGGCTCTCACGTCATGGTGCTGCATGCTGCCGAGCCTATCCGGCGGCGGTCGGGCGCTCGTTGCGGGATCGTTACCCCTCTCCCTGCCGTCGGTCGGGTCGGATGCCGTCGACTCCGAGAGACTGGCTCGAGGACGCCCCGTCGCGTCCGCCACCGTCCTGAGAGGCATCCCGCATGGCTTCCGCCGCCCGCTCCATCGTCGTCGGCATCGCCGCGCTCGCCCTGCTGACCGGCTGCGCGCCAGATGCCGAGGTTCCCGCCCCCTCGAGCCCGGCGCCGACGCCGAGCGCGACGGCCACGCCCACGCCGACGCCGAGCGCGACGCCGACGCCGACGCCGACGCCGGCACCCACCGCATCCGCCGTGCCGACGGCGTCACCCGAGGCCGACTGGCCCCGATGCGCCGACGCCATCGTGATCGACCCGGAGGGCGCCTACACCGTGGGCTGGGAGGGCACCTACGAGCAGCAGATCGCGGCATCCGCCCCGCGCCCCGGCTTCGAGCCCGCCGACCTGCTCGACAGCGACGGCGTGCTGTGCGCCGTCACCTACGACTACCCGGCCGACGGCCCCGGCGCCGGTGTCGGCCGATTCTCGACCGCGATCGTGCGCGACGCCGACGTCGTTCCCGCCGTGCAGGCCTGGGCTGCCGAGCACGGCTATGAGCCGCTCGAACCGGAGGCCGAGGGTCCCGAGTACGTGCAGCGGGACGGCGACGTGTTCAGCGCCCGGCTCGCGGTGGCCCCCATCGGGGAGCCGCTCTACGGCGACGAGCCGCAGCTCGATGCGCTGGAGCGCCGGTCGGGTCTCGACCTGCAGCCGACCGACGTGCTCCTCACGCACGTGACCTTCGGGGCGCCGTCGGAGTGACCCGCCCGGCGCCGCACTCCGGCGCTCGCTGACCCGCACCGCCGGATCGACCCCTGCCGCGCGGCGTCGCGCGGGCGTACGATCGCGCCGACCCTCGAGGAAGAGGCGGCCATGGCCGAGTGGAGCGCACGCGCATCCGGAGCTCGCCGCTGGCTCGCGGCTGCCGCCGCCGCATCCGCGGCCGCCCTGGCCCTGTCGGCATGCGCGTCCCTCCCAGACCGCACGGACGCCAGCGCCACCGCGGTCCCTGCCGAGGCGGTCGGCGATGCGCCCGGGCCCGACGCCCTGTGCCACGAGAACGTCTTCTGGGGTGGCGCCGACGACAAGGGTGGAGCGCTGCCGTCGTCAGCGGAGTACCGCAGCGGATTCGCGCTGCCGGGCGTCGTCGACGGCTTCGACATCCTGTGCGCGTCGAGCTGGACGTTCTTGACCAACGACTGCCAGATGGACTTCGCCCGCGCCTACCTCGACGGTGGCGTCGAGGGCGCGAGGATCGGCGAGATCGACGAGGCGCTCATGGCGTGGGCCGACGAGCACGGGCTCGAGCGCACCGACATCGCGATGACCGACAACACGCGCAGCTTCGGGATCAGCGTGAGCGGCGACGGCGCTGTCGCGACGATGCTGCAGTGGGATCCGGTGAGCCGTTCCGAGGGAGCCGACGGGGTGCAGCGCCACGCCGACCTCGCCGGCATCCCGCTCGATGGCGCCGACGTGTCGGTCTCCTGGCAGGTCTGCCCCTCCCTGCAGGGGTGGGAGTCGCCGCCACCGGCCGGGTGACCGACCGGCGCCTACGCCGACCCGACGAGTCGCGCGAAGACGACGTAGTTGTTCGGGTAGGGGCCTTCGCCCTCGCCCTCGTGGCACGTGATGAGCCGCAGCTCAGGACCCTGCACCGGGTAGTACACCGCGCGCGTCGGGAACTCGTCCTTGGCGAACGTCTCGGAGGCGTAGACCTCGAAGACGGCCGTCGAGCCGTCCTCCCGCGTCACGGTCACCTCGTCGCCCTCGACGAGTCGAGGCAGGTCGTAGAAGACGCCGCTGTCGTCGGTGGTCGAGTTGACCTGGCCGAGCAGCACGGAGGCGCCGCGCTCGCCGGGCGTCGGCGAGCCGTCGTACCAGCTGGCGGGCGAGCCCTCCTCGCCGGGCGGCACCTCGAGCACGCCGTCGTCGCGGACGCCCGTCTGGATGAGCGCGGCGTCGAGGCCGACCGACGGGATGCCCACGCGCACGGGCGCCGAGGCATCCATGACCATGTCGTCCGGCGCCGGCGCCGCGTCGCTCGGTGCCTCGGACGCCGGAGCCTCGGACTCGGGAGCCGCGGGGGCGGTCGAGGCCGGCGGTGCGGGCGCGGGCGAGCCGCCGCCGCTCGAGGTGCAGGCGGTCAGGGCGATCACGACGGCCGCCGCCCCCACCGCGAGGTGGAGGCGACGGCCGTTGCTGTGCTCGATCATCGTGGTGACTGGATCAGTTGTCGCGGACCACGCGACGACGGACGGCGTAGACGCCAGCGGCGGCCATCAGCGCGAGCGTGCCGCCGAGGGCGACGGTGCCGAGCGCGGAGTCGCCGGTGCCGGCAGCAGCGATGGTCGTGACGTCGGTGTCGACGCCGCCGGCCGGTGCCATCTCAAGCGCACCGCAGAGGGCGGGCGAGGTCGCCGCGAGCGGCAGCTCGGGGACGAGGTCGCTGGGGCTCGTGCCGGACTCGGGCTGCGTGGCCGGGTCGAGGCCGTGCACCACGACGACGGCGGTGCCGTCCTCGATCGCGTCGTGCGTCGCCTGGTCGATCTCGAAGGTCTCCTCGTAGGCGATGGTCGCGCCGGACGGTGCAGCCGCCAGGTCGAGGCCGCCGGCCGGGCTCTTGTCGGCGTCGCCGACCGAGAGCGTCGTGCCGATCTCGCCGTAGGAGGGTCCACCCTCGGTCGTGCTGATGATGCCGTCGCCGTTCTCGTCGGCCTCGGGGCTCGGGCACAGGCCCTGCGCACCGATGTGGATGTGCTGCACGTGCGGGTACGCGGCGCCGTCGAACTCGGCCGCGAGGCCGGAGGCGTTGAGCGTCACGGTCGCCGTGGTGCCCTCGACGTCGATCCAGACCTCACCGGTGGCACCGCTGTTGTTGATCTCGCCAAGCATCGCCGAGTACGAGTGCGCGCCGTCGTGCGCCATCGCGGGGGTCGCGGCCATGGCCACGAGGCCGATCCCGAGCGCCGGAGCGATCAGGAATGCTGATTTCTTCATGGGGATGTCCTCTTCCTTGAGTGTCGGGCACATGGAGTTGCGCCGTCTCCTGGCAATGGTTCGGGGCGGCCGCTCCGGCGGATTGGAGCAGTCGGGATCGATCGCTCCGGATGCGCACCAATCCCGTTGGCGGGTGGCGCCGAACCACTCCGTGCAGGCACCACCGTGCACGCACCCGACAGATCGGATGTCCCCATGGCCCGCACGAGCTGGCTCACCGCCATCGCCGTCGCCGCGCTGCTGCTGACCGGCTGCGCGAGCCCCTCCGCCTCCGCTCCCGAGAGCCGGGCTCCGGAGGCGTCGCACACGATGCCCGACGGGACCGTGATGACCGGGGCCGAGCACGGTGCGCACGGATCGGGGCACGAGGCCGCCGCGGAGCCGTCCGCGGCCGCCGCGATGATCTGCGAGGGGCAGGTGACGGGCGCGATCGCCTCGATGCTCCGCCTCCCCGGCGATGCGCCGTCGACGTCGACGTGGAACGAGCCGACCTTCACCTGCACCTACGACGTCGACGGGGCACCGCTGATGCTCTCGGTGCACGACGCCACCGACCTCGAGGTCGGTGCGGCGCACTTCGATGAGCTGCAGGGCAGCGTCGAGGGCGCGCGCGACATCGAGGGACTGCTGGCGCTCGGCATGCCCTCGTTCACGACGGATGCGGGGACGGTCGCCTTCCTGCGCGACGGCAAGACGCTCGTCGTCGACGCGACCCGCCTGCCCGCCGAGCTCGCCGACGGCACGATGACGCGCGACGAGGTCGCGTACGCGGTCGCCTCCGCCGTGCTCGTCTGCTGGACCGAGCACGACTGAGGACGGCTCCGAACCCGGCGCCGATCGTGGCGCAATCGTGACCGAGCTCGTGGCTCTCGTCGGGGTACGCTCCGGACACTGAAGGGCACGCGCGCCGCCGGGGCGCCAGCACCGAAGGAGCCTGTCATGCGGCCCACGCTCGCGCTCTCCGCCGCCGGCATCGCGCTCGTCGCGCTCGTCGGCTGCGTCCCCACCGCACCCGCGTCGACGCCCGGCCCGACGCCGGCTGCCACGACCACCCCGCCACCGGAGCCCAGCAGCGATCCCTTCAGCCGGCCCGCGACCACGGCGCCGGCCTCCCCCGCTGCCTCGCCCACGCCCTCGCCCGACGCCTCCGACGTTCCCTACTGCGGCGACGAGTACGTGCTGCTGATGATCGGCTCCGGCCCGGTCGGCTGGGAGGGCACCGACGAGGAGCAGCTCGCGCAGGCGCAGCCGCAGGGGTCCTTCGCTCCGGCCGAGGCGCTCGCCGGTCTCGACGTGGAGTGCGTCGTGACCTACCGCAGCCCGACGGACGGCAGTCCCGGCGTCGCGGTCGTCTCGGAGGCGGTGCTCGCGCGCGACGACGTCGTCTTCCAGGAGCTCGAGGCCTGGGCGACAGCCAACGGCTACGCGTCGCGCACGGGCCAGACCGGCTTCGTCGAGCGCGAGGCGCCGCTCAACGCCGACGGCACCTCGACGATGAAGATCTTCTGGGCGCCGCTCGACGGCACCGACCCGACGATCGGCAATGCGGCCGAGATCGTGCGCCTCTCCGGGGCGCAGCCCGATGCCGTGCTCGTGTGGCACGCCGACTTCACGCAGGGATAGCGCCATGCGAACCGTCCTCCCCCTCCTCGTCACCGCCGTGGCGCTCGCCCTGGCCGGCTGCGCCGGGCCCGCCGCGCCGCCGGCCGTCCCGAGCACCGCGCCGACCGGCTCCTCGACGGCCGAGCCCACCGCATCCGCGACCGCGACCGCAGAGGTCGCGTCACCGCCCGCCGCGTCCCCGACCGCCGAGCCGTCGCTGGCGGTCAGCGCCGGCGGCCCGCTCGCCGATGCGCCGAGCTGCGGCGACGGCGTGGTGCTCGCCGCGGCGATGGTGGAGCCCGACTCCCCGTCCGCGGACGGGTGGCTGGAGGCCGGCGCCGCCCGGCCGGGCTTCGAGCCGGCGTCGGTGCTGGAGGCAGCGGCCGTGCTCTGCGCGACCACGTTCGACGTCGAGCTCGACGGCGCGCAGGAGGCGATCGAGGTCTCGACGTCGTACGTGCGCGGCGACGACGTCGGCGCCGCGGTGCAGTCGTGGGCGTCGACGCACGGGTACGCGGCGGTCGATGCGGCCGCGGAGCACCCGAGCTACGTGCTGGGCGACGAGGCCGCCCCCGCGGGCACCCTGCAGGCGGTCCGGCTCGACTCGGCGATGCTCGGCGAGAACGACCTCGCGTGGCACGAGCGGACGACCGGGTTCGACCTCGAGCCGATGGACTGGGTCGTCACGCGCATCGGCTCGCTGCCGTAGCGCGGCTCAGCGCTTGTCGACCACCTTGCGCAGGTAGCGGATGCGGTCGCGCAGCTGCTGCATCGACGCCTGCGCGACGGGCGGGCCGCCGCAGATGCGCCGCGCCTCGGCGTGCACGAGCGCGTGCGCCTCGCCGCGCCGCTTCGCCGCGATCGCGACGAGCGAGTTGAGCAGCTGCCGCTCCTCGCGCATGTTGCGGTAGAGCGGCTCCGGCGCCTCCTGGTTGGGCGGCCGGTCGCGGATGCGCGCGGCCTGTCGCGCGTGCCGGCGCTTCAGGAGGTCGGAGACGTCCTCCGCGTCGAGGAGGCCGGGGATGCCGATGAAGTCCATCTCCTCCTCGGTCGCCGGCTCGACGAGCTGGCCGAACTCGGCATCGCCGAAGAGCACGCGGTCGAAGGTGGCGCTCGACTCGAGCGGCTCCCACGTGAAGGGCGCGGCCTCGCGGTCGTCGTTGTCGCCCTTCTCGGCCGCATCCATCGCGTCGTCGTCGAGCAGCTGGTCGTCGGCCTGCTCGCGGTCGAGCGCGTGGTCGCGCTGCCGCTCGAGCTCCGCCGCGAGCGTGAGCAGCGGCGGCACCGACGGCAGGAAGACGGTCGCGACCTCGCCGCGGCGGCGCGACCGCACGAAGCGGCCGATGAGCTGCGCGAAGAACAGCGGCGTCGAGGAGCTCGTCGCGTAGACGCCCACCGCCAGCCGCGGCACGTCCACGCCCTCCGACACCATCCGCACCGCCACCATCCAGCGCTGCGTGCCCTGCGCGAAGGCGCTGATGCGGTCGGATGCGCCGGCGTCGTCCGAGAGGACCACGGTCGGCTCCTCCCCCGCGATCTCCCGCAGCAGCTGCGCGTACTGCCGCGCCTGGGCCTGGTCGGTCGCGACCACGAGGCCGCCCGCATCCGGCACCGTCTGCCGCACATGCGCGAGCCGCACGTCCGCGCTCTTCAGGACCTGCTGGATCCACGCGCCGCCCGGGTCGAGGGCCGTGCGCCAGGCGCCGTTCGTGATGTCCTTCGTGTCGCCGTGGCCGAGCGTCGCCTTCATCTCGTCGCCCATCGACGTGCGCCACTGCATCGTGCCGGCGTAGGCCATGAAGAGCACCGGGCGCACGACGCCGTCGCGGAGCGCGTGGTCGTAGCCGTAGGCGTAGTCGGTGCGCGAGAGGCGGATGCCGCGCTCGTCGCGCACGTACTCGACGAACGGGATGGGCGCGGTGTCGCTGCGGAACGGCGTGCCCGTGAGCGACAGCCGGCGCGCGGCGGGGCCGAACGCCTCGAGCACCGCGTCGCCCCAGCTCAGCGCGTCGCCGGCGTGGTGCACCTCGTCGAGGATGACGAGGCTCGGCGCGGAGCGGGTGATGCGCTCGTGCACCGGCGGCCGCGCGGCGACCTGCGCGTAGGTGACGACGACGCCGTGGTACTGCCGCGGGTAGTCGCCGTCGCCGTTGGAGAAGTCGGGGTCGAGGCGGATGCCGGCCCGGTGCGCGGCGTCGGCCCACTGCTGCTTGAGGTGCTCGGTGGGCGCGACGACCGTGATGCGCGCGATGCTGCCGCGGAGGAGCAGCTCGGAGGCGAGGCGGAGTGCGAAGGTCGTCTTGCCGGCGCCCGGCGTGGCGGCGGCGAGGAAGTCGCGCGGCTCAGTGCGGAAGTACTGCGTGAGCGCCTCCTCCTGCCACGCGCGGAGCGGCTGCGCGGTGCCCCACGCGGCGCGCTCGGGGTAGGTCGGCGGCAGGTGATCGGCCGCGTAGGTGCCGAAGTGCGTGCCCTGCTCGGCGGCCTGCTGGCCGGCCTGCTGACCCGTGTGCTGGATCCACTGCTGCCCGGAGAAGGCCCCGAACGGGGTCGCGGCAGGCTGGTCGGTCACTCGCTCCATCGTAGGCGCGGCCGCCGACGCGGTGCGCCTGCGCGTGTCGCGCATCCGCCCCCGCTCGCGTTCTCCGGTCTCAACGTCGCGGGTGGTCGTTCGACGTGTATGGGCCCGCGAGCTGCCACCCGCGACGTTGAGATCTCGTCGCGGATCCAGGGGCGGGCGCCTAGGCTGACCGCATGCACTACCTGCTCGGTCTCGCAGCACTCGTCATGGGCGCCGTCATCGCCACCCGTCGCACGCGGCCCACGTGGTTCGTCGTGCTGACGAGCGTGCTCGTCGGCGTCGGCGCGCTGCTCGCGATCCTGAGCTACACGCGCGTCACCGACCCGCTCGGATTCCTGGCCAACAGCATCATCGGCTGGGTCTTCGTGGCCCTCGCGATCATGACGATGCTCGCGTCGATCTTCGTGCTCGAGCGTCGCGGCGAGCACGGCGAGGAGCTGCCGCCGCTCATCGGCGACAACCCGTTCGACGGGGACACGGACGACGCGGATGACCCGGCCGTCGGGGCGCACCGGCCGACGTCCCAGGACGGCGTGCCCGGCTCCGACGCCGATGTCATCCCCGACGACCCCGCGCCCGCCGCGACCGGCGACGCCCGACCCCGCGATGCGCGGGCTCGGCACGACCAGCCGCTCGGCGGCACCGTTCCCACCGCCGGCGACGACGCCGGCACCGACCACCACGGAGGGCAGCATGACCGATAGCACCACCCCCAACGGCACGCAGGGCGACGCCGACGCAGAGGCCCGCGCAGACGGGACCGCGGCGTCGCATCCCGGTCCGAGCGAGGGCGCCCAGGACGGCACCGCGGTCGTGGGCGCCGACCCCGACATCGCCACCTCGCCCGTCGACACCGACGTCGACGCCTCACCCGAGGGCGACGTGGGACAGCACGACGCGGACGGGACCGCGCACGCCTGACGCGCATCCGCACCGCCTGGCATCCGCGTGACGCTGCGTGCACGAGACGCCCGCCGGATCACCGGCGGGCGTCGTGCTGCTCAGCCCCGGAGGGTCAGGCGAGCCCGAGGGCGCGCGCGATGACGAGCAGCTGCACCTCGCTCGTGCCCTCGCCGATCTCGAGGATCTTCGAGTCGCGGAAGTGACGCGCGACCGCATACTCGTTCATGAAGCCGTTGCCGCCGAGGATCTGGGTCGCGTCGCGCGCGTTGTCCATCGCCGCGTCGCTGGCCGTGAGCTTGGCGAGCGCCGCCTCGGTCTTGAAGGGCCTGCCGGCGTCGCGCAGGCGAGCCGCGTGATGCCAGGCGAGGCGCGCGTTGTGCACGCGTGCCTGCATGCGGGCGATCACGAACTGCACGTTCTGCCGGCTCGCGAGGGGCTCGCCGAAGACCTTGCGCGAGTGCGCGTAGTCGATGGCGTCCTCGAGGCACCCCTCCGCGGCACCGGTGGAGAGCGCGGCGATCGCGATGCGCCCCTCGTCGAGGATGTGCAGGAACCCCGCGAAGCCGCGGCCCCGCTCGCCCACCAGGTTCCGCGCCGGCACCCGCACGTCGCGGAACGTGAGCGGATGCGTGTCGGACGCGTGCCAGCCGACCTTGTCGTACGGGGCCTCGACGGTGAAGCCGGGGGTGCCGTTGGGCACGTAGATGGTCGAGATCTCCTTGCGGCCGTCCTGCTCGCCGGTCACAGCGGTGACGGTGACGAATCGCGTGATCGGGGTGCCGGAGTTG
This sequence comes from Actinomycetota bacterium, assembly GCA_051751085.1. Classification (GTDB taxonomy): domain Bacteria; phylum Actinomycetota; class Actinomycetes; order Actinomycetales; family Microbacteriaceae; genus Agrococcus. The sequence continues at coordinate 164,027 of JBNJKM010000001.1, read as the reverse complement.
GTGATGAACTGCTTCGCGCCGTTGATCACCCACTCGTCGCCCTCCAGGCGGGCGGTGGTGCGGGTGGCGCCCGCGTCCGAACCGGCCTCCGGCTCGGTGAGGCCGAAGCCGGCGAGCGCGGCGCCCGAGAGCAGGTCGGGCAGCAGCTCGGCCTTCTGCTCGTCGCTGCCGAAGCGGAAGATCGGCATCGCGCCCAGGCTGACGCCCGCCTCGAGGGTGATCGCGATCGACTGGTCGACGCGCGCGAGCGCCTCGATCGCCAAGCAGAGCGCGAAGTAGTCGCCGCCCTGGCCGCCGAGCTCCTCCGGGAAGGGGATCCCGAACAGGCCCATCTCGCCCATCCGCGCCACGACGTCCATCGGCAGCGTCTTGGTGCGGTCGGCCTCGTACGAGACCGGTGCTACCACCCGGTCCGCGAAGTCGCGCACACCCTCGGCGAGCGCCAGCTCGTCCTCGCTCAGCTGGTAGGTGGCCAGATCGATCGTCATTCGTGTCTCCCGTTGTCCGTGGATGCGCCACGGTGCGCGGGATCCGGCCGGTCGGGTCTCGACCGCCCACGCCCCGCACTGGGCGCTGGCGCAAGCATGCCAGCATGAGCGCCTCGCTTCGACTCGTGGCCCCGCGGTCGGCGCCGCCGACTTCGGTGGTCGCGCGCGACGCGGACGGGACCGCGCACGCCTGACGCGCATCCGCCTGCCGCAGACGACGAGACGCCCGCCGGATCACCGGCGGGCGTCTCGCGTGCGGGGAGGCGTCAGGCGCTCTCCTCGCCCTTCTCGTCGACCTCTTCGACCCACTTCGGCGGCTCGTCGCGGCCGGCCTCCTCGTCCTCCTCGGCCTTCTCGGCCGTCTGCTGCACGATGCCCTTCGCGTGGTGCGTGGGCGCGTAGATCGTGTAGAGGCGGAGCGGCTCGTCGCCGGTGTTCTCGACGTCGTGCCACGTGCCGGCGGGCACCTGGATGCTCCAGCCGTCCTCGACCTCGTGCTCCTGCAGGTCGTCCTTCTCCGGGCCCATCTTCGCGACGCCCTTGCCCTGGTCGATGCGCAGGAACTGGTCGGTGCCGTGGTGCACCTCGAGGCCGATCGCCTTGCCCGGCTCGATCGACATGAGGGTCACCTGGAGGTGCTTGCCCGTCCAGGCGACGCGGCGGTAGGCGTCGTTCTCGGTGGTGGCGGTCTCGATGTCGAACGTGTTCGGCTTGGGCCCGTTGTCGTGGATGTCCATGCTCGCCATCCTGGCGGCGTGCCCTGAGAAGCACCAGAGTGCGTGCCGCATCCGCCGCCCGCACCGGCTGGAGTGGCAAGCGGACCCCAGTTCGGCAGCCGGACCTGGGATCGCGGGTCCGCATGCCGAACTCGGGTCCGCTTCCTGAGCGGGAGCTGTCGGTCAGCCGCGGAGGAGCGCTTCCGGCAGCGCAGCGCGTACCCGCGGCACGCGGTGCGCCAGCAGCAGCCGCTCGAAGCGCCGTGGCTGGATCATCTCGTCCCAGACCCAGCGCATGACGTCGCCTCGGAAACGTATGTCGTCCTCGCGCGCCTTCTCCTGCGCCAGCGCCGCCGCACCGGACTTCCCGGCGCGGTTCGCAAGCTCGCCGTACTTCTGCATGCCGTCGAACTCACCGAACAGCGGGCGCCGATCGCTGAACGACCACTTCGCATCGACGCGATACTCCTTGCCGCTCCTGCCGACGACGAGCGCCTGCAGCTCGGGGATCGCGAAGCCGAGCTGATGCAGCCGCACGCGACTGTAGGACTCACCGACCGATTCGGCGGCCGCGTCGGCGAACGCGATCGCCCACTCCGCGGCGGCCCGCCCTCGCTTTCCCTGCCGACCGAGCGCCTCGAGCACGCCGTCCTTGCTGGCGAGCCCATTCCGCAGCGCCCAGTCGAGAGCGGCGACTGCCACGACCACCTCGCGCCGCCGAGCAACGTCTGCGAGCGCATGCTCCACCGTGCAGACGAGCAGCTCGCCGACGGTCGTGACGTCGATCGGATCGAGCACCGTGACGGCGTGGATCACGCCCGCCTTCTTCCTGGCGGTGCGCTCGTCGCCGATGGTGAACACGGCATCAGGTGCGAGCCCGAAGGGGATGCCGTGGACGGCGAGCGCTGACTCACGCGCGAATACGGGCTGGTCGCGCGTGATCGCGACCGACCGCACGAGCGCGAGGTACGAGGCCTCGCGGCTCGCAACCTCGAGCTCCGCCGCATCGGCATAGACGCCGTAGCGCACCCGCGCGAGCGACGGCTCTCGTTCGGGCTGGACCCCGACATCGGCGCCGGCGAGGCTCCTCGCCCGATGCAGAGCGGGTGCATCGTGCTGCTTCCCCACGGCCATGTCGGCACTGTCGCACGGGCGCGCGCCACGCGACCCGTTGCATCCGCGGAGCTGTGGAGACTCCCGCCCGCCGGACCCGAGTTCGGCAGACGGACCCGCGATCGCGGGTCCGGCTGCCGAACTGGGGTCCGCATCGAGAGCGGGGGGGGCGACGGGGACGGGCGACGGCGGATGCGGTGGGCGCGGTGCGCAGGCACAGCCCGGCACGGGAGAATGGTCGGATGCGCATCGAGTACCCGGCTGATCTGCCCGTCAGCGCGGCGCGCGACGAGATCATGGCGGCGATCCGGGACCACCAGGTGGTGATCGTCGCCGGCGCCACGGGCTCGGGCAAGACGACGCAGCTGCCGAAGATGTGCCTCGAGCTCGGCCGCACCAGCATCGGCCACACGCAGCCGCGCCGGCTCGCCGCCCGCACGATCGCCGAGCGCATCGCCGAGGAGCTCGGCGAGGAGCTCGGCGGCATCGTCGGCTACAAGGTGCGCTTCACCGACCAGGTGTCGGCGGCGACGCAGATCAAGGTGATGACCGACGGCATCCTGCTCGCCGAGATGCACCGCGATCGCGACCTCAAGCAGTACGACACGATCATCATCGACGAGGCGCACGAGCGCAGCCTCACGATCGACTTCCTCGTCGGCTACCTGCAGCGGCTGCTCCCCCGCCGCCCCGACCTCAAGGTGATCGTCACGAGCGCGACGATCGATCCCGAGTCGTTCAGCCGGCACTTCGGCGGCGCCCCGATCATCGAGGTCTCCGGCCGCACCTTCCCGGTCGACGTCCGCTACCGCCCGCTCGTCTCCGAGGCGATGGATGAGGACGACGATGCCGAGCTCGATGGACGCAGTGCGGACGAGCCCGCCGCCGACCTCGACCCGATCGACGGCATCGAGTCGGCGCTGCAGGAGATCGCCCGCGACGACGCAGGCGACGTGCTCGTCTTCCTCCCCAGCGAGGCCGACATCCGCGACGCGCAGGACCAGCTGCAGGGCAAGCTCGGCCCGACCACCGTGATCCTCCCCCTCTACGGCCGCCTGAGCGCCGCCGACCAGCACCGCGTCTTCGAGCGCTCGAGCCGCCCCGGCATCCGTCGTCGTGTCGTGCTCGCCACGAACGTCGCCGAGACGAGCCTGACCGTGCCGGGCATCCGTCACGTCATCGACACGGGGACCGCCCGCATCTCGCGCTACTCCGCGCGCAGCAAGGTGCAGCGGCTGCCGATCGAGGCGATCAGCCAGGCGAGCGCCAACCAGCGCTCGGGCCGCGCGGGCCGCGTCGCGCCGGGCATCGCGATCCGCCTCTACGCCGAGGACGACTTCGACAAGCGCCCCGCGTTCACCGACCCCGAGATCCTCCGCACGAATCTTGCTGCCGTCATCCTGCAGGCCGCGTCGCTCGGGCTCGGTCCGCTCGAGGAGTTCCCGTTCCTCCAGCCGCCCGACCCGCGCGGCATCAAGGACGGCCACGACCTGCTGCGCGAGCTCGGCGCCATCTCGGCGAAGGGCGACATCACGAGGATCGGGCGCGAGCTCGCGCGCCTGCCCGTCGACCCGAGGTTCGGGCGGATGGCGTTGGCCGGCCGGGACGCGGACGTCGCCCACGAGGTCATCGCGATCGTCGCCGGCCTGACGATCCAGGACCCCCGGGAGCGTCCGCTCGAGCGGCGCGAGGAGGCCGACCGCTCGCACGCGCGCTTCACCGACCCGACGAGCGACTTCATCACGCTGCTCGCGCTCTGGCGGCACCTGCAGGCGCAGCAGGCGGCGCTCTCGGGCAACCAGTTCAGGAAGGCGTGCAAGGCGGAGCACCTGTCGTTCCTGCGCGTGCGCGAGTGGCAGGACGTCGTGCGGCAGCTGACCCGGGCGATGGGGCTGAAGCCGGAGCGTCGCTCGTCGAGGAGCACCGAAGGCGCGTCTCGAGACGACAGCAGTGGTCTCGACTCGCGCGCGCCTGCGGCGCGTGCGGCTCGACCAGCGGACGGTGCGGCGCGTGCGGCTCGACCAGCGGAGGAGGCGGCTCGACCAGCGGACGGGGCCCCCGGCTCGCTCGCCGCCTCCGTCGACGCCGACGCCGTCCACAAGGCGCTCCTCTCCGGCCTCCTCGGCCGCATCGGCACGCTCGACGAGACGCAGAAGCCGCAGCAGTCGCGGCCCGGCGACAAGGGCGACAAGCGGCGGATGCGCGTGCGGCCCGAGTACCTCGGCGCGCGTGGCGCGCGGTTCCAGATCTTCCCCGGTTCGGCCCTCGCCAAGAAGCCGCCGCGCTCCGTGATGGCCGCCGAGCTCGTCGAGACGAGCCGGCTCTTCGCCCGCAACGTCGCATCCATCGACCTCGCGTGGGCCGAGCCGCTCGCGGGCGACCTCGCGAAGCGCCAGGTCTCGGAGCCCCACTGGGAGCGCAAGCAGGGCGCCGTCGTCGCCTTCGAGAAGGTGACGCTCTTCGGCGTCACGATCGTCGAGCGGCGGCGCGTGCAGTTCTCGCGCATCGACCCCGAGCACGCGCGCGAGCTGTTCATCCGGCACGCGCTCGTCGACGGCGAGTGGGACAGCCCGCAGGACTTCGACCGCAAGAACAAGGAGCTGCGCCGCGAGATCGAGCGGCTCGAGGAGCGCCAGCGCCGCCGCGACCTGCTGGTCGGCGACGAGGCCGTCTTCGACTTCTTCGACGCGCGCATCCCCGCCGACGTGGCCTCCACCCGCAGCTTCGAGGGGTGGTGGCGCGAGGAGCGGAAGACCCGTCCCGAGCTGCTGACGATGACGCGCGAGGACCTCACCGGCGAGGACGCCCGCGTCGACCAGGAGGCGTTCCCGACGAAGTGGCAGCAGGGCGAGCAGCGGCTGCGGCTCAGCTACCGGTTCGAGCCGGGCGCCACGGACGACGGCGTCACCGTGCACGTGCCGCTCGCGGTGCTGCCGCGCATTACGCCGGAGGGCTTCGACTGGCTCGTGCCCGGCATGCGGGAGGAGCTGCTGACCGCGATGATCAAGAGCCTGCCGAAGCACGTGCGCAAGCACGTCGTCCCGGCAGCCGACTGGGCGCGCGGCATGCTCGCCGACCTGCCGTCCGAGCCCGCCGCGGCCGGCAAGGGCAGCGACCGGCCCGCCTCCATCGCAGAGGTGCTGGCCGCGCGCATCTCCCGCACCGCCTACGTGCAGGCGGCCGCGAGCGATGTCGACTGGCACCGCATCCCCGAGCACCTCAAGCCCACCTTCGCCGTCGAGGACGGCCGCGGCCGCCGACTCGGGGCCGACAAGGACCTCGAGGCGCTCAAGCGTCGCTTCGGCCAGCAGGCGACCGCGCAGGTCGCGAAGGCCGCGGTCAAGGTGACGAGCGACCTGGAGCGCGACGAGGTGACGGGCTTCGACGTCGAGCTGCCCGAGCACATCGACGTGCGGCAGGGCGGCAACACGGTGCGGGCCTACCCGGGCTACGCGATCACGAGCGCGGGCAAGGGCGGGAAGGCGACGGTCAGCATCCGGCTCGCGTCGACGCGCGAGGCGCAGCAGCGCGACCAGCGCGCGGCGGTGCGGCAGCTGCTGCTGCGGCAGGTGCCGAGCCCCGGGCCCTACGTGCAGTCGAACCTCACAGCGGCCGAGAAGCTCGCGCTCGGCGCGAGCCCCTACCCGTCGACCGACCGCCTCTTCGACGACCTCATGCTCGCGATCATCGACGCCGAGCTCGGCACCGCGCCGCCCGCGACGGTCGCCGACTTCGAGGCGCTGCGGGCCCGCGTCGCCGACGGCCTCGTCGACCGGCTGTTCGCGCTCGCCTCGCAGGTGGCGCGCATCCTCACCTCCGCCCGGCTCGCCGACCGCGCGATCCGCGACGGCGCGAGCCTCGCGCACATGGCCGCGCTCGCCGACGCCCGCGCGCACCTCGACCAGCTCGTCTTCGACGGCTTCGTCAGCCGCACGGGCCTCGCCAGGCTCGGGCGGCTCGAGGTCTACGTGCGCGCGATCGAGCACCGCGTCAAGCGCCTCCCCGAGACCGCGCACCGCGACCGCATCTGGATGACCGAGGTCGAGCAGGCGACCGCGCTCTTCACCGAGGCGGGCGGCACGCTGCCGCTCGCGCGAGCGGTGACGGATGCCGTCCCGGGCACCGACGGATGGCCGAAGGCCGAGCGGCTCATCACCGCCCGCTGGCTGCTCGAGGAGCTGCGGGTCAGCCTCTTCGCGCAGCAGCTCGGCACCTCCGGGCCGGTCAGCCTGCAGCGGGTGAAGAAGGCGCTCGCCGCCTGAGCGCCCCGCCCCCCGCTCGTCGAGGAGCACGCGAAGCGCGCGTATCGAGACGACGCCGGCGCACCGGATCTCGATACGCGGCCTGCGGCTGCTGCTCGATCAGCAGGGGGCGCGACCCCGAGGCCGTACGGTTGATGGCGATGGAGAGCAACCGCTACGGCCCCACGTTCCAGCGCAACGCGCTCGCCCCCGGCGTGCTCGTCGCGATCGCGCTCGTGGTCGGCACGATGCTCATGGGCACCGAGTGGTACGACACGCTGCGCTTCGTGATCGCCGTGCTCGCGGTGATCGTCGCGTGGTTCGCGTTCCAGGCGAAGCACTGGTGGTGGATCCCGGTGTTCCTCGCGATCGCGGTCATCTGGAACCCGGTGCTGCCCTTCGACCTCGCCAGTCAGCCGTGGCTCCTCGCGCACCTCGCGGCGGCGCTCGTCGCGCTCGTGGCGGCCGTGATGATCAAGGCGCCGCGCGCCGAGTAGGAGCGCACCAGGTCGCAGCGCACCAGGCGCACCGATCGTCGGAGCCCACCGCTACCGTGAGCGCGTGATCGACGGAGCGCAGGCGCTCGGCTGGCGGCTGCGCCGCCACGGCCTCGACCCTGCCCTGCCCGCCGACGCGACCGACACCATCCGCCGCGTCGTCGCGGTGCGCGGCTGGCTCATGGAGTCGGCGGAGCTCTCCGTCGCCATGCGGCAGACCGACCCGCGGCCGGGCGCCCTCGAGCGAGCGCTCGACGACGGCGAGCTGGTGCGCAGCTACGCGTTCCGCGGCGGCTCGTACGTCTTCACGCACGACGCGGCCTCCGTGCTGCTCGCCGCGCGCACCGCGACGCGCGTCTGGGAGACGGCTCGCTGGCAGCGGCAGGGCGGCTTCGCCATCGACGACTGGGCGCCGCTGCGCGATGCCGTGCGGGATGCGCTGCGCACCGGCCCGATGACGCGATCGGAGGTGGGCGCGCACCTCGCGCGCATCCCCGCGCTGCGGCACCTCGCCGAGGCCGCGACCTCCGGCAGCGGCGCCGATGCGCTCTTCAAGCCGCTGCACTGGTGGGGCGACATCTGCTTCGGGCCGGCACGCGACGGGCAGTCGACGTTCCGACTGCTCGAGGGCGACCCTCGCTGGCCAGGCCTGCCGGAACTCGACGAGGCGGGTCGGCGCGCGTGCCTCCTCTACCTCGAGGCGTACGGTCCGGCGACCGCGGCCAACCTCGGCTACTGGCTGACGGAGGGGCTCGGCGTGCCGCGCCGGCGCCTCGAGGGGTGGCTGCGCGATCTCGGCGGCGAGGTGGCGACCGTCGAGGTGGATGGTGAGGAGCTGCTCCTGCGGACCGCCGACGTCGCCGAGCTCGAGGCCGCCGAGCCGTCGGATGCCGTGGTGCTGCTGCCCGCGTTCGACCCGTGGGTGCTGGGCCCGGGCACGGCCGACTCGCGAGTCGTGCCGCCCGCGCGGCGCTCGCTCGTCTCGAACGGCGCGAACCTCGTCGTCGCGGGTGGCGTGGTCGCCGGCACGTGGCGCATGAGCCGCGACGCTCTCGCCGTCTCGTGGTTCGCCGAGGCCGGCACGCCGCCGACGACCGCGCTCGAGGAGCAGGTCGCGCGGGTCGCCGCCTTCCGCGGGCAGGTGTTGTCGGTCTCGGTGGAGGTCGCCGTCTGAGGTGACGCCGTCGGGAGTGCGGCCGTCGGCGAGTGGTCTCGACTCGCGCGCGCCTGCGGCGCGTGCGGCTCGACCAGCGGCGTGGTCTCGACTCGCGCGCGCCTGCGGCGCGTGCGGCTCGACCAGCGGCGTGGTCTCGACTCGCGCGCGCCTGCGGCGCGTGCGGCTCGACCACCGGCGTGGTCTCGACTCGCGCGCGCCTGCGGCGCGTGCGGCTCGACCAGCGGCGGGTCGACGCGTGCGGCTCGATCAGCGGAGGAGGGCTACTCGGCCTCGCGCATCCGCCCCGCCTGCGCCGCCAGCAGCGTCACGAGCTCGTAGACGACGTGGCTCGCAGCGATGCCGGTCATCTGCGCGTGGTCGTACGCGGGCGACACCTCGACGACGTCGGCGCCCACGATGTGCTTGTCGCCCAGGCTCCGCAGCATCCGCAGCAGCTCGCGGCTCGTCAGCCCACCAGCTTCAGGCGTGCCCGTGCCGGGCGCGTGCGCGGGGTCGAGCACGTCGATGTCGACCGAGATGTAGAGCGGCTTGTCGCCGATGCGGTCGCGCATCCGCTGGATCGCCGCCTCGGCGCCGCGCTCCTCGACGTACTCGCTCGAGACGATCGAGAAGCCGAGCCGCTCGTCGTCCTCGAGGTCCTGCTTCGAGTACAGCGGCCCGCGCGTGCCCACGTGGCAGCTCGCGGTGAGGTCGATGAGCCCCTCCTCGCTCGCGCGCCGGAAGGGCGTGCCGTGCGTGACGGGCGCACCGAAGTAGGTGTCCCAGGTGTCGAGGTGCGCGTCGAAGTGCAGCACCGCGACCGGCCCGTGCTGCTTCGCGACCGCGCGCAGCAGCGGCAGCGCGATCGTGTGGTCGCCGCCGATCGTCACGATCCGCGTCGCCCGCTCGCCGAGCTCGGTCGCGGCGCGCTCGACCTCGAGCACCGCCTCCTGGATGTCGAACGGGTTCACGGGGAAGTCGCCCGCGTCGACGACCTGCGCGACCGCGAACGGCGACACGTCCTGCGCGGGGTTGTACGGCCGCAGCAGCCGCGACGACTCGCGCACGTGCGACGGCCCGAAGCGCGTGCCCGGCCGGTAGCTGACGCCCGTGTCGAACGGCACGCCCACGACGGCGACGTCGGCGCGCGGCACGTCCTCGATGCGCGGCAGCCGCGCGAAGGTCGCGATGCCCGCGTAGCGGGGCACGACGGATGCGTCGACCGGGCCGACGGGGCCGCTGCGGTCGGGCGCGGTGCCGGTCGGCTCGTTGCCAGTGGTCTCCGTCACGATGTGCCTCTCCTGTCCGCTGCTGCCGCGTCAGCGCACGCTCGCCGGGCGACGCCGCGGACACACGCCATTCTGCCCGAAGGCTCGACACCCGCGCCCCTAGGCTGTGCTGGTGCGTGTGTATGCCGAGGTGCTGAGGGTTCCGGGACTCGCGCGCATCATCCTCGCGCAACTCATCGGCCGCTTCCCCGCTGGCATGTACTCGCTCGGGCTGCTCATGCACATGGAGCACGAGCACGGCAACTACACGGCGGCCGGCATCGTGCTCGCCGCCTTCTCGATCGGCATGGCCGTCGCGGGCCCGTTCGTCACGCGGCTCATGGCCCGCTTCGGCACGGTCACCGTGCTCGTCACGACGACCGTCGTCTCGGTGGGCGCGCTCTTCTCCATCTCGACGCTCAGCCTGCCGCTCTGGGCGGATGTGCTGGCCGGCGCGATCGCGGGCGCCGCGATGCCGCCCATCACCCCCACCGTCCGCACGCTCTACCCGCGCATGGTGCCGCAGCGCCTGCTGTCACCGCTGTTCTCCTTCGACGCGGCGCTGCAGGAGATCATCTGGGTCTTCGGCCCGGTGCTCCTCGTGGTGCTCGTCTCCGGGTTCGGCACCGGCCCGACGCTCTTCGTCGTGATGGTGATCCAGGCGGTCGGCGCCGCGTTCTTCATCATCTCGCCCGAGGTGCGCCGCCTGCGGATCCCGCCCACCACGCGCAAGCTCGGCCGCGTGCTGCGCAAGCCCCCGGTGCTGCTCTCGGTCGTCATCTCGGCGATGTTCATCGGCGGCTTCTCGGCCGTCGAGGCCGGCGTCGTCGCCACCTTCGGCGAGGGCGCGCTCGAGGCCGGCATCGTGCTCGGGGTCTCTGCGATGGGCTCGCTCATCGGCGGCTTCGCGCTCGGCGGCCGCCCCATCACCCCGTGGTCGCTCGCGATCCGGCTCGCGATCGTGCTCGCGGGCATGGCCATCGCGCTGCCGATGAGCGAGGTCGTCGGCCTCTCGATCGCGCTCTTCGTCGCCGGCCTCGGCACGGCGCCGGCGCTCGCGGCGTTCTCCGCCATCATCGCCGCCACGGTGAAGTTCGCCGACACCCCCGAGGCCTACGCGTGGATCGGCACCGGCCAGCTGCTGGGCGCCGCCGTCGGCTCGGCGGTCGCGGGCATCGCGATCGACGCGATCGGCGGCGTGGGCGCCGTCTGGGTCGCGGTCGTGATGGTGGCCATCGCCGCGGCGATCGCGGCGATCTTCCGCCGGCACCAGCCCGACCTCCGCTACGGCATCGGCGAGCCGCCCGAGACGGCGCCGGTCGAGCTGCCGCGCTGACACCGCCGCCGACAGCTATAGGGCGATCGGCGCTCACCACGCGCCGTCGAGCACAGGTAACCCTCTACCTGCGGCGAGTCGGGGCTAGCGTGGCGGCGTGAGCCAACTCCGCGAGCGCCTCCGCGCGCTGCCGACCTTCCCCGACGTCCTGACGACGCTCGACCCGGATGCCGCGCCGACGCATCCGCTGCAGCTCTTCACCGGATGGCTCGACGACGCGATCGCGAGCGGCGAGCGGCAGCCGAGCGCCTTCACGCTCTCGACGACCGGCGACGAGGGCGAGCCGACCAGCCGCACCCTCATCGTCAAGGATGTCGACGAGCGCGGCATCCACTTCTCCTCGTCGCGCGGCTCGCGGAAGGCCGCGCACCTCGCCGCGCGCCCGGTCGCGACGGCGCTGCTCTTCTGGCGTCCGCTCGGCCGCCAGGTGGAGATCACCGGCACGGTCGTCGACCTCGGCCCTGCCGCCGCGGTCGACGACTGGATGCGGCGGCCCAACTACGACGGCCGACCCAACCCCGACTGGGTCGTCTGGGCGCTGCAGCCCACGCGCTTCGAGTTCCTGCAGGCGACCCACGACCGCAAGCACGTGCGCATCGAGTACCGGCTCGGGCCCGACGGCTGGCGCCACGCGCAGCCGACGACGCCCGCCGGCTGATCCGCCGGGCGCCAGGCCAAGGCACGCGCAGTCTCCCCCTTGCGAGGGATGAGGCGAGCGAGGCCGCCTGCGACACTGGAGCGTGCCCTCCACCCTGCCCCTGCTCGACGGCCGCACGCTCCCCGCGCTCGGGTTCGGTCTCTACAAGGTGCCGGCCGACGAGACGCCGGCCGTCGTGGCCGCCGCTCTCGAGGCCGGCTACGCGCTGGTCGACGGCGCTGAGTTCTACGGCAACGAGCGCGAGGTCGGCGAGTCGATCCGCCGCGCGGTCGACGCAGGCCTCGACCGAGCGAGCCTCACGGTCACGAGCAAGTTCTGGGGCGACGAGAGCCAGTCGGCGGATGCGGTGCGCGCGTCGTTCGCGGCCAGCGAGGCCGCGCTCGGCTCCCCCGTCGACATCTACATGATTCACTGGCCGCGCCCGGCGCGCGGGCAGTACGTCGACGTGTGGCGCGAGCTCATCGCGCTGCAGGGCGAGGGGCGCATCCGCTCGATCGGCGTCTCGAACTTCACCGAGGAGCACATCCGGCGCCTCATCGACGAGACAGGAGTGACGCCGGTCGTCAACCAGGTCGAGTCGCACCCGTGGCTGCCGCAGCACGAGCTGCGCGCATTCCACGCCGAGCACGGCATCGTCACGCAGGCGTGGAGCCCGCTCGGTCGCTCGCGCGTGCTCGAGGATCCGGTCATCGGGCGGATCGCAGCCGCTCACGGCGTGAGCCCCGCGCGGGCGATCATCCGCTGGCATCTGCAGCTCGGTGGCGCCCTGATCCCCAAGTCGACGCATCCGCACCGCCTCCGGGAGAACCTCGACGTGGACGGCTTCACGCTGAGCGACGACGACATGGCCGCGATCGCGGCGCTCGAGACCGGCGAGCGCACCGGCACCCATCCCGACGACCGCCAGTGAGCGACGAGGCACCCGTGACGAACCCGCCCGACCATCTCGACCATCCGGAGCACGTCCCCGACCTGCCGCACGCGCACGCGGTGACGTGGGGCGTCGCCGAGCTGCCGCACCGCGGCCCGAAGCGGGAGCTGACGACCGAGCAGATCGTCGAGGCGGCGATCGAGCTCGCCGACGCCGAGGGGCTCGAGGCCGTGAGCATGGGCAAGGTCGCCGCGGCCGTCGGGGTCGCACCGATGTCGCTCTACCGCTACGTGACCGGCAAGGACGGCCTGCTGCTGCTCATGTACGACACGGCGAGCGAGGTGACCGTGCCCGGCGCCGGCAGCACGTGGCGCGAGCGGCTGCGCGAGTGGGCGGTCTTCGTGCGGGCGGCGTACGACGCGCACCCCTGGCTCGCCGACCTGCCGCCGAGCTCGACCCCCACGACCCCCAACCGGCTCGCCATCATCGAGGCCGGCCTCGCCGCGCTCGAGGGCGTGCCCGCGCCCGACACCATGAAGCTGCCGACGCTGCGGCTGCTGCTCGGCTACATCGCCCTCTACTCGAAGGCGTCGAGCGACGCCCTCGTCGACGATGCCGTGCGGCGGGCGCTGCCCGAGCTCGTGACCGACGAGCGGTTCCCACTGCTCGCACCCGCCGTGCGCGCGGGCGTCTTCGAGCGGAGCGACGTCGAAGACGACGGCAGCGGCTTCGGCTTCGGCCTCTCGCGGCTGTTCGACGGCATCGAGCGCTGGCTCGAGCGCAACGAGCCCGACGAGCTGCTCGAGCGCATGCCCACGGCCATCGTCAACGACAAGCAGGTGCGCGACGCCGCGAAGCTCGTCGACGAGGCGCGCGGCCGTCTGCGGCAGGCCGAGGCGAAGGCGGCGGATGCGGTGGCCAACGCCGTCGAGCGGCTGCAGGCCATCGAGGCGCGCGACGCGGCGGCCGCGGCGCGGACCGCGGCGAAGGCGGAGCTTCGCGCCGCCAAAGCCGAGGCGAAGGCGGCGAAGCGCGGCGACTGACCGCCCGCACCTCTGGTTGCGGCAGCGCCCTGCGGATCAGGAGAGGCGCGCGATCGCGTCCGCCATCCCGTCCCAGAACCGCTCGACGTCGATGCCGGTCGCGACCCACGCGTTCGGCTCACGCCCGAGCACGCCGGCGAGGTCGACGCTCGTCGCGCCGACGGTCTCGGCTCCCGCGAGCTCGACGTCGAGTCGTGCGTGCGTGAGGTCGACACATCCCGGGTCGGCGAGCACCGCGACCGCGACCGGGTCGTGCAGCGGACCGTCGCGCAGACCGAACACCGCATCGTTCGTGGCGCAGAAGAACTCGAGCAGCTCGTCGCCGAACGCTGCCGTGCCGTTCCCGGGAGCAGCCAGTCGCGCTCGCACCGCGGGGGTCACCAGTGCCTGGTGCGTCACGTTGAGGCCGACCATCGTGAAGCGGATGCCGCTCTCCAGGACGAGGGCGAGCGCCTCGGGATCGACCCACGCGTTGAACTCCGCATACGGCGTCCAGTTGCCGCGCTCGGTCGATCCGCCCATCCAGACGATCTCCCGGATCCGGCCGACCAGCTCGGGCCGATCGCGCAAGGCGATCGCGACGTTCGTGATGGGGCCGGTGGCGATGATCGCAACGGGCTCGGGCGAGCCGAGCACGGTGTCGGCGATGAGCTCGGTCGCGGACCGGGGATCGAGCGGCTCGGCGGGCTCGGGCAGCACCGGTCCGCCGAGACCGTTCTCCCCGTGGATCGACTCGGCCGTCTCGAGCTCGCGCTGGATGGGCCCGCTCGCCCCCGCCGCGACCGGCACACCCTGCACGCCGGCGACGGTGAGGGCGATGCGCGCGTTGCGGCTGGTGTGCTCGAGCGGGACGTTGCCGCCGACCGTCGTCACCGCGAGCAGCTCGAGCGACGGATGCCCTGCCGCGAGCCACAGGGCATAGACGTCGTCGTGCCCGGGGTCGCAGTCGACGATCACGGGAATCGGCATGCTCACGCGTCCGATCGTAGGCCTCGCTGATCGAGCCGCTCCGCGCGCGCAGCGCGCTGAGCGAGTCGAAATCACCGCACCCGAACGTCAACGCTGATGCCTGACGCCCGAGTCCCCACAAAGGTTGGGCTGTGCTTTCCCCACCCTCGGCCCACCCTGGAAGCATGACCCGCAGACACCTCTCGATGGCCGGCATCGTCATCGCCGGCACCGTCCTCCTCACCGGCTGCGGCGCGATGAGCGCATCCCAAGCGCCCGCTCCCGGCATCGGCCAACCTGCGCCCTTCACGGAGAGCGGCGGCCTCCCCGACTGGGCCGGCGAGCCCGAGGCGGCCCCGCAGCCCGGCAACGAGGAATCGGCCGGCGGCGACATGGGCGGGAGCGACGACGTCCCCGCCGAAGCGGCCGACGAGGACCGCGCCGTCATCATCTCCGGCAACCTCAGCATGCGCGTCGGCGACCCGATCCAGATGGCGGATGCGGTGAGCGACGCCGCGCAGTCCCGCGGCGGCTCGATCGACCGTCGGGCCGAGGGCGCGTCGACCGACTTCCAGCCGGCATGGGCGATGCTCACCGTGCGCGTGCCGGCCGCGCAGGTCGAGGATCTCCTGACGGCGCTGCGCGCGCTCGGCGACGTGACGAGCGTCGACCTCGGCGAGGAGGTCGTCACCGACCAGGTGCGCGACCTGGAGGTGCGCGTCAACGCGAGCCGCGCATCCGTCGACCGGCTCACCGAGCTGCAGACCACCGCGGCCGACACCGAGACGCTGCTCGAGGTCGAGGCGCAGCTCACCGATCGCACGTCCGAGCTCGAGCAGCTCATGTCGCAGCAGCGCTCGCTCACCGACCAGGTCGCGATGTCGACGATCGAGGTGCGCATCAGCTCTACGACGGTCGAGGGGCCGACGGGCACGCCGAGCTTCTGGGACGGTCTGGTCGCCGGATGGGGCGCCTTCCTCGCCTGGGGCGCTGCGGCGCTCTTCGCGCTCGGGCAGGCACTGCCGGCGCTCGTGCTCCTCGCGGTGCTGGCCATCGTCGCCTGGCTGGTCGTGCGTGCGGTGCTCCGACGGATGCCCTCACGCCGCCCGGCAGCGCGGGTCGCGTCGGTCGACAACCCCGCGACGGTGCCCGCGGCCGAGTAGCGCAGGGCGCGACACCCGTCCAGGACGGACACGACGCGCGCGCCGGGTCGAGCGGACGCCGACGGCGCCCGCTCCGCGCATTACAGCGGAGGGAGCGCCGTCTCGCATCGCCACGCGGGCATCCGCGAAAGATTACTCTTTACGAAACGTTGAACCTTGCTAGCATCGGCGAGGTACTGCTCCCCCAGCCAGTCGACTGCTCCCCAGCCAGTCTGCTCCCCAGCCCCGTCACGAGGTTCCCGCTTGCGCCGCCCGCTCTTCCTTGCTGTCATGACCCTTGCCTTCGGCACCGCTCTCGTCGCCGTCCCGCCCGCGCCCGCCGCGGTCTCCGCCGACGACATCCCGGCGATCCAAGAGGCGCACTACGCCGTGATCGATGACATCGCGGGCTGGGATGCCCTCACGCCGTTCCCCCGCATCGGTGCAATCCAGGGCGACCCGGTTGCAGGCACGATCCAGATCGGCTGGGCCGGCGACGTGCCGAGCGAGCTCCAGGCCATGGCCCGTGACGCGCGCACCCAGGGCATCGAGGTCACCTTCGTCGAGCAGGAGTCGAGCGGCGCCGAGCTGCTCGAGATCGCTCTCGACATGGCAGCAGCCATGCCGGTCGACGGCGCGTTCTCCATCGGTCTCGGCCAGGACACGCTCGCGGTCGAGGTGCCCACCGAGGCCGCCGCGCAGGCCGCCGGCTCCGCGCCGATCGCGCTGCAGGGCGGGGTGCTCGATGTCATCGGCAGCGCCGAGGATGCGGCGGCCCAGGTCGGCGCGCGCGTCTCCGTCGAGCAGACCGGCACCGTGCCGCTCAACGCGGCCGCCACGCCGCTCACCGCCGGCACTCCCATCGACGCCGCGACCGTCGCACCGATCAGCACCGCCCGCACGAACGACGTGTCCGTCCTCTCCGGCGGCATGCGCGTGCAGACGCAGTTCCGCACCGGCAGCTTCGTCTCCTGCACCTCCGGCTTCACCGGCTTCCACGGCCACCAGCCCGTCATCGTCACCGCCGCGCACTGCAGCGACTACGCCGACGACCGCGCCGTGCGCAACCAGGCCGGCGCGAGCATCGGCCGCAGCGACCTCGTCGCCGAGCTCAACGACGGCGCGCTGCCGTTCGACCTCGGCGTCATCGCCGCGCCCTACGACACCCGCACGCTCCCCCGCATCTACACGGGCGACACCTCCACCGTCAACATCCTCAGCACGCAGACCACGTGGCCGCCCGCCGGCTACCAGCTCTGCTCCTCCGGCCAGGTCACCGGCTGGAAGTGCGACATCACCGCAGGCGCCGCCTACGTCACCTGCTACGGCACGCCCCGCGGCTCCGAGTGCATGCACGTCCAGCGCGTGCACGCGAGCACGGCGACCGCCTTCTGCCTCGGCGACTCGGGCGGCCCGATCGTGAGCCGCCCGACCGCGGCCGGCGCCCGCGCCGTCGGCGTCGTCTCCGGCATCCGCGGCACCGGCAGCCGCTGCGCGCAGGAGGGCCTCATGGCGCCCATCTCGCAGCTCGGCACCGTCGTCTACGGACTGCAGCTGCACACGCTCCCCTGACCCGCCGCCGGTCGAGCCGCTCCGCGCGCCCCCGCCGGTCGAGCCGCTCCGCGCGCCCCCCGCCGATCGAGCCGCTCCGCGCGAGAAGCGCGCTGAGCGCGTCGAGACCACCCCGCTCGTAGCCAGCGCTCATCCCCACCCGGCATGATGGCCACCATGAGCGACCCCACTCCGACCGACGCTCCCGCCCTCACCGACGCATCCGTCATCGACGCCATCACCGCGTGGATGCCCACCACCCGCTGGTACCCGTTGAAGGGCCAGCGGGTCGACGTGAGCCTCGAGACGAGCTACGACCTCGGCGACGCCGCCATCCTGCTGCTGCGCGCCGGCGACACGCTGCTGCAGGTGCCGGTCGCGTGGCGCGACGAGCCGGGCGGCTCCCCCATCGCGCAGCTCGGCGACCGCTGGCTCGTCGACGCGTGCGGCGATGCGGATGCCGTGCAGGCTCTCCTCGACGTCGCCACCGGCAGGCGGGCGGTCAACGGCCTCGACGGTGACGCCACCGCCGACCCGGCGCCCGCGGGCGACATCCGCGTGATCACCGGCGAGCAGTCGAACACCTCGATCATCGGCGGCGACGGCAGCTGGATCGCCAAGGTCTTCCGCGTCGTCGCACCCGGCGACAACCCCGACGTGGTCGTCACCGGCGCCCTGACGAAGGCCGGCTGCGACCGCATCCCGCACCTGCTCGCCTCGGTGCTGGCCGGCTGGCCCGCGGGCGACGCGTTCGTGACCGGGCACCTGCTCGCGGTCTCGGAGTTCGTCGCGGGCGGCGAGGATGCGTGGGAGCTGTTCCGGCAGCACGCCCTCGCGACCCTGCGGGGCGAGGACGCCGGCGGGGCGCCCGACGCGCGAGCGCTCGGCGAGGCGGTCGCGATCGTGCATCGCGACCTCGCACAGGCGATGGGCACCGTCGAGGCCGACGAGGCCGACACGCTGCGCTTCATCACCGGCCTCGAGCAGCGCATGGCGTGGGCGCGGCAGGAGGCCCACGATGTGCTCGGCGACCTGCAGGACGAGCTGCAGGCGGCGGCCGACCGGCTGCGCGAGGTGCAGCACCTCGGCCAGCTGCAGCAGATCCACGGTGACCTGCACCTCGGCCAGGTGTTGCGCGGCGCGGACGGCCGCTGGCTGCTGCTCGACTTCGAGGGCGAGCCGCTGCGGCCTATGCACGAGCGCATGGTGCGCGAGCCGCGCCTGCGCGATGTCGTCGGCATGCTGCGGTCGTTCGACTACGCGGCAGGCTCTGCGTTGCAGGAGCTGCCGGAGGCCGACGGCGCCGCAGCGGGCGACTGGGTCTTCGAGCGCCGCACCGAGTTCCTCGCTGGCTACGCGGCTGCTGCAGGTCGGGTCGATGAATCCGACCCCGTCTTCGTCGCGCTGCTGCTCGACAAGGCCCTCTACGAGGTCGTCTACGAGCTGCGCAACCGCCCCACCTGGGTGACGGTCCCGCTGGAGGCGGTCAGGGCCTTGCTCACTCCTCCGCCGGTGGTCGAGTAGCAGGCGGCGAAGCCGCCCGCGTATCGAGACCAGCCTGAGCCCATGACCCGCCGCACGGCAGTCATCGCGACCACGGTCACGGTGCTCGTGGTCGCGATCGTGGCCGCCATCGTCCTCTGGCCCCGCTCCCCCGCACCGACGCCGACAGCGAGCCCTTCGATCGCCGAGCTCAGCGCTTCGAGCACCCCCGGCGACTCCCGGCCCACCGCCGTCTTCATCGGCGACTCCTACACGGTCGGCACCGGCACCTCGCTGAGCGGCACCGGCTTCCCGGCCATCCTCGGTGAGCTGCGCGGCTGGAGCGTGCAGAACCTGGCGATCGCCGGCACCGGCTACTCCACGGGCCGGCCCGACGGCCTCTGCCCGCAGTCCGGCTGCACCTCCTACGTCGGCATGCTGCCGGCGGCGGCCGAAGCCAACCCCGACATCGTCATCGTCTCGGGCGGCCGCAACGACCTCAACCGGTCGCACCTCGAACCGGCGGTCGTCACCTTCTACACGGAGCTGCGCCGCCAGCTGCCGACGGCGCGTCTCGTGGTCACGTCACCGCTCTGGGACGACGGGCCGACACCGGATGAGCTGATCACCCTCCGCGAGCAGGTCGAGCGAGAGGCGACGCGTGTCGGCGCCGAGTACATCGACCTCGGCGACATGTTCCTCGACCGCCCGGACCTCATCGCCTCCGACGAGCTCCACCCCAACGAGGAGGGCCTCGCCCTCATCGCCCAGCGCATCCACGAGCAGATGCGCTGACCCGCTGGTTGAGCCGCTCCGCGCGCGAAGAGCGCAGAGCGAGTTGAAACCACAAACGCCGCCCCGAAGAGGGACGGCGTCTGCGAAGTTCTTGCTCTAGCGGTTCTTGTACCGCTCCACGATGTCCGCCGAGATCCGCCCGCGCGACGCGACCTTCAGCCCCTGCGACTCCGCCCACTCGCGAATGGCGGCAGTCTCGTTATCGCCACCACCGCCGCCGCTGCTGCGGCCGGCATTCCCGCCGGTCTTGCGTCGCCCGGAGACCCGCCGAGATGCGCGCACGAAGCGCTCGAGCGAGTTGGAGAACTCTTCGATGTTGGAGTTCGTGAGATCGATCTCGTACTCGGCGCCGTCGAAGGCGAAGCGGATCGTGCGGCCCTCGCCGTCACCGATCGGCTCACCGGAGAAATCGTCGACCAGTTGGACCATTGTCTTCTTTGCCATAGCGAGAAGAATACCGCAGTGCGCAGGACAGCCATACCCAGGAAATTCCTGAGCATTGACGCAGGAGCGGAATGCCGTCAGCCGTCGAAGGTGAGCACGAACTCCCGGAGCCAATCACGCAGTGGCGGCCCGAGATCGTCCCGCTCGGCCGCGAGCTGCACATTCGCCTTGATGTAGTCCAATCGGTCGCCAGTGTCGTAGCGCCTGCCGCGGAAGATCACCCCATGCACGCCGCCGTCGGTCTCGTCCTCAGCGAGAGTGAGCAGGGCATCGGTGAGCTGGATCTCACCACCGCGGCCGGGCGTGGTCTGCTCCAGCACGGGGAAGATCTCGGGCTTCAGCACGTACCGCCCCACGACAGCAAGGTTCGATGGCGCCGTGCCGGGCGCGGGCTTCTCCACCAGCCCTTGCACGCGCACGACGTCGTCCTCATCGGTTGCCTCGACGGTCGCAACACCGTAGAGATGGGCCTGGGATGGATCGACCTCCATCAGTGCCACCACATTCGTGTCGCGCTCGTCGTGCACCTGCAGCATGCGCTCGAGCAGGTGATCCCGGGAGTCGATGATGTCGTCGCCGAGCAGCACCGCGAAAGAATTGCCCGCTACATGCGCCTTCGAGCGCAGCACTGCGTGACCGAGGCCGAGCGGGTCTCCCTGGCGTACGTAATGGATGTTGGCCAGACCTGTGGATTCCGCCACTTTCGAGAGGCGCTCCTGGTCGCCCTTTCGCATCAGTATCGCCTCGAGCTCGGTCGCTCGGTCGAAGTGGTTCTCGAGCGCATTCTTGTTTCGCCCCGTGACGAACAGCACATCCGGTAGCCCTGCGCGCACCGCTTCCTCGACGACATATTGGATCGCCGGCTTGTCGACGACCGGCAGCATCTCTTTCGGCATGGCCTTCGTGGCGGGCAGGAATCGAGTGCCGAGCCCGGCTGCCGGGATCACGACCTTGGTGACGGAGTGCCGCATGGGGTCAGGCTAGTGGGTGCCAGAATGGCGTCCATGGCTTTCCCTCCCGCGCGTGATCGAGCACGCGCTGGCCGCGCCGCTCGGCTCGCTGGCAACGCCGCGATGGCGGTGTCTACAGCCTTCCGCTCAGTGACTGAAGATCCGCTCACGTTCTCCATCCAGCTCGCGCGTCGCTTCCCCCGCGCGCGTGGTCAGTTGCTGGCAGCTTCACGCACCGCGAGCGGTGGCGACCGCGAACTGGTGCAGATCTGGCTCGGCGGCGACCTCGAGGCCACCCGCACCGTCCTCTCCTCCCTCGCCGCGAGCGGCGCACTGAGCACGATCGCGGCCGAGATCGCGCAGGCGGCCGGCCTGCCAGAGCTCGTCGCGGACGACGTGCGCGTCCGCCCCGCCACCAGGGCACGCGCCGCGTGGCAGCTGGGCGAGGCGTCACGCGCCATCAGCTTGCTCGAGGCGCATCGACCGGGCTCTCGACTGCACCGCGCGTTCCGCGCCGAGCTCGCGCTCATCACCCCCGGCACGAGGCTTCGTTGGGCGCCCTCCGGCCTCGACGGCTCTCGAGAACCAGCGCACGGCGTGCTCCATCTGCTGACGAATTCGCTCCCGCACACGCAGTCCGGCTACACCGTCCGCTCGCACGCCGTCCTGCGCGCGCAGCGCGACGCGGGGCTCGCGCCGACCGCGATGACCCGGGTGGGGTATCCCGTCGTCGTCGGAGGGCTCGGCGCCGCAACGGTGGACGAGGTCGACGGCATCCGCTACCACCGTGCGCTGCCGATGCGGCTCGCAGCGACGCCGGACGGCCGCCTGACGCAGCAAGCGGATGCGCTGCTCGGCTTGGCTGCCCGCATACGACCGGCCGTGCTGCAGACGACGACGCACTACCCGAACGCGATCGTCGTTCGCGAGGTCGCCGAGGCACTGGGGATCCCGTGGGCCTACGAGGTGCGCGGGATGCTCGAGCAGACGTGGGTCGCCGGCCTCGGCAGCGACGCCGCCCGCGCGCGAGCGCTCGCCAGCGAGCGCTACCGGCTGACGCGGGAGCGCGAAGCGGAGCTCGCGACCGCCGCCGACGCGGTCTTCACGCTCGCGAGCAGCATGCGAGACGATCTCACCGCTCGCGGGGTGCCTCGTGAGCACATCGAACTCGTGCCGAACGGCATCGACGAAGCCCTGCTGCATCGCTCACCGGCGGCACCCGCCGACGCCCGGGAAGCGCTCGGCCTCCCACGCGACGGGTTCTGGGTCGGCTCGACATCCTCGCTCGTCGACTACGAAGGTTTCGACGTGCTCCTGGAGGCGGTCTCGACGGCGCGCGCAGACGGGCATGACATCCGTGTGCTCCTCGTGGGCGACGGCGCCGCGCGAAAGGGGCTCGAGTCGAGCGCGGCAAAGCTCGGGCTCACCGACGTCGTGCGCTTCGCGGGCCGTGTGCCGCGGGATGCCGTTGACGGCTGCCGTGACGCGCTCGACTTGTTCGTCGTGCCGAGACTCGATCGCGAGGTCACCCGCACTGTCGCACCCCTGAAGCCCATCGAAGCGATGGCCAGCGGACGTCCATTGGTGGTCAGCGCGCTCGCCCCGCTGCTCGAGGTGGTCGGAGAGGAGCTCGTGGCCGAAGGCGCGACTGTGCCGGCTGGCGACGCCTCCGCGCTAGCCGCTTGCATCATGATGCTCGCTGGCGATGATTCGCTCCGGGCTCGCCTGGTTGAGCTCGGGGGTCGCCGTGCGATGACGCGCACCTGGAGCTCGGTCGCAGCGACGTACGCGCGCACGTTCGCTGCGCGCGCACGATGATGCAACCTGTGCGAGCATAAGGACGGTGCCTGCGAGGCATCATTCCGTCACACCGCACAGATTGCCCGGGAACCCGAACATGGCTCGCTCTTCACAGCGCCCAGAGCCGCGTGGGCTCCGGACGCAATGGCGAAGGGCGTGGTCGACCCGACAGTCGGGTGCGCAACTCTTGTCCGAGCCGCTCCGACACGAGCTGCAGGATCGATACGGCAACGTCAGCCACCTGCGCCGGGTTGGCAGTCGCCCGCCTCTCCGCGAGTACTTCACCGAGCTCTGGGACCGGCGCCACTTCATCTGGGCTGGCGCGCGGGGCGAAGCGCTGACCCGATACGCGAACGAGCGCCTCGGGGCGCTCTGGTACATCTTGCGACCCGTGCTCGATGCAGCGTTCTACGGCCTGGTCTTCGGCGTGATCCTGCAGATCTCGCGTGGCATGGAGAACTACCTCGCCTGGATTGTCGTCGGAATCTTCATGTTCCAGCTCTCAAGCCGAGCGATCAGGGGAGGCACCGGCCTCGTCCGTGGATCGAAACCGATGATCCGAGCTTTCGCTTTCCCTCGAGCATCCTTGGCGCTATCTCTGACGGTCCGAGAGCTCATGATGTGCGCGCCAGCGATCGTGATCATGCTCGTCGGAATCGTGGTCATCCCGCCGCACGAAGCGCCGAGCATCGCATGGTCCGTGTTCCCGATCATCCTCCTCCTGCAGACCACACTGAACCTCGGGTTCGCCCTGTTCTTCGGCTGGCTTGGCGCCGTCCTGCCTGATCTAGCGCAGGCGATGAGCTTCGTCAGTCGATTCCTGATGTACGCCTCGGCCGTGCTCTTCCCGATCGATCGGTTCGTCGATCAGCCTGCGATCATGGCTGTGATCGAGGCCAATCCGCTGTACGTCATCCTCCAGATGTACCGGTCGGTGCTCATCGACGGTGCTGTTCCGCTTGCGAGTGCATGGATGATGGTGACAGCCTGGGCCGTCGGCGCACTGGTCATCGGCTTCACGCTGTTCTGGCTCGACGAGGAGCGCTACAGCCGTGACTGAACTGGGAACAGGATGGCGACTCAGCGACGATCCGAAGGTCACCATCGCCGCCGAGAACGTGCGTCTGCGCTACCGAGTGCAGCGCACCGAGCGACCGACCCTGCGCTCGTTCGCGAGCCGCAAGGCCGTCACTGGTCCGGTGCTCCGTGGCGTCACGCTTGCCGCTCGTGAGGGCGAGATGGTCGGGCTCGTCGGCCTGAACGGCTCCGGCAAGAGCTCGCTGCTCCGCGTGCTCGCGGGCCTGCAACCGGCGACATCCGGCACGGTCGTCGCGTCAGCGCAGCCGCAGCTGCTGGGCGTGAGCGCGGCTCTCGTGCCGGACCTGTCCGGCGAGGAGAACATCTGGCTCGGCACACTGGCTATGGGGATGACGCCCGATGACGCGTACTTCGCGAAGGAGCGCATCGAGGAGCTCGCCCGCTTGGGCGAAGCGATCAAGCAGCCCATGCGCACCTATTCCTCGGGGATGGCAGCGCGCCTGCGCTTCGCGATCTCGGCAGCGGCCGACCCCGAGATCCTCATGATCGACGAAGCGCTCTCCACGGGCGATGCGTCGTTCGCGGAGCGCGCGAAGGAAGCGATGCAAGGCCTCATCGCTCGCGCTGGCACGGTCTTCCTCGTGAGCCACGCGGCAAAGACCATCGAAGACATGTGCACACGCGCGCTCTGGCTCGACAACGGCACGCTGATCGCGGACGGGCCTGCCGACGAGGTCGCGACCATGTATCGGTACTACGCGCACAGCATCGCGCTCGGCAAAGACCAAGCCGCGAAGAAGGCGCTCGCCAGCGCGACCAGCAGTCATCCCCCGATGTTCTCCACCTCCTGAGGACCACCATGCGACAGCACAAGATCATGACCGTGTACGGCACTCGCCCAGAGGCGATCAAGGTCGCGACGGTCATCGAGGCGCTCGAGCGCGACGACCGCTTCGAGTCGATCCCAGTGGTCACTGGGCAGCATCGCGAGATGCTGGATCAGGTCAATACGATGTTCGGCATCACGCCCAAGCACGACCTCGATCTGATGAAGCCCGGCCAGTCGCTGAATGGCATCGTGTCCCGTGCGATCGCCGGGATCGACGAACTCATCGTCGCCGAGGAGCCAGACGTGGTGATCGTGCAGGGAGACACCTCCACCGCGATGGCTGCGGCGATCGCGGCGTTCAATCGCCAGGTCACCGTCGTGCACCTCGAGGCCGGCCTGCGCACCGGTGACATCACATCCCCGTTCCCGGAGGAGGCGAATCGCAAGCTCATCAGCCAGGTGGCGAAGCTGCATCTCGCACCAACTCGAGGATCGCGCGACAACCTCTTCCACGAGTCGGTGGAGCCCTCGACGATCGTCGTCACGGGAAACACCGTCATCGATGCGCTGCTGGAGGCGGCGACGTGGGACACCGTGCCAGGAGACCCTGCCGTCGCTGAAGCACTTGCGAGCGGTCGGCCCATCATCCTCGCGACGACGCACCGCAGAGAGAACCTGGGCGACGCCATGGAAGCGATCGGTCGCGCTCTGGCCAAGATCGCGAAGAAGCACAAGGACCACATCGTGATCCTCCCGGTGCACCGCAACCCGATCGTGCGCGAAGCTGTCCTCCCTCACCTGGAGGGCAAGGACAACATCATCGTCACCGAGCCGCTTCCCTACGCTGAGTTCACGAAGGTGATGGCAGCCGCTCGGATCATCATCACCGACTCGGGCGGCGTACAGGAGGAGGCACCCAGCCTGGGCAAGCCGGTGCTCGTCCTGCGCGAGAACACAGAGCGACCCGAAGCAGTGGACGCCGGCACGGTGCGGCTCGTTGGAACCGACTACGATCGCATCGTTTTCGAAGCGAGCCACCTCCTCGAGGACGCGGACGCATACGCCGCCATGGCGAACGCATCCAACCCCTACGGCGACGGCAAGGCGTCCGCTCGAGCGGTAGCAGCGATTGCGGCCTTGCTCGGCGTGGGCGAGCGCGAAAGCGACTTCGCTCTGAAGGTGAATTGACGCAAGGATCTCGCTCCGGAAGCGTCTCGATGGGACATTGACGCGGACCCGGTGAGCGCGTCGTCGTACACGTCGCCGATCGACGCGGCAATGCCTTGGAGGGCGAGCGCCTCGGCGAAGCCCACGGACCTGACACGCGACCAGGCATCGCTGTGGTGGACGAGCCCGTCCCGCGCCCCATAGGTCCGCGCGGCGACGATCCCAGGCAGAGTTCATGCAGCGCGGCACCCTGCGCGCCCGTGCCTCCATGAGCGAGTTAGGAAACGCTCTGGTGCCTAAGGAAGAACGCCGGCCGCGAATGCTGTCGTCAGAACGAATGAAACATCCTGATTGTCAGGATGATTTGCTCGCAGCGGCTTCTCCGCAGAGAGGACGTGCTCGAGAGCTTCCTTGCAGCGACCGATGACGGTTCTGTCTCCGATGAGATCTTGCACGCCATCGTCCTGCAGAACCTCTCGAGCGGCCAGATGGAGCTCCCTGAGCGCAGCCCTTGTAGAGGCCGGCTTCGTCGGCGGAAGCACCTTGGGGGCATACACGCTTCCTGGGCTGATTTGGAGATTCCGAACGCTTCGAGAGGCTGCACTGGGCTCAGACGCGGCGGGCATCTTTGAGCTCTGGTCGTAGGCTTCGTTCTTCAAGCCCGGGACCAGGCAGTCGAGAGCGTCGTAGTAGATGTTCTTCGGCTCGAACCCAGGCCGATCTCCGAGGCGGTCCGTGAGGATTGAGTTCACCGGGGAATAGGCAGGCCTTCGCTGAGGTGCGTGCCCGAAATGGAAGCGATTCCTGTACTCTCTGTACAAGAGTTTCCCCACGTCCACGCGGGGACGCTCGTCCGCCATCTTACGGAGCGCTGAGTCGGCCAGATCACGATACTCGTCATACAATTGCCGCGGCATTTCGCCGCTAAGCGACTCAAGCCTCCGTCCGAGCGTAGCGTCGGTGTATATGTCGCGGAAGGTCCCACCGCCGGCCCCATGTCCTTTTATGCTCAGCGCGTCGAACTGGTGCGGATTGGCGTAGAGCGGAAGGTAGAGACCGAGGCATGTGTCCTTCCATGATGCTATGGCGCTCTCGATGCTACTCCGGCCGCGAACTATCTCCCCACGCGGGTGATTCAACGTGACGCCATGCTTATCAGCAATCACCTGCGCAGCGACATAGTCGTCCAACAGGTTCACCTGAGATACGACGCGAATTCGATTTTCTGGAAGCTCGAGAGCTCCTGATGCCAGCGCGAATGCAAACACCAGCCGGGAATCCAGACCCCCGCTCAGATCGATTGTGAACTGAGAGTCGGGATGTTGATACAGCGTCTGGAATCGCGACAACCATGTTTCAACATAGACTTGCAGGTCTCGCTCGTATGGAGCGTGATCGGCTGACTCAGCCCTGGGCACAACACTGACTACGTCGCGCTCTACGCGAACGACGCAGTACGACGGGACCAAGGTGATGTTTTGGAAGATTGTCTGGAGAGTACTGAGTTGTGCTGTCAGACTCTTCCGCACTCCGAACGCGCGCAGAACTGGTAAGCATGGCTTCAGGTCGACTCCATGGGAGCGCAGATGGTCAACTAATTCATAGAGAGAGGAGCCAACTGCCCATTGGGCTCCGTTCTCGTAGACAAATAATCGGCGCAGACCGCGCGCATCCGTGCCGAACTCCACACCAGCATCGGTCGTGCGGATCACTGCGTAGCAGCCATCCAATCCGGGCGGCACCGACCCGCCAGAACTGACATGGGCCCTGTACCCATCCTCTTCGGCAACATAGTCGCTTCCCGAAAAGCAGTAGCCTTCGAAGTATTTCGCAGGGCTACCCGTAAAGCTAGAAATGATCACGCCCACCAGTCCCAACGCTTGTGAATGGCGCTAAGATTACCAGGTTCAGGCGCAAGCCCGTTTCGCACGTGCGTCGAGGCTTCGAAGTCCCGTGGCCGGATTCAAGTGCGGTTCATCGGCTCAGGAAGCCTGACCCTGTTGAGCACCTTGCCGTCCAGACGCTGCTGCACGCAGTCATGCAACACCGACAGCCATTTGTGACAGGCGCGGAGGGGCGCCGTGCGAAGCGTTCCTCGACGTCAGGGTGCTGTCCGCCCGGGAGGCGGCGGGTCCCGCTGGTGCGACGCGAAGCCAAGCAACTCGCGATGACGCTCACTCAAATCGATACGTCAGCAGTGTGAGCGCGAAGCCATGCGATAGTTCGTCCGGTGGCGTTGGCGGTGACGGCAAGGCAGGAGCGTTCGAAGCCCAGCCCGCATTAACCGCCCCTGGACGTCCGGACAGTTCGTGTTGTGTCTCTACCCGGAAGGGAGAAGACGGTTTCGTGCACCGACCGTCTCGACGACGCGTCTGCCCGTCCGATTCCGGCAGACGCTGACCTGGGATCGAGAGTGGACGCACCACGTTGCGTTCACGCTAGCGACAGGCACGCGCGTGTTCTTCGCCGATCCGCGTTCGCCCTGGCAGCGGCCGACGAACGAAGAATACGATCGGGCGGTTGCGGCAGTACTTCGCGGGGGAACCCACCTGTCCAGGTGCTCTGCCGAGGACCTCGAAGCCGTCGCCGTCGCGCTCAACGATCAGCCACGCAAGAACCTCGACTGGCAGACCCCACCCGACGCGCTCGGCGAGCAGTTACGCTCACTTCAACAAGCCGGTGTTGCATCGACGGGTTGAACCTGCCCAATACACGTCTGTGGGCTTCGCCGAAACGCTCGCGCTCGAGGGCATCGCCGCACCGATGGAGAGAGATGGACCACGACTCGCTTCCGCACAATCTCCCGATGGCTGCGGACCGCCGCGCATCGGACATCCGCTCCGCCTACGAGAACCTCACCAGAGAAGGATTACGGTCGATGGGTGAGAAGCTCTCACAAGAGCCCATCTACTCGACGAACGAATCGGGGCACTTTGCCTGGGACGTTTCGCTGATGATCCGTGCAGCGTGCTTGGCGTGGCGGTACTCGGGCGATCTCACGCACCTCGGCCAGGCCGCGACCTGGTCGCAGTACATCGTCGAACGCACCGACGCGGCACGCGGCCTCAACGACTGGCGCGGGCGGAGCGGGCCGGTCTGGTCGGCGGGAGCACGCTATACCGCTGGAACCGTCCGCATCGGACTTGCTGATGAATCCCCCATCACCCTCCAGGCGGCGGCCGCGACTGTGAGGATTGAGAGACCCCAGCCAGGGACTGCGATTGTCCATGCAATACGAGACGATGGCACTTCCTGGACTTCTCCTGAGGCATCGCTCGACCCGGTATCGAACGACTACCTTCCCGACGTCCTCGCACGAAAGAGTTCCACCCACTGCGTTCTCGTGCGCGGACTTGCAAACCCTATCGATCTGAGCTTCCTTCAGGCCGGAGAATTCACCGTCGCCATCCAGCACGCACCTCATCTCGTACATACAGGATTGATCGTTCGGGCTCTGATCGACGCCGCTGACGCCCTGGAGGAAGCGGGTGATTCGCGCATGCTCGCGGACGTGACGACTGACGACCTATACAGGGCCGCCCGAGAGGCACTTGCGCATCATGACGATCAGCTGCGCATCCGACGGGGCCGCCCGTGGTACATCACCCCCGAAGACTTCCCGGGGAGACGCCTCGCTGTCGACCTTCCGCACAATCACGTGGCCGACGTGGCCACGTCCTTCCTGCTGATAGGCCGGCGCGACGCGGACGAGAGCCTTCGGCAGCTCGGCGCGTCCCTGACCCGGCCTTGGCTCCAGGAGATCTCCAGATACCAATCCGGCGCGCTCCCCCATCCCTGGTTTTATTACCCAGAAGGCGGCGATGCCTTCACAGGGGTGTCGAGGACATATCCAATCGCCGAACGCGAGGTACCAGGAGTTCCAGTAGCAGAGGATAGCTCTCACGCCACCATGAGAGTTCGTGCGCTACACGACTGGCATATGGCAGATCCCGGTCTGGTGAAACCTGAGATCTTGCAACTTGTCGCGGGAACGCTGCAGCATGATTTCATAACGAAGCATCGCAACGCCTACAGCCTGCGCTGGCTCCCCCGGAACGCAGACAATGGCGTCGAAGGCTGGAGGCTTGGCCATGCCGACAGCTACCCCGGGGCCTGGGCAAATCTCTCATTATGGGATTCCTCCATCAAACGCGTCGTCAACTCACTGGCGTTTCGCAAGCCGCCAGACCGCCTCTTCGGAGCGACGGTGCTGTCGGCCGCAGAGATAACTGCACTGAACACCAAGAAGTCACGCGTCTATCGATCGGACACGCGGCACGGATGAACCCGCGCTGCGACAACCGGAGGAGGGCATTGATTCTTCGACATCGTTAACGAATGGGGACCCTGGAGCCGCGTGGAGCCCGCACTTCGACGCCGGATGGCGGATCCTCATATCCGAACGGGGGCTGAAGTTCGCTCCGCGAAGCGCTCGTCCCTGATAGACGAGGTATCCCGCACCACCGCGCATATCGACGGTCGTCTCACCAGACAGCCTCGACGGGCACGTCGAAGAGCGCGGCGGGGCGGCGCTGGACCGCATCGGCGTGCCCTCCCGCGCGCGTGGGCATCCCAAGAAGGCTCCAGTTGCGGAAGGCGCTCGGTGACCCTCCGGGTGGCGGATCGTCGCTCGTTCATTTCAGCCATCCACCGAGGGAACTCGCTTGAGCCCGGATCCTCCACCGTATCGATCTGCGAAATGATAGAACTCGGCGTCGCTGTTCTTCACCGGCAGGGGATCCTCAGAGAAAAAGACGGCTTTGACGTGGATGCCACGCTGCGTGAGGGAGTCAGTGATCCGGAGGAAGCGTTGATATCTGGACAGGTCTCGGAAACCGAGGAGAGTCACCGACCTGGGATTTCCGAGGAAGTCGATGAGCCCGTCGTCGAAACTCTCCCATGTCAGCTTCTTCCGAGCAATGCGCATCGCATCACGGTAGTCAGAGATGTTCAACAGCACGTCCTGGATCGTCGCCGCCCATGCTTCTGCAGAGACTTCCGGGATGACAGCACCGCAGCGGTGCTCCTCGACGAGGGCGGCAATCTCGGCGAGCGGCGGCACGACGAACGGCAGGCCGGCAGTCGTGAAGTCGAAGACGCGGTTAGGAAGAGACACCGAGTGGTTTGGATTCTCCGGATCAAGTATGATCAGACCGAGGTCGGCATCGGACAGCACCCCTGCCAGCTCGTCATAAGGCACGAAGCCCAGCAGGTGAACACGCTCCGAGAGGCCCTTGCTCTCGATGTAGGCGCGCATCTCCGCTTCGTAGGACGGTGGGCTCATTTTTACCAGCGCGACCAGATGAAAGGTCGGGGGAAGGAGCGCGAGAGCGTCGATCACGGTGTCGAACCCCTTGACCACACCGCCGGTGGTTACGAGCATCGTCGTCTCCGCGTCCAGGCCCAGCCGCTGCCGCAGGTCCCCGGCAGGAGACGGTTCTTCGTAGCGCCGATAGTTGGGTTGCAACCGAACGGGGGGACCGAAGCGGGCAAGGGTCTTCGCGACGGCATTGCTCACTGTCATAATGCCGTCAACAGAGGTGAGGGCACCGTAAGCGCCGAGATTGACCATCTCCAGAGTTGGCGGATGCAGGTTCGGTGCAAGCGAGTGTTTGTGCACCTCGACGTTCTCGACGGAATCGCAGATGATCTTTGCTCCGCCTCCGCGCATTCGATTGAGGGTCATCGCTGCCGGTACCGTGCTCGGCAGGAGGCAGAGATAGGTGTCCGCGCTCACATCGATTTCTGACTTCGCGATGTGGTCATAGAGCAGGCCTTGCCGGTACAGTGCGGTGTATCTTCGGGCGCTGGTCCAGAGCGAGCCCACCGAGGCTGCTTGTTCCCGGGACGCCGCGAGTCTCTCGACGAGAACGCCCTGCTTCTCGGCGGCACCGTCCCGCACCTTCTCCATCGCATCCTTGGTCTGTCGCAACCGCTCCTCAGATTGCTGCAACTTGCCCTCGAGCGCACCGATCCGAGCCGCGGCCGAAGCCGCCTCTTTCCGCAGCGTCTTGATCTCGGCCAACAATGATGAGGAAGAAGCTTTTTCCGCCTGAACCTGCGCGCGCAGATTGGCCCCTTCCTCCTTCCACCTCTCGGCAGACTCGCGAGCCGCAGACTGCAGTGCGGTCAGCTGCTCACGAACCACCGCGTTCCGCGACGCCGCCGCATCACGCAGCGACCGCATCTTCTCCAGCTCCTCCCGGGTCTGCTTCAACCGCTCCTCGGAACGCTGCAACTGCCCCTCGAGCGCACCGACCCGAGCCGCGGACGCCGCCGCCTCCTTTCGCAGCGTCTTGATCTCCGCCAGCAGTGACGAGGAAGACGCCTGCTCCGCCCGAACCCGCTCACGCAGAGCGGCTCCCTCAGCTCTCAACTCCCCGGCCGTCTCCCGCGCCGAGGTCTGCAGTGCGGTCAGCTGCTCACGAACCACCGCGTTCCGCGACGCCGCCGCATCACGCAGCGACCGCATCTTCTCCAGCCCATCCCGGGTCTGCTTCAACCGCTCCTCGGAACGCTGCAACTGCCCCTCGAGCGCACCGACCCGAGCCGCGGACGCCGCCGCCGCCCTCCGCAGCGTCTTGATCTCCGCCAGCAGTGACGAGGAAGACGCCTGCTCCGCCCGAACCCGCTCACGCAGAGCGGCCCCCTCAGCCCTCAACTCCCCGGCCGTCTCCCGCGCCGACGTCTGCAGTGCGGTCAACTGCTCACGAACCACCACGTTCCGAGACGCCGCCGCATCACGCAGCGACCGCATCTTCTCAAGCCCATCCCGGGTCTGCTTCAACCGCTCCTCGGAACGCTGCAACCGCCCCTCGAGCAGCTCGATCCGGGCCGCGAGCGCCGACGCATGTCCGACCGACCCCGATTCGGCTGTCCTGCGACGGGCGATGACCACCGTCTCCTCGAGCTCGCGGACGCGCTTGGCGAGCGCCTCATTGCGGCTCTGGAGGTCGGCGACGAGGTCGCCGGAACCGTGGGCCCGACCCAGGTCCTCCTGCGCCGTCTCGTGGTGCCCGAGCGGGGAGCTGGCGGCGTGATCAGGCTCGGGCACTGGGCTGCTCATGTCCGCCCATTCGGCGTGCGAAGGGAGCAGATGAATCTCATGTCCTGATTGACGCTTGATCTGATTGTCTTGTCCTAATCATGATGAAACCTACTTGTGCTTCTTCGGATCGAAGCGCTCGAGCATGATGCGCTCGTCCTGGTAGCCGGGCAGGTCTGCCCATCTCGACGGAGCCTTCGCCCACCGGTCCCGGTAGTAGCGAAGGATGTCGCTGCCGGTCTCCTCCGCGATTTTCGCCAGGGTGTCGACATGGATCCAGTGGTACTGGTTCACCTGGCGTCCGGCGATCTTCTTGCCGAAGTTCGTTGGATACGCCACGTGCTCCGCGTGCACCCAGGGCACCTCGATGTCGAGCTCGTTGTCCCCGGCAGCGACCTCGACGTCCGCGATGTGGTTGTGGAACCGCACCGGCAAGACGCTCGTCAGAGGCTCGTAGACCGCGTCGCCGATCTCGATCCGCAGCATGCCCCCCTCGTCGGCGCGGACGCTCAGATGGAGTCGATTGGGCGCGGGCCAAGTCACTCGGCTGAGTAGCAGGTTCACAGAGGCAGATCGGCCTGAGCCAATCCGTAGCGGCCCGTCCTTGACCGCCTCGCCCACGGCGTCCCCGGCTCTACTGCCGGCGTAGGTGCCATTGCCTGGCATCTCGACCGACGCGCCGGTGAGCTCCAGACTGGTGTCAAGCGCGGTGAGTTTGAAGGTCGCACGGCCGCTGAGCTTGTAACGCGAACTCGCGTAGTCCGGCGCGTCATACAGGGAGATCAGGTCTTCGATCCCTTTCACAGACTGTCGGAAAAGGTCCCATGCCTGCTCGTCGTCGTTCGCACGGGCGTAGTCGCGCAGGATGACCGTCGCGGTGGTCCACCCGTTCAGGGTGCAGTCCGGGGCCTCGCCCGGGTACTCCTCGATGATCAAACCTCCGCCGTTTGTGTAGCGCGCGACACCGCCCTCCTCGGTCGGAACAAGGAAGCTGTCGAGGATCTTCGAGAGGGGCTCGTGGAACCGATCGGTGCCGGGCTGGGCGAGGAGCTTGGTGAATACATCCACGTAGCGGGCCTGCGTCAGCCCGCTGTAGAACGGTCGCGTACGGCTGGAGACCTTCGTCGACTCGGGGCTGTAGACGAATGCGAGCCCTCCGCCGATCTCGGTCATCTGCGCGACCGCCGCGTCAGCGACCCGGCACGCTGCGTCCAGGTATGCCTGATCCTTCGTCGAACGATACTGCGCGACGTAGTCGGCGATCACATACGGACCGTAGATCGGGTGGGCGTACAGGACATCATCGGTACGCCGCCCGGGATACCCGCTCGGTAGGAACTCGATGCGGTAGTAGTCCCACACCGCCTTGCGAGAGAGCTGCAGCGGAGGCAACCCGACTTCAGCTTCATTGGTGATGTAAACCGTCTCGTCGTTCACTCGCGTCCTCCAGCGTCTAAGCCGCCTCGATGGTCTCGCCGAGCACAGCACGGCAGGACGTCCACGTCGGCGATGGGGTTGTGCCGGTCGACCGCGCACGCAATGACGGATTGGATGTTCGACATCGATTCCTACTTACCCCTGAAGAGTCGCGAAATGCTGGCCGATGCCCTTTTCAGCAGACCATCGTCTCGACCCGTCGTGCCGCCCCGGGACGTAACTCGAGCCTCTCGGCCCTCGGCGTCAACCTGGACAGCAACGTCGTCAGCGTGGTGTCGATCGTCGATGATCGACTTACCCGCAAGCTCCGCGAACAGCCCTTCCATCCGACCCTCATAGCGTTGCCAGTTATCGATGTCCGCGAAGTCTCCGCAGTTTCGGGCGAACTGCCCGAGCTGGTCTTCCGTGAGGGCGTTGACCTTGTCAGCGATCTCCTTCGGGTCTAGAGCTCGCCCCACCGTGAAGCCGATGCCGAACGTCTCGATCTTGTCCTTCATCTCGGGCATATCGGTGGCGAGGATCGGTACGCCCGCTGCAGGGTACTCCCAGAGCTTATTCGGTGAGCAGTAGAGGTGGTTGAGCCCGGTGTTCTCGTACGGGATAGCGCCGAGGTCGGCTCCGGCAGTCCAACTCAGCAACTCGTCGTGGGGAGCTCCGGGCACCATCGCCACTCTGGGGCGGCCGGCCGGACGAGAAGAATCTTCCTCCGCGACCGCGCGGATCTGGTCTTCGAGCTTGCCCCACCCCATGAAGACGACGGTCCACTGCTCATCAAGGAGCGCGGCTGCCTCCAGGAGGTGGGGAATGCCTCTGTGCGGCGCAAATCCCCCCTGGAAGAGCAAGATCTTCTGCTCAGGCACGAGCCCCGCAGCCGCGTGCAGACGGCCGTCATAGCTCGTCTGGGCGACTCGCTCGACGGCATTCGGCACGAGCACGGCCTCCGGAAGCGCCGGGTACTTGTCCCGATAGAATCCAGCGATACTCCGGTTGAGCGTGATGAAGCCGTCCACATGCGCGGCGTTCTGCTCGATGATCCGGGCGTTCACAGCGGCGCGAACATCCTCGAGGCTCGCCAGAGCTTCGTAGATCTCGTGCGCATCCCAGATCAAGGGGCACCCGAACGCCTCCTTGTAGAGGGGTGCGGCCGTCAGGGCGACGTGATCATGGATGTGCACGATATCGGGAACGAAGTCGGCTCTCACGGCGTTGAAAACCGTCTCTCCCTGAATCCGGAACGAAGTCCATATCGAGCTGTCGCGATCCCTGGGAAGCTGCTCGCGGATGATTCTGGGAGTTCGGTCGGACATGTCTCGATGCGCGAGGTGAACAGGTATACCATTCGGAAGCGAAAAGTTTTCGGATTCACCTGCAGTGATCCCGAACAAGCGAACGTCATGACCCTGAGCCTTCAGTGTCGCAGCGCTCTTGAGTACTCTCGCGTCATGTCGGACCTCGTTGTGGGAGGCGACCGCTATACGCATGTTCTGCTCTTTTCTCGTCATGGCGGGCGGAGGTCGGGACCGACCTGTTCACCGCTTTACATGCTACCGTCCGGCGCTCCCGCCTCTTCCAAGAGCCCAGCGGAGTGGCCGAGGACCGGGTTTTGCTCACTCCATCGAGCGCTGGAACCGCCTCGTGAGCTCCGGGGTCAAGCCACAAGCATCCCGCACCTCGGAGCCTCAGAACCGGTCACACATCCCAGATGGTCCGCCTCATACCTTCGAGCGCACCGACATGAGAAGGCAGGCTGTTCACCACGAAGGCTTTGGAGAGTGTGGATTCGTGGACAGTCGCGCCGTTGCCCGACCGAACTTCGTCCTGAAGCGCGAGCATCAAGGATTCGTCGAACCACATCTTCCAGTCCTCGTCATCCTTCAGCATTCGCTCCATCGACCCGGGCGAGGTGTTCCAGATCCGGCTGTCCTGAACGATCTCGGACTTCTTGAAGTCTCCCGGCGAAGCCTTGTAGTAGGGATGGCCGCCCCACTGCGGTACCAGCCTTTTTGCCATCTCTCCCTGCATGAAGCGCTCGAGCCGTTGTTCTGGTGTGAGCGACATCGCCGCTCTCACGAAGAGTGGATTCGCCAGCAGAACGAAGGAGGTACTGGTGAGCTGTGA
The DNA here is from genome assembly GCA_051751085.1 of Actinomycetota bacterium. Lineage (GTDB taxonomy): Bacteria > Actinomycetota > Actinomycetes > Actinomycetales > Microbacteriaceae > Agrococcus. The sequence goes on along the minus strand of JBNJKM010000001.1, from coordinate 127,894 downwards.
GTTCAGCCACCGGCGATACTTCGACATCATCTGGAAGACGTTGAGCGATGTCGCATCATGCTGCCCGATGCTGCGCATGGACTGCGCCATGTCTTCGAGGAAGCTCTGCGTGCTCTCCGCGACGCGTGTCACGTTGTACCGCGGGGCGAAGGCTTTGGAGATGCGCAGCACCGGATGATCCATGGCACGCACGAGCTGCAGAATCCGCTCGTTCCCGTAATACATCGGATGCATGATCTCGCCATTGCCGCCTCCGATCGTGAGGACGCTCCTGCGGGGGGGCCGCACAATCGGTGCTCGGAGATTACCGGGCGCGAAGTCGCCGTCCCATTGCCTGAGGCCGGCGGTGAGGCGGTCCTCGAGGGAGAACGTCGCGGTACGCTTCGGGTTCGTCGTCGTGATCCGATGAGTGAGGCCCCTCGCCTCCAGCGACCTCTCCGCTTTCAGCGCGTCCACCAAAGAGGTTGCGACGTCGGTCTCGCCCTGCAGGTTACCGACAGTGCTGAGCCGACCGGGTCGCCCGCCGGCGATCCAAGCCGCAGCGGTCAGCCGAGAATCCTGCCCTCCGGAGAGATGGATCGTGGGGACGCTCACCATCAGCGCTCCGGCGTTCGAGGTCGACAGTGCCAGCGACGCAGCGACCGAGTCGAGGTCGGGGCCAGGATCCCCGAACCCGAAGTACTCCTCCTCGGTCGCGTACCGTCGCCGCGAGACCTCGTCGTGGATGCCGACGGCGACGACCTCAGCCGGCCCCAGCCGACGGACGTCACTGATCGGCGAGTTGTCCAGTGGCCAGAATCCAACCTGCGAGAGGACGTCCGCGCCGAACTGATCAACCTCGAGGCGAGCTGACGAGAACAGTGAGACCATGCCGATGTGGTTTCCGACAGCGACGAAGTCTCGGTTCTGCACGATGTAGTTGCGAGAGAACCCGAATACGTCGCACCACATCTCCATCCCCCCGTCCCTCCACAGGGAAATACCTGTGTACCCGGGATGGACGTCGCGCCGCCCATCATCGCTCCGAAGACTCGTCAGCGCCCAACGTGGCCACTCTGATTGCGCCACGTCGCTCACGAAAGAGACCGGGGGCTGCGAGAGAGCCAGCACGCCGTGCTCGTCCTCGAGCCAGGTCGGCGCGTTCCAGGTGCCCTCGAGTGCGCGTGCGTTGACCACGGCCCGCCGTTCGGTCTTCTCGACGATCGCACGATCCATGTCGTACGCCTCGCCGCCCATGCGCATCGCCGCATCCCACAACGATCCCAAGAGAGCGCGCCCGCGCTCCGATATCGCAGCCACACCAAAATTGATGTTCAAGAAAACCTCGCCTCTGCCTAGGACTCCCGCCGTCCGTCTGAGACCGGGCTCCGCGTCCCGACTTTACGGCACCGCCGAGATTCTGAACGATGCCCGGTCGGCCAAGGACACCGAGAGAAAGCTCTGCGAAGGGATGCGGGTGGCTCCGGTGATCTTGCCGACTCACCCGCTGGCACCTGCACCCTCGGAGCGGCGCAAGGTCAAAGACCTCACGACGGGTAAGGATGGACACAACTTCTACCAGGCGTGGCACCGGAACTCGGTGCCGCTTCCCATCCTCTACAGTGACGACGACATCCCCCGCTTCTTGAGAGGCTTACCCGATGAAGATCCTGTCCGTTGTTGGCGCCCGCCCGCAGTTCGTCAAGCTCGCCGCGATCGCGGATGCGGCGGCCCGGCGCGACGATGTCGAGCACATCATCGTCCACACCGGACAGCACTACGACGCCGCCATGAGCGACGTGTTCTTCGCGGACCTACGGATTCCCGCTCCGGACGTGAACCTCGCCATCGGCTCCGGTTCCCATGGCCGCCAGACCGGCGCGATGCTCGCCGGCATGGACGAGGTGCTCGAGGAGCACCAACCGGACTGGACCCTCGTCTACGGAGACACCAACTCGACGCTCGCGGGCACGCTCTCCGCCGTGAAGATGCACCTCAAGGTCGCCCACCTCGAGGCCGGGCTGCGCTCCTTCAACCGCCGCATGCCCGAAGAGCACAACCGGGTCATCACCGACCACGCCGCCGACCTGCTGCTGGCCCCCACCGAGGTCGCTCGTCAGCACCTCGCCGCCGAGGGCCTCGCCGACCGCACCCTCGTCACCGGCGACGTCATGACCGACGTCTGCCTGCGCGTCGCCGCCTCCATCGAGGGCACCGATCTCGCCCTGCCCGCAGGCATCGACCCCACCGGCGACTTCGCCGTCGCGACCATCCACCGCGCCGACAACACCGACGACCCGCAGCGGCTCCGAGCCATCATCGAATCCCTCCAGGCGCTCGAGATGCCGCTGGCGCTGTTCGCCCACCCCCGGCTCGTGGCCAAGGCGCAGGAAGCCGGCATCAAACTCGTCGGTGGCGCGGTCCACGTCGGCGACCCTGTCGCCTATCCCGATCTGATCAACGCGGTCAAGAACGCACGTGCCGTGGTCACCGACTCGGGCGGCCTGCAGAAGGAGGCCTACCTCCTCGGCACCCCATGCTCGACCGTACGCACCGAGACCGAATGGGTCGAGACCCTCGAGAACGACTGGAACCAGCTCGTCACCGACCCGGCCAACTTGGCCGATTCCGTGATGCGCCCCGCCCCCACTGCGGCACGCCCGCCGCACTACGGTGATGGGGAGGCCGCCGAGCGCAGCGTTGCGGCTCTGGTCGAGCGCGTCTGATGCTCGCTCTCGCACGCACGCGGAAGTGGATATTCATCGTGCGTGCGAGGAGCATGCGGCTCAGCCGTCGGTGGTGAGGCGCTGGATCTCCGCGACGAGGATCCTCCGCTCGGTCTCCCAGGTGTTCTCCCGTCCGAACGTCTCGGCGTTCTGCCGGTAGGTCGGGTACATTTCCGCATCCAGGACGGCACTCACCGCCGCCGCAAGCTCCTCGGGATCGAACGGGTCGTAGACCTCTCCGCAGCGGGCCGCCGCTGCGATGCGGCGAAGCTCCAGCAGGTCTGCGGCGACGAACGGTATACCCGCGCCGGTGTATTCGAAGACCTTGTTGGGCAGCGCGTATTCGTTGTTGCGGGAGACCGGCTGGTACGGAATGACTCCGACATCGGCGGCGACCGTATACGCCGGAAGCTCGGCCGGCTCCACCGCAGGCAGGAAGTGAACGCGATCGGTCACTCGGAGATCCTCTGCGAGCGCGGTGAGCTCGTCGAGCGACTTCCCCTTGCCGATGAAGATCAGGTGCACCCCGTCGGGGAAATCGGTGGCCGCTCGGACGCAGACCTCCAGTCCTCTCCCCGGCACGAGCCCACCCTGGTAGAGCACCACCTTCGCGGATTCGGGGATGCCAGCCAGCGCGCGCAGGTCGATGGGGTTGGCTCTGACTTCTGCCGGGACTGCGAGTGCAGCGTTGCGGAGCACGGTGCCTCTCACGCCGTAGCGCTTCTCGTACTCGTCGCGAATCGTCTCGTTGACGATGACCACGGCATCGGCTCGCCTCATGTAGGCCTTCTCGACCGGCGCGAGCAGCTTCTTCTCATAGGGTCGCAACGTCGTGCTCTCGAGGTAGAGCTCGTGGCAGTCGTGCAGGTGCGGCACGCCGAGCCGGCGGGCGGCGATGCTGGCACCGACGAGACCGGGAAGGTCGGAGCTCACCACCAGATCGGGCTGGTGCTCAGCGATACGGTCCGGCGAAAGCCTCCAGAACTCGACGAAACGGTTCACGAGGTGGATCTGCTTGAGCTGGTCACGGATCGTCAGATCGCGCTTCTGACGGGACGTCCTCAGGAACTTGGTGGCCCGCTTGTCAGCCTTCTTCCACGCCCCATCGAGCTTCCGCTTGGTCTCGCGGCCGTTCTCGGAAGTCCATGCCCGGTGGAGGATCTCGACACCAGGCAGGTCGCCCTTCATCCATTCGGGCGCATCTCGTACCGGTCCGCGAGCTTTCTGGGCGCGTTCCTTCTTCTCCAGATCCCACTTGGCTTGCCGCTCGTTCTTCTTGCGCGTCATACGGGCTTGGTATCGGACGGCCAACGAGCGGACCTCGACGAAGTCCGCGCTCAGCAGGGGGTGCTCGAGGCCTTGGAAGAAGTCGGCGCGCGGCGTCGAGTTGACCACCGTCACCTCGAATCCGAGCTCGAGGAGTGTGAGGATGTTGCGCCGGATCCTGCCCGCGATCTGGGGCTTCATTGCGACGACGACTGCCCGTGATCCATTTCGTGGAGCGGGCCGGGGAGGCGGTTCATTCGTTGACATCAGAGTCGCAATCTGCTCGCGCTATCGCACTCGCGCGTGGCGGGCCAGGACGGTCGCCCGTTCAGAGCGTCTTGCTGGCCCCGGCGAACTGCGCCAGGCCGACGGTGCTGTCCGTTCGAGCTGATTCCAAGACCGCTTCGACAGTATGCACAGTGTGCAGCGCCTCGCGCATGGTGACGATGTTGGAGCTGTCGCCGAGCACTGCATTGCGGAAAGCCTCATGCTCGGCGGAGAGCGGTTCGGTGCGACGCAGCGAGTAGCGCACGACGTCACCCTCGCTGACGCCCCGGAACGAGGCCATCGGCTCCCACAGGTTGGTGGCGGCCTCAGCGTTGGCATGGAAGGTGAGGTCTGCATTGATGGTGTCGCCCACGAGCGCGCCCTTCTCGCCCGTCACCACGGTCACCCGCTCCTTGAACGGCGACAGCCAGTTCACCAGGTGGCTCGTGATCGTCCCGTCGACGAGCACGCCGGCGATCGACACCATGTCCTCGTCCGCGCGACCGGAGCGGCGGGTGGCGGCCGCTGACACTGTCTCGTACTGGGATTGCGCGACCCATGCCGTGAGGTCGAGATCATGTGTGGCGAGGTCCTTGACCACCCCGACGTCTCGGATCCGGGCCGGGAACACTCCTTGTCGGCGAGTCGCGATCTGGTAGATCTCCCCCAATTGCCCGTCGGCGATGCGCTTGCGCATCTCCTGCAGCGCCGGGTTGTACCGCTCGATGTAGCCCACCGCTCCCACCAGGCCGGCCTCCTCGAAGGCCGCGGCGATCTCCTCGGCCTCCCCGATGTCGAACGCCAGCGGCTTCTCCACCAGGGTGTGGATCCCGGCTTCCGCCAGGGTTAGCGCCACGTCGTGATGGAATTGCGTGGGCACTGCGACCACGGCGTAATCGATGCCCGCCGCGATCAGCGCCTCCACATCCGGCAGCACCTCCAGACCGGGGGCAGCACCGTGCGGATCACCCAGGGCGTCCGCGACCGCGACCAGCTCCACGCCTTCCAGCGCCTGCAACATGCGGGCGTGATGACGCCCCATCATGCCTAGTCCGATCAACCCGGCCCTGAGGTTCTGCGCCATGCTCACGCACCCGCCTTTGCCACAATGTTCACCGCTGCGACGATTCGCTCGAGGTCGCTCTCGGACAGGCTCGGATGGACCGGCAGCGACAGCACCTCGCTCGCCAGCATCTCTGTCACCGGCAGATCCACCTCCGTGCGGAACGTCGCCAGCCGGTGCACCGGGGTCGGGTAGTACACCCCGCACCCAACCTGGTGCTCCTCGCGCAGGGCGGTCGCGAACGCATCACGCTCCGCAGCAGAGGCTCCCTCAATTCGGACCGTGTACTGGTGATAGACGTGGGAGGCCTCCTCGCGCACCACCGGCGTCACCACGCCCTGCAGGTTCGCGTCGAAGAACGCCGCGTTCCGCTGGCGCGTAGCCGTCCAGCCCGGTAGCTTGCCGAGCTGCACGCGGCCTATGGCCGCATGGATGTCGGTCATCCGGTTGTTGAAGCCAGCGACCTCGTTCTCGTACTGCTTCTCCATGCCCTGGTTCCGCAGCAGCCGCACCTGCCGAGCGATCTCCGGCGAAGCGCACGAGACCATCCCGCCCTCGCCCGAGGTCATGTTCTTCGTGGGGTACAGGGAATACATCCCACCCTGACCGAAGGTGCCCACCTGAGCGCCCTGCCACGTCGCTCCGTGCGCCTGGGCCGCATCCTCGAACACCCACAGCCCATGCTTCTGCGCGATCGCCACGATCCGGTCCATCGGTGCCGCATGCCCGTACAGATGCACTGGCTGGATGCCGACCGTGCGTTCCGTGATCGCGGCCTCGACCGCCGCCGGATCTACCGTGAACGTCTCCGGGTCCACATCCACGAACACCGGCGTTGCCCCGCAGACGGCGACCGTGTTCGCGGTCGCCGCGAACGTGAACGACGGCACGATCACCGCATCACCGGGCTTCAGCCCCAGCGCAAGCATCCCCAGGTGCTGCCCCGAGGTGCCCGAGTTCACCGCGACGACCTCGCGGCCACCGGCCAGCGCTGCCGAGAACTCCTGCTCGAACGCCGCGACCTCCGGGCCCTGCGCCACCATGCCCGAGGCCAGAACGCGGTCCACCGCATCCCGCTCCTCCTGGCCGATCATCGGCTTCGCCGGAGGGATCATCGTGAGTTCACTGTTCATGCGGCGGATCCGTCCTGTTCGTCGTGGTCGCTCGAGCGCGGGGCATCCGTGAGCGGCGAGGAGGCGAGCAGCAGCCCGCCGGTGGAGTCGTCGGGGGTGTAGCGCTCCCCCGTCGTAGGACACACCCAGGCGTCCGTGCTGTCTGAGGCCGCGACCAGCTTCTCCCCGGAGCGCCCCACCCAGCCCAGGTGGCGGGCGGGAACGCCAGCGACCAGTGCGTGCGGCGGGACGTCCTTCACCACGGTGGCCCCAGCGGCGACCATCGCCCAGGCGCCGATCGTCACGGGCGCGACGCAGACCGCGCGGGCCCCGATCGAGGCGCCCGTCTCACAGGTCACGCCTACGGGCTCCCAGTCGGAGGCGGATTTCACGGTGAGGTCGGGGTTGACCGCGCGCGGGAAGTGGTCGTTGGTGAAGACTGCGGCGGGGCCGACGAAGACGCCATCGGCGAGCTTCGCGGGCTCGTACACGAGTGCATAGTTCTGGATCTTGCAGCCGTTGCCCATCTCCACGCCGGATCCGATGTAGGCGCCTCGGCCGACCACGCAGTCAGCGCCGATCCGGGCATCTTCCCGCACCTGCGCGAGGTGCCACACGGAGCTCCGGTCGCCGATGGTCGCACTGTCCGCGATGTCGGCCCCCGCGGCGACCCGGTAGGCAGGGGCGTCCGGAGGGACGACGTCTGGTTCGGTCATCGGTCGTTGCTCTCTCGTGCGAGCTCAGGCCCGATCGGCCTGATGGTGGGTGGAGGCGGAGCCATCGCCGAGGACCAGGCGGGGAGTGCCGGCCCAGTTCTCGGCGGTGGTGATGTTGCGTCCGTCGACGATCAGCTTCACGCCGGGGACGTCCGCGGCGGACAGCTGCGCGTACTCGGGGTGGTTCGTCTGCACGATCACCAGATCCGCGGCATCGCCGCGGCGGTAGGGCGCCCAGCCGAAGCCGGCGATCTCTTCGTCGTCGTAGTACGTGTCGTGGACCGCGACTTCGGCGCCGTGCTCGCGCAGCGCCTCCACCACCGGGAAGACGCCGGAGAACGCGGTCTCCTTCACCCCGGTGCGGTACGAGGCACCGAGCACCACGGCCTTCAGACCTGTCAGAGAGCCGAGCAGACTCGCGGCCCGCTGAACCAGGAAGGCCGGGACCGAGGCATTGAGGCTGCGCGCGGTGCGGACCGTGGTCGCGTTCGGATCGGTCGAGAGGTACAGCCGCGGGTAGACGGGGATGCAGTGCCCGCCGACGGCGATGCCGGGCTGGTGGATGTGGGAGTACGGCTGCGAGTTGCTGGCCTCGATGACCTTGTACATGTCGATCCCGTGATCCTGCGCGAACAGGGCGAACTCGTTCGCCAGCGCGATGTTGACATCGCGGTACGTGGTCTCGGCGAGCTTGGCGAGCTCGGACGCCTCGGGGGAGCCGAGGTCCCACACGCCATTGGGCCGCTTCAGCTCGGGACGCTCGTCGAAGGACAGCACCGACTCATAGAACTCGCGTGCCCGAGCGGTGCCGGCAGCTGAGAGCGCGCCGATCAGCTTGGGGTACTTGCGCAGGTCTTCAAACACGCGACCGGTCAGGACCCGCTCGGGGGAGAACACCGCGAAGAAGTCCTCCGACTCCCTCAGCCCTGAGGTCTCCTCGATCATCGGCACGAACCGGGTGCGCAGCGTCCCCACCGGCAGGGTGGTCTCGTAGGAGACCAGGGTGCCGGGCGTGAGGTGCTCAGCAAGCGAGCGGGTCGCGGCATCCATCCACGCGAAATCCGGCTCCCAGGTGGTGTCGTTGACGAACAGCGGGACCACGATCACGATCGCGTCCGCCCCCGGGATCGCCTCGGCGTAGTCGGTGGTCGCGCGCAGCTTCCCAGCTGGGACCAGCTGGGAGAGCTTGTCCTGCAGGTGCGCCTCACCGGGGAACGGCTCGGTGGCCTGATTGATCAGCTCCACCTGACGCGGGTTCACATCGACCCCGACCACCTCGTGTCCCGCATCGGCGAACTGCACGGCCAGCGGCAGGCCGATCTTGCCCAGGGCGACAACGGCAATTCTCACGAAGGTCCTTCCGATCGCTTTCGTGCGCCATGCTGCGCACCCTCGACGATACTCGGTCTATGCACGTCGCTTCTCCAAAGGGCATTGCCCACCGGGGCGCTCTCGCGCCTTCGCAGGGGCTCGGGCGCATCCCAGCGCATCGTCGATGAGCAGTCGCCGACCCTCGGCACGCACCACATCGGGCGTGGCTCAGCGCGTGAGCCGGATGGCATCTTCGAGCACGAACCTGTACCGCTCCGCGAGGATGTCGTAGTCCACGTTCGCCGCGACCCACGCGCGCCCGTCCCCTCGGCTGCTGACCAGCTGCCGGTCGGCGACCAGTCGCTCCCAGAGCGCGACGATCGCCTCGACCGAGCCGGGTGCCACCACATCGCCGCAGCCGGATTCGAGCACGAGGTCCGCTGCTTCACCAGCGACGATGGCGCTCACATGCTTCCCCGTCGCCATGAGCTCGTAGAGCTTCGACGGCACCGTCCACTCGAAGGGCTCCCATGCGCGCAGCGAGACGACCGTCGTGTCGGCCCACACATAATGCCCGAACACTTCGTCGGCACCGACCTTGCCGCGGAGATCGACGGGCGACCCCAACGAGGCATTCAGCTCGCGCAGATTCTTCAGGTCGGCCCCGTAGCCCACGATGCGCGTGTCGACGGGCAGGCCGCGATCCTGGGCGATAGCCGCAGCGCGGATGAGATGCTCGAGTCCCTGGCTGCGCCCGATCGTTCCCATGTAGAGCACGCGCAACTCATCGTGGTCGTGCACGGTTGCCGGGATGCTCGCATAGCGCTCGAGCAGCGTGCCATTGCGGATCACGTGCACGCTGTCGATGCCGCGACCCCGCAGCACGCGCGCGAAGCTCTCGGTCGTGGTCACGACCGTCGCGGCGCCCCGTTGCAGTCCGGTCACCGCCTCGTGCACGCTCTGCTTGACTCGACCCACGAGTCCGCGCCCGTCTGCCAACCCGGGCGTGTGCGACACCAGGTCCGGCCACGCGTCCCGCATCTCGGCGACGAACGGGATACCGAGGCGGCGCGAGACCGCTCGTCCCGCCGCCAGCGTCGGCAACCCGGGTGCGGTCGCGATGACGACGTCAGGCTGGAGCCGCCCCGCCTTGACCAGACGCATGGCGACGCGAACGCTTCGTCGTGCGACCCAGACGTGATCGGCAGTCCTCGACACGATTGAACTGTTGTGACTCAGGAAGCTCACTCGGTGCACGGTGGCGCCGTGCTCGCCGACGCTCGATGCACCCGGCCGGAGCTCGGGGCGCATCTGCTCCGGCGAGCGCCCTGTCGGGTAGTGCGGCGCGGGCGCAATGACATGAACGGAATGTCCTTGCGCCACAAGCCTCTCGATCAGCGCGCTCCATCGCCGCTGCGGGGCACCGTTCTCGGGCTCGAAGTAGTGCGTCAAGAGGAGGATCTGCATCGATGAGTGCGGACGCCGGCACCTTCATGGTTGCCGAGCGCAGCGGTCCTTTCGCGGGAACTCGTGAAGCACCATCGTAGACCGCTCGATCGCAAGTTAGAACGCAAAATGCGTGTATCTGGAACTCGCTGCAAGACCGGTTGCGACCCTCGTGCACATTTCGTCTCCGATAATCAGAGCGCTGCCGCGAGGAGAGTGACCACTTCGGGCTCCCCAGCCTGCAGAGCAAATTGAACCCGTGATCGCTTCCTCGGCGCGGGCCCGACCGCACCTGCGCGTGCCGCAGGTGCGCTTCGAACGACGTCTGCTCCGGCCACGGCCGTTCGATGCGGTGACTCAAGCTTTCTAGGTTGGCTGTGAGTCCGTCCGCGGCGCGCAACGTCTCCGCGATCGCCGCGAGATCGAGGCCAGTCGGCGAACGATGGCCCCGAGTTAGAAGAGCCCGAGCGACCGGTACACGTCAAGGTAGGTGAGTGCATTGCCGTCCCAGCTCCGCTCGTCCCGGACCCAGCGGGCGCCGTCCCTCGACATCTGCTCAAGCCGTTCCGGATCGCTGAGCAGCCGCGCAACGGTCACCGCCAAGTGGTGATGGTCGCCCGCGCGGAACAACGCGACGCAACCGCTGTCCTCAGCAATCTCAGCGAGCGCTGTCACATCTGAGAAGACGCACGGACGTCCGGTTGACATTGCCTCGAACGGCTTCAAGGGAGTCACAAGCTCCGTCACCGCTGCGCGCTTGCGAGGCACGACGAACAGATCGATGAGGCTGTAGTAGGAGAGCACTTGCTCGTGCGGGACGCGACCGGTGAACTGCACGCTCGCGAGGCCAAGCTTCTTCGCGAGCGCTCGCAGGTTGGCAAGCTCGAGGCCATCGCCGACCACTAACAGATTGAGCCGCGTGCCCGAGAACGGTCGCACCAGGGCAACCAGGTCTTCGGCGTCCGCCCGCAACTGCGCTTCATCCACTCCTGGGTGCACGAGTCGAAGCCGCTCGACGAGGCGAGCGAAACTTCTCTCTCGAGCGCCGTCGGCGTCGACGGGCGCGCCGCCACCAGCCCCATAGAGGGCGATGCTTGTGCTCCCCATTGCGACCTGATCCGAGAGCGCCTCAACGCGATGCGCCTCCGAAGACGAAGCGCCGTATCCCTCCGCGTCGAGTGCACTGGCCGTTTGCATCGCCATTTCGAGTTCGAACATGCCGCGAACCAGAGTGTCGATGCCCTCGTACTCGACGATCGAGGAGATGTACCCGATCACGAGGCCGCCGGCGGGAAGGCCGAGTTGCTCCCGCAGAATCTGGTCAGGCAGCACGACGGGGAAGTCGTCGGCGCGCACGGAGTTCGGCGCAATGCTGATCGCCGGTGCGGGCATGCTGAGTTCCACGCCTGCGCGCTCGATGTGCTCCTGCATCACGCGCGCCAGCGTGACAACCGCATCGGATCGGCTACGCGTGTCTGCTTCGCGTTCCACTCTCAGCCGGTACATGTCGGGATGTCCATACCGGGCGGCGAGCTCGTCGACGTCGGCCCAACCTTCAGCCGAAGCTACACGGGAGAGCCAACTCTCCTCCCAGAAGCCACGAGTCTCGTTCACGACGGGGATGCCATATGCCCGGCCCACGGGCAGCGCGATCGTGGCATTCATGAAATCGGAGTGCGTGTGGATAACAGCGGGTCGGACGTGTCGTACTAGCTCGGCGAGCGCGACCACGTTCTTGCGGAGCCATTCGTCCCAGGTGACTGAGCCCCGCTGCGGACCGGCCAGCAGGTGATACCGGATGCCACGGTGCTCGTACGTCTCGGTGTGATCAAGCACCCTCTCACTCGCGCCCGCCTGCGCGACCACAACGGGCTCGAGACCTGCGCGCCGTTGCGCTTCGACGGTGTACTGGGTTCGGAGCGTGTACCCCGATTGGGTCTCGGGCAACGCCTTACCGACAAGATGGAGCACGACGTTACTGCGCACATCTGCCGTGAGTGGAGGCAATTCCATCTCGAGGTCGATTTCGCCGCGGTACAGAGCTAGCTCCGACGCGTAGATCTCGGCCGCGCGCCCGTCAGCGGGATCACCGGAGCGTGCGGCGATCGCTTCCATCACCGCCACCGAGCGGCTCAGATAGCCCAATCGACGCAAGCCGCTGAACAGCTTCCTGGCGACCTCGGTGTCGAGGTCAAGCAGCGCAGTGGGAAACGCGTCGAGGTAGGGCACCGCATCGAGGATCCGGCGTGCGGCGACGGCAGCTCGGATGCCACTGAGAGCCTGCGACGGCGAGAGGAAGTCGGTGAGCGCCACGCCTTGCGATCGCCCGAGCACGAGCACGGATGCAGCGACATCGCTCGTCGCCGCCGCCTGAGTGGCGTTGCGTTCCTCACCGAGTCGCCGAAGCCCGACGACCTCTGCTCGAAGGCGCTGCAGCTCCGACTCGACCGCGGACGAGCGCGCATCGACCTGAGCGGCGGTCGCGCCGAATGCCTGCAGGCGATCCTGCAGCGCTGCCGTCCGGCGCTCGAGATTGGCGAGTCTTGTCGCTCGCTCGTTGGCGTTCCGACGCATGCCATAGCCCCAAGCGGCCGCGAGCCCGAGCAGTGCTAGGAGCGTCAGAGCCGCGACGGCGAGCGCCGCAATGGTCCGTGCTGATAGTGGACCGCTCGTACCGAGCGCGGCTACGAGAGCAACTCCAGCGAAGGCGATCGCCGCGGCCGCGATGAACAGGATGCGAGGCTTCATTCTCCGACCTTCGTTGCGGTGCGGTGCTGGCGAGAGTTCCGCTCTACTGGATCATGCCGGTGACAGGGTGCATTCAGCGCCAGAGCCCTTTCGTGTCCACAACGATCTTCTCCGCGAGCAGCTCGCGGTCGAGTGTCTTGAACGAGTGGTGGTCGACGAGCACGAGCACGATGTCCGCACGCTCGATCGCGTCCTCAACCCCGGCGAGCTCGACGTTGGAGCGGCCGGCGAGCGACGCCGGCAGCTCCTCGAGATTCGGCTCGACCACGAGCAGCTTCGCGTGCTCGATCTCGGAGGAGAGCCGCTCGACGATCGCTCTCGACGGCGACTCGCGCACGTCGTCGATGTCGGCCTTGAACGCGATGCCGAGCGCGGCGATCACGGGCTCCTTGAATTTCGCGGCCTTCGCCATCGTCTTCTCGAGCACGAACTCCGGCTTCGCATCGTTCACCTCCCGAGCGAGGCGGACAAGCTTCGCGTCCTCGGGCGCCGCGGCGACGATGAACCAAGGGTCGACGGCGATGCAGTGCCCGCCGACGCCAGGTCCGGGCTGCAAGATGTTCACCCGTGGGTGGTGGTTCGCGAGCTCGATGAGCTTCCAGACGTCGATGTCGAGCCGGTCGCTGATCACCGAGAGCTCGTTCGCGAAGGCGATGTTGACGTCGCGATAGGAGTTCTCGACGAGCTTCGCCATCTCAGCCGTGCGCGCGTCGGTCAAGAGCAGCTCACCCTTGCAGAACGTCGCGTAGAGGTCTCGGGCCTTCTCCGCTGCCTGCGCCGTCACACCTCCGATGATGCGGTCGTTGGCGACGATCTCGATCATGATGCGGCCGGGGAGCACGCGCTCAGGGCAGTGCGCGAGGTAGAGCGAATTATGCTCGCCCGGCTCGAGCGTGAGGTCGGGGCGGGCGGCGAGGATGTACTCCCCCATCCTCTCCGTCAGGCCCGGAGGTGACGTCGACTCGAGGATGACGAGCTCTCCGCCGCGCAGCTGCGGCGCGATGGACTCGGCTGCGGCGCGCACGTACTTGGGGTCGACGTCGTGCGACTCGGTGAACGGCGTGGGCACCGCGACGATGTACGACTGCGCATGCGGCACCGTCGCCTGCGCACGGAGACGCCCCTGTGCTACCACGCCTGCCACTACCGACGCGAGGTCGGGCTCGACGAAGGGCACCCGACCGGCGTTGATCTCGTCGACATGGCGCGGGTTGACATCGACGCCTGTCACGTCGTTGCCGTTGGCTGCGAGGATGGCAGCGGTCGGAAGACCGATGTAGCCGAGGCCGACGACGCAGACCGTCTGAGTGGGTTCCATGTGGCAGATCCTCGTAGGTGTCTCAAGGTGTCCGCGTGGCTTCAGACGCCGTGTGCCGGAGCATCACGACCCTGCAAGGCGCGTTTCCTAGCAAACCTATCTGGAAGTTTGCGTCCGGCTGCAACGACCGGACCTCGTTCGCCCGCCGTTCACGCGCCCGAGCCCAGCACACGGCGGTATCCTGGTTCCATCGGGCGCTGCCGTGATCCCGCGTCCCATTGGAGTTCAGTGCCTGACAGCAGCGACGCGGTGCGAGTGCTGGTGTACGGCAGCTGCGTCGCGCGCGACACCCTCGAGTTCGCTGCGGCGGGCAGTGTCGATCTCCAGGGATACGTCGCTCGCCAATCGCTCATCTCGGTCGACAACGACGCCACGGCGCATCTGCCGGAGGCGATGACCGTCTCGTCGAAGTTCCAGGAGCGCATGATCCGCGCGGACTTCGCGGGCGGTTTGCTCGACCGCCTCGAGACGATGGCCGCCGATCTGGATGTGCTCCTGTGGGACCTGGCCGACGAGCGCCACGGGGTCTATCGGTTCTCCGACGGCACGGTGTCGACCCGCAGCATCGACACCATGCGCATCCCAGAGCTCGAGGCGCAGTTCACGGAGGCCGAGCACCTGCCCTTCGGAACTCCTGAGCACCTGGCTATCTGGAGCGAGCGCGCGAACGCGTTCGCGGGGCGCCTCCGCGCACTCGGGTTGTTCGAGCGCACTGTCGTGCTGGAGGTGCCGTGGGCCGTGCTCACGACCGAGGGCCAGCCGTCGCCGTGGAGCATGGGCGTTCGCGCGAAAGAGGCGAATCAGCGTTACCAGCCCTACTACGCGCTGCTGCGCGAGCTCGGCTTCCGCATGGTCGAGCTGCCGGATGCGCTCGTGCTCGCAGATCCGCAGCACCGCTGGGGCCTCGCGCCCTTCCACTACTCGCCCGCCGTGTATCGCGAGGTGCTGCGGCAGCTTCGCGAGGAGTACGGCTTCGACGGATTCGCCGACGCGACGGCGTAGTTTCCTGCTCCGCGCGACTACAGCAGCACGTGCCCCTCGGCGAGTCCGAAGCCATGCACTCGGCTGTTCGCGAGGATGCGCTCGTCCCCCGTGTGCCACGTATGACCCGCGCGCGCTCCGCGCATCTGGATGAAGTTGAAGCGGTCGGCGCTGTAGATCCCACCGCCCGCGGCGAGGATGGCCCGTTGGAACGTCGTGTCCTCGCCGAGCGTGCGGTCCTCGAACGGGGTGGCGACCCACGTGGACCGCGGCCCCACCATCGTCGGCCCACCGACGAGATCGGCCCAGCGGTGCTCGCCGTGCGGGTTCTGCAGCACCGTCGCATCCATCGCCTCGAGGTACATGTAGCGCGCCTCCTTGCCGACGAGCTCGGCACCGGAGTAGTCGAGCGCAAAGCACGCATCAAGGAGGTAGTGGTCACCGTAGATGTCGTCGTCGTCGAACTTCGCGATGATCTCGCCATCGGTCGCCGCGACGAGCGTGTTCAGGTTCGTGCCGAGCGACCGGTCCATGCCTGCGCGCATCACGACCAGATCAGCGAGCCCGGCGTCGCGTGCAAGACGCCCCAGCTCCGCGTCGTCCGCGTCGAAGCCGTGCAGCAGCAGCAGCAGCTGCACGTCGACGCCCGTCTGCCGAGCCGCGGTCTGGATGATGCCCGGAACGAGATGCGGTCGAATGGTGGGAGCGATCACGCTCACGCGCGGGCGCTGCCAGGCGCCGGGATCATCAAGACCGACCGACGCGAGCACCTGCGTGGCTCGGTGGGAGAACGTGTGTTGGCGCCAGATGTGGCGCTGCGCGAGGTGCACCTGTCGGTCGCGCAGCTCCGGCGAGCGCACGAGCGCACGCATGGTGAGTTCCGCCTCTTCCTGGTCGTCGACGATCGCGACCTCGCCGTTCGGGAACCAGTGCTCCACCGCGGCGCTCCGCGTCGACACGACCGGCGTGCCGCTCGCAAGGATCTCGAACACCCGTCGCGCGAGCATCGTCGGGCTGTCGACGACCGAATTCACGTTGAGCATGACCTTGTGCGCCCGGTATGCAGTCAGCATCCGCTCGTAGTCGAGGGAGCCGCGGACGAACCGCTCGAACTGCTCCGGGAACCGGTACTTCGGGTCGTTCTCGAATCGCGAGTAGATGTCGAAGCCGATGCCGCGCCGCGCCGCCACGTTCGAGGCAGCGCCGAGCAGCAGGTCCATCTGCGCCTGCCGCTCCGGGAACTTGTGCGACCAGTAGCTGCCTCCGAACCCGATGTCGCGCACCTGGTGCAGGCCCTTCTGGCGCATCGGGTGGTGGAGCGCCGGCTGGGCGGCGAACGCGAGCTCCTCGATGCGCTCGTGGCCGAGCGCCTCGCGGTAGCGGTCGAGGAGCGCCGCGTCCGTCGTGAAGACCCGGTCGAAGATGCCGGCGGTGTCGAGGAAGTCGTCGAAGTGGGGCGGGTCCTCCTTGTTCCAGAAGACGGTGGGGATGCCCTGTTCGCGACAGTGCGCGACGAGCGCCTGCAGCTCGGCGCTGGGCGCCTTCGAACCGGTCAACTGGTACCGCCAGGCGCCACCAGATCCCGCCCAAGCGGATTCGACGAACAGCAGGTCGATCGGCGTCGTGGCGAGCTCGTCGCGCCAGCCCTGCGGCGTCAGCTCGACGACGGAGAACTCATAGCCCCACGCGCTCGCCGAGAAGGTGTCCATGATCACGCCGACACGGACGTCGGGGCGCCGAGTGCCGCGCTCTGCGACGGGCCATACGGGGATCTCATCCTGCAGCTCACGCCGCGCCGTCGGCGATGCGATACCCGCCCTCGTCTGCGCGGGTCGTTGCAGCGCCGCGAGATCGCCGTTGCGAGCCGCAGCCGTGCGGCGCAGCATCCAGGACCGCAGCTGCTTCGTGCCGCCCTTGCGCAGATGCCACAGGCCGGTCCGGAGCGTCTGCAGGCTCATCGCGTTCTCCATCCCAGCGGCCGCGTCGATCGCAGCGAAGCCGCCCCGAGCGCTCGGAAGCGGCAGTGTCACACTGCTGGCCATCCTAGGCGCGAGGCTCTGCGATGCCCTTCCCCGCGGCGGCGAGCGCGCGGTCCTCGGCGAGCGACCGGAGGGCCACGACCAGCCGGTCGACATGCTCGGCGACCGCGTTCGCGGAACGCCGATAGACGGCCGGCGAACGCCGGTACGGGTCCTCGACGTCGAGGCCCTTGCGGTCCTGCGCTGGCTGAAGCCCTCGAACCTCGGCCGCCTCGACGACCTGCAGCAGGAACGGCGTCGCACCCGAATCGTGGATCGGGTCGAGCGGCATGGGCGAGCGGCCGTCTGCGATGGATTCCACGATGCGTGTGAGCTCGACGAGCGTGAACGTGCGGTGGTGCGCTCGTGGAACCATCCGGACCACCGCGCTGCTGTGCTCGCGCGCCATCGTGACGACGAGATCCGCTCGTTCGACCTGGTCGCGGTCGAGCGGCCGCGCACGATGCGCCTCTGCGTCGCGGACCCCGAGGCGCTTTGCCTCATTCATGGCGGCCGGCTGCATGCGGTTACCGACGACTGCCATCGTGCCCGCGCTCGTCACCTCGATCGAGCTCTCCTCGAGCCCGGGCAGGCCCGAGAGCAGGCGAGCGCGCAGCAGCTGCTCTGCGAGCGGCGACCGGCAGAGGTTGCCCGTGCAGACGACGAGCACACGGAAGGTCCCGTCGTGCTCTCGCGCGTGGCGCGGGCGGCCCTGATTCGCTGTCATGGCTCGAACGTAGCTCCGCCGGCTCGCTCGACACAGGTTGCACGGGCAGACTTGAGCCATGGCTGAGACTGGGGCGATGGACGCGCGTCGCGCTCAGGCGCCCTTGCGCCGACTCGGCGTCATCGGGCTCCTGATCGCGCTGCCGGTCGTGCTGATCCTCACCCTGTGGCCCACGCAGCTGGTGATGCGGGCGAAGTCGGACGTCGTGCGTGGACTCGAGTGGTTCCACGAGCGCGAGATGCTGGAATGGCTCTACTGGACGCGCCTCGAAGTACTCGCGAATGTCGCGATGCTCGTCCCTGTCGCGCTGCTCCTGACCTTCCTCCTAGGACGGCGGCGCTGGTGGCTCGCGGTAGCCCTGTGCGCCGGCGCGAGTCTGGGCGTCGAGACGCTGCAGTTCTTCATGCCCGGACGCGTCGCCTCCGTGCCCGACATCGTGGCCAACAGCCTGGGCGCATGCATCGGCGCATTGCTCGCCGTCGCCGTGGAGGCGAGCGTCGCGCGCGCGCGGCGCGCCGCCACCCGCAGATCAGCGCGAGAGTGGCTCGCCGCGAACCGATAGCACCCGCGGCCGCGGGATGTCGCGCGGTCGGATACGCTCCGACCGACGGATCAGACTGCCCCTGCGGGCCGATCGGGCGGTGCTGCCCAGGGACGAGACGATGCTGGGACTGCTGCTGGGCGATCGCGACGAGCGAGCGCGCGCCCGCGCGCTCCAGAACGTCGAGCGGCGAGAGCAGCAGCTCAAGCCCGCCTACAAGATCTGGGGCTACAAGAACGTCTTCGCCAAAGGCTTCCTCATCACTCGGAGCCCGACCGCCCACGCGCCCCTCGACTCATGGCTGCAGGCCTCGGTCGGCGGCTGGTCTGTGCGGCTCGACCCCGCGCTCGACCACCAGTCCGCGCGCTCGGAGCGGACCGAGGTGCTCGTGCTCGGCCAGGCCTTCGATGACGGAGGCCCGAAGACGCGTGGTCGCGTGGCGGAGCGCATCGTGCGAGCGCTTGGCAGATCGACCGACGCCGCGGCGCAGACGCGAGCGCTCGACGAGGTGCTCGCGTGGCTCTCGGGCCGCTTCGTCGTGCTCGTCGCCCGGGGCGACCGGCTCGACGTGTACGGCGACCCGCTCGCGACGCGCTCGCTGTATTGGCACCGGAGCGCTGACGGTGTGGCGCTCGCGTCACATTCGGCGATCTTGGCCGACCACGTCGGCGGACTGGCGAGCACGCGGATGCGGTGGGTGCTCGACCACCCCGACTACCGATCCCCCGCCGGCCGGTGGCTGCCCGGCCTCATCACTCCGCATGACGAGGTCGGCCAGCTCTACGCGAACTCTCGCCTCACGGTGCGCGGCACGACGGTGTCGAACGAGCGCTTCTTCCCGCTCGACGAGCGTGTCGAGCTCTCCACTACGGAGGCCGGCGGACGGTTCCGCGATGACTTACGCCAGCAGGTGCGCAACTGGATCTCCGTCGCGCCCGTCACGGCGCTCGCACTCACCGGGGGCCGCGACTCTCGTGCGATCTTCGAAGCCGGCCTGCCCGATCTGCAGCAGGCGAACGCAGTCACACTGACGTACCATCCGTTCCACGTCGCTTCGAAGAGCACCTACGCCGATTTCATGACGGCGAGCAGGTTGGCCGCTGCTGCCGGGTTGGCGCACCTGGGGCTCGACGTGCCGACGATGAAGCCGGCGTCGGCCATGGCCCGGCTCTACGGCACCACGTTCCCGACCTGGCAGCGCTACGCGAACCTCGCCAACACGCTGTATCTGCACGCACCGGCGAGGGCGGCGACGATCTTCGGCGTCGGCGGGGCGATCGTCACCGGGATGTGGCGCAACACCTCGGTGCATGAGCTGTCGCCGCATCTGCTCGCGTCGAAGTTCACCGAATCGCGCTTCAACCAGGATCCCGAGCTGCACGCCGAGCTCGAGCGGTGGATGGAGCTCACGCACTTCTCGGTCGACGCGCTGCGGGGCTACGACTTCTACGACTTCTTCCACTGGGAGCACCGGATGACGAAGTGGGGCGGCTTCGGTTACTCGGAGTACGATCTCGCGACCACGCCCGCTCCCGTGCTCAGCTCGCGACGCCTGCTCACCGCCGCGCTGTCGCTGCCCAAGCAGCAGCGCGTCGACGCGGAGGTCTACCGCTTCATCACTGAGGGCTCGCAGGCGTAGCGGCGCGCTGGTTCGTTACGGTGGGAGCAACGTCGAAGGGGGCCACCGTGCCGGAGAAGCAGAAGCGCCGACACACGGGCAGGTTCGCCGTCGTCGCGCTCGCCGCGCTGGTCGCGATCACCGGGTGTGGACCGCAGTCCGAGCCGACGCCCTCGGGGACCGCGTCCTCGCCTCCCCCGACGTCCGCGAGCGCGCCCGCGCCCACGCCCACCCCGTCGCCGACACCCACGGAACCGGCCGACCCGCTGCCCGACGGCGCCGTCACGGCGCTGCTGCTCGGCACCGATTCGCGCACGCCCGGCAGCATGACGGGCAACGCCGACGCGATCATGCTCGCCCAGATCTCCGCGGATCGGCAGTCGCTCACGCTCGTCTCGATCACCCGCGACTCGTGGGTGTCGATCCCGGGCGCCGGCTCGGGCAAGATCAACGCGGCGTTCGCGATCGGCGGCACGCCGCTCATGCAGTCGACGGTTTCGCAGCTCTTCGGCGGGCTCGAGATCGACTACGTCGTGCAGGCCGACTTCGAGGGCTTCATCGCGCTCACCCGTGCGCTCGACGGCTTCGACGCCGAGAACCAGCACCCGACATCCGTGACCGTGAGCAGTACCGGCCGCGTCGTCGACTTCACCGCCGACCCGGTGCACCTGTCGGGCACCGACGGCCTCATCTACGTGCGCCAGCGCAAGGGCCTGCCGCTGGGCGACCTCGACCGTGCGGAGCGACAGCGCGCCGCCGTCATCGGCATGCTCGAGCGCATCGACGAGCTCGCGACGAGCGACCCGATGGCGCTCCCCGAGCTCTTCGGCCACTTCGCGGGGCGGCTGAAGATCACCGGCGAGCTCAGCATCGAGGACATGATCGCGCTCGCGAGCCTCAGTCAGGACCTGGAGCGCGACGACGTCGTGAGCCTCATGGCGCCGATCGAGGGCTTCGGCAACCAGGGCGGACAGTCGGTCAACGTCGTCGACGTCGCGCAGACCGGTGCGCTCGGCGAGGCGCTGCGCGCGGGCGACATCCAGCCGTACCTCGACCAGTACGGCACGGGCTACGCGCCGTAGGCCGACCCTCCGGTCGATACTCTGGGGCTCGATCCTTCGACCCTCAGGAGACCTCATGCGCGTGCTGCTCACCGGCGGCGCCGGCTTCATCGGCTCGCACACCGCCGTCGCGCTCGCGGCGCACGGGCACGGGGTCGTCATCCTCGACGACCTGTCGAACGCGAGCCAGGAAGCGGTGACGCGGGCCGCGCGCATCGCCGGCGTCGACGTGCCGCTCATCGTCGGTGACGCGGGCGACGCTGAGCTCGTCGGCCGGGTGCTCGCCGAGCACCGCGTCGACGCGGTCATCCACTTCGCCGGCCTCAAGGCGGTCGGCGAGTCGGTCGCGAACCCGCTCGCCTACTACCGCGTCAACCTCGGGTCCGCTGTCGCGACGCTCGAGGCGATGGCCGCGCGCGGCGTCACGCGATTCGTGTTCTCCTCCTCCGCGACCGTCTACGAGCAGCCGGGCGAGCTGCTGCGGGAGGACGCCCCTGTCGGCATCGACCTTCCCAACCCGTACGGGCGCACGAAGGCGATGATCGAGGCCATCGTCGCCGACGCATCCGCCGCCGACCCGCGCCTGCAGGCCGCGGTGCTGCGCTACTTCAACCCGGTCGGCGCGCACGAGTCGGGCGACATCGGCGAGGACCCCAAGGGAATCCCCAACAACCTCATGCCCTTCATCGCGCAGGTCGCCGCCGGTGAGCGCGAGCGGCTGCGCATCTTCGGCGACGATTACGACACCGCGGACGGCACCGGCGTGCGCGACTACATCCACGTCATGGACCTCGCAGAGGGCCACGTCGCCGCGCTCGAGGCGCTCGAGCCCGGCGTGCTCACCGTCAACCTCGGCACCGGCGTCGGCGGCTCGGTGCTCGACGTGCTGCGCGCCTTCGAGCGCGCCGTGGGGCGCGAGCTGCCCGTCGAGATCGTCGAGCGGCGTCCCGGCGACGCGCCCGTGTCGACCGCCGACCCGACGCTCGCGCGCGAACGGCTCGGCTGGCAGGCGACGCGCTCGCTCGACGACGCGGTCACGGATGCGTGGCGCTGGCAGCAGCAGAACCCCCGCGGCTACCGCGGCTGAACCGGCCCGCGCGACGCACGACGCCGGAGCGCGCCGCACCACCTCGCCCACGGCCGGGCTAGCCTGAGGCATGAGCGTGCGCCAGCTCGCGTGGCGGGCCCTGTACGAGGTGCTCGCCGCCCGGGTGCAGAGGCCCGAGTGGGCATTCATGAACTACGGCTACGACGTGCCCTCAGGGGCCGTGGGGCCAGCGCTGGACGCCTCCGACGAGCCCGACAGACGCTGCATCCAGCTCTACGATCACGTGCTGAGCGGCTCGGACCTGCGCGGTGACGACGTGCTCGAGGTGGGGTGCGGACGGGGCGGCGGTTCGTCGTTCATCGCCCGCTATCACGGTCCTCGCACGACGACCGGGCTGGACCTCTCACGCAAGTCCATCGCCCTGTGCCAACGACACCGGCGTGCGCCCGGTCTCGGCTTCGTCCAGGGCGATGCGCTCGCGATGCCCTTTGCCGACAGCTCGTTCGACGTCGTCGTCAACGTCGAGTCCTCCCACTGCTACGACTCGATGGACGACTTCCTGGCGGAGGTGCATCGGGTCTTGCGCCCGGGTGGGAGCTTCCTCTTCGCTGACCTGCGCCCGGCGGCTGAGATGGTGGCGCTGCGGCGTCGGCTGGGTGAGGGACCGCTCGAGCTCGTGGGCATCTCCGACATCACCGAGCGCGTCCGAGCCGCGCTGGAGCTCGACGACGACCGTCGCCGGTCGCTGATGGAAGCGTGGATCCCGCGGATGTTCCATCGAGCGTTCGAGCCGTTCGCCGGCTTCCGCGGGACCTCCACCTTCGCCCGGTTCGAGACCGGGGAGACGCAGTACGTCAGTGCGCGGCTCGTCAAGAGGGCCTCCGCCTAAGGGGATCGGCAGCGAGCACAGCGGGCACAGGCGCTACTCCTGCGGAGTGCGCTGTGCATGCAGATCCTCGGCGGTGGTGCGCACCGAGCCAGACGCACATGCCTCCGTATCCCTACCTCGGTTGGGCTACGCGGCGTTGTAGCGTCCCTCACCCCGCACTCCAGCAGTGAGCTGGCTGCGGGGCCCATCTGCCGTTCGAGGGAGCGCGTCAGTGGTTGCTGGATTCAGATGATGACCGTGATCCGCCGCCGACGCTGTCCCTCTAGCTTGCTGCTGACGGGTGAGTATCGCCGCCTTGCGGCAGTCCTCAGCCGCGATCGCCTCCAGCTCACCGGGCAGGAAGTCCGGATATCCCGGGTCAGGTCCGATCATGTCGCCCTCCAAGGTGTGCTCACGGTACTGCTCGGCGTAGACGCGGAGCCGCAGTACGGACTCAAGACCTCCCGAGCGGGCAGAGCGGCCGCAGCCGACCCGCACCGGTGCTCGCAAGAACGGTGACAACGCTCGACGTCCGCCGCCCACACGTGCATGCTGGGGCCATGGCTGAGACCTACCACCACGAACCCCCGTACACGATCGGCGTGATCTGCGGCAGCATCGCGGCCTCGTCGATCAACCGCCGCCTCGCGAAGGCGCTCATGAAGCTCGCGCCGGACGAGCTGCAGTGCTCGTTCATCGAGATCGACCAGCTCGACCTCTACGACCGTGATCGCGACGACGCGTACCCTCCGGAGGCGGTGGAGCTCAAGCGCGCGATCTCGAGCGCCGACGGCATCCTCATCGTCACTCCCGAGTACAACCGCTCGATCCCGGGCGCGCTCAAGAACGCCATCGACTGGGCCTCGCGCCCCTACGGCGAGAACGCGCTCAACCGCAAGCCCGTCGGCATCATCGGCACCTCGCCCGGCAGCATCGGCACGGCCGTCGGCCAGCAGCACCTGAAGACGATCATGTCGTTCTGCAACGCCCCGATGATGAACGAGATCGAGGCCTACGTGCAGTACCAGGACGGGCTCGTCGACGACGACGACAACGTGACGGTGGACTCGACGAAGGAGTTCCTCACCACCTACATGGCGTCCTTCGACGACTTCGTGCGCCGCGTGCTGACCGTGCTCCCGAAGCCGGACGGCTCCACCGCCGTCGGCTGAGCCGGTGGCTCCGCGCACGCGGGCCGAGCGCCGGCGCGACACCGAGCGCCGGCTCGCGCACGACGTCGACGTGTGGGTCGCGACCGCA
The DNA here is from genome assembly GCA_051751085.1 of Actinomycetota bacterium. Classification (GTDB taxonomy): domain Bacteria; phylum Actinomycetota; class Actinomycetes; order Actinomycetales; family Microbacteriaceae; genus Agrococcus. The sequence goes on along the minus strand of JBNJKM010000001.1, from coordinate 103,820 downwards.
TCCGCGACCGGCGACGCCCACCTCGTGCCGCTCTCGTTCCACTGGGACGGGTCGACGATCCTGCTCGCGACGTCGCCGACGAGTCCGACGGGGCGCAATCTCGAAGCGACCGGCAGCATCGCCTCGGTCTCGGGCTCGTGCGCGACGTGACGATGATCGACGGCGACGTCGAGGCGCTCGACCTCCACGAACTGCCGAGCGAGCGCGCCGACGCGTTCGCGGAGCGAGCCGGCTTCGATCCGCGCGCGTCGACCGGGCGGATGCGGTGGTACCGCGTGCGGCCGCGCGAGATGCAGGCGTGGCGCGAGGTCGACGAGCTCGCGGAGCGGCAGCTGATGCGTGACGGGCGCTGGCTGGCGTGAGCGGCGGCGACGCCGGCGCTACCGCCAGCGCCGCGGTTGCCCGGCCTCCGGCCGGAGCGCACCGCGCAGGTCGAAGGCGAGCATCCTCGCGTCACCGTCGTCCACCGAGAACCGCGTCGCGTCCAGAGGCCATCGCGGCGCCCGGCCCCCGGTTCCCGAGTCGTCGACGCTGGAACGGGTGTGCTCCTCCACCTGCGCTGGCCATGCATCCGCGGAGGGATGCGGGGATCGGCGCCAGGCGACGATGATGTCGTCCTCATCGGGCTGCGGGTCTTCGAGGGGTCGTGCGTCGGGCACCGGCTGCTCCTTCGGGGGTAGGGGTTCGTCTTCGCTCGGCGGCTCGAGCAGCTGCGACTCGATGAGGGCCGCTGCGTGCGGCGCTCCCCCGAGCCCCTCGAGCTCCTCCGAGATCTCGACCGCTCGTGCCTTGAACCTCGGGTCGCGGCGGACCGCCCACACGGCCGCCCGCACCTTCGCGGGCTGCGGTCGACCGGTGCGCATGTCGACGCCCGCGCCCGACCAGGCGACGCGCGCCGCGATCTGCGGCTTGTCGATCGTGCCGCCGGCGATCACGAGCGGCACACCCATCGACAGCATCTCGAGCACGCCGCCCCAGCCGCCGTTCGTGACGCCGACCGCGGCGTGCGGCACGACCGCCGGGTAGGGGATGAAGTCGACGAGCCGCGCGTTCGCGGGCGCCGGCACGGCGAGCTCACGGCCGGCGGTCGTGCCGACCACGAGCACCGGCGCGCCCGACAGCCCCTCGAGCGCGGGCAGCAGCAGGTCGGTGGGATCGGTGTCGAGCGTGCCCTGCGTGACGAACACGATGGGGCGCACGTCATCGACGAGGGGCTGGATCCAGTCCGGGGCGGGCGCCGGATCCTGCGGCGGAGCGAGCCGGCCGACGAAGTGCACCGACGCGGGGAGGTCGCTGCGCGGGAACTCGAGCGACGGGCAGCCGGTCGCGATGACGAGCGTCGGCGAGTAGAGGGCGCTGTCGAAGCGCCGGCCGGCGTCGAGTCCGAGCGATGCCCGCACGGCGCGGTACGGGCGGTCGAGCGGGGCGGTGATCATGGGCAGCAGCGCGCGCAGCAGCGCGTCGCGCCCGCGCCCGAGCGGGCCGCGACCGGGCGTCTGCACGAACGCGGGCGGCAGGTCGCTGCTCGGCATCGAGAGCGGCACGATCGAGACGGTCGCCCAGGGGAGGTCGAGCAGCTCGGCGCACAGGCCGGCGCTGACCGAGAGCACGTCGCCGACGATCGCCTCGAACGGCGTCACTGCGTGCGCCGCGCGGACGTCCGCGACCTGGCCCTCGGCGGTGCCGATGAACACGTCGCGCACGTTCGCAATCAGGCCGCGCGTGCCGGCCTTGCCGGTGTCTGGGAACGTCGCCGAGAGGTCGGCGTCGTCGAAGTCCTGCGCCGCGCTCCAGGTGACGGTCGCGCACCCGACCCGGGCGAACGCATCCACGTACTTGGCGCCCGTGTAGGCCGTGACGCGGTGCCCGCGCTCGAGGAGCGCGACGGCGACCGCGGCCATGGGGCGGACATGGCCGGCGAACGGCATTGCCGTGACGAGGATGTGTGTCACAGCGCCACCGTAGGGGCGGATGCGATCCCCTGAGCAGAAACGCGGACACTGTTACAGAAAAGTCGGTGCCCGTGCGGACTGCTGAGGATCCCGCCGCGGGCGCGGCTCGATGGGGCCGCGGACGACCGGCGAGACGCCAAGAGCCCCGCCTCGCGGCGGGGCTCTTGCAGGATGTGGACCCGGGGGGAATCGAACCCCCGACCTTCTCATTGCGAACGAGACGCGCTACCAACTGCGCTACGGGCCCGGACCGGAACAGCGTACCCGACGACGACGGATGCGACGAAATCGGGCGGTTGCTCAGCCGACGCGGCGGAGGAACGCCTCGTGCACGTCGAGCCGCTCGATCTCGTCGTCGACGAGGCCCATCGCGGCGAAGCGCGAGCCGCCGGCTGCCGGGCGCTCCTCGGGACGACGGCCGGGCTGCTCGCGGCGCACGCGGTGCTCGTCCTGCTCGGTCTCGAGCGGGGCCTGCGCGCGCTCCCCCGCCTGCTGGGGAACGACGGGCTCGGCGACGCGCTGCACCTCGCGGATGGGTGCGACAGGCTGCGTCGGCACCGTGCGGCGGTCGATGGTCGGCACGGGCGCCGCGGCGGTGGCGATCTCGCCCGTCACGATCTCGTCGAAGCTCGCCTCGAGCCGCGCGACGCGCTCGATCGGGCCGGAGATGGCGCGACGGTCCTCCGCGAGCTGCTTGCGGGCACGGCGCAGCAGATCGTCGCTCGCGCGGTACTCGGCGCGCAGCCGCTGCTCGGGCACGGGGCGCGGCGACCAGGCGCGCGACGCCGCGGGCTCGTCGGTCTCGGCCCGCGCGTCGACGTCGGCGAGCTCGTCGACGTCGACGACCTCGGCACCGGCGCTCTCGCGCTCCGAGACCCGGGCGACCGATGCGGTGCGCACCGCCCCGGTGCGGGCCGCCCCGCGGACCACCCCGGTGCGGACCGCTCCGCGCGCGACGACCTGCTCCGTCATGCGCGACTCCGCGGCGACCGCCTGGGCGGCGACCTCGCGGGCCTCCACGAGCGTGCGGATTTCGGGCGCCGACGACGCGACCCGACGCATCCGCGACGCCGACGCGTTCACGGCCACGAGGCCGACGACGCCCAGCACGGCGACCGCGGCGCCGAGCGCGAGGAGCACCTGCAGGCCGGGTACGACGGCGCCGACGACCATCGCCGCGATCGCGACGATGACGAGCGCGAAGCACGCCAGGCGGGTGCGGCGCAGGCGCTGCGCGCGCGAGACGCTCGACTTCACGGCGGCGCGCACCTCGCGCTCGACCGCCTTGATCTGCTCGTCGAGCTCGCGGGCGCGGGCGACGGCCTTCGCGTGCTCCATGGCCTGCTTGAGGCGCTGCTCCTTGGCGACCGCCTTCTGCTGCACGGCGATGGTGCGGGCATCGGCCTCGATGCGCACCTCCTCCGGCGACTCGGCCGACTCGGCCATGATGCGGAGCGTCTGCTGCAGCCGGATCGCGTTGCGCTCGGTAGCGAGGTACTCGCGCTTCCGGGTCCACACGGGCACGAGGTACGCGACCCAGAGCAGGACGGCGACGATGAGGACGAGGGACGTCCCGAGACCTGCGAACTCTGGCATGTCCTGCACGGTAGCGGCGGCTCAGGCCCGACCCGCGGAGGCCGTGCGGCGGTTCGCGACGAGTGGCGAACATTGCCCCGGCGAGCCGCGCCGGGGACCGGTCGGCGTCAGCGCTGCGCGCCCTCGCGGGGGTCGCCGCCGACCTGCATCGGGTACACGGAGCGGTCGAACGGCGGCACCCGGCCGGCGAGCCAGCGCTCGAGCACCGGCTCGCCGAGCTCCTCGCGCACGATGGCGAAGCACAGGTGGTCGCGCCAGTCGCCGTCGATGTGGATGTAGCGGCGGCGGCAGCCCTCGTAGCGGAAGCCGAGCTTCTCGACCACGCGCAGGCTCGCGATGTTCTCGGGCCGGATGCACACCTCGACGCGGTGCAGGCCGGTCGGGCCGAGCAGGTGGTCGGTGACGAGCGCGACCGCGGTGGTGGTCGCGCCGCGGCCGGCGAAGCGCTGCGCGATCCAGTAGCCGAGGGTCGACGAGGCGAGCGCGCCGCCGGTGATGTTCGCGACGTTGAGCTGACCGGCGAACTCGCCGTCGACCTCGATCGCGAACGCCATGCCGGAGCCGTCGCGGTCGGCGTCGAGCAGCGAGCGGATCGACGAGCGGGTGTCGAAGCGGCCGCTCGGTCGGGTGCCGGGCAGCGTCGCCTCCCAGCGCTCGAGCCACGACCGGTTGGCGATCAGCTCGGCCTCGAGCGCCTTCGCGTCGCGCTGGCGGATGCCGCGCACGGTGATGGCTCCGTGGGTGAGCCGCGGGGCAGAGTCGAACACGCAGATGAGCCTAAGCCTTCCGGGGCGGCCAGTCCCCTTCAGCGAAGCTCGCCGCCGCGCCGCGTGGGGTGCGCGGGTGGTCACGACACGCCGCGCACAGGGTCACCCATCCGGCATGTCGTGACCACCCCGTCGTCCGCGCGCCAGGAAGTGGTCACGACACGCCGCGCGCCGGGGTGCTCGGGCGGCGTGTCGTGACCACCCTCCGTTGCGCGCTAGCCGGAGAAGGTGGGCTCGGCGACGTTGAAGTTGTCGCGGAAGAGGTTCTCCGGGTCGACCTCCGCCTTGAGGGCCCGCAGGCGCGCGAGCGTGGCCGGCGGGAACGCATCCTCGATCCTGGCCGGCCTCGGGTCGGTGTCGAACGAGAGGTAGAGGCCGGATGCGTGGGGCGCGACGAGCGTGTCCCACGCGGCGTCGAGGCGCGTGCGGTCGCTGCCGAGCGCGGTGATCGAGAAGCCGGCGTCGCGGTGCGCGAACGCGGTCGCGTCCGGCGCGACGTCGCCGATCGCGCCGCCCATGGCGCGGATCTGGAAGAAGTGGTGCGCGCCCGCGTCGAGGAAGCTCGCGAGCGCCCGCGCGACCTCCGGTGTGATCGAGCGCACGAGCACCGACCGCGCGATGGGCTCGCCCTGCCCCCGGTGCGGACCGCCCGCCGCGTTGTCGATGACGCCCGCGTACCGGTTCAGCTGCACCTGCTGTCCGACGAGCGGCGCGACCATCGCGAACGGCTGCAGGTGCTCGACGATCGCCTCCGGCTCCGCCGCGTCGACCGCGATCATCGCCTGCGCGTAGCGCGGCTGGCCGCGGCGGTCGCCGCCCACGATGAGGAACGGCGTGACGGCCCGGTCGCCCGCCTCGGTCACCGCGCCCCAGCGCTCGAGGAAGTCGACGGTGTCGCTCGCGTCGAACGCGAGCTGCGCGAAGCCGATCGAGCCGACCGGCTGCGCGATCATCTCGAAGGCGACGGCGACGCCCAGGTTGGCGCCAGCGCCCCGCATGCCCCAGTAGAGCTCGGGATGCTCGTCGCGGCTCGCGCGCACGAGCGAGCCGTCGGCGAGCACCACGTCGACGGCCTCGACGTGGTCGATCGTCAGCCCGTGCTCGCGGCCGAGGTAGCCGACGCCGCCGGTCGTCGCGAGCCCGCCGGCGCCCACTCCCCCGTAGTCGCCGGAGGTGATGGCCCAGTCGTGCGCGTCGAGCGCGCGGGCGACGGCGCCCCACGTCGCGCCCGCGCCGATGCGCACGAGGCGGCGCTCCGCATCCACGACGTCGATGCGGTCGAGCGCGCCGACGTCGATGACGATGCCGCCGTCGTTCGTGGAGCGGCCGGAGATGCCGTGCCCGCCGGAGCGGATGCCGAGCGGCACGCGGCCCTCGGCGGCGCCCTGCGCGCGGGCGTAGCCGAGCGCATCCGCCACCTGCGCCGGGCTGGTCGGGCGCAGCACGACGCCGGGCGCGCCGCCGCGCATGTAGGTGTGGCGGGCGTCGGCGTAGGCCCACGAGCCCGGCTCGACCGCGGTCGCCCTGAGGCTCGCGGGGATCGCGTCGTAGTCGAGCCGCTCGGCGCGCTTCGCGAGCGCCGCGGCCGGGACGGCGGGCGCCGTGTCGGTGCCGCGCTCGCCGCGCTCGGCCGCGACCTGCTCGCGCACGGCGGGGGCGACCTCGGCCGAGAAGCGCTGCATGAGCGTCGGGTCGTCCGCAGCGAGGATGAACGTGCCGGCACCCTCGCTCAGCGCGAGGTCGACGAGCTCCTCGACCCACTGGTCGGGCGGGCCCTGCAGCCTGCCCGTCGAGCGCTCCGAGAAGGCGCCGCCGATGTTCAGCAGCCGCCGGATCTCGCGCGGATCGCGACCCTCCCGGGCCGCGGCCTCGTCGATCGTCCGGTTGCCGCGGCCGAGGTCGCCGGGCTGCATGTAGCCCAGCGAGGGCAGCCAGCCGTCGCCGAGCCTGCCCGTGAGGCGCAGCATGCGCGGCTTGTAGGCGCCGATGTGGAGCGGGATCGGATGCGCGGGGCGCGGCCCGCGCTTCGCACCGGCGACGCGGTGGTGGTCGCCGTCGAGCCGCAGCCCGACGCGCTCGCTCGTGTCCCACACGCCGCGGATGATCGCGATCGCCTCGGCGAGCGCATCCACGGCCTGTCCGGGCGTGAGCCTCGTGCCGCCCATCGCCTCGATCGCGTCCCAGAAGCCGCCGGCGCCGAGGCCCAGCTCGAAGCGGCCGCCCGAGAGCAGGTCGAGGCTCGCGGCGCTGCGGGCGACGACCGCTGGCTGTCGCAGCGGCACGTTGAGCACGTTCGGGGCGATGCGGATGCGCGTGGTCGACGCCGCGATCCAGCTCATGAGCGTCCACGTGTCGTGGAAGGCCGGCTGGTAGGGGTGGTCCTGGAACGTCGCGAGGTCGAAGCCCTCCCGCTCGGCGAGCTGCGCGAGCAGCACGGGCTGCTCGGGAGGCTGATTCGTCGGCGTGATGAAGACGCCGAACTCGAGCTCGTGGCCGTAGTCCATGGGGTGCTGCGCTCCTGTCGTGGGCGAGATCAGCCCATCGGGTGCAACCGCGATCGGGGACGCGGGCATTCCCTCGAGGCGCGGGACCGCGCCCGACTCATGGGGTCGCGGTAGATTTCGGGCGTGAGCGAGCACGAGGACGCCGTCGAGCAGGACAAGCGGACGCTGCGGAGGACGCTGCGCACGGCGAGAGCGGAGCAGGGCGCCGCATTCGCGGCCGAGCGCGCCGCCGGCGTCGCCGAGCACCTGCAGGCGCTCACGCGGTCGCTGGGCGCCCGCACCATCTCGGCCTACCTGTCGATGCCCGACGAGCCCGACACCCGGGCCTTCCTGCGCTGGGCGGGATCGGAGGGCATTCGCGTGCTGCTGCCCATCATCCGCCCCGACGGCCTGCTCGACTGGGCCGAGCACGACGGCAAGGAGACGATCGAGTCGACGCTCGGCGTGCCGGAGCCGACCACCGAGGCCCTCGCGCCGACCGCGCTCGAGGACGTCGACCTCATGCTCATCCCCGCGACGGCGGCCGGACGCGACGGGTCGCGCATCGGCGGGGGCCGCGGATTCTTCGACAAGACCATCGCCGCCATGGCAGAATGTCCACCGGTCTATGCAGTGGTGCATGACGAGGAGCTGTTCGACAGCGTCCCGCACGCCGCCTACGACCAGCCCGTCGACGGGGTCGTCACCCAGTCCGGAATCCACACCTTCCCTAGGAGCTGAACCCTTGCCCGTCTACGCCTACGCCTGCGCGTCCTGCGACAACGCCTTCGACGTGCGCCAGAGCTTCGACGAGGCGGCGCTGAGCGTGTGCGACCGCTGCGGCGGCGCCCTGCGCAAGCAGTACGGCACGATCGGCGTCAGCTTCAACGGCCCCGGCTTCTACCGCAACGACTCGCGCGCGACGACCGGCCCCTCCGAGTCGAAGCCGGCCGCGAAGAGCGAGTCGAAGTCGGAGTCGAAGAGCGAGTCGAAGCCGAAGAGCGAGCCGAAGGCCGCTGCGAAGGCGCCGACCGCGACGAGCGGCACCGGCTCCTCCCACTGATCCAGCACGACTCGAGGAGGACTCCCGTGGCGGGATTCAAGAAGTTCCTGATGCAGGGCAACGTCGTCGAGCTGGCGGTGGCCGTCGTGGTCGGCACCGCCTTCGCGGCGATCATCGGCGCGTTCACCGAGGCGATCATCGACCCGCTCATCGCGATGGCGTTCGATGCGAACGACCTGGCTGGAGCCACGGTCGGCCCCTTCAAGATCGGCCTGCTCATCGCGGCGATCATCAACTTCCTCATCGTCGCGGCGGTCGTGTACTTCGCGCTCATCTTCCCGATGGCGAAGCTCAAGGAGCGCAACGACCGCCGCCGGGGCATCCTGCCCGAGCACGCGGCGGAGACGGACGTCGACATCCTGCACGACATCCGCGAGCTGCTGCGCGCCCAGGCGCCTGGTGCGGGCAGCGTCGGCACGACACTGCCGGGCTCGACTCCGCGCGCCTAGCGACGACCACCACGCAGAGGGCGGGCCCGCGAGGGCCCGCCCTCTGTCCGTCTCGGGCCGAGGCGATCCAGGCCTCCGTGCACGAGCGGAGGCGATGCGGGCGGTCCCGTGCCGCGCATCCTCGTCCCGTGACGCCCGATCCCCCGGCGGGGGCGGATGCGTCAGCCCCAGTGGGGCGGCACGTCCTGCCGCAGCCGGTCGTCGTTCTCGCTCGACTGCTGCGGCTCCTGGGCGGGCTCGCCGGTGTAGCCGGGCGCCGGCTCGGTCGAGACGCGCCGACCTCGGCGCCTGATCACCAGCGGCGCCGGGTCAGCAGGCCCGACGTCCTCGCGTTCGACGCCCTCGGGGCGCTCCCCGCTCACTGCGACGACGCATCCGCCCCGACGAGCTCGGCGATGCGGTCGGCGACGCCCTCGGGATCGGTGAACACCTCGAACGCGTGCACGCGCATGGTGTGCCAGCCGAAGCGCCGCAGCACCTCCGGCCGCAGCCGCAGCGCCTCGCGCAGCGTGCGGTCGCCGTCGTCGTGGTCGGCCTCGATCGCGGCGCAGACGCCGCCGTTGGCCACCACGAGCGGCAGCTGGCCGTCGTAGGAGACGTCGGCGCGCAGCCCGCGGCGCCGCAGCCGCGTCGCGAGGTCGACCATCAGCGGGTCGCCGCCGTAGAACGCCTTCGGCTGCTCCCCCGCCGCGGTGTCGAGCAGGATCTCGCGCAGCAGCGCGGCCCCGTGCTGCAGCTTCTCGGGGTCGAGCTCCGCCGCGTCGAACGACGTGACGATCTGCATCGCCTTCCGCGCGCGCGTCATGGCGACCGCGAGCATCCGCTCGCCGCCGGGCTGGCCGAGCGTGCCGAAGTCGACGTTGCGGCCGTGCTTCGTGCGCCCGTAGCCCACCGAGAAGATGACGCGGTCGCGGCTGAGCGCGCTCGCGTGCGTGATGTCGACGATGACGAACGGCTCCTCGCGCTCGGCGACGACGAGGTCGGTGAGCGGTCCGCCGGCGCCGAGCGCCGCCATGATCGCCTGCTGCAGCCGCACCTCGTGCTTCTCGTTGGCGGTCACCACCATGAGCGACTCCTGCGGCCGCGTGCGCGCGTGCTGCGTGACGAGCTGCACGACGCGCTCGACCTCGGCGTCGGGGCTCTCGACGGTGGCAGCGCCCTGCTCGGGCAGCCCGTGGGCGCCGTGCACGATAGAGCTCGTGAGCGACGCGTGGCCGAGGTAGGTGCCGGCCCACGGCAGCGCCTCGATGCGGCCCTCGTAGAAGCGGTCGTTGACGGCGGTGACGAGGTCGGCGCCGCCCGTGCGGTACGAGCGGGTCAGGCGACGCGTCGGCAGCACCTGGCCCAGCCGCGACAGCGCCGACTCGGCGTGGAGCTCGTCGGGCGTCGCGAGCTCCTCGGTGGGCCGCACGCCGAGCGTCGAGATGCCCACGTCGAAGGGCGAGGGCGTCTGCGTCACCGAGTCGCCGAGCGCGATCACCTGGCGGGCGCGGCTGATGGCGCCGGCTGCCTCGGCGATCGTGATGGCGCCGGCGTCGGCGATCACGACGGCGTCGAAGGGGATGCGCTTCGGCACCCGGTGGAGGTCGTACGGCGACGAGAGCCACACGGGGGCGAGCGAGCGCGTGAGGTGCGGCGCGACGCGCTGCAGCTCGTCGGCGTTCACGGGACCGGCCTTGATGAGCGTCTTGAGCGCATCCGCCTCGCCGCCGTGGTCGTCGATCGCGAGCCGCCACTGCTTCGCGAGCTGGTGCGCGAGGCGCGCGCTCGACGCGTCGACGTGGGCCTCGTCGACGAGCGCGAAGTCCTGCTCGAGGCGGCGCAGCACCTCGGTGTTGCCGCGCAGCAGGGCGCGCTCCTTGCCGAGCATCGCCTGCAGGGCCGACTGCCACCACGCGAGGTCGAGCTCGTGCTCGACCTGGTCGTCGGCGACGTGCCGGTCGGCGAAGTCGGCGAGCAGCGAGTCGAGGCCGAGGCGCTCGATGGAGGCCATGAGCTCGGCGCGCTCCTGGATGTTCTGCAGGGCGTCGCTCGGCGCGGCGAGGCTCGCGACCCGCTCCTCGAGCTCGGCGAGCGTCAGGTCGGTGCTCGGCACCTCGGGCTTGAGGGCGGCATCGAGCCGCTCGAGCCGGCCGAGGAGGTCGTCGAGGTTCGAGTCGAGCGCCGCGAGCCCCGACGGCACCGACGGGATGGAGCCGTCGGGCGCGAACTTCGCCCACAGGCGGCGCTGCTGCTGGGCGGCGACGAGCACGTCGTGCAGGTCGGGCACGTGCGCGCCGGGCCGCACGTACTCCTCCGCGAGCTTCTTGAGGCGGCGGCGCTGCATGCCGCCGAGCGCCTGCACGGCCTCGCGGCGCGGGCCGGTGGCGGTGATGAGCTCGCCGAGCGGCCGGTCGTAGATCGACGGCGTCATGACGTCGAGGGTGGCCATGACGTCGCTGAGGAGCGCCACCTGGATGGCGAGCTCGGCGAGCGTCGCGGCGGGGCGCAGCTTCGTGTCGCCGAGCACCTTCCGGGCGCGCGCGAGGAAGGCCGCGAGGTCGCCGCCCTGCACGCCCTCGCCGGCGAGCGCCTGCGCGTCGGCGTAGGCGGCGGATGCGTCGGTGGAGCTCGAGAACGTCGCCCCGTACCAGGGCGTGTCGCTCGGTCCGTACCGGAACTGCCCGAGGGCGGCCGCCTTGCGCATCGTGGCGGCGACGCGCGGCCGGTCGGTCGCGAGCTCGCGCGTGGCGCGCTCGGTGAGGCGTGCGCGGGTCGAGGGCGGCGTCGGCAGCATCGCGAGCCGCGACAGCTCCTTGAGCGCGTCGAGCACCGACACCTGCAGCTCGGGGTCGACCCGGCGGAGCGCCGCGCGGTAGTCGAGCAGCACCTTGCGCAGGCGCAGCATCGCCTCGTCGATCTCGGCGGTCTCGGGCCGCGGGCTCTGCTCGATGCGGCGGATCGCGGCGATGAGGTCGCGGCGCAGGCTCCCCTCCGAGACGGCGAGCGCCTCGAGCTTCGTCGCGGCGAAGCGGTCGGCGATGTCGCGCAGCGTCGCGCGACGCGGGCTGACGACCAGCACGCGGCGGTCGTCGCCGACGAGCGCGCCGACGATGTTCACGATCGTCTGCGTGAGCCCCGTGCCCGGCAGCGCCTCGACCACGATCGAGTTGCCGGCCGACGCCTCGGCGATCACGGCGTCCTGCTCGCCGTCCGCGTCGAGCACGAGCCGGTCGACCTCGGGGTCGCGCCGGTCCTGCGGCGTCTCGTCGATGCCCGCGCGGCCCTCGCGCACGCGCCACGCGGCCTGCTCGTCGCCGCGGACGGCGTCGAGCACGTCGTGCGGCTGCTGCTGGAGGTCGGCCACCATCGGCTCGCCGACGTCGGCGAACGTCGAGGCCAGCAGTCGAGCCTCGACCGAGAACCCGGGGACGTGCGCGGCCGCCTGACGCACCGCATCCAGCACCGCGTTCGGAGTGAAGGTGTTCTGGCCGGAGCCGAGCTGGATGAGCTGCCGCTCGTCGAGCCGCACGCCGTGGTGGCCGCGCAGGATGCTCGCGATGCGCGGGTTGACGAAGGGGCGACCGAGCAGCTCGAGCTCGAAGTCGCGGCCGCGGCGGCGCACCATCAGCGGGCGCAGCAGCATCGGGCCGTAGACCTCGCGCGGGGAGCCGTCGGCGGCGGCGTGGGGGAAGCGCACCATGCCGATGCCGAGGTGCACGGCGTCGATCGAGCGGGCGGCGGCGAGCTCGATGCCCTTCGACGAGATCGCCGCGGCGGCGCCGCGCGCGGCGCGCAGCGCGAGGTCGTCGCGGATGAGGCTCGAGAGCGCCGTCGGCCGACCGGTGATGAACTGCGCGAGGCCGCCCGGATGCGTCGTCGAGAGCTCGATGCGCGTCGCCGTCGTGTCGATGAAGTCGGTCAGCGGGCTGCGGCCGCCGACGCGACGGAGCGCATCCGCCCACGCCTGCCACTCGCCCTCGCGGCGGGGGCGCTCGGGCTGCGCGGGAGCCGGCGTCGCGGGCGCGGGAACGGGCTGCGACTGCTCGAACTCCGGCTCGCCCCCGAGGTCGTCGTCGGCCTCGGCGCCGCTCGGGGTGGCCGCCGGCTCGACGAGCTCGACCGCGTCGTGCGTCGCGCCGTCGACGGGCCCGTCGCCCTGGTTCTCGATCTCGTCTTCACGCACACCGTCACGATAGCCACGCGCCCGCGTGTCGCGGCGGTGCCGCCCCGCAGTCGCTGGAAATCCGGCGTCTGCGCGGGCGACCGCCGCGGAGGCTCAGCAGATGCGGCCCCGGACGATCCGTCGTCCAGCGGTCCTTCGACCGCACCATCCACCCGAGCACCCGCTCAGCGCCGGATTCTCCGGCCGCCAGCTCAGAACCAGGCGTCGCCCGTGCGGCGGGTGTAGACCGCGCGCAGCCAGCGGCCGGCCTTGTGCCAGAGCGCGAAGCCGCGGCCGAGCGGCAGCTCGAAGGTGGGCATGTACTTCACCGGCTCCTGCGCCCACGCGGTCTTGAAGGTGTAGAGGCCGCGGATGTCGCTCGTCTCCCACTCGGCCGGGTCGGGGATGTTCGCGAGCTCGTAGAGCGTGACCCCGTCGGCGTGGAGATCCTGCATGATCTTCCACTGCATGAGGTACGGCGCGAAGACCTTGGAGTTCTCGCGGATGCTGCCGGCGTCCTTGTACCAGGCGGTGTCGCCGAAGCGGATGACGAAGGCCATCGACTGCACCTCGCCCTCGTAGTGCGCGACGTAGAAGTAGCCCTGGCCGACGGTCTTGTAGACGTCCCAGATGCGCTGGAAGTACTCGGGGTGGCGGAAGTAGCCGCCCGAGCGCTCCTTCGTCTCGCCGATGAGGCGGTGCATCTCGGCCTCGTTCTCGGCGGTCATCTCGACCTTCGAGACCGTGACGCCGAACTTGTTCTCGGCGGCGCGGTAGGAGTTGCGGGCGCGCTTCTTGAAGCGGGCGGCGACCTCGTCGAGGCTGCCGGAGAGGTCGACGGCGACGGCGTGCTGGTACTGGCTCGAGGCGGCGGGCACCCAGCCGTTGCGCTCGAAGGCGGCGATGAGCGCCGGGTCCTCGGTCTCGAAGGTCTCCATCTTGAGCCCGAACCAGCGCTTCGGGTAGGCCTTCGCACGCGCGGTGATCGCGTCGACCGCCTCGGGCGTGATGCCGCTCACGCGCGGCAGGAACAGGATGCGACCGGCGAGCGGCGCCGTGCGCTCGAAGAGCTGGATGGGCAGCTGGCGCTCGCCGCCGTCGGCGGTCGGCACGGTGACGACGTCGCGGAGCGCGCGCCACGGGCTGTCCTCGCGGGTGCGGGCCCACGCATCCGACTGCATGTAGTGGCCGCGCGACTGGCCCTCGAGCACCTGCGCGTCCCAGGCCGCCCCGTCGGTGGCCTTCGCCGGCCTCGGCTCGGCTGCAGCGGTGGTGCTCATGCGCTCGCTCTCTGATGGGGTGGCGGGTGCGACTGCACCGCCCTCGATGGTACCGGCGCGCGCCGCCCGCCCGGCCCGGCTGCCCGGCGGCTCGACAGCTCTTTCCACGCGGACCCCTCCCACCGATCCGGACCTGGTGCACCGGGTCCCGGACGGTGGAACGGGTCCGGATGCGGTGCCCGGCCGCAGCGCGCGGGCCGCGTCAGCGGGCGGCCGTACCGTCGGCGGCATGACCCTCCGCCCCGCCGAGTGGGACGTGCTCCACCCACTCGACGGGCACGCCATCGCGATCGTGCGCCTCGTGCAGCTCGGGCCGCGCCGCGAGCCCTACTACCGAGCCGTCACGCCGGAGCCCGATCGTGCGCTGCGACGGCTCATCGGCTACTGGGGCACGGTCACCAAGGCCCACGAGGGCGTGCTCGCGCTCTACGAGCACGCGTCGGGCCGCTCCCTCGCGGGCGGCGACCGCCAGCCGTCGCGGCCGCTCGTGCCGCAGAAGCCGCCGCCAGAGGCCCGGAGCGCCGGGGCGCCCGCTCGACCGCGCCTCCACGCGTCCCGCGCGTGACGCCGCGGCGAGCGGCTCACGCGGGCCGGCTGGCCTTGCCGTCGAGCCACAGCGTGTCGGAGTCATCCCGGTGGGTGCCGGTCGAGCCGACGTGCTTCGCGTCGATCTGCGGGCCCTTCTGGATCACGTGCACGAGCGCCATGCCGTGGCCACGGCCGAGGCCGTGATCGGTCTTCAGCCACTCGAGGATGACGCCCGCCTTGACGCCGGGCTCGTCGAAGCCCCGCTCCTTCGCGAGCTCGACGAGCTGCCGAGGGGTGAGGCCGGTCTTCTCCTCGATCGCGTCGAGGTACGCCTGGAACGACATGCGGCCAGTCTGCCCATCGCGCCGCGCGAGGGCCAGTGCATCCGTGCGGACGACGGCGCCGCGAGCTCGGGCGACGGCGCCGCCACGATCGGTGCCCCTGGAGGGATTCGAACCCCCAACCAGCTCCTTAGGACGGAGATGCTCTTCCATTGAGCTACAGAGGCCAGGCCCGACGAGTCTACCCGCGGACAGCGAAGCGCCCGTCCCCCTGGAGGGACGGGCGCTTCGAGGAGATCAGCGGGTGCGGATCACGTGACGTCGATGAAGACCGGGGCCGTGCCGCCGATGTTCACGCCGGCGACCACGGTGTTGTAGCCGGACCAGCCGCCGTGCACCGCACGACCGCCGCCGATGTAGATCGCGACGTGGGCGATGCCGGTGCCGCCGTTGGCGTAGTAGATGACGTCGCCGGGCGAGGCCTGCGACATCGAGATGGTCGGGCCGAGGTTGAACAGCGAGCCCATGCCCGAGTACGGCAGACCGGCTGCGGCGATCGAGCGGCGGACGAGCTGCACGCAGTCCTGCGAGACGCCGACCTGCGCGAGCGCGGCGTTGGCGATCGCGCTGCCGGATGCGCCGGCCGAGGCGGCCGCGGGCGGCGCGGCGGCCGACGACGAGCCCGAGGAGCTCGACGAGGACGACGACGAGGAGGACGACGAAGACGACGACGACGCGGCGGGGGCGTTGCGAGCCGCGGCTGCTTCCGCTGCGGCGGCTGCCTCTGCCTCGCGCTGCTGCTGCTCGGCCGCGGCTGCCGCCTCGAGCTCGGCGCGGATGGCCTGGAGCTCCTCGGCGGTGGTCGCCTGCACCTCGAGGCGAGCGCTGTCGAGACCGCTCTCGCCTGCGGTGACGACGCCGGAGACCGACTGCGCGTCCTGGGCGACCAGGGCCGACAGCGACTCCTGCGAGCCGGCGTCGGAGCCGGTGGCGAAGGCGGGAAGGGCGAGGGGGGTCGCGAGCGCCGCGGCGATGGCGATCACGCCGACCCGACGGGCGCCACGCACGACGTTCGCGCGGGTGAAGCGCGTCCGGCCGGTCGGCTCGTTGGCCGTCATCTCGGTTGAGGTCGTCACAGGCTGATACTCCAAAGCAATCGGGGCAAAGACGTGCCACCAGAGCGGCACGTCGTCCTACGTTATCAAATCGTTATCGTTTTGTCATCATGCTCGCAGGTTCAGCCGAAGCGTCGAACCTGCGGTGTGCCGAAGGCGGCGACCATGGCGGCGTAGCTCGAGTACTTCACGGGCTTGCCGCTCGTCGCTGCGTGGATGATCTGGCCGTTGCCCGCGTGGATGGCGACGTGGCCGCTCCAGACGAGCAGGTCGCCGCCGCGCACGGCGGATGCCGGCACCGCGGTGCCGTAGCCGGCCTGCGCGTTCGACGAGCGCGGCAGGTAGTGGCCAGCCTGCCCGAAGACCCAGGCGGTGAAGCCCGAGCAGTCGAAGCCGGTCGAGGGGCTCGCGCCACCCCAGACGTAGGGCGCGCCGAGCTGCGACTGCGCGATGCCGACGATCGATCCGTTCGAGGGGACGTTGACGGAGGCGGGTGCGGCCGCGGCGGGAGCGGCGGATGCCGAGCCCCCGGTGGCGGCGGACGCGGCGGTCCCCGTCGCGGCGGCTGCAGCTGCAGCTGCAGCGGCAGCCTCGGCGGCCTCGCGGGCGGCGGCGAGCTCGGCCTGGCGGGCCTCCTCGGCGGCGCGCGCCTCGGCGCGCATCTGCTCGAGCTCCTCGGCGGTCGTGCCGGCGAGCCCGTCGCGGGCGACGAGCTCGACGCGGGCGTCAGCGGCGACGGTGATCGTCTGCGAGTTCTCCGCGACGACGCTCGCGAGCTGCTCCTGCGTGAACTGCTCGGCCTGCGGCGAGAACGCGGCGGCCGGCAGCGACAGCGCGCCGACCAGGGCGGCCGCGATGCACACCACGCCGACGCTCTTCGCACCGCGGCGCAACGAGCCTCCAGCGGGTCGCTCGGGCATCGGCGAGACGGCGATGGCCGTCGAGTGCTGCAGCTTCATGTATCGGTGTTCCCCCAAGAACGTCAGGCGCTCCGTCGTGCTGTGGTGCGCCGCAATCCTGAGGAAGACTAACCGACCGTTACCAATTCGTCACAATCCATCCACGTATCCGGCGAGCCTCAGCAAGGCCTGGGAGGACCCTGGACGTCACGCCGTGAGATAGAGGTGCTGCGCGAGCTCGACCGGCAGGTCGATCGCCGCACCGCCGACGACGGCGATGCGGATGCGGAGGCCCATCGAGGTCACCTGGACGCGCGCGCCGGGCACCACGCCCACGGTCTGCAGCTCGGCGAGCCCCTCGACGTCATCCTGGATCGGCTCCCCGAGCCTGCGCACCACGTGCTCCCCGCGCGCGACGGTCGCGGGCACGACGCCGGCGAGGAACGCCTCGGCGGGTGGCAGGCCGAGCTGCTCGAGCCCAGGGATGGGCGTCCCGTACGGCGACTCCGAGGGGTTGCCGAGCAGCGCGAGCAGCTTGCGCTCCACCTGCTCGCTCATGACGTGCTCCCACCGGCAGGCCTCGTCGTGCACGAGGCTCCAGTCGAGGCCGATCACGTCGGCGAGCAGCCGCTCGGCGAGGCGGTGCTTGCGCAGCACCTGCGTCGCGAGCATGCGGCCCTCCTCGGTGAGGTCGAGGTGCCGGTCGGGGGCGACGATCACGAGGCCGTCGCGCTGCATCCGGTTGATCGTCTGCGAGACGGTGGGCCCGGAGTGGTTGAGCCGCTCGGAGATGCGCGCGCGAAGGGGCGTGATGCCCTCCTCCTCGAGGTCGAGGATGGTGCGGAGGTACATCTCTGTCGTGTCGACGAGATCTGTCACCCGCAGCTCCTGCTCTCTGTGCTCGCTCGACGGGCTCGCTCGGCCCGGCCTTCCGACCCGACCCCCACCCTATTGTTCCCGCGCTCGTAGGATCGTCTCGTGAGCGACATCATCATCCCCAGCGACCTCCTGCCCGTCGACGGCCGATTCGGCTGCGGACCGTCGAAGGTGCGCCCCGAGCAGGTCGCCCGCCTGCAGGCGAGCCTCGACCTGCTCGGCACGAGCCACCGGCAGGCGCCGGTGAAGTCGCTCGTGCGCTCGGTGCGCGAGGGCCTCTCCGAGCTGTTCTCTCTCCCCGAGGGCTACGAGGTGCTCCTGGGCAACGGCGGCTCGACCGCGTTCTGGGACGCCGCCGCCTTCGGCCTCATCGAGCGCCGCTCGCACCACCTCGCGTTCGGCGAGTTCGGCGCGAAGTTCGGCAAGGCCGCGGCCGCCCCGTGGCTCGAGGCGCCGAGCATCGCCTCCGCCGACCCGGGCTCCCGCCCAGACCTCGCGCCCGTCGAGGGCGTCGACGTCGTCGCCTACCCGCACAACGAGACCTCGACCGGTGTCTTCCACCCGGTGGTTCGAGGACAGGCGGATGCGCTGACGGTCGTCGACGCGACGAGCGCGGCGGGCGGACTGGCCGTCGACGTCGCCGAGGCCGACGTCTACTACTTCGCGCCGCAGAAGAACTTCGCCGCCGACGGCGGGCTCTGGCTCGCGGTGGTCTCCCCCGCCGCGATCGAGCGCATCGAGCGGATCGCCGCCTCGGACCGCTACATCCCCGAGTTCCTGTCGCTGCAGCAGGCGGTGACGAACTCGCGCCTCGACCAGACGCTCAACACCCCGGCGCTCGCGACGCTGCTGCTGCTCGACGAGCAGGTGCAGTGGATGCTCGGCTCCGGCGGGCTCGACGCGATGGCCGCGCGCACGGCCGAGTCGGCCTCGACCCTCTACGCGTGGGCCGAGCGCCGCGCCGAGGCGACGCCCTTCGTCGCCGACCCCGCGCACCGCTCGAACGTGGTCGTGACGATCGACTTCGACGACTCGGTCGACGCATCCGCCCTCGCGAAGACGCTGCGCGCCAACGGCGTCGTCGACACGGAGCCGTACCGCAAGCTCGGCCGCAACCAGCTGCGCGTCGCGACCTTCGCCGCGATCGACCCGAGCGACGTCGTGCAGCTCACGCGCAGCCTCGACCACCTGCTCGACCGCTAGCGCCATCCGGGTCGAGCTCGATATCATCGTGATATCGAGGAGGCGACGATGGCCGACGGTGAGGACGTGCGACGGATCCGCGAGCGCGCGGGGCTGACGCAGCGCGAGCTCGCGCAGCGCTCGGGGGTCGCGCAGCCCAACATCGCGGCGTACGAGCGGGGCACTCGGCGCCCCTCGGCGACGATGCTGACGAGGTTGCGGGAGACGGCGAAGCCCAGACCATCGACGGCGCTCGCCGCGCATCGTTCCGAGGTCGAGGCCATCCTCCGCCAGCACAAGGCGCTCGGCGCGAGCGTGTTCGGATCGGTCGCGCGGGGCGAGGATCGGTCGGGCAGCGACCTGGACCTCCTCGTCGTGTTCCGTCCCGATGCCTCGCTGTTCGATCAGGTCGAGCTCGAGCACGATCTCCAGCAGCTGCTGGGCGTCGACGTGGACGTGGTGAGCGATGCCGGCCTGCTGGAGCGCCACCGCCGCATCCGCGAGCAGGCCGTACCGCTCTGATGGAGGATCGAACGCGTCGCACGCTCGAGGAGCTGCTCGCCTTCGCCGCCATGGGAGCGCGACTCGTCGAACGCGGGCACGGCGCCTACCTGGCCGACGAGGCTCTCCGCTTGGCGTCGGAGGCGGTGCTGCACCGCGTCGGGGAAGCCGCCGCGCGTCTCGATCCGTCGTTCATCGACGGGCAGCCTTCGGTGCGATGGCGCGCGATGAAGGCGATGCGGAACGTGCTGGCACATGAGCACGGCGCGATCGACCACGACCTCCTGTGGACGACCCTCGAGCACGAGCTGCCGGTCGAGGCGGACGCGGTCGCGCGCATCCTCAGCGACGCGGAGTAGTCAGGCGCGGCTGGCGTCGGGCTCGGCGTCGCTCTCGGCGACCTCGCCCCAGCCGTCGGACTCCTCGTCCTCGTCGTCGAAGTCGTCGTCGAAGTCGTCCTCGAGGTCGGACTCGAGATCCGACTCGAGCTCGTCGTCCTCGCCCTCGGTGCCCGCGGCCTCCTTGGCGGCGAGGTAGTCGGCGAGCCGCTCCGACCACGGCACCCACGCGGGCGACAGCAGCGAGCCCTCGCCGGGCAGCAGCGCGACCTCGAGCACGGTCGGGCCGCCCTCGATGCCGCGGGACAGCAGCACCGTCCAGGTCCAGTCGGGGTAGCCCGGCAGCGACGACGCGTGACGGATGGCGAGCACCTGCGCCTGATCGCCCTCGCCGCCCTCGAGCAGCGCGTCGAGCACGTGCCCGACCGAGCCGCGCGGGGTGACGTCGTGCAGCGCGGCGGCGGCGAGCTCGAGCTCCTCGGGCGTCGGCGTGGCCGGCACGGGCTGAGCCCTGACCGGCGGCTCCGCCGCGGCATCCGAGGGGATGTCGGTCTGCGCGTCGGTCTCGGTGACGAGCGCCGACTCCGGCGTCAGCTCGGTCGGCTCGGCCGCGTCGGCCGGCTCCGGCGTGAGCTCGGGCTCCGACGCGCCGGTCGGCTCCGACGAGTCGGTCGAGCGGGTGGATTCAGGCGTCGAGGTCATCGGCGACCTTTCGCAGCATCTGGGCGACCGTCGAGCCGTGGGCGGCGCTCGGGTAGCGACCACGGCGCAGGTCGTTGCCGATGGTGTCGAGCAGGCGCACGAGGTCCTCGACGATGATCGCCATGTCCTCGGTGTCGCGGCGCTGCGCGCGCACGGCGGTCGGTCCGCCGACCATCCGCAGCGAGAGCGCCTGCGGGCCGCGGCGACCCTCGGCGATGCCGTACTCGACCTTCGCGCCGGGCTTGATCTGCACGTCCGCCGGCACTGCCGAGGCGTGCAGGAAGACCTCCACGCCGTCGTCGCCGGCGATGAAGCCGAAGCCCTTGGCGTCGTCGAAGAACTTCACCCTGCCGGTCGGCATGGCACCCTCCCGCGATGTGCTCGGCGCGGCGCCCTGCCGCACGGTCCCAGCGTAGTGCGCGGCATGCTGAGCCCCGACCGGGATATCGTGGACGGATGCCGAAGGCCAGCAGGAACCCGACGCAGCGCCCCAAGCATCGCGAGCGCGCTGCGACCGAGCGCGCGAGCGAGCCCAGGACGGGCCGCGACACCGCCGAGCGCATCCTGTCGATCGGCGTCGTCGCGTTCATCGTGCTCGCCGTGCTCGGCTTCGCCGCCACGCTGCTGCACGTGGGCCTGCGCGACACCGTGCCGTTCTTCGCGTCCACCGTGTGGCAGTACGCCTACTGGCTGCCGCTCGTGGCGCTGCCGCTCGCGATCGTGTGCCTCGTCGCCGTGGTGCTCGTGAACGCGGCAGGCAAGGCTCGCAGGCGCTGATGGACGTCGTCGGGCTCGCCGCCCGCATCCAGGCCATGCCCGACGACGCGCTCGACCGGCTCGTCGTCGAGCGCCAGGCTCCCGCGCAGCTCGGCTCGACGTTCGACCTCGCCGAGCACCTGCTGACGGATGCGTCGATCGCGCAGGCGCTCCGGTGGCGGTCTGCGGGCGAGCTGGCCGCGCTCGCCGCCGGGGCCTCGACGCCGCGGCTCGACGCGCTGCTGCTCGGCGCCGACGGCGTCGCGCTCCCGCTCGTGCGGTCGCTCGCGGCGGCCTCCGCCCCGGTCGTGCCGGATGCCGTGGCCGCTCCGGTCGAGAGCGCGATCGCGCCGCAGATGGCGATCGACGAGGCGATCAAGGTGTCGGAGCTCGTGCACCGCATCGCCGACGCCCCCGTCACGCTCCGCAGCCGCTCGCAGCTGCCGGCGGCGACCGCGCGAGCGCTCGCCTCCGCGATCGACGCCGACCCCGCCCAGCTCGAGGAGCGGCTGCAGCCCGCGCTGCTCGCCGGCCTCGTCGATCGCCACGACGGCAGGCTGCGCGCGACGGTCGACGCCGACGCGTGGCTCGCGGCACCCGTGCCCGACCGCTGGTTCACCCTCGCGAGCGCCTGGCTCGCCGCGACGCCCGACCTCGACGCCGTCGCCGGGTGGTCGCCGACGCAGTTCCCGCTCGCCGACGCCGCGGTGCTCGCCGAGCGCGAGCGCCAGCACCGGCAGGCGGAGCGGCTCGGCCTCGCGCACCGCGGCACCCTCACGACGCTCGCCGCCGACCTGCGGCGCGACCTCGCCGACCCGCAGGCCGCCGCCGGTGCGGCGAGCGCCCGCGCGGCGCTCGCGGCGCACGTGCCGCCCGCCACCGCATCCGTCTACCTGCAGCCCGACC
Source organism: Actinomycetota bacterium (assembly GCA_051751085.1). GTDB lineage: Bacteria > Actinomycetota > Actinomycetes > Actinomycetales > Microbacteriaceae > Agrococcus. Next base: position 82,002 of record JBNJKM010000001.1, on the reverse strand, counting down.
TGTCGGCCGTCGCCCCAGGTCCGCTCGAGGCGACCGTCGAGAGCCGGCTGCGGCGCATCGCCTCGCTCGAGCGCGCGGGCATCGCCTCGCAGTGGCGCGTGACCGCGCAGAGCGTCGCGGTGGGGCTCGCGGCCGGCGAGACCGCCGAGGAGCTGCTCGCCTTCCTCGGCGAGATCTCGCTCACCGGGCTGCCGCAGCCGGTCGCGTACCTCGTGCGCGACACGGCGGCCCGCTTCGGCACGCTCCGCGTGCGCGCCGTCGACCCGGTCGCCGAGGGCGGTGCGCGCTCGCAGGCGCGCAGCGACGACGAGCACCTCATCCGCACGATCGCCGTCGACCGCGCGCTCGTGAGCACCGGTCCGCATCGGGCGGGCCCGCATCGCATCACGTTCCGCACGAGCGCCGAGGAGGCGCTCGAGGCGCTGCTCGAGGAGCGCTACCCCGCGGTGCTCGAGGACGACGCCGGCGAGCTCGTCGTGCGCGTGCCCGACCGCGCGCCGCGCCGATCGAGGGAGCGCCACCGGCTCGTCGCGCGCCTGCGCGACGCGGGCTTCGAGGTCGGCGAGCAGGAGCGCGCGTGGCTCGAGCGGCAGCTGCTCACCGCCGTGCGCGAGCGGGTGCCCGTGCGCCTCACCGTCACGACGAGCGGCGACCCCGTCGACATCGAGCTCGTGCCGCTCGCCGTCGCGAACGGCCGCCTGCGGGCGCGCGACGCGAACCGCGACGTCGAGCGCACGCTGCCGCTCAGCGCGATCACGAAGGTCGCCGGGCTAGGGGTCTCGACCGGGCGCGAGTAGGCTCGAAGGCTGTGACACTCCCAGGCCCGCTGATCGTGCAGTCCGACCGCACCGTGCTGCTCGAGGTGGCCCATCCCGATGCGACGGCGGCGCGGCAGGCGCTGCAGGTCTTCGCCGAGCTCGAGCGCGCGCCCGAGCACATCCACACCTACCGCGTGACGCGGCTGGGGCTGTGGAACGCGCGGGCCGCAGGCCACACCGCCGACGAGATCATCGGCACGCTCGACCAGCACGCGAAGTTCCCCGTGCCCGCGGGCGTCGCGAGCGACATCCGCGAGACGATCGGCCGCTACGGCCGCCTCGTCATCGAGCGCGACGACGAGGGGCTCGTGCTGCGCAGCAAGGACCGCCCGGTGCTCGAGGAGGTGCGGCGCTCGCGCAAGATCGCGCCGCTGCTCGCGGGCCCGGCGCTCGACGGCATCCGCATCGTCGACTGGGCGCGCGGCGAGCTCAAGCAGGAGCTCGTGAAGCTCGGCTGGCCCGCGGAGGACCTGGCCGGCTACACGCCCGGCACCCCGCTCGAGATCGACCTCGTCGAGGACGGCTGGAGCATGCGGCCGTACCAGCAGGATGCGGTCGACCACTTCTCGCAGGCAGGCTCGGGCGTCGTCGTGCTCCCGTGCGGCGCGGGCAAGACGATCGTGGGCGCCGCCGCGATGGCCGCGACCGACACGACCACGCTCATCCTCGTCACGAACACCGTCTCGGCCCGCCAGTGGCGCAGCGAGCTGCTCGCCCGCACGAGCCTCACGGCCGACGACATCGGCGAGTACTCCGGGCACGTCAAGGAGATCAAGCCGGTCACGATCGCGACCTACCAGATCCTCACCGTCAAGCGCGGCGGCGAGTACGCGCACCTGGGCGTGCTCGACGCGCTCGACTGGGGCCTCATCGTGTACGACGAGGTCCACCTGCTGCCCGCGCCCGTCTTCAAGCTCACCGCCGACCTGCAGGCGCGCCGCCGCCTCGGCCTCACCGCCACGCTCGTGCGCGAGGACGGCCGCGAGTCGGACGTCTTCAGCCTCATCGGGCCCAAGCGCTTCGACGCGCCGTGGAAGGAGATCGAGGCCCAGGGCTTCATCGCCCCCGCCGAGTGCTTCGAGGTGCGCATCACGCTCGACGAGGACGAGCGGCTCGAGTACGCCGCCTCCGGCGATCGCGACCGCTACCGCATCGCCGCGTCGAGTCCCAAGAAGATCCCCACCGTGCGCCGCATCCTCGAGGAGCATCCCGACGAGCCGACGCTCGTGATCGGGCAGTACCTCGACCAGCTCGACGAGCTCTCGGCGGCGCTCGACGCGCCGCTCATCACCGGCGAGACGCCCGTCTCCGAGCGCGAGGAGCTCTTCCAGGCCTTCCGCGACGGCGTCGAGCGCGTGCTCGTCGTGTCGAAGGTGGCCAACTTCTCCGTCGACCTGCCGGACGCATCCCTCGCCGTGCAGGTGTCGGGCTCGTTCGGCTCGCGGCAGGAGGAGGCGCAGCGCCTCGGCCGCCTCCTGCGCCCGAAGGGCGGCCGCACCGCGAGCTTCTACACGATCGTCGCGCGCGACACCGTGGACCAGGAGTTCGCGCTCGGCAGGCAGCGATTCCTGGCGGAGCAGGGCTACGCGTACACGATCCTCGACGAGCACGAGCTCGGCATCGCCGACCACGCGGCCGCTGGGTGACACGCGTGGACGGCCCGCGCTCAGCAACTGCACAGGCAACGGTCAGAGACTGAGCGCATGACTGAGCCCAACGCCAAGATCCTCGTCGTCGACGACGAGCCGCACATCCGTGACCTGCTCTCCACGAGCCTCCGCTTCGCCGGCTTCGACGTGCGCGCCGTCGGCGCAGGCGCCGCGGCCATCTCCGCGGTCCTCGAGGACGAGCCCGACCTCATCCTGCTCGACGTGATGCTGCCCGACATCAACGGCTTCGGCGTCACGAAGCGGCTCCGCGCATCCGGCTTCACGTCGCCCATCCTCTTCCTCACGGCGAAGGACGACACCGACGACAAGATCACCGGGCTCACCGTCGGCGGCGACGACTACGTCACGAAGCCCTTCTCGCTCGACGAGATCATCGCCCGCATCAAGGCGATCCTGCGGCGCACGATGGCCGAGACGGACGACGCCACGATCCACGTCGGCGAGCTCGCGATGAACCAGGACACGCACGAGGTCACGGTCGGCGGCGAGGAGATCGAGCTCTCCCCCACCGAGTTCAAGCTGCTGCGCTACCTCATGCTCAACGCCAACCGCGTGCTGTCGAAGGCGCAGATCCTCGACCACGTCTGGGAGTACGACTTCAACGGCGACGTCGGCATCGTCGAGTCCTACATCTCCTACCTGCGGCGCAAGATCGACGACGGCGCCGCCGAGCCGATGATCGTCACGAAGCGCGGATTCGGCTACATGCTGAAGTCGCCGAAGGCGTAGGTGCGGCGCGCGCTCGGCCGCCTGCTCGGCCGCACCACGCTGGCCGGGCGCATCAGCGCACTCACCGTCGTCGTCATGACGCTCGGGCTCGCGCTCGCGGGCCTCGGCACCCTGAGCATCATCCGCGATGCGCAGGTCGCCGAGGCCGACCGCGGGCTCGAGCAGGCGATGCGCGCGTTCACGAGCGAGCCGATCACGCGCTCCGACTCCCCCGAGCAGTGCGACCTCGCCCAGCGCATGCCGAACACGTACTACCTCGGCGTCGCGGATGCCTCGGGCACGGTGCTGTGCGACAACAAGCTGCCGGGACCGGGCAACCCCGACCTCGACGGGCTGACGCTCGGCACCGTGGCGGCGGAGGACGCGGCGTTCACCCTCTCGTCGATCGACGGGCAGACGCGCTGGCGCACGCTCGTCGCGCCCAGCACCGTCGAGGACACCGGCGAGCTGCTCATCTCGGTCGTCGGCGTCGACATGGCCTCGCTCGAGTCGACGACCGCGACCTTCACCCTCGTCTTCGCCGGCTTCTCGCTGCTCGCGATCGTGCTGGGCGCGGCCCTCACGCGCATCCTCGCGGGCGCGACGCTGCGCGGCCTGCGGAAGGTCGCGGCCCAGGCGCAGCGCTTCGCCGACGGCGACTACGACACCCGCCTCAGCGCCGAGCACCCGCGCACCGAGGTCGGGTCGCTCGAGCAGTCGCTCAACGCCATGCTCGACCGGATCGAGGCGGCGATCGAGCAGCGCGACGCCTCGGTCGCGCAGATGCGCCAGTTCGTCGGCGACGCGAGCCACGAGCTGCGCACCCCGCTCGTGTCGGTGCGCGGCTATGCGGAGCTCTACCGCATGGGCGCCATCTCGCGACCGGAGGACGTCGCGAGCGCCATGGAGCGCATCGAGGGCGAGGCGAAGCGCATGGCACGGCTCGTGGAGGACCTGCTGCAGCTCGCCCGCCTCGACGAGCGCCGCCCGCTCGACCTGCAGCCGCTCGACCTCGTGCCGCTCGTGAACGACGCCGCGAGCGACACCCGCGTCGGCGCCACCGACCGGCAGGTCTCGGTGCTGCCGATCGAGGCGGACGCGATCGACCCGGTCGCGGGCGTCGGCGACGACGCGCCGACCAGCGGCGTGTTCACGCCGCCCCCGCTCGCCCCGCCGGCGGTCGTGCTGGGCGACGAGCACAACCTGCGCCAGGTGATCTCCAACCTCATCGGCAACGCCCTCCGCTACACGCCAGAGGGCACGCCCATCGAGCTCGGCGTCGGCGTCTCCACCCGGCGCCGCGAGGCCGTGGTGCTCGTCATCGACCACGGCGACGGCGTGCCGGCAGAGCTGCGGGAGCGCATCTTCCAGCGCTTCTTCCGCGCCGACACGTCCCGCGCCCGCGAGACCGGCGGCTCGGGCCTCGGGCTCGCGATCGTCGCGGGCATCGTGCGCGCGCACCACGGCCGCATCGACGTCGTCGAGACGCCGGATGGCGGAGCCACGTTCCGCATCGCGATCCCGCTCGCCTCCGACGAGGCCGTCATGAAGCTGAGCCACAAGCTGCGGCCCGCGGGCACGCCCAACACGGTCACCGATCCACAGGCGGGCGTACGCAGCCGCGCGTAGGCGACGCATCCGCCTACCTTCTCCCCCGTGCGCGGATGCGCCGCGCGGGATCGAGGGGATCATGAGCAGGTACGTCGTCGACGCGGACGCCATCCACGGCGCCCACATGGGGGTGCGCGGCACCGCGATGCGCGTGCAGTCGGAGGTGGCCTCCATGCACGGGCAGCTGCAGGCGCTGCAGGACTCGTGGAGCGGGCAGGCGTCGGTCGCGTTCCAGGGCCTCGTGCAGGACTGGCGAGCCACGCAGCTGCGCGTCGAGGAGTCGCTCGCGAGCATCAACGAGGCGCTCGCCGCCGCCGGCCGCCAGTACGACGAGGTGGAGCAGGGGAACACGCGGCTGTTCGCGGCGTGAACCGCTGGTCGAGCCGCACGCGGCCGCTAGGCCGCGCGCGAGTCGAGACCACCCCGGGCACGACGAAGGGCCCCAGCATCGCGCTGGGGCCCTTCTCCGTGCGGACTCCTAGAAGTCCATGCCACCCGTGGGGTCCTGCGGCATGGCCGCCTGCTTCTCGGGCTTGTCGGCGACGACGACCTCGGTGGTGAGGAAGAGGCCGGCGATCGACGCGGCGTTGGCGAGCGCGGAGCGCGTGACCTTCACCGGGTCCGAGATGCCTGCGGCGAGCATGTCGACGTACTCGCCCGTGGCGGCGTTGAGGCCGTGACCCACCGGGAGGTTGCGGACCTTCTCGGCGACGACGCCCGGCTCGAGGCCGGCGTTGAGCGCGATCTGCTTGAGCGGAGCGTCGACCGCGACGCGGACGATGTTCGCGCCCGTCGCCTCGTCGCCGACCAGCTCGAGCCCGTCGAACGCGCTCTTCGCAGCCTGGATGAGCGCGACGCCACCACCGGCGACGATGCCCTCCTCGACCGCAGCCTTGGCGTTGCGGACGGCGTCCTCGATGCGGTGCTTGCGCTCCTTGAGCTCGACCTCGGTCGCGGCGCCCGACTTGATGACGGCCACGCCGCCGGCGAGCTTCGCGAGGCGCTCCTGGAGCTTCTCGCGGTCGTAGTCGCTGTCGGTCGAATCGATCTCCTGGCGGATCTGGCGCACGCGGCCGGCGATGGCGTCAGCCTCGCCAGCGCCCTCGACGATCGTCGTCTCGTCCTTCGTGATGACGACCTTGCGCGCACGGCCCAGCATGTCGAGCGTCGTGTTCTCGAGCTTGAGGCCGACCTCCTCGGAGATGACCTGGCCGCCCGTGAGGATCGCCATGTCGGCGAGCATCGCCTTGCGGCGGTCGCCGAAGCCCGGAGCCTTGACGGCGACGGACTTGAAGATGCCACGGATCTTGTTCACGACGAGCGTCGCGAGCGCCTCGCCCTCGACGTCCTCGGCGATGATGACGAGCTGCTTGCCCGCCTGGATCACCTTGTCGACGACCGGGAGCAGGTCCTTGATGTTCGAGATCTTCGAGTTGACGATCAGGATGTACGGGTCCTCGAAGACCGTCTCCTGGCGCTCGGGGTCCGTGACGAAGTACTGCGACAGGAAGCCCTTGTCGAAGCGCATGCCCTCGGTCAGCTCGAGCTCGGTGCCGAAGGTGTTCGACTCCTCGACGGTGACGACGCCCTCCTTGCCGACCTTGTCGATGGCCTCGGCGATCAGCGCGCCGATCTCCTCGTCCGCGGCCGAGATCGAAGCCGTCGCGGCGATCTCCGCCTTGGTCTCGACCTCCTTGGCGTTCTTGAGCAGCTGCTCGATCACGGCGGCCGTGGCCTTCTCGATGCCGCGCTTGAGGCTGATCGGGTCTGCGCCCGCTGCGACGTTGCGGAGGCCCTCGCGGACCAGCGCCTGCGCGAGCACGGTCGCCGTCGTCGTGCCGTCACCGGCGACGTCGTCGGTCTTCTTGGCGACCTCCTTGACCAGCTCGGCGCCGATCTTCTCGTAGGGGTCCTCGAGCTCGATCTCCTTGGCGATCGAGACGCCGTCGTTCGTGATGGTGGGCGCGCCCCACTTCTTCTCGAGCACGACGTTTCGGCCACGCGGGCCGAGGGTCACCTTCACCGTGTCGGCGAGCGTGTTCAGTCCACGCTCCAGCCCACGGCGGGCCTCCTCGTTGAATGCGATCATCTTTGCCATTGCAGTCTTCGTCCCTCCTGGACGCTGTGGACGTTCAATTGGCACTCCACTAGAGAGAGTGCCAGGCACAAGTCTGGCACTCGACCCCGCCGAGTGCAAGCCGCGTCGAGCGGCGGACGGACTATGGGGCGTCGGTGACCGGCGCGTGGTCGACGCCGCCGTCCTCCCGCGGCTCGACGCTCGGCACGGTGCCGAGGGCATCGACGCCGAGCACGACGGTGATCGGCGTGCCGGAGACGCGGCCGTCCGACTGCCGCGCCTCGCCGACGCCGAGCTCCTGGGCGAGGCCCCGGGCGATCGGCTCGAGGGAGGGATCGTCGAACCAGACGACGCTGCGGTCCCCGGCCTCGGTCGCGGACGCGGTGGCGATGACGTCCCACCCGGCATCCTCGAGCGCCTGCCCGGCGCCGGCGGCGACGCCCGGCTCGCCGGTGCCGTCGAGCACGGTGATGGATGCGTCGACGCCCGGATCGATCTGCGACGGGTCGGCGATGACGAGCGGCTGCTCGGTCGCGACCGGCTCGGGCACCGGCTCGACGCGCAGCCGGTCGAGCAGGAAGAGCCCCACCGCCGTGAGCACGATCGCGACGGCGAGCGCGCACAGCAGGATGACCCAGCGCGGCATGCGGGCGACCGAGCCGGATCGATGGGCGCCGACACGGTGGGTGCCGACACGATGGGTGGCGGCGCGGTGCGGCCGGCTCATGCGTCGTCGCGCAGCCGCAGCAGCCGGCGCACCAGCATCGGATCGTGGTGCAGCGCCTCGGGGGTCTCGAGCGCGGCGTCGAGCACCTGGTAGTAGCGCGTCGTCGACCAGCCGAACTCGGCTCGGATCGCCCGCGCCTTCGCGCCGCCGTGGCTCGACCAGCCGGCCTCGAAGTCGAGCACGCTGCGGATGCGCTCGGCGCGAGCGCGCGCGAGGTCGTCCCGACCGGCGCCGGCCGGCGCATCCGCCGCGTCCGTGTCAGCGGCAGGCGGCAGGATGTCGAGCGCGGGGTCGGCCTGCGCCGCCGCGAACGCGAGGGCTGCCGCCTCGTCGGCGGTGCCCTGCCTGCGGGTGCGCGGCTCGGTCGGCATGTGCTCGATCCTAGGCGGGCACCCGAGTTCTGCCTGCCGCGAAACGCCTGCTGCGGCGGCGTAGCATCGAAGCATGACCGATCGAATCGAACGCTCCGACTCCGAGTGGCGCGAGGCCCTCGCCCCCGACGCCTTCAAGGTGCTGCGCGAAGCCGGCACCGAGCGCCCGTGGACCGGAGCCCTGCTCGACGAGCAGCGCCAGGGCGTCTACGCGTGCGGCGCGTGCGGCAACGAGCTCTTCGAGGACGAGACGAAGTTCGACGCCGGCTGCGGCTGGCCGAGCTTCTACGAGGCGCGCGAGGGCTCGGTCGAGCTCATCGAGGACCGCTCGCTCGGCATGGTGCGCACCGAGGTGCGCTGCGCGAAGTGCGGCAGCCACCTGGGCCACCTCTTCGACGACGCTCCGCAGACGCCGACCGGCGACCGCTTCTGCATGAACTCCGTCGCGATGACCTTCACGCCCGAGTCCTGACCCTCGGGCGGCGGATCGCCGAGACGCCGACCGCGACGATCGTCAGCGCCGCGCCCAGCAGCGACCACACGGTCGCGGGGTGCCCGGCGGGGAAGAGGACGTCGAGCGCGACCGACATCACGACCTGGCCGCAGATGACGCCGAGGCCCATCGTGAGCACGCCCAGGTGGTGGACGGCGACCGACATGAGCGCGATGAAGACGATGCCGAGCGCGCCGCCGATGTAGAGCCACGGCTCGGTCGGCAGGGGCTCGGCGCGCACGCCCACGACCGTCTGCACGAGCACGAACGCGCCGAGCGCGACGGTGCCGACGACGAAGTTCGACACGGCCTGCGCGATCGCCGAGCGCGAGTGCCGCTGCACGAGCCCGCCGAGCGCCTGCTGCAGCGACTGCAGCAGGCCGGCGGCGAACGGCAGCACGATGAGCCACGCGCCGTCGAGCTCCCCGGTGCCGACGAGCGCGAGGCCGACGGCGACGAGCGCGAGCAGCGCGCCCGCGACGCGCGGCGCGGTGATGTGCTTCTTCGCGAGGCCGCCGAGGCCCATCCGGTCGACGGCGAGGCCGCTCATCGTCTGGCCGGCGACGACGCCCACCGTGTAGAGCGCGACGCCGAGCGTGCCGACCGCGATGCCCTGGGTCGCGACGAGGAAGGCGCCGAGGAGCCCCGTCGTCGCGTACCACCACGGCATCGAGCCGTCGCGGAGGACGCCGACGAGGCGGCGCACGCCCGCGCGCGATCCCGGCGACACGGCGAGCAGGCCCGCGAGCACGAGCGTGCCGATGCCGAAGGAGATGAGCGCGGCGAGCATGCCGTGGTCGAGCCGCTGCCCGAGCTCGCCGTTGACGCGGCTCTGCAGGGCGAGCCCCGCGCCCGCCGAGACCGAGGCGAGGAGCCAGAGGAAGGCGCTCACGCGAGCTCCATCGGGGCGAGGTCGGGCGCGGGATCGGTCGCGAGGCGCGCGAGCCGCACGACGTCGAAGCGCCGGGCGGTGCCGTGCTCGTCGACGTAGCGCAGCCGCTCGCGCTCGACACCCTCGCGCACGAAGCCCGCGCGCTCGGCGACCGCGATCGACGCGGGGTTGTTCGCGCGCGCGCCGAGCTCGAGCCGATGGAGGCCGTCGGCGAAGAGCCGCGTCGAGAGCGATGCGAGCGTGCGGGCGGCGAGCCCCTGCCCGCGCACGGCTGGGGCGAGCCAGTACGACAGCCACGCCGTGCCGTGCTGCGCGTCGCGCGATGCCGCCATGACGCATCCGACCGCCGTGCCGTCCACGTCGATCGCGAGCGCCTCCCCCGCGATGTCGGCGAGGTGGGCGCGGGCGTCGTCGAGCGTGCGGATGGGCGGTGCCTGGCGATGCAGGTCCGCGGATGCGTCGAACGCCGCGAGCACGGCAGCCGCGTCGCGCTCGGGGCTCCAGGGACGCATGCGAGGCACCGGACAAGCCTAGAATGGCTGGGCGCCTCGGCCCGACCGGGGCCGCGCCTCCTTAGCTCAGTGGTAGAGCAACGCTCTTGTAAAGCGTAGGTCGTCAGTTCAATCCTGACAGGGGGCTCCCTCTCCGCTGGTCGAGCCGCTCCGCGCGCGCAGCGCGCTGAGCTCCCTCCCCGCTGGTCGAGCCGCTCCGCGCGCGCAGCGCGCTGAGCTCCCTCCCCGCTGGTCGAGCCGCTCCGCGCGCGCAGCGCGCTGAGCGAGTCGAGACCACCGATCCCGCTCGGCCTGGTCTCGACTCGCGCAGGCGCCTTCGGCGTCGGCGCGGCTCGACCAGCGGGGCTCAGCCCGAGGGCGTCTGCTCCGCGACGAACGCCGCGAGCGCATCCGGGTCGCTCACGTCGCCCGCGAAGGTGACGCCGTCGACGATGATCGTCGGCACGCCGCGCAGCGGCTCGACGCCCTGGAGCGGCTGCTCGATCGCCCGCACCGTCGCCTGCCGCACCCACCACGCGAACCGCGCGGTCTGCACGCACTCGTCGATCTCGGCGCCCCGCTCGGCGGCGAGCGCCGCGACCGCGGTGGCGTCGAAGCGCTGCTCCTGCAGGTGCGCGACGAGCGCGCTCTGGAAGGGCCTGTACGCGTCGGGATCGGTGTCGGCGACGCACGCGAGCGCGTTCGCGCCCAGGGTCGACGCGTAGCCGTTGCCGATCTCGTCGCCGAGCGACACCGGCAGATAGGCGACGCGCGCCTCGCCCTCGTCGGCGAGCCGCTCGAGCTCGTCGCCGCTGGCCGCGAGCGCCCTCGCGCAGTACTCGCACTGCGCGTCGATGACGACGAGGATGTCGTGGATGCCCTCCGCCGGCTGCGCGGCGGGCGGGGCGCCGTCGGCGGGCACGGGGTCGGTCTCGACCACGCCGTCGGCCTCGAATGCGATCGCGTCGGCCATGTTGGCCGGCCCGTCGGCCGGGGCGAGCGTGACGATCTCGCCGCCGAGCGCCTGCTGGATGGTCTCGAGGTCGGGGTCGCGAATCACCCAGCGCTCCGCCACGAGCACCGTCTGCTCCTGCAGCTGCCGCTCGGTCGCGATCGCCTGCGCCTCGACGGCATCCGCGGCGAGGATGAGCTCGGTGTCGGTGCCGCACGCGGCGACGACCGGGTCGGTCTCGGCCGCGCGGTACTGCTCCACGAGGTCGGCGCACTCCCCGCCGGCCTCGAGGTAGGCCGCCCCCAGCTCGCCGATCGTCGAGACGGGAGCCGGCGGTGTGGCCGCGCACCCGGCCAGCAGGGCGAGCGCGACGATCGCGAGCCACGCCGGCCGGGTGCGCCGGCGCATCAGCCCTCGGGCGTCTCGGTCGGCGCGGGCGACTCGGTCGACGGCGCCTCGCTCGGCGCGGGCGTCTCGGTCGGCGCCGGCGTCTCGGCCTGCTCGCCGGTCAGCTGACCGGCGGTCGCGGTGACGAAGGCCTGGAAGCCGGCCGCGTCAGCGGGCGAGCCCGGGTACTTCTGGCCGTTGACGAGCACCGTCGGGGTGCGGTCGGCGACGACGCCCTCCGTGCCGGGCAGCGGCTGCGTGCCTGCCCGCACGGTCGCATCCTCGACCCAGTTCATGAAGCGGCCCTCGCGGATGCAGTCGGCCGCACCCGTGGACGGGTCGACGCCCGCGCCCTCGGCGAGGGCGACGAGCTCGTCGTTCGTGAGCCCGGCGGTCTGCTCCTCGGGCTGGTTGTCGTACATGGCGGAGTTGAAGTCCCAGAACTGGTCGGGCGCGTACTCGGCGACGCACGCGGCCGCGGAGGCGGAGCGGGTCGAGTACTTCGTGCCGAGCGATGCGCGGTCGAGGATCGAGATGGGGTGCACCTCGACGGTCGCGGCCCCGCTCGTGAGCAGCTGCTCGAGCGTCGCGCGGTTGGCCTCGTCGAACGTGCCGCAGACGGGGCACATGTAGTCCTGGTAGATCTCGATCTGGACGATGTCCTGGCGCGGCTCGGTCGGCGTCGGCTCGGCCTCGGGCGGCGTGGCGGGCGTGCGCTCGGCGACGAAGTCCTGGCCGATGACGATGCCGTTGCTCGCCATGTTCGCGGGGCCGGGGCCGGCGGGCCGGATGCTGTTGACGATCACGACGGCGACGATCGCGACGATCGCGACCGCGGCGAGCACGATGCCGCCGATCGTGAGCCCCCTGCGGATGCGCTCCCTGCGTCGGCGCTGCTCCTGCATCGCGCGTGCCTGCTCGCGCGCCTGGGCACGGCGCTCGTTCTTGGTCAGCTTCTCGCTCATGCGTTCCTGTCCTGCTCGGCCGGGGATCCCGGCGGTGGGCGCGATCAGATCACACACGCCGTCTTCTAGGGTACCGGCCGCGCGGCATGCCAGTATGTCCCTGCGGGCAGTGCTGCCCGTACCGACCACTACGGATCGTCCGGCACGTACCTGCCGGTGGAAGGAAGACGTGACATGGCATCTGTGACGTTCGACAAGGCCTCCCGTGTCTACCCGGGGAGCACGAAGCCCGCCGTCGACGCGATCGACCTGGAGATCGCCGATGGCGAGTTCCTCGTCCTCGTCGGCCCCTCCGGCTGCGGCAAGTCCACCACCCTCCGCATGCTCGCGGGCCTCGAAGAGGTCAACGACGGCAAGATCATGATCGGCGACCGCGACGTCACCGACATGCCGCCGAAGGACCGCGACATCGCGATGGTGTTCCAGAACTACGCGCTCTACCCGCACATGACGGTCGCCGAGAACATGGGCTTCGCGCTCAAGATCGCCGGCATCGCCAAGGACGAGCGCGCGAAGCGCGTCGAGGAGGCCGCGAAGCTGCTCGACCTCGAGCCCTACCTCGGCCGCAAGCCGAAGGCGCTCTCCGGCGGTCAGCGGCAGCGCGTCGCGATGGGTCGCGCGATCGTGCGCCAGCCGCAGGTCTTCCTCATGGACGAGCCGCTGTCCAACCTCGACGCGAAGCTCCGCGTGCAGACGCGCACGCAGATCGCGTCGCTGCAGCGCCGGCTCGGCGTCACCACGGTCTACGTCACGCACGACCAGACCGAGGCGCTCACGATGGGCGACCGGATCGCGGTGCTGAAGGACGGCATCCTGCAGCAGGTCGGCACGCCGCGCGACCTGTACGCCAGCCCCGCCAACGTGTTCGTCGCCGGCTTCATCGGCAGCCCCGCCATGAACCTCATGGAGCTGACGACGAACGAGCGTGGCGTGCAGTTCGGCGACCACCTCACCCCGATCCCCCGCGAGCAGCTCGCGTCGGCGAAGGGCGGCCTCGTCGTCGGCGTGCGGCCGGAGGACGTCTCGGTCTCGGAGCAGCCCAGCGACGGCCTGCCGGTGCTCGTCGACCTCGTCGAGGAGCTCGGCGCGGACGGCTACCTCTACGGACACGCGGAGGTCGAGGGCAAGCGCGTCGACATCGTCGCGCGCGTCGACGGGCGCACGCACGCGTCGCTCGGCGACACGGTCTACATCACGCCCGACCCGGAGCACCTGCACCTGTTCGACAACGAGTCGGGACTGCGTCTCTGACCACCACCGACCGGAGGGCCCCCGCTGACGGCGGGGGCCCTTCGGCCTACCATGGCCGCATGCGCTCCGACCTGCGCATCACCTCTGCGGTGATGGACGCGACCCTGCTCGACCTCCCGTGGGAGCTGCCGCTCGAGGAGTGGACGGAGGAGGACGTCGTCCAGCTGCCCAAGGGCATCTCGCGGCACCTCGTGCGCTTCGCCCGCCTCGGCGGCCGCGTCGTCGCCATCAAGGAGACGAACGAGCACATGGCGTCGCGCGAGTACGGGATGCTGCGCAGGCTCCAGCGGCTGGACGTGCCGTGCGTCGAGCCGCTCGCCGTGATCTCCGGGCGCACGGGGGTCGACGGCGAGGAGCTCGACGCGGTGCTCGTCACCCGGCACCTGCGCTTCTCGCTCCCCTATCGCGCGCTCTACTCGACGTCGATGCGGCACGACACCGCGCAGCGGCTCGTCGACGCGCTCGCCGGGCTGCTCGTGCGCCTGCACCTCGTCGGCTTCTACTGGGGCGACGTGTCGCTCTCGAACACCCTCTTCCGGCGGGACGCGGGCGCCTTCGCCGCCTACCTCGTCGACGCCGAGACCGGCACGATCGAGCCGGACGGGCTGTCCGACGGCCGCCGGGAGGACGACCTCGAGGTCGCGCGCGTCAACATCGCCGGCGAGCTGCTCGACCTCGCGGCGGGCGGCAGGCTCGACGAGTCGATCGATCCGGTGGCGGTGGCCGCCTCGATCGTCGAGCAGTACCGATCGCTCTGGCACGAGCTCACCGACGACGAGGTCATCGACGCCTCCGAGCGGTGGCGCATCGCGGCCCGCATCGAGCGGCTGAACGCGCTCGGCTACGACATCGAGGAGCTCGCGATCCGCACGGGCGACGGCGGCACGACCGTGCGCATCCAGCCGAAGGTCGTCGACCCCGGCCACCACCACCGGCGCCTGCAGGGGCTCACCGGCATCGACGCCGAGGAGAACCAGGCGCGCCGCCTGCTCAACGACCTCGACCAGTACGTCGCGCTGCAGCACGACCTGCGGCCCAACGTGGGCGACGAGGCGCTCGCCAACGAGTGGATCGAGCGCGTCTTCGCACCCATCGTCGAGTCGGTGCCGCTCGAGCTGCGCGGCAAGCTCGAGGGCCCCGAGGTGTTCCACGAGGTGCTCGAGCACCGCTGGTACCTGTCCGAGCAGCGGCAGTGCGAGGTGCCGCTCGAGGAGGCCGCCGCGAGCTACATCGAGACGCAGCTCTCCTACCGCCGCGACGAGGCGGCGCTGCTCGGCGTGCCGGTCACGACGGTGATGCCGATCGTGACGCTGGAGACGGGCGCGATTCCGCTCGGCGACGAGGACGACGACCCGGACTGGCGCGACAAGGTCTGAGTGGTCTCGACTCGCGGCCGGACTGACCCGCTCGTCGAGCCGCATGGCGATGGTCTCGACTCGCGGCCGGACTGCGTCCGGCTGCGGCTCGACCAGCGGTGGACTGAGCTCGCGGCCGGACTGACCCGCTCGTCGAGCCGCACGGCGGCTTGCCGCCGCGCGAGTCGAGACGAACCGATCAGCGGCGGGCGCGGCTCCCGCGGAGCTTCGCGACCTCGTAGAGCGTGATGGATGCGGCGATGCCGGCGTTCAGCGACTCCGTCGCCGCGCCGATCGGGATCGACACGATCGCGTCGCACGTCTCCGCGACGAGCCGCGACAGGCCCTTGCCCTCGCTGCCGACGACGATCACGAGCGGACCGGCGGCGAGCTCGAGCTCGTGCACCGACACATCCCCGTCGCCGTCGAGGCCGATGACGAAGCATCCCTGCGACTTGAGCTCCTTGAGCGTCGCTGTCAGGTTCGACGCCATCGCCACGGGCACGCGCGCCGCGGCGCCCGCGCTCGTCTTCCACGCGCTCGCGGTCACGCCGACCGAGCGGCGCTGCGGCACGATGATGCCCTGGGCGCCGAAGGCGGCCGAGGAGCGGATGATCGCGCCGAGGTTGCGGGGATCGGTGATGCCGTCGAGGGCGACGAAGAGCGGCGTCTGGCCGCGGTCGATCACAGTCTCGAGCAGGTCGATCGGGTGCGCGTACTGGTACGGCGGCACCTTGAGCGCGACGCCCTGGTGCACGGAGTCGTGACCGGAGATGCGGTCGAGCTCCGGGCGCATCACTTCCAGCACGGGCACGCCGCGCTTCGTGGCGATCGAGAGGATCTCCTTGACGCGGTCGTCCATCTCGAGCCGCGAGGCGAGGATGAGCGAGGTCGCCGGGATCTTCGCGCGCAGCGCCTCGAGCACCGAGTTGCGCCCGGTCACCATCTCGGAGTCGTCCTTGGCGGACGAGGGCTTGCGGTGGCGCGGCGGCTGCTGCTGCTGTGCCGGACGCCCCTTCGACGAGGCGGCCTCGAAGCGCTCGCGGGCCGCCTTCCGCTTGCCGGCGGGGTGCCAGGATCGCTCCTCCGCCTTGGGGGTGGGGCCCTTGCCCTCAAGCGCGCGGCGGCCGAGGCCACCGGTGCCCTTGGAGGGGCCCTTCTTCCGCGGCGATCGCTGCGGCTTCGTCATGGGATGCTCCAGGTGGTCGTGTGCTTGCCGTCCTCGACGAGGATGCCGGCGGCCGCGAGCAGGTCGCGGATGCGGTCGGATGCCGCGAAGTCCTTGTTGGCGCGAGCCTCGCGGCGCTCCGTGAGGAGCGTCTCGACGAGGGTCGACAGCGCGTGGGCCTGTGCCGAGGGTACAGCCTGCCACGCCGTGTCGGTCGGATCGAGCCCGAGCACCCGCAGCATCGCCCGCACCTCGCCCGCCCTCGCGAGCGCCGCCCGGTCGTCGCCGGCGTCGATCGCGGCGTTCGCGGCGCGGGTCGTGTCGTGCAGCACGGCGACCGCCTGCGGAGTCGACAGGTCGTCGTCCATGGCCGCGCCGAACGCATCCGGCACGTCCGCATCCGGCACCTCGCCCAGGCGCGCGGCGCGCTCGAGCGTCGCCTCGATGCGGCCGAACGCGGCCTCCGCCACGGCGAGCGAGCCGCCCTCGAGGCTGCCGTCGGCGGTGCGCAGATCGATCGTCGAGCGGTAGTGCGGCGCGACGAGGAAGTAGCGGGCGACGATGGGGCGCACCGAGCCGAGCAGGTCGGCGGCGAAGATCGAGTTGCCGAGCGACTTCGACATCTTCTCGCCGTCGACGTTGACGAGCCCGTTGTGGCTCCACACGCTCGCGAAGCCGAGGCCCGCGGCGGTCGACTGCGCGAGCTCGTTCTCGTGGTGCGGGAACCGCAGGTCGAGGCCGCCGCCGTGGATGTCGAAGCTGTCGCCGAGGTAGCGGCGCGCCATCGCCGAGCACTCGATGTGCCAGCCGGGACGGCCGTCGCCCCACGGCGACGCCCACGAGGCCGACGCCGGCTCGTCGGCCTTCGACGCCTTCCAGAGCGCGAAGTCGCGCGGGTCGCGCTTGCCGCGCGGGTCGGCGTCGGCGGCCGGCTCCATCTTGTCGATCGACTGGCGGGTGAGGGCGCCGTACTCGGCCCACGAGCGCACGTCGAAGTAGACGTCGGCCGAGCCGTCGAGCGCGGGGTAGGCGTGCCCGCGCTCGATGAGCAGCTGGATGAGCTCGTGCATGCCCGTGACGGATGCGGTCGCGCGCGGCTCGTAGGTCGGCGCGAGCACGCCGACGGCCCGGTAGGCCTGCGAGAACTCGAGCTCGATCCGGTACGCGAGCGCCCACCATGGCTCGTCGACCGCGTTGACGAGCACCTTGTCGTCGATGTCGGTGACGTTGCGCACGAAGGTGACGCGCAGCCCGCGGTGCTCGAGCCAGCGCCGCCACACGTCGTAGGCGACGGCGCTGCGCACGTGGCCGATGTGCGGCGACGACTGCACGGTCGGGCCGCAGACGTACATCGACGCCTCGCCGGCGCGCAGCGGCTGCAGGTCGACGACGGCCTGTCGCCGGGAGTCGTAGATGCGCACGGTCACGGTCCCCAAGGCTACTGGGCGTGCCGCCGAGGGCCTCGCACTCCGCGGACCGGCCTGCGGGACCCGTTCCACCGAGCGGGACCCGGTGCACCGGGTCCGGCTCGGTGGAAGGGGTCCGCTTCCGTTCGAGGCGCGACGGCTGCGGCGGGCCGGCGGCTCCGCTGCTCAGGCGCGGCGGATGAGCGCGGTCGCGATCGCCTGCACGCCCTCGCCGCGACCGAGCGCGCCGAGCCCGTCGGTCGTGGTGCCGGAGACGCTCACGGGGGCGCCGACCATCGCCGTGAGCGCGCGCTGCGCCTCGTCGCGGCGGGTGCCGATGCGGGGGCGCACGCCGAGCACCTGCACGGCGACGTTCATCGGGCGCCAGCCGTGCTCGACGAGCCGCGCGACGGCCGCCCGCACGAAGACCTCGCCGTGCGCGCCCGCGTGCTGCGGGTCGTCGACACCGACGAGGCCGCCGATGTCGCCGAGCCCCGCGGCGCCCAGCAGCGCGTCGACGATCGCATGGCACACGGCGTCGCCGTCGGAGTGGCCCTCGAGGCCCTGCCCCTCCCACTCGAGCCCCGCGAGCCGCAGCGGCCCGTCGCCGCCGAAGGCGTGCACGTCCGCGCCCACGCCCACGCGGATCGCAGGCCCGAGCAGCGACTCGGCGCGGTCGGCATCCGCCGGCGTCGTGATCTTGAACGCGAGCTCGTCGCCCCGCACGGCCGCGACGGGCTCCCCGAGCGCCTGCACGAGCTGCGCGTCGTCGGTCGACGCGCCCCGCGCATCCGCCGCCGCGTAGGCACGGCGCAGCAGCCCGGCGTCGAACCCCTGCGGCGTCTGCATCGCCCGCAGCGCCGACCGGTCGACGATCGGCCCGAGCACGTCCGCGTGCCGCGACGCTTCCCCCGACCGCTCGGGCTCCACGGATCGCACCGTGTCCACGACCGGCAGCACGGGCACGACGGCGGATGCGCCCTCCCGCAGCGCCGCGATGACCCGCTCGACCTGCGCGGGCGGCGTGAGCGCGCGGGCCGCGTCGTGCACGAGCACCCACCGCGCGTCGCCGGCGGCGGCGAGCCCCGCCGCGACGGAGTCGGCGCGCGTCTCGCCGCCCACCACCACCCGCACGACGACGCCGGCGCGCTCCGCGATCGCCGACGCATCCGCCTCGAGGCCGGCGGGGACGACGACCACGATCGCGGCGTCGACGGCAGCGAGGCCGCGCAGCGCGTGCTCGAGGATGGGCGCGCCCGCGACGGGCGCGAACGCCTTGGGCATGCCGCGGCCGAGCCGGGTGCCGCTGCCGGCGGCGACGACGATGAGGGCGGTCTCGGTCACGAGGCCGAGCCTAACCGTGCCGCGCGGCGTGCCGACGCCGGCGGCGTGCGGGCAGAGAAGAGGCGCCCGACCTTGGGGATCGGGCGCCTCGGCTCTGTCTCGCGGTCGTCTCAGACGGCGGGAGCGAGCGCCTCGTCGAGGCGGGCCGAGGCGGCGTCCTCATCGGTCTTCTCGGCGAGCGCGAGCTCGGAGACCAGGATCTGCCGGGCCTTCGCGAGCATGCGCTTCTCCCCGGCCGACAGGCCGCGGTCCTGGTCGCGGCGAGACAGGTCGCGCACGACCTCGCTCACCTTGATCACGTCGCCCGAGGCGAGCTTCTCGACGTTCGCCTTGTAGCGGCGGGCCCAGTTCGTGGGCTCCTCGGTGAAGTCCGCGCGCAGCACCTCGAACACGCGGTCGAGGCCCTCCTCGCCGATCACGTCGCGAACGCCCACCATGTCGACGTTGTCCGCCGGGACCTCGATCGTGAGGCCGCCCTGCGCAACGTTGAGCTTGAGGTAGGTGGTCTCGATGCCCTTGATCTTGCGGACCTTGACCTCGGTGATCGTCGCGGCACCGTGGTGGGGGTAGACGACCGTCTCTCCGACCTCAAAGTTCATCGAATGCTCCTCGTCATAGCCAGAACCTTGATTTTATCACAGCGTGTCGCTCGCGGACGCCGATGCCGGCGTGGTTGGATCACGCCCCTGGCGGACGCGGGAGGCCTCTCGCGTGCGGGCCGGAGGGCCCGTACTAGAGTGGGATCGACCGTATGCGCACCCGTCCAGCGCCGTCGGCCACCGTCGAAAGGGATCTCGTGCAGCCTCGCACCGTCGCAGCCGCAGCCGCAGCAGTCGTCGTCGCCTTCGCAGCGACCGGATGCAACATCCTGACGCCGCAGGCGACGCAGATCCAGTACGACCCCTCCGACGGCGTCTCGGGCCAGAGCGGCACCGTCGAGTTCCACAACGCGATGCTCATCGGCGAGCCCGAGGGCGACGCGCTGAGCCTCGTCGTCACCTTCACGAACTCCGGCGAGGAGACCTTCGTCGAGGTGCGCACGAGCGACGAGACGCAGCAGATCCGCATCCCCCAGGGCGTCACCCCCTACGGCTTCGCCGACGGCGAGCAGCTCGTCTTCGACGCCGGCGACGTCACGTTCGGCTCCCTGCAGAACGTCTCGGTCCAGGCCGACGGCGCCGAGCCCTCGGGCGTCCAGGTGCCGCTCATCTCCACCGAGTTCGTCGGCTACGAGACGCTCGGTCCGGTCGAGCCCGCCGCCGACTGACGCAGCCTCGGGCGCTCAGCGCTCGAAGCGGTACCCGAGCCCGCGCAGCGTCACGACGCGCGTCGGGTTGGCGGGGTCCTCCTCGATCTTCGCGCGCAGGCGCTTGACGTGCACGTCGAGCGTCTTCGTGTCGCCGAAGTAGTCGCTCCCCCATACGCGATCGATGAGCTGGCTGCGCGTCAGCACCCGGCCGGCGTTGCGCATGAGGTACTCGAGCAGCTCGAACTCGCGCAGCGGCATGGCCGTCTCCTCGCCCGCCACGGTCACGGTGTGGCTGTCGGCGTCGAGGCGAACGCGGCCGATCTCGACGACCGAGTCGTCGTCGGCCTCGTCCTCGACCGCACGGCGACGCAGCACGGCGCGGATGCGCGCGATCAGCTCACGGGTCGAGTACGGCTTCGTCACGTAGTCGTCGGCGCCCAGCTCGAGCCCGACGATCGTGTCGACCTCGCTGTCCTTCGCCGTGAGCATGATGATCGGCACCGACGACGACCGACGGATGTGCCGGCACACCTCCGTGCCGCTGCGCCCCGGGAGCATGAGGTCGAGCAGGATCATGTCGGCGCCGTCGGCCTCGTACATCCGCACCCCCTCGTTGCCGTCGGCGGCGTACGCCGTCTCGTAGCCCTCGAGCTCGAGCAGGTAGGCGAGGGGCTCGGCGAGGGCGATCTCGTCCTCGACGATCAGGATGCGGGTCATGCCTTCTCCTTGAGAGCGGTGGTGCCGGCGACCGGCAGGCGGAGCGTGAAGGTCGAGCCCTGACCGGGGCGCGACCACAGGGTGACCTCGCCGCCGTGGCTGGCGGCGACGTGCTTCACGATGCTGAGGCCGATCCCCGTGCCGCCGGTCACCCGGCTGCGCGCGGGGTCGACGCGGTAGAAGCGCTCGAAGATGCGCTCGTGCTCCTCGGGCGCGATGCCGACGCCGTTGTCGGTGACGGCGATCTCGACGACGCCGTCGGTCACCCGCACCCCCACGCCCACGTGGGTCGCCTCCGGCGAGTACTGCACCGCGTTCGCGACGAGGTTCTGCACGGCCATCGTGATGAGCTCCTCGGAGCCGAGCACCTCGACCTCGTCGAGCACCCGCGGCAGCACGCGCATGCGCTTCGCGTCGGCGAGCACGCGGTTGCGGTCGACGGCGACCTCGACGACGTGCGCGATCGGGACGAGGTCCGCGTGGTCGAGCGGGTCGTCCGACTGGATGCGCGAGAGGTCGATGAGCGCCTTCGTCATGCGGGCGAGGCGGTCGGCCTCCAGCTGCATGCGCTGCGCGAAGGAGCGGACCCGCTCCGGGTCCTCGGCGGCGGCCTCGATCGCCTCCGCGAGCACGGAGACCGCGCCGATGGGGGTCTTGAGCTCGTGGCTGACGTTGGCGACGAAGTCGCGGCGCACGCCGGCGAGGCGCAGCTCCTCGGTGCGGTCCGCCGCGAGCACGAGCATGAACCGGTTGCCGAGCGGCGCGACGCGCACACGCAGCAGCACCTCGGTGCCGACGCCGATGCGGCCGCGGCGGTGCACGAGGTCGAGCACCTCCTGCTCGCCGCTGCGCCAGACCCGGCGCACGGCGTCGAGGATCTCGTGCGAGCGGAGCGCCCGGCCGTCGACGAGGTCGAGCGCGACGGCGCCCGGCGACGAGAGGATCACCTGGTTCGAGCCGTCCACCACGAGGCCCGCCGACTCGAGCACGTGCACCATGGCGGCGATGCCATCGGGGACGGGCTCGCTCGAGATCGCCATCACCTGCCGGCCGCGCTGCGCGGCGACGCCGAGCAGGTGCACCGAGACCGCCCCTATCGCGAAGCCCAGCAGGAGCGCGAGGAGCACGTACCAGGACGCATCCACACGTCCGATCGTAGTCGGTGGGCCCGTGGCCCCTGGCCGTCGGCGGTTCAGGCTGCGGACACCCGGCGGTAACCTGGGCCCAGGACACTCGGTGTCAGGATCGTGCCCTGCTCGACGAAGCAGCAGGGCGCAGCACAAGGGGGCAGCAGCCATGCGCGACGTATTCCAGCAGGAGCTCAGCGAGGTGCAGGACCGGCTCGTCGACATCGCGAACCACGTCGTGGTGTCGATCGAGGCCGCCGTGCGCGCCTTCGGCGACTCCAACGTGCAGCTCGCCGAGCACGTGATCGCGACCGACCCGATCATCGACGACAAGGCCGCGTCGCTCGACGAGCTCGCCATCAACATCATCGCCCGGCAGTCGCCGGTCGCGCGCGACCTGCGCATCGTCGTCTCGGCGCTGCGGATCTCGGCGTCGCTCGAGCGCATGGGCGACCTCGCTCGCCACATCGCGCTGCTCGCGCGCTACCGGTTCCCGATGCAGGTGGTGCCCGAGTCGCTGCAGCCGACGTTCGCCGAGATGGGGGCGCGCGACATCGAGATCGCCAAGATGCTGCGCGACCTGCTGCAGACGCAGGACCTCACGCTCGCCGACCAGCTCGAGATCGCCGACAACCACGTCGACCAGCTGCACCGCGACGTGTTCGCGCACGTGCTCGGCACGACGTGGGAGGGCGCGGCGCACACGACGGTCGACGCGACCCTCGCGAGCCGCTACCACGAGCGCTTCGCCGACCACGCGGTCGGCATCGCGAAGAAGGTCAAGTACCTCGCGACCGGTGACTGGACGGGCGACGATGACGCGCGCGCCGAGATGGCGCCCGAGCCGGTGCGTCCGCTCCCCACCGCGGACTGAGCCGCAGACGACGAGAGGCCCCGCAGCGTGCGGGGCCTCTCTCGTGCTCTCGAGCGAGCTAGTGCTTGCTGCCCTGGCTCGCGACGGCCGCGGCACCGGCGGCTGCGGCCTCCGGGTCGAGGTACTCCCCCGGCGCGACGGGCATGTTGTCGTCGCCGAGGCGGTAGACGAGCGGGATGCCCGTGGGGATGTTGAGCGCGGCGATGTCGTCGTCGGAGATGTTGTCGAGGTGCTTCACGAGCGCGCGCAGCGAGTTGCCGTGCGCGGTGATGAGCACCGTCCTCCCGGCCTCGAGGTCCTTCGTGATCGTCGACTCCCAGTAGGGCAGGAACCGCTCGATGACGTCCTTGAGGCACTCGGTCGCGGGCACCTCGCCGTCGATGTCGGCGTAGCGCGGGTCGTGCGCCTGCGAGTACTCGTTGTCGTCGGCGATGGGCGGCGGGGGCGTGTCGAACGAGCGGCGCCAGAGCATGAACTGCTCCTCGCCGTACTGCTCGAGCGTCTCGGCCTTGTTCTTGCCCTGCAGGTCGCCGTAGTGGCGCTCGTTGAGGCGCCACGAGCGGGTCACGGGGATCCAGTCGCGGCCGGCCGCGTCGAGCGCGATGTTCGCGGTCTTGATCGCGCGGGTGAGGAGCGACGTGTAGAGCACGTCGGGCAGCAGGTCGTGCTCGCGCAGCAGCTCGCCGCCGCGCTTCGCCTCCGCCTCGCCCTTCGGCGTCAGCGGCACGTCGACCCAACCGGTGAACTGGTTGCTCTCGTTCCAGGTCGACTGGCCGTGGCGGAGCAGGATGAGGGTGCGCTCGGTCATGCAGCCAGCCTAGTTGCGCGCCGCACCTTCTCGACGTCGCCAGTGGTCGCGCATCCGCCATGCGGGCTCGTGCGACCACAGGCGACGTCGAGACGTCAGTCCCGCGCGCGGCGCCCGAGGATCGGCGCGAGCACGACGTGCAGGAGCGGCAGCGACGAGGCCGCCATGAGCCAGGTGCCGAGCACGACGTCGTCCGGGCGCAGCAGCGCGCCCGCGAGCAGCAGGCCGGCGAACAGGATCGCCGAGGCCAGGCGGCTCGCCGCTCGCTCGAGGCGGGCGACGCGGCGCTCGAGCCGCGGCACCGTGATCGCGACGCGACCCTCCTCGACCCGCGTCATCACCGCATCCAGCCGCCGAGGCAGCCGCGCGAGCACCCCGGCGGTCGAGACGGCCTCCTGCGCGAGGCCCTGCACGACGTTGCCGCGCTCCTCGCGCAGCAGGCCGGCCGCGTACGGCTCGACGGAGTCCCACAGGTTGAAGCCCGGATCGAGCGCGCTGCAGACCCCGGAGGTGAGCGAGGATGCGCGGATGATGAGCAGGAAGTCCTCCGGCAGCTGGAAGGGCAGCGACCGCATCAGATCCTGGAACTCGAGCGCGAAGTCGCGGAACTCGCGCGGGTCGACGTCGCGCAGCTCGGCGAAGCCCATGCCGCCGAACCGGGCGAACGCGCGCGACATCGCGCGCTCGAGCTCGTCCGTGTCGGCGGACGGCAGCAGCGCGCCCACGTCGCGGATCGCCTCGACGAGGCCCTTGCCGTCCCGACCGGCGGCCGCGATGAAGGCCCGCCGGAGCCCCCTGCGGGTGCCGCTGGGCACCTCGCCCATCATCCCGAAGTCGATGAACGTGAGCCGCCAAGCCGGGGCCGACGCATCCGCCCCGGCAGGCCGCGGCGTGACGAACAGGTTGCCCGGGTGCGGGTCGGCGTGGAAGAAGCCGTGCGAGAAGAACTGGTCGAACATGACGGCGGCGAACGCGCGCGCGACCTCCGACGGATCGATGCCGGCGGCGCGCAGGCCGTCGAGGTCGTTGATCTTGATGGCCGAGACGTCGGAGAGCGTCAGCACGCGCCGCGTGGTGCGCTCCCAGATGATCTCCGGCACCTGCACGCGCGGGTCGTCCGCGAAGTCGGCCGCGAAGCGCTCCGCGTTCGCGGCCTCGTGGAGGTAGTCGATCTCGTGCAGGCTCGTCACCGCGAACTCCTCCACGAGCGCCGGCACGTCGACGCGCTCGGCGACGATGCGGATGCGGCGGAGCCAGCCGCCGACCCTGCGCAGCGCCGCGAGGTCGACGTCGACGATCAGGTCGATGCCGGGCCGCTGCACCTTCACGACCGCGGCGGCGATGCCCGTCTCGGCGGTGTCGAGCGGCGAGAGCGTCGCGCGGTGCGCCTGGCCGAGCGAGGCGGCGGCGACCGGCGCCTGCTCGACCGCGGTGTAGGCGCGGTCGAGCGGCATGCCGAGCTCGCGCTCGGCGAGCTCCCGGATGCCCGGGAACGGCACCGCGGGCGCCTCGTCCTGCAGCCCCTCGAGCTCGCGCGTGATCTCGGGCGGCAGCACGTCGAGCCTCGACGACATGAACTGGCCGACCTTGATCATGAGCCCGCCGAGGTCGACGGCGAGCACGTGGAAGCGGCGCGCCAGCCGGGTGAGCCTCGCGGCGCGTCCGCGCGCGGCGAGCCGGCCGAGCCCGAGCCGTGGCAGCACGAGCTCGAACCACCACATGATCATCAGGTGCCGGGCGGCGAAGCGCAGGATGCGGCGGTAGCGCGCACGGGTGCTGCCGACGTCGGGCATCGTGTCTCCTAGTGCCCGACGTGCGGCTGGCACCCGGGTCAGTCCTGAGCGAGGATCGAGTAGAGCCTACGGCGCGCCTCGTCGAGCACGGCGACCGCCTGCTGCACCTGCTCGGGGCTGCCCGTGCGCCCCACTTGCGCCGCTGCCTGGGCGAGCTCCATGCCCGCCTTCGGCAGCGCCGAGAATCCGCTCTCGCGCTCGCTCGACGCGAGCCACGGCGCCTGCCGCTCGGCTGCCGCCTCGGCCTCGAGCCTGCCGCCCTCGGTGAGCGCGTAGGTCTTGCGGCCGTTCGCCTCCTCTGCGGTGATGAGCCCCTCATCGGCGAGCAGCTGGAGCGTCGGGTAGACCGAGCCGGGGCTCGGCTTCCACGCGCCGCCCGAGCGGTCCTCGATCTCCTGGATGATCTGGTAGCCGTGCATCGGCCGCTCGGCGAGCAGCGCGAGCACCGCTGCGCGCACGTCCCCCCGGCCCATCCGCGTGCCGCCGCGCCGCTCGAACGCGGAGCGCAGCTGATCCATCGCCTCCCAGACGTGGGCGCCGGGCCTCGCGTCGAAGCCCCGCGGGCCGCCGGCGTAGCCTCCGCCTGCGAACGATCCATGCATGATGTCCTCCTCGCGTCGTCGCGTCTCGACGATACTCAACGATATATCGCTGGGCCTGTGCGCGGAAGAGGTGCGATGACGGTGCAGAATGGCTCCTCGTGCCAAGACCGAACGGACGCATCACTCGCGGGACGACAGGAGTGAACCGGCTGCGGCGCGTCGACCGCTGGATCGCCACGCAGGCCGCGGCGCGCGCGCCCGGCGCGCTCGTCGTCGACCTCGGCTACGGGGCGAGCGCGACGACGAGCGTCGAGCTGCACGGGCGCCTGCTGGGCGCGAACGCCTCCATCGAGGTGCTCGGCCTCGAGATCGACCCCGCGCGCGTGGCCGGGGCGACGGCGGAGCTCGTGCTGGCGCGACGCGCTGGCCCGACCCGGTACGGCCGCGCGATCGCGGCGGATGCGCGCGTCTCGTTCGCGCTCGGCGGCTTCGAGGTGCCCGCGCCCCGGCGGCCGCACGTCATCCGGGCGATGAACGTGCTGCGGCAGTATGACGAGCACGAGGTCGCCGACCACTGGGCGACGATGGGAGCTCGGCTCGCGCCGGGCGGGCTGCTCGTCGAGGGCACGTCGAACGAGGTCGGGCGCGTGTGCACCTGGGTCGCCCTCGACGCATCCGCCGACGGCAGGCCGCGACCGCGCTCCCTCTCGCTCGCGCTCAAGGTCGATGAGCTCGGCAGCGACGCGATGCCCGCGCCCTCGGTCGTCGCCGAGCGGCTGCCGAAGGCGCTCATCCACCGCAACGTGCCCGGGGAGCGCGTGCACGCGCTGCTGAGCGACCTCGACCGCGCGTGGGCGAGCGACGCGCCGCTCGCCGACTTCGGCGCGGTGCAGCGGTGGCGCTCCACGGTGCGGCGGATGCGGCACGCGGGCTGGCCGGTGCTCGGCGGCCGCGCGCGCGACCGCTTCGGCGAGCTCACCGTCGCCTGGAGCGCGGTCGCCCCCGTCAGCTGAGCCGGGTGGTCACGACACGCCGGGACCGAGCGCGCTCATGCGGCGCGTCGTGACCACCCCGCGGCGCTCGCGCGGCGCGTCGTGACCACCCCGCGGGCCACCGCGGCCGGCGAGCGGGGCTGGCGAGTAGGGGGCGGGCTAGCGGGTCGGGCGCTGCACCCCGCCGAGGCGGGGCAGGCGCGGCGGACGGTTCGCGTGGCCGGCGCTCGGCGGCACGAGCACCTGCTGGCTGGCGGCGACGACCACGCCGTCGGCGGAGCGCACCGTGAGGTCCTCGTCCGTCGGCACGCTGCGCTTCACGACCGCGAGCGCGATCGGACCGAGCTCGTCGTGGATCGCCGAGGATGTCACCGCGCCCACCTCCGCGTCGCCGCGCAGCACCGGATCACCGGCGACGACGGGCGCGTTCTGGCTGCCGTCGAGGTGCAGCAGCACCACGCGCCGGGGCGGGGCGCCGAGGTTGTGCACCTTGGCGACCGTCTCCTGGCCGCGGTAGCAGCCCTTCGACAGGTGCACCGCGGTCGTGAGCCAGTCGAGCTCGTGCGGGAGCGTGCGCTCGTCGACCTCGGCGAGAGCGGGTCGTCCCGCGGCGATGCGCAGCGCATCCGCCGCGAGCGTGCCGACGAAGCGGGCCGGGTCGAGCGCATCCGCCTCGGCGGGCGTGAGGATCGACTCCGACCAGCTCCAGGGCTCCCCCGTCGGCTCGCCGTAGCGCACCCCCCCGGGGGCGACCTCCGGCCAGCCGTCGATCCATGCGAGCGGGCCGGCGGGTTCGCCCGCGGCGCCCACGACGACCGTCTCGGGCCGCTCGATGACGACCTCCTTGAAGAAGCGCATCCGCGTCAGCCACGACTCGAGCGCGTCGCCCGCGCCGGCGTCGACGACGACCCACAGCGCGTCGCCCGTCTCGACGAGGCGCAGCGCGTGCTCGATGCGGCCCTCGGGCGAGAGCACGAGCGTCTCGGTCGATGCGCCCGCAGGCAGCCGGTCGACCGACTGCGAGGTGATCGAGTCGAGCCACGGCAGCCGGTCCGGGCCGGTGAGCCGCAGCACGTCGCGCGGCAGCAGCACGAGCGCGTCGCGCCGCAGCCTGCGCTGCTCGGCCATGGGGTTGCCGACGTGCAGCGGCAGCCCGTCGTCGCCCAGCACGGCGTCGGGGATCCGGCTCGCGAGCGCGCTCACTGCTCGTTCGCCTCGCTCGGCACGATCCGCGAGAGCCGCGCCGAGGCGTGGCTCTCGAGCCCCTGCCCGAGCGCCGCGAGGTCCCACGCCCACAGCAGGTGCTGCTCGACGAGCCCGAGCATGCGGGTGGATGCGGTGTGCTCCTTCGCGCTCGCACCGCGCAGCACGGCGTCGGTCGCGAGATCGATGCGGGGACCGGCGATCGTGCCCAGGTAGAGCTCGGCGACGCCGGTCGGATGCGCGATGAGCGCCTGCAGCTCGAAGGAGCCGTCGGGGCGGCGCAGCGTCTCGACGGACTCGGCGTCGGGGTAGGCGGGCTCGCCCTCGGGCGGCAGCATGCCGGGGCCCGCATCGGACGCGGCGGCAGCGCGCGCGAGGCGCCAGAAGCCGGTCTCGGCCGCCAGCGGGGTCAGCTCGTCGTCGAGCTTCCACGCGTAGGCCTCGTAGGCGAGGTAGGGGTGGCCGTGGTGCGCGAAGGAGACGCGCTGGGCGAACTCGTGCTCGACGGTGCGGTCACCGACCGGGAACGAGAGGACGCCGGTGCCCTCCCACGTGCCGATGAGCCACTGGAGCGGGCCCAGCTCGGCCGGGAGCGTGGGGTCGAGCTCGAGCATCGGCTAGCGCTGGCCCCTGAAGAGGTTGCGGATCACGACGAACGAGACGCCGAAGATCGCCAGCATCGCGAGGCCGAGCAGGCCGAGGTAGAAGATCTCGAGGGCGATGATGGGGATTCCAGCCATGGCTCGATCCTAGCCGACTTCAGGCCCCGGGGCGCTGAGGCGACCCCGTCACAGCAGCGTCAGCGGCACGAGGATCGCGGTGGCCGCGGCGAGGATGAGCACCGAGCCGAGCACGGCGGCGGCGAGCCGGTCGACGAGGCCGGGCACGGTCGGGCCGCCCAGCTGGATCGCGAACGCGGTGAGCGTGCACACGCCGAGCACGATGGGGAACCAGACGATGCCGTCGGACGGCTGCAGCACCCCGACCAGGATCGCGCCCAGCAGGGCGACGGCCCACACCGGCCACACGCTCCCCCATTGCCACGACACGGCCCCATTGTGGCCCATCCCTGCGGCGGCACAACCGCCGCCCGGGCGCCCAATAGGATCGATGCGGGCAGGAGGCTGCATGGCGCACGTCGTGATCTTCACCCGCCGCGACCGGGGCGTGCTGCCGAACCTGGAGCTCCTCGAGCACCGGGTGACGATGCTCCCCGGCACGGCGGAAGCGGTGGCGCACGCCCCCGACGCCGACCTGCACGTCGTCGACGGGGCCGCGGAGCTCGCCGCCGCCAAGCACCTCTGCAAGCTGCTCGAGCGCGACGCCGTGCCGCTGCTGCTCGTGCTCGCCGAGGGCGGCTTCGCCGCCGTCACCGCCGAGTGGGGCGTGTCGGACATCGTGCTCGACTCCGCCGGCCCGGCCGAGCTCGAGGCGCGCATCCGGCTCGCCCTCACGAGCGTGCAGGCGAACGGTCCGATCGTCGCGAGCGGGCTCTCGATCGACGAGGCGAGCTACCAGGCGAAGGTCGACGGCCGGCCCGTGGACCTCACCTACAAGGAGTTCGAGCTGCTGCGCTTCCTCGCGTCCCATCCGGCCCGCGTCTTCACGCGCGAGCAGCTGCTGAGCGAGGTGTGGGGCTACGACTACTTCGGCGGCACCCGCACCGTCGACGTGCACGTGCGCCGGCTGCGCGCCAAGCTCGGCGACCTCGAGAGCGTCATCGGCACGGTCCGGGGCGTCGGCTACCGCTTCGAGCTGGTCGACGAGTGACCGCGCTCGACCCGGCCCGGCAGGCCCGCGCGCTCGCCGCCGCGTGCGCCGCGCACGACGGGGTGCCGCCTTTCAACGACCAGGCGCTCGTCGAGCTCGAGCGCGGCGAGCGCCGCACGCTCGGCGACGCGGATGCGCTCGCGGTCGTGAGCGAGCGGGATCGCGAGGTCGAGCTCGCCGTCGCGCCCGCAGCGCGCGGACAGGGGCGCGGCCTCGCCCTCGCGCGCCGCGTCGTCGAGGAGCTCGGCGCCTTCGACGCGTGGTCGCACGGCGACCTGCCCGCGGCGCGCGCGATCGCCGCCTCGCTCGGCATGACGCGCGTGCGCACGCTGCTCCAGCTGCGGGCGCCGGTGCCGGCCGCGCCCGCTGACGCACCCGACCGCCTGCCCGAGGGCGTGCGCGCCTTCGAGCCGGCCGACGCATCCGCCCTGCTCGCCCTCAACGCGACCGCCTTCGCCGACCACCCGGAGCAGGGCCGCATGTCGGCGGACGACCTCGCCGCCCGCATGGCCGAGCCATGGCACGACGACGCGAACCTCGTCGTCGCGGACGGCGACGACGGCCTCGACGCCTTCGCCTGGGTGAAGCCCGACGGGGAGGTCGCCGAGCTCTACGTGCTCGGCGTCTCGCCGACGCGGCAGGGTGCTGGACTCGGCCGGCGGATGCTGTCGGCCGCGTTCGTGCGGATGCGCGCGCTGGGCGCGACGACCGCGCACCTCTACGTCGAGGGCGACAATGCGCCTGCGCTCGCGCTCTACGAGCGGTCGGGCTTCGAGCGCTGGGCGATCGATGTGCGCTGGAGGCACGCGCCGGTCAGCGATGGTTGACATGATTGGCGCATGACAGACGGCGCAGCGACAGGCATCACGGGACATCCGGGCGAGGAGCTCAGGATCGAGCGCACCGCGCGAGCGCTCGAGGAGGAGCAGAGCTTCCACGACGCGAACGCGGCCGACTTCGACGACTACGACGCCGAGCTCGACTGGTCGGCGGAGCTGCAGGGCGGCGAGACCGTCGACGGCCTGCCCGCCGATCGCTTCCTCGACCGCGAGCTGTCGTGGCTCGCCTTCAACGAGCGCGTGCTCGAGATGGCCGAGGACCCGACCACGCCGCTGCTCGAGCGCGCCAACTTCCTCGCGATCTTCGCCTCGAACCTCGACGAGTTCTTCATGGTGCGCGTCGCCGGGCTCAAGCGCCGCATCGCCACGGGGCTCGCCGTGCCCACGAACGTCGGCATCGCGCCCGCCGAGCTGCTCGCGCAGATCGTGCAGCGCGCCCACGACCTGCAGCTGCGCCACGCGCGCATCGCGCTCGAGTCGTTCCAGCCGGAGCTCGACGTCGCCGGCATCAGCATCGTCCGCTGGCACCAGCTGACCGGCGACGAGCAGCAGGCCATGTCGGCGCGCTTCGAGGCCGAGATCTTCCCGGTCCTCATGCCGCTCGCGGTCGACCCGGCGCATCCGTTCCCCTACATCTCCGGCCTCTCGCTCAACCTCGCCGTGCGCGTGCGCGTGCCCGGCGAGCCCGAGGACCAGTTCGCGCGCCTCAAGGTGCCCGCCGTGCTGCCGCGCTTCGTCGAGCTGCCCCGCGCGGGCCACGCGCTGCGGTTCCTGCCGCTCGAGGAGCTCATCGCGAACAACCTCGACGAGGTGTTCTCCGGCATGGAGATCGTCGAGCACCACGCCTTCCGCGTCACCCGCAACGAGGACGTGACGATCGACGAGGACGACACCGAGAACCTCATCAAGGCGCTCGAGCACGAGCTGTCGCGCCGCAAGTTCGGCCCGCCCATCAGGCTCGAGGTCTCCGAGGACATCGACGACGACACCTTCGCCCTGCTCGTCGACGAGCTCGGCATCACCGACCTCGAGGTCTACCGGCTGCCCGGGCTGCTCGACCTGAGCGGGCTCTTCCAGCTCGCCGGGATCGACCGGCCCGACCTCCACTACACGAAGCGCGTGCCGGTCACCGCGGCGGCCTTCCTGCCCACCGACCAGGATGACCGCGCCGACTTCTTCCAGTCGATCACCCGCAAGGACGTGCTCGTCCACCACCCCTACGAGTCGTTCGCGACGAGCGTGCAGGCGCTGCTCGAGCAGGCGGCCGACGACCCCGACGTGCTCGCGATCAAGCAGACGCTCTACCGGACGTCGGGCGACTCGCCCGTGGTGGCCGCGCTCATCCGCGCCGCCGCTGCCGGCAAGCAGGTGCTCGCCCTCGTCGAGGTGAAGGCCCGCTTCGACGAGCAGGCGAACATCCGCTGGGCGCGGCAGCTCGAGCGCGCCGGCGTGCACGTCGTCTACGGCATCGTCGGCCTCAAGACGCACTGCAAGCTCATGATGATCGTGCGGCGCGAGAACGGCCGGCTGCGCAGCTACTGCCACATCGGCACGGGCAACTACAACCCGAAGACGAGCCGCATCTACGAGGACTTCGGCCTGTTCACCGACAACGACCAGGTCGGCCGAGACATCACGCGGCTGTTCAACGAGCTCTCGGGCTACGCCAAGGAGAAGTCGTTCCAGCGACTGCTCGTCGCGCCGCGGCACCTGCGCAAGGGGCTGC
This sequence comes from Actinomycetota bacterium, assembly GCA_051751085.1. Taxonomy (GTDB): domain Bacteria; phylum Actinomycetota; class Actinomycetes; order Actinomycetales; family Microbacteriaceae; genus Agrococcus. Next base: position 49,676 of record JBNJKM010000001.1, on the reverse strand, counting down.
TGCAGCGCATCGAGCGCGAGACGCGCGCCGCCCTCGACGGCCGGGCCGCGAGCATCCGCATCAAGGTCAACTCCATCGTCGACGAGCAGCTCATCGACGCCCTGTACCGGGCGAGCCGGGCCGGCGTCGACGTGGAGATCTGGGTGCGCGGCATCTGCTCGATCAAGCCGGGCGTGCCGGGCCTGAGCGAGCGGATCACGATCCGCTCGATCGTGGGCCGCTACCTCGAGCACTCGCGGGTGTTCATCTTCGGCAACGACGGCGACCCCGAGGTCTTCATCGGGTCGGCCGACATGATGCACCGCAACCTCGACCGCCGCGTGGAGGTGCTCATCCAGCTCACCTCGAGCGAGCACAAGCGCGACATCCAGCAGCACTTCGACACGGCGATGTCGCCGCAGACGGCGTCGTGGTGGGCGGAGCCCGACGGCACGTGGACGCGCCGCTTCTACGCCGAGGACGGCACGCCGCTCGACGACCTGCACCGCGATCGGATGCTGCAGATCCAGCGTCGGAAGCGCTCCGGCCGGTGAGCGGCCGATGAGCCCCGAGACCCCGCTGCTCGCCGCCGGCGCGCTCGTCTGGCGGGAGGTGGACGGCGAGGTGCTCGTGCTGCTCGTGGAGCGCACGCAGCACCGCGACCACTCCCTCCCGAAGGGCAAGCTCGATCCCGGCGAGACGCTCCCCGAGTGCGCGGCGCGCGAGATCGAGGAGGAGACGGGCGTGCGCATCGGGCTCGAGGCCCCGCTCGGCACGAGCGAGTACCGCCTCCCCGACGGGCGCGACAAGGTCGTCTACTACTGGCAGGCGTTCGTCGACGAGGACGAGGTCGCGCGCGCCCCGTTCGAGCCGAACGACGAGATCCTCGAGCTCGAGTGGCTGCCGCTCGAGGCCGCGAAGGCGCGCTGCACGTACGAGCACGACGTGCACGTCATCGAGCGCTTCGAGGAGCGCGTGGCTGCCGGGCACGCCCGCACGTTCCCGATCATCGCGCTCCGTCACGCGGAGGCCGCGAACGCGTTCTCCTGGGAGGGCGCGGACGCGGCACGCCCGCTCACCGACCGGGGCGAGCGGCAGGCGCGCTCGATCGCCGCGGGCGTCGCCGCCTACCGTCCGCAGCGGATCGTCACCTCCGACGCGCTGCGCTGCCGGCAGACGGTCGCGCCGCTCGCCGAGCTCACCGGGATCGCCCCGAAGGCGACCGCCGAGATCAGCCAGGAGTCGCCGGTCGATCCGCGCGCCGCGCTCCAGCAGCGCATCGACAAGGCGGTGCGCAAGCGCCGCGGCACCGTGCTGTGCTCGCACGCGCCGATCATCCCCGAGATCGTCACCGCGGTCGTGCACGCGGCGGATGCGCGGGAGTCGGAGCGCACGCACCGCGCGTCGATGCTCCACACGGCCGAGTTCACCGTGCTGCACGTGAGCGCCGGCGACGAGCCCGCGCTCGTCGCGCTCGAGACGCACTCGCCCGCGGAGCGCTGAGCCGCCACCCGCGCCCATCCCCCATCGCGCCGCCGCCTGAGCCGGGTGGTCACGACACGCCGTGAGCGGCGGTGCGCGAACGGCGTGTCGTGACCACCCCGCGACGCGAGCACGGCATGTCGTGACCACCCCACGGCCGAGCGGCGCGGAGGGGTGCGCGGCGCGCGGATGCGCACGGCGGGATCAGCCGAAGCGGCCCGAGACGTAGTCCTCGGTGGCCTGCACGGTGGGGTTGGAGAAGATCTTCGTCGTCTCGTCGAACTCGATGAGCTTGCCCGGCTTGCCGGTGCCCGCGATGTTGAAGAAGGCGGTCTTGTCGCTGACGCGGCTCGCCTGCTGCATGTTGTGCGTCACGATCACGATCGTGTACTCCTGCTTGAGCTCCTCGATGAGGTCCTCGATCGCGAGCGTCGAGATCGGGTCGAGCGCCGAGCACGGCTCGTCCATCAGCAGCACCTCGGGGCTCACCGCGATCGCGCGGGCGATGCAGAGGCGCTGCTGCTGGCCGCCCGAGAGGCCGGAGCCCGGCAGCCCGAGGCGGTCCTTGACCTCGTTCCACAGGTTGGCGCCGCGCAGCGAGCGCTCCACCAGGTCGTCCTGGTCGCTCCTCGACATGCGGCGGTTGTTGAGCAGCACGCCGGCGAGCACGTTCTCGCGGATCGTCATGGTCGGGAACGGGTTGGGGCGCTGGAAGACCATGCCGATCTGCCGGCGCACGTTCACCGGGTCGACGCCGGGACCGTAGAGGTTGGCGCCGTCGAGCAGCACCTCGCCGTCGACCCACGCACCGGGGATGACCTCGTGCATGCGGTTGAGCGTGCGGAGCACGGTCGACTTGCCGCAGCCGGAAGGGCCGATCAGGGCAGTGACGCTGCGGGGCTCGATCTCGACCGAGACCCCTTCGACGGCCTTGAAGCTGCCGTAGTAGACGTCGAGGTCGTTGACTTCGATGCGCTTGGACATGTTCCTTACCTTCCGGACTTCGGCGCGAAGAAGTGCGCGATGAGGCGCGCGCCGATGTTGAGCAGCATGACGATGAGGATGAGCACGAGCGCGGCGGTCCACGCCCGGTCGAAGTAGGCCTGCTCCTGCACGCCCGGGCTGACGTACTGGTTGAAGGCGAACACCGGCAGCGTCATCATGCGTCCGTCGAACGCGTTGTAGTTCATGTTCGTCGTGAAGCCGGCGATGATGAGCAGCGGTGCGGTCTCGCCGATGACGCGCGCGATCGCGAGCGTGACGCCGGTGACGATGCCGGCGAGCGCCGTCGGCAGCACGACCTTCGCGATCGTGAGCCACTTCGGCACACCCAGCGCGAGCGAGGCCTCGCGCAGGTCGTTCGGGACGAGCTTGAGCATCTCCTCCGTCGAGCGGACGACGGTGGGGATCATCAGCAGGCTGAGCGCGACCGCGCCGCCGAAGCCGCTGCGCACACCCTCGCCGGCGAAGAGCGCGAAGAGCGCGTAGGCGAAGAGTCCGGCGACGATCGAGGGGATGCCGGTCATGACGTCGACGAAGAACGTGATGGCCTTCGAGAGCCGGCCCCTGCCGTACTCGACGAGGTAGATGGCCGTGAAGATGCCGACCGGCACCGAGATGATCGTCGCCCAGAGGGTCACGAGCACGGTGCCGACGATGGCGTGCAGCACGCCGCCGCCCTCACCGACGACGTTGCGCATCGTGTAGGTGAAGAACTCGATGTCGAAGCGCGCGACGCCGTTCGTGACGACGGTGACGATGAGCGAGACGAGCGGCACGAGCGCGAGCAGGAACGCGCCGACGACGACGCCGGTCACGAGGCGGTCGGTCGCCTTGCGGCCGCCCTCGATGAGCTGGCTGACGACCGTGATCGCGACGAGGTAGAGCACGAAGCCGAGGACGGCGGTCGAGACGAGGCTGAACTGCGTGCCGCTCGCGCCGGCGACGAGCGCCGAGACGGCCGCGCTGATGACGAGCGAGACGCCCAGCAGCGCCCATGGGCCCCATGCCGGGAGCTGGCCCGCGGTCAGAGGGTTCTCCGCCTGGCGGCGGGGAGCTGGGGCGGTGGTCGTGGTGGTCATGTCTACCTGCCTCCGTCCACGGTCGTCTTCGCGATGATCCAGCGCGAGAGGCCGTTGACGACGAGCGTGATGGCGAACAGCACGAGGCCGGAGCCGATCAGCATGTTGACGGTGATGCCGTGCGCCTCGGGGAACCGCAGCGCGATGTTCGCCGCGATGGTCGAGGGGTTCTGCGAGCCGACCACGACGAAGGTGACGGCGCCGGCGGAGGCGAGCACCATGGCCACGGCCATCGTCTCGCCGAGCGCGCGGCCGAGGCCGAGGATCGAGGAGGCGATGATGCCGGAGCGACCGTGCGGCAGTACCGCCATCGTGATCATCTCCCAGCGCGTCGCACCGAGGGCGTACGCGGCCTCCTCGTTCAGTCGCGGCGTCTGCAGGAAGATCTCGCGCGAGAGGGCGGTGATGATCGGCAGCACCATGACCGCGAGCACGACGGAGGCGGTGAGGATGGTGCGGCCGGTGCCGGAGGCCGGCCCCGTGAACAGGGGGATCCAGCCGAGGTTGTCCGCCAGCCACAGGTAGGCCGGCTGCATGAACGGTGCGAGCACCGTGATGCCCCAGAGGCCGTAGATGACCGAGGGGATGGCGGCCAGCAGGTCGATGAGGTAGCCGAGGCCCTGCGCCAGGCGGCGCGGCGCGAAGTGGGTGATGAACAGCGCGATCGCGATGGCGAGCGGCACGGCCATCACCATCGCGAGGAACGCCGACCAGATGGTGCCGAACGTGAGCGGCCACACCCAGGCGAGGAAGCTGTCGTCGTCCGGCAGCGGGCCGATGATCGCGGGCACCGCCTGCGCGACGAGGAAGATCGCCACGCCGCCGAGGGCGATGAGGATGAGGACGCCTGCGGCGGTGGAGACCGCCTTGAAGACGATGTCGGCGGGTCGGTTGGGAGCCGCGGCTCGTGAGGCGACCGGTGCTGCGGTGGTCATGGAGCTCCCAGCAGGATCGGGAAGGGACCGGGGGAAGCGTCCGGCCGGGGCGTTCGAGCGCCCCGGCCGGACGGTTGCGACGTCGAGGTCGCGATGATCCAGTCTGTACTACTACTGGATCGAGTCGACGACAGCGAGGATCTCCTCGCGGAGCGCGTCCGAGATCGGGGCGTTGCCGGCATTCGCCTGCCCCGCCTCCTGGCCCTCGGCCGACGCGATGTACGACAGGTAGGACTTCACGAGCTCGGCCTGCGCGTCGTCGGTGTAGTCGGTGCAGGCGATCGCGTACGAGATCAGCACGAGCGGGTAGGTGCCCGCCTCGGTCGACGTGCGGTCCAGCTCGACCGCGATGTCGCCCTCGTGGCGGCCCTCGATGCGCGGCGACGCGTCGACGGCTGCTGCAGCGGCCTCCGGGGAGAACGGCACGTACTCCTCGCCGACCTTGAGCGCGACCGTGCCCAGCGAACCGGCGCGCGAGGCGTCGGCGTAGCCGATCGTGTTCGTGCCGTTGGTCACGGCGTCGACGACACCGGAGGTGCCCTGGGCACCCTCGCCGCCGTAGGCCCACGTCTCGAAGACGCCCTCGGTCCACACGTCGGGTGCGGTCGCCGCGAGGTACTCCGTGAAGTTCTCGGTGGTGCCCGAGTCGTCCGAGCGGTGGACTGCCGTGATCGGCGCGTCCGGGAGCGTCACGTCGGGGTTCTGGTCGGCGATCGCCGGGTCGTTCCAGTTCGTGATCTCGTCCGAGAAGATGCCGGCGATGGTCGCGGCGTCCATGTTGAGCGAGTCGACGCCCTCGACGTTGAAGATGACGGCGATCGGCGAGATGTAGACGGGCAGGTCGACCGGGAGCGTGTCGGCGACGCAGGCGCCGAAGGTGCCCTCGAGCTCCTCGTCCTTGAGCACGGCGTCGGAGCCCGCGAACGAGACGCCGCCCGCGATGAACTGCTCGCGACCCGCGCCGGAGCCGGCGGGGTCGTAGGTGACGTTGACGCCCTCGTTCTGCATCTGGAAGCCGGCGATCCAGGCCTCCTGCGCTGCGCCCATCGACGACGCGCCGGCGCCGGCGAGGTCGCCGGAGAGCGACGAGGCGGCCTCGGAGCCGGCGGGCGCCTCGGACCCGGCGGGCGCGTTGGCTGCAGGCTCGTTGGCGGCGCAGGAGCTGAGCAGGATCGCGCCGGCCGTCGCGACGACCGCAGCGCGGCCGAGCTTCGTGAACTTCACAGTGTTCCCTTTCGGAATGTGCTTCGGTGCAGGGAGAGAGCCCTGGAGAGGCGCGCACTCGCACGCCGCATCCCACGCTAGGCACGGCGGGTGGCGCGGAGGCCCCGCCGAGGTGAACGGCGGGTGAACGCGACCGCGGCACCGGCTCAGGGCCAGCCTCGGCGGGGCAGTGCGGCAGCCGTCGCGCGGCGCGGATCGCTGCCGGGAACGATGAAGCCGGGCCGCGAAACGCCTCTCGGCGGAAGGCCGCTCGCAGCGGCGAATATTGGAGCCCGGGGTTACGCGGCCCGGCTCGACAAGGGTAGCGAACGCCTCCTCGGCGCGCACCCCGATGCGCTCAGCGCGAACGAGCGGAGCGTCCCGGAATGCGCGAAGCGCCCGGGTCTCCCCGGGCGCTCCGTCGGATCTGCGGTGCAGGTCACTCCACGTCGAGGACGATCTCCTCGCCGGAGCCGAAGCGCGCGCGCACGACCACCTGGTCGGGGTCGACGCCCTCCGGCAGCTGCACGGCGGCCCGCGCCTGTGTGAACGCCTCGGTGTCGGCGTAGAACAGGTCATCCTGCGCCGTGAGCTCGATCGTGTCGCGCCAGTCGTACTCGACCCCGTCGCTGCCGACCACGATGATGTCGAAGCACGTGCGGAAGCTGGCGGTGCCCTCGACGTGCTCGCCGTCGATGAGGATGCCGACGAGGTACGTGCCCGCGGCCGCCGCGCCGGAGTCCATGGGCGGGTTGTCCTCGATGCCCGTCACGGTGAACGACCAGGTGTCGCCGACGCCGTCGTCGACGGTGTAGTCGTACGCGCCGGCCGAGGGCTCGCTCGGCTCGCTCGACGCTGTCGGCTCGTCGGTCGCGCCCGGGTCCACAGGATCGCTCGACTCGGTCGGAGTCGTAGGCCCGCTGGTCGTCGTGGGCGCGACCGGCATCGCGGGCGGCATCGGCAGGCAGCCGGTGAGGACGAGGGCGCCGGCGCCCAGGATGAGTGCAGCGGCGAGGGGGCGGCGTGCCATGTCGGTCTCCTTCTCGGTGCCGACACGGTGCGGGGTCGACGCGCTGAGCCTACGGCGCATCCGGCGACTTGCGCTCACGGCACGCTCAGACGAGGCTCTCCGACCGCCACATCCTGGCGCACACGCGGAGATCGGCCGCGATGTCGGTGAGCGATGCCGCCAGGCGGGTGCGGGCGCTCGCGCGCTCCGGCTGCGTCGACTCGTCGGCGTGCGCCGCCTGCACCGCGCCAGCGGCGGTCACCGTCGCGAAGGCGGCGGCGCGCTCGAGCGCGAGCGCGAAGTCGCCGGCGAAGACGCCGCGCAGGATCGTCTCGGACAGCGATCGCAGCTCGTCGGGGGTGGCGGGCGCAGGCACGCCCGCGACGACAGGCGCCGCCGTCGGCAGCGCATCCGCCCCCTGCTGGTACAGGATCGCCGCCTCGACGGCGCGCTGGGTCACGAGCGCGTGCAGCAGGTTCACGCGCCACAGCGCGCCGGGCAGCGAGTGCGGCCGAGCGTGCGACCACAGCTCGGCGACGGTGTCGATGCCGTCGTCGCGCGCGATCCGCAGGATGCGCTCGACCACCTCGGGGTCCGCACCCGAGCGGGCGCGCGCGAGGAGCGCCTGCGCCGTGTCGCTCGCGAGCTGCAGGCGCACTGCGGGGTCGACATCGCCCTCGATCCGGGAGAACCAGTCGTTCGAGAATCGGGTGGGGCGCTTGAAGTGCTCAGCCATCCCCACCATCATCGCGGATGCGCGACCCGCTCGTGCAGGGAAGCTCAGCGGGTGAAGTCCCAGGAGCCGCCCTGGTCGGTCGTGATGCGCACGTGGTCGATGCCGATGCCGCCGGGCACGTGGAAGATGCCGACGCCGTCGGTGAACGAGGGCGCACGGCCAGCGGCGTACAGGTCGTTCTCGGCGTAGAACGCGCTGCCGGTGCTGAGGCCGTACTCGTCGCCGGTCGCGTCGTCGACGATGTAGACGTGGAAGGCCGTGTAGAAGTCCGGCTCGCCCTCGAGCACCTCGGCATCGATGAGCACCTCGACGAGCTGGAAGCCGGGATCGGCGGGCTTGCCGTTCGAGTCGGCGTCGACGACGCGGCTGTCGGTGACCTCGAAGCTCCAGACGGAGTCGTCCTGGCCCTCCGCGGTGATCTCGTAGCGGCCCTCCGCCGCCGCGGTCTCGGTCGGCTCCTCGGTCTCGGCGGCCTCGGTCGACTCGGTTGGTGCGGGCCCGTCGGGCGCGGGCACAGCGACGGACTCGGTCGGCGTCGCCGGGAGGCCGGGCGGCGTGAACACGCAGCCGGCGGTGAGGACGACGACGGCGGCGCCGACGAGCGCGGCGGCGGCGGGGCGGCGGATGGCGGGGGTCATGGTGCTCCTCGTGACGGGTCTGGGTCGAGCCTAGGTTCCGCGACCGGGTGCCGCCAGCAACCGCGCCGACCCGCGGCCGTGCCGCCGGGCGGCCGGGCCGCTCACGGCTCGGCGACGATGGCGGCCGGCAGCTTCGGCGCGAGCCGGTGCCACACCTCGATGAGGGCGCTGCCGGCGAGCCCGATGCCGATCGCTGCGAGCAGCAGCTGCGCGTCGGGCAGCTGGAACTGGAAGAAGTCGCGCACGAACGGCACGAGCACCGCGACCGCGAGCGCGGCCACCATGAGCGCGATGAGCGCGACGCGCGTGGGCGTGAACGGGCGGCAGGCGATGCCGAGCACCCACAGACCGCACACCGTGAGCGTGAAGACCGCAGCGGTCTGCACCTGGCGCTCGTCCGCATCCGCCCCGCGCCCGATGAGCGTGATCGCGAGCACCGCGAGCGCCACGGTGACGCCGGAGGGGATCGTGAAGCGGAGGCTGCGGCCCAGGAAGCCGGGCACGTAGCGGGTCGCGGCGGGCATGAGCGCGAGGAAGAACGCGGGGATGCCGATCGTGAGGCCGTCGGTCGCCGAGAGCTGGCGCGGCAGGAACGGGTACTGCACGAGCAGCGCGCCGAACAGCAGCGCGAGCGTGAAGGCGTAGGTCGTCTTCGTGAGGAAGATGCGCGAGACGCGCTCGATGTTCGCGATCACCTGGCGCCCCTCGGCCACCACTTGCGGCAGGTGCGAGAAGCGGCCGTCGAGCAGCACGAGGCGGGCGACCGCCTTCGTCGCGGGCGCCCCCTCCCCCATCGCGATGCCGAGGTCGGCGGTCTTCAGCGCGAGCGCGTCGTTGACGCCGTCGCCGGTCATCGCGACGGTGCGCCCCATCGCCTGCAGGGCCTCGACGATGCCGCGCTTCTGGCCGGGCGAGACGCGGCCGAGCACGTGGTGCTCGGCGAGCACGGCCTCGAGCGCCTCCATGTCGGTGGGCAGGTGGCGGGCGTCGTAGGCGTCGCCCTCGAGCGGGATGCCGACCTGCCGTGCGACCGCGCCGACGGTGCGCGGATGGTCGCCCGAGAGCACCCGCACCTCGACGCCCTGCGCGCGGAAGTAGTCGAGCGTCGCCGCGGCGTCGTCCCGCACGTGCTCGCCGAACGCGAGCACCGCGACGGGGCGCAGCGGCGGCAGCTCGTGCCGCTCGGCCTCGGCGTGGTCGATCGGATGCGGCGCGTGCGCGAGCACGAGGGCGCGGCGCCCGGCGGCGGCGATCTCGAGCGCGCGCTCGACGATCGGCGCATGCTGCGGGTCGTCGCCGAGCACCGACTCGGGGGCGCCGAGCACCCAGGTGCCGCGCGCGTCGCCATCGCGGAAGGCGACGGCGCTCATGCGGCGCGCCGACGAGAAGCCGACGACGCAGCTGGGCGCCAGCTGCGGCGCCGCGAGCGCCGGCCGGATCGCCCGTGCGGTGGGGTTCGCGTCCTCGTCGTGCCCGAACCAGGCGAGCGCGGCCGGCCACGCGCCTGCGCCGGGCGCGTCGGCGAGCGACTGCAGCGCATGCGCCCGCACGGGCATCGCGCACGAGCCGTCGACGACCGGGGTCACCTCGAGCAGCTCGACGTCGCCCTCGGTGAGCGTGCCCGTCTTGTCGAGGCAGATGACGTCGACGCGTGCGAGCCCCTCGACGGCGGCGAGCTCCTGCACGAGCACCTGGCTGCGGGCGAGCTTGACCGCGGCGACGGCGAAGGCGATCGACGTCATGAGGATGAGCCCCTGCGGCACCGACGCCGAGATCGCGGCCGTGGAGAGCACGACCGCGTCCTGCCACGCCCCGCTCGCGATCGCGGCCGCCCAGCCGCCGCGCGCCTGCATCTGGCCGTTGAGCACGATCGCGATGAGCGGCACGAGGGCGATCGAGATCCACTTCACGACCCGGTTGAGGGCTGCGCGCAGCTCGGAGTGCACGAGCGAGAAGCGGCGCGCCTCGGCGGTGAGGCGGGCCGCGAACGAGTTGCCGCCGACGCTCGTGAGCTGCACCGACGCCGAGCCCGCCGAGACCGCGGAGCCCGAGAGCACGCCGTCGCCGACGTGCTTGAGCTGCGGCTCCGACTCCCCCGTCAGCAGCGATTCGTCGAGGTCGACGCCCTCGGTCGCGACGATGACGCCGTCGGCGGGCACCTGGTCGCCGCGGCGCAGCAGCAGGATGTCGTCCTGCACGAGCTCCTCCATGGCGACGTCGCGGCGCTCCCCGTCGCGCAGCACCGTCGAGCGCTGCACGTGCAGCAGCGCGAGGCTGTCGAGCTTGCGCTTGGCGCCGTGCTCCTGCACGACGCCGATCACGACGTTCGCGATCGCCGCGAACGAGAAGAGCGCATCCTGCCAGCGGCCGAGCACGAGCAGCACGACGGTGCACACGGCGATGACGAGGTTGAAGAGCGTGAAGAGGTTGACGCGCAGGATCGACAGCAGGCTGCGGCTGGAGGCGTTGGCGAGCCGGTTGGCGCGGCCGTCGGCGACGCGCTCGGCGACCTCGGCCGCCGAGAGGCCGGTCGCCGGGTCGGTCGTGGAGAGGATGCGCTGCGCCTCGAGGTGGCCCGCGGCGGGCGCGCCGTCGGCGTCGGACTTGGTGCGTGCGGGCGTCTGGGAGGTCATGCGGCTTCCTGGCGGTGGCGGATGCGTCGGGCGCGCGGAGCGGGATCGCGCCGCATTCCGTGGATCACTCTGGACCCTCGGGGCCGCCGACGGTAGGAGGGATCGCCGGAATCATCCCGGGGGTTGACCCCCGGGACGGCGTCGGCGGGCCCGGCGCCGCGGCTACCCTGGATCTGCGGGCCTGTAGCTCAGTCGGTAGAGCGTCGGACTTTTAATCCGCTGGTCGTGGGTTCGAGCCCCACCGGGCCCACCGCGTGAACACCGGGAGGCAGTGTCATCAATGAACGCGTCGCGTGACAGCAGCCCCTCCTTGACCCCTCCAACTGACGCTGGGCCCCTTCTGTACGAGGACGACGTCGTCAGAGCGGTCATGACGCACCTGCAAGCTGAAGGGTGGACCATCGTCACTCATGCACTGAGCCACCAGCGCGGAGACGACATCGTTGCGACACGCGGCAGCGAGCGACTCATCGTTGAGGCGAAGGGAGAAGGCAGCTCGAAGAGCACCACGGCGCGCTACGGCAAGGCGTTCAACCGCAACCAGGTGCGGACGCACGTGTCGGTTGCAGTGGTCCGCGCCATGGGTGTCGTCTCCGCGCGGGTCGATCGCGCGGGCGTCGCGCTGCCCGACTCGGAGCCACATCGAACCGAGGTGGACCGTCTCGCCAACGCCCTTCGCACGCTCGGCATCCAGGTCTTCTGGGTGGCGTCGGACCGCTCGGTGCGGCAGATGTTCAACTAGGGATCGCCGCCGGCGCAGTTCATGACGGCTGGTGCAAGCGGCGGGCGGGGATTACGCGCTACGAAGTGCTCCACGCTTCCTCCGGTGTGGCATCACCCAGGTTTGGCGCGACGGTCAGTCGTGGTCGATGTCGCGGCCGAGCGCCTGGTCGGCGGTCGCACCGCGGCTAGGGTCGTCCGCATGGACCACGCCGTGTCGATCGAGGTGCGCATCGTCCCGCAGCGGCTCGTCGTGCTGCCTGGCGAGCTCGCGATCGTGCACGGCGACTCGGGCGACGAGCGCGCGGCCGTGGCGCGCATCCAGGCACCCGACGGCACGACGCTCGTGCGGCAGGCGCGGGACGACGATGCAGAGCGCTTCGTGGCGCTGTTCTCCGGCGGCACGGCGCACGGCCTCGATGCGCCCGGCATGACGACCTCGCTGCTCGCGCCCCTCGCTGCGACGGGCCTCGGCGCCTTCGTGGTCGGCACAGCGACCGCCGATCTGCTGCTCGTGCCCGCCGGATCGCTCGAGACCGCCATCGAGGCGCTCGCCGCTGCCGGGCACGTCATCGAGCACTGAGCGGCGAGGCATCGACGTCGCTGTGCGTTGCATGTCGATCGCGTGAACAAATGGCGCGCAGCCTTGCGCTCTGCGGTCGCCACTCGTGATGCTTGCCGCATGACGACGAGGCACCGGACACCGCGGTCCGCACGCGCCGCCAGCTCGTGGCACATCTCGCAGGACGAGGCCATCGACCGGCTCTACTGGCTGCTCGCCGGCCTCGATCCGGCGCACTCGGTGCCGTGGGGCGCGGTCGAGGGGCGCGCGGTGACCCTCGTCGCGCCAGGCGAGACACCATGGCGCCTCGCAGAGGGCGACGAGCTGGCGGCGATCGTCGACGGCCTGCGCGAGCAGCGACAGCACGCCGCCTGACCCGGCCGCGCTGTTCCGCGACAGCGCAGCGACAGCGCGCGCTCACGCGACCGCTTTGGGATGATGGTCGGATGCGTCAGGGAGCGGTCGGTCACGTGCGGCTCGTGGAGCGCGACGGGCGCACCCTCGTCGAGAAGCGCCTGCTCGATCCTCGCCGCCACGACACGGAGGCGCTCGCGCTGCGCGCGCTCGCGGGCAGCGCGCTGCCGGTGCCCGAGCTCGTGGAGGTCACGCCGGGATCGATCCTCATGACGCGCATGCCGGGCGAGCGGCTCGACGAGGTCCATCCCGACGTCCGGCTCGACGGGCTGCGCGCATCCGCTGCGCTGCTCCGCCGACTGCACGAGATCGAGCCGCCGGCGGGCCTGCCCGCTCCTCCCGACGATGCGGGCATCATCCGTCGCTACCGCGATGCCGGCGGTCCGCCGCTCCCGCTCGCCATCCCGCCGGCGACCGCGCCCGTGTTCTGCCACGGCGACTGGGGCGACGGCAACCTGCTCGGCGCCGACGGCGGCATCGCCGCGGTGCTCGACTGGGAGCGGGCGCACCTGGGCGACCCGATGCGCGAGCTCGCCGGGGCAGCTTGGGGCGCTGCGCGCAAGGACCCGCGATCGTTCGACGCCATCGCGGAGGGCTACGGCGCCGATCCGGATGCCCTGCGGGCGTGGGTGCCGATCCACGCCGCCTCGCTCTGGCTGTGGTTCGCCGAGATGGGGCCTCCCGAATACCTCGACCAGCTGACGGCGGAGCTGCTCGCCTGGCACGCGGCCCGAGCCGCGCCGGATCCCGAGCGGTAGCGCCCCGCCCGAGGGGTGGCCGCGTGCGGCGACCCCTCGGCCGGGCGGCTGCCCGTGGGTCAGTCGCCCTTCACATTCACGAGCTGCCGCAGCGTGTGGCGGATGCGCACGAGGTCGGCCGCGTCGGCCATGACCTCGTCGATCGGCTTGTACGCCCGCGGGATCTCGTCGATGAACGCGTCGGTGTCGCGGTACTCGATGCCGACCATCGCCTCGCGCAGCTCGTCGCGCGAGAAGGTGCGACGGGCGGCGTTCCGCGACAGCCTGCGCCCCGCGCCGTGCGGCGCGGAGTTGAGCGAGAGCGGGTTGCCGAGCCCCTCCACCACGTACGAGGCGGTGCCCATCGAGCCCGGGATGAGCCCTGGCCGGCCGGCGTCCGCCTGGATGGCGCCCTTGCGCGAGACCCACACCCGCTTCCCGAAGTGCGTCTCCGACTCGGTGAAGTTGTGGTGGCAGTTGATGCGCTCAAGCTCCTCGATGTCGGCACCGACGAAGCGACCGAGCTGGTCGGCGACGCGGTCCATCATCTCCTCGCGGTTGAGCAGCGCGAACCGCTGCGCCCAGCGCAGCTCGGCGATGTAGCGGTCGAACTCGTCGGTGCCCTCCACCAGGTACGCAAGGTCTGGGTCGGCGAGCTCGATCCACGACTGCTTCGCGAACCGCTGCGCGACCCCGATGTGGTGCTGGGCGATCCTGTTGCCCACCCCGCGGGAACCGGAGTGCAGGAACATCCACACCGCATCCGTCTCGTCGACCGAGACCTCGATGAAGTGGTTGCCGCTGCCGAGCGACCCGACCTGCAGCCGCCAGTGCTTCGCGTAGCGCCCCGGGTCGAAGCCGGCGCGCTCGGCGAGCTGCTCGAGCTCGGCGACGCGCGGCTCGGCCGTGGGCCGCACCGAGCGGTTGTCGCGGCCGGCCGACAACGGGATGCTGCGCTCGATCTGCTGGCGCAGCTCGGCGAGGTCGCGGTCGCCGGTCTCGCCACCGACGAGGTCGCCGCGCGACAGCTGCGTGCGCACGGCGATCATGCCGCAGCCGATGTCGACGCCGACCGCGGCGGGCATGATGGCGCCGAGCGTCGGGATGACCGAGCCGACGGTCGCGCCGCGGCCCAGGTGGGCATCCGGCATGAGCGCCAGGTGCGGGTGGATGAACGGCATGCGCGACGCGGTGCGAGCCTGCTCGAGGGTGGACTCCTCGAGGATGCTCGCCCACGACAGCAGCCGCTTGGAGAGGGTCTCCATGGTGCCTTTCCTTCGGTGGTGCGCTTCGTTGCGCGATGGGAGCTGCCACAGGATGCGGGCGGCCTCCCCCACGGAGGCGGCGTCCCGGACCCTGTCGGTCGCGGGACGCGCGGAGCTGGAGGGCTACGCGGCCGGCGCCGGAGAGCATGGCTGATCGAGGTCGGGGTAGACCCGGACCTCTGCTCGTTCGCGCTTCGCGCTCACGATCGCCACCTCTCGACGTGCCTGCCGTGCGGGGTGCACAGCCTTGCGAAGGTACGGCATCGTGAGCGCGCCGTCAACGGGCGGCGCGGGGGATGCCTCGGCCTACCTGCCTCGGTCTACCCTGGCGCCGGAGGCGTGCGATGGCGGACAAGGTCGATCTCAAGCGGACGCTCGACGCATACCGGGCGAAGCCCGGCGAGCTGCGGATCGTCGACGTGCCCGAGCTGCAGTACCTCATGCTCGACGGTCGCGGCGACCCGAACGGCCCTGCGTTCGCCGAGGCGCTTGAGGCGCTCTACCCGGTCGCCTACGCGCTGAAGCTCGCCAGCAAGCGCGAGCTCGGCCGCGACTACGCCGTGATGCCGCTCGAGGGGCTGTGGTGGGCGGACGACATGGAGGCGTTCACCGTCGCGCGCGACAAGGGGACCTGGCACTGGACGCAGCTCATGCTCGTGCCCGACTGGATCGACCGCGCGATGCTCGACGGGGCGCTCGAGCGGGTCGCCGCGAAGCGGGCGCCTGCGAGGCTGCGCGAGATCCGGCTCGAGCCGCTCGCGGAGGGCCGCTGCGTGCAGACGCTGCACGTCGGCTCGTTCGACGACGAGGGACCGGTGCTCGAGCGGATGCACCGCGCGTTCATCCCGGAGCACGGCCTGCGCATGACGGGCCGGCACCACGAGATCTACCTGAGCGACGCGCGGCGGGTCGAGCCGGCGAAGCGGCGCACGATCCTGCGCCAGCCCGTGGTCGCCGCAGAGCCGCGCATCGTGCCGGGCCCCTGACCTCGGTCAGCGGTCGACGCGCAGGACCGACCCATCGGTCACCGAGACGTGGACCTCGACGTCGTCATCGAACGACACCTCCCACGCCGGACCGTCGCTGTCGTCCTCGAGCGTCGCGTCGTCGAGCGCCGCAGCGTCGCCGGCTTCGGCGGCAGCCGCCTCGATCGCCTCGACGAGCGTGATGCCGGCGGCGTCGAGCGCGGCACGGTCGTCGTCGTCGACGTCGTCGTCGCGCTCGGTCGACAGCACGGTCGCGCCGTCCGCGCTCACGTGCACGGTCACCTGCTCGGTGCCGTCCGCGAGCTCGATCTCCCACGAGTCGTCGTCGCCGTCGTCGATCTCATAGGCGGTGGCGCCGGTCTCCGACTCGGCGAGCCCGATGGCCGCGACGGCGCCCTCGATCCCCGCGGCAGTCGCATCCCCGCCCTGCGTGGTCGCGGTGGGCGACGACGTCGGCGACTCGGAGCTCGATGACGTCGGATCTCCGGAGGGCGACGACGTCGGGGACTCGGCAGGCTCGCTCTGCGGCGGCGCGGTGCTGGCCGCGTCGATCTGCGGTGTCGTCGAGCATGACGCGAGCGCGAGCGCGCCGGAGAGCGCGAGCGCGGTGAGCAGCGTGGAGCGCAAGGGGGCGATGGTCGACATGCCGGCGACGGTAACGAGCGGGGGTGAGAACTCGGTGAGATGGGGCTGAGCGTCCTCCGGACGCCGGTCACTCCCGCTGGAGCAGCTCCCGCACCTCGCGGCGCAGCACCTTGCCCACCGACGACAGCGGCAGCGCATCGACGATGCGGATGCGGCGGGGCGCCTTGTACGCGGCGATGCGCTCCCGCACGTGGCTGCGCAGCTCATCCTCCGTCGGCGCCTCGCCCTCGATCGGCACGACCGCCGCCATGACGTCCTCGCTGCCGACCTTGCCTGGCAGGCCGACGACCGCCGCCTGCGCGACGAGCGGATGCGATCGCAGCACCTCCTCGACCTCCGAGGGGTAGACGTTGAACCCGCCGGTGATGATGAGGTCCTTGATGCGGTCGACGATCGTGACGAAGCCGTCGTCGCTGCGCTCGACGATGTCGCCGGTGCGCAGCCAGCCGCCCTCGATGAGCACCTTCGCGGTCTCCTCCGGCTGCTGCCAGTAGCCCTCGAACACCTGCGGGCCCCGGATGAGCAGCTCGCCCGCCTCGCCCGGCTGGCGGGCGACGGACGGGTCGTCCGGGTCGACGACGCGGATCTCGGTGGAGGGGAACGGCAGCCCGACAGAGCCGGGTCGGCGCGTGGGGGCGAGCGGATTGCCGAGCGCGATCGGCGACGTCTCCGTCATGCCGTAGCCCTCGACGAGCACGCCGCCCGACAGCCGCTCCCACCGCTCGACGAGCTCCGGCGGCAGCGGCATCGCGCCCGAGATCGCGAAGCGGACGGAGGTGAGATCGACGCCGCGCTCCTCCGCCGCATCCGCCAGCCGTGCGTAGATGGGCGGCACGCCGGGCAGGAAGGTCGCGGGGCGGCGCTCCATCGCTTCGAGCACCTGGTCGACGTCGAAGCGCGGGAACAGCACGAGGCACGCGCCGAGCCGCACCGACATGAGCAGGCACAGCAGCATCCCGTACGCGTGGAAGAGCGGCAGGATCCCGTAGAGCACCTCGCGGCCGTCCTGCAGGTCGGGCACCCACGCCCGGCTCTGCGCCACGTTGGCGACGAGGTTGCGGTGCGTCAGCATCGCGGCCTTCGGCGCCCCGGTCGTGCCGCCCGTGTACTGCAGGAGGGCGACGTCGGTGGGCGCCGCGACGTGCGGCGCCGGCGCGGGCGCCCGACGGTTCGCACGCACGGCGTCGTCCCACGAGCGACCGGTGGAGGGCCGCGCGGTCATCGCGGCGCGCGTCTCGCGAGCCTTCCTGATCGGCAGCCGGAGCGCGAGCCGCTTCCCGAGCGGCAGCGCGCGGCTCATGTCGACGGTGAGCACGGTGAGCTCGTGCGGGAGCGAGAGTGCCGCGAGCGTGTCGGCCGACTTGTCCCACACGACGGCGACGCGCGCCCCGTGGTCCGAGAACGTGCGCTGCAGCTCGTCGCGCGTCGACAGCGGGTTCTGCTCGACGACGACGCCGCCCAGCTCGAGCACCGCGTAGAACGCCACGACCGCCTGCGGGCACGAGGGCATGACGAGCGCGACGCGGTCCCCGACGCCGACGCCCGCCGCCGCGAGCGCCGCGGCGGCCGCCCCGACCTGCTCCCCGAGCTCCGCGTACGTCGTCGTGGCGCCGTACCAGTCGAGCGCCGGGCGGTCCGGATGCGCGCGGATCGCGTCGTGCAGCACCGTGGTGAGCGAGACGTCGGGCACCTCGACGCGGCCGGGCACGCCCGGCGCGTAGCCCGCCGGCGCGCTCTCGTCGTCGTCCGGTCGCTGCGTGCCCATCTGTGCCTCCGTCGCGCGATGCATCGCCGCAGCGCGACGTGCTCCTCGATTCTCATCCTGCCGGGGCCCCGGCGCCAAACCGCGCTCGGCGTGCGCCTAGAAGCCGACCGGGTCGATGCCCCAGTGGCCGCCCCACGACTCCCCCGGCTCGAGCCAGACGAGGCCCTGCCCGGAGTTGAGCGCATTCGCCGGCGCGCTCATCGGCTCGACGGCGGCGGCGTGCTTCGGTCCGGTCGCGCCCGGGAACGCGCTCGGCGTGAACACCACGGCGTAGGGGTATGCCGAGTCCTGCCAGAGCTGGGCCCCGCGGCCCGAGTCGTCCAGCAGCGACGACGTCGCCACGCCGCCGACGAACTCGAGCCCGCCGTAGTTGTGGTCGATGTCGAGCTCGGTCAGGCGGCGGCCCGCGCGCAGGTCGGGTGCCGACGCATCCATCGCATCGACGAGGGTCTCCTCGGTGGGGATGGAGTCGACGGCGTTGAACACGCGCGCGGCCGGCACCGTGAGCGTGAGCCGGTCGGCGGGGGTGTCGCCGACCGCGAGGTAGGGATGCGCGCCGCACGCCCACGGCGCGCGCTCGGTGCCGACGTTGGTCGCCTCGTGCGTCACGTGCAGGCCGTCGTCGGTGAGCTCGTACGCGACCGTCGTGTCGACGAGGAAGGGCCAGCCGGTCTGCGGATGGATGGTCGCCTGCAGCACGACGCGCGACTCGGACTGCTCGAGCACGCGGTAGGGGAAGAAGCGGAGGAGGCCGTGGCTCGCGTTGCCCTTGTCCCGCTCGGTGAGCGCGAGCTGCTGCCGCTCACCGTCCAGCATCCAGTCGCCGCCCGCCACGCGTCCGCCCCACGGCGCGAGCACGATGCCCTGCCCCTTCGCGGGCCGGCCGTGCTCGGCGAAGGGCTCGACGAGGTCGACGCCGCCGAAGGTCAGCTCCCGCAGCGTCGCGGCGACCTCGGTGACGGTCGCGCGCAGCTGCGTGCCGTCGACGTCGCGCGTGAGGGTGAACTGCTGTCCTGTGGGCGGCCGCATGCGGCGAGCATACCCAGCACGAGGCGATGCCTGCGGGTACGCGCAAGCCCACCGTGCCGTTGGCTCAAGGCTTGCCGCAGACCGACCCGCTCCTGCACCCGGGCCTCTATGCTTCCGGGCATGCGCGGTCCCATCGAGGCTGCGGTGGCAGACGTCCTCGACCAGCACGATGTCGATGTCGCTCGCGCTCGTCTGGCCGCGGCGATCCTGGCGGCCACCGACACCGAGATCGCTGCCCGGGTCAGCGTGCGGCGCGGCCGCCCCGAGGCCCTCGTGCGGATCCACGGCCGTGGCCTCGGGCACGCCTCGGAGCACCTGCCGAGCGCCGCAGCCGTCCGCCAGCACCCGTTGTACCGCTATCGGGCACAGACCGGAGACCGACGGCCGACGACGCTCGAGGACGTGGTCCGGGCCGGCTGGCCCCTCGGTGCCGCGACCCAGCGGTGCTTCGAGACGGCGCGGATCTCCGAGCATCAGGCGGACTTCGTCGTGCCGTCCGGTGAGGACTACGACGGCTGGGCACTCATCGCACCCGACCGCATCAGCCGGGCCCAGCTGCGGCCATTGAACGAGCACGCGAGACTGCTGCGCGGCCTCGACAGCCATGTCGAGATCCTGGCCCGCATCCGGGCGCAGGCGTGGCTCGAGCCCGATGCGGCACACGCCATCCTCACGCCGCGCGAGCTCACGGTGCTGCAGCTGATGCACGCGGGCCGGACCGCCGCGTCGATCGGCGTCCAGCTGGGCGTCTCCCCGCGCACGGTGCACAAGCACCAGGAGCACCTCTACCGCAAGCTCGGCGCGTCCGACCGTCTGGGCGCGGTCCTCGCGGCGCAGCGGACGGGCCTCCTCCCCGCCGGACCGGCATGGCAGGAGGCCGCGGCCGCCGTCGTCCGCGATCGAGCGCGGGCCTAGCCTGCCGCGCAGAGCTCCAAGCGCTCCATCAGGTCCATCGTCAGCGCGCCGAACTGCTCCTCGGTGAGGTAGCTGAACGGCCGCACGTCCTTCCCCTGGTAGGCCGCACCGCTGCCCACCGTCGCGCGGGAGTGGATGAGGGGCTCCTGCGGCATCCCGTTGTCCGCCATGAACTGGGCGACGGCGTCATCGGCGACGTAGCCGCACTCGTCCTGGAGCTCCGGCGGGATGAGGAACATGGCGCCGAGGTCGCTCAGCGGGACCCAGGGGGTTCCGCCGCGGAGGTGGTGCTCGTAGGCGGCCCCCGACCACTGGTCGCGGTAGCAGTGGTGGGCCGACGCGCCGGCGGCCCCCACCATGGTCATGGCGACGGCGAGTCCGATCGCTGCCGTAGCGCGGGGCGCGAGTCTGGCGGTGGTCATGCTGTCCTCCTCGGTGTCCTCCGGAGACGCCATCGTCCCCGGCCACCACGAGTGTCGTCAGCCGGCCACTGACAGGGAATGCGCAGAGGTGCGTAGGCCGTCGTGCTGCGCGAGGCGTGCCCCCGCTGGGGTTCGAACCCAGACTGGGCGGAGTTTAAGTCCGCTGCCTCTGCCGGTTGGGCTACGGGGGCGGCGCGTCAGCGCTCCCCCAACCGTAGGCCCCGGTCGGGCGGTCGCCGCCAACCTGGAGAAGCGCTTCTAGGTCGGGGTACAGCTTCGAGGTACGCTCCGGCCAGAGAGCCGACGCGATGCGCTCGGCACCGAGATACCGAGGAGGCACATCGTGCGAGCACGAGTTGGGATCGGGGTCGCCGCGGCGACCGCCCTGCTGCTGACAGGATGCGGAGGCGGCGGAGGCGCCGGCGACGCAGCGGACTTCGAGGCGGAGCCGACCGGCGCGCTGAGCGGCTGGGGCTTCGAGAACACCGACGACGTCGGCCAGGCGCGGCTCGACCACGCCGCTGCCCAGCTCGAGGGCGTCGAGATCACCCTCGACCAGACGGCCTTCGACGCGCAGAAGTTCACCACCCTCGCGGCCTCCGGCTCGATGCCCGACGTCGTGCAGATCGACCGCCAGTTCGTCGCCACCTACGCGGCGCAGGGCCTGCTCATGCCGCTCGACGCGTGCTTCACCGCGAACGAGGTCGACCCGCAGCAGCGCTGGTACCCGCAGGTGGTGCAGGACGTGACGTGGGACGACCAGGTGTGGGCCGTGCCGCAGTTCTACCAGCCGCCGCTCATCCTCACGAACGCCCGCATCATGGAGGAGGCAGGCGTCAGCGCCGAGGACCTCGACCCGAGCGACCCGGTCGCCATGATCGACGCGGCCGAGGCGATGACCGCCACCGAGGGCGGCTCGATCTCGCGCGTCGGCTTCGACCCGCAGGGCGTCTCGAAGGCGGCGGCGTGGATGCTGTCGTTCGGCGGCGGCATCGTCGACGAGTCGGGTGCTCCGACGCTCGACCGCGCGGAGAACGTCGAGGCCGCGGAGTTCCTGCAGCAGCTCTACGACGCGCAGGGCGGCTTCGCCGAGGTGTCGAGCCTCGTCGACTCGTTCGACCTCTTCGGCGACGAGAACCCGTTCGTGACCGACCAGATCGGCGCGGCCGTGTTCGACCAGTGGTACGTGAACGTGCTCACGCCGTACGCGGAGCAGGTCGAGATCGGCGCGGTGCCGCTCCGCGACCAGGAGGGTGCGCCGTTCACCGCGGCCGGCGGCTCGTCGTTCGTGATCCCGGCTGGCGCCGCCAACCCGTCGGCCGCCTGCGCGTGGGCGCTCGAGCTCACGACCCCCGAGGCCTGGCAGGCCGCTGCCGAGGCGCGGGCGGCGACCACCGAGGAGGAGCCCGAGCGGCTCGGCATCAACACCGGCCTCTTCACCGGCTCGCCCGAGAGCGACACGGCCATCCGTGAGAACTTCGCCTCGGCCGAGGGCTTCCCCGGGTTCCAGGAGGCGATCGACGCGTACTACGACGTCGCCGCAGAGGGCACGTCGCTCGGCGGCTCCCCCGCGGGCCAGCAGATCCAGACGGAGCTGCAGAACGCCATGCAGGCGATCCTGCTCGGCGACAGCTCTGCGGAGGACGCGCTCGCTGCCGCGCAGGAGGCCGCGCAGCGCGCGTACGACCAGGTGTCGGTCGAGTAGCCGACCGGCAGAGCGATGAGGGCGGGAGCGGCGATGCCGCTCCCGCCCTCACTGCGTGATCGCCGTGACGCTCGTCGCTACCCCTTGCGGCCCGAGGTCGCGAGCCCCTCGATGAACGACCGCTGCCCGAAGGCGAACAGGATGAGCATCGGCAGCGTCACGATGAGGGCTGCCACCATGACGAACTGGTAGTCGCCGTGCCCACCGGTGGACGGGTCGTACTTCGTCATGGCGCTCGCGATGCCGAGCGGGACCGTGTAGCCCTCGGGAGATCCGACGTTGAGGTAGATGAGAGCGCCCTGCAGGTTGTTCCAGCTCGCCTGGAACTCGAACAGGAACACGATCACGAACGACGGGATCGAGAGCGGGAACGCGATGCGCCAGAACTGGCCCCACGCGTTCAGCCCATCGATCCGCGCGGCCTCGAACAGCTCCTTCGGCAGGCCGAGGAAGAACTGCCGCTGCAGGAAGATGTAGAACGCCGAGCCGAACAGGTTCGCGCCCCACAGCGGCACATGGGTGCCCACGAAGCCGAGCTGGTTCCAGATGAGGAACCCCGGCACGAGCGTGACGGCACCGGGCAGCATCATCGTCGCGAGCACCAGGCCGAACAGCAGCTTGCGGCCCGGGAACCGGAAGTACGCGAAGCCGAACGCCACGAGCGAGCTCGAGACGGTCACGAGGCCCGCCGCGAGGATCGCGATGAGCAGGCTGTTGCCGAGCCAGCTGAGCAGCGGCAGCTCCTCGAAGACCTGCACGTAGTTCTCGGGCGCCCAGGTCTGCGGGATGAGGCGGTTGTCGAACACCTCGCCGCGCGGCTTGAGGCTCGCGGCGAGCAGCCACGCGAACGGGTAGAGGAAGAGCGCGCTGCAGACGAGCAGCAGCACCCAGCGCACGACCTCCCCGACGCGCTGCACGGGCGACAGCGGCGCACCGCGGGGACGGCGCCGCTGGGCACGACCGCGTCGGCCGCCGCCACTGCCGCCCGACGACCGCTCGGTCTCGACGCGCTCGTGCTCCTGCTCCGCCCCGAGGGCGTAGGCCTCCTGCACCGGACCGGCCTGGATGGGCGTGCTCACTTGGCGTCCTCGCTCTCGTAGTAGACGAACCGGTTGCCCACGTGCATCTGGATGAGCGAGATCACCAGGATGATGAGGAACAGCAGCCACGCCATCGCGGCTGCGAACCCGAAGTTGAACTGCCGGAACGCCTGATCGAACAGGTAGATCGCGTAGAACAGCGACGCATCCGAGGTCCCCGCCCCCGTCTGCCGATGGAAGAGCAGGAACGCCTGGTCGAAGATCTGGAACGCCGCGATCGTGAGCACCAGCACGTTGAAGAACAGCGCGGGCGAGATCATCGGCAGCGTCACATTCCAGAAGCGCCGCCCGGCGCCTGCGCCGTCGAGCGACGCCGCCTCGTACAGGTCGCGCGGCACGTTCTGCAGCGCGGCGAGGAAGATCACCATCGTGCCGGCGACGCCCCACAGCGTCATCAGCACGATCGACGGCTTGACCCACGCAGGATCGAGCAGCCACTGCGGTCCCTGGATGCCGATCGCCGCGAGCCCGCGGTTGATGGCGCCCTGGCTGCCGTTGAGCAGCAGCAGGAAGACGGATGCAGTGGCGACGACGGGCGTCATCTTGGGCAGGTAGAAGACGGTGCGGAAGAAGCCGGCCCCGCGCTTCGCGCTGTTGAGCAGCAGCGCGAGCCCCAGCGCCAGCATCACCTCGAGCGGCACGGCGAGCACGGCGTAGTACAGCGTGTTCGCGAGCGCCGTGACGATCTTCGGGTCCTCGATGAGCTGCTGGTAGTTGGCGAGCCCGATCGGCCGGGCGGTGTCGGTCGCGAGCTGGTAGCGGCTGAACGAGATCACGAGGCTGTAGATCATCGCGCCCAGGGTGAAGATCAGGAAGCCGACGATCCACGGTGAGATGAACAGCAGGCCCGTGAGGGCCTCTCGGCGCTGCATCTTCGTCATCCGTGCCTTGGGCGCCTTCCCGCCGCGCCTCGCACGCCTCGGGCGCTCGGCCGGTGGATCAGCGGCGCTGGCGGCGCCGGGAGCTGCGGTCGTGGTCGACACGGTGCCTCCTGGGGTCGGGCGACCCGGTGGAGCCGCACTCCATGTAGTACCCCACTTCTCCGAGAAGCGCATCAACACTTCTGCGAAGCGGTGGTCAGGAGCGCTCGAGCACCGCCAGGAATCGCGCCGGCAGCACGACATTCGACGGCGCCCCGCGGAAGAGCGGCGCGATCTGCTCTGGCGTGTAGCCGGCGATGCCGCAGCCGATCTCGGTGACGAGCAGCTCGAGCTCGGGATGCGCCGCGGCGAACCCGAGGAACGTCGCCACCTCGTCGGCGATGACCGCGAGCCCGCTCATCGTGTCGATCGCGTACGACTGGCCGTGCAGGCCGTGCCCCTCGCCCCAGACCGCGCCGAAGCGCTCGTGGGCGGTGCGCGCGGCACCGGCGCCGTGCTGTCCCGACGCATTCGAGCCGAAGACGAAGACCTGGTCCGGCTCGAGCGATTCGATCCTCATGCGGTGAGGATACGCCCGGCTACGCTGGCGCCATGACGGTCCACGAGCGCGCCACGATCATCTCGCTGCCGGGCAGCGCCCCGCACGTGCCCGAGTCGGCGCTCGTGATGCCGAACGTCGTGATCGCGGGCGCCGTCTCGCTCGGCGAGCGCGTCGGGATCTGGCCGGGCGCGAGCCTCCGCGCCGAGGAGGAGCCGATCACGATCGGCGACGACTCGAACGTGCAGGACTCGTGCTCGCTCCACGTCGACGCGGGCTCGCGGCTCACGATCGGCGCACGCGTCTCGATCGGGCACAACGCCGTCGTGCACGGCTGCACCGTCGAGGACGACGTGCTCATCGGCATGCACGCCACCGTCATGAACGGCGCCGTCATCGGCACCGGCTCGATCATCGCCGCCGGCGCCCTCGTCACCGAGGGCACCGTGGTCCCCGAGCACTCGCTCGTCGCGGGCGTGCCTGGCAAGGTGCGCCGCGAGACGACCGACGACGAGCGCCGCGGCATCGCACGCAACGCCGAGGTCTACAGCACGCGCATCCACGCCTACGTCGAGGCCATCCGCGCGCACTGACGGTGCGGCGATCCCACGGTGGCGGTCCCACCGGCCGGATGCGTAGGCTCGGCCGCATCGGAGGGAGCGACATGGCGATCGCACGCACGGGCACGGTGACGCCGCACGGCGAGTCCGCGGAGCTCACGCTCGAGCGGAGCGTGCCGTCGGACGCGATCGCCGTCTGGCCGTTCTTCACGGAGTCGCGCGAGCTCGGGATGTGGTTCGGCACCTACGCGGGCGACCCAGACTCGGGCGAGGTGGTCGTGAGCCTCACCGCCGAGGACGGCGAGGCGACGAGCGCCGTGGAGATCCTCGACTGCAAGGCCCCCGAGCACCTCGCCGTGCTCACGTCCGACGAGGCGGGCACCTGGAGCCTCGAGGTCGAGCTCATCGACGGCGGCCACGAGCCGGGCTCGGGCACGACGATCCGCTTCACCCACCACGACCTGGCGCTCGACGCGCTGCCCGACGTCGGCGCCGGCTGGGAGTGGTACCTCGACCGGCTGGTCGCCGCGATGGCCGGGCAGCCGATGCCCGACTGGGACGACTACTACCCCGCGCTCCGCGACGCCTACGCCTCACGGTGATCGAGTAGCTGCGCGCAGCGCCGCGTATCGAGATCGCAGCGCTTCAGCGCGAGCGGACCGCCTTCTCCGCCATCTGCACGACGTTGTCGAGCAGCATCACGCGCGTCATGGGTCCGACCCCGCCGGGCACGGGCGAGACCCAGGCCGCGACCTCGCGCACACCGGGGTCGACGTCGCCCAGCAGCTTCACCTTGCCGGTCTCGGCGGAGAGTCCGCGGGTGATGCCGACGTCGAGCACCGCGGCGCCGGGCTTCACCCAGTCGGCCTTGATGAGCCCCGGCACGCCGACGGCCGCCACGACGATGTCGGCCTCGCGCACCTGCGCGGCGAGGTCGGGCGTGCGCGAGTGGCAGAGCGTCACGGTCGCGTCGATGCCCTTTCGCGTCAGCAGCAGGCCGAGCGGCCGGCCGACGGTGAGCCCGCGGCCGACGACGGCCACGGTGCTGCCCGCGATCTCGATGTCGTGGTGGCGCAGCATCCGCACGATGCCGGCGGGGGTGCACGGCAGCGGCGAGTCGATCGGGCCGTCGACACCCAGCACGAGCCTGCCGAGGTTCACCGGGTGCAGGCCGTCGGCATCCTTCGCCGGATCCATGAGCTCGAGCATGGCGTGCTCGTCGTGCCCGGGCGGCAGCGGCAGCTGGATGATGTAGCCCGTCACCTCGCGCGCGTCGTTGAGGTCGCGGATCGCGGCACGCACGTCGGCGCTCGACGCGCCGTGCGGCAGATCGACGCGGATCGACGTGATGCCGACCTCGGCGCAGTCGCGGTGCTTGCCCTTGACGTACGACTGGCTCGCCGGGTCGTCGCCGACGAGCAGCGTGCCGAGGCCCGGCGTGACGCCCTTCGCGACGAGCGCCGAGACCCGGTCGCGCAGCTCCGCCTTGATGGCGGTCGCGGTGCGGTTGCCGTCGAGGATCTGCGCGGTCATCGGTCGACGCTCGAGCTCAGCTCGTGCACCGCCTCGGGCTGGCCGCTCGGTCCGACGCCCGGGTAGAGCGGGAGCGCCGCGGCGAGCTTCGCCACGCGCTCGCGCAGCGCGGGCAGGTCGGCACGGTCGGCGTCTCCACCGCGCAGCAGCGCCAGGGCGATGATGTCGGCGACCTCGGTGAACTCCTCGTCGCCGAAGCCGCGCGTCGCGAGCGCCGGCGTGCCGATGCGCAGGCCGCTCGTCACCATCGGCGGCCGCGGGTCGTTCGGCACGGCGTTGCGGTTGACCGTGATGCGGATCTCGTGCAGGAGATCCTCGGCCTGCTTGCCATCGATCGCCGCGTCGCGGAGGTCGACGAGCACGAGGTGCACGTCGGTGCCGCCCGAGCGCACCGTGATGCCCGCATCCGCCACGTCCTGCTGCATGAGCCGCTCGGCGAGGATGCGCGCGCCGCGCACGGTGCGCTCCTGGCGCTCCTTGAACTCCTCCGAGCCCGCGAGCTTGAACGCGGTCGCCTTCGCGGCGATGACGTGCATGAGCGGCCCGCCCTGCTGGCCGGGGAAGACGGCGGAGTTGATCTTCTTCGCGATGTCGGCCTCGTTCGTGAGGATGAAGCCGGAGCGCGGGCCGCCGATCGTCTTGTGCACGGTCGACGAGACGACGTGCGCGTGCTCGACCGGGTTCGGGTGCAGGCCGGCGGCGACGAGGCCCGCGAAGTGCGCCATGTCGACCCACAGCAGCGCGCCGACCTCGTCGGCGATCGCGCGGAAGGCGGCGAAGTCGAGCTGCCGCGGGTAGGCCGACCAGCCGGCGATGATTACCTTCGGCTTGTGCTCGATCGCGAGGCGGCGCACCTCCTCCATGTCGACGCGGCTCGACTCGGGGTCGACGCCGTAGGCGACGATGTCGTAGAGCCGGCCGGAGAAGTTGATCTTCATGCCGTGCGTGAGGTGGCCGCCGTGGTCGAGCGACAGGCCGAGGATCGTGTCGCCGGGGCGCGCGATCGCGTGCAGCACGGCCGCATTGGCGGTCGCGCCGGAGTGCGGCTGGACGTTGGCGAACGCCGCACCGAAGAGCGACTTCGCGCGCTCGATGGCGAGCGACTCGGCGACGTCGACGTGCTCGCAGCCGCCGTAGTAGCGGCGGCCGGGGTAGCCCTCGGCGTACTTGTTCGTGAGCACCGAGCCGGCGGCCTCGAGCACGGCGACGGGCACGAAGTTCTCGCTCGCGATCATCTCGAGGTAGTCGCGCTGGCGGTCGAGCTCCTGCTGGAGCACCGCGGCGATCTCGGGATCGACCTCGAGCAGCGGGCTGGTGAAGGACGAGGGGAGGCGGTCGGACACGGTGGCTCCTTCAGGCTCTGCGGCGCTCTGGCGCCCGGTGATCGCACGTTGCGTGCGTGGCCCAGGCGCGCGGCCGTTCGGTTCGCCGCTCCCCGGTGGTGCTCCACCTGTGCGCCAGTCGCGGCGACTCCATGGTAGCCAACCGCCGCGCCCGGCTCGCGTGCGTGCCGGCGCGGATGCTGCGCCGATGCTCGCGCGCCCGCCCTTGCGGTGCGACCCGGCACCCGTCAGTCTGAAGCGAGCATTCATCGAATATGAGGAGCACCATGGGCGTCATCGATCTCACCGGCAAGGTCGCCGTCATCACCGGCGCGGGCAGCGGCATCGGCCGCACGACCGCGGAGCTCTTCGCGAGCCTGGGCGCGAAGGTCGTGGTGAGCGACATCGCGGACACCGCGGACGAGACCGTCGCGAGCATCGAGCAGGCCGGGGGCACCGCATCCGCCCACATCGGCGACATCGGCGACGTCGCCGTGGCCGACGCGATCATCGCGGCGGCGGTCGAGCGGTACGGCCGGCTCGACGTGCTCGTGAACAACGCGGGGATCATGGATCGCTTCGCGGGCGCCGCGAACGTCGACGACGCGCTGTGGGACCGGGTGCTGCGCGTGAACCTCTCGGCGCCGTTCTACCTGACGCGCGCGGCGCTGAAGGTGATGCTGCCGCAGGGCTCGGGCTCGATCGTGAACATCGCGAGCGAGGCGGGCATCCGCGGCGCGGCTGCCGGCGCCGCCTACACGGTCTCGAAGCACGGCCTCATCGGCCTCACGCGCAACACCGCGTACACGTACGCCAAGCAGGGCATCCGCGTGAACGCGATCTGCCCGGGCGGCGTCGAGACGAACGTCATGACCGCCGACATCCAGCAGAACATCGACATGG
The DNA here is from genome assembly GCA_051751085.1 of Actinomycetota bacterium. Taxonomy (GTDB): domain Bacteria; phylum Actinomycetota; class Actinomycetes; order Actinomycetales; family Microbacteriaceae; genus Agrococcus. The sequence goes on along the minus strand of JBNJKM010000001.1, from coordinate 20,978 downwards.
AGGGGATGGCCGCGCTCACGCCCGTGCACCAGTCGGCGATGCGCGTGGCGAAGCCGATCGAGCAGGCGAACCTCGCCGCCTTCCTCGCCTCGGACGCCGCCAGCAACGTCAGCGGCGCGATCATCCCGAACGACGGCGGCTGGTCGGCGGGCTGAGCCGGCGGGGACGGACGGGACCCCTTCCACCGCCGCGGACCCGGTGCACCGGGTCCCGCTCGGTGGGAGGGGTCCCGTGCTCGTCGGGCGAGGGCGCGAGCGCAGGGCGGCGGCGGGCGCGTGCTTGGATCGGGGCATGGCCGACGACGACCGCACCCGCTCGCTCCTGCTCAGCGCCCTGGAGGCGCAGCGACAGCACGTGCTCACGGCGGTCGACGGGCTCACGGATGCGCAGCTGCGCACGCCCGCGCTCCCGTCGGGCTGGTCGCCGATCGGGCTCGTGCGGCACCTGACGCTCGGCGGCGAGCGCTACTGGCTGCACACGGTGATGGCGGGCGAGCCGCTGGACTACTGGCCCGAGGACCGGCCCGACGTCGACGGCGCGCGCCCCGCGGACTGGCGCGTGGATGCCGACGAGGCGACGGATGCCGTGGTGCAGGAGTACCGCGACGCGATCGCGCGCTCCGACGCGATCCTCGCGCGGCTGCCGCTCGGCGCCGCGCCGCTGCGCCCTGAGGAGGACTGGCCGGAGGGCCGGTTCCCCGACCTCGCCGCGGTGCTCATGCACGTCATCCTCGATGCGGCGACGCACGCCGGCCACCTCGACGCCGCCCTCGAGCTCATCGACGGCCGCCAGCACCTCGTGCTCTGAGCCCGGGCCAGCACCGACGAACGGGACCCCTCCCACCATCCGGGACCTGGTGCACCGGGTCCCGCGGGGTGGAAGGGGTCCCGTTCGCGGTGCTGGCGGACCCGAGTTCGGCTCGCGGACCCCGGATCGCGGGTCCGGCTGCCGAACTCGGGTCCGCGGGCGCTAGATGAGCGCGTCCGTGAGGTGGTTCGGCGTGCCGAAGCGGTGCGCCGTGATGGCGATCGCCTGCTCCCGCAGGAACGGCAGCAGCTCGATCCGCCCGGCCTCGGTGACCGGATGCGCGATGATCGCGAGGTCGGGACGGCCCTCGACCGCCTCCGCGAGCGCTCGCACGCCCTCGGCGACCGCATCGTCGGCGGCGAGGTAGCGCACGCGCCCCTGCTCGAGGCCGCGCGCGGCCTGCCGGAACGCGGCGTCGCCCTCGACCGTGAACGCGATGTCGGCTGCGGCGAGCGCCGCCCGCACCGCCGGCGCCGGGTCGACCGCGGTCGACACGCACACCTCGGCACCGGCGCGGATCGACGCCGCCACCGTGCGCGCGAGCTGCGCGATGCGGCCGCCCTCGGCGAGGCGGATGACGACGCCCGGCATCGGCAGGTGGCGCAGGATGTCGCGCTCGGCGGAGAGCTGCTGCACGTCCTTCGCGACGCCCAGCTCGGTGGCCCAGACGTGCTGGTCGCTGCCGACCGCGCGGTGGACCGCGGCCGCCTCGGCCGTCGTGACCGACGCATCCGCCGACCGCGCGAGCGCGTCGATCGCCTCGACCAGGCCGCGCACCGCCGGGTGCTCGACCGGCGCGAGCTCGCGCGCCTCGGTCGTGCGCCAGTCGACGAGCGGCATGAGGTAGCTGGGGCCGCCGGCCTTCGTGGTGGGCCCGACGACCGATCGCTTCCAGCCGCCGAAGGGCTGGCGCTGCACGATCGCGCCCGTGATGCTGCGGTTGACGTAGAGGTTGCCCGCCTCGATGGAGTCGAGCCACGTGCCGATCTCGTCGGGGTCGAGCGAGTGCAGGCCGGAGGTGAGGCCGTAGTCGACCTCGTTCACGAGCTCGATGGCCTCCTCGAGCGTCTCGACGCGCATGACGCCGAGGATCGGGCCGAAGTACTCGGTGCGGTGGTACTCGCTGCCGCGCTGCACGCCGGCGCGCACGCCGGGGCTCCACAGCTTGCCCTCGTCGTCGAGCTGCTTCGGCTCGATCACCCACGACTCCCCCGGTGCGAGGGTCGTGAGGCCCTCGAGCAGCTTGCCCTCGGCCGGCGCGATGATCGGCCCCATCTGCGACGTCGCATCCCACGGCAGCCCGACCGAGAGCGAGCGCACGCCGTCGACGAGCTGGTTGTGCATGCGGCGCGAGCGCCCCGCCTGCCCGACGAGGATCGCGAGCGACGCGGCCGAGCACTTCTGGCCAGCGTGCCCGAAGGCGCTCGCGACGATGTCCTTCGCCGCGAGGTCGTAGTCGGCGGACGGCGTCACGATGATGGCGTTCTTGCCGCTCGTCTCGGCCAGCAGCTGCAGGTCGGGGCGGATGCGCCGGAACGCCTGGGCGGTCTCGAAGCCGCCCGTGAGGATGACGCGGTCGACCCGCGGGTCGCCGATGAGCGCGTCGCCGAGCTCGCGGCCGCCGAGCTGCACGAGCTGCAGCACGTCCTTGGGCACGCCGGCCGCCCAGAGCGCCTCGACCATCGCCGCGCCCGTGCGCGCCGTGGCGCGAGCGGGCTTGACGATGACGGATGCGCCGGAGGCGAGGGCGGCGAGCGTCGAGCCCGCGGGGATCGCGATCGGGAAGTTCCACGGCGGGGTGACCACGATGAGGCGCGCCGGCACCGCGACGGCGCCGTCGACGCGGTCGAGGTCGCGCGCGCGCTCCGCGTAGTAGTGGGCGAAGTCGATCGCCTCGGAGACCTCGGGGTCGGACTGGTCGAGCGTCTTGCCCGCCTCGGCGGCCGCGACCTCCATGAGCTCGGCGCGACGTGCCTCGAGCTCGACGCCCGCTCGGTGGAGGATCGCGGCGCGCTCGTCGCCGGACAGCGCGCGCCAGTCGGCGTTCGCGGCGATGGCGGTCTCGATGGTGGTCTCGAGCGCTCCCGCGTCGCGGAGCGTGGATGCCTCGACGAGGTCGACGCCGATCCGCGAGTGCTGCGCGCGCTCCCGGATGCCCGCGGCCCAGGCCTGGTTGGCGGGCAGCGACGGGTCGGTGTCGGGCGCGTTCTCGAAGCCGTCCTCGGCGACCGGCAGCAGCGCATCCGTGCGGTCCTGCACGCGGTGCGTCGCGGGCGCATCCGCCGCGAGGGCGTCGAGCGACGCGAGGAAGCGGTCGCGCTCGCGCGCGAACAGCCACTCGTCGTTCGCGAGCTCGAACACGGCCGACATGAAGTTCTCGCGGCTCGCGCCCTCCTCGAGGCGGCGGATCAGGTAGGCGATCGCGACGTCGAACTCGGTCGGGTGCACGACCGGCGTGTACAGCAGCAGTCCGCCGACGTCGCGGCGCACGACCTCGGCCTGGCCCTGGGCCATGCCGAGCAGCATCTCGAACTCGACGCCGGCCTCGGCGCCGCGCTGCTTCGCGAGCAGCCACGCGAAGGCGACGTCGAAGAGGTTGTGCCCGGCGACGCCGAGCCGCACGGCCTTGACGCGCTCGGGCGTGAGCGCCCACGCGAGCACGCGCTTGTAGTGCGTGTCGCTGTCCTGCTTCGTGTGCCAGGTGGCGAGCGGCCAGCCGTGGAGCGACGACTCGACGTGCTCCATCGGCAGGTTCGCGCCCTTCACGAGCCGCACCTTCACCGGTGCGCCGCCCTTGGCGATGCGCTCCGCCGCCCACGTCTGCAGCCGCTCCATCGCGGGCAGCGCGTCGGGCAGGTAGGCCTGCAGCACGATGCCGCCCTCGTACGACTCGAGCCCCGGCTCCTCGAGGATCCGCATGAAGACCGCCATGGTCATCTCGAGGTCCTTGTACTCCTCCATGTCGAGGTTGATGAAGGTGCCGTTCGAGGCGGCGAGGCGGTAGAGCGGCATGAGTCGCTCGATGACGTCCTCGACGGCGGCGTCGAACGCCCACGGCTGGTGCGGCGCGGTGGTGGCCGACACCTTGATCGAGACGTAGTCGACGTCGGGGCGCTCGATGAGGGCGCGCGTGCCCTCGATGCGACGCTCGGCCTCTCGAGCGCCGAGCACGGCCTCGCCGAGCAGGTTGACGTTGAGTCGGGCGCCGGTGTCGCGGATGCGCTTGATCGCGCCGCCCAGGCGGGTGTCGGTCGCGTCGATGATGAGGTGGCCGACCATCTCGCGCAGCACGCGGCGGGCGATGGGCACGACGATGTGCGGGGCGAGCGGGGCGACGCCGCCGCCGAGCTTGAGCGCCTGGCGCATCGGCCACGGCAGGAAGGCGGGCGCGCTGCCGCCGATCTCGCGCAGCGTGCGGGCCGCGACGTGCACGTCCTCGGGGCGCACGACGCCGTCGACGAAGCGCACCGCGAACTCCAGCCCCTTCGGGTCGCGGAGCACGCCGGCGAGCTGCTCGGCGCTCGCGTCGGCGGGCATCTGCTCGGCGGCCTCGAGCCACGTGCGCACCTGCGCGACGATCGCGGGCGCGAGCTCGCGGAGGCTCTCGAGCTCTGCCCGCTGCGCGTCGCTGCGCTGCGCGTGGCTGCCCTCGGCCGACGCTGCGGCCGCCTCGTGGGGGGCCTGCGGCTCGGTGGTCTGCTGGGTGGCGGCTGTGCTCATGGCGGCTGCCCTCTCATCCGTCGGACTGCGGGCGCGCGCGTGCGCACCGCGGCCAGTCTGCACCCGAAGACCATTCGGGTACAGTGACGGTTCGCGATGAGAACCCATCGCGTTCGCCGATGCTTTGGAGGCCCCGCGGTGCTCGACATCCGACGCCTGCGCCTGCTCCGCGAGCTGCGCCTGCGCGGCACGATCGCGGCCGTCGCGGCGACGCTCGCCTACGCGCCCAGCGCGGTGTCGCAGCAGCTGTCCGCGCTCGAGCGCGAGGTGGGCGTGCCGCTCACGCGCAAGCAGGGCCGCAGGCTCGCGCTCACGCCCCAGGGCGAGCTCCTCGCCCAGCACGCCGAAGGCATCCTCACCGCCATGGAGGCGGCGGAGCGCGCCGTCGCCGAGTCGCTCGGGCGCCCCGTCGGCACCGTGCGGGTCGCGGTCTTCCAGTCGGCCGCGCTCGGGCTCGTGCCGCAGATGCTGCGGATCCTCGCCGAGTCGGCGCCCGAGGTGCGCGTCGAGATGGTGCAGCGGGAGCCCGAGACGGCGCTCTACGACACCTTCGTGGGCGACTTCGACCTCGTCGTCGCCGAGCAGTACCCGGGGCACGCGGCCCCGCAGCACCCGGGCCTCGACCGGCAGCTGCTCATGACCGATGCGCTCCGGCTCGCGGTGCCGCCCGACAGCCCCATCGAGCGGCTCGCCGACGCCGCCCACGTCGCGTGGGTGATGGAGCCCGTGGGCGCAGCGTCCCGGCACTTCGGCGAGCAGCAGTGCCGGGTCGCCGGCTTCGAGCCCGACGTGCGCTTCGCGACCGCCGACCTGCAGGCGCAGATGCGGCTCATCGAGACGGGTCACGCGGTCGGCGTCATGAACGACCTCACGTGGACCGGCACCGAGGTGCGGTTCCGCGCGCTCGACCTGCCGGGCGCGCCGCGCCGCGAGGTCTTCACCGCCGCTCGGGCCGCTTCCGAGAGCAGTCCCGCGATCGCGGCCGTGCGCGCCGCCCTCGCCGCCGCAGTCCCGCCCGGCCTCGCCTGAATCCTCGAGGAGGCGTCAGGCGGATGCGCGGCGCGCAACGTCGCGGCGGTGCAGCAGGGCGTCGGCGCCGACGAGCAGCAGCGCGATCGAGAGCCCGACGACCAGGGCCCACGGGAGCGCGCCCACCCCTGCCGACTCGAGCACGAGCGCGCCGAGCAGCGCCCCGGCGCCGATGCCGATGTTGAAGCCGGTCGTGTACCAGGCGGTCGCGCCCTGCAGCATCCGCTCGGGCGTCGCCTGCAGCTGGCGGGTCTGCAGCAGCGCCGGCAGCGCGCCGAGCGCGAAGGCCCAGACGAGCACCGCCGCGATCGTCAGCACGACGTGCTGCGAGAGCCCGAGCGCGAGCATCGCCGCGATCCCGACGACCATCATCGCGAGCGTCGACGCGGTCGGGCGCCGTCCCAGCCACAGCGCGATCGCGAGCACGGCGCCGATGCCGACGATGCCGTAGCCGAACAGCGCGCCCGAGAGCCACGCCTCCGGCACCCCGGCGTGATCGACGAGGAACGGCGACACGTACGTGTAGAGCGCGTAGTGCCCGAGCATCACGAGGGTGGTCGAGATGACCGCGAGCGCGACCCCGCGCAGGCTCTTGCCCGGCTCCGGGTCGGGCAGCGCGATCGCGCCGGTCGAGGTGGTCGCCCGGTCGCGCAGGTGGTCGACCGCGGGCAGCAGCCGCCACACGGCCACCGCCACCACGAGGCAGATCACGCCGAACAGCGCGAACGACCAGCGCCAGCCGATGACCTGGCCGAGCAGCGTCGCGAGCGGCAGACCCAGCACGTAGGCGAACGAGCCGCCCGCCGAGGTGATCGCGACCGCGCGCGCGAGCTGGTGCGGCTGCACCAGGTAGGCGGCGTAGGCGCCGACGACGGTCCAGAAGATGCCGTGGACGATGCCGCCGACGACGCGGAACGCGACCGACCACGCGTAGTCGGGGGCGAGCGCCGAGCCGAAGCAGCTCGCGGCGAAGACGACGAGCACCGTCGTCACGAGCAGGTGCCGCGGCACCCTGCGCGTCACGCGCACGAGCGTCGTCGACGACGCGACGACGGTGAAGGCGAAGATGGTCACGAGCAGGCCGATCGCGCCCTCGCCCACCCCGAGCTCCCGGCTCATCGGCAGCAGCAGCCCCATCGGCAGCATCTCGACGCTGATGTTCGTGAAGACGGCGAGCGCGAGGACGAGCAGCGCGGCGGTCGGGAAGCCGGCAGCTGCCGGGCCCTGCTGCACCCCCACCCGCTCGCTCACGACGGGCAAGCCTACGGGGCGGCGACCCTGTACCCCCAACGGGTACGGTGGCCGTGTGCTCACCGCCGACGACGTGCTCGCGCTCAGGTTCCCCACCGGCAACCTGTTCGTCTCCGGCTACGCCGCCGAGTCGGTCGACCGCTGGCTCGAGCGGGTCGTCACGACGCTCCGCGCCTACGAGGGGCATCCCGACGGCGAGCTCTGCGTGCTCGCGGCCGACGCGAGAGCGGTGCGCTTCGCCGCGAGGCGGGGCAAGGCGGCGTACGAGCCGGATCAGGTCGACGACGCGATCGACATGATCGCCGCGACGCTCGCCATGCACGAGGCGGCCGCCGAGCGCAGCGCCCGCTGATGCGACTGGGCACCCGCGCCCCTCGTAGACTCGCGGGGTGACTGCGAACCACTGGATCCTGTCGTTCGTCTGCGACGACCGCCCCGGCATCGTGCATGCCATCTCGGGCGCGATCGTGGAGTGCGGCGGCAACATCACCGAGTCGCAGCAGTTCTCCTCGGCCGACACCGACCGCTTCTTCATGCGCCTGCAGGTCGAGGCGGAGGCCGAGCGCGACGACTTCGAGTCGGCGCTCGCACCGGTGGTCGAGCGCTACGACATGCAGTGGCAGCTCGACGACGTGGGGCGCCCGCTGCGCACGCTCGTGCTGGTCTCGAAGACCGCCCATTGCCTCAACGACATGCTGTCCCGCCAGCGCGCCGGGCAGCTCTCGGTCGACATCCCGCTCGTCATGGCCAACCACCCCGACCTCGGGGCGCTCGCCGCGTTCTACGACGTGCCGTTCGAGCACGCGCCCGTCGTCGACGCCGAGTCGAAAGCCGCCTTCGAGCGGCGCATCCTCGAGGTCGTCGAGCGCGAGGGCATCGAGCTCGTCGTGCTCGCCCGCTACATGCAGATCCTCTCCCCCGAGCTGTGCGCCGCGCTCGAAGGCCGGCTCATCAACATCCACCACTCCTTCCTGCCCGGCTTCAAGGGCGCCAACCCCTACCGGCAGGCGCACGCGCGAGGCGTGAAGCTCATCGGCGCCACGGCCCACTTCGTCACGAGCGACCTCGACGAGGGCCCGATCATCGAGCAGAACGTCGTGCGCGTCGACCACGCGCACACGCCAGCCCAGCTCGTCGCGATCGGCCAGGACGAGGAGTCGCGCACCCTCTCGCGCGCCGTCCAGTGGTTCGCCGAGGATCGGGTGCTGCTCGACGGCCAGCGGACGATCATCTTCCGCTGACCGCCGGCGACACCGGCTGTTCACGAGAAAGTCGCGCGTGGCGTCACCGGGTCTGGCTATGTTGACGGTGACCCTGCACCCCAACGGAGTGGATCCATGCGCGCACGCACCATGCTCGGCACCTCGACGGTCGCCGCGCTCGCCCTCGCGGGCCTCGTCGCCGTCCCGGCCAACGCCGCGACGCATCCGGTCATCAACGAGTTCTCGGCCGACGTCTCCAGCACCGACGGCGGCGCGGAGTACGTGGAGGTGCTCGGAGCCCCCGGCGCCGACCTGAGCGCCACCCACTCGGTGCTCATCATCAAGGGCGACAACCCGCACGACGAGGCGGGCGAGGTGCTCCAGGCGAACGCGGCCCCGGCGCTCGACGCAGCGGGCTTCGGCCTCGTCAGCTACCCCGAGAACGGGATCCAGAACGGCTCCGTCTCCATCCTCCTCGTCGAGGGCACGGCCACCGTCGGCCAGGTCGTCGACGCCGACCTCGACGGCACGATCGACGCGGGCGTCGGCTTCACGGTCGTCGACGCGGTCGGCGTGCACGACGGCGGCGCCGCCGACCTCACCTGGGGCACCCGCCTCGGCGTCTCGTTCGACGGTGCCGCGTTCGACCCGGGCGGCGCGAGCCGCATCCCCGACGGCACCGACACGGATGCCGCGGCCGACTGGGTGCGCAACGCGTTCAGCGGCGCGGGCATCGAGGGCAGGTCGGGCACCCCGGCTCCCGGCGAGGCGTGGAACACGCCCGGTGCGCCCAACGAGCTGTTCGAGGCTGCGGAGCCGCCGGTCGACGCGACCTGCGGCTCGGACGCCGTGATCGCGATCGGCGCCGTGCAGGGCTCCGGCGACGCGACCGGCATCGCCGGCCAGTCCGTCACCGTCGAGGGCGTCGTCACGGGCGACTTCCAGCAGGGCGGCTTCGACGGCTTCACGATCCAGGACGCCGGCGACGGCGACGCGGCCACGAGCGACGGCATCTTCGTGCTCGCTCCCGGTGCCGCCGAAGTCGCCGAGGGCGATCGCGTGCAGGTCGCCGGCACCGCCGAGGAGAGCTCCGGCCTCACCCGCATCGCGAACGCGACGCTGCTCGACTGCGGCGAGGGCACGCTCCCGACGCCCGTCGCGCTGACGCTGCCGCTCGCCGGCGCGGAGTCGACCGAGTCGATGCTCGTCACGCTCACGCAGCAGCTCGCGATCCTCGAGTACTTCAACTTCGGCCGCTACGGCGAGGTCGTCGTGGGCACCGAGCGCCAGATGCAGCCCACCGCCGTCTTCGCGCCCGGCTCCGCCGAGGCCGCCGCGCTGCGCGCCGCGAACCTCGCGAACCGCATCACGATCGACGACGGCCGCAGCATCCAGAACGCCGACCCGGCCATCCACCCCGGCAACCTCGAGCCGCTGACGCTCGAGAACCGGTTCCGCGGCGGCGACACGATCACCGGCATCACCGGCGTGCTCGACCACCGCCAGAGCCTCTGGCGCATCCAGCCCACCGAGGCGGGCACCTTCACCCAGACGAACCCGCGCCCGGCCGCGCCCGAGATCGAGGGGGCCACGCTCGAGGTCTCCGCGTTCAACGTGCTCAACTACTTCACGACGCTCGACAGCCGCGGCGCCGAGACGGCGGAGGAGTTCGACCGGCAGGAGGCGAAGATCGTCGCCGCGATCGACGAGCTCGACTCCGCCGTCGTCGGCCTGCTCGAGATCGAGAACAACGACGGCGTCGCGCTCGACACGCTCGTCGCGGCGCTCAACGAGGCCGCCGGCGCGCAGCGCTGGGCCGGCATCGACACGGGCACGCTCGGCACCGACGAGATCACGACGGCGCTCATCTACCAGCCGGCGCTCGTCGCGCCGGAGGGCGACCACGCCGTGCTCGACGCCTCCGTCGACCCGCGCTTCGACACGTCGGCCAACCGGCCCGCGCTCGCGCAGTCGTTCCGCGACCTCGCGACCGACCGCATCCTCACCGTCGCGGTCAACCACCTGAAGTCGAAGGGCTCGGCCTGCGAGGGCGACACGGGCACCCCGGAGCAGGGCAACTGCAACGGGGTGCGCACGCTCGCCGCCGCGGCGCTCGCGGACTGGCTCGCGATGGAGCCGACCGGCGTCCAGGCCGACGGCTCGCTCATCGTGGGCGACCTGAACGCCTACGACCACGAGGACCCCATCACGACGCTCGAAGAGGCCGGCTACACCGACCTGCTGGAGGCGTTCCAGGGCGAGGATGCGTACACGTACGTCTTCGACGGGCAGCTCGGCTACCTCGACTACGGCCTCGCCGACGAGGCGCTGCTGCCGTCGGTCGTGGGCGCCGAGGCGTGGCACGCGAACGCCGACGAGCCGAGCATCTTCGACTACACGATGGCGTTCAAGGCGCCGGCGCAGGACGCGCTGTTCGCCCCGGACCCCTACCGCGCGAGCGACCACGACGCGGTCGTCGTCGGCATCGCGTTCGAGGCGGCGCCCCCGGCCGAGACGGTCGTCGAGACGTACGCGGGCGATGACCGCTACGCGACGAACGTCGAGGCCTCCGAGGCGCTGTTCGAGCCGGGCACCGACGTGCTCATCGCATCCGGGCAGGTCTTCGCCGACGCGCTCGCTGCCGGCCCCGCCGCCGCGCGCACCGACGCGAGCCTGCTGCTCACGCCGACCGACAGCCTCATGCCGGTGACGATCGCCGAGCTCCAGCGCCTGCAGCCGGGCACGGTCACGATCGTCGGCGGCACCCCGTCCGTCTCGAGCGCGACCGCCGCGCAGATCACCGAGGTGGTGCCGAACGCGGCGGTCTCCCGCATCGCCGGCGCTGACCGCTACGAGACGGCGGCGCTCGTCGCCGAGCGGTACTTCGGCACCGCGACCGAGGTGCTGCTCGCGAGCGGCGAGAAGTTCGCCGACGCGGTCTCCGCGAGCGGCGTGGCCTCGGCGGTCGGCGACATGCCGGTGCTGCTCACGCCGCGCGGCTCGACGAGCGACCACACGGTCCACGCGCTCGAGTCGCTCGGGGCCGAGACCGCCACGGTGCTCGGCTCGAACGTGACGGTCTCCGACGCCGCGGTGCGGGCCTACCGCGCCGAGGGCTTCACGGTCCCGCGCGTCGCGGGCGCCGACCGGTACGCGACGAACGCGCTGCTCATCGAGCGCTTCATCACGCCGAGCGACGACCAGTCGATCGCCGTGGCCTCCGGCACCAACTTCCCCGACGCGCTCTCGGCGTCGATGGTGGCGGGCGTGCACAGCGCGCCGGTGGTGCTGGCCGCGAGCTCGTGCGTGACGCTCGACGTGGAGGAGCTCATCGCGATGCTCGCGCCGACGACCGTCTACAACGTCGGCGGCCTGCCGACGCTCGCGTCGAACGCGTGGCGCACCGGCTGCTGAGCTGACCGGCCCCCGTCGAGGGTTCGCGTCCGAGCTGCTCGCAGCTCGGACGCGGACCCTCGACTCGTCCCCGCCGCGTGCGCTCGCCTACCCTGACGGGATGGACGAGTCGAGCGTGCTGCTGACGGCAGAGCGCGCCCTGATCGGTGGCGCACTGGTGCCGGATGCGTGGCTGCTGTGCGAGCGCGGCGTCATCGCCGATCTCGGCCGCGGGGCGCCGCCGCGCGAGCCCGACCTCGCGCTCGCTCGCACGCTGCTGGCACCCGGGTTCGTCGATCTGCACTGCCACGGGGCGGTCGGCTCGTCCTTCGACGACGACGACCCCGACTGGACCGCGATCCTCGGCTTCCAGGCTCGGCACGGCACCACGCGGCAGGCGATCTCACTCGTCTCCGCACCGCTCCACGCGCTGCTGCCGCGCGTGCGCGCGGCCGCTCGCCGCGCCGGCGCCGACCCAGGGGCGCTCGGCGTGCACCTCGAGGGCCCCTTCCTCGCGGACAGCCACCGCCGCGCGCACGATCCGTCGGCGCTCGCCTCGCCCACCCCCGACACCGTCGATGCGCTGCTCGAGGCGGGTGACGGGCACCTGCTGCAGGTGACGATCGCGCCGGAGCTCCCCGGTGCGCTCGACGCGATCGCCCGATTCGTGGCCGCCGGCGTGCGGGTCGCCGTCGGCCACACCGGCGCCGACGCCGATACCGCGCGCGCCGCCTTCGACGCGGGCGCGACGCTGCTCACCCACGCCTGCAACGGCATGCCGCCGATGCACCACCGGTCCCCCGGACCGCTCGCCGCCGCGCTGCTCGACGAGCGCGTGACGCTCGAGGCGATCGCCGACGGCGAGCACGTCGCGCCGGAGATGCTCGCGCTCCTGGCTCGCGCCGCGCCCGGCCGCGTCGCGCTCATCACCGACGCGATGGCCGCCGCCGGCATGCCGGACGGCCGCTACCGCATCGGGAGCCTGGACGTGCGCGTCGACCGCGGCCTCCCCCGCCTCGTCGACGGCGACGCGATCGCCGGGTCGACGCTCACGCTCGACCGCGCGGTGCGCGTCCTCGTCGGCGCGGGCGTGCCGCTCGAGGCGGCGCTCGACGCCGCGACGCGGGCGCCGGCGGACGCGATCGGTCGCGCCGACCTCGGACGGATCGCGGTCGGCGCGACCGCGGACCTCGTCGCGCTCGACGAGCAGCGCGAGGTGACGGGCGTGTGGCGGGCAGGCGAGCGGATCGCCTGACGCGCGTCAGTGGAAGTCGCGCGAGCCGCTCGTCGGCACGTCGAAGCGGTCGAGCCTGTCGGCGAGCAGCGCGATCACGCCCTCCGGGGTGCGCTGCAGCATCCCGCGCACGATGAGCGCCGGCGAGTGCCGCGCGACCTGCCGCGAGTGCGCCCACAGGCCCTTGGAGCAGATGACGTTGAGCATGCCCGTCTCGTCCTCGAGGTTCATGAACGTCACGCCCTGCGCCGTGCTCGGCCGCTGCCGGTGCGTGACGATCCCCGCCGCCTGCACGCGCCGCCCGGGCTCGGCGTCGGCGAGCCGGGCGATCGGCAGCACGCCTCGGCCCTCGAGCATCGCCCGCGCGTACCGCACCGGGTGGTCGTCGGGGGCGACGCCGGTCGACCAGATGTCGAGCGCCACCTGCTCCTCGGCCGACAGGATCGGCAGCAGCGGCGGCTGCAGCGTCACCTGCGAGCCCTCCAGCTGGTCCTCGCGCTCGGTCGACGCCGGACCCGCGAGCCACAGCCCCTCGCGGCGGCCGATGCCGAGCCCCTCGAGCGCTCCCGCGGTCGCGAGCGCCTCGAGCTCGCCGCGGTCGAGGTCGGCGCGGCGGGCGAGGTCGTGGATGTCGCGCAGCGGTGACGCCTCGCGCGCGGCGACGATCCGGCCGGCGGCGGCCTCGCCCACGCCGGTGACGCTCGACAGGCCCATCCGCACCGAGAAGGCGCCGTCGCGCCGGTGCCTGCCGCGCATGGCGAGCGTCTCGGATGCGACGGGCGGCACCGGGGGCTGGTCGCGCGCCATGCACGCGTCGTCCCCGCGGCCGGCGGGCTGCCCGTGCCGCTCGAGGCCCGCGTCGACGGCCGAGCGCACCACGTCGGGACGGAGGGTCTCGACGCCGTGCCGCAGCGCATCCGCCACGAGCGTCTGCGGCGACCAGAAGCCCATCGGCTGGCTGCGCAGGAGCCCCGCGAGGAACGCCGCCGGGTAGTGCAGCCGCATCCACGACGAGGCGTAGACGAGCTTCGCGAAGGCGAGCGAGTGCGACTCCGCGAAGCCGAAGCCGGCGAAGGCCTCGATCTTGCGGTAGATCGACTCGGCGACATCGGGCTCGACGCCGTTCGCGGCCATGCCCGCGAAGAGCTTCGCCTTCAGCGCCTCGATCCGCTCGAGCGAGCGCTTCGAGCCGATCGCGCGCCGCAGCTGGTCGGCCTCGCCGGCGTCGAAGCCGCCCACGGCGACCGACATCTGCATGAGCTGCTCCTGGAACAGCGGCACCCCGAGCGTGCGCTCGAGCACGGGGATGAGCAGCGGGTGCGGATAGCTGATCGCCTCAGCGCCCGTGCGCCGCCGGATGTAGGGATGCACCGCGCCGCCCTGGATGGGGCCGGGGCGGATGAGCGCGATCTCGACCACGAGGTCGTAGAAGCAGCGCGGCTTCAGGCGCGGCAGCGTCGCCATCTGCGCGCGCGACTCGACCTGGAAGACGCCCACCGCATCCCCCTCGCAGAGCATGTCGTAGACCCCCGCCTCCTCGTTGGGGATCGTCGCGAGCGTCCACGACTCGCCCGTGTGCTCCGCCGCGAGCTGCATCGTGTGCGAGAGCGCGCCGAGCATGCCGAGGCCCAGCAGGTCGAACTTGACGAGGCCCATCCACTCGCAGTCGTCCTTGTCCCACTGCAGCACCGTGCGGCCCTCCATGCGGGCTGGCTCGATGGGGCACACCGAGCCGACCGGCTCCTCGGTGAGCACCATGCCGCCCGAGTGGATGCCCAGGTGCCGCGGCGCGTGCAGGAACTCGCCCGCGAGCTCGGTGACGGCATCCGGGATGCCCTCGACGTCGGGCTTCGAGTACGACTCGACCGACTTCGACCAGGCGTTCTGCTGCCCGACGGCGTAGCCGAGCGCCTTCGCGGCGTCGCGCACCGCCGACTTCGGGCGGTAGGTGATGACGTTCGCCACCTGGGCGGCGTTGCGGCGGCCGTAGCGCTCGTAGACGTGCTGGATGACCTCCTCGCGGCGGCCGGCGTCGAAGTCGATGTCGATGTCGGGCTCCTCCTCGCGCATCATCGAGATGAAGCGCTCGAACGGCAGCCGGTAGCGGATCGGGTCGACGGCGGTGATGCCGAGGATGAAGCAGACGGCGCTCGCGACCGCCGAGCCGCGACCCTGGCAGAGGATGCCGCGGGAGTGCGCGAAGTCGGAGATCTCGAACACGATGAGGAAGTAGCCGGCGAAGCCCTTCTGCTCGATGAGGCCGAGCTCGTGCTCGAGCCGCGCGGCCACGTCGGGGGTCGGCGCGCCGTCCACCGTGTCGTAGACGCGCGGCAGCCGCTCGTCGACGAGCGCGCGCAGCCAGCTCATGGCCGTGTGGCCGTCGGGCACCTCGACGTTCGGCAGTCGGGGGGATGCGGCACGCAGGTCGAACGCGAGGGCGCGGCCGAGCGCGGCGGCCGTGTCGACCGCGCCGGGGAACGCGCGGAAGCGGCGGGCCATCACGGCACCCGAGCGGAGCGACGGCACACCGCCGGCCGGCAGCCACGCGTCGAGCTCGTCGATCGAGCGGCGGGCGCGCACCGCCGCGACCGCGTCCCCGAGGTGCTGCTGCATCGGGCTCGCGATGTGCGCGTTCGTGGTGGCGATCACCGGCAGCCGACGGCCCTCGGCGAGGTCGGCGAGCACCCGGTTGCGCTCGAAGTCGCGGGGGTCGCCGATGTCGCTGAGCTCGACCGCGACGCGATCCTGGCCGAAGAGCGACACGAGCCGGTCGAGCTCGTGACCCGCCGCCTCCGCTCCCTGGGCCGCCGAGCCGTGGCGCTCGAGCGCCTGCCGCACGCCGCCCTTGCGGCAGCCGGAGAGCACGAGCCATTCACCGCCCGCCGTCTCGGCGAGCCGCTCGAGCTCGAAGACCGGTCTGCCCTTCTCCCCCGGCACACCGTGCGCGTCGGTCGTCAGGTAGCCGTCGGTGAGCGCGGTCGCGAGCGCCGTGTAGCCCGCAGGCCCGGTCGCGAGCGCCACGAGGTGGCTGCCGTCGGGGTCGGGGATGCCGTTCTGGGGCGTCTCGAGGCCGAGCGTGAACTCGGTGCCGAAGACGGTCGGCAGGCCGGCCTCGGCGGCCGCCTCGGCGAAGCGCACGGCTCCGTAGAGCCCGTCGTGGTCGACGAGCGCGAGCGCCTCGAGCCCGAGCGCGCGAGCCTCGTTGACGAGCTCCGCCGGGCTCGAGGCGCCGTCGAGGAACGAGTAGTGCGAGTGCGCGTGCAGCTCGGCGTAGGGCGTCGCCGCTCGAGGATCCGGCACGCCGATGCGCGGGCGGCGAGCCTCGTCGAGCTCGGCCGGGTGACGGCGGCCGCTGCTGCTGCCGACGTCGCGGTCCGAGAGGATGCCCTCCAGCTCGCGCCAGGGCATCGCCGGGTTGTTCCAGCCCGCCATCGCTCCCCTCCTCTCTCTGCCTTCTCAACGTCGCCAGTGGTCGTTCGAGCGCGTCAGCCGGTCGTCCGACCACCCGCGACGTTGAGATCGCTACGCATAGCGGCCCTCCGCGAGCCACAGGCCGTCGGCGTGCAGCAGCACCCACGCCTCCCCCTCGCCGTCGAGGATCTGCACGCGATGCACGACGTCGCCGAGGTCGCGACGCCGGATGGGCCATGGTCCGGCCCAGGCGACGACGCGGCGGCGGGCGGATGCCGGTGGCGAGAAGATCGCGGGCGCCCCCTCACGCGCGTCCAGCGCCGCCGCCTCGACCTGCGCACCCGCCCCGTCGAGCAGTCGCACCGGCAGCGGCGGCCGGAACACGACCGACGGCCGCGGCGGCGGCAGCGCACCGGGCCACGGCCCGGCGGCCGGCGCCGGCGCCGCGTCGCCCCACGGCGTCAGCACGCCCCGCTCGGCGAGCAGCCTGCCCCCGCCCGGCGCCGCCGTCAGCACCGCCTCGCGGCCGAGCATCCCCTGCAGCCGCTCGAGCGCGTGCTTCGTGCGGTCGTCGATGTCGCCGCCGCCCCACAGCCCCGGCATGTGCTCGGCGTCGGCGTCGAGGCGCTCGGGCGCGGCGAGCACCTCGACGAGCGGCGAGCCGAGCTCGCTCTCGGTCAGCTGCCAGCGCATCCGGTCGACGATGTCGCCCGCGCGCAGGAAGCCGGGCTGGCGCCAGAGCCGCTCGCTCACGTGCCCCTCCTCGCCGCGCAGCACGATGCGGATCTCGCTGCACACGAGGCGCTGCTCGGCCAGCTGTCGCACGAAGCGCTCGACCGGTTCCCGGACCGCGAGCGCGAGCTCCTGCACGCCCTCGATGCCGGGCTCGAACGCGAGCCGCAGCACGCGCTCCTCGCCGAGCCCGTCGGCATCGATGCGTCGGTCGTCCTCGCCGCGCGCGCGGGCCAGCGCGACGAGCCCCGCCTCGCCGAAGCGGTCTCGGATGCTGTCGTCGGGCAGGCGAGCGAAGCCGCCGAGCGTGTGCACGCCGAGCCGGTGCAGCATGCCGGGCAGCTCGTCGTCGCCGAGCACGCCCACCGGGAGCGCCTCGAGGAACACCCGACTGCGGCCGGCCGGCACGATCGTCTCGCCGGAGGCGGTCGCCGCGAGCTCTGCGGAGAAGCGGTCGTCGGCGACGCCGAAGCTGGCCGTCAGCCCCAGCGGAGCGAGCGCCCCGCGCACGGCCTCGAGCGCCCGCTGCTCGGACCCGTAGAACCTGCTGGCACCGCGCATCCGGAATGCCAGCGCGCCGTCGCCGATGGGCTGGGCGGCCGGCACGACCGCGAGCACGGCGCGCACCACACGCTCGAAGGCGAGCGCCTCCCCCACCGGGTCGGCGGGCGCGAGCGCGAGCAGCGGCGATGCCGCCTGCGCGTCGCGGATGCGCATGCCCACTCGCACGCCGTCCGCCCGGGCTCCCTCGTCGCACGCGACGATCCGCATCGCGTGCACGACGGCGCCGGGAGCACCGTGCTCTCCGCCGCCGGGCAGCGCTCCGGTCTGTCGTGCGACGACGATCGGCCAGTCGGGCACCCGGAGCACCCCGATGCGGCTGCCGCGCAGGCGCACCGTCTGCGCTGCTCCCGCGCTGCTCGTCGTCTCGTTGGCCACACCCCATGATCGAACATACGTTCGATCGGCGTCAAGCCGATGCGGCGCGTCGCGTCCGCATGCCGAGATGCGGGGCCGCGCAACGCGCGCCCCGCATCCCCACCGACGTCACTCCTCGTCGCGTCGGCGAGTGGTGAGCATGAGCGCCCCACCGACGATCAGCATCCCGAAGGCCGACAGCAGCAGTCGGATGCTGTGCTCCGCCCCGGTGCGCGGCAGGAACGCGGCCATCGAGTCGCTCGGGTACGACAGGTTGACCCTGCTGTCGACGACGGCGCTGATGATGCCCGCGACGGCTTCGGTCGGGTTGATCTCGCCCTTCTCCTCCTCGGCGGGGGCGGGGGCGGGGGCGGGATCGGCGAGAGCTCCAGCCGGGATGTGCGCAGCCTGGCCGGCGGCGGCCGGCGGCGCAGCCGTCGGTGCGGGCGTCGCGACCGGCTTGATTGGCGGCGTCGACTTGATCGACGGCTCCGGCGCCATCTGCGTCGCAGATGCATCTGCGACAGGGCTCGATGCCGCGCTCAGCGAGACCTTGTTCGCCGTCGCTGCCACCGCCTCGACCACCGCGACCACCGGCGCGACGACCGGCACGACGGGCTCGACGATCGCGACGACCGGCGCGACGACCGGCACGACGGGCTCGACGATCGGGACGACCGGCGCTGCGACCGGCGCTGCGATCAAAACGACCGGTGCCACGACCGGGACGACCGGCTCCAGCACCGGCACGACCACCGGCTCGACCACCGGCTCGACCACCGGGACCACCGGCTCCACCACCGGGACGACCGGCTCGACGACCGCGACCACCGGCTCCAGCACCGGCACGACCACCGGCTCCACGACCGGCTCCACGACCGGGACGACCGGCTCCAGCACCGGCACGACCACCGGCTCCACGACCGGGACGACCGGCTCCAGCACCGGCTCCACCACCGGCACGACCGGCTCCAGCACCGGCTCCACCACCGGCACGACCGGCTCCAGCACCGGCTCCACCACCGGCACGACCGGCTCCAGCACCGGCTCCACCACCGGCACGACCGGCTCCAGCACCGGCTCGACCACCGGCACGACCGGCTCCAGCACCGGCTCCACCACCGGCACGACCGGCTCCAGCACCGGCTCGACCACCGGCTCCACGACCGGCTCCACGACCGGGACGACCGGTTCCAGCACCGGCTCGACCACCGGCTCCACGACCGGGACGACCGGCTCCAGCGCCGGCTCGACCACCGGCTCCACGACCGGGACGACCGGCTCCAGCACCGGCTCGACCACCGGCTCCACGACCGGCTCCACGACCGGGACGACCGGTTCCAGCACCGGCTCGACCACCGGCTCCACGATCGGGACGACCGGCTCCAGCGCCGGCTCGACCACCGGCTCCACGACCGGGACGACCGGCTCCAGCACCGGCACGACCACCGGCTCCACGACCGGCTCCAGCACCGGCTCAACAACCGGGACCACAGGCTCCATCACTGGCACCACCGGCTCCGGCACCGGCTCGATGACCGGCGCGACCGGCGCGACCGGCTCGAGCACCGGCTCCACGACCGGCACGACCGGCTCCAGCACCGGCTCAACGACGGGGACCACGGGCTCCAGCACCGGCAGCACCGGCTCCGGCTCCGGCACCGGCTCGATGACCGGCGCGACCGGGGCGACCGGCTCGAGCACCGGCTCCACGACCGGTACGACCGGCTCCAGCGGCGGGTCCACGACCGGTGCCCCTGGGGCAAGTACGGGCTCCGCGATCGGCAGCTCCGGCTCCAGCACCGGCGACCCGGGCTCCGGCTCCGGCTCCGGCTCCGGCTCCGGCTCCGGCTCGGGCTCGACGACGGGCTCCACCGGCTCCAGCACCGGCGCCTCCGGCTCCGGTGCCGGCTCGACGACCGGCTCAACCGGCTCGACGACCGGCTCCTCCGGCTCGACGACCGGCTCCACCGGCTCCAGCACCGGCACCTCCGGCTCCGGCGCCGGCTCGATGACCGGCGCGACCGGTGCGACCGGCTCGACGACCGGGTCCGCGATGGGGACGACGGGCTCCAGCACCGGCTCGACCACCGGCACGACCGGATCCACCGGCTCGACGACCGGCTCAACCGGCTCCAGCGCCGGCGCCTCCGGCTCCGGCACCGGCTCGATCACCGGAGCGACCGGCGCGACCGGCTCGACCACCGGCACGACCGGCTCCAGCACCGGCTCTACGACTGGCTCGACGATCGGCGGCACGACCGGCTCCACCGGCTCCACCGGCTCGAGCTCTGTCTGGACGGCGGCGCCGTCGGTCGACGACAGCGGGGCTGATGCGACCACCTGCTCGCCCTCACCGAGGCCGTGTGCGGCGTCGGTGTCTGCAGCACTGGCGACGCCAGTGCCCGCGGCCCAAAGGCCTCCTGCGAGCGCCGTGATGTACAGCGGTCGCCACGTGAACTTGCTCATTGGTCTGCCCTTCAAGTGAGTGATCCGCCGTCCCGCTCCGGGCCGGCTGCATGTCGCGCGGAGTGCGCGACGCTCGGGTCACTCAGTCAGGGCGCGAGCTGTGCTCCTGGGACAGGGAGCTGGGGATGCGGTCCTGGGCGACCGCGACGACCTTGCCAGCGGCGAGGCTGGTGAGGACGTTGGCTTGGGTGAGCGCCGACAGCGATGCCGCCGAGCCTGCTGCGCCGCCGCTCGCACCGGCAGCCGCGGCGACCGAAGAGGTCGGCGCCTGCTGCTCAGTGGGCGCGGGGTCCAGGGTGCGCGTCGGAGCAGCGTGCTCGCGGGTGGAGAGTGCGGGTGCCGGCGCAACCGGCGCTGCGGCGGGAGCGGCGGCGACTGCCACCGCCGAGAGCGCCTCGGCCACCGTGCGCCCGATCGCAGTGGCCGGCTCGACCGGCGCGACGACCCTCTCGATCTCGGGGATGACCGGCTGCGGCGCCAGTTCCTCCATGGCGGCCGCAGGCTCCGGGGTCGGGAGGACCGGCGCCGGAACCGTGACGGGCGCGACGGCCGGCGTCGTCGGGACTGCAGGAGTGACCGGGACGACCGGCTCAACGACCGGGGTGACCGGCGCCACGATCGGAGCAACAGGCTCGACGATCGGCAGCACCGGCTCGACCACCGGGACCACCGGCTCCACGACCGGGACCACCGGCTCGACCACCGGGACCACCGGCTCGACCACCGGGACCACCGGCTCGACCACCGGGACCACCGGCTCGACCACCGGAACCACCGGCTCGACCACCGGAACCACCGGCTCGACCACCGGA